>CP070834.1:1140165-1188505 GCA_020341755.1 Caldifarciminota bacterium | reverse complement strand
CCGGAGCAGAAAGCCTGGGATAAACTCATGGCATGGGCAAAACCAAAGGGTCTGCTTGATGACCCCAAAGCCTATCCCATCTATGGCTATAACAATCCACCGCCGTCAGATAAAGGCACAAAATACGGCTACGTATTATGGATCAAGGTCGGACCTGAGACCGAACCAACGGATGACATGCGCGTGGAATTATTTTACGGCGGTACATACGCCGTGACGAAGTGTACACTCGACAACATCCACCAGACATGGATAAATTTGTACAAATGGGCTGAGGAAAACGGACATAAGCATGCCTACACACCGGGTCTTGAAAAAACCCTGGATAGTATAGAAAATATGACCGACCCGTCGAAATTCATGATGGAGTTGTATCTGCCGATAGCTGACAAACCGTAAGGCGTAGGTAGTAGGTCGTAAGGCGATACAAAAAACCGTAATGCGTATGACGTAAAGCGTCCCTCACTTCCCCGAAGTTCGGGATTCAATAATACAACCATACGGCGAATGACTAAAGAATCCTTTTCAATTTGAGATTATGAGTTAGCACTTAGCAATTTCATAGGGTCCGCAAGTTTTTTCACTCCCTTGTAGTCTAAATTATCAAGGAGTATATGAATAGTTCATTACTGCAGACAAACAAGATGCACTAATCTATGAATACAGCACAACAGGCTCGACTTGATACTGCCCCCGTGTATAATAAAGATGCCGTGAAGAAAAAACAGCATATCCTTGACCCGGATGTAGAACTCATCGAACGTACTGCCCGGGGTGATGAGCAGGCGTTCGAACAAATCATGGCGAAGTACGAACGTGCTGTCTTTAATACGATATATCGCTATATTGGTAATTATGATGACGTCGAGGATATTGCCCAGGAAGTTTTTTTGCGGGTCTGGCGTCATGCCGGGAAATTCAAAGGTAGGTCAAAATTTTCAACGTGGCTATACCGTATCACGGCAAACAGGTGCTTGACCTACCGCAGCAAACACAAACAGCCTCCAATTTCTCTAGACAACATGGTCGAAAAGGGAATGATCCCGGATTCTCTGAAGACTCAGACCGATATCCTGCAGCGTGAACGTGTACGGGTCATACAACAGGCATTGGATGAACTGCCTGAGCGGCAGCGAATGGCGCTTGTTCTATGTCAGTATGACGGATTATCATATAAGGAAATTGCCTCTGCTATGAAGGTATCGGTGAGTTCTGTGGAATCACTCATTTTCCGGGCACGGACAGCCTTGCGTAAAAGGTTCGATATATTGAGAAAACAAGGGAGATTATGACATGAAAGAACGCAAGTTATCGATTGTTTATCGAGTCTTATTTTACAGGAGACCCTATGAAGTGTTCACAGGTTAAAAAGAAACTCACTGCTTATATTGACGGAGAAATTTCTGAAAATGAACAGGCGATCATTTCCGAACATGTGAAGTCCTGCGCTTCCTGCCGCCAGGAACTGGAAGAGCTTGCAGCAGTTACACGGACACTTGACGAAGTGGTGGATGTCGAAGTCACACCATATTTCCGTGCACATCTCAAGACCCGACTGCGGGAGGAGAAGGCAGATGAAGAAAAACCTTTTCCTTTCCTCGAATGGATACGGAGAGCCACTATCCCGGTTGCGGCAGCAGCATTGTTCTTATTCTCGATCGTTGCCGGAGGACAACTGGGCAGATCTATTTATCAGGCAACAGCGCAAACGACCCGGGTACAGGCGGCAGAGATCGATTACATTACGGGATTAGGCGGTTTTGAGGAAATGTCAGATGTATCGTTCAGTGCAATTTACGAGGATTTGTACACAGGAGGTACAGAATGAACCAGAAGGTAATTACGATTATATTAGTTATCAGTCTTGCCGCAAATCTCATGATGATAACGGCGATCGGTGTGTTCTTCCTCACGAGTCATAGAGAACCGCCTTTCAAAGGACCGATCACTCCATGGGCAGTCGAAGGACATGACTGGCATAAAAGTCATCTCAAACACAGGCTGAACCTTACCGATGCGCAAATAGAAGCATTCAACAAACAACAGGAAGTAATCCGTGAAATGTCACAACCAATAGCCGAGGAGTTGAAGAAAAAGAGACGCGAACTGATAGAATTGCTCAAAGACCCGGACGCAGACAGTGCCCAGGCTGACTTCATATTCCAGGAGATCGTTTCTTTGCAAACACAGCTCGAAACTATGGTTTTTCACAACATGGCAAAGATGCATACTATACTCACACCTGAGCAGCGCGCTGAGCTGATGAATTTGGTGGAAAAACGTCATCCACCACCCTTACCTCATCGAATGCCACACAGATAAAACCGTAATGCGTAGAGAGTAAGTCGTAGCGCGAAAAAATACTAAGAACTAGGAAGTAGGAATTAAAAAATGGTTGAGCGGTTAAGGGTAACGAAGCCCGTGTTGTTGTTCGGTAACGTTAATCGTCCGAATAGTTAATAACCCAGTTACTTATTAACTATCTTTATTTCCAGAACAAGGTGTGAGGGCAAAATAGTAACACCCACACGAACATCGTTCCCGATATCCTAACTCCCTGATATCCTGGGATTATTTAACTGCCTGCCCTTTGTATCTGAGTTCGACCTGCGGTGGTAGCAATTTTCTTATACGTTTAACTTCCTGAAGCGTGAACTGATTGTGGTCAAGATTCAATCCCTTGAGTTTGGTAAGAAGCCGCATTTCATCGGGCAAAGAACCAATTCTGTTCTGCTCGAATTTTAGGTCCGTGAGTTCGGTGAGTTGTCCGATCTCCCGCGGTATGGCTTTGATGTCGTTACCGATTAACACAAGATTTTTCAATCCCCTGAGTTCGCATATTACATCCGGGAACACGGTAAAATCATTACTGGCAATAAACAGGGTATGCAATTTTTTCAAATTAGCTAATTCCTTCGGCAATGAGGTTAATTGATTGTTGCTAATAACTAGAACCCGTAGCTCTTTCAATGCGCAGACCTCAGCAGGAAGTCTTATAAGCCGGAGACCGCTGATGTCCAGGTATTGCAGTCTTTTTAAATTTTTTATCTCGCGCGGAAACTGCACAAGGGGATTACCTTGAATTTCAAGATGCTTCAATGATTTCAAGGAACCAATCCCGGATGGAATCGCGGATATACTATTGCCGCCCAGATTCAGTGTCTCGAGTTTCTTCAGTTTCTTTATATTGGATGGCACTGATGATATTCTATTATAGCCACAGTCAAGGAATTTTAGGGCACCGAGCTGTATAATACCTTCCGGAAAAACTTGTAACTGATTGTTTTTCACATCGAGATGACGTAGATTCTTGAGATTACCGACCCCTTCTGGAAGGTACGCTATTTGATTATCATTGATTTTTAATGTTCTCAACTCGGTGAGGTCTTTTACATTCCCGGGTAACATAGTTATTTGATTGTTGCTGAGAAATAGAGTCTCCAGATACTTCAACGTTCCGAGTTCTTTCGGTATCTGATTTATTTTATTGTATGCAGCGTTGAGGACGATCAACCCATCAAGATCACCAATTTTCGCGGGGAGGTATGTAAGATGATTGCCATTAATATAGAGTACTTCGAGTTGATTAACAGAAAATATGTATGGCGGTATCTCTGCTAATTTCTTACCGGCGAGATTAACTTCTCTCGCCGGATCATGGGATAGTCTTGAACGGGATTTCTGTGCACATCCCACAAGTAATGTACATACTAAAATGAATTTTAAAAGTGTCTTCATGATGCGCACAATTATACATTTATGTGGTATAAAATCAACTGTGCGTTATTTCGTCTCTTCCCAACTCATGATGTATGTGGTCTTCGCAGGTACATCGTCAAGGTTATGCGTATATGCTTTCCAGATGCCGTTGATATTCTTTTCTGCACAGCCAAGTTCAAAATGGCACATGGCAATGCCGAGGTCTATCTCATGCATACGTTTCTTCTCACAGTATGCTTTAATGGTCTGTTTAAAAAAATGGAACCTGGTAGGATTTGCCTGTTTCACAATACGCCACGGCTGAGTATTCCGTGATGACGGTGCCATCCGTAGATACTCAAGCGGCACTGTGTATTTTCCGGCTGAATCCTTGGTCAAATGTTCTGCGAAATTTTCATGGAAAAAAAGATTCCTCCATTCCTTTCTCTTGGATGCCCGGATCGCGAACCTGGCGATTCTTTCCTTTATTGTTGATCTTTCTGCCGGATAACCGACCACACATAGTGCAGGGATCATCTGGTCTTCGGTTACTGCGATATCCTCCACGAGATACGGATTGAAATCACCGAACCAGCACGTTCCAAGACCGAGTTCGGTCGCCTTGAGCACCACATGTTCAAAAGCGTAGCCAAAACTCACGTACGCTGAATCAGATTGTGCAATAATGCCGATAATAAAACTCAGCGCGTTTTTAAAAAGACCATAGTACGTCAACTTCATACCTTTCAGAGTTTCTTTGTCGAATTCGACCAGACGAAACGAAATTTTCTTACCCTTGAAACCTTCCTGTATACTGTCACAGAATGCCAGCAGTCTTATTTTATCATGTTCCTTTAACCACTGATCCTGATACGTACGGCATGATACACGGGATTCGATTATCTCTTTGATCGGTTTCTCGAATTTTTTGAAATGTGACACGAGCACCTCCTCGCAAAGATACTACGTATCCTACCCTTTATGTCAATGCAGTACTGTTAGATATAGATTCTATGACTCAGATTTAGTCTGAATGTACTCGTCCACGAATTGTTCAAGGAGCTCGAGCGGGACTGAACCGTATTTCAGGACCACGTCATGGAACTCCTTGATATCAAACTCGTCGCCGAGGGATTTCTTTGCCTTTTCCCGTAATTCCAGGATCTTGAGCTCGCCGATCTTATAGGCACATGCCTGTCCGGGCCAGACAATATACCGATCAATCTCTCCGTATGAAGCCCAACCGACATTCTCCAGCACATACTGGTATGCCTGATCGCGTGTCCAGCGCTTTGCGTGAATCCCCGTATCAACTACGAGGCGGGCAGCACGGAAGAGTTCAGACCTGAGATTGCCAATACGGCTGTACACGTCATTGTAAAAACCGTATTCCTTGGCGAGTTTCTCGGCATACAGAGCCCACCCTTCCACATATCCAGTAAAGAAAAATAGGGCCTTGAACAAACGCGCATGTCCTAATTCCTGTTCCAGCGCCATCTGCAGATGATGCCCGGGTATTGCCTCATGATATGCGAGCGTCCTCATGCCCCCTTTTGCATGCTGGTACGACGGATTCATATAGAATATTCCGCCACCTGAACCATCGAGTTTTGGTGGTTGATAATATGTCCCAACAGTCTTTTCCCGGAATTTTTGTACCCGTTCTACTGTGACCGGTGTCTGCGGCACAGTGAAAAACATCTCTGGTAATCGCTCTTGCATGGAATCAATTATCGCCTGGTACGCGTTCAAGGTCTGCTCAATACCTTGTTCGGTCGCGGGGAAGAAAAACCGTTCGTCATTCCTGTTACCGGCGATCACGTTATAAGCCTTGAGCCGGTCGGTAAAGGTACCGGTATCGGGAATATCGAAGTGTTTGAACAACTCGGTCATCTCGGCTTGTATGCGCTCGACCTCGGCAAGACCCAGTGAGTGTATCTGATCCGGCGTCATGTTCGTGGTCGTATGATGGTTGAGGCAGTACTTATAATATTCATCACCGCGCGGCAGTTTCCACAAACCGGCACGTTCGTCCGCCTTGTCATGCATGATGATCAACTGCACGCTCAATCTTCGGTATGCCGGATACACCACATCCCGTACTGCTTCCAGTGCCTGTTCTTGAAGTTTCTCTTTTGTCGTACCATCGGCCGAAGTGAGGTTGACGAGCCGTGTAGCAAACGATGTGTATAGTATATTCTCTTCGCACGGCATGCTGACAAATTCATCAACCGCTTCACGGAATGAATCTATGATAAAAATCGGAGCAATTATGCCTTTCCTCTCCCTGATCTCGATCTGTTCGACGAGTTGCGCCATCATGGTATCATATTGCCGCAGACGCGTTAAATAATCCTTTGCATCCTTTGTATCCTCGATCCGGTGATGTTGGGTCATAAGTGAAGTAAGATTATTGTGGAAACCAAGAACAGGATTAATGACATAACGAAGGTGCCGGTACTCGTGAGCCGTGATCGCATCATCCAAATACCATCTTAATACTTCACATGCCACACGCTGCGACTCTGTTAATGATGTCCGGTCGTATGCGTCAAGCCATTTTCGGTATTTCGTATAGAAATCCCCTAATTTCTCATTTGCCTCTTCATCCACCTTATCCAGATGATCATGGCTGACTTTTATGCCGTACGACGGAGGCAAACCGAGCTGAGTACCGGTTTCCGGGCTTAGGAGAATGAATTCCTGCACGAATCCGTTAAATAATACTTCAATATCTTCCGGCGGCGTCTCACAGCACGCCATAGTTACTCCTGCCATACAGAAAAACATCATGAGGAAAACCTTCATAAATTGTGACACTATCATTGAACCTCCTCGATCGCAGCCATTATATGCAGCATTCGTGAAAAATCTGTGAAATACCACGATATTATATATGCCGCCAGAGGCGGATGTAAAGATGAATTTCAACAGTCTCCTGACCTGATATATTTTAGGCATCAACACCCCCGGTTCACTGCCCGTGCCTTTGCTGTTATTATGTCTTTCAGTGCCTGTACTGCTTTCACTGACATACAGAGTACGTCAGCGATCTCAATGTCGGACAAGCCTTCCACACACAGACGTGCGACCCTGATTTCAGTCTCAGTGTACGGCAACGCCGTACTTATCTGTACTACATCAGGTTTTGATCGTACCTTTTCCTGTTTTTGTGTGTTGTTCACCTTAATCACCTCCTTTGCACTCCGTGCATTGATGACAGCGATACAACAGAAAGATAGCAGAGATATATAATCGCTGTAATCTTTCCTTTCATCTCTGCCATCATTTTTCCGTTACAAAAATAACATCTCAGTAATCTTTCCGCTTATCTTCGTAATCAATTTACATTTATGTAAATAAAAACGCCGCGGGTTGAAGCCCGCGGCGCCTTACAAAATTCAAAAAAAGCCTAATCGGGCTTCATCTCCGCGCTGAAAAAATAGAAGTAGAAATCATTATGCACAAGTTTATGCTCTCTAGTTATCTTCATTGCCGGTCATTATACCCGATTGTGGTTCCATGTCAAGATACCTAATCTATTCGTTCTTGATCTCTCCTTTTATCGTAACGATCACGGTCTTGAGTGGCAGATCTGAACCTGACTGCTGTATTGCCTGTTTTACAATGCTTACGAGTCCAGAGCAGCATGGAACTTCCATGGTCACAACAGTGAGACTTTTCGGCTGTGACTGTCTTATGATGTTGGTTATCTTCTCTATGTATGCATCGGCATCATCGAATTTCGGACAGCCGACCGCGACTGCTTTACCCTTGATGAAATCCTGATGCAGATTCGCGTAAGAAAATGGAACACAGTCGGCAACAAAAACGATATCGGCATTCTTGAAATACGGCGCGGCTGCCGGTACCAGATGGATCTGAACGGGCCACTGCCGTAATTGGGAATCGATGCGTCCGACTTTTTCACCCTTTTGCTCAGCCTTTTCCCACTGCATCACCTTTGCCGATGGACAGGCATGAGTAGCCGTATGCTTGTGCTGTGCGTGAGATGCATGACCGTGCTCCTGCATATGCTTTATATGGGTCTCGAGCATTTCCGGCGCCGATTCCTTTATCCTTTGTATGGTCGCTTCATCATCGTATGGTTCAACTTCATCCTCGATTATCGACAATGCACCGGTCGGGCAGTTTCCAAGGCAGGCTCCAAGCCCATCGCAATACAATTCCTTGACCAGTCGGGCTTTCTTACCGTTCTCGGTTTCAACGATCTGCAGTGCCTGTTCTGGACAGGCTGGTATGCAATTGCCACATCCATCGCACAATTCCTCATCGATCTTGATGATCTTTCGCTTAACTTTTTTCATTATCACTCCATTCGTTTCTCATATCCCAAGCTTCTTGCGGTTGGCTTCGATGTGTGCAGCAATCCCGTCAACCGCTTTTACTGCATCAGTTTCCACGCTCAGCAATCCACCGGTGACATCCTTACATCCCTCGAGTAAAAGCTTCACCAGATTCGGCGCACCGGTTACAGGCGGTACGGGATTCACGTACGTGTAGAGACCAAAAGCCAGCGCAAATATAGCATCGATCGTCGCCTTCTGTTCCATGTATTCAGGCGCTGCGACCGCGACCGGAAGGTCAGTAACAGGTACATCACCGAGTGCATGGGCAACCGCACCTACGAGATCAGCAAGTCTGCCGGTGTCCGTGCATGTTCCGAAACTCAACACCGGCGGCACGCTGAGCGCAGCACATATCTTTTTCAACCCCGGACCCGCGAGTTCCTGGGCATCAGGACTGCACAGACCCGCTACCTGCATCGCGCCGTTCCCGCAGCCGAGCGACAGGATGAGTATATCGCGTTTGATCAATTCCTTTGCTACGGCAACACTGTGCACATCCTGACCACTGTCCCTGAGCGACGTGCATGACACCAGACCGACCACGCCCCGCAGGGTTCCGTCTTTGATGGCCGCGAGAAGCGGTTCCAGTGTTCCGCCGAGTGCTTCAACGATACTCTCGGTCGAGAACCCGACCACTGCCTTTTGCACAGGCAGACCGGTGACAGGTTCTACCGATGTTCTGCGGGTCTTGAAATTATCGATCGCCATTTCAAGAAGTTTCGCTGCCTGCTGCGCGGCTCTTTCCGGTTCATAGTTGAGCCGGTCGGTCACGCCTTCAAAGGCGACGAGTTCACTAACCGACAAAAGTTTGAATTTGTATTTTTCCGCATACATTGGATCTACCGGCATGGAACAGTTCATATCCGCGGCAAAGAGATCGACACAACCGCTCGCCAGCACGGCTTCCTGCATGATCCAGTTTCCGGTGAATCCGTAAAACACATCGTCCATATTCCACCGCTGGATCATTTCCTGGCCGGTTTCGATATTGGCAATAATGCGCAGTCCTTTGGCGCCTACTGCCTGTGCTTTTTTCTGCCACTCTGATTTCCTCGCCAGCTGAACCATTGCAAAACCGAGAAACGGTTCGTGACCATTGGGCAGTACATTGACATAGTCCGGGTCAAGAACACCGAGGTCAACACGCATCTCATGCGGTCGCGGTATTCCGTACAGAATATCCTGGCAGAATTCATTAACGATCTGACTCTGATATGCCATGGCAATGCCGAGTCGCATGGCTTTGAGCGCAAGACTGACATAATAACCGTCAACATTGGTCAGGCACGAACTCGTTGCAAGCATCATTTCACTGTATATACCGCCCGGAAAGATCCCCAGTTTCTTCCACACATCCTTGCGTTCCGGCGGCGCAAGAATATCTACCAGGACACTCGGCTCATCCTGAGTACGGTAGAAATCTTTCTTGGCAAAATCATACAGCCGTAAAGCAATATCGGCATCGCTGCCCGTTGAATTGATACCGAGCCTTTGGGCAAATGCCTTCAACTTTTCCGGTTCCTGTATGGCAAACGGTGTTTTCTGCCGGACCGTAGCACGTAATGTCTTGAGGGTTTGTTCGGTGTGGTAATGATACGTGGAAGCACCCATCACGTTGCGCAGAAGCATCATGCGCATCGCCATACCATCACCGGTGATGCCGCATACTCCTCGTTTGTCCTTTGCTACATCGGCGCGGCACGGTCCGTTCGAACACAGATCGCAGCGTACGCCGCCCATACAAAAAGGACAACGTTTGTCCGGATCACTGCCCAGCCCCTGAGCCTCGTAGCGCTGCCACATATTGTTCATACCGTCTTTTTTCAATCTTTCGTATAACGTTCGTACCGAATCATGGTACGATATTCTGTTATTCTCCATATATCCTCCATCCTTCCATAATTATAAACACCTAAAAAATCTCATTAACACACTTCTTTTTTTCATCTTCCACGAGTTCTTGAAGTGTATGGTTTTCCAAAAATTCATCTATTACGTGTTTCAGCTGTATCCAGACAGGTTTCATGGTGCACGTCTGCATGCCCGCACAGTACTTATCTGCTCTACCTGACACACAGCGCACCGGTGCCGTGGATTCACCAACCGCAGCCATGATGTCACTCAAGCATATCTCGTGCGGTGGGCGTATAAGATAATATCCACCGCCCGGTCCCTTTTTTGTCCCGACTATACCAGCCCTGCGAAGTCGCAAGAGTATCTGCTCAAGATACTTGGGTCGTATCTTTTGATACGCGGCGATCGCTTTGAGATTCATACCGTTTTCGTTATGTTGTGCCAGTTGTATCAGGGCTCTCAAAGCGTATCGTGTCCTGGTCGTTATTTTCATATAATAGTATACTAAAAAAGTAGGGTATTGTCAAGAGGTAAGTTGCATTCTCTGTCATCTGCATAGCCTTTGAGTATTCAACGGTTCCAGTCAGATAAACTACAATCTTTGGCTATCTGTTAGTATGATTATCTACCAGCAGATCATTATATAACAATGTTCTGATAGACAAACCCCGGCAAAGTATTGTAAACAAAGGAAAAATTCGCCCCTTGACAATACGGTTTTTTCCATTATAATACCATAGACCGACCGACGGTCTATGAAAAGTTCAACATGACTGACCGACGGTCATAAAAAGGAGAAGATCATGACCCGAGAAGTCAAAAAGCCAGAAATCAGAAAAAATGAGATCCTGGCAACTGCCCAGCGATTTTTCTTTGATAAGGGCTTTGAAAGTACGTCTATCCAGGATATCATTGACGAACTCGGCATTGCAAAGGGGACATTTTACCACTATTTCAATTCCAAGACAGATCTACTCGATCAACTCATAAATTCGATAACCGACGAGATGTATTCGGTCCTTATCCCTATTGTTGAATCAGATATGACTGCCATTGATAAATTCAACACCATGTTTCGTGAAGGCAGTGCATTTAAAATGACGAACCCGGAAGTATTCATCATCATGCTCAAGGTGTTGTTCACCGACGAAAATACCATCTTGCGCTCAAAGATATACCGTAAAATGGTCGAGAAGCTAACTCCGATGTATGCAGAAATCATTAAACAGGGTAATGAAGAAGGTGTGTTTCACGTTTCAATGTCGCCGGACGACATCGCAGAACTTCTCCTGCAGGTTGGTGCAAACTTGAATGAAACGATCTGCCGCCTCATGCTTCGAAAGGATATGACACCGAAGCTCCTTTCTCATTTGATACAAACCAAGATCGCCGTATATCAAGATACCATGGAAAACATTCTGCATACTCCCCATGGCAGTATCAAGTTCTTGCAGCAGGGAAATACGGAAGACATGGTGAAAATATATTTTCAGCAGCTGACAAATGCACACTCAACCGATACGGACAGGCTTTATCAACGTGGATACTAATATGTTATTTTTTACCTATTCATGACCGACCTTTGGTCATAGAATAAATTCGAAGGAGGTACAATGAAAAGCATCACGATACTCATGATCATGATAATGAGTATGGGCATTTTCACGGGATCTGCCCACGCTCAGGAAATGACCGCCCAGGATATCATTAATACCATGACTGAAACTATGAATCCAGAACAAACAGAAGGAAAAATGGAGATGACCATTATGACCAGTTCTGGGGAAGAGCGGACATTTCTCTATCATACCTATTCAAAGGGTGGAGGAGAAATGAGCCTCATGAAATATCTTGAGCCATCACGGGTCAAAGGCCAAACGATTCTCATGCTCAATGATGCCAATGATATATGGACGTACTTCCCCAGGACCAAACGCATCAGAAAACTCGCATCGCATGCAAAGAAACAAAAACTCGAAGGCAGTGATTTTTCTTATGAGGACATGGGCGGCTCTGATGAATTCATCAATGAATATGATGCAGTCAGGCTGGATGATGAGAAAAAAGAAGGACGCACATGCTATAAACTCGAACTCACACGCAAACCGGAAGGTAGTGCGGGTTATTCACGTCTCGTCATCTGGGTCGACCAGGAATACATGGTTCCGCTGGTAATCGATTATTATCATGACGAAGATAACTCACTCAGGGAGAAACAACTGATCTGCCGTGATATACAATTAATCGATAATATCTACACACCAATGCAGTACACCATGTACAATAAACTCGACAATACCAAGACAACCATGAAGATTGTTGAGGTACATTACGACGTTGATCTACCAGATGACCTCTTCACAGAACAGGGGATGCAGCGATGAAGAACGTGATCGGTCAGTATGTACCTTTCGTTGTTTTGTTCATTGCCCTATGCTCCCTGCCCTCTGCCCTATCCGCCCAGGTGGACATCTACGGTTACTTCGAATCCCAGTACACGGGCATATACCTTGATACAGCATATTTCCAGAATGCCTATAACAAATTACGCGTGGACATTACCAGCACGGCGGTCAAAAATGTGGAGTTCGGGGCTAATGTTATCTTTCTCCATTACTTCGGCGCGACATCCTGGAACGTACTTGATTTTCTTCCTGCAGATGTTACGGCAGCAGTATCTCCCGACCTTTATCCATACTACCAGTTCACGCTGAGCGATAGTTTTTTTCTCGACAATATATACGCGCGGCTCAATTTTCGCCGATGTGCGCTCACCGTCGGCAAGCAGCAGATATCGCTGGGTACCGGCTATTTTGCCAATCCCATCGACGTCCTGAATACGAAAGATGCACTCGATCCAACCTACGAACAGCCGGGACACAATGCCATCAGGTTGGACGTGTACCCGGCGAACCGCATGAGCATCATGGCCTTGTATACGCCGATCGCGTTCGATTGGCAAAACTCGGGAAAACTCCTGCGGGTAAAACTAGGACTGGGACATTTTGACTTCTCTATAACCGGATACGAATATCAGTACACGACGACCGATTTCTATACCTTTGAACAGACCCAGGAGCAACGCAGACTCTTCGGGGCTGATGCAGTCGGGGAACTACTTGGTCTCGGGGTCTGGGCAGAAGGAGGCTATACGGTTATCGAAGATGCCGATGATGATCTTTATGAATTCATCACTGGTGGAGATTACACCTTTGAATCGGGTCTGTACGCCATGCTTGAATATCATCACAACTCGTCCGGCAAGTCGGATCACACCGACTATGACCTCAATGACTGGATGCGTTTCTTCACCGGGGAGCAAAACACGATCGCCCGGGACCAGATGTACGGACTCATCCAGTATCCGCTTACCGACCTCATCATGGTCGGAGGTTCGGTCATTTTCAGCATATCTGACGGGAGCGCTGCGCTCGTACCCATGGTCTACTGGAGTCTGTACGAAAACGTCGAATTGACTTTGATGCTGAATGCATACATCGGCGAAGAAGGAAAGGTTTTTTCTGAAAAACTCGGCAACGGCGGTTTTATCCGTGCCAACGTCTATTTCTAACAAGGGGATATCATGAAAGACAAAATACTACGAAAATGGGCACGCTTCGCGGCAACTCATCCCTGGAGGGTGATCACCGGACTGCTCGTCATTACGATCATCGCCGCGGTCTTTGCGTCCAACATCCGTATGGAAATGCGCTGGTCAGACCTCATGCCCATGGGTGACCCCATGGCGCAGGAATTCGACCAGATACTGAAAGAATACCGGAGCGCCTCGACCATACTCGTCGTGGTGCAGGGTGAAGAACAGCAGATGAAACGCTTCGCCGACGAGATAGCGCCGAAGATGGAACAGGTTACCGAGTATATCGAGCGGGTAGATTACAAGCTCGATATGGATTTTTTCAGCAAACACGGGTTCATGCTCGCCAATACCGATGATCTGGAGAGAAGCGCAGACATGTTCAATGACCTGAACCTCGTTCCACTGTTCACGCATCTCAATGATAATTTCGAAGAGGAATACTCCGGCAACGAAGAAGCGCTCAGCACCAAGGCTAAAGAAGATGAAGCCGTGAGATCCCTGGACGGATTCCAGTACTGGCTCTACGTGATGGATATGTTCATCAGCAATCCTGATGCTGCCACGCCAGCACGTGCCGACTCGGCGGTCGATCGTTTTCTCTATGGTGA
Source organism: Caldifarciminota bacterium (assembly GCA_020341755.1). Taxonomy (GTDB): domain Bacteria; phylum Hydrothermota; class Tepidihabitantia; order SM23-42; family SM23-42. The sequence goes on along the minus strand of CP070834.1, from coordinate 1,174,376 downwards.
CCCATATGTGATCTCTCAGGACAAACGCGTGCTGCTCCTGTCGTTGAAACCAACCTTCACCTCGATAGACCAGGACAAATGTGTCGGCTCTAAGATCGCTCTCCAGAACATTATCGATGAAACACTTCCCGACTATCCGGGTCTGCGTGCCGGTCTTGCCGGGGTAATCCCTCTGCAGGCAGACGAAATGGAACACATGCAGCGTACCATGCGCATCAGCTCGATCGTGGCACTGGTACTCGTGCTCCTCCTTTTCATACTTACCTTCCGCATGGTAAGTGCGCCGGTACTCGCCGGCCTCAATCTTGTCATCGCAATCATAATCACGGTAGGTGTTGTCGGACTCACGATCGGTCGGCTCAATATGATGACCGCTGTCTTTGCCATCATACTCATCGGACTCGGCATAGACTATGCGATCCACATCATTTCCGTATACAGTGAACGGCGATCAATGAACGATGATCCGGCAAGTGCCATGGAAGAAACATTCGTGCGTGCCGGCTCGGGCATCATTACCGGCGCCCTCACCACCGCCGCAGCTTTTTTTGCCCTGGCGATCTCATCCACACAGGGTATCAAAGAGATGGGTATAGTACTCGGCATCGGCATTGTCTGTGCCATGCTTACGACCCTGGGCGGACTGCCGGCAATACTCGTGGCGCGGGAACGTGTTATCAAGAAGGTCAGCCGCAAACCGTTCAAGCAGTCGCACGTCGAGTTCAAGATACTCGAACGCTACGGTAAAACCGTGATGCGCAGACCGCTGCTGTATCTGATCATTGCCGTTGTCCTTACCGGATTCCTTCTGTACCAGGCACTGAACGTAAAATTCAATTACGATATGATGAGCATGGAACCCAAGGGGCTAATGACAGTAGCACTGCAGGATACGATCATCGAGGCATTCGACCTCAGCACGGATTTTGCCATGGTCACTGCCACCTCGATCGAAGAATCATGGGAACTTGCGGAAAAGGCTAAATCCATGCCGTCGTTCAGTAATGTAGAACACCTTGGTGATGTCTGCCCACCCGAACATATTCAGCAAGAGCGGCAACCTCATGTCGCAAAAATCCAAAAACTCTTGATGACCGCCCGTCCCAGAAAACCGATGACCCGGAAAGATCTCGATCGGCTCGTCCAGGAACTCGAGCGTCTGGACATGAACATCTATGAGCTTGCGCAACTAGCATACATCGGTGGTCAGGACAAAGTCGATGCGAAGGCTAAGAGCCTTATCGGTGACCCGGAATCAGATGATCCCGAGAGTATGATCCTCGATCTGGCAGATAGGATAAAACAAGATCCAGACAGGGCATTAAAACAACTTAACGTATTCACATCATACTACCATGAAAACATGCATGACCGGGTAACCGCCATGGCTAATCCTGAACTCATCACCCTCGGCATGCTGCCCGACCACATCCGGAGCCGGTATGTGAATGAAGCCGGGACCAAATTCCTCGTGTCCATCTACCCTCGTGAGGAGATTTGGGATTTCGAGGTTCTGGACCGCTTCACCAAACAACTCGAGACCGTAAGCCCGCGTGTTACCGGAACCCCGCCCATGTTCCTGCGGCTCATACAGCTCATTGGACGAGACGGTCTCTGGGCGACCATACTGACACTCGGCATCGTCATTCTGCTGCTCTGGCTCGATTTCCGCAGTCTGAAACTTGCCCTGCTCGGCATTATTCCGCTTGTTGCGGGGGGCATCTGGATGATCGGGATCATGAAATCGCTCGGCATGCTCCTTGATTTTGTAAACCTTATGGGCATTCCCATGATCGTTGGCATCGGGATTGACGATGGTGTCCATGTTCTCCATCGATATAAATTCGAAGGTTTTGGAAAGACACCGCTCGTCCTGATGAGCACGGGCAAGGCGGTCCTTCTTACCTCGCTCACGACCATGGCGGGTTTCGGCTCCCTCATGCTCGGAGAGTTTCCGGGCTACCAGAGTCTCGGTGCGCTGCTCGCACTGGGCGTTGCTGCCTGTTTCATCACGACCATGCTCTTTATTCCTTCGATCATCGGGCTCATACACAAAAATAGCAAAAATAATGTATAGATTCACGTCCCTCCTCACTGTGACCGGGGTCATCCATGCACGGATGGCCCCGGAGGGGATATTCTGTCACAAGATAAGGAGTGTATAATGGACACGATATTCACGGCGATCGTTGTGCTCTTCGCAGGGTTTTTCATCATCGCCATGATCATCAGATCGTTCTTTAATGGTAATGGCAGGTAGCAAACAACAGAAATAAATTCTTTTCACCGACCGGCATCCGTTGTTGAAATAACCCAACATCTGTATATCATAACAACATGAGACGTCAAATATTAAAGTGGTGGGCAGGAATTTGCGTGAAGCGGTCATGGGTAGTGATCGGTGCTCTATTTGCAGTCACAATACTTGCCGCGATGTGTGCATCACGGCTGAAGATGAACATGCACTGGGCAGACCTGCTTCCTGAGCGCGACCCCATGGCACAGGAATTCAGGCAAATACTCGACGAATACAAAAGTGCATCGACGGCTATCCTCGTGCTGCAGGGAGAAGAACAGGATATCAAGCGGTTCGCCGATACGGTCGTGCCGTACATCGAACGCATTACAGAATATGTTAAGCGCGTCGACTATAAGCTCGACAAATCGTATTTCCTTGAACATGGATTCATGCTTACGCGGGTTTCAGACCTCGAACAATCAAAGGATCTCTTTACAGACCTCAATCTTGTTCCCCTGCTCACCAGTATCAATGACAATTTCGAAAAAGAATATATTGCCGATGAAGAGGCGCTCAGCACCAGGACCAAGGAAGATGAAGCGGTTCGATACCTGGATGGCTTGCATTTCTGGATCGGCTCTATGACTCGATCCCTGCAAGATCCATCACGCATATCGCCGATCCTTGCCGGCGAAGCGATCGACCGGCTCCTGTTGGGCGATGAATATTTCGTATCGCAAGATAAGCGCACACTGCTTATCATAATCAAACCAACGTTTCAATGCATGGACATAGAACGGGTCATTCCGGCAGTCGATACCCTGCAGCGGCTTGTCGATACTATACAGCGAAATTTTCCCACTGTTCGTGCAGGTCTGACAGGTACGATACCACTGGCGCGCGATGAAGTGTCCTATTCCATGAACGACATGAAGCTGAGTTCGGTGATCGCTATAATTCTCGTCATCGGACTGTTTGTACTCACATTCCGGGTATGGAGCACCCCGATACTTGCCGGGCTCAATCTCGTTATCGCGCTCATAATCACTGCAGGAGCCAGTGCGCTGTTCGTGGGTAGACTTAATATCATGACCTCGATGTTCGCCGTGATACTCATCGGGCTCGGCATCGACTATGCAATCCATATTATTTCATTGTACAGCGAACGCCGCGCCATTGATCCGGATAGTATATCTGCAATGCAGCAAGCACTGATACGGTCTGGTCCCGGTATTATCACCGGCGCGTTGACGACTGCTGCCGCATTCTTTGCCCTGGCGATCTCGGTGACGCGCGGCATCAAAGAACTGGGGATAGTTCTGGGAACCGGTATCATCATCGCCATGCTCACCACGCTGATAGGTCTTCCCGCCCTGCTCGCTGCTCGCGAGAAAGTTTCGCTGAGAAGGAACCGTGAACCAAAACCCCCGCGTCACATCGAGTTCACCCTGCTGGGCAGGTTCGGTGCTGTCATTAACCGCCACCCCGTACTGTTCCTCGGCACAGGCATCGTGCTGACCGGTGCGCTTCTGTACCAGACAGTGCAGGTCCAGTTTGACCATAATTACCTCAACATGGAGCCGGCGGGTATTCCATCGGTCGTGCTTCAGGATACCATCGTCCAGGCATTTGACATGAGTCCGGATTTTGCCATGGTGACTGCGGGTTCGATAGATGAATCCTTCGCGATCGCGGAAAAAGCCAAAGCAATGCCGGCATTCGGCATGATCGAAAATATCGGCGATATCTGTCCGCCCGAGCATATACAGCAAGAACGGCAGCCTCACGTACTGTCGATCCAGCGCTCTGTTGCATCCAGCAGCAAACAGCGCCCCTTGACCAAACAAATCCTGCACCGGCTCAGCGAAGAACTGCACCGGCTCGAAATGAATATTTACGAACTTTCACAAATGGCATATATTGGCGGACAGGATAGGGTGGATGCGGCGTGCAGCCGCATCATCGGCGATCTCGATGTAGAAAAAACAGAGAACGAGATATTTTCCCTTATCGAGCTGATACGGACCGATCCTCATGCTGCCCGCACGCTCAGCACGTTCCAATCTCTTTATATGCCGCTGCTCTGGTCACGAGTGCATGGCATGGCGGACCCCCAGCTCATCACACTCGATGAAGTTCCGGAACACATCAAGAATCGCTACATGAATGATGCAGGAAACCAATTTCTCGTCACGATATACGGACGGCAACATATCTGGGACATGAAGTACCTGAGACAGTTCAGTGATCAGCTGACACGGGTTGAACCCAGGGCAACCGGGACACCGCCGATGTTCATACGGCTCATCGACTATATAGGCAGTGACGGTCTTCGCTCGACCGCTCTCACCCTTGTAATCGTTCTCTTCTTGCTCTGGGTGGATTTCCGGAGCCTGCGTCTTGCCCTGCTCGGTATCACCCCGCTCATCCTCGGCGGCATCTGGATGGTGGGTATACTCAAAACACTGGGCATGATGCTTACCATGGTGAATGTGTGCGGTATACCCATGATCGTCGGCATCGGGATCGACGACGGCGTGCACCTCCTCCATCGCTATAAATATGAGGGTCTTAATCGAACATCAATCGTGCTCAAGAGTACGGGCAAGGCAATCCTGCTTACTTCCCTGACCACGATGGTGGGCTTCGGCTGCTTGATGATCGCGAGGTATCGAGGATTCATCAGTCTGGGTGCGCTCCTCGTGATCGGCGTTGCTGCTTGCTTCATAACGACGGTGACCTTCATCCCGGCGATCATTGGGTTGTTTCGACGTGAAGAGAAGCAGCCGTGAAAATCTCTTGATATATTTCGTTTCAGTGTTATAATCATCAGGCATTTCGATCAATTAGTTCAGAGGGAGGTACCATGAAGAAAAAACATAAAAAGCAACCGGTGAAGAAAATGAAACCGGCGCTTCTTGTCATCGACATCCAGAACAGTTATCTGACCATGATCCCGGAGCACGAACGCCGCATTGCTCTGGAGATGATTAACGGTGTAATATGGATGTTCCGGGAGCACGGGTACCCGATCATACAAATATACCACACAGACCCGAAGTTCGGGCCAAAACCCGGCACCAAGGATTTCAAATTCCCGCCATCGGTCAGGGTGAAATCGCGTGATCCAAGGATCATAAAGAATTATTCTAATGCCTTCAAAAAGACCGACCTGAAAAAAATCCTCGATAAAAAGGGACGTAATACCCTGTTCTTATGCGGGCTCAGTGCGGTAGGCTGTGTTCTGGCAACACATTTTGCCGCCAAGGACCTGGACTACACATCATTCATGGTCAAAGGCGCCCTGATGAGCCACGATTCTCAGTATACGAAATTCGTCGAGCACCTGTTCGAGACCGTCGGCTGGACCGCCCTGAAGACCATGCTCGACCTTGCATGACACAAAGAAAATACAAAAAAGCCGCCGGTTTCCTTATTAGATGGTTTAGACCCGATGACGCTGAGTTCTGTTACAACACCCGGCGCAGTGCATATAATCACGAATTCACCGATGAACTATCTGAGCGAGAAATCACGGCTGCTGTGTCTGCCTACGAACCGGTCGATTACATACACATGGCTGAGCGTATGCCCTTTTTCGTTGCTGAACTGCACACGGAATGTGTCGGTTTTTTCACCCTGAAACGGCTGGATACCTACACTGCCGAGATTCCCCTGATCTATATCACCCTGGAGAATATTGGTACAGGCATCGGATCGACATGCATCGAATATATCGAACAATGGATACGTGAACACTGGCCAGATGTTAATACATTGACCGTGGATACGATCATACCGAAATATAACAGCGGTTTCTATAAGAAGGTCGGTTTTACTACCGACAAACAGGTCTTTTGTGAATTCAAAGGGCTTACGGTGAAAGCCCTGCGTTTAATTAAACATTTAAGAATTGGTACAAAACACGGCAAATGATGTCATTGACGTACCGGGGGTTGTTTGATCTCAGTGATATCCGGCGCAATAACCTGGAATCCTTGAACAGCGCCATCGATAATCAATAATGAACTGATCACATTAATCACGCGCCGCTGGCCATCTTTTCTTACGATCTCCAATTCATAGGGAGCCACATCTCTGCCTCGCGCGAGTAATTCGAATTTCTCCTGAAGCTTGGGAAGATCCTTGGCATCCAGGGTAAGCAGTTTTTGAAATGGCTTACCGATGAGCTCTTCGCGCGAAAACCCTGTGAGCAATTCTGTCGATTTATTGCAATCACTTACTATACCATTGTTATTCACAACCGTAATAGCGACCGGTGCTTTTTCAAAAAGTTTGGAATATTTTTTCTCGCTGAGCAATAATTCACGGGATATACGGATATTCCTCGTGATCAATACTTGAGCCACAATCCCAGATACTATGATCACGATACTGACTACACTGCGCATCCACAATTCGTGAACCTCGGGCATCAGTAAGTTACGCAATAGTTGCGTTTGATTAAAAAGCAACCCATGAACGAGCCCCTCCCCGATCCAGAAAAAAACCGCCAGGATAATACCCACTGCGATGAAATTTACCGGTTTTTTCTGTGTGGTATTATGCCTGTAATTCAATATACTCATATATTCCCTTCAATCTTTTCATGAAAGTAATATACACAATCTCTTTCACCAGACAATATACATTCATAGCACTCTTCGTTCTATGGTATTACATTAAAAAGAGCATCGATATTAAAACCATCCTCGGTTTTTCTGTTGCCTTTATATCCTCTCGTTGATATTTATGAAATTATATAGACAAGTATTTTTATGTCAATATGCAATATTCCGGTTTAAGCCGAAATACAAAGAGATTTTGGCTGTTCTTTATATGAATACTATACAAATATGTTTCGCCACTGGTACGGTGTTAAATATATTTTATATCAGGAATGACAGCGTGTGTATTCTCTTGATATGCTAATCAGCTTTTTTCATGACCCGGGCAATGACATCGCATAATTCCTTCATGCGGTACGGCTTGCCGATTGCACCTTTGAAACCATGTTTCTTGTACTGCGCCATCAAGGGATCGTTCGCATAGCCGCTCGAGACAATAACTTTGACTTTCCGATCTGCCTTCTTGAGTAGTTCCATGACCTTCATGCCTCCCATACCGCCGCGCACGGTCAAGTCGAGAATGACCACATCGAACGGTCTGCCGGTTTTTTTCTCCTTCGTGTATAACTGGAATGCCTCATCGCCGTCGCGTGCAACCATGACATCGTAGCCGCAGTGCCCGAGCATCTCGGATGCGATCTCGCGGATCTCAGCTTCATCGTCCATGACAAGAATGCGCCCCTGCCCCATATTTTGTTTTTCACTTTTAGCTTCTGCAGGGAGAGGAATATCTTTCGAAGCCTGAAGGTATATCGTAAACGTTGTACCCTTCCCTTTTTTTGAATCGGCAAAGATATAACCGTTATGTTTTTTGATTATCGAATAACTCGTTGCAAGACCGAGCCCGCTCCCTTTATCCTTAGTAGTGAAGTACGGATCGAAAATCTTGGTTATATGTTCCTCCGGGATTCCTATGCCATGATCACGGATCGATATTTTTACATACTCACCTTTTGGTACCGCGAGTGTATTATCAGCTGAAATATCTGTATTTTTAACGTGTATCTCGATCTTTCCGCCCTCGGGCATTGCCTGTTCCGCATTGATTATAATATTATTGATCACCTGACTTATCTGTCCTTCATCCACCTCTACAGGCCAGATATTACCCGCGATATCAAACTCACAGTTGGCCTTTGTACCCCGCAGCACAAACCGTGTAGTATCCTTGATCACATCGGTAATCGAAGTCGCCTTTTTGATCGGCGCTCCACCCTTTGAAAAGGTAAGCAATTGCTGTACAAGATCCTTGGCGCGCACCAATCCATCATAGGCTTTTGATAAACGGTCATTAATATCTGATTTTCCTTCGGTATAGATTTTTGATATCTCGATATTACCCATAATGGACAGCAGTATATTGTTGAAATCATGGGCGATCCCTCCAGCAAGTATTCCTAATGATTCGAGCTTCTGAGCCTTGAGTAGTTCACTTTCCAATCTCTTCTGCTCCGTTATATCAGATACAATAAGCACGGTCCCGGTGAGTTTTTTATTCTCATCGAAAATGGGATCCGCCGTACTGCTTAACCAGCGTCCGGTATCTGTCTGGATTGTCTCAGTAACCCTTGTTTTCTTTTTCTTCATTTTTGACAGCGGGCAGTCTTTTCGCGGTTTCCTTCGATTGTGTATACTCATGCAACACTTCTTGCCGATTATATCCCTGTATGATTTATCGCACAAATGGAGCATCGATGCGTTGCAGCGTATAACTTCGCCCTTGGCATCCAGCATACAGACCGCATCACCAATGGCATCGAATGTCGTTGTCCATTGTGTTGCGGAATTCTTCAATACGTTTTCCAGTTCTTTTGCAGCCGTTATATCGCGCAACATCACCTGGACTGCATACACCCGGTCATCTTTGTATTGTATGCTGGGATGCACTTCGTACAATACCGTTCCCCTGGATGGCACTTTCACCGCGATCTCAAACGGACCCGTTTCTTCTCCCTGCTCGATCTTTTTAAAGAGTTTCCAGTAATCCTTGATATTCTCCGATGGTATGAGATCGCCGTCTTTTAGATTGTTCCCAATAAGCTCTTCCCGTGACCTGTTTGCCAGTTGTGCCGCGATACTATTGCAATCCAGTATCGTACCATCGAGTGCCAGAAGCACCATGGCTTCCGGCGCCAGTTCGAACAGGGACCGGTATTTGTCCTCGCTTTCTTTCAATGCTTTCTCAGCATACTTCCGTTCTGTGATGTCAACCATGATACCCCGCAACCCTATGGTTTTACCATCGCGCAGTATCGCCGTGGAATGGATAAGTACCGGATAAGATGAACCATCCTTCCGCAAAGCGGTATATTCCTGAGGACCGATATCCTTGCCTTTGAGTATCCGCTCCATGTTGGTTCTGACACGCTTGCGGTCATCGGGGATAAACACATCCATGGCATTAACTCCCTTATCCAGGTCTTTTCGAGAATATCCGGCTAATTCCAATGCCTTTTCATTCGCATATACGAATTTGCCGTTGATATCGATTTCATAGACGCCTTCCGGCAGCAGGTTCGTCATATCCCGGTATTTTTCCTCGCTTTCTAATAACGCCTCCTCTGCTCTTTTTCTTTCAGTCACGTCATAAACTTGACCCACATACCCAATTGGTTTTTTTAATCCTTCTTTTAGTACAGGAGTAATCACAACATTAGTCCATATCATCCCCGATTTGTTGGTTTTATATAAATTACGTTTCTTCACTAGTTCAAAATCAAAAATTGCCTCATATCTAATGATATTCCCAGCCTTCAATTTTGCTATACGTTCTTTGGTGATATTGGGATCCTTAAACAATTCAAAACCTTTAACTTCAGATTTACTTGGTATCCCAAAGATATCTAAACATGCGGGATTGATATTAAGTAAACTACCATTCTCATCATAGATCCCCATGCCAATTTGGGATTGTTCAAAGAAACCTTCAAACCGTTCTTCACTTTCCCGCAAGGCTTCTTCTGCTTTTTTCCTTTCTGTTATATCCCTACCAATGGATATAATAAGAGATTCTTGGTTCCTACCTTTAATAAGAGATGCTCTGTATTCAAAAGGTACCTTTTTTCCACTTTTAGTTATTAGAGACATTTCAACTGTAGCGGAACCTGTTTTCATAACATTTGTTGCAGCTTCAACTGCTCTCTGCAAATCTTTTTTGTCATAGTAAGAATCAGGAGCTTTCATTCTACCAATTTCTTCATCACTATACCCTGAAATTCTTCTAAAGTTTACATTCCATCGAACAGCTTTACCAGTGTTGGGATTAAATACAAAAAAGGTATCTATTTGGGCATTAATTGCATTATCGGTGAATTCCTTTTCCATCCTGAAATCTTCTTCTGCTTTCTTGCGATCGGTTATATCCCGCTGAACCGAGATCGAATGAGATATCGTGCCATCCAGCTTTTTTACCATATCGGCGCTCAGGAGTACCGTCCGCTTTTCACCTGCTTTTGTCACGATGACAAGTTCCTTATCACGCACCTGCCCGGTCTTTTTCCACTCTTTGAACACCTGCTTAATTTTATCCTTTGCTTCCGGCGCATAGATAGTATCGATTGGTTTATGCACCAATTCATCTTTTTTGTATCCCAATGCCTTCAGCGCTGCATTGTTGACATTCAATATCATGCCATCCGGCGAGACCATATAACAGTATTCCGGTTCATTCTCAAAGAACTGACGGAAAAGAACTTCACTCTGACGCAATGCAATATCGACCTGTTTGCGTTCCAGCGCATTGGCGAACATACCGCTGACGGTAATCAACATGGATTCTGTATCATCTGACCAGGTTCTTTCTTTTCTTACGGCATCGCATCCCACGAATCCCATGACCACTCCGCCAAGATATATGGGTACCGTAATCATCGATTTTATGTCACCGGATAGGAGAACTTCCCTTAATCCGTCTGCTTCCTTCGGCAGATCTTCGATCCGTTTTACGAGAACCGTCTTTCCGTCCTTGAGCTGTGATATAGCCCAGGGATAAACATCAAGCGACATATCCTGTAAATCCGCTTTTTGTGAAGGTATATTATATTCACACCATTCATGGGTGTTAGAGAAGCGGGTACGATCATCATTTAATTGGAATACATAACTGCGGTCTACTTTGAGGTATTTACCGAGCCCTTCCAGCGCATGTTCAATACCGCCGTCTATATCACTCGTGGCAATGTTAATAAAGCGTGTCGAGATCGTGGCAAGGACCTTCTCAAAAGCAAGCCGGTGCTGCAGTGCCTCCTCTGCTTCCTTGAGGTCGGTGATATCGATATTAACACCGATTATATTTTGTACCTGACCTTGTTCCCATATCGGTGTAATGATATTATAACAATGCAGTCGCTTATTCTGTAATGTGAAACTTACTTCGCCATGTACTGTCTCACCGGCAAATGCCCGTCGATTATTCTCTTCCCAGAGTCTGCGTGTTTCCTCATTATCGGCAATATCTGCAGGTCGTTTTCCGACAATATCTCCCCATTTCTCCTGGCATGACACGTTCTGCATTACGTAATGTCCCCTTTTATCGATCATGAAGAAATCAAAGGGAAGACTATCCATGGCTGTACGCAGGCGGATTTCACTTGTCTTGATATCCTGTGCGGCCTTTTTCTGGTCTGTGATATCACGTGTCACCTCCACCACACCAATAATGTCGCCGCTATCACTGCGTACGGGAAAACCCGAGATACTCCACCAGGAACTATCTGGTTTTTTCCTTTCACCAAACTTTGTTTCATTCGTTTCGAGCGTCTTCTTTACAGGACAATCCGCACACATTTCCTCAGAATGCAACCAAACAACCTGGCAGCGCCTGCCGACAACATCCTCGAGATCCTTTTCCATGGTCTCGAGTGCCGCCCGGTTCGCCCAGATAATTTCAGATTCTTTGTTATAATATATTATCAAATGCCGGGTAGCACTGAGAACAAGATCCTTTTCATCTTCGAACTTCCGGCGTACCATTTCAGCGGTTTTCATGGCGGTTATGTCAGTTGCCATCACCTGAATGCCCTGGACAACACCTCCCTGTATGAGCAATGAATTGGCTACATCAATCCAGCGGTGTTCACCATCCTTCCTCGTAATTCTTAATTCATAGGGCGCGACCTCTCTTCCACGGGCGAGTAATTCCAATTTCTCTTGCAGTATGGGAAGGTCTTGAGCATCGAGTGTCAATAGTTCATTGAACGGCTTTCCGATCAGTTCTTCCTGTCTATAACCGGTAAGGAGTTCTGTCGATCTATTGCAATCGACGACTCTACCATTTGTATCCACGATGGTGATTGCGACTGTGGCTTTTTTAAAAAGTTCTGAGTATTTTCTTTCACTTATATTGAATTCATTTGACAAACTGGCATATCTTCTTAAAAAAATATGGACAAATACACCCGACAATATCATGATGGTGACGACTATGACCCTCATCCATAGTTCATGTGCTTCGGGTATTATTATTTCCCTCAAGAGATCTGGTTGATTGAATAATAAACCATGAATGAATCCTTCGACGATCCAGAAAATTACCGCCAGGATAATGCTTACTATAATGAAATTAACCGGCTTTCTCTTTTTTTTAGTCTTGCTGTCATTCAGCATATCCATGCATACCCCTTATTTATACAACCAACGCAGATCAAGATCTTTACATCCATGCACTATACCATACCTCGCATACATCAATATTGCGCTTCATAAAAACAATCAGGCATGAAGCCCATTTCTGATGTGTACAATCTTCATACCCTCTCGTATGTATTGTTATTAGTATAATGGATAGTTGAAAACTTGTCAATATCTTGATTTTGCTCGGTTCTTGAGTATAATCACATGTGATATATCACACCTCGCCTGTCTCTCATGGACCATAACATGAAAGAAAATACGCGAAAAGATACCAAACAGAAGATCTTCGATGCCGCAGTGACACTCTTTGCCCGAAAAGGTTTTCATGCGGTTGGCATTCGCGAACTCGCCCGTGTTGCCGAAGTCAACAGCGCTATGCTTAATTATTACTTCGGCGGTAAGATCGGGATACTCAAGGAGATCATCAACACCGCCCACCAACGCCACCGCGAAGCCATCACCAGTACGGATGAGCAGCTCACCCCCAAGCAGCATATCAATAGAGTTATCTGCAATTTCATTCGATTTTTCAGAGACAATACAGAACTCGCCCTGGTTGCATTTGACACATTGCCCTACGATATTCCAGAGATAATCGAACTCAAGAAAAAATGGGGTGAAGCCAATATTCAATTGCTGGAAAAATTATTTGCAGATATCGGCCTGGACATCAACGATACTGTCCAGGTCAGTATTTTCAATGGTTTCCTGGCTAACATCATTCTAACACATTTTCGCGGCCGACACGCCTGGGAGCAGGCGACACACAGAAAAATACATGAATTCAATGATGCCTTTTACGAACAATATGCCGAGATGCTGACCCGATTCTACTTTAACGGCGTCAATGGCATTGTACAGCATATAAATAAAACTCCCCAGAAAAAGACTTAAATTATATACGTTTTGTACGCACTCAGCAAAGCATTGTAAAATCATGCTTTTTCGATACATGCCGTGCAAATGCTTGAAAACAATACAAATTTTTACCCCTTGACAATCTTAATTTTTTCAATATAATTAATCGAACGATTGATTATATCAAACGTTCGATTTAAAAAGGAGAAAAAATGACGAAATCTAGTGAAAAAGACCCTAAAAAACGAATTTTCGCTGCTGCTGTTTCACTGTTTGCCCAGAAAGGATATGCTTCAGTCGGGATACGAGAGATCGCAAGGACCGCCGAAGTGCAGATTTCCATGATCAACTACTATTTTCAAGGAAAAATCGGGATTTTAAAGGAAATCATGAACCAGAGCTTCAAACTGTACTATGAGGCTATTCACAACACCGGCGAAGAAAATACGCCGATTGAAACACGAATCCGCACGCTCGTACACCAGCTTGTCGCCTTCTTCAGGGACAATGCGGAAATGGCTATTGTTGCATTCAGTGCCATCCCGATCGATATCCCCGAGATTATCGACCTGCGCATCAAATGGCTCGAAAGCAACCGGACGGCAACCGAACGACTGTATGTCCAGTACGGGCTAGACCCTCGAAACGAAGTGGATATGGCGGTCATGCGCAGTTATCTGACCAACATTGTGCTTGGTTTTTTTGAATCACTGTACTGCTGTGATCATATCGCCAACCTGCCCGATCTGTCACAGCGTCTGCGCAACCATTTCGCCCATGATGAACATAGAGTCGAAAAAGAAGACTCCTTTTTCGAACGGTATGCTGATCGGCTGGCAACTATGTATCTGTATGGACTCCAGGGATTTACCGGCAATCCCTTGGAGAACAGGAAAGGAGTGTAACATGAGGAGATGCATGTCCGTATGGTTATATGAAGCCAGTCTATCAAAAACCGAACTTCGGGGTACTTTGCTGGATTCTATTATACGCGAATGCATGTTTTTCACATATTTTTCACAGTTTGCACGTATACTGTTCGCACTGACATCCGAATTGCTAGATCCGGTGTCAGTCCGCACATAGCAGAAGAGGAGGATACGTTATGATGTCAGCATTATTGATAACCTTCATGCTTATCGGTCAGTCGGAAAAGACCGTCAGCGTTAATTACACATCGACTGCACCGAGAATCGATGGCGTTATCGAAGATATTTGGCAGCAGGCTGATTCAGCATACGATTTCGTACAATATGAACCGTACGAAACAGAACCACCGAACGAAAAAACTGCTGTATACGTCTTGCAGGACGATGAAAATCTCTATGTGGCATTCCGATGTTATGCCGAAAAAAATCCACCGTTTGCCTGCTATACTAAGGACGAAGACTATGTGCGCGTGAGTTTCGACCCGTTTGGCAGCAACACAACCGGCTACTATTTTCTTGTCTTTGCCAGTCAACTCGCATGGGATGGATGGGTGCTCGACGACGGCCGTGTATGGGACGATTCCTGGGAAGGTATCTGGTACCGTGCAGCGAAACTTTTCGACGACCGGTGGGAAGTTGAAATAAAGATCCCATTCAAGTCGATCCGCTACAAAAAGGGATTGAATGAATGGGGCATACAGTTCCTGCGATATACCTGCGCCAACCGTGAGACCGATTTCTGGACCAGTATCACCCATTCGCAAGGCGAACACGTGTCAGAATGGGGCACGCTGACCAATATAGATCCCAGAGCAACAGGATACTACTTCGAACTATACCCGGAAGCATATGTACGAATCGACCGGAACTGGTATGATACCGAACCCGAAAGGTCCGACACGATCGAAACCAAACCGAGCCTTTCGCTCAATGCCAAATGGGATATCACACCTCAGACGACATTCAACGCAACCGTGTATCCTGATTTTGCCCAGATCGAGAGCGATCCCTTTACCCTGAACCTCGGCCGGTACCCCACATACCTTTCAGAACGCAGACCTTTCTTCATCGAGGGCAGGGATATTTTCCGCATGTCGAGTTTTGGCGACATGGGATTCTTTCAACCCCTGGAACTCTTCTATTCACGCAGGATCGGCAAGTCACTGAACGGCGATGCCATTCCCATCATAACTGGGATGAAACTGACCCACAATTCAGAGACGTGGAATATCGGCGCACTCGGCGCCTATACCGACGACGGTCAGTATTATAATTATGCCGTTGGGGATACGGTGCTGGAGCCGAACCGGGGATTCGGTATCTTTCGCATAAAAAACCGTATCATGGAAACATCGGAAATAGGATTGTTATTCAGCGGCACACGGGTGAATGCAGACACCTTCAACTACGCCGTCGGTGTTGATGCTGTTTACCGAAATGGGGTCCACCAATTCATCGCCCAGGGTGCGAGAAGCGATAAGGATAACAAGCAGGGCTGGGCATTCACCTCGGGGTATTATGGCATGCTCGGTAACATCCGAACCATGCTCTCGGCTGCCGTATTTGAGGATAGCTTTGATGTCAGTGATGTCGGGTTTGTCCCGTGGGCTGGACTGAAGCGGCTCCGGGCGATCGCCGGACCGTACCTCACCTTCCCCAAAGGTTTTTTGCAGGATATAACCATTACGCCCGGGCTCGCATTAAACGAGGAACCGGGTACCGATGACTGGTCGACTGCCGGTTTCATTGAGATCATCCCGCATTTCCGTAATCGCATGGGTTCCTATATCAGCGCCACCTACGGAAAAGCACATGAAACGAGCTGGGATGGCGAACCGATTGAATATACGGCACGCTCCTTCAACATCAACATCTGGGGACCTTTGTTTTCCCAGCATGTTGAACTTGGTTGCTGGTACGGTTATGAGTACAACTACGCGCGTGACTTTGCCGCATATCGCGGCGGTAACTGGTGCTCGTTTAATTATTCTATCATACCTCCGCTCAGCGTTGGCTTTAACGCAAACCTCTGGCCTGAATGGGATACGACCAACACCTTGATACAGATGACGTCTCTGTTCCGGCCAAATATCACGATACGTTTCAATGCCTACATGACTTTCCGAATGACGACCGAATTCGTCATGCTGACACCCGGTTCAGAATTCGATGAGACAGATCTATACACCATCCGCACCGGCGCTCTCTTTTCCTGGAACTTCAAACCTAAATCGTGGCTCTACATCGCGATCAATGATTACCACGCTCGGGGCGAAGACAATACACTTGAACCACAATACACGATCGCGGCAGTCAAGGCTAAATATTTACTGTATTTCTAGATGCAGTTGATGATCGTATATAACTGCTAAAGGAGTTATCATGAAAATTTCTCTGCTTTTTTCTGTACTCTCAGTGTGTATTTTGATCTGTATTGCTTCATCAGTACACGCTGATATCGGCTGGACCGAGCATACGATCAGGACCGGGTATGCCATGCCCTGGAGCGTTCATGTCATCGACCTGGATGATGATGGTGACCAGGATGTCATCGGCTCGGCGCGGCTTGGTAATTATATTACCTGGTGGGAAAATGACGGGACCGAATTTTTTACCGAGCACACCATCGACGATACTGCCAATGGTGCAATGCATCTCTATGCTGCTGATTTTGATTATGATGGCGATATCGATATCACCTGTGCCCTACAATTCCTTAATCAGATCGCATGGTGGGAGAACGATGGCAGCGAGAACTTCACCAAACATGTCATTGGCGTCTGGGATAACGTTACCTATACCTATGCTGAAGACGTGAACAGCGATGGCTATATCGATATTCTCGCGGCTGCCTGCGAAGCCGATCCGGGCATGATGGGATGGTTCGAGAATGACGGCGCCGGAAATTTTACCGAGCATGTCGTCATCGCTGCCTGGGATAATGTGAACTGCGTCCATGCAGCCGATGTGAACTCGGATGATCATATGGACCTGCTGGGCAGTGCGAGTCAGGCACATGAAGTCGCATGGTTCCAGAATGACGGTAATGAGAATTTCACAAAGATAAATATCGTCGAGAACTGGGGCCGACCGAGCAGCGTCTTTGGGGTCGACCTGGACCAGGATACCGACACCGACGTCATTGTTACCACGTGTTATCCCCTTAATCAGATCGTCTGGTTTGAAAATGATGGTACCCAGGGTTTCACACAGCATACGATCGGCGCAGGACTGTTCCGGCCGCACTGCGCGCTGCCCGAGGACATGGATGATGATGACGACCTCGACGTCGTGGGTGCGATCATCGATAATGACGAGATCTCATGGTGGGAGAACAACGGCAGCCAGTATTTTACAAAACATGTCATCACGAATTCATTCGACGGTGCCAGCGATATTTACATCGAAGACCTTGATGATGACGGAGACTTCGATATCGTCGGTGCCGCACAGTTCGGAAACCGTATTGCATGGTGGGAAAGTGATTTTACGGGGATTGCTGAATACGAAGACCCTCTGGAACACAACAACAGGACCGGAACAACGATCTATGCCCACCCCTCATTCTTGCCGAATGATGGTACTCATGTTTATTACAATACCGCTGGAAAGCAGGTCGCTCAAAAGGATATCAGTTCCGGCGTTTATTTTGTGGTGCGTCAAGACAAAGAGGTCCAGAAGATCATCATTATGCAGTGAAGGTCGTAGGAGAACCTTTGATATGCGAGAAGGAACCATGAATCGTATAAGCGTATGTACGATACCCGCTGTCATAATGGTAATCTGTGCGGCATGCAGTCTTGGCCGTGCCGATGTTCAGTTCTCGCCATCACCTGTATGGACCGCCGGCACCGGATACATCCCGACCGGTATCGGTTGTGCGGACATTGATACTGACGGGTGGATAGACCTGGTCATCGCCAATGGATGCGATGCCGCGTTCGTCCCCAATCATGTTTATTTCAACTCAGGCGGCACCCTGCCATCATCACCAGACTGGGTGTCACAGGACCAGTTTCCCTCTGATAACGTTGCCATCGGTGATCTGGACAATGACGGCGACTACGATCTCGTTGTCGCGCAGTTAGGATATTCTCCAGCCGGATGTCCTCCCCTGCCGCAACTCATCTACTATAACGACAATGGGCTTTCGCAATTGCCTGGCTGGCAATCGCAACCGGCGAATTCGTTCTCCTGTGCTATCGGCGACCCGGACAAAGACGGAGACCTCGATATTGCATTTGCCCAGGGTGATTACGCAACGTCCCAACCACAAAAGACCGTCATGTATGAGAACATTGATGGCCTATTCGACACCATCCCCGCATGGGAAACAGACAGTCTGTACTTCGGTGTCGAAGCCGTGTTCTGTGATATCGACTGTGATGACGATCTCGATCTCGTGCTCGGTGCGCGTACTGGCGGTATTGCCGTTTTTTACAATGACAACGGAACACTGGAAACCACCCCATCATGGCAGACATTGGATATCATCGGCGGCAGACAATTCGATTTCGGTGATATTAACGAAGATGGGTATCCTGACCTTGCCGTGGCTGGCATGGCTCAGGGTTTTTTCCTGTTCAGAAATTACGGCGGCACGTTCGAGACTACCCCCTCATGGTCATGTTATGCCTATTCTGAACCGTCCTGCGTCGCATGGGCGGATGCAGATGATGATGGAGACCTCGATCTCGCTGCCGGCGGCTGGTTCGCACCGGTTGGTATATTCCAGAACACGGATGGGGAACTCAGCGATACCTTCATGTGGAAATACACAGGAAATGGTTTTAAACAACAGGTCGCCTGGGCAGATTTTGATCAGGATGGTATTATAGAAGATAGCGACACGTTTGTCGGCAACGACGTCACGCAGCTTTATTATATAAGCAACGCTCCGATGCACTCACTGATATCCATTACGATCAATGGCATCGCCCTCGAACCCGGTGATTACTGTTATGATATCACGGACGGATGGTTCTCGCTCGCCGCTCCGCCACCCGATGGCGATATACTCTGCATCACCTATGAATATTCCTCTGATCTCGACCTCGTATCCACGGGCACGAGTGTCATGCTTTTCGAAAATCAAGTAACCGGCATACTGGAACAGAATAATAACACCACACCGCAGCAGAATACGTACACCCAGGTAATAACCGGTCCACTCATCCTGCCCGACCACAGATCGTATATCGTGTATGATGTTTCTGGCAGGCGTACAGTTCCCGGGATGCTCTCTTCGGGAACGTATTTTGTGGAATATGAAGGTCGTATCACAAGCAAAGTTATAAAGATACAATAAGGAGGTAGGATGTTATTTTTACTATGTACCTTACTCGCGATAAACAGTAAATCAGTCGAGGTGCGTTTTACTGACAACGCGCCGCGTATCGATGGCATCATCGAGGATACATGGGCAATAGCCGATTCCGCGTATGATTTCATTCAGCATGAGCCCTACGAAAAAACAGATCCCTGTGATAGAACGGTAGTCTATGTGCTCCAGGACGCGGAGAATCTTTACATTGCATTTCGCTGTTATACCGACAATATTAAACCGATCGCTGCATTCACGAAGGATGAGGACCACCTCACCATCGGCATAGATCCGTTCGGCAGCAAAACGAGTGGTTATTATTTCCAGGTCTTTGGTAGTCAGATAAAATATGACGGATGGATCCATGATGATGGACGCGTCCACGATGATTCCTGGGAAGGCATCTGGTACCGGGCAGTGCATTTCTTCGATGACCGCTACGAAGCCGAGTTTAAAATACCATTCAAGTCGATCCGTTACAAGAAAGGTCTGACCTCATGGGGTATCCAGTTCCGGCGGTATTATGCCGCAAATCGGGAAGAGGATTTCTGGACCGAGGTGCTTCAGAGTGAAGGCGATCTCGTTTCCAGATGGGGCACGCTCGAAAATATCAATCCCCAGGCCACGGGTTATTACTTCGAACTGTACCCTGAGGCATATGTGAGAATCGACCGGAACTGGTACTGGGATGAGAATGATTCAACATATATAGACTCAATCGACACCAAACCGAGCATGAGCATGAATGCAAAATGGGATATCAGCCCGCAGACGAGCCTCAATGCCACCGTTCTTCCGGATTTTGCCCAGATCGAATCCGATCCGTTCACCTTAAATCTTGGTCGGTACCCGACATACCTTCAGGAACGCAGACCCTTCTTTCTTGAAGGACAGGATGTATTCCGCATGTCAGCTTTTGGCGGGTGGGGATTCTTTCAACCACTCGAGATCTTTTATTCCCGGCGCATCGGTAAATCCCTGAACGGCGATGCCGTCCCGATTCTGGGCGGGCTGAAAGTCACACACAAGACCGAAGGACTCAATGTCGGATTGCTCGGTGCCTATACCGATGAATATGTTGAGGATGAAATCGTTATCGAACCAGACCGCTGGTTCGGAACGCTAAGGGCAAAGCAACGCGTGCTCGATAACTCTGATATTGGCATGCTCTTCTCTGGCATGCGCGCGGATGAGAATGATTACAATTACGTACTCGGACTCGATGCGGTCTACCGGAAAGGTGCTCATCAGTTCATCATGCAGGGAGCAGCCAGTGATAAAAATGATACCCGGGGATGGGCGGTGAATTCTGGATATTTCGGGTATATTAAAAACTTCATTACCTTCGCATCCGGCAGTATAATCGACAGCTCGTTCGATGTCAGCGATATCGGTTTCGTGCCCTGGGCTGGCATGAAGCGCCTCTTTGTCATGAGCGGCCCCTATAAGCAGTTCCGCAGCGGACCCATAAGGACGTTCTTCATCACACCCGGGATTTCCGTGTTTCAGGAACCAGGAGATACCAACTGGTCGTATCACGGCGTGGGTGAAATTAACGCACAGTTTCGCAACAACTGGGGTTTTGATATGTTTCTCGAGGCTGGCAAAACCCACGAGGCTGACACCAATTTCCTGTATCGCAGCCTGAACCTCAGCACCTGGGGTAATCTCGGTGGTAATTACATTAATACCGGTTTTTACTATGCCTATCAATACAATTACCGCCGTATGTATCCGGCATACAGCGGCTCGCACTGGTTCGTGTATAATTATTCGATCATCGATAATGTCAGTGTGGGCGTGAACGCAAATTTCTGGCTAGAATGGGACAGCACCAATACGTTCGCTTCTCTGACCTCATTGGTGAGACCGAACATGTTCATACGGTTCACTGCCGACATGTCCCTGCGGATCACGACCGAATTCGTCATGTATACGCCCCAGACCGAGTATGACGAAACAGAACTCGTGCAGGTACGTACCGGTGCGCTTTTCTCGTGGAATTTTCTGCCCAAATCCTGGCTGTACATTGCACTCAACGACTATCATGCACAGGATTATATGACCGGTGAACTCGAGCCGGTCTACACCATCGGTGCGATCAAGGCGAAGTATCTGTTTTACTTCTGATGATCACCTATGTGAAGGAGGAGACAATGAAATACGGTATCATAATGATTAGTGCTGTTTGCATGATCACGACACCCGCTGCCGGCATTGACTGGACCGGCCACGTGGTCGCCGACTATTACAATGGTCCTAGTTCTCTCATGTTAATTGATATCGACCAGGACGGAGCACTCGATATACTCGGCACGTCTATTCATTCCAACAAGATCAGCTGGTGGAAAAATGAAGGCGGCAATCCGATTACCTGGACCGAGTACGATATCGATCTTAGCATAATGGGTGCAGCATTTGCCTATCCGGGAGACATTGATAATGACGGTGATATCGATGTCGCTGGCGCGGGCTGGTACGCCAACGCGATCAATTGGTACGAGAATGAAGGCGGTACGCCCATCACGTGGACGAAAACCACGATCGACGGTACGTTCCTGCGGGCGCACGAGGTGTTTATTTGCGACATGGATGCTGACGGAGACTCCGATCTGGTCGGTGCCGCCGCAGATGTGCAGATGATCGCCTGGTGGCGCAATACAGGCGGTGATCCGATCGTCTGGGAAAAATGCGTCATCGATTCCACCTTCGCTGGTGCACGTTCTGCCCGGACAGGTGACTTCAACGATGATGGTCTCATCGACGTCGTGGGTGCGTCACTCCTCGACCATGATATCACTGTGTGGTACAACAGTGGCGATACTGCCTGGATAGAACAAATCGTCGATGGTAATTTTCTCGGTGCGCACATGGTACGGGTAAAGGACATAGATTCAGACGGAGATGATGACCTCGTCGGTGCTGCCTACATGTCGAATGACATCGCCTGGTGGCGCAACGACGGTGGTGAACCGGTTGTCTGGGTAAAACAGTTTATCGACGGAAATTTCGCGACCGCGCTCGGTGTTCATGCCGAAGACATCGACGGAGACGGGCATATCGATGTTGTCGGTACGTCCGACGGTGGTGACCTCATATCATGGTGGCGCAATAACGGCAACGTGCCTATTGTCTGGACCGAAGAGATCATTGCCACGGGTTTTGACGGTGCCTGGCCGGTCCATGCTGGTGACATCGACGACGACGGTGACATGGACGTGCTCGGCGGAGCCACGTATGGTGATGATGTGATGTGGTGGGAGAGCGACTTGACGGGCGTTGCCGAGTATGGTCATACCATGCGATTCAATGGTATGTGTACGGCGACGGTCATCGCGGGAAGTATAACTTTCCCTGATGACAATGAATACAGAATCGTCGACATCATCGGGAGGACTGTTAATCACGACCAACTCAAACCAGGTATATATTTTATCTGCCAAGGAAATCATGTTGTGCAAAAGGTGGTGAAAGTACGATGAGGAAATATCTGATGCTGGTTTTGTTTGTATTTTTCTCAAGTACCGCATGGCTGTACGCGCAAATACCCGATACACTATGGACCAGAACCTACGGCGGTGCAAATCATGATATCGGCTACTATGTATGTCCCACGTATGACAGCGGGTTCTGCGTAGCCGGGTACACCGCATCGTTTGGTGGAGGCGTACAGAACGCCTATCTGTTGCGTCTGGACAGCAACGGTGATACCCTGTGGGCTAAATATTATGGCGGCCCATCGTATGATGGCGCTCACTGCGTTTTGGAAACCGAGGACAACGGATTTCTGGTCACAGGTTTTGTAGAATCATACGGTGCTGCCGGCAAGAATCTCTATCTTATCCGGACCGATCCTGATGGTGATACTATCTGGACAAAGGTTTATGGCGGAAATCTCCAGGATGTCGGGTATGCGCTTTGCCCGGCTCACGGCGGCGGCTTTATGGTCGTCGGGTACCGGGATGGTCCGACGGGCTGGGTCAAGGGCAATTTCTGGCTCCTGAAGATCGACACGAACGGCGATACCCTGTGGACGCGCGTGTACGGCGGTGCCGGCGAGGATTACGGTATCTCGATACGACCCATTCCTGACGGTTACATCATCACCGGTGTGAACACCTATGCGAGTGCCGGCGGTAAGGATCTCTGGCTCGTGAAAACCGATATGGACGGCGATACCCTGTGGACACGCGTGTACGGCGGTGCCCTTGAAGACGTGGGCTACGGCGTTAATACGACTGCTGATGGTGGTTTCATCGTCACCGGATACCGGGACGGAAGCGGCTCCTGGACCGCCGGAGATCTCTGGTTATTAAAGACAGATGCCTACGGCGATACGCTCTGGACCAGTGTATTCGGTGCCGGGGGCGAGGATTTCGGCTTCGATGTATTCGAACGTGATGACGGCTATATCATTGGCGGTCAATATGGTTACGGCAGTACCAAAGATGTTTGGCTGGTCCGGACCGACAATGAGGGTGATACGCTCTGGACCAAACGGTACGGAGGCATTTACGATGAATCCGCTTTGGGCATGATGATCACCGATGCCGACGAATTTGTCCTTGTCGGATACACTGGATCGTATGGTGCGGGTTATAATGATGTCTATGTAATCAAACTCGAGCCCGAGACCGGCATCCAGGAGCACGATGCCGTTTCGCACCGTAATCCCTATACGACTATGATCGTGAATAACCTTGCCGGGATTTTTCACGATCGCCATGTTACGATATTTGACATAGCCGGTCGTCCGGTCACGCCGACCGCGCCTGCACCGGGTATCTATTTCGTCGAACAGGATAACGTAATAATTCACAAAATAATTCTGATACGGTGAAGGAGACAACATGTGCCGATTAACGATTTTTTCTTTGATGTTCGCAAGTACACTGCTCGGTCAGATTGCCTGGACGCAGCACACGGTTGCGACTGGCTTTGACGGCGCTGGTTGGGCGTGTGCAGCCGACTTTGATAATGATGACGATCTCGATATCGTTGGTGCAGCATGGGAAGCCGATGCGATCGCCTGGTGGGAAAATGATGGAGCGGGTATGTATACCGAACATGTCCTGACCACTACCTTTGACGGCGCAGCACGTGTCCATGCCGCTGACCTGGACGGAAACCTGGACTGTGATATACTCGCAGCCGCCTATTATGACGGCGAAATCACATGGTGGAAAAATGACGGCAGCGGGTTCACTGAATATATCATCACGGATAGCCTTGCCGGCGCGTATTCAGTCTACGCTGCTGACATCGATGAGGATGGTGACATGGACATCCTCGCAGCCGGTCGGATTGCCAATACGATCGCGTGGTTTGAGAATGATGGAAATGAAAATTTCACACGACACGATATCTGCACCGTGTTCGGTGATGCCAGCGATGTACATGCTGCGGATGTAGACAATGACGGTGATACAGACGTACTCGGTGCTGCGGGAACTGCTAATGACATTACCTGGTGGGAAAACGATGGCAGCGAGAATTTCACCCTTCATCTCATTGATGGTAGTTTTGCCGGAGCTACTGCTGTGTGCGGGATCGATCTTGATGAAGATAACGATACCGATGTCCTGGGTGCAGCCTGGAGTGCCGGACAAATAGCCTGGTGGGAAAACGACGGCAGCCAGGGTTTTACCAAGCATATCATAACCAGTGGTTTCAGCGGTGCCGGTTCGGTCCAGCCAGTTGATATCGATGATGACAACGATCTCGATGTATTGAGCGTTGCCTGGTACCTGAACGATATTGCATGGTTCGAGAATGACGGTAGCGAGAACTTCACGCAGCAGCTCGTAACGGGTACGTTCGCATACGCGCACTCTGCCCAGGGTATTGACATGGATGATGATACAGACATCGACGTGCTCGGCGCCGGGATTCAGGCTGATGCCATTGCCTGGTGGGAAAGTGACAATACCGGTACTTCAGAGTATGACAGACCGCAGGAACACAACCTCGCTTTTCTGCCGACTATCGTTCACGGACCTTTGCCAGTGCCAGACCTGCCCTATACGATTTACGATACCTCAGGCAGGGAAGTCCTGACAGTTCTACCAGCACCCGGTATTTATTTCATGAAGATAGACGGCAAGAGTATCCACAAAATCATTAAAGTACGATGACGGACTTACTCCAAAAGGAGACACCGATAGTGAAACATATAGCATGCTTGATACTCATAATTGCGGCAATTGCAGTATCCCCTGTCCATGCACAGACCGTAGACGATTCCACGCTCGTAGAGAAGACTCTCGAGTACCTTGAAAAAGCAGTTACCGATGAGAGTTTTTCGGGAACCGTGCTTATCGCCAAGGACGGCAAGCTATTACTGAAAAAAGCATACGGTCTGGCGAACCGTTCTTTCCAGGTGCCAAATAAGATTGACACCAAGTTCAATCTCGGTTCCATGAACAAAATGTTCACCGGAGTTGCCGTATTGCAGTTGGTACAGAAAGGAACCTTGTCGCTCCAGGATAGAATCATACAACACGTTCCCGATTACCCGAACACGGAAATCGCCGAGAAGGTTACCATACATCAGTTGCTCACGCATTCGTCGGGCTTGGGGCATTACTGGACCGATGAATTCAACAGGGCATCCAAAGATCGGTTCAAAAAGGTAGAAGATTATATTCCGTTATTTGCCGATCAGCAGCTCCTGTTCGAACCCGGGACGCAGTACTCATACAGTAATGCCGGATTCATGGTGCTCGGTCTGATCATCGAACGGGTTACCGGCGAAGACTATTTCGACTATGTCATGAGGAACATCTACGAGCCAGCAGGCATGATCAATACCGACGCCTATGAGACAGACTGCGTTGTTCCCAATTACGCGGTTGGCTACACCACGTTTGGTGCCGAGCCTGGTACCGTGAAGAATAATCTTTTCATGCATGTGGTAAAAGGCGGACCTGCTGGCGGCGGATACTCCACGGTCGAAGACCTCCTGAGTTTCAGTAACGCGCTGCTCGGGCACAAACTTCTCAGTCCAAAGTTCACCCGAACCGTTCTAACCGGCAAAGTTGATGCTGGTACAAATAGCCGGTATGGATATGGTTTTCGCGAGCGATTCGAGAATGGTCATCGCATCGTAGGTCACGGTGGAGGTTTTCCTGGCATCTCCAGCCGGCTTAATATGTATGTAGATCTGGGATACACGGTCGCCATCCTATCGAACTCAGACCAGGGGAGTCAAGCGCTCAAAGTGTTTATCGAGGAACTGCTGGTCGGAAAAACACAGTATACAAAGAATATCGAACTCACTGATGCGGTTCTCGAACATCTGACCGAACACGGTTATGAGGCGGGTGTCGAATACTTTGAAAAAAAACGTGAAGGCGGTACGGTCAACGAAAATACCGTCAACCGATACGGGTATGAGTTATTGAGTAAGGGCAATACCTCTGGCGCGATCGCTGTTTTCCGATTTAACGTATATCTCTACCCGGAATCCTCGAACGTTTACGACAGCCTTGGTGAAGCATACATGGCCGTCGGTGATACACAATTGGCGATCGAAAACTATGAACGCTCCTTGGAACTGGACCCGAACAATATCAATGCGGTCGAGATGCTCAAGAAATTGAAACAGAAATAATATGGCATATATTTGCATACATATTTTATTGTCGCTGCACGAAGGAGGATTTCTATGAAAGGGGTTACAAAACTTATTATAATTCTTGCTCTGAGCACAACCATCTCAACGATATCAGCAGCAGAAATTCACGATGCTGCACGAGATGGTGACCTGGACCTGGTTGTGCGGCTGCTCGATGAAGATCCGTCCCTTCTGGATACGACCGATGATGACGGCATGACGCCGCTGAACCGGGCTGCGCTTTCCGGAAGATCAGACATCGCTGCCGAGCTGATCCGCCGAGGTGCGAATATCAATACCGGTGATGTCGACAACAGCCAGCCCCTGCACTGTGCCGCGATCAGCGGGGATACCGCAACTGCGGCACTGCTCCTGTCGCGCGGGGTAAATATTAATGTGCGTGATGACAATAACCTGACACCACTGCACTTTGCATCGAGTTATCGACAACTTCCTATGGTCGGATTTCTCCTCGAGCACGGTGCCGATGGAGATGTTCAGACGTCACAAGGTCTGGCACCGATATCTTACGCGGCGTTCTCCAATAATCTCGAGCTGGCCGAACTCCTCATCGAGCACGGTGCAGACATCAACCATTCAATGGAAGACGGTTCCACACCGCTCCACAACGCTGCATACCGGGGTGCATCTGAAGTATTTAACTATCTCGTAGAGCACGGCGCAGACATTCATGCTACGGATAATGAAGGGGCTTCAGTCCTCCATGCGGCACTCGGTCCGAACTCCTATGATATAGCGAAAAAACTCCTCGAACTGGGTCTTGATGCGAATATCAGGACAGATGCCAACGCGACACCGCTCCATTATCTTGGATGGCACGGGACCGTTGAAACTGCCGAACTCCTGCTCGAACACGGTGCCGACATTAATACCCGCAACGACAATGGATGGACTCCACTAACCTTTGCCGCGCACCATAATTTCGAGCTCACACAGTTCTATCTGTCCCGCGGTGCGGATGTCAACCCGGACATGCCGAACGATACGGTTGATGGCAGATGCAGGGTTTCGGGTATCACGCCCTTGTACGGAGCAGTGAGAAGTGACAGCTTGAATACGGTCATGCTGCTGGTCGAAGACGGTGCAGATCTCAATATCCCCGACGATAACGGCGTCACCCCACTGCACTTAGCAGTCGGTAAAGGTAATAACGAAATTGCCCGCTATCTGATATCTAAGGGAGCGGCTCTCTCCAAAGAAGACAGGTATGAACGGACCGAACTGCATACTGCGAGCGTGATGGGTATGCATGATCTAGCAAACACGCTCGTCGATGCCGGTTCCGATGTTTCTGCTCAAGACCGGTTCGGGCAAACACCTCTCGATTACGCTTTCAGCCACGGGTTCAGCCACGTTGCCGAATTGCTCAAAAATAATGGTGCCGCTATTAATAAGAAAAAAAATCTGGCTAATACGACCGAATTGTTGAAGAAACAGCTGAATGAAAAAGAAGCAGTCATCTGGTACCTCGAACACAGCGGTTGGGCAATAAAAACGAAGAACCATTTTCTCGTCTTCGATTATTTCCTGCACGGCGATCGTACAACACCGGACGGCGCTTCCCTTGCTAGTGGGTATGTGCTCCCCGAAGCACTTAAGGACCAGTATATGACGGTCTTTGTCACCCACCATCATGGCGATCACTTTAATCCTGCGATCTTTTCATGGCAGGAAACACATCAGGATATCACCTATGTTCTTGGCTTCAGACCGCGCGATATCGAGCACGACCAGTATACGTTCACCGGTCCCCGGACCGAACACAGCATTGATGGCATGAATATTTCAACGATCAAATCAAATGATGCCGGTGTCGGTTTCATCATCGAGGTGGATGGGCTGGTCATATTCCACGCCGGCGACCATGCCAACGGGTACGTGGACATGTCAGGAGAGTACCCTGTGGAAATTGACTATGTGGCAGCAAAGGACCTTGACATCGATCTTGCTTTCTTCGGCATCACGGGCTGCAGTCTGGGCGACCCGGTATCTGTGAAAGCAGGTGTCCGGTATGCGATCGAGAAATTATCTCCCACCGCCCTGTTCCCCCAGCATGGAGGCATGGCGACGTACCGGTATCAGGAATTCGCCGATGAGGTAGCCGACAAGAATTACCCGACCCGAATCGTATGTGCGGTGGACTGGGGTGATAGATTCTTCTTTACGAACGGCAGTGTCGCGCGCAAATAGGCGATGTTCAACGAATGATAATAATGGCCTGGCACCGTGACGGTAAACATGGGCAAACAAGCTCATCCTCCTCCTCCACAACTAAGCCGTCATGGTGTCAGGCCTTCAATCTATTTGTCCTGGCACTCGGTCGTCGCTGGATATGCGGCGACGGTTCTGCGTGTTTCTTCGGAGAATGTCTGTAAAAAACTCGTTCCCGCGTAGGCGCGGGTGATCAAATCATAATTCGCTTCAAAGGAGTAATCCGTAAACAGCGATGTCACATCGCCGCCTTCACCTGTTGAAATGTCAAGTACCTTCACGGGTTGGGTGCAGGACAGATCGAACTCATCAAACTTTATGGAGCGAATTCGAGGATTTGATCTGTTCATGAAGTATATGAGATTGTTGCCAACATCATAGACGACCCTGAACATGGTGAAATCAACCGCAGTCTTCTCCAGTATTTCGAAGGCATAGCCGACGGCCGATGTGTCGGCATTTGCGTCCCAGGATGTAACACCGTGCGCAGCCCACACAAAGCGTTTCAGGGAATAATCCGCGGTAGCAAAGGACGATTCTGTTTCTGAGCCATTACATTCCCCCAGGAATTCCAGAGAGTATTCATAGGTGTGATTGGTAAGTGCTGATGTCGGCAGATCCTCCTTCGTGTATGCCGCCATCTTACCCTCCAGGAACTCAATAACTGCTGCATGCCCGCTGCGGTCGCATGCCAGGAAGTGCAGCGGTACACTGTTCTGTCTGGTGATACGTGCTTCTGTATCGCTCTGAATGATCTGTTCGACGGTCTTGTGCATGTCGAGCTGGTACTGCACCCACTGCAGTTCTGAAAGACCGTACCGCGTGTCAGCAGGCGGGTACTCCGCCCCTTCCAGCCACATGCATTCGATAACAAGACCCGCTTCATTCATTCCGCCGAGCGGGAACTCACGACCATACTGATTAAAGGTGATGCTGCCGTATCGTGAAGTCCAGGTTGCAGGGTTATCTCTTGTGAACGCGGTCTTTTGCACACCGCGTTTATTGATCATGATCATACAATCCTCGATGCTCCAGTCATAATTCCTGCCAAAGACCCATGCATCTTCTTCCCAAAAACAGAATGTCGTGCACGGATACATGATCGAGGGAGATAGACAGGTAATCGCTAGGATGATGGACAAAAACATTATTCTCATACACAACCTCCGGATAGAATTGTATCGGTATTGAATAATTTGTCAATCGATGCGCATCTTCCCCTTCTTGACTTTGCCAAACCCCCGATTAGTATATACTACGTTGTAAACTTGGTACCTGGAGGTTTTATGAAATACTGCTGCGTTCTGATCGTGTGTCTTATTCTGTGCCTAACATGTGGTAGAGAAGAAACACGGATCGTGAGGACCTGCACGGACAGACACCCATCCTGGGCACATAGTGATTCATTGATAGCATTCTACCGGGATCCTGAGAATCAGTATATCGAAAACCTGAACATGGCGTATCCACCACCCCAGGTAAACAATGATATCGCCGGCATTCACCTGCTCAACCGTGAAACCGGGGATGTTTTCTTCCTCACCGTGGGGTTCACTCCCGACTGGTCATTCAACAGCACTCAGATCGTATTCACATACCACGAATTTGGAGACATACGAACGATCGACATTGCAACCGGAGTGACCAGCCAGCTCACCGATATGAATGCAACCCGACCTCAATGGTCACCCCAGGGTGATTGTATTGTATGCGAGAAAACCGTCGATACGATCGGCATTTATCTTATTTATCCTGGCGGTATGATACGGCAGATCCTTGGTTCTGCCGTAGAACCGAGCTGGCACCCCGCAGACGGTACACTCCTGTTTCTTGCCCAGCACGAAACCCAGTATGGTATCTGCGTCGGTGATACGAACGGCACCATTATCAGATTCATCAGGGAGGTTTCTGGTCAGGCATATCCGAAGTTCTCACCTGATGGCACCCGTATCCTGTATTATGATATACAGGATCAGTATGTACACATCATGGACACCCTCGGCAATAACGATTTCGCCCTTATAGAGGGGTATGATCCGGCATGGTCAGCCGATGGTCAAACTGTTGTCTTTGCCGCGCCGGTCGATAGTGGCGACGAAACATGCTACTCGCTCTGGTCGATCCGCACAGATGGTTCCGAACTTCAGCGCCTTACGTATCCGGACGATTGAACGACATGTAGTTGTTGGCGTACAGTGGTTCACATTTCATACGTTAGAAAAAACCGGCAGCCGCATCTCACGAGAGTCACAGGCTGCCGGTTTGCTGACCCGCAGGTTCGAATTTATTTCATATATAAATTAAGATGTTGCAGTCTGCCATCGGAATCGCGGGATTCGTTCCCTATGATCCGGTCTGATTCTAACTCATAATTGCTGTTTTCCCTGTATTCTTTCAGTTCCGCACGCTGAGCCCGGTTCAGTTCGTTGAAGAAACTGATGATCTTTTGTTTGTCTGCAGCACCTGCATGGATTTCTGCCGTGCTGATCGCATCGAGAACATACGCCTTGAGCAATTTCTCTTTGACCTGGGCGAAATATTCCGGATTCATGAATATATCGACACAGACGATCTCGCCGTTCAGGGCCATTATCAAACCGACCATATTCTCGTTCTGCAATCCCCTGTTCATGGCATCGAGAAACGGCTTGCTCTTTTTATCAACCTCGTCACTCGACAGAAGCGCACCGTATGTGCCGCTGCTGGATGTGATATCATGTTCCTCGCACATCTTCTCGACCTCATCCCATACATCATGCTGGGTCTCGAACTGCAGAGCCGTTCTCACCTTCTTGCTGCCGACGGCACCGCCTGGGGAGAATTGTACGGATGCACCGTGCCATCTGCCGTGTTCCACACACCGCACCTCCACCTCGATTTCTTTGCCCGCAGGGATAATGATATCGAATGAGACCATGCGGTCCTGTTTTCCGCCGATGATTATCTCACCCGCCATGATATAGATGGGACGTTTGCCGGTATTTTTTATAAGCACGGTCGGTACTGACGCATCCGGTTTTTCTTTTATCAGAACAGTCTTGTTTGTTTGAGCCATATCGAGCGTGATATAGTCACCGACATCAACGGATGTCGTTCGTACTACCGGATAGAGTGCGAGATGACGGTATATGATCGGCTGTTCCACGACGAGTCCTTCCTCGAGTTCAAATGGGAAGTCGCCTGATGCACCCTGCAGCATGAAGGTCAGAAGATCGTCACTGGCACCGGCTTTCTTCAACTTCACGATATCGTCGGTCGTTAGATCAAAGGAATACCCCTTCTGGACGATGTGCTCCTTAATGACCTGTTCTCCCACCTGCGCCTTGAGCAGTGTAATGATATCGTTGACCATCTCACTCCCCGTCACTCCGAGACAGCCGATAAGGAACAATCCGGCAAGCATACTCAAAATAAATGCCTTCCTTGTCTTCATATGTTTCCTCCTTTCATTGTTGCTTAAATACGTGTGCAGCATCGCAGCAACCAGTCAGTTATTCTGCAGGAACACTGTTTCACTACCAATACTACAAATGTTACCGGATTTTATTCCATGCTGTACACGTACACGTTTTGCAGGAGGATTAAGAAGGGATATTACACAGAAAGCAGAAAAGCGCCAATTACGATGAAAAAGACGAACTGCACAATAAGATAATGGACCGCAACAGCACTCTTTTGACCCGTTTTCAGTCGCATCAGAACATACGCCGCAATAAAGGATATGCAGAACCAGGCGGCGTAATTCTGCAGAGGAACTCCACCGGAAATCCAATGCCAGTAATCCAGTTTTACCGCCACAATTTCAAGCGGTATGTCGAAAATGACCGTAACCATACCCGCTGCCGCGGCTAACAATACTTTATGTTTCACAATCTTACTGACAAGGAGAACCGCACCAAGCACCACAAGCACCCAGTTGAAACCGATGACAAGAGGAACATCCAACACTTTCAAACCAAGTGCACCACCGTAAAAGTATTCACCGAAGACCCATCCTGACCGGACCCCCAGTACTTCAATGAAGAAGGTGATTATATAGGTACACGCACACCACAGCAGCAGCCGGGGTCTTTGACGTGTTGAGAAATACAGGACAGCCAGCCCGAAGAAGAGAAGGATAAACGGAGTGAGGGGTACTATAAAAGACCGGGTCACAGGATGAATGTGTCCGGCTATACCGAATGCATAGAAGGAATACAGTATGCTCGTAAAAATGTGTTCAGGTCTGTTCATCCGTTAAAAACCAGTACTGAACAGGAACACCAGTTACTTGAAAACGTATCGGACACGGTTCTCACAACAATTTTCTTCTGTTATGGTCCAGTCGTTGTTTGATGTACGACACCGCAGGTTTTACTTTTTTTCTATATACGATGAATGGATCTTTCTTTATCTGACGGGCGGTCCACTCGTACATCTCGGACGCCGTTTTTATACTCACAAGGTACTTGTGTGGAATAAATCGGAACCCTTTTTCTGCTTTTCTCTGCCAATTTTTAAATCGTACCAGTTCTGCGCGTATGAAACGGCAAAAACGGACGCGGTGTAAGCGCACATAAGGATAATGCAGTGATATGAGCCGGTGTTTCTTGAGTTGAGTACGCGGCAGGTAGGTTCTACCCATGCGGAGGTCTTCTTTTATATCCCGGATGAAATTGATATACTGCATCGCCCTGCCCAGGTACCGTGCTCAATCATATGCCTTCACAGAAAGGTTCATGATCCTTGCCATCATGAGACCAACAACCTCTGCAGA
>CP070834.1:1114113-1140065 GCA_020341755.1 Caldifarciminota bacterium | reverse complement strand
GGAGTTTGACGCCGACATACACGTTCGGCGCAGACGGATACCACATGTACGCGAGCCTGCGGCTGGCATCGGTCCCGGCATTATTGGTGTAGGCATCGCCCATGTCGAAATCGGCGATGACACCGGCATAGACATCGCTAACACCACTGCCGCTGCAATTGGTAACTTCGTTCCGCACGATCACGAAATCATCATAGCACGGAGCAGACCATGCATACCCATACTGCGTAGTCCTGAGCGGTTTTGGTGACGTGTATCCGCTGTCCGTGAACATCGCCCATGACTCCTGGTCAGAGTATGCTGGCGCGATCGTATCGATCCAGCATCTGCCGTCAGGCGCGGTCGTCACAAGCCAGTCCGTATTGTTGGCAACGGCGCCCGCATTCGGGTAGAAACGGTCCATGACATAATTGGTCGCATTGGTCAGGGCAAAGGATGCGTGATAGAGCTGATTATCTCCGCTTGCCGGGTAGATGAAGCCGCTGCCCTGGCTGTTCTGGTTGAGAAATCCCAATGATCCATGTTTGGTGACCGTGAGTACACAATTGCCGATGTCGTGGTTAACATAATCGTATCGCGGCAGACCCACGACGATCTGGAAATTACAGTTCGTCGTGTAGGCACCGCCGTTCGACTCGAGATGTACGGTCAGGGGTACGACGGTACCCTGGGGCGTGCCGGCAGACGCGCTCACCTCGAACGTACCGTTAGCAGTTCCGCCGCCTGCGGGTATGGTGCCGTATGTATCGACCGAATCGATGATTGTGACATCGCTTGAACTCGTCCTCAGCGTGCCGGTCGCGCTGGTCGCATCGACAGTTCCGTCATTGCGCAGGGTCACGGTAATGAACACGGTCTCACCCGGGTCGAGTTTCCCATTATTGTTACCGCCGCTATCATCAATAGAATGTGTTTCGTACACAACATTCTGCTGCGTACTCGCGGCAATGTCGCCGTTCACGACGATCGCGAACGGCTGAGGTCCGTACGGACAGTTATTGCCCTCAACCCGCACGGTCCACGCACCGGTTTGCGGCGAGTTCCTGCGCACACACTCTTCGACATTAAGTACATCGTACGAACCGCCGGTCACCGATTGACCGCCTGAATATACATTCCCCTTGTACACATTGTTCGACGGATCGGTCACGGTCAGGTGAAGATCATTGACCAGGGTGGGATTGGCAGCGATCGCGGCAGGGTAATCGGTCCATACCAGGGCGATGCGCAGCGGTTCAGAGCTCGAGTTCACCGTATAGGTATACTCGACATACTGACCGGTCGAGAGTCCGGTTTCCTCGTCAATAATCGCAATTTTGCGTGCATCACCGGAAAAGTACAGTGCGCTGTCAAGGTCTACCCTGCCCCAGCCGATATTGTTATTGGGCACATCGGTGTAACCGGAGATATTGGGATCGGCGCAGTTCACCAGCACTGCCTTGATGAGCGCGGCTGAAGGAGACATGGTATCGGCGATGTTAGCAGACCCGCTCGGATACCATCCGTCGGCGAAATACTCGCGCACGAGTGTCCCGGCTCCCATTGCACCCGGCGCCGCCATGCTCGTCCCGTCCATGCTCCAGTAATTGTTATCACTCCCGCCGTATGCGGAAATGACATCCTGTGCCGGAGTGATGATGGTCGGCTTGTACCGACCGTCCTGGGTCGGTCCCCGGCTCGAAAACATATATATTTGAGTATAGCCGCCACCGTTTTGACAGCCGCCCACCGACACACAGTTTTTTGCCGTAGCAGGACTGCCCACGGATCCGCCGGAAGGACCGTCATTGCCGTTCGAGAAAAAGACCAGGAAATCCGGGTGGTCCCACATGAACTGATCGACCTGTGCGGCATTGGCGGTATACGCGCCGCTTACAGAACTGCCCCAGGAATTCGACATCAGCTTGACGCTGCCGGCCGAGTTACCGGTATATGGCAGGTCGAACAGGTCATTGAGATTCGGGTACAGATAGATACCGCCGTACGCTCCGCCGCCGTCGAGGAAATAGATGCGGCTGTCGATCGCCACACCGTCAAACGCATAAGGACTGCCCATGATATCGTCATTACCGCAGGCAGTACCGCCGGTATGTGAGCCGTGATAATAATTACCCGCCTCGTCACCAAAATCCGCATAACCAGCACCGTACGTATTTGCGGGCTGATAGGCGATGATCTTACGGTGGGTCGGGTAATCACCCCAGGTCGTTATCCAGCCGCTCGATGTATTCCTGAACGCATAATGCGAAGTCCGCATTCCGGAATCGCACGTGCTGAGGAGTTCTCCGTCCCCGGTAATACCCATGTCCCATATCCGACGGTTGTTCATCGAACCGGTCTGTACGATCCACTGAACATCGTCATTATGCAGTTCCATCGGATGCCACGGTTCGATCCAGTTCACCGCATCGAGTTTCGCGATCTCGGGCACGTGCACTAGGTCGACCTCACAATTGATCAATTTATCCCATTTGGTTTCTGCAATGTCGTTGAGCACGGCGCCCCGTTCAATGAGCAATCGCGTCACCGCATCGAGATCGGCATCCGGATACAGCAGTATCGTGATCTTGCGAACACCGGCCAGCAGTGCGAACTCTTCCTGACCGGATATTTTGTAGGCAGGATGGTAGGGGCCTGTCCAGTCGACAAAATCGAATCCGGCAATCTGTTGCCTCGTCCCATCACTCATGCGCACGATAAAGGTGTAATGCGGCAGGTAGGAATAGACCTGTCCACCTGCTGCCATTATTGACTGGAGTTGCTCCTCGGTGACCGCAGCACGGCAGTGCACCAGGAAAAACTCTGTCTCATCGACCATAAGATGTGCGGGCAGCGTCGGTATTCCTTCGGTCACGTCGATCGTGATGCCGTTGGAAAAATAGATCATATCGGCATCGGCGCGTGGTGCCGGCGTGAACTGATGTATGGTACCTCCGCGTACCACGCCGTACATACCCTCGTATGCCAAGAGGATGCCCGTCATGCACATAACAACAAGTAATATTTTTCTACCCATAGGTGATACTCCTTTCACTGATATTATGGATTGTGATACAAATGATTAGAATGATCGCTAATTTTTAAAAGGATATTCTTTGCTTTGTCACCTCCTCTAAGTATCTCGTGTCATCGAAGTATTCGAAATCCTCACCTCTCCTGTAATTATTTCACCAGGATGGTCTTCTCGACGCGCTGGTAATCGTCAGTCACGAACTGCACAAAATACACGCCTGCCGGCACACGACGCCCCACATCATCACAA
Source organism: Caldifarciminota bacterium (assembly GCA_020341755.1). Taxonomy (GTDB): domain Bacteria; phylum Hydrothermota; class Tepidihabitantia; order SM23-42; family SM23-42. The sequence goes on along the minus strand of CP070834.1, from coordinate 1,136,803 downwards.
CCATCCCAGAACGCCGTATAATACCCCGGCTCGCGCATACCCTCTGCAAGCACCCGCACACAACGACCAACCGCATCGTACACCGCAAGCTCCACCACACCAACTCGCGCCACCTGATACTCCATACCAACACGGCGCGTAAACGGATTCGGCACCACACCCGTAAAACGCGTCACCCGCGGCACCACCACTAAACCACCTTCCTCACTAATACCCGTATAATCCGGAGGATACGTCGTATACCGCAAGGCAAACGAATCCGTCACCGCAACCGCCCACTCGTCATACACACCATCACAATGATACTGCACACCCACCGTCTCAACATAATTCTCCAAACCCACCGTATTTCCCGTCTCCTGCATCCCAACTAAATACTCCATCAAAATCTCACCATCACCCGTCGGCGTCGGATAATACACCGGATCACACAAAATCACCTGAAACGTCTCGTAATGTCCCGGACCACCATAATGATCCACCTGGTAAAACTCCACTATCCACCGATGAGCCGCCGCATCATAATACTGATAAATATCACCCGCCTGTGATGGATCCAAATCATCCCAAAACGGCGCCACTAACGCACGCGGACCACCCACCGCCGGTATCGACGTGTTCGCACCAAACCGATAGGTCGAAACCCCTAACTCCAAAAAACCATTCGAACACACCCCAACCGTCGTGTAATCCTGACCATAATACCTGAACGTAAACGGCAAGGTCACCGTCACCGTATCCGCATCCTCATTCGTAATCTCACTGATCAAACTGCCCGGACCTGAAGGACCAATCTCCAACCACTCAAAGTCCGGCGCATACTCGTGAAGACCACCCGAATAGTACACATAGTAATACCCCGTATCCGACGGCACAAACTCACCAATCACCAACATCAACGGCAACGTATAACTGCACATCCCGGTCTCAACCTGCAACTGACACCAGACATCGGTGCCGTAAGACGCCCCACCATCGGCCGTCACCGTAAAGGGATCACCGGCATTCGTCCCGGTTCCACCCGGATCGATCGAACCAAACGCACCATACCCATCATCGATCACGAGCCACGACGAACCCGCGCTCAACACCGCCGTCACATCATCCGCCGTCGCACTGCCATCGTTCGCCAGCGTCACCACGATATCCGCCGTCTCACCCGGATCCAGTATCCCGTTCCCATTACCACCAACCACCTCATACCCCACACACGCAATCATGGGTGCATGGACGGTCAAACTGAACTGGGATTCCCAGGTCGAATCGACATCATCGTTGCACGTCAGGGTAAAGAGAATTGCATGTTCATCCGGACAATTGGGCGCGATCTGTATATCAAATCCATCGGTACCGGTGTATGCAGAATCTTCCGGTGCGATATCACCGAAGTCCTTGATCGTGTCAGACAACACGGCATAGTCATCCGTTGTCGCAAGTATACCGGCGATATCCTGGCCCGTAGCCAATCCCCAGTTCTTGACCCACACGGGAAGCTGGGCAGATTCACCAGCATTCAGTTCTCCATTATTATTACCATCTGCATCGTTAACCCAGCAATTTAAAAACGTAACATATGCATAATTACTCGCCTGCACCACGAAGGAATCTTCATACGGATAGTGATTCTTGGCAGTAACGGTTATCTGCATATATCCCGGAGTCGTCGGGAACACGTTTAACGTCACCAGTCCCGAGCCATCGGTATAGCCACGGGCATACGTTTCCGTACCTTTTTGCAGACAGACGAGCGCGTCCTCGAGCGGACTGCCTTCGGTCATGACCACGACATTGACATTCTGATTGCCCATGGGAATGGCACCGGGATTATTCACGGTGAGGGTCACAGGTTGATCAGTCCAGACCGGCATTTCCGGGCACCCGAACAGGTTCAAACTGTACAGGCACCACCGTGTCATATTGTACTGACCGGTCATATCAGCATACGGCACCCAGGCGTCTTTTGCCACGGCGTGGACCTGCCCAAGATGCATCATGTCATACCAGAAGAGATTGGCATAGAAGGTCGTATCGATACGTTCCGATGGTCCGGGTACATAGCCGACACCCGAAACATAGGCGCCATAACCGTACCGTGAATTCATAATAGCCGCGGTCAGACCACCGCCCTGGCGATTCATCAAGTGTTCGGCAAAACAATCTCCTCCCGGAGTCAGGTCCCATCCACCGCACATGCACCCGATGCTGTTCGCAATACCTGCACGGTCGCCATTTACCAGATTGTCCGCATCCGTGGAATTCAAGTACGGGTAACTGCCCATGTAGATACCGTTCTCATTCCCGTGACCGACCCAGTGGCCGAAATGATACCCGACGTTCATGGAATCGACCATGGCGGGACGGGACAGGGTACCGTTGCGCTCGTAGAGTTTGGAGACCTGCCACGTGTACGGCGGCATGCGTCCGATGCTGTCCTGCATGGGCCGTTCATTGTATGATGACCAGAGAATCGCGGTCGGCAGCAGGAGGCGCTCGATATAATCGACCGGCGGGTCCTGCTCATATGTTAACACCTTGTACACGAAATTCTGCGCCTGGGCAACGTTATAGACCGATGCACGACCGACATAGACATCGGCATACAGATCCACACTGTCGCTGGTCTGTCCGTAGACATGATTGCCGTTGAAATCCCATGTCCGGTCAAGGTCTGAGTAGTATAGATCACAGGGCAGGGAATCGATATTGCCGCCACCGGCATACGTGTACCACACCTTGCGTGTCGGTACGATATTCTGACCGCTCGTGTAATAATCTCCTGAACCGCCAAGCAACACATAAATCGTTCCCCAGGTTTCCCACGCGTCGATAATGAAGTTCCTCACCTTCTCAGCAAGGTCGTAGCCGCTGTAATTCGAACTGATCCACGCTACTGAGATCACGGTGCCGGGTGTTCCCTTCTGCGTTTTCCAGTCAACCAAACGCTGGAATACCGTATCCATCGGTGATTCGGATATCACCACGTATTCATAATCCCCGGGATCGAGGCGGGACGCACCGCCCTCCACCCGGAGTGGCGGTGCATACTGCCGTACATTCTCGGGATTGACAACCGTACGCTGCACTGCCTCGCCAAATACCTGGCGCTGTCGTTCGGCTACTGCCGTACTGCGGCCGCGGAAATCATATTCCAGTTCGTACACCAGTCGGGAGAGTATCTCGACCCGACCGATCACTGGCTGGTACCGCAGCGGCATCACCTCGATATGTGCGATCCGGTAACCGCACATCGAGCCAGAACTTACCATACGAACCACATGTTCAGGATACCAGGCTGCCCTTGAGTAAATATTTGGATCTGGTACGACCGGTTCCGGTCGAAAATCCTGCCCAGGCATGGGCAGCGGTACATCCGGGTGAGCGGGTACGATCTGAAATGTACCTGGCAGGACCACCCATTCTTCTGCAATCACCCTTACGCCCGTGACCCGGGCGTTCGGCGGCAGTACCACTGCTTCGACCGTCCGTGGTACGCGCGGCGTACCCGTATGAACCTGGCACGGGTAGCCGGGTAATTCAACAATATCATATCCTCCGCCTTTCGTGAACACGAAGTCGGTCGGAGAATAGGTAAGGGTCCTGGTCATTGTCCCAGCAACAAGCGGCACCAGAACCGTCATCATCATACAAAAAATCCTCTTCATACTACTACCTCCTTGATACATCATATTCTGGAAAATGCATAAGATAATAGAAAAAAAACGATCCGCATCGGCTTTATCAGCATCCAGATCATGGAGATACTGACAATCCCCCGGTACGTGATCTGTATAATAATGCGTTTCCTGAGTTTATATCTATATCATCCTCACTATACTGCAACTACTCTTACTTTATTGTACTGTACAGGAGAAACGATGTCAATCCAGACAGAAGGTATATTCATACCACCTTACCTATGCGCGACAGCCGCAGGGCTTTCCATTCCCATATTCGGATAAGATCGAAGATCGTCGATGCCTCCTTGCCGGGATCGAAACTAAAATAGATGACCAGGGGCTTGCCCTTTAGGTATTTCGTATGCAAAGGACCCCAGTACCTGCTGTCAAGGGAATTATCACGATTGTCGCCCATTACGAAGATGTGATCATCAGGGACAATGACTGGACCGAAATTATCCCGAACATTGAGTCCGAATATCTCGCCGAGCTCAGCCTGTTCCCATCTCTTCTGGTACAGAGAACTATCATAGGGAACCCGGGGATAATATCGGCTGTCGATATGACGCACATATGGTTCCCTTACACGCTCGCCATTGACGTACAAGACCTTGTCGACGAGGACAACGGTATCGCCCGGGACTGCGCAACATCGTTTTACGACATCCTTCAGTTCGAACGGCGACACAAATACCACTATATCGCCTTTCTGCGGTATTCTGCCCGGCACCAGTGGGATTTGCGTATTGGAAAAAGGAATCGGTATTTTCATCCCGTATATGAACCGATTGACCAAGAGTGCATCGCCGATGAGCAGGGTCTTCTCCATGGAACCGGTCGGGATGACAAACGCCTCGACGAACACCGCCCTCAGGACAATAACCACTGCGATCACGACGATCCAGGAGTATATTTCGCGTTTGATCCGTGTCTTTGTCTTCTTTTTCACGAGGTCACTCCTGCAGAAAAAATACCGGCATCATATTACATGACCTTGCCGATTCTCATGAACCTGACCGATTTCCATTGCCAGACCTTAAAGATATCCAGGAAATTCGATGCCTCGGCACCGGGATCAAAGGAGAAATAAATGAACAGCGGCTTGCCCTTTAAGTACCTTTCATGAAGAGGACCCCAGAACCTGGAATCCATTGAATTATCACGATTATCACCCATTACGAATATATGATACGGAGGCACGATCACCGGTCCAAAATTATCGCGTACATGATTACCAAAGAGATCGGCGAGCCGGGCGTCTTCCCACAGTTGCTGGTACAATGCAGTATCATAGGCGGGTTGGACATACGTATGCACATCCCCGAACACGGTATAGGGTTCATCCATACGTACGTTGTTAACGTATAAGATCTTGTTGATGATCCGGACCGTATCACCGGCGACTGCGACACAGCGCTTCACGAAATCCTTGTTTTCATAGGGGTATTTAAAGACAACGATATCGCCCGGCTGCGGTACCCCGCCGGGAATGATCGGGACCTGCCTGCCGGAAAACGGGACGGGTATCTTGACGCCGTATATGAAGCGGTTCACGAGAAGGGCATCACCGACAAGGAATGTTTGTTCCATGGAGCCGGTTGGGATCACATATGCTTCGACGAAAACCGCGCGGAGCACGAGAACGGCGCCGATCACAATGAGCCATGCATACAGCTCACGGCCGAGCGTCCTCAATTTCATCATTTATTATACTAGGCATCAATGTGAAAGTCAATACTCACTCTTGACTTGAAATGCATAATGGCTATTATAATGCATGCAGCATCGTGGGCGGTTAGCTCAGTCTTGGTTAGAGCGTCTGCTTGACATGCAGGAGGCCACCCGTTCAAGTCGGGTACCGCCCATACTCGCTTCTCTGATGCCCGTTACCACTGTTTGGGCGGGAGGTAGCACGTATGCCCATGGATGAAATCCTGGACATACTCGTTAAGATACAACAGTATGATGAAGAAATCTCCAATATCCAGCGAGAAATAGACGAAATCCCAAAAAAGATTGCAGCAATCGAACGACAGATCGAAAATGCACAGAGCGATCTCACGGAAAAACAGGAACGTGCAGGACAGGTGAAAAAAACGTATAAAATGAAGGAAGGCGACATCGCCGAGAACGAAAACAAAATCATAAAGCTGAACAGTCAGACTTTTGCCGTGAAAACCAATGAAGAATATCGAGCCATCGTACACGAGATCGAGTTTCTAAAGACCGAGAATAAAAAAATCGAAGATGAAATGATGGCTCTTTTGGAGGAGGAAGAAAAAATCCGAGCGACCCTGAGCACGGTCGAGGCTGAAACCAGACAGCTACTGGCTGACCTGCGCGCCGAGATCGAACAGTACCATACCCGATCCGAAGAATTGACACAACAGCTGGCAAAAGCCGAGAATGATTACCGTACGAACTACGGTAAACTACCTGATATCATGCAATCACAGTACCGGAAAATCAAGAAGGTGCGTGGTAAAGCGGTTTGTGTGGTCACCGACGAAACATGCCCCGGTTGCTCGTCGATTCTTACTCCCCAGTTTCTCAACGAACTCAAGAAGAGAAAAGACGTCCTCCTCTGTGACAACTGCGGACGCATGCTTGTGTATGTAGCGGACGATTCTGCGCGGACCGCCTGAACGCGCGGCACTATACGAGCACATGTCCGACCGATCGTTCATTATATATACTGACGGGTCATCCCGCGGCAATCCCGGGCCGGCAGGGATCGGTATCGCAGTGTTCATCAAGGGTGAAACCCAAGCACTGATCGAGATATCGAAAGATATCGGTATCACGACGAACAACGTTGCAGAGTATGAAGCAGTGATCCAGGCACTGGTATGGCTGAGAAAGAACGAGTATACGGAAGCCGTGATCAAACTGGATTCCGAGCTCATTTACCGACACATTACGGGCGCGTACAAAATCCGTGCACGCCATCTGCAGACGCAGCTCACCCGTATCCGACATCTGCTGGATGATGGACACGGCATCAGGTTTGTCCTCATACCACGAGAGGAAAACAAACGAGCAAACCGGCTTGCCCAGCAGGCTTCAAAGAAGAAAAGAAAACCCGCATCCGGAACGCGGCGTCTGGAGTAACCGCACCACTGCTGCAACCTTGACTTTACGGTCAAACAGAATACACTCAAATCGCATGAAACATACTAAGGAAATCAACGCACCGCGCCTCTTGGTGCTCGGATATATCAGCATCATCAGTCTCGGCACCTTACTCTTGAGCCTTCCCTGGGCCACCACACAACGGATCTCGTTTATCGACGCATTGTACACCGCTTCTTCCTCCTTATGTGTGACGGGATTGATCGTGAAGAATACCGCCCTGGACTTCACTCTTTTTGGAAAATGCGTTATCCTGACACTCATACAGATCGGTGGCCTCGGTTACATGACGCTGTCCACGGTCTTTTTCTTTTTTCTCGGTAAAAAAATCTCATTTCGCGACCGCCTGCTCTTCAAGGAGTCCATCAATGTGCTGACGTTGGGGAATCTACGGCGGTTTGCCTGGCGGGTCATCCGGATAACCCTGGTGCTGGAGGGCATCGGCACAATCCTCTTCTACTTTTCCTTCCGGCGTGCGTTCGATCCCATGACCGCGTTGGGTCATGCGGTTTTTCATTCCATCTCATCGTTCTGCAATGCTGGTTTTTCAAGCTTCTCTGAAAATCTTAGTCTTTTCGCCGACTTTGCATGGGTCCCGCTCACTGCCGCGGTTCTCTTCATCATCGGCGGACTCGGATTCGTCGTGATCTCCGATATCTACAAGACAGCGATCACCCGAGAGAAAAAGAAATTCGCGCTGCACACTACCATGGTACTCCGGATGACCGCACTCCTCATCGTCGTTGGAACCCTTTCTATATTTCTTCTGGAATGGGACCGGGCACTTGCTGGACAGACGACCGGTCAGAAACTCCTGCTTGCATTCTTCCAGTCCGTTACTCCCCGGACCGCGGGATTCAACACCATGACCGTTTCTCTATTCTCGCCCCTGACCCTGGTCATGCTCATGGTCTTCATGTTCATCGGTGCATCGCCCGGCGGCACGGGCGGCGGCGTCAAGACGACGACCTTCTCACTTCTCATACACTGGATCAAAGAACTGCTGCTGGGTCGGTATGGCAATGACATCAATACTGCACGAAAGAGAATCCCGCTTGAGCAAGCATACCGTGCGTTCCTGATCGTCGCTCTCGGAATCGGCGTTCTCTTTGCTGCATTCATCCTTATCATGTTTGTTGATAACCCAAAGCCACTGAGCGCTTTGTTCGAGGTCGTTTCTGCACTCGGAACGGTCGGACTCTCCATGGGATCGACCGTGCAGAGATACTGCAGCTTCTCTCACGATCTTTCGGTATTCGGCAAACTGGTCATCATTACCGTCATGATCACCGGCAGGGTCGGCACCATAACCATTGGCAGCGCGCTCCTGAAACCACACCCCCTGGAATACAAATATCCAGAAGAACCGATCGCCGTCGGCTGAACAAAGACTCAATGAATCGACGCACGCCGTTATACCTGTATAACGGACACTTCATCACCCTCCCGAATGCAGAGCAGGTCAGGGGTCTCATCATCGATCACGGATTGATACAGCGCGTGGTACGCCGTGGCGACAAAGGTGTGCAGAACCTACCGGCAATGAACCTTCATGATGCATACGTCATTCCCGGTTTCATCGATAGCCATACGCACCTGATATCCCGCGGTATCGAATTGCAAAGGATCGACCTCGCGCCCTGCAGGTCGCTGGACGACTGCCTTGAAAAACTGCGGTCTGCCAGATCGAAACATACAGCAGTGCTCTTCGGTTCAAATTATGACGAAACAACCTGGTCGGATTACCCTATAGAACGGATGACGAAACGGACGCTCGATGCGATATCCACATCCATCCCCGTTATCATGCGCCGTGTGTGCGGACACTTCGCCGTCGTCAACACTCCGGCACTGAAGAAAATACCGACGACATGGAACATCGTCGACCGGCGCTGCGGTCATGTTTTCAAGAACGCCGCGCTTTATCTTAACGATATCTTCCCGCCGGACGGGACCGAGTTACGACGGGCAATTGACCTGGGTATACGGGAAGCACATAAAAAAGGCATCACCTCGGTCCACGAAATCACGAATGTCGAGCGTTTCGGATTATTGCAGCGCATACATGCCGCGGGCAGATTGCGGCTTCGATTTTCACTGTACCTTTTGCACACGTATCTTGATCGACTCCGGGCTGCCAATCTGCGATCGGGTTTTGGTGATGACATGCTGAGACTGGCAGGTATCAAGATCTTCATGGATGGTTCACTCGGTGCCAGAACCGCCGCCCTCTGCAGACCGTACCGCGGTATGCGACACCGGGGAATACTCATGCTACCCGCCTCAGTGCTGGCACGCACCGTACAGATCGCAGAACGGGATGGTTATCAACTCATGATCCATTCACTCGGAGACCGCGCGGTCGCCCGGGTGGTGCAGGTGCTCGGGGCGAATATCCCCGGAGGAAATCCTCTGCGCCATCGGCTCGAACATGTCGAACTCCTCGATAAACGGACCATGAACACGATGGCACAGAAGCATATCCTCGCCTCGATGCAGCCCAATTTTGTCAGGCGCTGGCAAAAACCAGGAGGCCTGTACGAACAGCGTCTCGGTGAACGCTACCGGCGGATGAATTGTTTCAAGAATATGCAGGATGCTGGCATACGCATTACCTTCGGATCTGACTGCATGCCCACGGGTCCTCTGTATGGCATGCAGGGTGCCTACGCACACCCATTTACCTGCGGACGTGTCTCCCCGCGCACTGCCCTGATGATGTACACCCGGGCAGGTGCCTTTGCTACCCACGACGAGGGAAAAAAGGGAAGACTCAAGCAAGGTTTTCTTGCCGATCTTGTAGCCCTCGACCGGGACCCGCTTCTCACGAAGGCAACGCATATCCCCCGGGTACTCCTGACCATGGTGGCCGGCAATCCGGTATACTGCAGACTCCCGTGATTATGTAGGCTGCCATGTAAGACATGAAATTTCTGACAACAATAGTCTGGTTTCTCGACCGGGCGCTTAAAAAATTCATCAGCGACCGCTGCCCGCTCCTGGCCTCGGCACTCGTTCATTCAATGCTGTTCAGCATCTTCCCACTCGTTCTCGGAATGCTGTCACTCTCACTCTTCATTCTCGGATCATCAGAGGGTGTCGTTGAAAAAATCATTCCTGTATTCAGGCAGGTCTTCCCTGTTGGTATCGACGAGATCGTAAAGAATATCTCCGCAATACGGCATACGTCGATTACCATCGCGTTGTTGGGTATCATCGGTTTTCTATGGGGATCATCCAGGATCTTCCGCACGCTCGAATCGACCCTCAACGTGATATGGAAAGTGAAGCGGGATCGCCCGTTCTTGAAAAAAAATCTCCTTGCCCTCGGCTCTGCGTTCCTCGTCTTCTCACTGCTTATTGCATCGACAGGATTGACCATCGTATCCAGGGCCACGGGTTTCGCAGGCATTGCCGATATCCTCGTAAAATCGAGTGTACTTTTCAGCATCGCCCTCTTCGGTCTTATCTACTGGCTTTTTCCCAACCGGAAGGTCACCGTGAAAGCTGCTTTCGGCGGAGCAGTCTTCACCGGCATACTATGGGAAATCGCCAAGCATGCCTTCTCGTTCTACATTACCAGAGTCGCTGATTACACGAAAGTGTTCGGCAGTCTGTCCGCCTTCATTATTTTATTTCTGTGGGTCTATTATTCAGCCTATATATTCTTGTTCGGTGCCGAGATTTCTTATGTGATCGCCCGAAAAAAATACCTGACACGCGCCAAGAGCAACCGCTGAGGCGGAGCCGCATCAGGCGATATTCTTTCCTCTTGACAAATCCTCAATTGTGGTTATAATAATACAATGACTCTATATATAGTGTATCCAGGGGGGTTCTGTGAAATGTCCGCGCTGTGGCATAGATGGTGATCGGGTATTAGAAACAAGGACATCACAGGCCGGTTCGGTGGTCAGACGGCGACGGGAGTGTTTGAAGTGCCGCTTCCGTTTCACGACATATGAGACGATCGAACGTATGCCGCTCGTTGTCATTAAGCGGGACGGAACACGTGAACCATATGACCGCACAAAACTTCTCAATGGTATCGCCACGGCTTGCAGGAAGCGTCCGGTTTCTGCAGCAAAGATAGAGAACGTCGTTAATGACATAGAAGATAGTCTTTCTGACAAGTATCAGACAGAAATAAAATCATCAGAGATCGGCAAACTGGTATTAGAAGGTCTCCTTGACGTCGACGAAGTGAGTTATGTGCGGTTCGCATCTGTCTACCGCAAATTCACGAACATCGATAAATTCGCCAAGGAGTTATCCAAGATCAAAAAGGAGCGACGATGGAAGAAAAAACATCAGTAAGGATTGGGATATCGAACGAGATACCTCAATCGGCAATTTTTCAACAGGTGAAGAAACGAGATGGGACAGTAGCACCGTTTGACAAGATAAAGATTTCCAATGCAATATACCTGGCAGCAAAGGCAGTCGGCGGCGAGGATAAGATCCTTGCCGACAAGCTCGCGGATGAGGTCGTCCTATTTCTCTATACCCTAAAGGGCGATAAGACCCCGGAGGTCGAGGAAATACAGGATGCGGTTGAAAAAATACTCATAGAGAACGGACACGCACGTACTGCCAAGGCCTTTATACTATACCGCAAACAGCGCGAGATCCTGCGTAAGAAAAAACTCCTGCAGGCACGACCGGAAGAACGGGAAACGACCGATTATGCGCTCTTCGTCAGGACATCGGACGATGATTTCGTATCCTGGGACCGCAGGAAAATCACCGATGCGTTGCAGAATGAAACAGGGCTTGATCTGCAAACCGCCGAAAAGATAGCTGAAGAAACCGAAGATACCATCCTGAACTCAAATGTGCATCTCATATCAAGTTCGCTGATACGGGAGATCGTCAATGTCGCTCTGATCGAACGCGGTCTGGAGAACTCAAGGCTGCGCCATACACGGTTGGGTGTCCCCTTATATGATGCAGAAAAAATTATTTTGTTCGCAAACCGTGAAAATGCGAATATCCCGCACAACCCCGAAGCGACCAATATGACCATAGCCGAGACGGTGAAAAAACAGTACATGCTCTCCGAGGTGTTCAGCCGTGATGTGGCGGATGCTCACATACGTGGCGACATCCACCTTCACGACCTGGGATTCGGCGATCGTCCGTATTGTTCCGGGCAGTCACTTGAGTATGTTAAGAAGTTCGGATTGAATCTTCCCAACGCTCTTTCTATAGCACGGCCGGCCAAGCACGCCGATACCCTGCTCGCTCATATGGTCAAATTCTCCGCCGCTCTCCAGGGTCACTTTGCCGGGGCCATCGGATGGGATGCCATCAATATTTTCTTCGCACCCTTTATAACCGAGATGAACGACCGCGAAATCCATCAGCTTGCTCAGATGATGGTATTCGAATACTCGCAGCAATCTGTTGCTCGCGGCGGTCAAGCGATTTTTTCCGACCTCAATGTGTACTGGGAGATCCCGAAACACTTCCGGGATGTTGAAGCGATAGGTCCTGGCGGCCGCTATACCGGTAAAAAATACGGTGAATATGCGGAAACTGCTCAGCGTTTTGCATGGGCGCTGTTTGATATATACATGGACGGTGACGGCACCGGGCGACCATTTTTCTTTCCAAAACCATTGGTACACATTACCGAGGATTTTTTCCGCACGCCCGGATGGGAAGATTTCCTGGGGCACATCGCCAATGTGAGTTCGACGCGGGGCAACACCTATTATGTCTTTGATCGTGGAGAAACAGCCAAGATATCTGAGTGCTGCCGATTGTCCTTCAAGCTCGACGAATCGGATCTCAGGGATGCGCACACTCCATGGAAAATGCGCTACACCGCGCTCCAGAACGTAACGCTTAATCTCCCCCGTGCCGCCTATCTGGCGGACCATGATAACGATCGGCTCTTCAAGAAACTGGATGAATTCCTCGACTATGCGGTCAAGGCACACATCCAGAAAAAGAATTTCATAGAACGGATCATCGCCCTGAAACAAGAAGGGCCCCTGGCGCTGTTGACCATGGAACGCGATGGTGAACCGTATCTGCGTTTGTACCGGGCAACGTATCTCATCGGGCTCCTCGGGCTCAATGAACTCGTGGAATTCCATCTCGGAAAACAGATGCATGAAGATGAGCATGCCCTGCGATTCGGTCTGAGGGTACTTGCCTATATGTATCTACGCCTGCAGACCCTTTCAAAGGAGTATGGTTTGCGTCTGGTCATGGAACAAACACCCGCCGAATCAACGGCACATCGTCTTGCCCGTCTCGACCTCGAACATTTCCCCCAGCACGCGGAACCTATCGTCAAGGGAGACACGGCATCGAACTCCAGTTACTACACGAATTCAACCTATCTCAACGTCGGCGAAGTAATTGACCCCATAACACGGGTCAAGACCGAAGGTAAATTCCACGATCTGATCGAAGCAGGAGCGCTGACCCATATATGGCTCGGTGAATCCAATCCACCGAAGGAGTCGATAGCCAATTTCGTCATAAAAACCTTCCGGAATACGCGTAACGCCCAGATCGCCTTCTCGCCAGAATTCACAACCTGTGGTGACTGTTTTCAAACCTCGCGGGGATTGCGAACCACCTGTCCACACTGCGGCGGCGAGAATATCGACCATATTACACGGGTCACGGGCTATTTTACGAAAGTATCGGGTTGGAACAAAGGGAAAAAAGCGGAACTGCGCGACCGCTACAGATCGGTCTTTTAAATCCTCTACTCATACCCCAGACCGGGGAGCCAGAGAAAACGCATCACTGGCTCTCCGGTTCTTTTATGGAGCAGGTTATCGGTATTCTTTGTTGACACGTATGAAATTCTGATTATTATCACACAGAGGAGGTAGACACCATGAAATATTGTGTGCTGTTTCTTGTGGTATTATTCATGTCATGCGGTGCACCCCAACAAAAGGACGAGACTTCCCTGCAGGACCGCGTCATCCCACCTCCTCCCGATGACATGGTGCTCATCACGGGCGGTACATTCACCATGGGATCTGATACCGGTGATGAAACCCCGGCACACACCGTCTGGGTCGACCCTTTTTACCTCGATAAATTCGAGGTTACCAATCGCCAGTATCAAGAGTTCATCGACTCGACCGGGCATCCAGCTCCGCCGTATTTCCGGGATCGTGATTTCAACAAACCTGACCAACCGGTCGTCGGTATCAGTTACGATGATGCGGTTGCGTACGCGGGCTGGGCAGGTAAGCGACTGCCGACCGAAGCAGAATGGGAATATGCTGCCCGGGGCGGGTTGCCGGAGCAAAAACATCCCTGGGGTGACGATGAACCGTTCACGCGCTGCAATTATGCACCGATACATCGGGGCGGCAAAGAAGCAGATGGTTACGAATACACTGCGCCCGTGGGAACCTATGCTCCTAACGGATACGGACTCTATGATATGGCCGGCAATGTCTGGGAATGGTGCCGGGATTACTATGATTCACTCTACTATGGCGTAAGTCCCGATAGGAATCCATTGGGTCCTGATTCAGGTTATACGAGAGTGCTGCGCGGAGGCTCGTGGCTCAGCATCAACCCCAAACACCTCACCTGTTCATCGCGGCTTGAGTTACGACCGTTCGTCAAAGACCGCTACTATGGGTTCCGCTGTGCAAAAACGCCGTAGTTTATCCCGGTGTTCGTTTACTGCTACCTGTCTTGCTGCGGCATGTGTCCTGGGTTCGCTCTTTCTCCATGCACAGCAGACACCGGCTCAGGAAGATTCACTGGATGCACAGCAAAAACAGGTTAAACCCTTCACAGAAACCGATGTCTCCCTCGACCGAAGAATCGACCGCGATAGGAAAACAATAGACTTTACCTACCCGTACGAAACCACGCTCGAACCCGCCGACATCCACGTCGGCGACCGACGGCACATGGAAGAAACCGGGAATGCATCGACAATATCACTCACCGGTATCCTGCAGCGTATCAACCTTGACAAAGACACCTACCGGCAGGGTGAAATCGCACGGCTGCACATAACGGCAGTAGCACCACTGGAACGAGCCGAGATCACTTTTCTCTGGCGCACCTATGACCTGTATCCGGTCGACACGACCGCCACCATGTATACGACGGTCCTCGGTGTGCCTATGACCGCGGATACCGGTCAGTATACCATGACACTGAAATACCAGGATGGGGATGAATACAAGAGCCTTCAATTACCTTTTAGGGTCATAGCCGGCAGTTTTTCCGAAGAGGATACCGCAGAACTCGACATTCATATCCTCACCGAAGAAACACTCGAAATGCTCAAATTCGAGGGAAGCTATTTTGCCCGGGCATATGGTGTATCGCCAGAGGTGGTCATGTATACCGGTGATTTCATCTGGCCGTGTCCCGGCAGGATCACCGGATTGTTCGGTACACCCCGCAAGTACAATCAAGATATGGACGAGTGGTCGCACAAGGCGGTCGATATTGCGAATGCGGTCGGCACCAAGGTCTATGCAGCGAACAGCGGGGTTATTGCACTGGCAAAAAATCTTGATGTACACGGAAAAAGCATCGTCATCGCCCACGGCGGCGGTATTCACTCGGTCTACCTCCATCTCGACAGCCTCTATGTTGAGAAAAATGATAAGGTAAAAAAGGGTCAGCTCATCGGTCGGTTGGGGAAAACCGGGCTCTGTACGGGTCCCAACTGTCATTTTGGTATCGTCGTCAACCGGGTGCACACCGATCCCCGCTACTGGATGGAAGACCAACCAGAATTGAAAAAAGGATTATGGGTGGAATCGCAACTTACGAAAAAATGAATTATTATACAATGCGCTATTCAACAACAGAACTGACCGGTCGCTCCCGGCAGTAAGACAGCCCCGACCAATCTTCGGTCGTGCACCCGTCGGCATCTGAAAACAAACCCCTACGACCCGCGAAGCGGAACGACCTTGCGGGCATATTCACAATGCTCGTCAGGCTGTCATGGCCGATCGTCATCGCCTTTTCGCTCCAGACGAGTTATAATGTCATCGATGTCTTCTGGGTAGCAAAACTCGGCTCGTCAGAACTCGCCGCCGTATCCCTTGCCGGTACCTTGTTTTATATTATCCTTGCACTCGGACAGGTACTCGGTTCCGGTACGGTCGCGCTCGTATCTCAGTCATACGGTGCCGGACTCTTTGAGCGAGCGAACACGGTCGTTCGCCAGGCGCTCGGTCTCACCCTGTTTATCGCGATCACGGTGAGCGTGACCGGATTTATGTTTGCCAGACACATAATCATTCTGCTCGGTGGTACTGGTGATGTGCTCGTTCATGGACACAGTTATCTGCGTATTGTCTTTATCGGTTTTTCATTCCAGCTCCTCTCTTTTAGCATCAATTATGCGTTTCGCGGAACCGGGGATATGAAAACACCTATGCAGATCATGATCATCGCAACGGCAACGAATATCATACTCGACCCCCTCCTGATTCTGGGAATAGGGTTCTTTCCGCGGCTTGGAGTCACGGGCGCGGCGCTTGCAACCGTTTTCGCCAAAGGAATCAGTTTCCTGTACGGGTTTATCATCCTTCTCAGGGGAAAATCAGGACTCCGTCTGAGCATGAAAAAGCCGTGGCATTTTAACTGGACTATCATCAGGACCATTCTCCGTGTCGGGATACCTGCCGGTATCTCCTACGCATTGATGTTCCTGAGCATTACGGCAGTATTCCGCACCGCTGCATCGTATGGAAAATACGTCCTTTCGGCTCTCGGTATTGGACAGCGTGTCCTGCAATTCGCCGGGCTACCGGTAGTCGGTATCGGTGTGGCAACGACGACCCTCGTCGGTCAGCGGCTTGGCGCACGCGATGTCGTAACGGCGAAACGCATCAGCTGGATATCGCTAAGCTGTGCCGCGATCATCATGATCGCGTTCAGCCTCCTGTTCTATACACAGGCTCCGGCGATCGTGCAGATCTTCCAACCTGAGCAACCGGTCATAGACTTCGGCATACAATTCCTGCATATCGTATCGCTGTACCTCATCTTTGTCGGTACCACCGTAACCATAACCGGTATTTTCCGGGGTGCCGGCGACATGCTGCCGCCTATGTTTGCCGGTCTTATCAAATTAGCCGTTCTGATTGTCATGGCGCCCGTTCTCGCCCGGACATGGGGTGCAGGTGTCCGCGGCATCTGGTGGACAATGCTCTGCGCCTATGGCGTCGAAGCGCTTATCATGATCCTGTGGTACCACAGCGGGCGCTGGCATAAAAAAGGACTCGAACTTCTGGACAGGATTCAGGTTCGGTCCCGCCCCACACAGTAACCGTAACCGCTGTCACGGTTCAGCATCGATCCAGACTGTGTTCACCCTCAGTCGCTGTTTAATAGCCTGGTCGTCAGGTAACCGGCAATGAGACCGATCGCAGCACCAACAATGACATCCGTAGGATAGTGCTTGCCCAGGTAGATCCGCGAGAAACCAACCGCAGTAGCATATGCGTACAGGGGTATACGGTACCCGGGATAATGATATCCAATGACATAACTCTGCAGGAACGCCGCAGCGGTATGTCCCGACGGGAAGGAACTGTCCCAGCGATCGTGTTCGCCGTGAGGTCGTTGACGATTGATCAACGTCTTCAAAGATACAACGGCTGCATAACAACCAATGACACCGCAGATATTCTGTTCACCGATGTCCTCTCTTCCTCTCAGGAAGAATACTGCCGGAGCACACACCTCGACCGCAGGATGTGCACTGACACTGATCCCCTGCATGAGATAGGAAGCAGGTTTCCATTGCCATTTTTCATGGATGGTCAAAAACAGTGTATCTTCGGTCGGACATACTGCCTGGAGGAAAATAAAGAACACCATGGTTCATTCTACATGCCATAAGGGGGATGTCAACCAATCAGCCAGCTTCTATGAGCATACTTGACGCGGCGCGTTCTATAGCTATAATTACCCAGAAAGGAGGCTCATCCATGCCGTGTGGTCGGAAACGAAAACTGAAGAAAATAAAAAAGCACAAATTGAAAAAACGACGCAAAAGAGACCGTCATAAGAAGAAACTTCGTTAATAGTCTGCTATCAGAGGGGTCGCCTTTTTGTTTTAAGAAGTATTCCTCGCTGTGATGTTCTCACAAATCCCAAAAAATCCCCGGCAAAGTCATTGTCTGTTGCCTTTTCTTCAAGCATCTCCAGTACCCTTGAGCTGCCGAAGGATGACCGGTACAGCAAGCGGTATATCTCTTTAATACGTTCGATATCTGACCGGCTGAAGGTATGGCGCTGTAGACCTCGGACGTTCACGCCGAACACGACCGCGCGGTTACCGCACGCCAGGAGATATGGTGGCAGATCCTGGCTCAGGTATGACTTTGCTCCGAGCATGGCATACTTTCCGATACGGCAGAACTGATGCACACCAGCAAGACCGCCGACCGTCGCGTGATCGCCAAGCTGTACATGACCGCCAAGCTGTGAACCACTGGCAACGATCGTATGGCTCCCGATAACAACATTATGGGCAACATGAACATAGGTCATTATGAAATTGCTGTCGCCGATAACAGTTTCCCGGTCTTCACCCGTTGCTTTCGATATGGTTGCGTACTCGCGTATGATATTATTATTACCAATATGACAGCGCGAGCGTTCGCCCTGATAGTGATAATCCTGCGGTAAGACGCCAAGGTGCACACCTGTGTGGATCATATTGTCGTTGCCGATGACCGTTCCCTTCCTGATGACGACATGACTTCCGATCGTGTTTCGCTCTCCAATGATCACGTCATCCTCGATGACGGAGAAGGCACCGATCGTCGACGACCGTTTTATTCGGGCGCGTTTACTTATTCTCGATCGTGCCATATCCACGGACTGTACAGGGATCTAAGGTTTTTTAATGCCGGCAATAATCGTTGTCTCGCAGACTACAGCATCTTCGACCCGGGCAACTCCCTTGATCTTTGCCACCGTGCCGCGATCGTGCAGGATTTCCACTTCAATGACGAGTGTGTCACCGGGACGAACGATCTTACGGAACCGTGCCTTGTCGATACCCATAAACAGCGGGATCGCTCCTCTCCTTTTCCGCAGCAATAGGACGCCACCGGTTTGGGCTATTGCCTCGACAATCAGCACGCCCGGCATGATCGGTTCTCCGGGAAAGTGTCCCTGAAAATAGAACTCATCCGGCTTGATCGTACGCCGTGCGATGATCTTCTCATCGCTTATTTCCATAACTTCATCAACGAACAAAAATGGCGACCGGTGTGGTATAGTATTTTTAATATCATCTATATTCATTGTTCTCTCCTCGCTGTAATGCCTCCCGACATGATCTACATGATCTTAAGGAATCATCGATCACACATACTCTGCCAGCATTCCTTGAGCATGGTGAACTCTTTTTTTCCGCAACCACTCCTCCCGATCTGGATGGATCCGAACCGTTTGCCGTGACAGTCGGAGCCACCGGTCATGATGAGACCGTTCTTCAGTGCAATCTCACTCAATTTCTGCTGCCATCGGTGCGTGTGCTCAGGGTGCCAGACCTCCACTCCCATAAGACCATCCATTATCAACTGGTAGATCACCTGGTCGTTTCCCAGAGTCCCTGCATGAGCAACGACCGGAATGCCTTTGCACTCTTTGATCCTGTTGATGACCTCTTTGGGTTGCACATTTTTTTTGGGGACATAATACGGCGAGTGATAGCCCAGATAGCGAGCAAATGCCTCGTTTATCGATTTGACATAGCCGTTCTCAACGAGCACGGTCGCAACATGAGGCCTCCCGAGTGCTCCGTTTTGTGCCACTGCTTTAACCTGTTCAAACTCCACAAGAACGCCATCTCGAGATAGATTCTGAAGCATTTTCTTCACCCGCCGCACGCGGTGTTTCTTGAAATCATCGAGGTATTCAAGCAACTGTCCATTCTCGTGATCGACACAGTATCCGAGGATATGAATGTCCAGTGCGCCGATATTCGAGCTCATCTCCACAGCCGGGATGACTTCCACTCCGTCATGATTACACTCCATTAGCGAAGCAATGCCGGAAACGGTATCGTGATCGGTGATCGCCATTGCCTTCAGATCCGTCTTCCTGCAGTGGGTTAGAATCTCAAATGGTGTCAGTGAACCGTCGGAATATATGGAATGTATATGAAGGTCAGCATAGACAGTGCTGTCTGTGTGGTGTGTCGTGCCACCCACCGTACGATTATCCTTGCCTGGGAGTAAGACCGAGATCCTGACTCACATCGTTGATGATGCTCTGATCCACGATATCTTTTTTCAGTAAAAAACCCTCCAAGAGCGCATTATCGCAGATGGCATTTATGGTGCGCGGAATGCCTTTGGAATAGTGGTAAATATTCTGTAGTGCCTCCTTGGTAAAGAGTGGTCTCGTACAACCGGCCACACGCAACCTATGTATGATGTAGTTGTACGTAGCGGTTTCGTCGAGCGGTTCCAGTACGCATCTCACCGCTATACGCTGGTACAGCGGTGGATCGAGTTTCAGGTAATCTTCCATCTCGGGGAGACCGAAGAGGATGAAATTGAGCAATTTCCCTCGCTCGGATTCTAGATTGAGCAAACCTCTTATTTCTTCCATGATCGGTTTTTTCTGAAGCATGTTCGCTTCGTCGATAAAGATCACGACTTTCTTGTTTTTATTGGTAAGATCGAGCAGCCGATGGTACACGGCGGTTATGATGTCGATCTTGTTCTCACTGTCAACCGGTGCCTCGAGCATGAGTGCGATTTTCTTCAGGAACCACAGGGATGTTATCTCGGAGTGAATGATGACCAGGAGTGTCGCTTCCATATCTTTTTCGAGAAGCTGGTCCAGGAGTATCCGCGACAGAGTCGTCTTGCCGGTTCCGATATCTCCGATAAGAAGGGCAAGTCCCTTCTCTGTTTCCACCGCATGCGACAGTTTAATCACCGCTCTCGAGTGTTGTGGTGAATCATAATAGAATTTTTCCTCGGTCGCAGAACTGAAGGGATGCTCTTTTAATTTGTAAAATGCCTCGTAGCCCATATAGTATTAGAGATACGTGATCTTGGACTTCTTCTGTTTCTTCTGCTCGGGAGCCGTTTGAGTCTGCGTTGGTGTTCTCCTGACTGTTTCCCGGATTGGTTTTTCCTTTGTCTTCTGCTTCAACGCCTTGGTGAGCCGGTCCTTGAGATGGCTGATCTTTTTTCTAAGATCAGGAACGGTCCGGTCGATCTTACCGGCATTCACGTACGCCTGTAATGCTTCCCGCATCTTGTTCTGTTGTTCGTAACAGTTACCGAGCATGAAAAATATGCCAAAGTATTCTTTCCGTGGACGATTCTTCACCCGGAGCGCATCTCTCAGTACCCGTATGGCATCCTCTATCTTGCCGCGTTCCAGGAAACATGAGGCGATCATCTCCATTGCTTTCAGTTTTAATTCCGGGTCCTTCAACGCTATCTCGAACTCTTCAATGGCTTCTTGGAATAGACCCATGCCCTTGTAGGCAACTCCGAGATCATAGCGAGATCGGTAATCTCCTTCACCGATAGACTCGAAAACCTCCCGCCTGAATTGCGACACGAGTTCATCGATGCTTTGCAGACCCTGGACCTTCTTTTCGCTATCGAGTTCGGTTCTCAGAACCTCACCAAGATCTATATAATCTTTTGGCTGCTCGAATGCAGCAAGCATATCGCGGGCGACCGTATTTCCAGCATCGAGTGCAAGTACTTTTTCGTAGACCGATCGAGCCTCGCTCTTTGCGTCGCGGCGGTTCAATGCCTCTGCCAGGCTCAGCATCGATTCTATTTGCAGGCGTTTATCATTTCGTATTTTTGCTATTTCGATAAGTTTCTTCCGGGATTCAAGATCGAACGGCCTCAGGTTTGCAATTTTGTTGTTCAACGTCTGTGCGGTATTAAAATCCT
The DNA here is from genome assembly GCA_020341755.1 of Caldifarciminota bacterium. Lineage (GTDB taxonomy): Bacteria > Hydrothermota > Tepidihabitantia > SM23-42 > SM23-42. The sequence goes on along the minus strand of CP070834.1, from coordinate 1,115,079 downwards.
TTTGATTCCATGCTTCGTCTGCTGCACTTGCGAAACAATCGCATGCTTCTTCTTCCGATCCCAGATTGAGGTACAATTCGCCCAGTTCAATGGTTTTATCGATCTCGGAAAGAACCTCCACATCTTCGGTAGCTTCTTCTTCCTCGACCTCAACATCATCGTCTTTTAGAAGTTCAGCTATCTCCGGTGAGACAAGATTATCGAGCTGTACAGAGTCCGTGTCTGCAAGCGATTCCTCGACGGTTGGTTCCTCCACGATTGCCTCTTCAACTTTTTCTTCTTCTACCTTTTCCTCTACTGCAGTCTCCTCTACCGCAGTTGGCTCGGCCACTGCTTGTGCCTCGCTTAATATCTGTTCTCTTATCTTCTCTTGTTTGCTCTCCAGTTCCTGGGCTTCCTTTTTGAGCTCTTCACCGGCTTCCTTTTTTCCTACTTTCTCATAGATCGCGGAGATGGTCTCGAGTATCTTTGGATTGTTTGGTACCAGTTCTTTGATGATGTTGTATGCAGAAAGTGCCGATTCAAGTTCGTTCTCCTGCATCTTCATTTCCGCATACTCAAGGAAGTAATTTGCTGCCTCACCCCGCTGATCCAGTTCTTTGTGGAGTTCCCCGAGCAGCATGTATACATCTGGTCGGTCTTTCCGGATCCTGAGGATTTTTTTACATAGTGCTATGGCGTTCGGGAAATACGTTTCTTCTTTGAAAACCCGAGCTCCGCGCTCATACACATCCAGTGCTTCGGTCTCACGGTTGACCTTGAGATAGAGATCGCCTAACTTGTTGAAAAGGGAACCTTCTTTGGGAAATTCCTGAACAGCGCTCTCGAGCTCTGCTACTGCACGATCGATATTGCCTTTCGCTTCATATTCAGCAACAGCCCTTTTGACTTCACCGAGCTCAGACATTACGCAAGTTTGAGACCGAGATTTGTGACCGCACGTTCAACGATGAATTCATCGATACT
>CP070834.1:1101520-1114013 GCA_020341755.1 Caldifarciminota bacterium | reverse complement strand
AACCACTTCACATTCCGACTATGTGACCGCGTCATAACACCGGAAATCTTCCCCCGCAGTATGCTGAAGAAATATGGCGCCGTGCGCAAATTCAGGACGTTCAACGGTCTCAAAGAGCAGTTGTATTTGTCGAAATCACAATACCATACGGATCTGTTGAAAGAATTATCTATTGATCCACGAAGAATCATCGTTACGGTGAGACCGCCTGCCACCATGGCATTATATCATCACTTTGAGAATGAATTTTTCTATACTGTTATCACTCATATTCTGAAGAATAAAAATGTAGCGGTAATTGGTTTGCCGCGGGATAACAAGCAGAAAAATCTGCTTCTGTCCCTGGGCGCGGAAAATATGCACGTACCTGATGATGCTGTCGATGGAAGGCAGCTGCTGCAGTGCACTGATATTATGATAAGCGCTGGCGGTACCATGAACCGGGAAGCCGCTGTACTCGGTATCCCGGTCTACTCAGTATTCCGCGGTGAAGTGGGGGCGGTTGACCAATATCTCATTTCACTTGGGAGAATGATCCCTCTGAGACATCAGGATGATCTGGCAAAGATACATATCAGAAAAACAAGAACAAGGAAACCTTTGTTCAACAAAGGTGTACTGGATGAAATATTGGTATTGGTCATGGAATTGGGTACAGGAAGACATGGTTGATCAGTTCAATAACGATATTGTCGTTGACACATCTGACAATCTGTGTACAATCGTGAGAAATGTACTGGGTAAATATACCTATGGTAATATGGGTATGTTTATATGCCAGAACAGTGTATTCTCAGCGTATAATATATAAAGACAGTCACGTTTTCTGGATCAGAAGGAAATAAATGGCAACTAAGAAGAAATTGAATTGTGCAGTTATCGGTGTCGGCAATATGGGACGTCACCATGCGCGTGTCTACGCTGAAATGAAGAACGTCAACCTGGTGGCGATTGCCGACGTTCACGGCAAGAGCGTACACGGGATCGCAGGCAAATACAAGTGTGAATATTATAAGGACTACCGGCGTATGCTCGATACTGAAAAGCCCGATGCGGTCACCGTCGCCGTACCCACGTCCCTGCACCGCGAAGTCGCCCTTGCGTGTATCGACCGGCACATCCCGGTATTGATAGAAAAACCCATTGCCGAGTCCATACGCTCGGCAAAAGATATCATCAACAGAGGGAAGGCGAAAAAAGTACCGGTCTGTATCGGTCATGTCGAACGCTTCAACCCGGTCATACAAAAACTCAAACAGCTCATTGTTCAGCGCAGGTTCGGCCATATCATATCCATCGGCAGTAAACGGGTAGGTCTGTTCCCTCCACAGGTATTGGATACTGATGTGATCATCGATCTTGCAGTACATGACATCGATATCTGCAACTACTTACTGGGGCTGCAGCCGACGACAGTGAATGCGCGCGCGGGCAAGGCATTGAACAACAAGATGTACGACTATGCGGACATTCTGCTCGGCTACAACGGCATAGACGTGCACATACAGGTGAACTGGATAACACCGGTCAAGGTCAGGCAATTGTCACTCACGGGAACCAAGGGATATGCCGAACTCAATTATCTGAACCAGACCCTGAGGATATACAAATCGAGTTATAAGAAGAAGATAGATAGTTACGGCGAGTACGTGGTGCGGTTCGGCAGTCCGCAGACTAAGGAGCTCAGCCTGACCGGCAAAGAACCGCTGAAGCTCGAACTTCAGAATTTTATTGAACACATAAAATACGGAAACAGTAATATTGTAACTGCCGGTGACGGGCTTGCAGCACTCGAGATCGCGCTTAAGGCGATCAGGGCGGCAGACCGGAGCCACAACAAATCATGATCCACAAAAACGTCCGGCTCGGCAAGGATATCATCCTTCAAAACGAGGTCAGTATCGGTTTACCTTCGCGTCCCTTTCTTCGCAAAGACGAAGGGGAATGGCCCGAAACTGTTATCGGCGATCATGCCGTCATCAGGAGCGGGACCAAGATATACTGCGGTGTAAGCATCGGCAAACATTTTCAAACCGGGCACAATGTCATGATCAGGGAAGATATTTTGATCGGTGATTACGTGTTGATCGGTACGAACAGCGTCATTGACAATTCAACCCGGATCGGTTCACACGTGAGCATTCAGTCGATCGTATACCTGCCGACGAATTCCGTGATCGAGGATAATGTCTTCATCGGACCTAATGCCGTTTTCACCAATGACAAGTATCCGGTACGGAAAAGGGGAGAGCTCGTTGGGCCCGTGCTCAAGAAAGGAGTAACGGTCGGCGCGAACGCAACGGTCCTTGCCGGTATTACGATCGGGGAGGGGGCAGTCCTGGCTGCCGGTACTGTGGTGACCAAAGACGTTCCTGCCTGGACGCTCGCGATCGGCTGCCCGGCAAGAATTGAGGATCTTCCCGAATCTTTGAAAAAGATGAACATGATATAATGCTGCTCGAATCGATCTCAGTTATCATTGCATACGTCATCTCGTTCGGGGTGACATTTTTTTTGACGCCACTGTGGATAGACTATGCCCGCAAGATCAATTTGCTCGGCAGGGACATGCACAAGGTCGAGGAGACCATGGTGCCCGAAGCCGGCGGCATCGTGATCGTCACTGCCCTGGTCTTCAGCCTGTTTTATTATGCAGGCGTCCAGGTAGTCTACTGGCATCAAGAACGCCTGATGACGGTTATCATGGGAATAATCGGAACCCTGCTCTGCGTGGCGATTATCGGCGTGATGGATGATTTCCGAGGCTGGAAGGTCGGCTTGCTTCAGTGGCAAAAACCCCTGCTGACACTTCCCGCGGCAATTCCGTTCCTGCTCGTCACGTTACCGAGAACACTCATCGACATACCGTTTTTCGGGCAGGTTCACGTTGGCGTGCTCTTTCCGCTATTATTCGTGCCACTAGCGATCGTCGGCGCTTCTAATGCATTCAACATGCTTGCCGGGTACAACGGTTTGGAAACGGGACTGGGGATTATTCTTCTCGGAACGCTTGGATTTCTTTCATTCATGAACGGTCAGTATATCGGTGTTGTTCTGTGCTTGATAGGATTCTTCTCTCTCTGCGCGTTCATGATCTATAACTGGTATCCGGCAAAGATCTTTCCAGGCGACACCATGACCTATTCTCTTGGTGCGTATATCGCTATTTGTGCGATGATGGGACATGTGGAGAAATACGCGCTCATACTTTTTATTCCGTACTACCTTGATTTTTTGCTTCCCTTGAGAAAACAGATGAAGGTGGAAGCATTTGCCAGGGTAAACACCGATGGCAGTTTTGAACCACCGTACCATGAGGTGTATGATTCGGCGCACCTGGCGATCGCCGTATTGAAGAGAATTAAACACAAGGTTTTTGAGCGTGATGTGGTTCTCTTTATCCTCGGAGGGGGATTGGTGATCAGCATCGCCACTATTCTTGTATATTTCTTCGTGCCGTGGTTCTAAACACGGCAATGCATACTCAATATTGACTCATCCCGTAACATACCTATAATCGAAGCATGACACGGTTCGACGTGATCGTCATCGGTGCCGGACCGGTCGGTTCGTATACTGCCTATCAACTCGCCGACCGCGGCTTCAGCGTGTGCATACTGGAACAGAAACGGACAGCCGGTCAGGATGTCATTTGCGCGGGCGTGGTGAGCAAGGCAGCGTTCAAGCGCTATGATCTGCCGACTACCTCGATCCTGTCGCGAATCAGTTCGGTCAGTTTCGTATCGCCGCTCGGCAGACGGCTGGAATACGAACCTGACGAGATCTTCTCATATGTGATAGACCGCAAGGACTTTGACGGTAAACTACTGAGACTGGCGCGGAAATTCGGTGCCAAGGTGGGATTACGGCACCAGGTACACAGGATCACTGAATCGAACAATACCTATACGGTGCATACCGATAGAAAAAAGTGCCGGGCACGCGCCGTTGTAATAGCTACCGGTGTTCAGGCAGATCTTGCCCAGCAGGCAGGTCTGAGCCGACCCCAGAAATTTTTATACGGCGCACAAATTGAAATGCCGTACCCGTGCAAGCGGACACATGTCGAAATACACCTCGGCCAGAACTTCACACCCGGTTCATTCGGTTGGGTGATCCCATCGCATTCAGGACATGCCCGCATCGGTACGATCATAAGCCGTCGGGGTAAGACGTACTTGAAAAAATTACTTACCGACCGACTTGATATTTCTGCGAAGAACCTCGATGCCATGAAAATAAAGAGGATCGCCTGCGGGCCTGTAAAACGGAGCGTGCGGGGTAATGTGCTTTCCGTTGGTGAGGCTGCGGGACAGATCAAAACAACGACAGGCGGCGGCATTTTCTATGGGCTCTTGTGCTCCGAGATCGCGGTCGATAAACTGGTTAAAACCCTGAAGAAGGGAAAGAACCTGCAGGACTACGAGATCACCTGGCGCAGTGCACTCATATCTGAACTGGATATCGGTATACGCCTGCGCAAGATCGCCGAGCAGTTGAGCGATGATGATATTGAGAACCTGTTCACCTTCGTGAAGAAGAACCGGTTCTGGGTGGAACTGCTCGTGCCCCGTATCGATTTCGACTATCACAGTAATGTGATATTCTTCTGTATAAAGAGTTTCGGTGCCCTGCTGAAACTTCCGAATACTGAATAAGCGGCAATCTACCGCAAGTTTTTATTGACTACAGTCCTGTCTTCCCTATAATCCTGCTATGAATACAAAATATGACGTCATTATTATCGGAGCCGGTCCCGGAGGGTATCCCTGCGCGATCCGGCTCGGTCAGTTAGGCAGGAAAGTCCTCGTGGTCGAGGAAAAATATCTCGGTGGATTATGCCTGAACTGGGGCTGTATTCCGACCAAGGCATTGAGTTATGCCGCGGAAATGACCGATACCTTCACCAAGGCAAAACGCATGGGCTTTGATATTGAGGTGAAATCATTCAATATTGATACATTGAGAAACTGGAAACAAGGCGTGGTAAAACGTTTAAGGAGTGGTATAGAATTTCTCTTTAAGTCAAACAATATCGATTGGATAAACGGTTTTGGTGAAGTAATTTCAGAACACGCTGTTAGGGTGAAAACAAAGGCTGGAGAGCAAGCCTTTGAGGCAGATAACATTGTCCTGGCAACCGGCACTGAGATCATTAGTCTGCCCGGTCTGGAATTCGACCATCAGGTCATTTTCGATACTGATGATGCCCTGGAATTGAAAGAAATACCCAGGACCATGCTGGTCATCGGCGCTGGTGCCTCGGGTCTGGAAATGGCGACCATTTACTCGAGGCTGGGCAGCCAGGTAACGGTTGTTGAGATTATGGACCAGATACTGCCAGGCATGGAACATGAATTGTGCGAGCATCTGTTCAAAGTCATGAAGAAATCCGGCATCGAGATACTAACGAGTTCGCAAGTTTCCTCCTGCACGGTGCAGGATTCACAGGCAGTGGTGACCATCAAGAAACCGGATGCCGAAACCAAAGCGACATATGATCGGGTTTTGGTCACGGTGGGACGCAAACCGAGCCAGACCGCTTTCAAGGATATTCCCCTGAAAACCGATAAAAAAGGGTATCTAACGGTCAATGACATGCTGCAAACAAGCGTAAAGACAGTATACGCGATCGGTGATATCGTCGGTGCACCGCTGCTCGCGCACAAGGCGACCTTCCAGGGAACAGAACTGGCAGAGTATCTTGCCGGTGCAAAGCCGCACATTGCGCTCGGTCATATACCTTCGTGTGTGTTCACGATACCGCCGTTGAGTTCGGTCGGTATGACGGAAAAACAGGCAGGTGAACGAGGACGCGTACGGGTCGGCAGGTTTCCCTACCGGGCGTCGGGCAAGGCGGTTTCCATGTCAGAAACTGAAGGCATGGTAAAGGTGATCGGTGATGAAAAAGGCAAGCTCCTGGGTATGCACATTCTCGGCGCCGAATCTTCGAGTTTGATCGGCGAAGCCATTGTCGCACTCGACAAGGGATTTTCGGTTACGGATATCACCGCATCAATACACCCGCACCCGACCCTGACCGAGATGATTCACGAAGCCGCAGAGAATTTTTATAAAAAAGCAATACATGTAAAAAATGAGTAATGCGTAATGAGTAGGTCGTAAGGCGTTTAAAAAAAAGAATATAAAACGAAAGAGGCTCCGAACAGGAGCCTCTTGATTTTTTTGCGCATAACGCTCTTCGCGCTACGCACTACGTGCTGCAGCGCGTCATCCTCCACCTTTTAATATTTTCAAACGAGCCTGGGTGCGCTTTTTGTAATCTCTGGCACCGGAGTGATTCGGTCGCGCGGCGAGAACCTGGTTGAATGTCCTGAGTGCCGCCTCATAGTTCTCAGACGTGAAATAACTCACACCCTTGTTGTACAGCGCTTGGACCTGTGCGTTGCTCAGCGTCGGCTTCGATGGCGTTGTCGGTTTCGTTGGTGTCGTCGGTTTCTTCGCGGCGGCTATTTGATTGCGTATGTTGGCGATGCCCGTCTTCGCCGCGGAATTGTTCGGATCCAGTTCCAGGACCTTTTGCCAGGATGCGATCGCCTGCGTGTATGACCTCGCAGCTGCCCGTGAACGGGCTTCTGCCGAATAGACGCGGATCAACTCCTGTCGGCGCGGTTCGATCATGGTGAGGAAATTCTTTGCCTCGCTGTGATCAGGGTCGAGCGTAATACAATTCCTGAACGCGGCCGATGCGTCGTTGAGCTTGCCTTCGGTGTAGTATATCTTGCCCTGTTCGAAGAACGTCCTGATCTTGTTCTGTTTTTCCGCCCATGCGGCTTCCCGCATCAGTGCTTCCTGCGTCTTTTTCAGGTTGAAGATGAGCTTACTCTTGACGCCAGGTTTCACGGAGATCTTGGCAATATAATCCTCGTAATTCACCATGGATACCGTGATCGTATAATTGCCGACCGGCAGGCTCAGACCGAATGTCGAGCCCTTTGCCCGGTATCGTTTGTTGACCTCTTTGATGTCGACGAAGTAATTCGCCATGTGTTCTTTCGAGGTCACGTCCCTGACCACGCATTCGATCGAACCGATCCTGGGTCCTTCGGTCATGAACCGGTTATTGACCTCTAGACCAGCGGTGAATCTCGGAGAGTAGGGTGCCGGACTCCAGAAATGTTCGGCTTTGGTAACTGCCAGTGCTATGTTGAAATATTTGTGATGATATTTGATACCGGCATTGCCATCCCTGCCGTCGATCTCGGCAATGAACTCCAGACCCATGGGCAGCCGAATCGAACCGCCGAAGAAAGCCGCGAACGCCCAGGAACTGTGTTCTTCAGTCTTGTATTCGTCGCCGAGAACGAACTGGTCGGTATTGAATATGATGCTGCGCGGCGCGTATCCGACAAAACGACCGCGTCCAAAACCAAGCACGACATTGAACACGGAGAACGATTTCTGCATGCCGATGTACGCGGACAGAAGTTCGGGAGGACGGCCGCCGTTGACCAGGGCATAGTTCCGTTCTTCTATGAATCCGCCTTCTTCTTCATTGCTGATCGTTGATAAATAGGGGTTGTACGATATATCGTCAATACCCATAAATATTGCGGGCGCACTTCCTTCCCGCACGAGAAGATATGCGATACTCAGGGCGAACGTTGAAGGCGTATACATGGACAGCGCCACCTCGCCTCTGCCTGCAAACCCGTATTTTAATGTTGCCGTGAAATCCATGGGGTCTGGATCAGTGAGGTCGGTTGGATCAGGATCCTCCTGAGAAAACGGCATGGAAAAGCTCAGTCCAACGCCGAGCATGCCGGATTTATCATACTGGGGAGCCGTCGGGATGTCTATGAATCCCGACGTGTGACACAATTCACCGATCAAAAACAATGTTAAAAGTATCATAGCCGCCTCCTAACACATGGCTCTATAACACACGTAATAATTAACAGACTTAATTATCCTAAATAAATTATAGTGAGGATTGCTGGTTTGTCAAGGAATAAAAGTACCTGAATTCAGGCGATGCTTGACATTAACAGACAGGGTCTTATAATACCCTGATGAGTATACTTGTCTATGCTGCTCTGTGGACATTGCCCGGTATTTCAACAGATAGTCCGAGCACTATGGCTCGGACGACTGTCTATCCGATGTTTGCCATGGAGGAGCGCATCGAGTGTGAACCCTGGTTTTCCCGGGACAAGTTCCTGCACTTTACCGCATCTGCAGCCCTGATCGGCCTCAGTCATCATATCTATGCGGCGCGCCTCCACGGCGATACAGAGCAGGCTGGCATCTTCTCTGTGAGCCTGACCGGGCTCATCGCCTTTTCCAAGGAATTGTATGATGAAAACCAGAAGGGCACGTTTTCCTGGAAGGATCTGTTCTGGGACGGTCTTGGTATCGCTGTCGGTTATTTCGTGTTTATACGATAGACGCCAATACTGACGCTATCACTCAAAAAAACCATCTAATCTGTTGTGTATTCAGTGGTTATGAATTGAACAACCTGCTTTCTGATCGGTGCCAAAAAATCCTTGCGTACGTAGGGATGGACCGCGTTCGTGAGGAAAATGATGACGAGTGATTGAATCGGGTCACACAACAACATGGTGCCGGTGAATCCGGTATGGTAAAATGCGCGGTGTGAAACGATGTCGGGAAAGGGATCCATGACCCAACCTGCACCGCGCTTATCTTCGCCTCCTGTGTGATCGGTCGTCATGAATTGCACGGTCTTCGGTCGCACGATATCACCCGCAAGAAACGCTCTCATGAGAACTGTCAGGTCATGTGCCGTGGAAAAAAGACCGGCATTCCCGGCAATGCCCCGGAATCCATAGAATGCATTCCCGTCATGCACCTCACCCTGAATGAGGTAATTACGCCACGCGATACCTGAAACATCGGCAACCTGTGAAGCCATGTTCCGTTCATACTCGTTGCCGAATTCGGTCGCCGCGACATTGTCACGACCGGCCGGATTGAACAGGGTATCTTTAAGCCCGAGCGGACCATAGAGGTGTTCGCGGCAGTACGCCTCGAGCGAGTATCCGGTGATCTTCTCGACCAGGATACCGAGCAGGATGTAGCCGAGACAGGAATAGACTACCTCTTTTTCCCCGGTCGAACACGTTGCAAGAAATGAGAGCCGTTTTTCCTGCGGCACCGTGTACAGGGGAAACCAAGCGGGTAAACCCGAGGTGTGAGTAAGTAATTGCATGATCGTAATGCCGGCGCTGGGTGTGCTGCGGAACTCGTCGAGATACTGTGAAAGTGTATCCTGCAGATCGAGCCTGCGTTCTTCTATCAACTCCATGATCGCGAGCGCAGTGACGAGTGGTTTGGTGAGTGATGCGGTATCGAACAACGTGGTTTTATGCATCGGGACGGGTGAAGGGATGACCTGACGGGAGCCGTACGCTTTAAAGAATAACTCTTCCCTGATCGTACCGACCCAGCATACTGCGCCGGCGAGATCACCGGTGTTTACCCGTTGCTTCAGGAAGCGGTCAAGGCTTGAGAATGACATCGTTCCTGAACCGCTTCGCTCGTGACGAGGCCGTACAGGTCTTCAAACGGGCTTTTTCTCAGCCCGAACTCGAGTAATTGCAGGCCCCGTGGTATGTACTGAAGGAACTGCTCTTTTTTCTTGTTGAGGGAGAGATTTGCGAACGCTCCCAGCGCCTGCATGCCTCTCTGCAAAGCGGTGAGTTGATACATTTTCGTGAACTGCTTTTTCTCGCACCGAACGCCTTTTTTCTTCAATTTGCGAAGATAGTAATCGATGAGCTTCTGTTCTTTATCGCGTGACAGTTTCACATACGGGTCCCTGAGCAATGATGCGAGATCGTAAGTGAGCGGACCGATGCGTGCCGACTGAAAATCAATAATCTTTGCCTTGCGATCCTTGATATACACATTTTTTGACTGGTAATCTCGGTGCAGGAAGAAATTACAGTACGGTTCTGACCGTTTTATGAGTTCTGCTCTCAGCGCGGCACAGTCGGCATCGAGTTTCTTTATCTTCCTCTTGGTTATTTTGCAGAATTGACCGAGAAAATATTTCTTGAAATAATTTTGCTCCCAGGTGATGTGTTCCTTGTCGTAATATGCATCCCTCGGCATGTCGAAGTATCCATCGACCTGGAGCTTGATGAGTTCGTCAATCGCATAACGGTACATGGGCATGACATTTTTCTTTTTCTGGCTGAGTTCGTACAACGAATTTTTACCAAGGTCTTCCATGACCAGGAGATTGGTCTTTTTATCAGCCCAGAGTACAACCGGCACATTTATACCGCGGCCTTTCAGGTGTTTGTGGAGTTCAAGATAATCGGTGATATTTTTGTCCCACACCAGGATGAACGTTTCTTTTGCCTTCGCGCACCGATAGAATATTCGGTCCGAACCTCCGACTGTTATTTTTTCAAGAATTTTGTATTCCATGCACTTTTCCTTTTTTCAATTCATATTCAAACAAAAATGATCTGACAGCAGCACATTTTTATACGTTCCACGGGACACGTTCGTGTCCCGGAACACGATCGTATTTTCCAGCACGACATGCTCGCTGATCCGGGCATGAGCACCTACTACCACAAAACCACTAAGCGTCTTCGTTCTCACTGAGCTCGTTGGGTGGAAGAAGAATGCGCCTGATGGCGTAATGCCGTCGATGTGCGTTTTGCTGGTGAGAATGTCCCGGTGCACTCGCCAGTACTCGTAGGGCGAGTTTACATTATACCATGCAGACCGATGCCGGAAGCCTATCATGATCTCCTTGTTTTTAATGATCGCGCGAAAAATATCGATAATACTGAAAATATCGCGCTCGGGAAGGATCGAAAATACCGATCCGGAAAAAACGCCGATACCGGCATACGAAAAACCGTTGTTTTTATCATCGTCGGTTACGTCCCGGACATGCAGACCATCATCGACCTGTATGATACGGGTCCCGGTTTGCTCCACGAGCACGAGTGTGGCAAAAGCGCGCTGCGTGCGGTGGAACGCGATGAGCGCGGTGAAATCGACATCCGAGATCACGTCGCCGGAATGAATGATGAAATCATCCGGGAAGAAAGAGCGGAAATCCGTCAGGGCTCCGCCCGTACCGCGCAGCCGGTTTTCAGTATTCACATGCACACGGTCACCCAGCTGCTCGAGATACTGGGTGATCTGACCGGCTTCATGATAACAGTTCACACCGACCCGCTCGATGCCGTGAGCGAAAAGACGGTCGATGATCTGCTTGATCATGGGTTCGTGGAGCACCGGCAAGAGAGGTTTGGGAGTCATCAAGGTGAGTGGTTTCATCCGTTCACCAGCGCCAGCCGATAGTACGAGTGCGTTCATGATCAGTTGTATAACAGATACTTTTTTCTCTTCCGGATGAAGCGCTGCAGCGGTGTGTGCCATCTGTCTTGTAGTTTCGTGATCGTCTGATGACGGGTGATACCCTCGCGTACCCAGGGGTTCCCGATCAGGATATCGAACGGCATCTTTTCCGTTTCATACTCGTACGGCGGATCGAGCCATCGGAAGTGCTTCCCATACATATGCTTGATGGTTCGTATTATTTCGAGCCCGGTGAAAGTCGGCTTGAATTGATTACGTTTTGTCACCAGAATTTCAGCGCCTCCGCACATTGTGCCGCGATATTTGTGAAACGTCGGCTGAAAGCTTAGCGGTCTGAAGGCAGTGCCCGGAATATCTTTTTTTCGCAGGGCTCTGACCAGATCCAGAGATTCGATCCACGGTGCACCAAAGAGTGTAAAGGGTCTGGTCGTGCCCCTGCCCTCAGAGATATTGGTTCCTTCGAGCAGACACATGCCCGGATACACCAATGCGGTGTGAAACGACGGCATATTCGGCGACGGCGCAGACCAGAAAAGTTCAGTGTCCGGGAAATAGTATTTTCGCCGCCAGCCACTCATCGGTACGATTTCGAGTTCTGCTCCAAGCCGGAGTTCGTCGTTCATGAGCGTGCATAGTTCACCAATGGTCATGCCGTGTCTGACCGGAATGGGGTGGAGTCCGACAAATGACTTGAAATCGGGTTCGAGCACCGGTCCTTCGGTCGATGTGCCGTTCAAGGGATTGGGTCGGTCGAGCACGAATACCTTTTTTTTGTACTGCGCTGCCTGTTCGATCATCACCAGTGCTGTCCAGACGAACGTGTAATACCGGGTCCCGATATCCTGAAGGTCTATCACGATCATGTCCAGGTCCTTGAGCATGCGCAGCTTCGGGCGGTAGGTCTTGTCGTACAAACTCTTGATGCTGACCCCGGCTCGTGCATAGATGTCATCAGAAGACCGCACCTGATCCTGCAAAGCAGCGTTCAGTCCGTGTTCTGGGGCGAATAGGTGGGTTAACCGCAGCGTTTTTTGGTTCAGAAAATGATAGATGGTAGGGGTGAAATCTACGCTGCAGCATGACATGTTGCTGCAGAGACCGATGCGGGCACCTTTGAACATCTTGAACCGTCGATTGACTACGTTGTCAATACCAAGGT
>CP070834.1:1084894-1101420 GCA_020341755.1 Caldifarciminota bacterium | reverse complement strand
CTTTACGATCGCCTACTCTCTGGATGCACCGGCTACGGTCGGTATCACTATCCGCGATGTGACAGGACGGCTTGTTCGGTCATTCGAAAGGAACGCTGCACAGACACACCCTATCGTCTGGCAGGGATATGATAATAACGGGAAAAAAGTCGTGGCAGGTATTTACTTTATACAGATACACACTCGCATCGACGGAGCGACACGGAGCGTGTCAGAGATACACAAGATCATCGTGCTGTAGTATCAGTTTTTTTCCTCTTCGGCGTGATGTTTAATTATTCGCGCCTGGGCGATGTAGATAACGTCTTCGCAAATATTCGTCGACAGGTCTGCGATACGCTCGAGATTCTTTGCGACGAGTAAAAAGGGAATTGCCGCGCCGATCTTTTCTGGTTCTTCAATCATGTGGGTGAGCAAAATACGTACCGTCTCATCCCTCATGCTGTCGACAGAGCTGTCCCTCTCGCACACATGCTGAGCCCGGTCTGCATCATTGGTCATGAAACTCTCAACACTGTCCTTGAGCATCTCTCTAACCTCACGAACCATTGACCAGATGATGGTTATCGGTTTTATATGGGGCTGTTCCAACAGATACGATACCTGGGTGGCTATATTGACGGCATGGTCTCCCATTCGCTCAAGGTCATTGTTGATCTTGATAACGCCGATAAGAAAACGAAGATCCGTACCTACTGGTTGGTGACGTGCAATGAGCTCTATGCACTCTTCTTCGATAGCAATTTCCATGTTATCGACCTTCCGATCGATCGTCTTCACCTCATCGGCTAATTTGAGATCTTTGCGTTCAATCGCTGTCAATGCTTTGGTGATTGCCTCTTCAACGAGAGATGCCATTTCCAGCAAATGCTTTTTTACTTTGTGCAGTTCTTCGTCAAAGTAGCGTTCCATACTACTCTCCTTTCCCAATCACGCGGAACGTTTTCACCTACCACACTAACCATAACGCCCGCTGATATAGTCAGATGTCCTTGTGTCACGCGGATTGGTGAATATTTTTTTTGCCTTGTCGAACTCAATCAATTCTCCCAGTAACATGAATCCAACATCATCGGCAATACGGGCTGCTTGCTGCATGTTATGGGTGACAATTATGATGGTATACTTCTTTTTTAATTCAATCATTAACTCTTCTATCTTAGCGGTTGAGATCGGGTCGAGGGCCGAACATGGCTCATCCATAAGCAATATCTCAGGCTCGACTGCCAGCAGCCGGGCAATGCACAACCGCTGTTGCTTTTCCGCCGAAAGGTCTAATGCCGGGCTCTTCAGATTATCATTCAGGCTGTCAAACAGGTCGACTGCCCGGAGAGAACGCTGCACGATTTCATCCAGGGTTTTCCGATCAGTGATTCCCCAGACCCGCGGTCCATATGCAACATTATCATATATTGAAAGGGGAAATGCATTCGGTCTCTGGAACACCATGCCGACTTTTTTCCTGAGCATGGTGAGATCGCACATGGGCGAGTGAATATCGTCCTTGTCAACCATGACGCTACCGGTAATGCGTACGTTCTTAATTAAATCGTTCATTCGGTTGAACACGCGAAGTAAGGTCGACTTACCACAGCCCGAGGGACCGATGATGCCCGTAATGATGTTTTCTTTGACCTTCAGGTTAACATTTTTCAGTGCTTGAAACTTTCCGTAATAAAGATTCAGTTGAGCGGTTTCTAAAATCATCCGAATCTCCCGCTGATGTAATCGTTCGTTCTCGGGTCTTTAGGACTCGTGAACAGCCTGCTCGTCCTATCGATCTCTATCAGTTCACCGGAAAGAAAAAATGCTGTTCGGTCGGCAACCCGTGCCGCCTGTTTTGTATTATTGGTAACCAGAATAAACGTATATTTAGTTTTTAACTCCAGCATCGTTGCTTCGATCTTCGCCGTCGAGATAGGATCCAAACCTGAGCAGGGTTCGTCCATCATGATGACTTCCGGATCCATGGCGATCGACCGGGCAATGCACAAACGCTGCTGCTGACCGCCGGAGAGTGTTGAGGCAGAATCTTTCAGTCGGTCATGTACTTCGTCCCAGAGATTTCCTGCCCGCAGGGCGTGCTCGACGAGTTCATCGAGTTCCTTTTTTCCAAACCTGCGGTGCAGTTTCGGCCCATAACTGATATTCTTATATATTGAACCCGGCAGTACGACCGGCGTCGCAAAAATAAGTCCGATGCGCTTGCGCAAGGTGTTCCTATCGAGTGTATCTATATTCTCTCCATCCAGCAGGATCGTACCGGTGACCTGAGCATAGTCGATCTCAGACAAACGATTGATCGCCCGCAGCAGCGAGCTTTTGCCCGAGTTGGCGGGTCCAATGATCCCGAGTATCTCATTCGCTAGAACTTCCAGGTCCACACTCTTCAACGCCTGGAACCCATTGTATGAGACGCTCACATTTTGTATCAATATCTTTGCCATAAATCAATAATACCGCGCCATGAATCGATGCATCAAGCGATAGGCAACGAAATTTATCAGCAAAATAATGATAATGAGTACTGCGGCGGTTCCATATGCCTTGGGCATGGAAATTCCCTCACGGGCAAGAATATAGAAGTGAACAGCCAGCGTACGGGTCGATGAGAAGAACGATGTTGGAATGCCGAGGGACGATCCGGCCGTGAAGATGACCGCGGCGGTCTCGCCCACGGCTCTTCCCACACCAAGAATGATGCCGGTCAGTATGCCCGGCAGGGACGTCGGTAGCACGACCTTAAGAATGGTATCTAGCTTGCCTCCGCCCAGAGAGTAACTAATCTCACGGTATGCCCGCGGCACCGCCTTAATCGCCTCTTCGGTCGTTCTGATGATTGTTGGAATAATCATGACGGCAAGGGTCAACCCGCCGGACAGTACGCTCCAGCCAAGATTGAGCGTGATTACGAAGAAAATAAACCCGAATAGCCCGAAGATAATTGACGGCACACCGGCAAGACAATCGGCTCCAAAGCTGATGATCCTGCGAATTAGACCACCGCGCGTGTATTCAACGAGATACACGGCACTGCCGACACCCAGAGGTGTCGCAATGGCGATCGCCAGTACCGTCACGAACAGAGTACCGAGTATCGAAGGGAAAATGCCACCTTCCTTGCCCATGTCCCGTGTCCGGTCTGTTAGGAATTGCCAGGTGATCTGCCCCAGACCATTCTTGAAGACATATCCAATGATGAAGAACAATACGATTACCGTGATCGCAGTCATCAAGAGCAGAACGCAGTAGGCAATGATCTGGCTTGTACGAGGCCCTATACGCAGGGTCATTATTTCCTCCCGGTTACCCTGATGGCAATGATATTCAGGATAATAATTATGAAAAAGAGGAATGCACCGCACGCAAACAGGGCTGCTCGATGGTCACCGGCGGCATAGCCGAGTTCGAGTGCGATCGTTGATGTCAGTGTGCGTACGGAATCCAGGATCGATCCGGGTATTTTCAATGCGTTACCTGCGATCATGATCACCGCCATGGTCTCGCCGATCGCCCTGCCCATACCAAGAATGATACCGGCGACGATGCCGGACCGGGCTGCCGGTAACAGAAGCATGGTCACGGTCTGCCATTTTGTGGCACCGACTGCGTATGATCCCTCACGGTATGTGTTCGGTACGCTGAGCAGGCTGTCATATGATATGCTCACAATCGTCGGCAGTATCATGATGCCAAGTATAATACTGGCGGCGAGAACGCTGAATCCGGGCCCGCCAAAGTTCTGCCGGATGAACGGAACCAGTATTACGATGCCAATGAACCCGTACACGACCGAGGGAATACCCGCAAGGAGTTCAAGTATGGGTTTTAATGTGTTCTGCACTGCCTTTGATGAAAATTCTGCAAGGAATATGGCACAGGCAAGTCCGAAGGGCACGCCGACAACCAGCGCTCCGGTAGTCACCATGAGTGATCCGATGATCATGGAGAGTATACCGAACTGACCTTTGGTCGGCGACCAGGTGGTCGAAAAGAAGTTGCCCAAACCTATTTTCGTGATAAGCGGGATACCCTGTTGAAAAATGAAAAATGTGATGAGCAGGAGCGACAATATTGCCGAAAAGGCAATGAACAAGAAGAGCTTTTCAGCAATCTTATCTTTCATATATCAATCGCTCTGTATCTCAGTTGCAGGTATCAACCCGTCTTTTTTCAATATATCCTGCCCTTTTTCCGAAAGTACATAATCGATGAACTTCTTCACTTCGCCGGTGGGCGATTCTCTCAGCAACAGGAGAAAGGGACGGGAAAATTCATAGGTGCAGGTGATGAGATTGCTTAAATTCGGCTCGATGCCATTTATTGACACTGCCTTCTCCCGTTCGTCAACGAGCCCGACACTGATATATCCGATACCCTGGGGAGTGGTCGCAATGATCTCGCGGACTGCACCGTTCGAATCCTGTACCAGGCAGGCATCACTGATTGTTTTGTCACCCATGATCATTTTCTCGAACGAGCCGCGCGTGCCAGACCCTTCCTCTCGTGTCACCGGAATGATCTCCGTGTCCACGCCGCCGAGCTCCTGCCAGTTCGAGATCTCTGTGGAAAATATCTTCTGTATCTGCTCAACTGTCAGGTCATCGATAATATTATCTCGGTGTACGATCACGGCAATACCATCGACTGCAATGAGGATTATCTGCAATCCCTTTTCGCTCACCTTCAGGTCGCGCGACGAGGCGCCGATATTACAGGTTTTGTTGAAGGTCGCCTGTATCCCAGCAGTTGATCCGCCACCCTGAACATTGATCACTGAACCAGGATGTTCTTCCATATACTGCTCTGCTACTTTTTCGATAAAGGGCTGGACCGAGGTGGAACCAGCAATGATGATGCCGCCCTCGCGGCGTATGCACGCAGGAATTAAAAGGAAGAGGATACTTGAAAGCAGTAAGGCTTGTCGCACGTTCCCATATTATATTTAGAATGACGTAGGAGTCAATAATACACGGGAGTGTTTCTCCTGGAGGATATCAGGAAATCCGGGGATCAGGACGTCAGGAACAACATTATTCTGGCTGTCTGGTTCACATGGTACGCGAATATTACTCACATTGGTTATTACGTTATTGAGTTATTCGGTCATTAAAGCATATCATTGTTTTTGGGTATTTAGAACGTTTAAACTATATACCCGCCCATATAAGTTTTACAATCTAGAATTATACATCAGTAATTATAAATAGCGTTATTCTGCAATCTGCATTCTCCGTTCTTCATTTACATCGTCTGCCCTTGACTTACCATTGTTTTTCACTAATATATGAGCAAGGAGGCAATGAAGAACATGGCAAAAGACGATAAGGACAAAGTCCTCAATGTAGCAATCAGCCAAATCGAAAAGCAATTCGGTAAGGGTTCGGTCATGCGGCTCGGGGATACGAGCGCAAAGGTCGAGGCAGAGGTTATTCCGACCGGTTCGCTCACCCTCGATAGCGCCCTGGGTATCGGTGGATTTCCCAAGGGCAGGGTCGTCGAGATCTATGGTCCTGAAGCCGGAGGGAAAACGACCCTGGCTCTCGAGGCTATTGCTCAGGCTCAAAAACGCGGCGGAAACGCGATCTTCGTGGATGCTGAACATGCCTTTGACCCGACCTATGCGCAGGCCCTCGGTGTCAATCTAAATGACCTCCTCATCTCACAGCCGGATACCGGTGAACAGGCCCTGGAGATCGCCGAGATCCTAACCCGCTCTGGTGGTGTGGATATCGTAGTTGTCGATTCGGTCGCAGCATTGGTTCCAAAGGCAGAGATCTCCGGCGAAATGGGAGA
Organism: Caldifarciminota bacterium; assembly: GCA_020341755.1. Classification (GTDB taxonomy): domain Bacteria; phylum Hydrothermota; class Tepidihabitantia; order SM23-42; family SM23-42. The sequence continues at coordinate 1,095,624 of CP070834.1, read as the reverse complement.
ATTACAGGTTGGGCTCATTGCTCGCCTCATGTCCCAGGCACTCAGGAAATTGACCAGCGTTATCAGCAAATCCCATACCTGCGCCATTTTCATCAATCAGATTCGTCATAAGATCGGCGTCATGTACGGTTCACCAGAGACAACGCCTGGCGGTCTGGCATTAAAATTTCACGCATCGGTTCGCTGTGATATCAGACGCATTGCATCGATAAAGAAAGGCGACCAGGTCATCGGGAACAGAACCAAGGTAAAGGTCGTGAAGAACAAACTTGCACCACCATTCAAGATAGCCGAGTTCGATATCATCTACGGACAGGGTATATCAAAATTCGGTGAACTGGTTGACCTCAGCGTTGATAAGAAGATCATTCAGAAGTCCGGTTCGTGGTATTCGTATGGTGAGGAAAGAATCGGTCAGGGCAGGGATGCGGTCATGGAATTCCTGCAACAGAACAATGATATAGCGGAAAGAATCGAGAAAGACCTGCGTAAGGAATTGCACCTCGCCCCAGCGAAGTCCCGTGAAGATAAGCGCGATCAAACCCCAAAAGAAAAATAAGAACCGCTGTTCAATATTTATCGACGGAGAATACCGATTCGGGCTTTCAAAAGAAATCGTAATCAAATATGATATACACGAAGGTGACGATATCGACGAGACTCATATATCCACCGTCCTCTTGCAGGAAGAACGGGAAAAAGTGAGAACCCGGGCTTTTAAAATTTTACAGTACCGCCAGCGGTCTGTACATGAATTAAGCACACGGCTTATGGATATTGGTTTTGACAGAACGCTTGTCGATGAGGTGGTAGAAGGATTCATTGAAGATGATACGCTCAATGACCGTCGTTTTGCCGAAGCATTCGTACAAGACTATACAACGTTGAGACCGAAGGGAAATCGTTTTATCTATCATGAGCTCATCAAACGGGGGATCGCTAAAGACATCATCGAAACAGTGCTTTCAGGAAGGGATGAGAAAGAATTGATCACAGATTTCCTGCATAAAAAACTACGTGGATACAATCTGCAGAATCCTAAGGACCGACAAAGGTTGGCGCGCCAGTTACTGAATCGTGGATTTTCCTCCCAACTGGTGTATGATATGATCCGTGAGCAGGGAGGATAAAGAATGAAGAGCATACAGCTACGGCAGCATTACCTGGATTTCTTCAAGGAAAAAGACCATACCATTGTCCCTTCCATGTCGCTGATCCCCCGGGACGATCCCAGTCTGCTCTTCACGAGCGCAGGCATGGTACAATTCAAGCCCCTGTGGATCGGTGCCGTACCCCTGCCCTACCGCAGAGCAACCAGCGTTCAGAAATGCCTTCGAACGTCTGATCTTGAGAATGTGGGAAAAACACGGCGCCATCATACTTTCTTCGAGATGCTTGGTAATTTCTCGTTTGGAGATTATTTCAAGGACGAAGCCATCACCTGGGCCTGGGATTATCTAACCGACGTTTTAAAACTGGATAAAGATAAGCTCTTTGTGTCCGTATATAACCAGGACGAAGAGGCATACGATCTCTGGCACAAGAAAATCGGATTGAATACGGCACGCATATTTAAATTCGGTGATGAGGATAATTTTTGGGGTCCGGCAGGCAACTCAGGACCGTGTGGACCGTGTTCCGAGATATTTTATGACCTGGGAGAAAAATTCGGCTGCGGCAAGAAGACCTGTGCGCCTGGCTGTGATTGCGACCGCTTTCCAGAGATCTGGAACCTCGTGTTTCCCCAGTACGATCAGCAGGTTTCAGGGGAGCGCCTTCCTTTGAAGAACCGGGGCGTCGATACCGGGATGGGTTTTGAGCGGCTGGTTGCGGTTCTCCAGAATGAAGATTCTATTTATGCTACCGATCTGTTCTCTTCGATCATTGAAGATATCGCGTCCTTGAAAAAAATTCACTACGGTAAAAATGACGCCGTAGACATCCCGGTGAATGTCATTGCCGATCACACACGGGCATTGGTTTTTGCGATTGCCGATGGCATTATTCCATCAAACGAAGAGCGCGGTTATGTCCTGAGAAGGATACTACGTCGTGCTGTACGGCTTTCCAGGAATCTCGGTGGAGAGGATGCGTTTTTGTACAGGCTGGTCCCGCGGGTCATTGAATTATATGCCGGCGCATATCCCGAGATAAAGGAACGAAGGGAAGAGATCACCGGAGTGATCAAATCAGAAGAGGAACGATTCCTTACGACTCTTGAAAAGGGACTGCAGCAGTTCGAAGAGATCAGCCGGAATAAAAAGGACATTTCCGGCGAAGATGCCTTCAAGCTCTATGACACGTATGGCTTTCCTTTTGAGCTTACTCAGGAAATCGCAAAAGAAAAAGGTCTCAAGACCGATGAACAGGGTTTTCTGAGTATGCTTGATAGGGCACGGGAAGTTTCAAAGACCAGGGCGAAATTCGTTCCCAAGGGAGAATGGCAGGTTTTAAAACAGGGACACGGCACCTTCACCGGTTATGATGAAAAGGAGGTGATGACGAACATCTTGCGGTACAATGCCTATGATAGTATCATAGAAATCGTACTGGAACAATCACCTTTCTATGCAGAAGCCGGTGGTCAAGTCGGTGAACGGGGAGAGTTAGTCGGGACGGACTTCGCCCTCGAGGTCCAGGATACATATTGGTACCAGGGAATGATCGTATGCCACTGCCAGATCCGGTCAGGTGAACCAATTATGTTGAAAAAAGGAACCCAGGTTCGTGCACGGGTCGATACCGTACATAGGACGGAAAGTGGCCGGGCTCACACCGCTACCCACCTGCTGCATGCGGCTCTGCGAAAGACGCTGGGCGAGCACGCCCGGCAAGAAGGTTCATATGTCGAACCCGGTCGGTTCCGTTTTGACTTCACTCATTTCAAACCGTTGAGCGAGGACGAAATACGTGCGATCGAAGACATGGTCATAGAAAAGATATTGGAAGCCATCCCTGTCGATAAACAGTGGATGTCGCTCGATGAAGCAAAGAAATTGGGTGCGATGGCGATCTTTGGTGAAAAATACGGTGACCGGGTACGTGTTGTTAAGATCGGAGATTTTTCCATTGAACTCTGCGGAGGCATTCATCTGGACAACACCGGGGAGATAGGCCTATTCAAGATCATTTCCCAGGAAGCGGCCGCTGCAGGTATCCGACGGGTTGAGGCATTCGTTGGCATGCGTTTATTCAATTATGTTCGAAAACACGATACAATCATGAGAGACCTTGCGCGTCTGACAGGACGTGAGGATACCGGCATTGTTCGATGGGTCGAAGAGACGCAACAGCAGCTTAAAAAAGCAGAAAAGATACGGGAACAAACCCTTTCTGAACTCGCGCGCAGCGAGTCCGCAGCATTTCTCGCAACCATCTCCAAGAAAAAGAGCCTTTTTGTATACAGAGAATTGAAGAATTTCGGTTCTCCGGGTATGCGCCTCGTTGCCGATATCGTAAGAAACAAAGCAAAAACTGTCGTTGGGCTGCTCTACGAGAATATCGGTGGCAGGCTCAGTTACCTTTTGTTCACCGGAGAAGATCTTTTAAACCGATATCCTGCCAGCAAGATCATCAAAGAGTTTGGCAAAATCGTAGGTGGCGGGGGTGGCGGAAGACCCCATATGGCAGAAGGCGGGGGCGGCAACCCTGCAAAGCTCGACGAGGCGATATCGTTCCTGAAAAAGCTGGTCAAGCCACTGTAGAAACCTGACTGCACATCAGAATGACATGCGTCCATCCTGTTGATGGACACCATATTTACACTCCTCTTGAAACATAAATCAAATTATATACAATATTTCCAATAAAAAGGAGGTTTGCATGAAGAAGTTCGTTGTACTACTCATCCTTCTTGTTGCGGTTTCGTCTTTGCAGGCGAAGGTCACCAGATCAAGCCGTGCGCTCCTGGAGATCGGCCCCAAAGGCACCCTGTATCTTGCCGAGGGACCTGATAATGATGTCCGTTTCGGAATCGGTGCCGAGATCGTCATCAATCCAGTGCGTAATATCGGTATTCGGTTGGACATCACCGAACTCAGCTTTGGTGAATATACCCTGTTCTATATTAATCAAGGCATGAGTCTGGATGCCCTGATATATTTCCCGATGAAAGGCATGCAGCCGTATTTCCATACAGGGTTCGGCTTCTCCACAATATCTAATGGCGGGTCAGTAACGTACTACTCAATCCGTGCCGGTTTAGGGTTCAATTTTAGCATGAAGGGCGGTACTGATTTGTTTTTGGAGCCGGGCATAAATATCACCGGCAACGGCGAGACCGACCTTGTGTTTCGGACCTCGTTTGGTGCACGATTCGGAATGTTTTAATGATCAAAGAACCGGTCATATCCCGAGCCATTATACAAACATATCTTAACGAGCTTGTGGATTCGGTCGAAAGCGATGTCGTGATCGGCGGGGCGGGTCCGTCCGGGTTATGTGCGGGCTATTATCTCGCCAAAAAAGGGTATAAAACCATATTATTCGAACGTGGATTGAAACTCGGTGGCGGCATGCCTGGCGGCGGGATGATGTTCAACAAGATCGTTGTCCAGGAAGAAGGCAAGGAGATACTCGATGAATTCGGCATCACCTACGAACTCTTTGAGCAAGGTTACTATGTTGCTAATTCTCTGGAGGCTACTGCCTGCCTTACGGATAAGTCCCTGAAGGCGGGGCTAAAAATATTCAACCTGATATCTATCGAGGATGCAATCGTCCGCGAACAGAGTGTACATGGTGTGGTCGTCAACTGGTCGAGCGTAGAAATCGCCAAGCTGCATATCGACCCGATCTCATTCGAAACGAAGGTCGTCATCGATGCCACCGGACATCCCTGTGAGATTACCCGGATTGTCGCCGCCAAGAGCGGCGGTAAACTCAGCACCGGCTCTGGAATGATCGAGGGAGAAAAATCAATGTGGGCGGATGTTGCCGAACGTCTGACCTTAGAAAATACCAAACAAGCATTCCCTAATCTTTTTGTGTGTGGCATGGCTGCAAACGCAGTATTTGGAGGACCGCGTATGGGACCTATTTTCGGCGGAATGCTCCTCTCCGGCAAAAAGGTTGCAGGGATAGTGGAGGAACGACTCAAGAATTATACATGATACATATTCAACATCCGGGCGCATTCTGTTTTTAAACGCACGGTCAAAACAATAATGCTCCAGCAGAGATTATCGAGGGGTATACGTACATATATTGATAATCTCCAGCTGTTTTCAAGAAATGCCCGATTATTCCTTGCGGGCACTTTTTTTATGGGCATGGGCTTTTCGGGATTCATGCTGCTCTTTAACCTCTACCTGAAGAGTATCGGATTTCCTGAAGGTCGTATCGGTAATATTATTTCCGCCACGACTCTCGGGACTGTTATCATGGCGATTCCCGCATCGGTTATCATACGAAGATTTCCCATAAAGAGGTTACTGCTCATCGCAACGCCGATAGCAACTTTTTCATACCTGGTTCAGGTTTCCACGTCCACGTATCATATTATCCTTGCCGGAGGTTTCATGGCAGGATTCTCTGTGGTCTTTTCGAGGGTCGCCTCAGGACCCTTTTTCATGCGCAACAGTACGGCGAAGGAAAGACCTTATCTGTTCAGTATGCAGTTCGCTCTTTCGCTGGTCGCCGGGATCGTCGGTAATCTCCTCGCTGGGTTCATGCCGGGGTACATTGAACGATTGGGCGTTGCTCCTTTTCTCGCCTACCGCTACACACTCTATGTCTTTGGGCTGCTTGTTACTGCAGCAATGATCCCCTATTTTCTTATCAAGGAAAAACCCGTGCTCAGGGTCGAGAAACTCAGGATACACTCGATACGTTTAATATTGAAACTGTTCATTCCCGGGCTCATCGTTGGCATTGGGGCGGGTTTGAGTATTCCGTTTCTTAACCTGTATTTCAAGGATGTATTCCGAACAGCAACGAATGTTATCGGGCTTTTCTACGGTGGACAGCAGGTACTTATGATAGTGGGGTTGCTCGTTGCGCCTGTTATCGCTGAACGGATAGGCAAGATCAGGACGGTCGTACTCTCGCAATTAGTGTCCATACCGTTCCTCATTATGCTCGGTCTCACGACCAATATATTTTTTGCGGTCATTGCCTTTCTGGTGAGAGCAGCGCTTATGAACATGGCACAGCCCCTCTTCACCAATTATGCCATGGAAAAAGTCAAACACGATGAGCAGCCTTTTACAAATGCACTTTTAGTCATCGCTTGGACAGCAGGATGGGGAGCAAGCGCATCGGTCGGAGGATTCCTTATCGAACGTTTTTCATATTCAATACCTTTCTTCGCTACAAGCGTTTTATATCTTATTTCTACGTTCGTTATACACTTTTTTTTCGCTAAAAAAGATCTTACAGCGGGGTGAAGGAATATATAGGTATTTATAAAATGTGTATTAACTCATAGAGGTGCTTGATCTCATGGTCGGGCTGGTATGAAATCTTTTTCGGATCTCCTTCCCCCCGGTTGATCCAGATTGCCGTCATGCCAATGGCTTTTGCGCCAACAACATCGGTCTCGAGCAGGTTCCCGACATGAGCGACCTCCTGTGGCTTCAACGATAGCGCGTCGAGGGCTTTCTGAAAAATCAGCGCGCTCGGTTTTGTGGCACCGACCTCATCGGAGAATAATAAACAAGAAAAATATTGTAGTATATTGTGCTTTTTCAGGACCTGCGTTAGCACCTGTCCGGGCGTGAAACCTGTATCGCAGATCAAACCGATACGATATTTAGTATGGAGCACCTCGAGTACTGAGGAGGCGTAATCGAGCATCGGAGGAGGATCATCGAGTACCACGCCGGCAAACCGGGTGACGACATCGTCCCGAACGGCATCTTTTAAATGAATGTTCAACTCGGCAAAAATATGAGAAATCAGCTCCTGGATCGATATTCCTTTGCGTTTAACTCGCCAGCATTCCTCCCATAAGCGCATTGCGCTTTGATACGCAGCTCGAACCGCCGATACATCACGAAAACATTGCTGCTGTTCGCACACGTGCAATAGGATAGCAATCCTTCTTTTGCTGTAATCAGCGTGATCGTCTGCGACCAGCGTATTCCACAGGTCAAATGTCAGCGCTTTTATCATTTTTTAATTATATTAAAATTATCTCAGCCTGCAATATCTGGAAGGTGGTCCAAAGATATTCGTGTTATATTTTCTTCCGTGAAATGCAATATAATACCCATCTATCTGCCGGATATCAGTCTATTCTATCATCTCTGAGTCACGTATCGTTAATCATTGAAAGAGAGTGTTGACAGGCAGATTATATACATGTAACATGGTAGTCGTGGAGGTGAGGAATGAGAAAGTATGTATTAATAGCTGTGTGTTTGTCCTTTGCTGTTGCTACGAATTTTGGACAGATTAAGGGCAGAGTAGTTGATGAACGCGGTGAACCGCTCATCGATGTTAACATCATGGTTGAGGGTACAGAAGCCGGTGCGGCATCTGATGAGAACGGTGAGTTCCACGTATACTTCTTGCCAGTATCTTCATACAGCGTCACTGCATCGTACCTCGGTTACACCACTGTGACGACAAAAAATGTAATAGTCCATGCCAACCAGACCACGGAACTGTATTTTCAATTGAAGGAAAGTATTATTACAATAGAACCTATGGTGGTCACTGCCGAAAGTGACATGGTCATCAAGACGCAGACCCAGACCCAGAGAACCATTACCGCAGCAGATATCGACAAACTTCCGATTTCGGAGATAAATCAAATCATTACTCTGCAGGCCGGTGTTTCAGTGAGTGAACGTGGTATCCACGTCCGTGGAGGAAGAAGCAGGGAGATTGCATACTATATCGATGGCATATTGACCAAAGCGCCCCACTACGGTACCCAGTCCTTGAAGGTAAGTAAGCAAGCCGTTGAAGAAGTTGCCATACAAACCGGCGGGTTTGATGCAGAATACGGAGAAGCAATGTCCGGTGTTATAAATGTGGTCACGCGCGAAGGTTCAGAAAATCTCAAGGGCTTGATCCGTGTTACCACCGATGAAGTATTCTCAGATAACCGAATAAATTACGGATACAACAGGTACGAACTCAATCTTGGCGGTGGCATCATGGACAAATCCCGATTCAGGTTCTTTTTGTCAGGTGAAGCATTCTTAACTGATGCTTGGGAAGAAACACGGTACAGGGTGCCGTCAGAACGATTCGATTACAAGGTAGGCGGTAAATTGTCATATCGAATACCGCAAGCAAAAGGAAGGCTAACGCTCTCAACGTTTTACTCGCGTGAACAGTACATGTACTATCAGGATGTCTGGGGCGAACTGAGTTTTATCTACAATCTGGATCGGAACTTCGGGGCTCAAATAAAAAATTTCCTCTCAACGATCACGTGCAATTTCATACCGGCAGCACACACTATGCTCGAGACGAAATTCGGCTATACCACGTATAATCGATTCCGGGCGGTCCGTGACCTTGAAGCGGATGCTGACCGCCGCTGGTATGAGGATTACAACTTTAAGGCTGATCACTTTGTCGATATCATATCTGGTCTCGATAACGATTCACTGAAAAAACTCTATCTCGTCGACTCTCTGATGGCATACTATGAAATAATGAGCCGAACCAGCGCTGCCAGCCTGCGCGACAATCCCTTCGGTGCAACCGGGCTTTTCTACACCGTGGGTGACCAGCGATCGTGGCGTTATGAGTTCAGCCGGGATTATCATGGGTTGTTGTCCTTAACCCGTACCTTCGGCAGAGCACATGAATTCAAATCAGGCATAATCCTCAATTACCAGAATGTTGGCTGGTATGATAACAACCTGCCATATTATACCATCCCATTCTGGGACATTTATGAGAAAGATCCCTTGCGGATAGCCGTCTACGTACAGGACCGTATGGATTTCGAGGGCATTATCGCGCGAATCGGTTGTCGGTTCGACTACTTTGACTCAAAGGCAAGCGGATTGCAGAATCCTGCGGATAACACCGATTCGACACTTATCAATTATCCGGCAAAATGGCGGATTTCACCACGCATTGGATTTTCCCTGCCGGTTACTGATAGATCTAAATTCCGCTTTAATTACGGACATTTTTTCCAGACGCCGACTTCCCATGACTTATACCGATCTACAACGCCCATGGTTGTGTGGCTGCTCCTTCGGCGCTATAATTCGGTTCTCGGAAATGCCGATTTAACTGTGGAAAAAACCGTCGCCTATGAGATTGGCTACGAAAATCAATTCTCTGATCTGTTTGCGTTCGGGATCGTGGCGTATTACAAGGACATTTACGATCTGATTCAGACCAAAGAAATTATCAATCTACCGTATTCGTTTTATCAGGTGTATAATCTTGATTACGGCAATGTAAAAGGTGTTGAATTCACCATGAAGAAGAGAATGGCGGATTACTGGAGTTTCGATCTTTCCTACACCCTTCAGTTTGCGAAAGGAACAGCATCAGATGCGTGGCAGCATTATTACGAAATATACCTTCAGGACCCGGATCCAATAACTGGAGAATATGCGGTACCCAAAATTGATTACTGGCTCGACTTTGACGAGCGGCATATTATAAATTCTTCGTTGGGCCTACTGTTACCTGGAGATTTTGTAATTGCGCCACTCCAAGATGTTCTGGCAGATTTTCTTCTTTCATATCATTCGGGATTTCCTTATACACCGCAGGATCTCAAGGGTCGCGATATTGGGGATCAAAATTCGGCGCGCATGCCAGGATATATAAATGTTGATGCTAATATATCAAAGGATATCACCGTCGCCGGTCTTACCTTTTCTCTCTTTACGCAGATGTACAATCTATTTAATACAGAACAAATCGTGGATGTTTACAATGCCACCGGACGGCCAGATACAGATGGTGGAGAAGTCACCATCTCTGAGTCAGATTTTAGACCTATCTCGCTGGCAAGTTACTATTACACACCTCAGGCTGATTATAATCATGACGGACTGAATTCACCCCATGAACTCTACAGTGAATATATGGCTGCACGAAGCATGTACTATAATAATCCATTGCACTGGAGACCGGGATTTCGGGCTCGGGTTGGGATTAGTCTGAAATTCTAAATACGAATTCCGCTTGCTGTAATCTTTTCTTATCACCGTAATCGATTGTGAACAATATGATCACAAAAGAGAAACCCGGCAGCGACCTACTCTCCCATGCCGTTACCAGCATAGTACCATCGGCCCTGATGGGCTTAACTTCTCTGTTCGGAATGGGAAGAGGTGTGACCCCATCGGTATAGCCACCGGGAAATCGTGAGGAGACAGGAATGAGGGCATAGGGAACAGTCACGTCTTCTTTTCACTGTTCCCTGTATCCTGTTTCCTAAATCCTAAAAAATTGGCGGAAGGCAATCCAAGTCGCTCGACTGATTAGTACCACTCGGCTCAACCCTTTACAGGGCTTCCACCTGTGGCCTATCAACCCTGTCATCTACAGGGAGTCTTGTGGTCTCATGCACCGAAGTGCGGGAGAACGGGAGACCTTATCTTAGGGGGGGGCTTCCCACTTAGATGCTTTCAGCGGTTATCCCTTCCGAACATGGCTACCGAGCACTGCTGCTGGCGCAACAACTCGTAGACCAGAGGTTCGTCCATCCTGGTCCTCTCGTACTAAGGACAGCTCCCTTCAAGTCTCCTGCGCCCGTGATGGATAGAGTCCGAACTGTCTCACGACGTTCTGAACCCAGC
>CP070834.1:1051536-1084794 GCA_020341755.1 Caldifarciminota bacterium | reverse complement strand
TGGGTCCTGGGTGATCCATCGTTTGACACGCACCGGACCCGCGTTATACCCTGCCAGCGTAAGCGGTACGGAATTAAAATCCTTCATCAGTTCAAGAAAGTAATAGCATCCGAATCTTATCGATACGGTTGGATCGTACAGCGCGTACTGGGTGACACCGAGTTCCCGTGCGATTGCCTGGGCGGTCGACGGGATGATCTGCATGATGCCCTGCGCGTTCGCCGATGAGCGCGCACGCGGGTCAAACAGGCTTTCCTGCCATATCATTGCCAAACAGAGGTGGAGGTCAATATTCTGATCACGAATGGTGAATGCATACCGCACCGGATACATGAGTTCATACAGATCTCGGGGATAGACGAAGATATTCTTGTTAATGGCACGCTGTTTGACCCTAAGGCTGTACAGTATGGATAACCGATCCGCACCGTAGCGTGCACAAAGACGGCTGAGGTACAACAGATCCTGGGCGCTCTTGTCCTGTATCATTTCCAGTTCCTTGATCGCATAGTCAATCTCATCGAGATGGAAATAGCGGATGGCGCGTGTGACGGTGAGCGAGTCCTCCCGGGAAAACGTTACAATGCTGTCGTCAAACCGGCGTACCCACGCATCAAGATCGGTCGTATCGAAGATGATTCCGGTATTGTACCGCACCAGCGTGTAGTATGAAAGGGGGTGTTCCAGTATCACCCGTGCCCTGATACTCTCGATCGGTTCGCCGAGACGTTCTCTGATGCGCGCCTGCCAGTAGAGAAAGTCAGGCTCATCACTCAAACCGAGCACGGTGTCGGCACGGCCCAGAGCGCCGACCCGGTATAACTGCATCGCAGCCCTGAATTGTGTATTCCGTTCATTTATCTTCAGGAACGTTTGTACCGCCTGAAGCGTGTCGCCCATGTCTTCGAGCAGGAATGCTTTCCGTTTCGACGCCCGCACGGCATACTTTGAACTCTTATGCAGGGTAGCAAGGCTGTCATATACCGTGACCGCCTTATGCATCATGTCGAGTTTTTCGTAAACCCTGCCCCGGTAATAGTAGGCAGCTGCCCAGTCGGTCTTTGACAGGTGTTTCAGGGCTTCGGAGTGACTGTTCAAGTTGTAGTATGTCATACCGAGATAGTAATTAATGGTATTACTCCGGGATGCTTTTTTCAAGTGAGGGAGTGCTTTTTTGTACTCACCGTGATAATAATAGACCTTGCCGACCGCTTGATGGTCGGCGGTGGTGCGCGGGGTGATCAGGTTGACCGCATAGTGCGCACCAACCGATTCCGGGTAGGTGCGAACGAGCTTCCAGGCTTTTTTCTGAATGTTCTTCTTGTCACCGTTTCGTTCATATATCTTCAGATGCGTATACTCCTGCATGTCCGGCTTATCTAGCTTTTTGATCATACTCTGAACGATCGTATGATCCTCGATAATGATGAAGAGATCGAACAACATATCCTGGTATTCCTGATACAGGTATGGGCTGACGTCATTTATTGCCATGAGAACCGCATACGTGCTCCTATAGTCCTCTATGGCGTTGTATGCCTTGGCAAGCATGAGCATCCGGTAGTCATGAGGCGGGAGAGGCGCGGTGAGGAACGTGATCGCCCGGTAGTGATCGCCGAGATGAAAATACGCAATGCCTTTCACAAGGCTGTCGGTCGTGTGTTCAACCAGTGTGTGCCACCGTTCAGTTTTCAACAGTATGGTCTCGTATTCTTCGGGTGTCAGGTTGATATCCCATCCAATCGTGTCGAGGAGCGCTGCAGCACGCCGGTATTCACGTTGCTCGATGTATACCTTGACAAGGATCTCGGCTTTCTTCTGCGCGTGCTTCGTGCCGATCAAAGAGTCGGCAAGCAGACTATATGCATACAGGGGAGCATGTTTGTGTACGCGCAGGGCTTCCTGGAGATAATCCTGTGCCGTGATTTTTTGTAATCCCGGTTTCGGGCACGAAATTATGAGAGCGATGACGATAGGGATGAATTTTTTCATCTCTCAAATTGTAATCATGATGTAAAAACGGTCAAGGGGTTTTTTTGGGATCAGTATTCGAAGAGTTCTTCGTCTGAAAAGAAAAAGTGTATCTCACGCTCCGGGTTTTCATCCGGTGCGGAAGCATGCACGACATTCTCTCCCGTCGATGTGCCGTACAGATTTCTAATCGTTCCTGGTGCGGCTTTTTTAGGATCGGTCGCGCCGACCACCTCGCGCAGTTTCTGTGCGCCTCCGGTATGGGAAACGCAGCAGGTAACGATCGGGCCGGATGAGATGAAGTCGACGAGCCAGTCGTAAAATGGTTTGCCCTTGTGTATCTCATAAAATTGAGCACCCATATCCTTATCAGGCCACAGCATTTTCATGGCGATTACCTTGAAGCCGGCATCGATGATGTGTTTCAGGATAACACCGATCAGATTCCGTTTCACGGCATCCGGTTTGATAATGAGCAATGTTCTGTTCATGGAGAGTAGTATATAAAAAAAATTGTATCTGTCAATGTATCGTAGCCTGTACCCCGGCTGGGTTGACACAAAAACATGAAAAAGTATAATGACGAATGTTTGCAGGCTTTGTACTGACAGTCCTCCAGGCTTTAGGATCGGTGAGCGGATTCGTGACCGACGCGTCGAACGGTGAGAAGTTGTCGTATGCGAACGTTTACCTGGAAGATGAACCCCTGGGCAGCGCGACCAATGAAAAGGGCTATTATTATATACACAATGTACCGACCGGCACCTACACGATCGCCTTTTCATATATCGGCTACGAAACTCAGACGCGAACCATCGAGATGCAGGAATCCGAGAACATCCAGCTCAATGTGGAACTGGTTCCGACTTCGATCGCGATCGAGGAGGTCACGGTATCTGCCGAGCGGGTGCGTTTTGAGAAAGAGGTAGAGGTCAGCCACGTAACATTTCTGCAGCGTGAGATACAGTCAGTACCGGGACTGTTCGAGAAGGATCTGATAAAATCACTCCAGCTCATGCCCGGCATCGTAACCATGCACGACCTGTCGAACAAACTGTACGTGCGCGGCGGCAGCCCGGATGAGAACCTGGTGCTGCTCGACGGTATCACGGTATATAACCCATCTGCACACCTGTTCGGACTGTTCTCGACGTTCAATCCTGATGTCGTTGGCGATGCACAGTTGTATGCCGGAGGCTTCCCCGCAGAATTCGGGAACCGCCTGTCCTCGGTGCTGAACATAACCACCAAGGAGGGTAACAGTAAACGGTTCGCCGGTGAGACGAGCCTGGGTCTGGTCACATCAAAACTCATGGTTGAAGGTCCCATCCCGAACGGTTCATTTCTCATAAGCGGCCGGCGGACGTATTTTGATGCGCTGGTCTGGGCATATTCCAAGATCTGGAGCGATACGGTTTCCCTGCCGTATTATTTTTACGACGGTATTGCAAAGATTAATTACAATCCCTCACCGGAGAACCGGTTCACAGTCGCAGGGCTGGGCGGTGAGGATGTCATGAAATTCGAGATCGAAGACGATTATGGTCCGGATGAGGAAATAGATTTCACATGGGGCAACAGAGGACTTTCGGTGAGATGGCGCAGGGTTCTGAGCCCGAGCGTCTACGGCGAGATGCTCGGTGCCTGGAGCAATTTTTTGACGACGCTGACGTACACTGATTTCCACGATCCGTTAAGTACGTTCTATTTCCATGAAGAGATCATCGATTACACGGTGAAGTGTGATTTTAACTGGTTCTGGGGAGAAACACACACGGTCGACTTTGGTATTGACGGCAAGGCGCTGGAGATCGATTACGATGTCGAGGTCGCCGACGAGAATCTGTTCAACAGCCGGGACCGGGTGAAGATCCTGAGTGGATATTTCCAGGATACATGGTCGGTCATTCCGAACATCGTGCATGTCAGGCTGGGTCTCCGGGGATTGTACTACGACGTCGGTGACCGGTTCGCGTTCGATCCCCGGATCGGTGTGAAATACCACGTAGCTGCCAATACGGCTTTGAATCTTTCATGCGGACGGTATACCCAATACCTCATGACCAGTAACAGCCAGGAATCGTACTTTTCGATATTCGATTTCTGGCGACCCGTAGACAGTACCCATAACCTGCCGATCGCGTATCACGTAATCTGCGGTATCGAACAGTGGTTCGACAAGAATACGAAATGCACGATCGAACCGTACTATAAAAAGTATTACAATCTCATCATGCCGGAGGCAGAACCCGAGGAGGGTGAATTTGAACTGACCACGCCGACTGAGAGCCTGGCAACGGGAAGCGGCTATGCCATGGGTATTGATTTTTTCTTCAAGAAGAGCATCGGGAGAACATTCGGCTGGTTGAGTTACTCTCTGGGTTTCACACGCAGAACCGTCGGTGACGTGACCTATGCACCGCGCTACGACCGCCGGCACAATCTCAATATCGTGTTCGGATTTGGCGTACCGGGTTGGATGCCCATCTTCCGACGGGGATTGCTTAGCCTGCGGTGGTATGTGGCGACCGGTCTGCCGTATGCCGAAGATCTGGCGCGGTACCGGGTCTATACTGAATACGGTGACTACACGTGGCAGGTCATAAAGGGCGCGCGCGATTCATACCGGCTGCCCCTTTCACATCGGCTGGATGCACATTTCGAAAAAGATATCAGGCTGTTCGGCCTCGCTGGTTCCTGGTATATCGATGTCATGAACGTATACAATCGCAAGAATGTCGTCTTCTACACATGGGACTTTGATCATGACCCGCCCGAACGGAACAACGTAACACTGCTGCCCATTCCCGTACCCAGTATCGGGCTCACCCTGAGGTTCTAAGATGAATAAACGGCGTCGCAGAATTATCATGTTGTGTGTGATCATTTTTGCGGGTGCTGTGTCACTGGTGTGCGAACGGTCGGCAGTGGAAATCTATGATCCCCAGTTGAACATTTATTCGGTACTGCACAGCGATCATGCATCGCAGAGTGTGATCGTGGACCGGACTTATAGAATGGACGAACCAGCCGGACCTGTGATCGATGATGCCCTGGTCATCCTGTCGAGCTGGAGTTCGGTCGATACCCTTACCTTTGATCAAGGCAGTGATGCATACTGGACATACAACCTGATCCTGCAGCCGTTGACCGAATACAGCCTTATGGTATGGCGAGATGGTTTCGATACACTGTATGCTCGAACGACTCTTCCCGGACCATTTACCATTCTCTATCCTGAACACTTCGATACTGTGACGTTCAGTGATACGGTCGTACTTACGAAAAGTGATCATGCCGCGGTGTATGCTGTATCGTTTGGAGATGAGTTCGGTATGTTTTTCGAACCCCCGGATACATCTGACAGCCTCATGATCATACCGCTGGCAGAGGTCTTTTCAGGCTGGTCACCCGGGAACTTCTTCTGCAGATTATGGGTCGCAGCGTGTGACAGTAATTTTTACCGATATTATGATGAGATGAATAATGATCCGGACGTAACCGGTATTGATGGCGGCGTCGGATTATTCGGCAGCCTGTGGATCGAGTCGGTCGACATGTTCGTCAGTATGGTAGATGCCGGGAAGTCCCAGAGCACACACACAGAACCGTAACTTTCTCACAGATACATAAGGGAACAGAAGTTTGACATACGGATGATTCCCGGTATAATACGTCATGTATAAATACACACACTGGCTTTTAATCGCACTTATATTCCTCTGCTGTACCCAGACCGAACAGGTGGTCGAGGTCATCGATGGTGATACCTTTCGTACCGAAAAGGGCGAGGCAGTGCGCCTGCTGGGCATCAATGCACCAGAACTCGATGACCTGGGCGGCGACATTGCCAAGGATGTGCTTACCTTCATGATCTATAATCGCGAGGTCCAGCTCAAGAAGGATGTTTCAGACCGGGATGATTATGATCGGTTACTCAGATATGTATATGTTGACGGCATCTGTGTTAATGCAGAAATGGTGAGATTGGGGTATGCCGAGGCGCGGTTTTACCCACCCGATACGCTGTATAAGAGCATCTTCGAGAACAACGAGAAAGTTGCCGTTCGCAATCGCAGGGGTCTGTGGTCATTCGCCGTGTTCCAGGTGCCGGATACCGCACTCAGCACACTGGAGCCGGTCCAGCCGAAAACATCCGGGGTAATATCGTGGCGCGATGCTGCAGGGTACTATGGACAGACCAGAACGGTCGAGGGCAGGATCGTCGTGACCAATAATACGGGCAAGGTGTGCTTCCTGAACTTCGACAGGAACTGGAGGAAGTACTTTACCGCGGTCATCTTTGCGAGCGACTTCGGAAAATTCCCGCCTCATCCTGAAGACCACTATCTCAATCGAACGGTCCGGGTGACCGGTCTGATCAAGGAGTACCAGGGCAAACCCGAGATTATTCTCAAAAGCCCGTCACAGATCGAGATCATCAAATAGTCGGTTCTGGTGTACATGATGGAATTGGTAAGGGAGAAAGAAAGATAGAAGCAAAGAACATACAATAATGAGAGAAGACATAACATCTCCGATGCATTCAACCATTCGACAATTCTAGAATGTTAGAATGATAAAATAATAAAATGATAAAAAGATCTACAGGGAGAAAGTATGAAAATTGTAGAAAGAAAATATCGTGGATCGGTTATCTGTCGGGCGCTCGGGTATCCAATCTCGTATGCCATCGTGAAATTGCTCCTGGAGCATGACCGCCTTACGCTGTCTGATGTAGTGACCCGGGTCAAGCGGACGAAACAGACCGTGTGTTTTCATCTGACGAAACTCCGCATGTTGAATATCGTACGGTATGAAAAAGAGAACAAACAGACCTATTACTGGATCAAATATCCGGAATACGTTCGCTCGATAGTCAATGCGTGTGAGTCCTTCGTGAAGAGAACCACGAAGCGGATCGAGCGGGACACGTAGAACATTCGATAATTCTAAAATTATAGAATGCTAGAATTCTTGAATCATGAAAGGCATGCGGTAGGAAGCTAAAGTGGTGGATGCTACTCGCCGATGATCTGGACTGCGATCGTGCGCTGGCGCGGTCGGTTATCGAATTCGGCGAGGACGATCTGCTGCCAGGTGCCGAGCAGCAGGTCTCCGTCCGCAAACGGCACGGTGAGCGATGGACCCTGCAGCGCCGCGCGCAGATGGCTGAAGCCGTTGGCGTCGCCCCAGGTATCGTCATGATGGTAATGTTTTTTTTGGGGTACGAGTTTTTCGTACAGCTCCTGCATGTCCTTGATCATCCCGGGTTCATACTCAAACGTGGTGATGGCAGCGGTGGAACCGATATTGAAAACGGTCACCGAACCGTTCGTGAGCTTCGCACTCCGCAGCTGCGCGACGATCTCATCGGTGATATTCACGAGGTCACCGGCTCCCGTGGTGCTGATTTTCAGCTGTGCATTGATTATTTTCATTCCTCTCCTTATTTCAGAAAAATCTGTGGCACATTTTTATGAGGATGCTGTATTATCGTCACATCGGTCTGGTATATCTGCTTGAGGGTTTGCTCGTTGATGATCGAACCGGGAGTGCCCTGGGCAAAGACCGATCCCTCGTGGAGCAGTATGAGCCTGCGGCAGTAAAGGCTGGCAAGATTGAGGTCATGGTTCACGACCAGTATCGACATGCCTTCTTTGTTTAAATTGCCGAGCAGCTCCATGATGGCGTGCTGATGATGGAGGTCGAGATGGCTCGTTGGTTCGTCGAGAATGAGTATTCTGGGTGCCTGTGCCAGGGCACGTGCAATTACCACGCGTTGACGCTCGCCCGATGAGAGCGAGTTGATCTGCCGGTGTCGGAACATATCGACGTGTGCTGCGTGCAAAGCGCGATCGACCGCATCACGGTCATCACAGCGTTCACGCTGGAACGGGCTGAGGTACGGATACCGTCCCATACGGACCACATCTTCAACCGTGAAATTCAAACTGAAGTACGTTTCCTGGGGTACGAAGGCTAGATATTGGGCGATTTGTTTGCCGTGCATCTGGGCGATATCGTCACCGAACAGGAGAACCGTTCCGTGCTGCGGATGAAGTATGCGGCATATGATCCTGAGCAGCGTGGACTTACCGGCGCCATTGGGACCGATGATCCCGACAAAATCTCCCTCGGTAATGTCCAGGGTAATATTTTTCAGCACGGCATCATCATTGTAGGCAAACGAGATAGTATTGACTACGATCGACTTCATTTACCGCCGGTAGAGGTAGATAAAGAACGGCACGCCCACTATAGAAGTGACGACTCCCACGGGCAGTTCATATACGGTCAGTACGCGTGCCAGTGTGTCCGCGAAGAGGAGGAACGTTGCACCGAGAAGAAACGATGCCGGTAGGCTCCGTAGATGTTTGGCGCCGAAGAGCAATTTCGAAATGTGCGGTACGACCAGTCCGACAAAACCGATAGCACCGACCATGGAAACGGTGATGCCGATTATGAGGGACGTGACGACGAAGATGATGAGCGAAAGGCGCTCGATGTTCACACCGAGTCCCGCTGCGGTTTCGATCCCCTGTGAGATGATATCGAGTTCCCGATAGTACCGGTAGAGAAAACCTACGAGGCCTAACGATACGACCATGAGCACGATGTAGTACCAGCGGTTCGAGGCATCGATGATCACTCCGAGGTACCCCATCAAGAGATACAGGACCTCATATAATTCACGACCGCCCATGACCATGATGAGCATGACGAGTGCCGAGCAGAGAAAACTCATGACGACGCCCGCGAGTATCAACCGGTCGCGGAGCAATCCCCCTTCCATGCGGGCGATCGTATAGACAAAGAAACCGACACCGAGCGAGCCGAGAAAGGCAAAGAGCGGATTCAAAATGCCGACGAATAGTATACCGCACGCCGCACCGAGTGCCGCACCCGACGCCGAACCGAGTGTATACGGTTCAACCAGGGGATTACCGAACAACCCCTGGAGGATACCGCCGCAGAACGCCATGATACCGCCGGCAAAGATACCGAGTACAACGCGCGATAGACGGAGCTGGAGAATAGTACTATCAAGGGGAGCCGGACCAATAAGCAACCCGGTGATCACTGCCAGCACGAATAGTGCGGTGACGATAAGGTATTTATTCACCGACAATTTCCCTGAGCGTGTTGAAGCCTTCGACGAGACGGGGCCCCGGTCGCATGAGATGGTCCTGGTTTATATCGGCATAAACACGATCGTATTTCAATGCATCGACATTATCCCACCCACTGCGGCTGCCGACAGCCACGGGGTGCAACACAAGGATCACCTCTGGGTTCCTGCGGATGACCTCTTCCTGCTGGACGATTGGATAATCTTTGTCTAGATCCGAGAATATATTCTGCCCGCCGGCGAGTTCGATGAGTTCGTTCAAGAAACTCCCGGCACCGATGGTGATAAGCGGTCGGGGAGAAAGTTCGATATATACACGTTTTCTTCGTGCCGGTGAGATCGGTTGCAGGTCCGCCTGCATGGTGTGCACGAGGGATTCAGCCTGCTGGCTGCGGTTGAGGAGCGTACCGAGTTTCCGTATTTCTGCATAAATGTCGGCGAGTGTGCGTGTTTCCGAAACGAATATATTCACATCGAACCGTTCCAGTTGGTCCTGTATGCGCCGCTGTTCAGGAAGATGGACGATGACGAGGGTTGGTTGCATTCCCATGATCCGTTCGAGGGACGGATTTGAGAAATCACCGACCTTGGGTTTGTTCCTAGCCTGTGGAGGATAATCGCACAGAGTCGTGACGCCGACGAGTGATACATCGGCATCTAAGGCGTATATGATCTCGGTCATTGCCGGTGACAGAGAAACGACCCGCATACCGGGTTCTGGCGTGTTCGTGCAGACAACAAAAAATAGCAGTGTGACTATTATGAGAATCCTGGATTTCGGCAGATGTGATATGGTGATCTGTGATATGCGCAGCATACCTGAGGGTAACCCGTTGAGCTTACTTGAATAAGCCTTTGATTTTATCCTTGGCTTTGTCCTTTATGTCCTCTTTCTCTTCTTCGATTTTTTCTTCAAACGTATTGCGCAGCGAATCCAGGGCTGCTCCTTTCTGTAAAAAACTACTGAACCGATCATTGAACGCAGCGATCTCAAGATCACTGAGTTTCTCCACCACCGGTGCCAGCTGTCCTTTTTCTATCTGAGAACTGAAACCCCTATCGAGCAGGATTTCTCGGGCGCCTTCGAGGAGGCTTTTGACTGCTATCTTTCCTTCGTATACACTGAAGGAACTCCTGCCGTCGGCATCGATGCTGGTTTTAAAGGTGGTTCCGCGTATGAATGCCTGCGCGGCCTCGGTCCTTATTTCGTATTCATCCTCTTTGGCCAACGAGACTACCTTGGTGACGATCTCACCGAGCGATGCGAAGATACGATGAAAGATACCGTGTTTTGTTTCTTCTTTGCGTTCGATTTTGATGCTCGAATTCGCCCCGAGATGAAGTAGTGAGTAACCCTTGAATGTTATCTCGCACTCGGATTCATCTCCAGTCGTAACGATATCGTTCACCTGTAGTGGTGCGTCGAGCACGGCTTTATACCGGACGCCACCCCGCTCGACCGAAGCGGTGCCCATCAAGTATGTTATATGAGCGGGGATGTCACCTGAAACCAGTAAGAGCGTGATGATGCTACACAGAAAGTTCATTGTTTTTTCTTTGCCGGTTTCTTCGTGGTGGAGGCAAGATATTTTGCCCATAATTCCTTGAAATTTTTTGCCGTTATCTTGTCGATACTCTCGGTTTTACGAACATACGCGGTGAAGGCGTCGAAATGTGTTATCTCATATTTTCTCATAAGAAAAATAAGGGGATAACCGACCACGACCACGTAGGGCAATAGAAAGAGCGAACCGTAGGCAAGCGCGACCGACATCGTCAGGAATAATAGGCTGATGTAAAACTGGGAGATGTATTCCTTCTTGATAACAGTTCTGCGATACATCCTGCGGCGCAGCACGATCGAGTAGATTAAAAGACCGATACCTACGATCTGAGCATAGGGATACAGACCAAAATTGGTACTGCGCCACCAGATTATTGTCGCAATGCCGATGATGAGTGAAGAGTAAAAAAAGAGCGCGAAAGTTACCCTCAATATCCAGTGTATATCACTTAAAAGACCGGTCTGGAAGAAAAGGTGACGTTCATAATATTCAAGGCAGAACCAGGCGATGAGCAAGAGGGTATACAGATAAACGAAATGCCAGTTCCCTTGCGGGCGGAGCATATTATAAAAGAACACAATACAGTATATGAAAATGAATGCCACCCAGAGAATCCGCCAGATAGGTATTTTCTTGAACGGTGTCATATTAGTTCCTTGATAAGTCAATGGGGAAGTAGTACGTGGAGAGGAATTCCCCCTGCGGGTCCGGTAAGAGTACCGCGTTCGTATCCTGCAGCGTTCCCCAGACAAGATATTCGTTGTATTGTGCGAGATCCTGGACATCGGATTTCACCATCCGGGTAGTCTTTTTAAACCGCATTTCAAAAGCAATATACTCGATCATGTCCGCGAGAGTGATCGTGTCTGCGACCGGGCTGCTGCGAAAAAGCGAGGCAGGGTAAAGTAGGAGATTGGCATTCGCAGTCTTTGTGACCTGATGGAGTAAGAAATCCTCAAGGTTTTTGTCCTGTAGCGCTATTTTCATCGCCAGTGTTCTTTCGACGACCTCTTTGAAATCGCCAATCTGTTTGACGATATCGGGATCCGGAACGAGCGAGATGGCTTTTGAACTCGTGTCGGCAAGTCCTCTGTTCTCGATGAAGAATTGTAGATGCCGGGGAGGTGTGTTCAGGAAATTACGGTCGATCATCCACAGAATATCGCTACGCTGCTGTACGATAGCCCGCTGGACTTCCGCGTCGATGTCGAGCGTGTCCCCGTCATAAGCGAAAATGGCGAACCGCACACCCTGATAATTCATGATAGCATACCCGGATGACGCTGGAATGATATAATAATCATAGCCCTGAGCATGGAACAGTGCTGAATCACTGATGACAAAATCAATTCCGGTTGACCCAAGCAGCTCAAAGAACCCCAGGTTACCGAGCACCTGGGTCATGACCGGATATGGAGGTATAATATGACCGATGACAAATCCCGTGTCGAGCTGGGCACCTGCCATGAACGGCTCGTCTCGGTATAAATCATCATATAATGATGATAGGTATACAATGTCGATCTTCTTGACACGCGGTTTGTATTTCCCCGGACAGTGGAGTAGTACAAAGATGATGAGCAGTGGAAGGTACCGGAACTTCATCATGCAATTATACCGAGAGAGGACAGTGTGTCAAGTAATCGTCGACTACTGCTTCTCTATCGTATAGAGGAGGTCCAGATGAGCATACGGCAGCGGATCGAGTCGTGATGCGAGCATTTTGTAGTAGGAAAAACCAAAACCAAGCCACCCGTACGCTACGATGCGATAGATGCCGCTGTCTGTTTTTTCCAACACAAGGAGGTCATCGAGACCGTCATCGTCGATATCGGTCAAACGTATATCAACGAGTTCTTCGGCCAGGGCAGGGCTGAGCCAGACAGGGATCAGTGTGCTGTCACCGAATTCATACACCGCAAACCGCTGCCGGGATGTAGCGGGTAGACGCGAGCATTCTGTTAAAGCAACGCACAGTTCGGAACGGTCATCTCCGTCGATGTCACCGTGGACTACCTTCCAGGGCTGGAGCCGCTGATTCTTGATATATGCAGCAGAGATCTGCTCGGGTGAGATGGTGTAGTATGCCAGGAGACTGTTATGTTCCTCATTGACGTGATGTATGACCGCAGTGATACGCACAAGGGAATCCTTGACCACACAGCAGTCTCCGATCTCTCGATGCTGGGTGAGGTAATACGACGTCAGCGGAATGTCGAGGCTGTCGTACATGTCCAGCCCACGATGGTGCACGGTGACCTTCCTGCCCTGCGTACGCACATACTGCAGGGGTGTACGATGCTGTAGTGTACAGGAACTATCGGTGAGATAGCAATCATTTCCCATGATGAGCAGTTTGGCAGAGAATTTTCCGGATATGGTCGATATCTGTGAGAGTACTTGCGTGCGTGTTGTGTCAGCTGCAAAGCCTGGTCGAAAATCCTGTAGCAGAACCGGGTGGAACATCACCGAGTCGATGTAGCCTTTCCGGAATACGCAGGAGAACACACCGGATTGCCGCTGGTAGAGTTTGTGCTGATCAAAGACAAAATTCCCCAGGCTATAGAGTATAAATCTTCCTTTATACACCTCGAAACTCTGAAGGACATGCGGGTGATGACCGATTATGAGATCCGCGCCTGCGTCGATCATTCGACGAGCCCACTGTACTTGATGTTTTTCCGGGATGTGGACGTATTCTGTACCCCAGTGCATTGATATGATGACAAAATCGACCTGGTCTCTGACCTGTTCGATCTCCTCTATGATCTCTTCGCAGGAAGCGCGAGCAGGTCCTGCCGGCAGCATACTGGCGAGCGGTTTCCCCACGTAGGCGGCAATGGCAAAGGTCAAGCCATTCTTGCGAACAATACGCGGTTTCCGGGCATCATCATCGGTTGCTCCTGCGCCGACCGCGATCAGACCGCAGCGTTCGATCAGGTCTCTAGTGTCGATGCACGCGGCAAGACCCCAGTCGATGATATGATTATTGGCGAGAGAAAAGATATCGAATCCGGCATTCTTGACGCCGGCGAAAAAGTTCGTGTCGGCCCTGAAACAGTATACTTTACCGGTCGAGGCTCCATGTGCAGAAACCGGGCATTCGAGATTACAAAAGGCAAGATCGAATTCACTGATAAAGGGTGTGATGAGCTCGAAGGGATAGTCGACACCGTGTTCTAAGATCGTCCTCCGTATGCCGCGGTCAAGAAGAATATCTCCGACCGCACAGAAACTGACCCGCGGCTGTGAGTTAGCTACAGCAAAGAGCAGAATGAACCAAGACACGTTCAGGATTTATCTGATTCTTCCAGAAATCTCTGGATGTGTTGCTCCGCATCTTCGACATCGGCTTCGTCAACGAGCACTTCTCCCCAACCTCCCTTCATCACCCGGGGGAGTCCATCGAGCCAGGTCGTTTCGAAACGCTGGATGACTGCAGTGATATCCACGCTCTTGAGCATTTCCCGGAGCGTTATTGCGGTTAATTCGTCGGGAGCAAGATATACACGCTTCAGCATATGTATAGTATATGCTGCCTGTAATCCTTGTCAATACGGAGCGCTGTGCAGACCTGACCAACCATCATACCTTGACTTCACTGGGATGACGGTGATAATATAATAAAATAAATAGGAGAAAACATGTATAGAACAGGTTCCTGCGTCGTACTGTGCTTTTGTATGATAGTCTTTCCAGTGTTCGGTCAGATCATCATCGACTGGACCGAGGTGCCACAGGCGATCGGCGTCGAGTTCACGCATAACGGTGCTGACAGCGTCGATGTCACGCTCGGTCCGGGCGGCGGTCCCTATGACTGGTATTTCATGCAGCCTGCTGGAGCGCGGAATACGAACAGTCTCATTGTCCCGCGTACTGCAACGCCATTCGGTGACAGTTTTCCCACGGCGAATCTCGTCCTCGAGATCACCGAAGATGCCGATACCGTGTACGCGTATGCTGATCTGCAGCCCACGGCAGGTGTTAATCTCGGCTATGGTATCGCTTTTGCAGTAGAAACGCTCTGTGTTTACTTTGAACCGGTGGATAGCTATCCCCTGCCCCTGGTATACGGCAACAGCCGGTCGTTCTATTACGGACATACCATACACATGACCCCGGTCATTTCGGTGCGTACCGATTGTTTCGGTTACGAGGTCATCGATGCATACGGAACAGCTACCATACCGTACGGAACATTTGATTGTTTGAGGATGTGTGTGTTCGATACCACCGTATCGACCCTGCTTATCAACAATGTTCCGGTAACCGTTGATACGACGACGCGTATCGTATACGATTTCGTGACCGAAGACTACGGTTTGGTCGCTCATGTGGTGAGTTATCCTGAGGAGACGAATCCGAATTTCACCGAGGCAATGTTCCTGGAGCGTCTTGCATCGTTTTCTTCTGCCACCATGGAACAACGTTCACATACCGTTAACAAGATCCTGCCGGGAGGCGGTGTTTTTTCACATATGGTAACGCTGCCTATTGAGCTTGATAACAACTGCAGGGTTGGGTTTACCATGTATAATGCAGGCGGGCGCTGTGTGTGGTCAGACGAAAGTATACTGTCTGAAGGCATTCAGGTACTTGTATGGAACGGATGTAATCAAGCAGGCCGGTCCGTTCCTGCAGGTGTTTATTTTTATCGTATTAAAGCGGGTACTGCCGTGCATACCGGCAAGGTCATACTCATGCGATGATGAGTCCATCATGAGAGACGCGGTTGCGGTCGTGATCAAGAAGGACGGTCGATTCCTCTTGATTAAGCGTGCGAAGAAAGGCGAGGCAGAGGATTTCTGGTGCCCGATCACGGGAGCGGTCGAGGATGGCGAGACCCAGGAACAGGCAGTCGTGCGCGAGGCATCCGAGGAAATGGGGATCCGGGTTGAACCGATCAAGAAAATCTGGGAGTGCATGACCCATGACAGGGACTATAGACTGCACTGGTGGCAGGTGGACCTGATGGATGGGCGCATCGCTCAGAATCCCGAAGAGGTGAAAGAGTATAAATGGGTCACTGTCTCCCAGATGCGGGATATCGAACAAATGTTCGAGGCAGACCGCCTTTTTTTCAGGACAATCGGGGTACAGCTGTCCGACAGTACCGACTGATCCCTAACAGCGTTAGGATGCACCGGCGGGCGTGAACAAGGCGATCGGTTCTGGATACCCCAGTATCAACTTTTCACCGAGTTCCCGGAACCCGAACGATTCCTTGGCCTGATTGAACGTTGCGACATCGGTCAGGATCTCGACATTATGAGTCTTGCATAATTTTGCGAGTTCAGCAGCGAGATGGACCTGCCTGCCAATGACCGTATGCTGGACTTTTTCAGGGTGACCCACATTTCCGCTGAGTACCTCACCGGTAGCAATCCCGATATCGAACATAACAAGAAAATCAAGAGCCGTCCGCCATGTGATATTGATATCGGTGAGACGTTCCTGAATACGCATTGCGCTCTGCAGCGCATTGACCGCATGAGCCTGATGTTCCTGGGAAGATGCGAATACTGCCACGATCCGATCGTCGGCGAAACGGTCGATCGTGCCTGCATGCTCGAGCACTGCCTCGGTAATGGGTGCATAACAATCATTGAGGAATTCATGTATTTCCTGGAGCGATAGAATATTCACGATCGTGCGGAACTGCCGCATCCGGGCGTGGAGTACGGTTGCGATCACCTTATTGGCAGCAAACTTCATGACAGTAACCGTGACGTCTTCATGCAGATGTTTTCAGGTCGAACAGCGCTGCAGATAGAACCGCGATCACTTGATCTGGAGCAGCGGTATGAAATTCTTATCGTATGGCGAGATGACTACGGTATTGTTCGGCGACGTGTACAGGTTCTGCAGGTTCTCGAGATATTTCCATGACAGATACGCACGTCCGCGCTCGCCAATGAGCGACTGCGCGATAATCCGCTGAGCCTCGGCAATACCGGCTGCCTCGATCTTTTTCCGGTCGGCTTCCTTGGTCTCCTTCAGGAGCACGAATTCCATTTTCTGGGCATCCTGCTCTGCCTCGAGCTTGGCTTCGATGGCGTTCTTGACCTTTACCGGTAGTTTGATGTTCCTGAGCAGGACTTTTTCCAGGATAATGCCGCGGTCCGTGAAATCCCGGTTCAGCGTCGTGGTGATGTCGTTCTGAACCTCTTCCCGTTTTTCCGAGTAGATCTCGACCGCATTGTACTTCACGGTCGTGTTCCTGATGGCGGTACGTGCTGCCGGTCGCACGATCTTATCCATATAATCCTTGCCGATCTTCTGAAAGACATTGGCAGCCTCGGCTGCATCCAGGTGATACCACACGGTGAGGTCCATGGCGACCTCCAGTCCGTCTTTGGTGAGCGACGTGATGGCATCATCGCCGTAGCGCTGACCCTCTTCGGCAGCGATCGACATCGTATATGCCTGGGTTCTGATGGTCATGATCTCAAGATCGACAAAGGGATTGACGATATTGAGCCCCTCGCTGAGCGTCGCATTGGTCAGTACTTTGCCGAACAGTACCTGCACGCCGACATTGCCCGCCGGTACGATGCGCAGCAGGGATCCGATGATCATGATGGCAGCAAGTGCTGCCGCACCGAGGGTTGTGAATGTGCGGATCTTCAATTTGTCCTGGATCCGGAGATCCTCGGGACTGATCTTATAGGTTGCCCGAAAAATGAACAGGGCGATAAGGATGAGTAAACCTAAAATGAACATGCAAACCTCCTTTTTATGGTTCCATAGTTATTTTCTTTTCGTGATCGTGGACAGGTCGCCGTCGTACAACGGTGCTTTTTCTACCTTTTCAAGATATGCCTCGATGTCGGCATACAAAACAGCACTGCGCTGTTTTAACAGGGGAAGATCGCGGTAGGTTCCGTCCACAATGACATCCAGAAAATCATCGAATCCTGCTGGTTTGTTCTTGAACATACGTGATTGCGTAATGAACGACCCGAGCGTTTTATACGGTATTCTGTTGATGAAGGCCATGAGTTTCAGAACGCTGTGCAGGGCATAGAAGAGTATCGGGAAGATATTCTCTATGTTCTTCCGGTCGATCGCCATAAAGAGTTTGGCAAAACTTTCCTGCATTTCGGGCAGCATTTCATGTACATAGGCACGGCATTTCTCCGTAAGGTCTTCGACTTTGTAACATTTGATCTTCTCGATATACTGCGGGTTGGTGATCGCGTGTAATGTATCAGAACCCGATATAAACCATTCGGGATTCGGTTCTATCACGGTCCGGTAATATTCGTCCTCAGTTATATATATTCCCTCGATGAGCATGCCGTCGACGATACGGCTGAAGCCGAACGGTAGATCCTTCTTGTCTTTGACAAAGATCATCAACTCAAGATCGCTGTATTCTGCATCCTCGTTTCGTGCGTAACTGCCGTCAGCAGCGATGGCGATGAGGTTATCGCCGAGTTCTTGTGTAAGCACGGGAACGATACCGTTTCTGATGATCTTCGTACGGTCATCGTGAGTGTGTTTTTTCAAGCCAACGAATTCTCTGTTCTCCGGCATCATGGGTAATTATAGGGGAATAATATGCTCTGTCAATTCTCCAGGGGAAGATTGCCTTGACAAAAAAGATATTCTATATACTATTAACAAGGAGGTTCGATGCGGTTTGTTGGATTGATATTCTTCATCATAATCATTGGTTTTATGATAGGATTCTGGGTACTAAACAATGACCTGCAGGTTACGGTCGATCTTTTCGGCTATAAGGTCTCCAATCTTCCCCTGGCAATGGTGTGTATATACTCGTTCATCGCTGGCATGGTTTTTGTCCTCGTGCTCGCCCTTGCTGACGAAATTGCGCTGCGGACCTTATTGTACCGATTGCGTAGAGAAAATAAGAATCTTCGGAAGGAGTTGACCGCCCTGAGGAACCTTCCGTTCGAGGACGAACAATGATGGTATTGATCATTCTCATCATCGCCCTTAGTGCCCTGGTGCTCGTCCTGTATCTGTATCGGCGCCGGGATAGAGCCGCCGGATACACTCCCTACATTGAGGGACTGGTTGCGTTACTCGAGAAAAACGATTCTGTTGCTATGAAGAAATTACAGGAGGCAGTGAATACTGATAGCGATCTCGTTGATGCATACGTCCGCCTTGGTGATCTTTACCGGAAGAAGGGAGATGTATCACGGGCGATACAGATCCATCAGTCCCTGACCGTCCGGCCCACATTAAAAAAACATGAGGAAAAAAGGATATACTATGCCCTTGTCGAAGACCTCTTTGCCATGAGTCGCCATAACAAGGCGGTTGCATTCCTGAAGGAAATTCTTAAAATCGACAAGAAAGACACACGCGCGCGTGAGCTCATACTTAAGATCTACGAAGACATGGAGAGTTACGGTGACTGTATTGCCTTATACGAAGAGGGGCATTTCAAGAAGAAATCTGACAGGCGTCACGCATACTACTATGCCGCTCTAGCCCATAATAAACTACGCACCATGCCCGACGTCGAACCCGAAGAGGAAAAGGAGGCAGTGAACCTGTTGAAGAAAGCGTTGAGGATATCACCCGATTCGCTTTCTGCGTTGTATTATTTCGGCAAGTATTATGAGCAAAAGGGTGATTTGAAAAGAGCCCGGGAATATTACGGTAAGATCATGAGATTACATCCGCAGCATGCATTCATGATCATTAATGCATTCGAGAAGGTGATGTATGAACTCGATTTGTTCGATGAAATATTCCCGATCTATGAGCAGATATTCACTGATGATCCGAAAAATTTCACCGTAGGAGTAGCACTCGCTAACCTGTACGAAAAGAAGAATGACAAGGAACAGATGCAGGAAATATACCGTAAGCTCACTGATGTATTCCCCGAGAGCATATTACCAAAACTCCGTCAGATCAGGATGTCGGTCGACGATAATCAGGTGATCGATACCGTGATTCAGGTTGAACGGGCCGTATACCAGAAAAACCTCACGTGCAGTAACTGCGGCCACAGTATATCGAAATTTTCATTATTATGTCCAAAGTGCGGTTCCCTAGAATCCTTGCTGCCGTCGCTCTCATAACCGTTACCCTCATCGGGCAGGATATCGATGAAGCGATACGGTTATTCAATTCGTATCATTTCGAGCGTTCACGGGTGATCTTCAACGAGGTCGTCAAGGATGAAAACAACCCCCGTATCGCGGAGGCATACTACTATCTGGGGAGACTATCTCTCGCACCAGATTCTGCTATTTCTTTTTACCGGAAGGTGATTACGAAATATCCCCAGTCGCGCTATGCTGATGTTGCTCACCTTGAGATTGCGAAAATACATTTCGCGCGCAAGGATTTCAATAACACGATTATCACCCTCAACCAGCTACTGCGAACGTTCCCTGATACCGGGGTAAAGGACGAGGTGCTGTTCTGGCTCGGCGTTTCATACATCAGCAGTGGAAAAAAAGAAGAAGGCACCCGGATACTCCAGGAGCTGCGCACGGCGTATCCGAAATCGGTATGGAGCGAGCGTACGCTGCGGGTCATCCCGGGGTCTGAACCAGCGGTGGGCCAGTCGTATTTCACCGTACAAGTAGGTTCATACCGTGATAAAAATAATGCAGAGACGTTTGCGGGAGAGATCCGCAGCCAGGGCTTCGATGTCCAGGTAGTCGAGGCGTTTGTCAAAGGCAATACCTATTTCCGCGTGTGGGTGGGAAAATTCGCATCGCGGGAAGATGCAGACACTTTCTCTCTTAAGCTTGATGCACTCGGTATAAAAGGGAATGTCGTCAAGAGTAACTGATGCTGGTACACGAGAGTGCATTAGTATAGAATCCCTTCAAGAATATTCACGACGGTCGCTGTTTCATTCAATAGAAATTAGTTATCATACGGTAGGGCTGCGATGCAGCTGACACCGCTCCTTGAACAATACCAACAGATAAAGAACAAATACAAAGACACGCTTCTTTTATTTCGTGTTGGGGACTTTTATGAATTCTACTATGATGATGCCAAGGTAGCGAGTACGTATCTGGGTATCACCCTTACTGCAAAAACCATTCAGAAGGGGACGAAGGTCCCGCTCGCCGGCGTACCGGTCAAGGCAGCCGACAGTTATATTGCGAAACTCGTAAAACGTGGTTTGAAGATCGCCATATGTGAACAGCTGGAACCGGCAAGTAAAGGTAAAAAATTGGTGGCACGGGACGTTGTTGAAGTGATCACGCCCGGAACAATACTGAGGACTTCACTGCTCGACGAGAAGAAGTCGCTGTGTGTAGCAGCCTGTCTGCCTGATGAACAGCACGTGGGGATCGCTTTCTGCGATGTGACGACCGGTGAGTTCTCGTGCGGTGAGTTGGCGATGGCGCAGCTGCAAGAAACGCTTATGCGTAAAGAGGTCAGGGAGATCGTTATCCCTGAGGGCATACACGTGGAAACCGATATACCGCTAACGTATCTCGATGGGTATCATTTTATTTATGAAATTGCCTACAAGAAACTGACCGATCATTTCAAGGTGGTTACGATGGACGGTTTCGGTGTCGAGGAGTCCAAACGGGGGCTCGCCGCTGCCGGAGCCCTCTTGTATTACATCGAAGAATCACAGAAATCGATGCTGTCGCACATCAACAGAGTAGTGCTGTATGATACCGGGGAAACATTGTACCTCGATGCCGCCACGCGCCGCAACCTTGAGATATTCCTGAGTGCCGGCGGTCATGAAGAACGAACACTTCTTTGGGCAATGGACAGCTGCATGACGCCATTCGGTAAGAGAAGATTGCGCCGCGAATTGCTGGAGCCTCTCGTTGAGGTCGATGCGATCGAGGAACGACTCGACGGAGTCGACGAGTTGAGAAACAAGGAATTCCTCCGCCAGGAATTACGGGAGGTGTTGAAACCTATTCGAGATGTCGAACGCATCACGGCTCGTTTGGCATGCCGCAGGATACTCCCGCGCGAAATGGTGGCATTGAAAGAATCTCTCATATACTACCCCAAAGT
Source organism: Caldifarciminota bacterium (assembly GCA_020341755.1). Lineage (GTDB taxonomy): Bacteria > Hydrothermota > Tepidihabitantia > SM23-42 > SM23-42. Next base: position 1,063,131 of record CP070834.1, on the reverse strand, counting down.
TAAGGAGTTGATCGGTGAGTGCGAAAGCACTGTGGTGGGGAGTCTTTGCAAACGAATCCACACCTTTGATGACGTCGTCGGCAGGATCGAAAAAGCACTCGTTGACGAACCGCCGGCGGCCCTGGAACAGGGCGGTGTGATCCGTGAAGGGTATTCGGCGGAGCTTGATGAATTGAGAAAGGTCGCTCACGGCGGCAAGACATGGCTCTTGAACTTCGAGCACAGCGAGCGTAAGAAGACCGGCATCACGTCGTTGAAAGTCGGTTATAATTCCGTCTTCGGATACTACATAGAGGTGACGAAAACAAATCTTCATCTTGTGCCACCCCATTATCTGAGGAAACAGACTTTAACTAATGCCGAGCGGTTCTATACTCCCGAGATAAAAGAATTCGAACAGAAGATTCTCGGCGCAGAGGAAAAAATTCAGAACCTTGAGCATAGTTTGTACAATACTCTGCGTGAAGAAATCGCCGAGCAGGTTGACGCGTTGCTCGATACGACGAGGGCTTTGGCTCTGCTCGATGTACTTCAAGGGTTTGCTCAGAACGCAGTACTAAGTAACTATGTACGACCGGGCATCATGACCGATGGGAAAATCTCCATACGTGAAGGGAGACATCCGGTCGTGGAAAGGATCCTCGAGAAGGGATCCTATATACCGAACGATGTCGTCATGAACCGGGACGAAAATCAGATCCTCATAATCACCGGTCCCAATATGTCCGGTAAATCGACGTACCTCAGGCAGACCGCATTGATCACGATCATGGCACAGGTCGGGAGTTTTGTGCCGGCGAAACAGGCGCAGATAGGAATCGCCGATAAAATATTCACCCGCATCGGAGCTAGCGATGATATTTCGCGTGGGGTGAGTACCTTCCTTGCCGAAATGATGGAAACGGCAAATATCCTTAACAACGTGACGGAACGGAGTCTGGTCATTCTCGATGAGGTTGGCAGGGGCACATCGACCTATGATGGTCTGGCACTGGCATGGGCAGTAGTCGAGTACCTGCGGCAGAACAAGAAGCCGAGAACGCTCTTTGCAACCCATTTCCATGAATTAACCCGTATCGACGGGTTCGTTAAGGGAGTGAAAAATTATAATTTCCTGGTCAAGGAATGGGGGGATGAGATAATATTCCTGCGCAAACTGAGTCCGGGACCGAGCGATCAATCATACGGTATTCAGGTGGCGCGGCTTGCCGGATTACCGGCATCGGTTATCGACCGGGCAAAAGCCGTGTTGCGTGATTTTGAAGAGGGCGAGGTTTTCAGTATGCGCCGTATGAAGCGTGCCAAATTGACACAGCAGGACCTGTTCGTCGATACATAACCGGGTAGTAAAGGCAGTAATGCTCCATATTTAGAATAGTTTGTGGATTGTGCCTTCCCGTAACTATACCCCCCTTGACAAAATTAGAAAATCTGTTATAATAAACCGAAGACTATTATCCCTGTCTAAAATTTAGAAACATTTCCCCTCCCGGTCGCGACCTGCGGGTCGCGGCCGGAAGCCTTTATACAGGAACAATTCTGTTGTTGGAGTCCGGAGGATCGATCAGTAATATGTCCTCACGGTCGTGTATTAACCAGCACCCAGTTTTTTTACCTTTCGAAGTTTCTTTTTTATGACCCCGCGCGTGTCGATGATGAGCCTGGAGTGTTTGGCGATCATATCATAATCATACGCTGAGTGGTTAGTGAGAATGACTACGAGGTCGTATTTTTTCAGATGCCGAGCAGTACACGGCACTGAACGTATCGTCTTTCCGTGCAAGTACAATTTCGGTACATGCGGATCATTGTACCGGACTGTTTTTATACGTTTTTGCATGATTTCAAAGACCTTGAGGGCCGGACTGTCCCGCAGGTCACCAATATTTCTTTTAAACGCCATTCCGAGAAGAAGAACCTTTGCCTTGCCAGGGCATACGCCTGCTGCACTCAGGACGTCGATGGTCTTGTTGACGACGAAATAGGGCATGTCTTCATTAACGCGAGCCGAGAGTTCGATGAACACCGTGTGAAAATCGTATTCACGCGCTTTCCAGGAGAGATAATAAGGGTCGATGGGAATACAGTGACCGCCGACACCAGGACCGGGATAGAACGGCATGAATCCAAAGGGTTTTGTACTGGCGGCGTCAATGACCTCCCAGATATCGATGTTGCCCATGCGCTCGCAGAGCTGGGCAAACTCGTTAATCAGGGCGATATTCACGTTCCTGAAGGTGTTCTCGAGCAGTTTTGTCATCTCGGCGATTCTGGGAGATGACACCGAACAGACCGGACTGACGAAATTACGGTAAAAAAGAGCCGCGAGTCTGGTGCATTTCGCGGTCACTCCTCCGATGACCGTGGGTGTGTTTATCACGGTGAATTTCTTGTTGCCCGGATCGATGCGTTCGGGACAGAACGCAAGATAAAAATCCTTTCCTACTTTCAATCCTGTTTCCTGCAGGATCGGCAGTATCTTTCCTTCGGTGGTTTCCGGATAGGTGGTACTCTTCAGGATGATGAGCTGTCCTTTTCTGAGCCTCTTTTGCACGGCATAGGTGCTGTTGAGTACCGGCTCGAGATCGGGTTCTTTGTTCTTATCGACCGGTGTCGGAACGCAGATAAGGATGATATCGCACTTTTTCAGTCCATTGAAATTGGTCGTGGCGACGAGTCGTTTTTTGGCAGTGACGGCTTTCAGTTCAGCACGGGTCACGTCATCGATATATGAATAACCTCGGTTGACCTGGGCTGCACGTTTCGCATTGATGTCAAATCCCATTACCTTCATGCCTTTCTGGGCGATCTTGACGGCGATCGGAAGACCCACATAGCCGAGTCCGATAATGCCGACGAGGGCTTTTTTATTTTTTATCAAAGTTTCCATTATGTTCTTCTCCTCTTGACCGACCATTATACGTCATATTTTAAAAAAATCAAGAGCCCGTGATGTCCTGTGCGGCGTTGACAAAAGCCATTTTTTACTTACAATACTCTATGATACACGACGGTTTGACCGGATATTGTGCTTCCCTGTATAATTCACAGAACGTATGGGCATTTTTAGACAAGGTAATGAACTCTCCTGATGATTGCGGTCATTGATTTCGGTTCGCAGTACACCCAGTTGATCGCACGGCGGGTGAGAGAATGCCGTGTATATTCAGAGATATTCAGCTGTTTCACCGCTGCAGATAAAATAAGAAAGAGGTCTCCGCAGGGCGTGATACTGTCCGGCGGCCCGGGTAGTGTGTACGCATCCAGGACCGCGACCTTTCTTCCCTTTTTCGAACTGGGAGTACCGCTGCTCGGCATCTGTTACGGTATGCAGTTGATGGCCGAGATCGGCGGCGGCCGGGTAAAGCACAGCCGGAAGCGAGAATACGGGTATGCGCGCATCAGACGCACGGCACATCCACTTTTTTCCGGGCTTCCCAGGCATTTTACCGTATGGATGAGTCATGGCGATACCGTGACTGCCCTGCCGCCCGGTGCCCGCACCATAGCATCGACTCCGACCACGCAGATCGCAGGTTTCGCGTGGCAGAACGGCTGCGCGCTTCAATTCCATCCCGAGGTGCATCATACCGAGTATGGGATGCAGATCATTGACAATTTCCTCACGAAGATATGCCGGGCAAAAAAGAACTGGTCGATCGGGCGTGTTGTTGATAAGCAGATAGAGGAAATACGCCAGCAGGTCGGTCATACCAAGGTGATCTGCGCGGTCAGCGGAGGTATTGATTCGACCGTTGCGGCAGTGCTTGCCACGCGGGCTATTGGCAGGAATCTGATCGGAATTTTTGTGGACAACGGTCTCCTGCGCGCTGGAGAAGTTGATGAAGTCCGCAGCATGATCGCACCGCTGGTCAATCTCCGGATCGTCGACGCATCTGCGCGCTTCCTGACGCACCTCCGGAATATAAAGCATCCTGAAAAGAAACGCAAGATCATCGGGCGTGAGTTCATAAAGGTTTTCGAACGGGAAGCACGTAAGATCAAGAATGTTCATTCTCTCGTTCAGGGGACGCTCTACCCGGACGTGATCGAGTCGGGTAAGGGTATTGGACCTTCGGCAGTCATCAAGAGCCATCATAATGTCGGAGGTCTGCCCAGAAAAATGAACCTCAAGGTGATAGAACCCCTGAGGTCACTCTTCAAGGACGAGGTGAGGAAAATGGCAAAGGTTTTGCGCCTTCCGGCTCGGTTCATCCACCGTAAACCCTTTCCCGGTCCCGGTCTCGCAGTGCGGGTCGTTGGCGGGATCACCGAGGGTCGGCTCGCGCGTTTGAGACAAGCCGATAGTATTCTCCAGGAAGAAGCAGTAAAGCTGCCTGGCTACCGCGACATCTGGCAGATATTTGCTGTGCTCCTGCCGCTTGGCAGCGTCGGCGTCATGGGTGATAGGCGTACCTACGATGCGGTCTGCGCCATCAGAGCAGTATACAGCGAGGACGGTATGACGGCGGATTGGGTCAGGCTGCCTCAGGATTTCCTGGCAACAGTGTCACGACGCATTACCAACGAAGTAAAGGGGATCAATCGGGTTGTCTTTGATATCACCTCGAAACCTCCGTCAACCATAGAATGGGAATAAGACTCTTTTTTGGTGCAGTGATTTTATACGGGCTGGTCAGCGCAGCCGGCTTTCTCATGAAGACCATCCCGGTGCCGTATGTGTACGTGCTGGCAGGAGTGGGCGCCGCAGGTATCATTTATTATGCAGCGCGGGAAAAGATCACGACCTACCACACTATCACGATTGGTATTCTGGTGAATTGCATTGTGCAGTTGACCGGCGGAACCATATCACCGCTTTTCTCCGGGTATCTTCTCCTGCTTCCGGTCGTTGGGTATAAAGCCGCAGATGTGCAGTACTGGACGGTCGGCGTTGCTTTATGTTGTCTCGAGATATCCTCTGCATTCCTGAACAACAACCTGAACATCATGCCGCTTGTGTTCCTCGTAACCGGGGTGATCGTGGTAGGCGTCATCACCAACAGGCGAAGCGGTTATGTTGCGTTCATAAAGAAATCGCTCACAAAATACGAGTCGCGTGATAAATTCTATGGTCCGGCCCGTTTTGATCCCGAACGGATCATCACGAATCAGCGGGATATCGACAAGCATCCAGCGATCGAGCGTCCCCTCTTGTATTTCGTCAAGCTTCTCCACGAATTCTTCAGGGGATACAGTACGGTGATATTCTCACGTTACCATGATAGCCTGACCCTTATCCAGGGTTTTTCCGAATCTGAACTCTACCGACCGGGTGTAGTCGTCGATCTTTCATCAGGCATTTATCGTCAGATCATAGCAACAAAAAAAACGCTCCTCATCACTGAATTCGTGCAGAATCCCGTGGAACTGGGATATTACACGGGTGAGATAAAAATAGCATCTGTTATGATAGCGCCGATAGTGATCGTAAATGAAGTCGAAGGTATCATGGTCATCGATAGAAAGGCCGGGGCATTTACCGAAAAGGAAAAAGTACAATTCATCGAAGCGGCAAAGACCGCGGGATTACTCCTTGCCCTGCTGCGCCTCTATGAACAGAAGAGCGATGAGGCGAAATATTTGAAGTTCATCAATGAGCACATCGAGGAAATGCACCGGCATAAGGAACTCGATCTCGAAAAAATACTGCGGGACGCGGTCCGTTCATTCAGGGCGGTCCTGAACTGCAATGACGTGACCATTGCATCGGTCGATGAGTTGAACGAATCCGGCGAGGTACTGGTATCGACGTACATCAATGAGCATACGAGATTCTCGCTCGATGACGGTCTCGTGGGCATAGTCGCACGCAATCGCAATTTCATCATCAAAGAAGACCTCTCAAGGGGCTCTGTTACCGTCTTTAAAAAGGGTGAGACGAGCCGCAACCTGTCGTTCATCGGTGTGCCCATTCATCTCGAGGATGAATTACTCGGTGTTGTCTGGTGCGAGGACCACCGCCGCAGCAAGTTCAATGAGCACAGTGCCGGCGCTGTGAAAATACTAGCATCCCAACTTTATTTTGCCTGGCAGCGTGCGGTGCTGCACAAGCATGTGAAGGAATTGAGTGAACGGGATGGGCTCACGGGTTTGTATAATCATCGTTTTTTCCAGGAGACACTCGAAACCGAGATCAAACGTAAGCGCGAGCTCGTCCTCATCATGTTCGATATCGACCATTTCAAGAAGATCAACGATCAGTACGGTCATCAATCGGGTGACCGTGTGCTTGCGTTCATCGGAAACCTCGTTCTGAACACAGGGATAGCGGCTCGCTACGGTGGAGAGGAATTCGTCGTCATCCTGCCGCGCTGTTCGCTGAAAAAAGGAATTGATCAGGCGGTCAGGATAAAAGACCACATACTGAAGAGCGATGTCAAGATCAACCACGGCAGGATAAAATTCACGGTCAGTATCGGTGTCGCCTATTACCCTGGAGACGCGCAGACACGCGAAGAACTCATCGAGAAGGCTGACCGGGCTTTGTATACTGCGAAGAAAGAAGGTCGTAACAAGATCATCCTCGCCAAGACCATGGGGGAGTATCACAAACAATGAAACTCGGTCTGGCACTGGGCGGCGGTGGTGCCAAAGGACTCGCCCATATCGGTGTACTCGAAGCACTCGAACAACACGGCATCGTACCGCGTTATATCGCCGGAACCTCGATCGGCAGCATAATCGGAGCGGTCTATGCGCTCGAGGGGTCGACAGAACATCTTCGGATTCGTGCCCAGCAGATGATCGAATCCCGGGAATTCAAGGATTTCGGTCTCGGTGAATTCTATACCGAGGATGAAAATATATTCGAACGGTTCAAAAAAGAAGTGTTCGAGAAATTCTATTTTGGCCGGCTCTTATTCCTGAAGTCCCACATAAAATCCAAATCAGCTAAAAAATTGTTCAGGGACCTTTTCGGAGATCGCACATTCCGGGATTGTAAGATACGTTTTGCTTGCAACGCGCTCGATATACAGACCGGTGACGAGATCATTTTCACCTCGGGTCTGATTCGTACTGCCGTGTGGGCAAGCTGTGCTATCCCGGGCATACTTCCGCCCTATCATGATGATGGGCGTATACTCGTGGACGGCGGTGTCGTAGACAATATCCCGGTAGAACCCGTGAAGACGCTTGGTGCCCGGATCATCATCGCATCATACCTGGGTCACCGACCACGATACGAGGGCGAACCGGACACGGGTTTCCGCATTAATCAACGCGCACAGAGTTTCGTGCGTTATCATCTTGACCAGAAGAACCTTGAACAGGCAGATTGCGTCATTACACCGGATATTTCCCGTTTTCACTGGGCGGATTTCTCACCGCTTACCGAACTCTGTAATGTCGGCAAGCAAGCGGTCGAAGAAAAAATAGCCTCTTTGAGAGAATTAATATCTCCGTGGTACCGCATCAAGCGGTATTTTCGCTAGCCTGCTGTTTTTCGATAATACATGAGTCGTGGACCGTCTGCGTCCAGTATCGCATAGGAGTAGTGGTCCAACCAATCACCGGTATTCACGTAATACTTACCGTTGCCGAAATGCTTGAGGACCGGTATCTGGGACTGGGCCAGGACAACGATATCGAATTCCCTTAGCTGATCACGAGCATACTGTTCGAGCAGGGTGATCGCCTGGGGGCTGCGGCGCTGCCTTCGGGAGAGATACGCGATTCCCTGGGCAAGAAAGACTCCGAGATCGGGATGTAGGAGACTGTACAGGGCGTGATTCGTGCGTGAGGTCAGCAATTTCTGCCAGAACGTTGTCCACAACCGACGGTCGAGCATGTGCCCGTGGGCAAGAAGTACCTTTTTATTGAAAAGCGAGATTGTTGCCTGTTTGTCGTGTACCGTGAAACCGAAATTCCTCAAGAATTTTCCGATCATGACTTCATGGTTACCGAGTATGTAATGAACCTCGACACCATGTTCTATATAACTATAAAGCAGGGCGAGTGTTTTAAAATAATCTTTCGGGAAGACGATGTTATATTCAAACCAGAACTCGAATAGATCACCGAGTATGAAAAGACCGGAGATATCCTCCCGCTTTTCGCGCAGGAATTTCATGAACAATTGTGCACGGTAACTCGTTTCCGTACGGATATGTACATCACTGAGAAATACGTACATCGGTCAATTATAACAAAGGTGTCCCTTGAGTCAATGAATATTGACAACACTCCTTTTGGATAGTATAATGAAAAGACAAGGATACAACAAATTCTGTTGATTACATAATTATGTCAGGAGGATATCATGGCATTGTTGTGCATATTCTTAATTAGCCAGTATTTTGGGCAGAACAAGATACAGTATGGTGATTACAATTTTCAGGTACTGAAGACCGAACACTTCAACATATATTTCCACCAGGGTGGAGATGATATTGTGGCGTTCGCCGAAGAGGTGCTTGAGGACGGCTATGCTCAGTTGAGCGAGGATTTCGGTATGGAGCTGGATTTCACCGTGCCGGCAATTCTGTACAATTCACCGAACGATTTTGCACAGACCAACGTTACCCTTGAATTGCTTGAAGAGGGCATCGGTGGCTTCACCGAGATCTTAAAGAACCGCATGGTGGTTCCCTTTACAGGTGATTACGAAGAATTCCGCCATCTCCTGGTCCACGAGCTGACGCACGTGTTCCAGTTTGCCGTGTTCTTCAGTTCGCGGATGGAAGCGTTGTTCAGCGGTGATATATTCTATTCCATACCGGTGTGGGTCATGGAAGGTCAATGCGAATTCGAAAGCAAAACCTGGGACTCGGATGCGGATGTCTTCATGAAGGATTTAATCATGCACAATAACGTCGTACCCTTGCAGGTCCTGGGGAATTACGGCGGCTATCTCATCTACAAAGAAGGGCATGCGTTCTACTACTACGTTGCTGAGACGTACGGTCGTGAGAAAACCGCCGAGTTCGTACATCTCTTGAAGATGAAGAAGAACCTGGAAGAGACCTTCATGACGCTCTTCGGTGTGTCGGTCCAGGATTTCAACGACCAGTGGATACGGTACTTCCAGCTGCAGTACTGGCCTCAGATCACACGTCTCGAGAAATTCGATGAATTCGCACGTGTCATATATGACCACAAAAAAACACGCTCGCTGTACAACACCTCGACCGCTATCTCGAACCGTGGCGATAAGATAGCATTCGTGAGCGATAGGACAGGCGTGGCGGAACTGTATATCATGTCGAGCATCGATGGACGGATTTTGAAAAAACTGGTAACGGCACATTACTCCTCGGGATATGAAAACCTCCATCTGTTCCAGGGCGGCGTTTCCTGGACACCGGATGATGCATACGTGACGTTTTCCGCCCGTGCCGGTGGTAGCGATGTTATTTATGTTATGGACGCACAGAGCGGCAAGGTGAAGGAAAAATATCGGTTCGATCTCGATGGTATCTATTCGCCCGTGTTCTCTCCGGATGGTGAACAGATCGCATTTTCCGGGATGAAGGACGGTTATTCGGACATCTATATTCTCAACCGCAAGAACGGTTCGATCAGTAAGGTGACCGATGATATCTACACAGACCGCTATCCTGCTTATGCACCGGATGGATCGATCGCATTCGTTTCCGACCGCCCCGATGGAGACGGCGACTATCACTACGGCAGTTATGCCGTATTCATCATGCAGGCGGGCGAGATCCAGCGTCTCGTTCCGAGAACGAGCTATGTCGCATCTCCGATCATCGATCCGGCCAACGGTATGTTCTTCGTTGCCAATTATGATACCGCCCTCAATCTGTACTGGTTCAGCAATGATAGTTCGAAAACGGTCAAGAAGACCGACATCCTGACCGGTATATACTATCCGACGATCTCGGCAAGCGGAGACAAGATCGCCTTTTCGCACTGGAACAACTATGGATATGATGTCTGTGTCGTGAAGAATCCGGTGGACAAGATGGAAGATGCGGACATGCCTGACGAGTGGTTGAGTGAATTCACCTACGAGGAGGTCGCTCTTGATAAGGATCGGGTCCGGAAGTACACGCCGAAATTCACCTTCGACTATTTCACCGCTACCGCGTCGTATTACTCGTTCCTTGGATTATCAGGATTGGGTCAGATCGGTTTGAGCGATATTCTCGGGAATCATCATATCAGTATCGCCGCGGACCTGTACGGCAGTTTGACGAGTTCGGATGTTTTTCTGAATTACTGGTATCTGAAAAAACGTCCGGATTACGGTCTACTGCTGTTCCAGTACTCAAACTACTACAGTGATTATCCCGACCTGTTGATCTGGCGTTATCTGGGTGCGGGTGGTCTGGTTCAATACCCCCTCAATCGGTTTTTCAGGGTCGAGCTTGGTGCCTTTGCTTACCGTGTGTATGAGACGCGGTGGTATGATTTCTTTCCGGATTATTCCTCAAATCTCAGGAGCGACCAGAGTTTCGATTTCGTCTACCCAAGCCTGGCATTCGTGTACGATAATGTCAGTTGGGGGTTCACCGGTCCGCATAATGGTCGCCGCGTGCGTCTTGAAGGCTACGCCACCGTGCTCGGAGACCTCAATCTCCGCAGTACGATACTCGATTACCGCCGTTATTTCAGTTTGTCGCCGCGCGCGAATTTTTGCGCCCGACTCGTGTTTGCCGGGAGTTTTGGCGACGATGTCGACAACTGGGCGATCGGCGGTCCCTACACCTTGCGCGGCTATGATGATTACGAGTTCAGCGGGTCAAAACTCGGATTTCTCAACCTTGAATACCGCTTTCCATTTATTGACCGCTTCAAGATGTCGGTTCCACTGCCCATCGAATTGCGGAATGTCCGGGGCGTGGTCTTTGCCGATTTTGGCGGCGTGTATACCGATACCTTCACGGTCCTTACGACCGATGACGGGTTCGAGCTCCAGGACGTGAAAATGGGGCTCGGCGCTGGACTGCGTTTCAATTTCATGTTCATGATCTTCAGAATGGACTGGGCACGGGCTCATAATCTCAGGGGCTGGATCGATGCCGAAGGAAACCGGTCAGAGTGGAAGTTCTATCTGACCATTGGACCGGACTGGTAAATACTGAAGAGTAAGCAGTAGGTAGTAGACAGTAGAAAGTAAAAAGATACTAAAAACTAGGAACTAAGAAGTAAGAACTAAGAACCGAAAACATTCATACATTACTATTCTCATGAAAAGATTATTGCTGATCGTGCTGGTGGTGCTGACGTGTGCGCGGGAAGATAAAACCGTAGTCACATTCTGGCATGTGATGAGCGGCCCCCTGGGCAAGCAGCTCGATGAACTCGTTGCCGAGTTCAACCGAATCCATCCCGATGGTGAGGTACGATCAGTGCACATGGGTTCATACGATGTCCTTGCCCAGAAACTCATGGGAGCGGTCGCATCAGGCACGCCGCCGGTTATCGCGCAATTGTATGAATCATGGACCGATCAGTTCTACCGGGCTGGTGATCTCTTGCCCCTTGAGACGTTCATCGCAAGCGATAGCGGTTTTGCACGAGATGATTTCTTTCCGGTTTTTCTCGAAGACAATACGTATGATTCCGTACTGGTGACCCTACCGTTCAATAAGAGCGTACCGGTATTTTATTATAATCAGGATATTC
>CP070834.1:1026660-1051436 GCA_020341755.1 Caldifarciminota bacterium | reverse complement strand
TATTAATGCCGTGTGGTATGATGTATACCCGGGTGGCAATTTGGGACATGTCGGCATGATTGCTGGAATCATTGCAGTGGCAATCGGTTTGATCATCATCCTCGGTATTATCCGTTTATACACTCAACGAAGCCGCTGGGTTGTGGCTCTCGCTGGTATTCTTACCATAGTGCTGGGACATCTTGGTGCGGTCGCTGGCGCGCTCTATGTCGGTACTGCCGGTGTACTGTGCTGCTATATTGCCGGGATATGGATTATCGTCATTGCGTTGATGGGGCGGAAACGCCGTAGTTCTATTTCGTAAACTTTATCCATTTTTCATCACCTGCGAAAAAATCACATACGGTAGCGACTGGGTTACAGGGGAATAAAAAAGAACGAGGAGGCTTCGTCCTCGCTCCCAAGATGCCCAACGTGAAGCCTCCTCTCCTCGCCGCGATAGCAATCGCGACTCTTCTTCCTACCTCCTCAGTGTGTGTGAGAAAATATTTACTTTAAAAGACATCACTGACTATTGTTTCTTCCGTTCCGGTACTGGCGCATGTATTCCTTCATGTATGAATTGATATGATCATGATTCTTTTCGCGCCACCTTTTCTGATATGTTGTATAGTGCCTCATGTGTTCATGTTGCCATTGTGTGTGATAATGAGGATGATCCTGCCGCCATTTTTTGCAGTAGTCACTCAAATAACTGGGATGTTTATCGAACCATTCCTTTGTTTGTTCCTTCATTAAATCTCCAAAATTCTCACGATAATTTTTCATATATTTCTTTCTAGTCTTCTTCATCTACGTTTTCTTTTTCTGCCAGCATGACGTACAACGATTGTGCACGCCAGCATGGATTGTTATACACCAAGTTATTACAAATGAAAAAGGTATAAAGGCTGCGGAGATTTTAATCTCAGCATGAACCTTTATACCTTCTCGTTTCCGATATATTATAAAGAAATATTATTGAATGTCAAGCCCCAACAGGGTAGAAAAAAGGGGACTGCTTAAAGCAGCCCCCGTATGTTTTTGTACTGGTTCAAAACTTACTGAATCGTGCTGCTGGTCAGTTCGCGGGTGAATTCGTTCAAGAAAGGTGCTACTCCCAAGATCATATGCTGTCGTACAACACCCACTTCAGGCGCAAACCAGTCATCCTGTGCCTGTCCCAGTGACGTGTACGCGACATTCCAGCAGTCGGTATAGGTGCCGGCAGGGACCGTGACATCTTCCTGTCCAACGACTTCGGCGGTCAGGGTATCGGTCGTATCCGCGTAGACGGTCCAGGTGTTACCCTCCTCAACGGGCAGTACCAGGCTTGTATCCGGCTCTGTATCGGCGAGGTCATAGTATATCAAGATGTAGTCTTCGGTTTCACGGATATACGTGGTATCGACCCACGTGTTCATTGTGGTATCATCCCACACCATGGTCGTGACCTGTTCAAACACGGCAACATCGTTGTCCAGGGTAGTTTCCTGGGTGATTTCGGTCGTGGATGTACCGGTATATTCGGTGGTATCCACATTCATCTCGGTGTATAGCAGGTCATAGTTCCATACATTTCCGACAGCAAGTGGGAAGAAGTTCTCTGCTTCATCTCCACCGCAGCCGATTATCAGTGCTAAGACTGGTAGTACCCAGATCAGTTTTTTCACATTATCTCCTTTCGATGTAATCTGCGAGCTATAAATATACAGAAAATCATGAATATGTCAAGACTTCGTATGTTTTTTGTGCTCTGGGGTTATCTTGACAGTGCAGGCTCCTGGCTGTATACTGTTCAAAAACAGGAGGTCAAGAATGAGAAATCTTGCGTTTTGTATAGTAGCGCAATTTACACTATTTCCATTCATTTCACAAGCACAGTCACTCAACGACTATGAACTGATGATGCAGACCCTCCGTCGGGTCAAGGAAGCAGAGATGCAATCGTGGCAGGAAGGGATAGCGTGGCTGCAGCAGAAAGGAGATCTGCGTCAGGATGAATTAGATTCGCGATACGTTACGATCGATATTGAGCCCAATTTAGATAATCATACCATTCAAGCGACGGTCGCGACCCAGTTTACGAGCTTGACAGATGGTCTATCTGATATCACCCTTGATTTTTACGATGATTTTACTGTCGATAGTATAGGCGGGAGTGCTGCATCTTATACACTTGCGGGTGAAGTATATAGCATTATGCTTGACCAGCCCTATGATTCCGGTGAGACCTTTACGGTCAGCACGACATATCACGGCTCACCACCACTGATCGGCGGTATAAAAGGTTTCAGATTCGTCAGTCACGGCGGCATACCCGTGATAGCCACCTTATGCACGCCGTTTCTAGCACATTCCTGGTGGCCGTGCGTGGACGGACCGCAAGACAAGCTCGACAGCGTACACCTGCGTATCACGATACCGGATACGTCGTATGGAGGCTACCCCCTGTATGCGGCATCGGTCGGGAAACTGATGAGTATTACCTATCCAGCCGCGGGGTTGATCACGTATGAGTGGCATGAGAATTACCCGGTCGTACCGTATTATGTATCCATTGCCATGACCAATTATCGTATTTTTTCACATATGTATTATTATGATGCAGACAGCATGGAAGTACCCTATTATGTGTTTCCCGAGGATTACAGCGCTGCCCAGGGTACGTTTGCCGAGACCGTAGACATGATCGAATTTCATGCTGAATTGTTCGGTGAGTACCCGTTCGTGACCGAGAAGTATTCCATGGCCGAGATCGGATTCTACGGCGCGATCGAGAAACAGACCAAGACCATCATGGGCGGTGTTTCGTCAGGCTGGTACATGATCGTCTTGCATGAACTCGCCCATATGTGGTTTGGTGATATGATCAGCCCGACATCCTGGCATCATTGCTGGGTCAACGAGGGATTTGCCACATACTGCGAGGCTTTGTGGTGGGGAGACAAATACGGGATGCAGCAGTATCACCAGTACATGGATGGATTGAAATACTGGCAGGGTGGTACGATATATTTGTATGATATTTCCAATCCCTTTGGTATATTCCTTACGATATGCTATGACAAGGGCGCCTGGGTTCTGCACATGCTCAGGCATGTCGTGGGTGATTTTGTATTCTTCGATGCTATGTACCAGTACGCAACCGATCCACGATTCATGTACCGAAATGCAAGCACAGAAGATGTACAGCAGGTCTTTGAAACGGTCTCGGGTCTCGACCTCAGCGCCTTTTTCGACCAGTGGATATACGATGAATATTACCCGCGCTATCTTTACCGCTGGTACACAACCGATGATACAGACGGTCGGGCAGAGGTCACCGTGGTCATTGAACAGACACAGCACCTGCAGGGGTGGCGATCAGTGTTCGAGATGCCCATTGACCTCAGGTTCACAATCGGCGGCAGTGATACAACCATTACGGTACAAAATGATGATACACTCCAGACGTACCAGTTCACGTTCTCTCAAGCACCTACTGCGGTCAGTCTGGACCCGGATGAATGGATATTGCGGTATGCAGAACTCGGAATACAGGAGAACCAGGGACAGAGGATGACGGTAATGAATACTGTACTGCATTGCACGCCCAATCCCGTATCGAACACGGCAGTGATTGAGTACTCAGTGCCTGTTGCGGGAATGATATCTATCGACCTCTATAATGCTGTCGGTCAAAAAGTGAGGACCCTTGTACACGGCAGGCAGGAAGCAGGACCGCATCAAATCACATTCGATGCTTCACTCCTGGCAAGCGGCATATATTTCGTAAGACTAAATGGTGAAAGAGCAGAAAAAATAATCAGGGTCAGTCAATAAAGGGATTGACAGGGATAAATATTATCTGTATAATATTATGAGAAAGGGTGTACGATATTCCCGTTATTGGGACAAAGAATTTTGGAGGATTGAAATGTTTCGCTGCAATGTTTCGTTCATTAAAATAGTAATCCTGCTGTTGTTTATACCCCTGCTTATTCTACGTTTCACAGCATTTGCTCAAACTGATCAGACTCCAGTTGACCGCGATATACCAAAAATCCAAGAGGACCAGCGTGAGCAAACACCAGTGGCACCGGATCATGGGACTGATATTAAACGCGATGTGCAGACCACTGAAAATGATAGTGTTCCTACCTTGACAGGAGATACATCATTTGATTCACTAGATACCATCCTGTCATCAGACAGCCTTGTTTCAGAAGAACCGGTACTGGCAAAGAAGGAATTCCTCTTCACGAACCTCGATATGCAGGTGACCGCCCTATCATTTATTATGTGGATTCTGATGATGTGCTGGGCAGCATTTTCATCGTAGGAGAAAACAGACGGATAATTTTAGGGGAGTCATTGAGGCTCCCCTTTTTGTTCCTTCGGCAAGCTCAGGACCAACAATGACAATTTTTTATTGTAGGACCGATGATTTCCTTCGGCAAGCTCAGGATTGAGAGCCATTGATATATGAAGATGAAGAAGAAGGACAGGCGGTTGCATTATCATGTATATGTTGTGCTTCTTGATAAGTGTGTTGGCCGTATGCAAAAGGTCAAGAAACTTAATCCCGAATATGATCCTAATAAACCCTGTGTGTATGTCGGGATGACCGGGCTCAAACCAGAAGAGCGTTTAAAAAAACACCGTGCCGGATATAAGGCGAGTCGATTCGTCAAACAGTATGGTATTCATTTACTACCTGAGCTTTATGCTGACCTCAATCCCCTTACGTATGATGAGGCAGTAATTGCCGAGGCGGGTTTGGCGCGCCGACTGAGAGCCGAGGGTTATGCTGTGGTAGGAGGATACTGAAATGTAGAATTTAGAATTGGAAAGATAAAACACTGGTCAATTTCGAATGTATCTATGCCTGCGGCATAGATCGCGTTGCCCTTCGGCAAGCTCAGGACGAAAGCTCAGGATTTGCTATGATGTTTTTTTGTCCTTCGATACACTCAGGACTTGGAATGTCTATCGGTGAACCCAGGACGCGGAATGACATAGGAGAGATCGTAGATAATGTCTGCCTTACGACTTTTTTGTGTTCTTTTTTTCTTCGGTGATGTCGACGAGGTAGCCGATTATCTCAAACGGCTTGTCCTGATCGTCATATACGAGTTTCATGTGATCGCGTACCCAGACATACGTCCCGTTCTTGCAGCGGAAGCGGTATTCATATGCATGCTGGGTTTTCTTGTATATTTTGCGAACCTCGGCAAGCACATGAGCCTGGTCGTCAGGATGCACATGCTCGAGCCAGAATGCTGAATCCTCAATGAATTGTCCTGATTTATAGCCAAAGAGTTCTTCGACCGTATCGCTGATGAACGTTGCGCCGAAATCACCCCATGCTTTGGCTGTGTACACGGCTGCAGAGGTTGATGAGAGGAGGTATTGCAGCCGTTCGTTGGCGATACGGAGTTCCTCTTCGATACGCATCTGAGTGGTTATATCACGGACGATCATACCGAGTCCTGTACCGACCTTGAATGCCTTGAGCATCAGATGCCTACTGCCGAGTTCCGGGGGAGCTATTGCATTGACCGTGAATGATTTACCGGTCTCCAGAACCTTAAGATATTCGAAGTATCTACCTGATTCCCAGGCATCGAAGGAAACATCAATAATATTGATTCCAAGGATAGAATTTTTAGTTTTATTGAACTGCTTGAGGACGTATTCGTTTGCATCGATGACATTTAATTGCTCGTCAAGGAGTACAAAACCATCAGTCGCCGAATCCATAAATTCTCGAAAGCGTTCTTCTGATTCCTTGAGTGCCTTTTCCATACGAATACGTTCCGTGACATCCCGGAGTATTGCCAGGATCGTTGGTTTTCCCTTGTGACGAAATGCCGGTGAAGATGAGACCTCTATGAAGAGCCGGGTGTCGTCTTTTTTCATCCCCATGAAGACATAATGATGCGGCACTTTTTTGCCGGTGATTCGTTTTTGTGCACGGGTCTTGATAAGTTCTCTATCCTCCGGGGCGACCACAGTAGATAGGTCCTTACCGATGAGTTCGGATTTCGGGTAGCCGAATATTTCACAGTACGCTTTATTAACATATATGATCTTGCCTTCCTGAGCCATGGCGATGCCGTCGATCGAGTTCTCGGCGATATGCATGTATTTTTCCTCTGATTCCCTGAGAATATTGCGCGCTCTCCAGTGGTTGAGGATAATGGTAATTTGACCCGCGATCCGTTTAAAACAATCTATTTCATACGGTGTAAACAGTGTATCCTTTGATAGGTCTAGAAGTCCGACCGTATCGTTCTGAGCGACTAGTGGTATGAGTGCTACCGAGTGTATATTCATCATCTTCCACAACCGGGCAACTGTTTTCTGCGTCAGACGGTCAGGCGTGAATTCAGATATCATTTTCTTAATACGGGCGGGTGAATTGATGATGAGAGGTTCCTGCCGGTCGATTGCCTTTTTATACATGCTGCTTTTTTTCAGCTGTATCTTGATTTGAGAAGGAACTGAGAGCCCTCTGACAGAGCGTATCTTTCTCAACCATGATTTGACATAATGGTTCTTCTGAAGGATGAGACACTGATTGCTGTCGCAGGGAATATAGATTGCCGCACCTATGCAATTGCATAGTTTGAGTATCTGCCGTGCCATGGTGTCGCACATTTTCTGGAAACTGTCACCGCGGTTCACTGCCGTGTTCAGGAGGTGGAACATTTGAAGTTCGTCTCGTTTCTTTTTTATGTCTTTTTCTTTATCGATCCGCTGTGCCTGAAGCTGTTCGAGCTGTGCACATTTTCTGCGGCATGCAGCCAGTGCTTTTTGCTGTTTTTTGGGTTTTCGCTTCCCTCGCTTCATAATGAAAATCCTCACTTATAATAGTAATATTATTCCACGTGTCAAGTCATTGCGGCGAACAGCATTTAGGTCTTGCAATTTTCAAAAAATAGGTGTAAAGTAGGATATGCTCTGGTGTGTTTTCTTTGTCTTTGCCTTCGGCCAGGATTTCGCTGTGTGCGAACACCCTGAGTACCAGGCAAATCCATGTATTATATATGCTCACGAAGCATACACGGTATTCTGGCTGGATCACCGGAACCCGACATCGATTTATGCCGCCCGTGTGACAACCGACGGATGTCTTATTGACACGAATGCCCATCACATATATACCGGTCTGCCTACCGACGATATACGTGTGGCAGCTGATGATGAGCAGCTTCTTATTGTATTCAGGCAGGGTTGCTGAGATATCGGTAATATCATAGGAGTGCGTGTCACTCCTGGTCTTTCTCCAGTACATACGTTCTCGATACGAAGTGACACACTCGTGTCGCGTGATCCCGATATCGCATTCGATGGTATGAATTATACGGTGGTGTGGTCTGAGGGTCCTTTTCCGGGCGAATACCGTGTTATGGCAAGACAGGTAACGACCAGCGGTACCGTTACGGACACGGTCGTCTTGTTCGGGATGGATGCATATCAGGAATTTCACCCAGCCATTGACTTCGATGGTATACGATACCTAGCGGTCTGGCATAATTATAATTATCCCCCGTACGGTGTATATGGTCGTTTTCTTACTACCGAGTGTTTGCCAGAAGGACGTGAATTCCCCATCAGGGAGACCACAGCCAGTTTTTGGTGTAAACCGGACTGTGCCTTTGGTTTTGATCAATATTTTGTCGTGTGGAATGAAATGGACGCGGGCGTAATTGACGTTTATGGGCAGATTCTTACACTTGAAGGTTTCCCGGTTGGTGATGTGATTCCTATTGCCGAGGGTGACGATATGCAGCTTTATCCGCGGATCGGCGTCGGTGACAGCAGCTATCTTGTGGTCTGGGAAGAAGAGGGTTTGATATGCGGACAAATGGTTTCCGTTTCAGGTGCTCTGCTCGGTGGGAATTTCGTCATCTCAGATTCACTTACGTGCAGCCGAGGGAGACCCGGTGTTTCTTTTGCGGAAACCGGGTGCTTGGTTGTATGGATGGAGTTTCACGCTGATAATTATGACATATATGGTGATGGTGAGTTCACAACCGGTGTCAATGTCTGTGAACAATCTTCTTTCTCTGCCCCGTGTTCACCGACAATCGTCCGAAGCGTGAGCGTATTTCGGTTTGATGACAACAGCCGGCTGTATGATATCACCGGAAGACCCGTTGATATTCGGTATTGTACATCGGGCGTTTATTTCATTATGGGGGAGGGGGATCAGATCCAGAAAGTTATCGTAGTACGGTAACCAGACAATCGTTCTAGTCTCAAGGATTATTTTTTTCCCATTTAGTAGCATACATACGTGCATCTGCCTCGGTGAGGAGCTCGTCGATATTCAGGGGATTGTCCGGGTCGTAATACGTAGTACCAATGCTAATGGAAATGTCAAATTGAGTTGAGTGCAGTATGTTATATTCCTTGACGGTCTTTTGCAGGCGTGCTCTTATGAGAGGCAAATCGTCCTTCTCGGCACCGGTTACACAAACAGCAAATTCATCACCACCGACACGTGCAATGATGTCCGAGTCTCGAAATGTATTGCGGAATATTTTTGCCACTGACCGTATTGCCTGGTCGCCTTCACGGTGTCCGAAACTATCATTAATCCACTTTAGATTATCGAGGTCAGCATAGAGAATACACAGCCCCTTCTTCATACGGTCAGCATATTTCATCTGCTGTATGGTAAGCGTGTTGAATCCGCGGCGATTGTACAGACCGGTCAGCTGATCATTAAGGGTGAGTATGCGTAGTTTCTTTTCAATGTCTTTTTGCATTGATATGTCCCACAGATAGGACCGTGTCCCGGTTATTTCATCGCCTGACCTGAGAACCGCCGTGTGCACCTCCAGGAAGAGGGTACGACCATCCCGGCGTATACCCCTTACCTCGAAACGTCGCGGTACAAATTTGCCTTCCATGCGTGCACGGTGGTACTGGAGGAAACGCTGCGTGTCGTCTGGATGTATGATCGTACTAATGGACTGTTTCATTATTGCCTCAGGACCGTAACCGAACAGGTCGGCACAACGTTTGTTGGCGTATTTGAAAGCACCGGTAGCATCCTGAATCGCAATGGCGACGTCCGCATGTTCCACAAGGTCGCGATAACGTTCTTCTGATTCCTGGAGTGCCTGTTCGGTTTTGCGCTGGGCGGTGATGTCGCGGACGATAAGCATCAGTGATTGGTGGTCTTGTATGATCACGGGTATTCTTGTCATTTCAATGTTTGCACGAGAAGCGTTTTTGCAGTACAAAACGTATTCGGTGGGTGCTCCTTTACTTAAGAAAGTTCCTTCCACAAATATCGGCGTGTCGGTGTCTTCGAGGGGGGAAAACAGCGTGCCGTCGGTAATGTTGACTGTCATTAACTCCTCATGCGTATATCCGCTTAAATCACAGGCATCGTCATTACAGGCGATAATGACACCGTGGTTGTCAATCAGGAAATAGGGGTAGGGTAGATGTTCGCACAGGGTAGTGAAACGGTCAGCTTCGGCTGCCTGCGGATATTTCTTTGATATCGCGGAGAAAGTACCGATAAGCAAGATCTCTCCGTCGTATTCACTGCTGGTCAATTTTCCATTCACAGGGAATTGTTTACCTTGTCTGGTGACAAAGACAGTCTCAAACAGGTCTGAGGATTGACCTGAACCCAGTTTTTCCATAGCGTCAAGGAATTCACTGCGCAAATCTTCACGCACGATATCGCTGATTTTTATGGTTCGAAGATCATGGATAGCGTAGCCGAGTATCGAGAGCCAATTATGGTTCGCAATGATGATTTTTCCATTGGTATCCGCAACATGTACAAGGTCGTTCGTAATGTCGAAAAGAATGCCGAGTGTTTTTTCAAAATCACAGAAAGATTTTTTGGCGCTATGGTCATTCATTGGTGGATTTCTCCTCGCTGTTAAATGGAAAGGTTATTGTAAAACAAGTGCCGTTACTCACGGTTACCCCCACCGTACCGCCGAGTTGATGAGTCATCATACTGATGAGCGTGAGCCCAAGTGATTTTGTCGTGTCAAAATCAACCGGTGTAATAATGCCGATACCGCTGTCATACATGGAAAGTATAATCTGATCATGAGCATGCTTGAATTCAATACGGATAGTGCCATCCCGACCATCCGGGAATGCGTGCTTCAAGGCGTTCGATATCAGCTCGTTTATGATAATACCACATGGTATTGCCATATCGAAACCCATGGGGAGTTCGTCAATTGATGTTTCTAAACGAATGCGCGCCCTGTCGATGCAATACGAATCGAAGAGCTCTTTCACGAGGTTTTGTATATAATCTGTCGAGTCAATATTCGTCATGGTCTGTGACTGATACATTCTTTGATGAATAAGTTGCATAGATTTGATCCGGGATTGACTATCTTTTAATATTTGTCGTGCATGACGGCTTTTCGAATGGGAGGATTGAAGTTCAAGCAAACTTGATATGATCATAAGGTTGTTTTTCACCCGGTGATGCATTTCACTAAGGAGAATTTCCTTTTCTCTAAGTGATTTTTTCAATTCATCCTCCGCTTGTTTCCTGTCCGTAATATCGTACACGACCAGCACAGCACCTTGGAGGTGATTTTTTTGTGTCAATCCCGATGCGGATATGAGGGTCGGCACGAGCCGACCATCTCTCGTGTTGAATGAACATTCGCGATTCCGGATATTCTTCTGTGTTTGGACTTCCTCGAGTACCTTTTCAATAAGGCCCTTCTCAGCACATATCTTTGCCACCGGCCTGCCGATCAGATCGTTTTCTTCGAAACCCAGGAGGTGTGTAGCAGCCCTATTGACCGTTACGATCGTTCCCGCCGTGTCGAGGAGTATGAGTGATTCACTCATGGTGGAAATGATTTCATCGGCGGCCATTTCCGGGGTTACCTGTAGCAAACGGTATCTGATGATCGTATAGGCGATACCACATGACCAGACTAGACTAAAGATGTTCGCCATTTCAGGTAATACTGATATCTGCAACGCAGGCAGGAGTGCATCGGTAATGCTGCCGAGCACAAAAGCGACCGCAAAGGTTGTCCATATGATCGTTGCTTGTCTCTTTTTAAAAACGTCGTGCTGCTTGTGTGAATATCTGATCAGGAGAAACAATGCGGCAGCACATGTCAGTATGTAATATACGAACAGAGCATACACCTCGGGAGTAGAATTTACGAGCCGGGACCAGCCAAACGATCCCTGGATGTAATCGGATACCATCGTACCTTCGAATTTCTTGACAAGCAGGATTACAGGAATAAGGAACAGTAAACCATACGCATAGGGATGTTTCAAAAATTTTTTTTGTTCGGTGAATATGAGTACAAAGATCAAAAAGACACTGCTTATCATGAACGAGCCTACTGATCCTACTCTATCGAAGAACTCAACACTTGCTCTGGGGATTAGTGGACTGTGCATGAAAATACAACTGAAACTCCAGATACCCATGCAGATGAACAGCAATGCGGATATCCTGTTGAATGGCGATTTGGGATTTTTCAGGGTAATGAATCCAGCCAGATAAAGGTATGCAACCGCGGAAATCAAGTGAAGTACCGAAAGAACGTTCATGCTCCTGCGCTCCACGGTAAGGTGACAAAACACGTATCAACAAGCCACATGGTCATGATAGATTCAGCCGTTTCCCCTGCGTTTGTTGTACATATCCTTACATGCCCGGGACATGAGATCGGCGATAGAATGCGGTCCTTGAGCATCATAATATGCTGAACCGTATTCGATGGAAAGGGTATATGCAGAGCGAGTTTTGTTGTTGTAGGTTTCTATGATCTTCAACAAGCGCTGTGCGATACTATCAATACTCGATTTTTTCGACTCCAGTGCAATGACTGCAAATTTGTTGTGTCGTAATCTTGCAAGAATATCCGACCTGCGGAATGTTTCCTTGATCGCACAAGCCGTGTAAGAAAGTGCATTTTTCTCTTCATCTTCACCGATGTTCTGTTTGATCCAGTTCAAATTATTGCATTGTATCACGAAATGTATAAGTCCTCGACGTGTCCTTTCAGCAAGTTTGAGATAGTGTTGACCGAGGACATAGAACGCATGTTGATTGTATAATCCAGTTTGATCATCGATTAAGGATAAAGCACGCAATTCCACTGAGACTCTGTGTTGTTCGACCGCACACTGGATGGCACGGTTGAATAGTGTGCTATTGGTATCATCGAGCAAGATGTAACTGAGGGCACCAAGCTGATGAGCCTTCACGCCGTAAGATTCGTCGGTTTTTTTCGTGAGTATAACGATAACAGGAATATCAGGGCTATGAGCATGGAGAGTACTAAATGTGTCGATACCCTGACTGTCAGAGAGAAATAGATTAAGTAGTACAATATCGGATTTTTTACCGGCTAAATACTCCATCGCCGTATTGAGTTGATCGACATGTTCGAGCACGAACGGTATAGTCAAAGATCCAGTCAGCATCTCCTTGACCATAGCCGCATCGAGATGATCGCTTTCGATAAGAAGGATTTCTATCGTTGTATCTTCTCTCGTCATTGTATTTTCCTCATGGAGAAAATCTGAATCCTTCCCGACCGAAGAGGGATGAGCACGCGTCGACGACATCAGAGGAGTAAAGTACGCCGCGGTTGTCGGTGATCTCTTCGAGGGCGCGTTTGAGTCCCGGGGCGGGTCGGTAGGGCCGGTGTGAGCACATGGCTTCAACGACATCGGCAACTCCCAGGATCTTGGCAAGCAATGGAATTTGTCCGTCGGACAGACCCTGCGGGTAGCCAGAGCCATCCATCCGTTCATGATGCTGGAGGACGGTTTGAGCGATGGGCCAGGGAAACTCAATATCTTTTAAAATATCAAACCCGATCTGGGGATGCGATTTAATGAGGTTGAATTCGGCATCACTCAAGGAACGCGGTTTGCTCAGGATCTCAGCCGGAACATAGATCTTGCCAATATCATGGATCGCGGCGGCAATGTGAGCACCCCGCACCTGGTCCTCAGGTAGCCCCAATTCCTCAGCCAATGCCTCGGCAAGCTGGGCTACCCGCAAACTATGCCCAGCCGTGTAGGGATCGCGTTTCTCGAGCGCGATCGCCAGCGCCTGCACCGTCTCCTGCAAAATCCGCTGCGACTTCTCAACACTCTGCTGCAACGCCTGCTCGATCTTCTTGTGATCGGTAATATCACGCAACGAAGCCAGATAGGCAGACTTACCCTCCCACTGGATCTCCGCCGTCCGCATCTCCGCCGTGATCGGCCTGGTGTCGGGACGAACCAACTTGATCTCGGTCGTATCCTCGCTCGCTACCGGCGCACCGAAAACCGTACCCACAAGTTCCTGCTCGGTAAGCCCGAACATCGCCTGCGCCGCGGGATTGGCAAAACGCACAATCCCGTGACGGTCAACAATGATGATACCATCCGCGGTACGGTTAATGATCTTGCGCAAACGGGTCTCGCTGTTGCGTAATTCATGCTCGACCCGCATCCGCTCTTCTTCCACCCGTATGGTATGGAGATTGAAAGCGACATCATTGGCAACTTCCTGAAACAGCGCCAGTTCATCGTCATCGATAATGAAACCACTGGGCAGCGCCGCTTTCATGAAGCCGTAAATGATCTGATTCGATTCTAACCGCACACACAACACATGTTTGCCACGAAACGCAGACACAAAATCACACGATGCACAAACCTCGATATCAGACATGACGACCACCCCCTGCTGACTGCGCGCCCGCTCAACACAGACCGGCAGCGCCGCATTCACGACCTGCTGCACGCCACCGGCATGCCGGTGTTCAATATCAGCTTCGGCAGTGGTCACGATACGCCCGACACGATTGGTGATCGCGATCCAGACATTGTCGTACCCGCGATTATCCACCAGATTCTGACAAATCCCCTGAATGAGCTTCTCGGTGTCTTTTTCCGTGGTGATCAGTTGATTGACATTCCGGATCGCCCGCAGCACGGTGTTGAGATGGGTAACCTTCTTCTCCATACGATGCTTGTGCAGCGCCATCTCAATCGTCGTACGCAGGTCACGTTTTTCAAATGGCTTAATGATATACCCGAAGGGATTGGTAAGCTTTGCCCGCTTCAGGGTTTCGGGATCGGTATAGGCGGTCAGATAGACGATCGGTACGGCATGCCGAGAATTCAGTTCTTGAGCCGCTTCGATCCCATCCATGCTGCCCTTGAGCCCGATGTCCATGAGAATAAGATCCGGCTGATCGATCTCGACCTGACGCCGCACCGCTTCGCCGGTCGCCACGATCGAACTCACCTCATACCCCAACTGCCGTAGCGTCCGCCTGAGATCCTCGGCAACAATCATCTCATCCTCAACCAACAATACCCGCACCGACATTACTGCGTACTCCGTGAAATCAATACCATCATACTATTCTCATCGTTCTTATCGCATACCATTGAACAAGAATCAGCTCCGCATGTATACATGATATCAAGTCTGTGTGAGGAGGTCCAGACCGGCAAGTACTTTGGTTTTATTGCTGAAATCACCGATGATTCTTCTTACTGGATGTGGATCGTACTTGACCAGCGTAGGCGTTGCCAGGATAGAGTCACGTGTTGCTAATTCCGGGTGTTCGATCACGTCAATGACCTCGAGCTGATAGCCTGTGCCGTATTCATCCTTAAGGATCTGTGTGACATTATCGACAATGAGTTCATCCTTTGCGCTCTGTCCTGCGATGTACAGTCGGAATCTTATCATGATGCTATCCTTAATATCCCGCAGGTGTTTTCAGTATTCCACTAACAATAAGCCGTAGGTTTTCACTGTCGATTGGTTTTCTGACTACCTCGAAGTCAACGCCTCTTTTCTCGACCATTTTTAATTGTTCTGCATATTCCTGATAAAAAGCAGTTATTATGTATATCGGTGTTTTTGTATCCGTTTTTCTTATTATGGACAGAGTTTCAATTCCACCCATGCCCGGCATTTTAAGGTCGAGGAAAATGAGATCATATTTGTGTTTGTTGTTCAATACTATGCCCTCTTCCCCTGAATCAGCGGTATCGATGATATATTCAGTATCCTCGAACGCAAGGATAAAGGCTTTTCGTACTGCCTCTTCATCGTCAATAACGAGAATCCGGTAGCTCATATTCATCCATCCTTTTTCTTGGTTTTTTGAGGTAAAAGAATGAGCATCTCTGTTCCTTTACCTGCGTTGCTCTTGCAGGTGATTTTGCCTCCATGTTCTTTGATTATATTATGACTTATTGCTAGCCCGAGTCCGGTGCCCTGTTTGCGTCCTTTGGTACTGAAGAAAGGGTCGAAAATTTGTCGTAGCTGGTCAGGAGTCATACCGCATCCTGTGTCTTTTACCGAGACGCTCACGTGTCCGTTTAATGGTTTTATGGTGATCTGTATCTTTTTCCTGTCTGTGTTTTCGACAGCATCGAGTGCGTTAGCAATGATATTCAGAAATACTTGCTGTATTTCGCTGACGCGGATCCAGACCTTTGGTATGGAGTCGGATATACGACGGGTAATAGTAGTCTGTTGTTCTTTGATTCGGTAATCGAGAAGCCGTACCACCCGGTCAATCACAAGTGAAATATCCTCTTTCTGCATTGTTTCTTTTTTTGGTTTTGCAGCGTGGGAAAATGTGAGAAGCCGTTGTACGATATCGATGCATCGTCGCGTTTCCACCTCGAGATCATAAAGGACAGGATATATGCGGTCATTGGGTGGGGTATGTTTCATACAGTACTGTACGAAATTGATCATGCCCATCATGGGATTATTGAGCTCGTGAGCGACTCCTGCTGCCATCATGCCCATGGTTTTGAGACGTTCGAGTCTTACCAGTTGTGCCTGCGATGCCTTGAGTTCCGAATACAACCTCTGTTGCTCTTGTTCTCCCCTGCGTCGTTCAGTGATATCTCGAACATGTTCGATTATACCGGTTACCTTACCGCGCGTGTTGAAGAGGGGGTATGACGAGACATCGAGCCACTTTTCCGGATTCTTCTCGCTGGGATAGGGGACGATCTCGTGGTGCTGCTTGCCGGTCTTTACAGTAACGACACTCGGGCACCAGGGGCAGACAGTGTCTCTCAACTGGTACACCTCGTGGCATTTCTTTCCGACCAAGGGCATGTGATTTTTGTACATCCTGGTCATCCAGGCATTCGCACGCTGGATGACGAGTTTGGTATCCAGGATGCTGATGCCGTCCTGGATACCATCGAATATGTCCTGAAGAAATCGTTCATTCTTTAGAAGATTATTTTGGGTCTGTTTCCGCCTGCTGATCTCGTTTTTCAGTTCACGGTTGGTCAGGGTGAGTTGTTTGGTGCGCTCTTCGACCTTGTGTTCAAGGATACGGTGGGCATTGTGAAGTTCAACTTCAGCTTCGAGTCTGGTGATCGCGTTACCCATTTGCGCAACGACCATTTCAACGGCATTCCTGCTGAAAGGGGCTATATCATTCCTGGTGTGTGAGGCAATCGTAAAACAGCCGATGATCCGCTGTTTAGACAAAATGGGGATGATCGCTGCAGCACGGAGTCTATTTTTCCCCTCTAGCCACGATAACGCAGCTTGGAATTTAACATAGGTGCCGTACGCTGGTTTGCCTCTATTAACGGTTCTGCCAAACAGAGAATCAAGAGGGATGATCGAGCATCCCGTAATAAATTGTTCGGCAAGTCCCTGATACCATTTCAGAATGAAGTTTTTCGATCTACTATCCAATAGATGGATAGTGCCGCAGTCCATATGGGATACGGCAATGACCGTATCAAGGCAAAAACTGAGACCGGTAGTTAGATCCTGTATGCTGCTGAGTGTTGTCGCTACATCCAGCTGCTGTTTAATGAGTAATTCCATACGTTTGCGCTGCGTGATGTCACGCGTAACACCCATGACGGCGATCGTCGTTCCGGAAGTGTCTTTGATCGGACTGAGCTGGACGTTCGTAATGAGTTCCATACCTCGGGTTGGAATTCGAGACTCGGTGACGAGCGGAGTGCTGGTTCGGAAGACCTTGTTCAGACTGCTCGTGTACTGCTGCGCGATATTTTCGGGGAAGATATCGGATAGCGATTTACCGATTACTTCCTGAGGATCGTATTGGAGGAATGATGCGGCGCTTTTGTTCAGGGCGAGAACTTTCATCTCGCGGTCGATCATATATATGAAATCCGTTAAATTATCGACGAATGTCCGATACTGGTCGTCACGGTGGAATAACAGCCTGCTGCGTGTCGATTTCAATTTTCTGGGTTTCTGTTCTGCACGGGGAATCCGGCGGATCGTTTCCCCGCTGCCCACTTTCTTTGCTTTGCGTTTCTTTTTCATAAATTCTATGTATTATGGAAGCTGGGGCAGAGCCCCAGCTTCCAGGGTAAGAGGTATGCTGCACTTCCTATATTTCATTTTATTCTATGATTTTGTTTCGGAAGGCATACCTTACCAGACTTGCGGTATTTTGGGCTCCCACTTTGTTCATCAGGTTTTGTCGGTGGTGTTCGACCGTACGGATGCTGATATGCAATTTATCCGCAATCTTCTTATTGGAATTACCTTCTGCGACCAGCTTCAAGATCTCGCGTTCGCGCGGTGTCAGGTCCTGGTATCCCGGTTTTTTCTTTCTATTACCTTTTAGACTGTTGTGCTGGACCAGTTTTTTTATAACATCACTGGTAAACGAAGGCGATATGTAAATATTGTTTTTCTGTATCGAATTGATCGCTGAGAGCAGCTCGGTATCTGCGTCTTCCTTAAGTACATAACCTTGGGCGCCATTTACCAAACATTCATAAACATACTCATCGTTTTTATGCATGGTGAGTATGAGTATCTTTATCTTTTTATTAAATCTTCGTATCTTGCGGATCGCTTCCATGCCATTGAGATTCGGTAGCGATAGGTCGAGGATGATCATGTCGGGATTCAGCTGACGTAGTTTCGGTACAATGTCGAGTCCGTCTCCCGTTTCACCGATGACCCTATGGCGTGGGTTTTCTTCAATGATTCTCTTCAACCCCTGCCGTATGATAGTGTGATCATCAGCGAGAAATAACGTGAACATGTTATTATTATCGTTCATATTAAATTCTATGGAATATGGAAAAATCCACAATGACCATCACCACGCATAATATAGTGAGTATAAGTACCTATGGTAAATGTATATTTGGCCTTATATTACAGACCGAATCGGGAATATGTGGTTATGATGAATCGCCTGAATGGTTCTTTTTTGGCGAAGAACCCATCGGCGTCTCTGTTGTCTCTTATGTGAGGGGCTCCATGAGGGGATACGATCGCACAGGCGAACATAGTCCTTACTTTGTCCATCCGGATTCACTCCGCTCAATGGGAAATGTGCATCGGATAGTAGTCCCTTTGCCGAGTCTGCTCTTGATCGAAAGGGAACCGTTGATCAGGTGTGCACGTTCTTGCATTGAAAGTAATCCATAATGTCCTGCGGCTTTTTTAGCAGCGGTTCGTTTACTGAATCCCGCACCGTTATCGACGATTTCGATTATCAGTGTTTTTTTGTTTTTGTTAAGCCGTATATTAACTGAGGTTGCGTTCGCGTGTTTGTAAATATTCATCAACGCTTCCTGCACGATACGCAGGATATTTGTTTCGACCGCGGAACTGAGCCTTGGGAGGCCATCAGGATGGTCGAACTGCACGGTAATTTCAGTACCTGCGAATCTCAACTCGATTGAATTTTTAATAGCCTGAACGAGATCGATATCCTGCTCGCGGATGGGTTCGATCTCACGTATCAGCGAACGTCCCCGTTCAATAGAGCTCTTGATTATCTGAACGAGTTTTTCTTTTCTCTCACGAGTCTTATCATCAAACGATGAAGTATCGATCATCTGGAAAAAATAGAGAATAGCAACGATGCCCTGAAGAAGATCGTCATGTATTTCGGATGCAAGATAGAGGCGTTCCTGTTCTTGCGCCGTGATTATCTTTTTCGTCAATGACTCGAGCTGTCGTTGTTCTTTCCTCAGCTGAGCCAGGGTATGAGCCAGCCGCTGCTCCATTTTTTTTCTTTCGGTGATATTCCTGATGACCATAAGGAAACCGGTTACGCGGTTCTTATCGGTGAGTGCCGTGATACTTGCTTCAGCGAATATTTTCTTTTTCTCGGTATTCTTCAGTTCCAGTTCGATGAGATCGATAGATGGTTCGTTTTTCTCAATCGAGCCGAGGAGATCATTTATCCTTTTCACGGTCCGCCCGTCGAACCAAGGAAGTTTTAAGATATTCGTTCCGATGAGATTGCGTTTTTTGCATCGGAACATGCTGTATGCCTTTTTGTTGATATCCCGTATCTTTCCTCGCCGATCAAGGTACACGATAACATCGTTGGCGTTCTCGAAGATGGTTCGGAATTTCCATTCACTCTCACGCAACCGTGCTTCGATTCCGTGTTTGTAGAGGGCTACTTCGATGGTCGATTTGAGTTCCGTATCCTCGATCGGTTTGATGATGTATCCGAATGGTTCGGTCACCTTTGCACGTTGCAGCGTATGGTTGTCCGCGTACGCAGTGAGATAGATAACCGGGATATGCAACGTGTCATGAATTCTTCGCGCTGCTTCGATGCCATCGACCGCGCCGGAAAGCCGGATATCCATGAGTATGATATCCGGGAACTGCTGTGATGCTTGTTCTATTGCTGACTGGCCATCGGAAACCATGCCGGCAACTTCATAACCGAGTTTCTCAAGCCGGTAATGGATATCCTTTGCGACGATGATTTCATCTTCAACAATCATGACACGAGGTCGCTTCATGGTTCAACTCCGATACGGGAACAGTATGGTGAATACAGTGCCGTTTGTTCTCTGCACATCCAAGGTTCCCCGTAACTGTTGGGTCAGGGCACTTACCAACTGAAGGCCCAATGTCCGCGTATGCTCGCAGTCGAGGTCTGCTGGTAGGCCTTTTCCATTATCGGCGATAGTAAGCCTCAGATCATGATCCGTGTCCTTTTTCAGGCTGATGGTTATCTCGGGTACCTGCTTGTGCATATTTCCCGTAAACGCATATTTAACCGCATTGCTGACGAGTTCGTTTATGATGAGACCACAAGGAATCGCCGTATCGATGTCCATGTCGATCTTATCGATGTGTGTATTGATCTGGATATTCTGCTTTTGAATACTGTACGTATTGGAGAGATATTTGATGAGGTTGCTAACGTATTCAACCGGATTGATATCTGCCAGGTTTTCAGACTGGTAAAGCGTTTCGTGGATTAGGACCATTGACTTTATACGGTCCTGGCATTCCTGGAAGAGTCGTTTGTACTGTGTGCTGTCAAGATACCCTACTTGAAGATTGAGCAGGCTGTATATGATCTGGAGGTTATTTTTGACGCGATGATGAATTTCTCTGAGTAGTGCTTCCTTTTCCTCGAGTGATTTTGTGAGCCGTTCTTCCTGTTTTTTTCGTTCCGTCACGTCTGCACTTCTGATAATGAGTGATGTCACGTGGCCACTGTGCAATACAGGTCCGATATGGAGTTCAAAGTACTTGAAGGAACCGTCTTCATCTTTTATCGTATGCTCGATTGTTGCCGCCTTGCCCGCCGCACGAACACCTTCAACGGTTTTCTTGATGGCGGCACGGTTTTCAGGTGCTGCATATTCGTAGAACGATGTACCGATGATTTCATCATTGCTCTTCCCGAGAAATGGACGGTTCATATATAGGATAGAGGCATCAGTATCGAGCATCAGTATATGGTCTGGTGAATGCTCCGTAAGGGAGCGCCATCGCGCTTCGCTTTCGCGCAGTGCGCGTTCTGCCTCAGTCGTTTGAATATGCAGGTTGGCGTTGTTTATGGCGTTCGCAGCCGCGCGTGTGAAGAGCATGGCGACGCTCAACTCAGCCTCAGAGACTTCATTTCGAGGCGAGGTAAGAAACACTCCTCCGGCTACTTCATCGCCGATCCTGATCGGTATCACGATATATTTCTTCGACCGCCGAAGGCGTTCTATGGCTGCACACATTTTTTTGGTGACGAAGGGATACACAATCTCGGCTAAGGTTTCTCGGATAAATATTTTATCTTGCCGGACAGCACGTAGTGCTTCATTATGCGAATTGAGCGGTATTTTCATACGCCCGATAGGATAGCCGAGTATTGCGTTGATCTTTGAAATAATCCCTCTCTTGGCAGTGATGGATTTCACCTCATAACGATTTCCTTCCTTGTCCTTCATGAAAATAAGGGCGGTATTGAAATCGAGGGTGTCAACAAAACCATTCGACACTCTCTTGAAAACGGTCGAGATGTCTAGCGTACTGTGTGCTGCCGTCGTGACCTGCTGGAGTTTTTTCAGGCGTTCGTTTGCTATGGCAAGAGCTATCTCGGCCTTTTTCCGTTCCGTGATGTCACGGTTCACGCTGACCATGCCTACGGCAGTACCAGCTGAATTCTTGATAAGAGATAGCGAAGTTAGAACATTGAGCTCCGAACCGTCCTTACGTCTCTGCGTGATTTCCCCACGCCAGTATCCACTATCCATAAAACGTTGCATCACATCCTTCGCGTTATCATCCGTAAAACGCTGATGCGTCAGGGTATTCGCATTCATCCCGATCGCTTCGAAGGCTTTCCAGCCATAAAGTTTCTCGGCTGCACGGTTCCATGTTCGTATCACGAACTTGAGATCGGTAGATACGATCGCATCTGAAACGTTCTGGAGCAGGTCTGCTTGATATCGTAATTTTTCCTCGGCCCGTCTGCGTTCGGTAATATCTCTGATTATCCCCAGTGTGCCGAGAAATTTTCTCTTTTTAGTGCGGATACCGGTGCTGTAGTAGCCAGCCGATGTTACGTCGCCAAAGGCTATGACCGAGCCGATAACTTTTTTTGATTTTTTATCCGCTCTGTTGGCTTTTTTAGGAAGGAGTCGGATCTCGAGTCCTCTTGTCCTTCTTCGACCGGTTCTACGCTCATCGAACAGTTTTGGTGCCCCCTGGTGTCCGGTCGTCTGCCCCTCATAGCGGGGGAGAAGTGAGTGCCTGCTGAGATATGCAGCATCCTCAGGATGAACGATCGTGCTGAAGTGTTTTCCAATGAGCTCGGTCGGTTCATAACCCAGGATACGAATGGAATTGTTAATATAGGTGAAATTCCCCTGAGGATCGATCCGGTAAACAATATCGGGGAGCCCCTCGAGAATCGAATAAAAATCTTCTGGTCGTTCTTCGACAACACCGCTCACGAGGTGATGCTTCTGGTCTTTTTCTATTTTTGCTTTTGTGCGGCTCGCTCGTCTGGTCCGCGCTTTCTTTTTCTGTAACATGCTACCGGCTCAGATCGAGCAATCCTATTTTGATCGCATGTTTCACCAGACTCGCCGTATTGGAAACACCGAGTTTTTTTGTTATGCTCAATCGGTGATGTTCCACAGTTCGAACACTGATACCGAGTTTCCGGGCGATCTTTTTATTGGGATTACCTTCAGCGATTAATTTCAACACTTCTCGTTCGCGTTGTGTGAGTTCTTTGAACGCTGTTTTGTGCTTCCTTGAGCTTGTTCCTGCCTTGCGTTGTATCAACTTCTTTATAACATCACTAGTAAAAGAGGGTGATATGTAGAGTTCACCGTTTTTTACGGTCGTTATCGCAGACATCAGCTCATTATCCGCATCCTCTTTTAAAATGTAACCCTGTGCTCCATTCACCAGGCATTCATACACATACTCATCGTTTTTGTGCATGGTAAGCACGAGTATCAGGATTTTTTTATCAAAGCGCCGTATTTTCCTGATCGCCTCGATACCACGAAGATTCGGCATGGAGATATCTAGGATGATCATGTCGGGTCTTAGTTTACGAATATTGCTGACGATTTCGAGACCATCGCCGGTTTCACCAATAATTTTATAGTCAGGATTTTCTTCTATGATCCGTCGTAAACCGTGACGTACAAGAATATGGTCATCAGCCAGAAAAATTTTAAACATAATCTATTCTCCTGTTTGTGATTTTCAAATACATGATAGTTATTGCATGGAAATATATGTTTCTATGGCAGTAGGTATAAATACCTATATCGTATGTATGTTGCATAGTTTGCAGTAAAGATACACAATTATTGTTGTATTGTCAACAGTGGCGAAAGATGATTAACGTTGATCGAGTAGCATCTTCATCATGCTTTTATTTGGAAGGTGAACGTGAATCTTGTCCCCTTCTTCCGATTGACCTCGATCTTTGCATTGAGTTGTTGGGCCAGCGAATGTACAAGCTGAAGCCCGAGTGTTTTGGTTGTCTCTAAATCGATTTTCGGCATGCCGGAACCGTTATCACTGACGGTCAGTATTATTTGTTGTTCTTGTCTGGTAAGGCTGATGTGGATCCGAGGTCGATCGTTCGGGCGCATTTCCCCAAATGCGTGTTTTAGCGCATTGCTGACGAGTTCGTTAATGATGAGACCGCAGGGAATCGCCAGATCAATGTCAATAGGGAAATCGTCTATCTGGCTTTTGAGAGCGATTTCGGCGGAGTCTACCCTGTATGAGTCAAGCAGATTGTGAACTATGCCGTTGATATAGTCCGACGGGCTGACAGCGGCGAGGTTCTCCGATTGGTAGAGTTTTTCATGAATGAGCACCATTGTCTTTATGCGGTCCTGACTTTCCTTGAAAAAATGTTGATATTCTTCGTTATTAATATAAGATGATTGAAGATTGAGCAGACTCGAGATGACCTGAAGGTTGTTTTTTACGCGATGATGGATTTCTTTAAGCAGTGCCTTTTTTTCTTCCAGTGATGAGCGTATCTGTTCGTCGGTCTGTTTTTTTTCGGTGATATCTTTTTGCACAGACACCGAGTGAAGCAGGCGTCCGGATGCATCTTTCACTGCACGCGCGCTCAGCAGTATGGTGCGGCGCGAACCGTCCTTGGCAATAATGGTCAGTTCCGAATCGTCGACCATGCCTGTGGTTTTCCATTGATGTAAAAGTTGTTTTACCTTTTCATGGCATTCAGGTGCATAGACCATGGTGATAGGATTGCCCACTAATTCGTCCTTGTCATACCCGAGTGCAGCAAGCGCAGTATTGTTGACATCAATGATAAGACCGCCCGGAGATACCATATAACAGTAGGTCGGTTGATGCTCGAAGAATTGCCGAAATTTTCTTTCGCTAACCAAGAGTGCATCCCGGGCTGTTTTTTCGCTGGTGATATCATATATCGAACCTTCTACGCGGGTTGGTTTGCCGTTATTGTCACAGATGTTCCGGGCATATTCTCTGACCCATCGGGTCGAACCATCCTTGCGAATAATACGGTATTCACGCATGCATGAGAAATGCGGTTCGGTGGCGATTCGCCGGATCGATTCCTTGATCTGATCGAGATCTGTCCGGTAGATGATTTCATCCCAGCGCGGCATTCCACGGATAAAATCATCTTCCGTGTACCCAGTAATCTCCGAGACCGCACCATGGAAAAATACTGCGGTGAAATCGAGATTACCACGGTATGCAATTCCCTGAAAATTCATAACAAATGAGCGATATCGTGTCTCACTATCTTTGAGGTACTGCTCGGTCTGAATATGGTGCAAGAGCAGGGCAATGTGTTTGGCAAGATGCATGAACCGTGTGAGGTCATTTTTTTTGAAAGGTGTATTTCGCGAAATATCCAGGAACCCGATCGGTTGGTTTTCTACGAATAATGGCACCGCCATGATTGAACGAATGTTTAATAATTTAAAAAACATCCCAGCCATGTTTCTGAGCACCACGTTCGTAGTATGTTCCGCAATCATTCGTTGAA
>CP070834.1:1005760-1026560 GCA_020341755.1 Caldifarciminota bacterium | reverse complement strand
GCATTGTCTTTGTTCAGGTCTTCACCGTCTTCGACCAGCAGATCGCTCGAGTCTTCGGCAACCACGACGTAAACATTATAACCGGCAAAATCCTCATCGCCTTCGATCGCGGTATCCTCTTCCCAGGTGATCTCGACGTCGGTATCGGTCATAATGACCTGGATGATCTGGGGCGCGTCAAACTCGGTTGCACCGCCGGCACATCCAACAATAATCATTGCTACAAGCGCAAGAGCGCCTATTAATAGCTTCTTCATTATGTATCTCCTTTCTAAATTGCCTTTATTGGGGAATCTTTTAGTATCTTACGTTCAAGGCTTCAACCTAAGATACATCACACACAATTATGAAGTTCCTTACATCACCTCCTTTATACCCTCACTCCTACTGTGTATATTATACAGACAAATATGCTGGTGTCAAGAGCACAAATATACGCAGAGCTTCATTTACGCTCTGCTGAAGACACGCTTACGCTGAAGTCACGTTTCATGGAAGTCATGCTCCGCTGCAGACATGCTGCGCTGATGTTGCCAGAAAAAACAAAACTAAACGAACTATATAAACGAACTAGAGAAACTAAGATTGCATAACGCAGAATAGAAAAATTTTGTATAATAACATATAATATAGTGGTTTTTAAGATTGCCTTGACAGTGTATAGTATGGTTGTATAATACGCGAAAAAGTATACGGTCCTCAGTTAACTGAGGATATTATGCTTTTATGTCTGTGTAGATTTTGGGAAACGATTGTTGGGCAAGGAGGAAAAAATGGTGTATAGGAAAATTCTCATATTCTTAACCATCGGTTGTTATATCACTGTCACGCAGGGGTGTTACACCAGTCGTCAGATCACACAGGAGCAATTAGAATCACAACAACCTCGCTTCATCAGAAGGATTATTACTGTTGATAACAGGGTATATGATTTCCCCGAAGGTACATATGCCTATACTCAGGACAGCATGATCATTGTAAAAACACCAGATGGTGATTATATCAGTTTCCAAAGTGATAAGGTAAAAACTATCTACCAATATGGACTGGATGATAAAAAAATGTGTATGATTGGTACCGGTATTGGGATAGGCTGTATAGTCGGAGTCGTTATATTCGCTCTACTACTGAAGTTGATGATAGATATTGGAAAAAGTACAGGCGAATACTAATAGAAGTGGAATGCACAATGTTGAATGCAAAAGATAGAATACGGTAATTTTATGAAATTCTGAGTTATATATTACTTCGTAACGATAAGTTTTTTGATGAATTCGGTATCTTCTGTCGTCACTTTCAGAAAATAAACGCCGGCATTCATTTGTTTCAACGAAATTATGCTCTTTTCTGCCAATTCAACAATGTCTTCCGTCCATATTAATGCTCCAAGTATATCGTATATTTGAATACCATATATAGGCGAGTGCGAATGGATGGTGAAAAATGTCTGCGCGGGATTCGGATAAATGGCAATGTCGTTGCGAGCAATCTCCGTATCTTCTTCTATCCCCGTTTCATCCCGGATTACCGAAACACTTGAACCCTCACTATTTGCCACATACGTACGGTTTTGAACAGGATTCCAGGCCAAAGCTTGAGGTTCATCGCCAACCTCGATTGTCGCGATCACGCAGTTCGTCTCCCCGTCAATAACGCTCACGTTATCACTCCATCTATTTGCGCAATAGATCTTATCGTTTGTCGAATTATAGACTAAGGCGTACGGTCCGCCACCGACCGTGATGATGGCGATCACGCTGTCGGTCGCCCCATCGATTACGGTTACATCATAATCCAAATAATTTGCGCAGAAAACTTTGTTGTTTATGGAATTATACACTATTGCAAGAGGAGCTTCACCGACTGTGATGAATGTAATCACGCTGTCGGTCGCCCCATCGATTACGGTCATATTGTGGTTATTATTATTGCTGCAGTAGACCTTATTGTTATGTGGATTATGAACCACGGTTCGCGGCTGATCGCCAACCTCGATAGTCGCAATCACGCTGTCAGTCGCACCATCGATCACGCTTACATTATCGCTCTCCCAATTTGCGCAGTAGATCTTGTTATTGGTCGAATTGTAGCCCAAGGGCCAAGGCTTATCGTGAACCGGTATGGTCGTGATTACACTGTCGGATACCCCATGGATAACAGTTACATTATCAC
The DNA here is from genome assembly GCA_020341755.1 of Caldifarciminota bacterium. Taxonomy (GTDB): domain Bacteria; phylum Hydrothermota; class Tepidihabitantia; order SM23-42; family SM23-42. The sequence goes on along the minus strand of CP070834.1, from coordinate 1,024,388 downwards.
TAACATAATTTGTGCAGTACACCTTATCATTCGTATGATTATAGACCAAGCCTATAGGATTTGTGCCGGCAGCTGTGGTTGTGATCACACTGTCAGTCTCCCCGTCGATAACGGTGACGTTATCGCTATCCCAATTTGCGCAATAGACCTTGTTATTAAGTATATTATAAACCAAGGCAACAGGCTTTCCACCGCTTATAATGGTGGTGTTCACACTGTTAGTCGCTCCGTCGATAACGGTGACGGTATTGTTACTTCTATTTGCACAGTAAATCTTATTGCTTGTCGAATTATAGACCAAGGCAAAAGGTTCCTCACCGACCGCGATTGTTGTCTCAAGCCATTGGGCAGACACACACACTGGAAGATATAAAATGGTAATAGTCAATAATGATATATACTTTGTTTTACACATCATTGTTTCCTCCCTGCATACTACAATAAATGTATTAAATTAATCTACTATATACGGTCAATTCTAGTTGATTCCTGCTGATTGTCAAGCATGAGAATCGTCTGCCTGCTGAACATCATTCTTTTTTTTTCGGGTCAATCGGTTGATGGCTGATCTGAAATCTTCCAAAGAGACCTCAACAAGTTTCAAGGATTCGAGATAGTCATAAAATCCATCGATATCAAGGTTCAAATAATGGTCTTCGACCTGGTATTTTGCCGGCAGGTCATAAATATATGCGCCGCTGCCCAACGCATCTTCGAGTTTGGCTATATTATCGGCGATCACCTTGCGTACTGATTCCTTTGCCGGCAGGGGGAATTTTTCATCGACCATTTCATACCGGTTCAGCACAAGTAGTTTTCCCTGCACGTCCACCGCATTAATTCCTTCGACCTGGAGTGCCTCAGAAAGCAGAAAAGCATACAGACTGCCTAACAGGTGCAAGATGCATATATCCGCTGATTCACGGGCATAGGGAAAATCGGTCTTTGTCATATCCGGGAATAACTTGTTTTTCAGAACCGGCGCCAGCCGGAAATTATAATTGCCCGCGCCCTTTCCCTCGAATATCTTCACGACCGCCGGAACATCACCGATGTATTTCGCATATACGTTCTTGTTCGGTTCGTCGATGCGCACTGTTTCCCAGCAATGTCCTCCAAGTACGAACCGGTGCTTCAGGTAAAATATCCTGCCGACCTGCATGCCGTTACCGGCATTTATCACATCATATTCGCCGAACGATATCTCCGCGATGTTCGAGTGTATCTTGCCCCAGCGTATCTTATCCTCGAGTTTTGACGAGCAAAAATATATGCCCGGTCGAGTTTCTGCGATCTTTCCATCCCGCCTGAGTTCCCTGAAGACGGTTTTCACCTGGTCCGGGGTGTAGGCAGGTACGAGTATATTATCCAGGTTCTTGACGGTCGAACCGATGCGCCTTCGCTGGTATAAGTACGAGAATATCTGCTGCGGCACGACCGACAGGGACGGCTGGTACCGGTTATCGTACAGCATTCCCCTGCGTGCACAATCATAAAAGGTCTCGAATACGATGCGTTCCCATTCATCGGTATACACGCATAACGCGTACACCGTGTTCATACGACGGTTCCCCCTGCCGATGCGCTGTAGAAACGAAGAAATATTAAAAGGAGGTCGGTACAGCACAGTGCAGTCAACATCACCGATATCTATGCCCAGTTCAAGGGTCGACGTGGCGCAGAGGATCGCGCGTTCCGCCGTGTTCATCTGACGCTCCACCTCTTCCCTGCGCTGTTTCTGCAGGCTCGCATGATGTACCAGCACGGCGTCCTGGAACGGCGGTCGGTTCAAATCACGGGAAAAGAGTTCAACGAGACTGCGCGCATTGAAAAACACCAGTATTTTTTTGAATTTTCTTTCCCTGGCAATAGAGAATAACGAGTGCACAAATTCATCCTTTTCCACCATCCGGCATTCGATCTCGCGATGCAGTTCTGACACACAGACCTCTGCATCCTTGAAATACCGTTCACCGATATTCACATCGTCGATCGTTGCCGAGAGCGCTGCATACTGGAGATCACTCTGTATTCTGCGCAGCCGTTCCAGCAGTATCCTCACCTGGTCGCCGCGCGGTGTATTATCGAGCAGGTGCAATTCATCCAGTACTACCACTCGCAGGGTCTTGAATATCTTCGGATGCCGGGTAAGCAGGGAATCAAAACTCTCCGGTGTCGTCAAAAGTACTGATGATAATTTCTTGAAATCAAGCGTCGGACGATCCCCGGTCTTGCGGCTGATGCTTAATCCCGTATACTGAACCGGTTGCTCCAGCCGGCGAAAGAGATCGTTCACCAGGGCTCGCGTCGGTGATATATAAAGCAGTTGTAGACCATCGACGTGCTCACCTGACTTCCTGCTGGCTAGCAGTCTCTCGAGCAGCGGTGCGACCACTGCCTCGGTCTTACCGCTTGCCGCCGGCGATATCACCACCACATTCCTTCCTGCGAGGATTATGGGTACCGTACGTACCTGCACTTCGGTCAGCGCACCGAAACGGCTGAAAAAAGGCACCCATGTATAGGGCAGCCGTTTCTTTATTTCCTGTGCATCCAGATGGGTGGACGTCACAACGTGAAGACCTTGTCGTTATGTCGCGGGAACCCGCTTCTGTGTCTGCAAACCCAACCGCAGCCAGTCAAATGCTTCTACCGAGAACTTGATGAATTCGCGCAGTTCTCCGCTCCCGCGTTTCAGAGCAGCGTGAAATACATTATCGCGGCGGCTCAAAGCGATCTCGAAATCAGGATAGGCGACGCGATACACGTCTATGAGATGCTTGTATATGATCTCCAGTTCCGGTTTTGAGAATTTACGTAGATACAGGCGCTGCTTCACCAGATCCATGACCTGTTCCATTCCCCGAAGTCCGTGGGTCGGTGTCATTGCCAGTACGAGCAGCATATGCGCATCCCGATAGGTATAGGGCGTCGGTCTGACCCGGTTGTGTATCAACCTGCCGTCGATGCGTTTCAAGGTTTTATCATTGAATGCCGACAGTATCAAGCCTTCAAGGAACTGCAGACCCCTCGAGTACGCCGCATATTCCCATATACGGGCAACGGTCTCGACTTCGTCCATGATAACGACCAGACCGCCCATGCCGCTCCGGTATATGAAATTGCTCAATCCGGTCAATATATAACTGTAATAATCAGCCGCGGTCGAGAAATCGTAGAGGGCTGGTATTTTCTGCCCACCAGGGACCTTGAACGGTGCGTGGGGATCGATCGCATACTCCTTGGTTGACTCGCCTTCGATCCACTGCCAGAAGACCTCGCTCATCAAATGCCCCTCATCAATATGACCGAGGGTCTTGAATACCGGTGTGTAAAAGCAATGATCAGCGACATCGAGACCGGACATGAGTCGTAACAGATCCCGGAAATGGTACTCATACCCGTCCTTGAGAAAACGCATGTTATAGACAAGTTCACGGTACACGCGCTTGGGTCTGTGTAGAGGAGTCTCCTGCGTACTCAATTCACAGTACGCAGTTACGAGCCCTTTTTTCAATGAAAGATGGCGTGCATATTCGAGCAGGTGGGTCTTCCCAGACCCGTAGGCACCTTCGATCAGGCACACGCCGCCCTTGCCCGCCTTCAGAGCCTTGTATGCCTTTTCCAGTTCGCTGATCTCATATGCCCGACCAAAGGTAAAGTGTTCGATATCCTGATGGGGAACGACACCGAGACGAAAAGCCTCGAGCAATCTGATCGATGATATCTTATCCAGTTGAGTCTTTGGTGCGGCGATCTTCTTCAGCCAGCGCACCGGCAGCCACAGGCACAAACCGCTTCGAAACTTGACCTGCGCCTCTGCTTCATCCCATCTCGTCGCAACGATTATGCCTTCCCCAAAGATCGGATGGGCAACAATACTGTTCTGGTTTTTCATATTGTTTTATTCATGAAAGTCATATCCGTGCCGGATATTTTTCAGAATTCCTCTTGCTCGACTGCCTCTTTTTCTTTTTCGGCGAGCATCTTCACCGTGGACCGCAGGATGAGCTGCGCATCGCTGTATCCGATAACCATATGGTTCTCCTTGATGCGGTGGAATGCTTCGATGATGCCGATAACAAAGATCCTGCGATAGCTCACATCCAGTGATTGCATTTCGATGGATGCCTCGATCATGCATTTAAGGGATTCCTGGACAACATCATTCTCCAGTTCAATACCGTACGCGCACTGGAAAACGATCAGGAGTTTCTCGCCCAGTCTCTGCAGGAAGACTTCAGGAGTTACTCCGATCTCTTCAAGATTGATCTTCACGCCCATCGGATTGACACGGGTGAAGGTCGAGCGCAGCCGCTGTTTGAGCGCCTCATATACGCCACCGCTTCCTTCAAGCAGAAGGTTCTCATCGGGCACAGCATAGAAGAACATCGCACCGGGAAGTCTTGAATTACCGCACTCATCCACAAGCTGGCGAAGATTATCCAGAGCTCGACGTCGGTCCCGCGTCGAAGAAATACTCATACCACGTTCTGCCTCATCGAACAGCAGGATGAACCCTGCATAGCCACTGCTGTTGATGAACTGCACCAGACTCCTCAACATCCTGAAGGCAGTACTGCGGTTGATACGCTCTGATATGCGATAGCGCAGCCGGATCTCGCGGGGAATATCCTCTCCCTTAAGCCATTGGGTAAGCGCGTCATACTCTTCCTCATCATCACCTTTAAGACTTAGAAAGGCACCTTTCAAAGCATTCGCGTAACTGGAGCTCTCGAGTGATTTGATTCTCGAAACCAGGTCACGTTCACCGCGGTACTTCTCGTATACATGCCTGACCAATGACTCGATACCGATATCCGGTGAGGTTAGGTCTTTGGACTGAGCTGCCGGCGGAGTAATATTCGAGACGATCTTTTTGTAGACAAGTTCAAGCCGGTCAAAAGGGCATTCTGTCGGACTCAGACTCACGTAGCTCGTCGCATAATTGTGCTTCCATGCAAGTTGCCGGATCATGTAAAGCAAATGTGTTTTTCCACCGCCGTAGTTACCAGTAATAAGCTTGAATGAAGAAAGATTGTATTTCAGCATACCATCGAGATATTCATGTTCGATCACCTCGAGGTACGATTCAAGACCGACACTGAAATACTCAATGCCGAATTCCGGCGGTGTGCCGAAACTACCCAGTTTATGTACGATCGCCTTTGCTAAACCTGGTTCGCATGGGCATGTGTTCATCGACGGTCCTGCTTTGGTCTGCTCGGTCATTCGCCGTCCGTGTCAAAAGACAGGTATGAATAATGAGTACCCTCGCCTGTTTCATCCTCGGGTATCCAGAGGGCGCGCGTTTTATCGACTGTCGCATCAAAGGTCGCAACATGTAGATGCAGTCCCGCAGCATGCGTTTTCTTGAGCATATGTACGATATAACTGAACATCACACGTGATGTCCCGCGGAACAGAGTCTTTGAGGGATCGGCCTTGAATTTCTTCGTCTGATTCACCATCACGAACTGATTCATGACCTCGATTATTAAAACTTTCTCGCCCGGCTGTTTGCCCTCGATTCTGAGTACACGCTCGTATGCCGAATGTATCGCCGACAACAGTTTTTCCAACTCTTTACCGGAAGATTTCAATTTATCATCGAATTTCTTCACTGCATCGTATATCATATCGGGATGCAGGGGTATTTTTCTCAGGATTTTCTCGACCTCGGGTCCATAAAAAACCTCTGCCTCGCCGATTTCAAAATCTATTTTCACCGTGTACCATGCGACGCGGACGATCGGATATTGTCCCTTTACCTGTATGCCGTCGGCTGAAAACAATGATGTAAGTTTCTTCCCGAACGTGAAACGAAATTCTTCCTTCAACTCCTTTATTCGGTCACGCCGCTGTGCGATCCATGATCTGAGCTGCTTTTTAAGGTCACACTCCGGCAGTTCTTCACAGCTGCGTTCGATCTCATCTATTTTCTTGTCCAGAACATATACGTTATCTTCTGCTTCCTGGACCTGCATATACTGCATGATATGCTTAGCCGCTTTGTTCGATACACGAGCAAGCCGTTTCAGTTCGGCACTAATCTCCATGGTAAAGCATTATAATCTGTATGGGAATTATGTCAAGAATGTTACCAGTTACAGGCTATCGTTTCTTGTCCGGCATTTGGAATACAATCCCCATGGCAGCATCTGCCGTGGACTCAGGTTTTTGAATTAACCAACAGAAAATCAGGTCAGTCTTTCAGTATCACCAACTTTGATGTGCTGCTATCCTTGCCGGAACGGACCGTAACATAGTACAGACCGGCTGGCAAGCGATGACCAGCGTTATCCTCACCACGCCATATAACCTGATGTGAACCTGCCATAAATGTCTGTGCTATCAGTTCTCGCACGCATCTACCGGAATTATCGAAGATGGCAACGGTAACATCGGTATTGTTCTGCAACACAGAAAATATAATTGTTGCTTTACTGTTGAATGGATTGGGCGCGATGGTTACGTCCTGATATGCAGTTTTTTCGTTGGTTTCCTGAATACCCGTAAGAGAATCATATGATACCCGCACTTCATACAAACATGGGAGCTGCGCTGGATTGGTATAAATAAAACGTGCCATATATTGCAGGTATCGCGCGTTAAAAGTATCCGGGATAGAATCGCCATTAAATGACAGGAACCATGTCGACCATGTACTATCGTACTGCGGTGTGTTTCCGGTTCTCACGCAACACTTAACCGATGAACCGGATGGTATACTGTCATCCCATTCAATGGTACCCCAGTCAACAACCATTCCGGCGTCGAATACCGAAGAGAGGTAAGAATCATAATACTCTCTGTCGTATATATTACCGATCTCGCGCCGCCAGTTATGGCCGAGACGACCGCCCGGAAGAGGATTGGACGGGGTCAGATAATCTGGGCCATAGAGGAAATAACTATCGTCATAGGCTTCGAAGTTGTAGATAAAGATATCAAGAATGGAATCGGCATTGTAATCAGCGACTAATGCTCCGCTTATATCATCTGGTGCCCCTATTGCCGTCCGGTTGGCATCTGAATATCCGATTATACTGCCCCAGTATATATAAGGTTGCTCATTGACTTCTTGCCCTTTCATGAACAGAATATCCAGCCACGCATTATTGTCGAAATTAGCGATAGCACTTCCTCCCCAGCAGTGGCCCGTATTCAAGGTTATCCACAACTCAAAAGTATCATCATGACCTGTGTATATATATGACGTGTCGTAACCCCATGAACTCAGAATCAAATCCAGATTGCTGTCTTTATTCAGGTCGGCGATATTAACCGGTCCTGGAATGGTTCCAGGTCGTGGAAGATCAATACGATAATTATGGTCAAATCCATTCTCACTTCCGAAGTAAATGGAACACCGATTTGTGCCGTAGCCATTGAGGGATACAAGATCAAGCCAGGAATCCTTGTTAAAATCGGCGGATTCGATATTGCCGAGACCGTAGGTGGAGATGAATGAATCCTGTATGGAAAAATTCCCGGATCCGTCGCCATAAAAAACAACCCCGTAGCCATTATAATATGCGCTCACCGCCATATCGAGATCACCATCTTTATTATAATCTGCAATAAAACAGGAACTATTCCATACTGGTATATTGATGGTACTATAATTATAAGGATCGGGTCCGGTCGCTGTGCCGTGGAACATGCGTATGTAATTACCCACACTCACGAAGAATAATTCAGGATACCCATCATGATTGACATCTGCGATTGCGCACTCTCCGGCATCGGTTAGGGGATATACTCCTATATTTGCAGTACTATATCCACTCGCAGTGCCCCAGTATACATATGATGCGCCAGCAAGATTCCTTGCCATGGGAATATCGATATACTCATCATTGTTCAGATCCCATCTGAGAGAGAATTCAACGGTTCCGCCATCACGCTGCGATGCGTAGATATCGCGGTCAAAGAATCCATCACGAAAATCTTCCTGGGTCGTTTCGGTCCAGACATCGGCGGGAAGAGGTATGGCAGCAATACATGCAACGATAGAGCATTCTACAAGCAACCAGCTCTGCTTCTTCATACTTCCTCCTCGTTTACAGTGTCTACACGCAGGTGGTTATGTATATATCATGATATAGCAAATATCGTACGTGTCAAGGTTATATTACCATTGAAATATCCATGATAATCCGACTGCCAGATATTTATGTACAAATACGTATTGACTTAGCGCTAAAAATGGCTATAGTTAGTTAACCTATGCACAGGACAACATGCTTCCTGCTCATTGCAGTAGCCATCATATCTGCCCAGGAAACTGGCGCTAGATACCTCATTATCACCGAGGATAGTTTTTATGATGCCGTGATGCCCTTCGCCGAGTGGAAACACAAGACCGGCATGAGCACGATGGTGAAGAAAAAATCAGAGGTCGGCGGCGGTTCGGCTGGTATTAAGAATTATATCAGCCAAGCGTACCTTACCTGGGATATCCGTCCTGAGTATCTGCTCCTGGTCGGTGCGCCCAATTATATTCCCTTCGGCTACGTGGGAGGAGAATATTCAGATAATTATTACACGGACATCGAGGGAGATTTCCGCAATGACATCCTTTCAGGACGACTCACCGTCCACAATCTGACCGAAGCGCAGACCGTCATCAATAAGATAATGCTTTACGAACGCACCCCGCATATGGAAGATTCTCTCTGGTTCAAGAAAGCCTGTCTCATCGTGCGAAGCGCATATGACTATTACTCGGACTCGATATACTGGTCAGACCTCCGTTTTGCAGCCGGACTCATGGTCGCGAACGGCTTTATCGAGATCGACTCGCTGTGCAGTAATTACGGACACACCGCGACGGACATCGTCAATGCGACCAATCAGGGACGTTCGATTATCCAGTACCGCGGTGTCGGATACAACAACTGGTATTCTCCTTTTGCAGTTAATCCGGACGGACTATCAAATGGTCCTAAACTACCCGTCGTACTATCAACGACGTGTCAAACCCTGGGCACGGGCTCGACGCCGGCAGCGGCAGAACGCTGGCTTCTCACCGGAACGCCGACCACGCCGCGCGGTGCCTCGGCTTACTTTGCTACTACGACCGTTGTCTCGGGTCAGGCATATTTGCGCAGTGCCGTGGCAAAGGGTTTTCAACGCGGGCTCTTTGTCGACGAAGAAAGGACCTTTGGCAGGGCGTGCGAATCCGGCAGGGAGAACGTCTACACACTTCATCAATATCAGGGAGGTTTGCAGGAATATTTCGGGTTCACGAGCCTGGGCGATCCCGACATGCTGATCTGGACCGATACGCCGAGCCAGCTCAGTGTCACCCATCCAACGCTGGTTCCTGCTCTATCGCATGTCTGCTCTGTACACGTCGCGCGCGCGGACGATCTCACACCTGTCAGAGATGCGTTCGTGTGTATTATGGGCTTATATGATTCAACTACTTATGTGCTCGATACGACTGATATTACCGGCAATGCCTACCTGACCATCGATCCTCAGATCGTACCCGACACGCTATTCGTAACGGTCACTGGATACAACCTGCACCCCTACGAAGGCTATATGATAGCGCGATATGCCGACAGTTATGTGATCTATAAAAATTCAGTTATTGATGATTCTTCTGGAGGTAATGATGACGGTGTCATCAACCCGGGCGAAACCATAAACATGCCCCTATGGGTACAGAATCTCGGTGACAGCGTGGCACACGATATTACGGGAACGCTCAGCACCACGGATAGTTTTGTGACCCTGCTCGATTCAATAAAACAATTCGGGGATGTCGCGGGACACGATTCCGCGTTCACCGGAACAGATGGCTATTCCTTTTCCGTCTCATCCGCCTGTCCGAACGGTCATAGCATCAAATTCGACTTAATCTGTGTGGATAATAACGCTACCACATTCGCATCTTCATTCACACATCAGGTACGCTCGGCAGAATTGGTATTCGAAGACATCATGATCACCGGCGGAAACGGCAATGCCACCGTTGAACCTGCAGAAACAGTTAACGTCGCCGTCATGTTAAAAAATCAAGGTGGTGCAGCAATCGATGATATCGATGCGTTCCTGTACACTTCATCATCGTTCCTGGATATCATCGACCAGGTCGGTCATTATGGATATATTGGCGTCGACAGTACAGCGAGCAATTCGGGCGATCCCTTTGTTATCGCCGCCGATGCAGATGCCCGGATCGGTGCACTCGGAGACCTTCACATGGTCGTCACTTCAGATTATTACTGCGATACCATTGATTTCTTTGTCATGATCGGCGCGTATGACTATTACATCTGGAACCCGGATCCCACACCCGAATCTGGGGAGCAAATAGACTCCCTCCTCTCCTCGCTCGGATACCTGGGTGATTACGGAACATCACTCAGCACAGATCTACAGTCGTATCGCGTCGTCCTTGCCTGCATGGGTGTTTCTCCGAATAACTATGTAATCCTCGCCACCAGCCCCGAAGCATCACAATTAACGAATTTCCTCAGCAGCGGCGGAAGGTTCTATCTAGAAGGCGGGGATGTCTGGTATCACGATCCACAAAGCGGCGGCTTTGATTTTTCCTCCTTGTTCGGCATCACGGCGATGGATGACGGGAGCAATAACATGGGACCGGTTATCGGTCAGACTGGCACCTTTACCCAGGGCATGTCGTTTGCCTATGCCGGTGAGAATCAATCCATGGATCATATTTCACCGCAACCTCTGGGACCATTCCTTATCTTCCATGACGATAATGACGGGTTCGATTGCGGGGTTGCATACGATGCCGGAGCGTACCGAACGGTCGGCTGTTCTTTCGAACTCGGCATGTTGACCGACGGCAGTCAACCGTCCACCAGAACGGCGCTGCTCGATTCGATCATGCGCTTCTTCGGTTTTCCTCCCGGGATCGAGGATTTCTCGACCGCATCAGACACGCGGCGCATGTTCATCACGGTACAGCCCAATCCGTGCCGGCAAACCGCTCGCATCACGTTAAACAGCAGTAACTCTATGCCGGGAGTCGTTACCATACACGACATAACCGGTCGTACTATCGTACATTATGACATACCGGCACTGTACTCATCGCCGGTCGCTGAGATCATCTGGAACGGTACCGACGACAACGGTCAACGGGTGCCGGATGGTGTGTATTTCGTGCAATACAATACTGCTGGCAGCACACTCACCGAAAAGATCATCCTCCTACATTAAAAAATAGTATAAACTAAGAAGTAGGAAGTAGGAACAAAAGAAACGTAATAAGACTGTTGTGTTATTTCCAAAATCTATTTTACAGATCCTGCTTGTTTAGGAAAATTTGATGTGTGGTTTTAACATTTATGTGCTTCTTAGTTCCTATTTTCTAGTTCCTACTCTTTACTATATACGGAATTTCTCGCCCAGGTATAATTTCCTGGCGCTGGCATCATTAATCAGGGTTTGTGCATCTCCTGAAAGCAGTACTTTTGCATCGTATATTAAATATGCACGATCCGTGATCTCGAGCGTTTCCCTCACGTTATGGTCTGAAATCAGTATACCGATGCCCCGGTCCTTCAGGTGGAGAATGAGTTCTTGAAGTTCGGCGCGAGAAATAGGATCAATGCCCGTGAACGGTTCATCGAGGAGAAGGAATTTCGGATTGCTGATAAGTGCCCGGGCGATCTCCACGCGTCGGCGCTCGCCTCCGGATAACGTATATGCTTTCTGGTCCTTGACATGCTCGAGGTTGAAATCATGCAGCGCTTTTCGTGATAGTTCCGCAGCCTCCTTGCGTTTCTTCCCAAGTATTTCGTACACTGCGATAAGATTTTCAGTGACCTTCAATTTTCTGAATACGCTCGGTTCCTGGCAGAGAAAGGCGATTCCCATGCGGGCACGTTGGAACATCGGAACTTCAGTGATGACCGCATCGCCAAGCAGGATATCCCCGCCATGGGGAGACAGCAGCCCAACGATCATGTTGAACGTCGTTGTCTTACCGGCACCGTTCGGCCCGAGCAACCCGACAACCTCGCCCTGATTTATCTCGAGGTCGACCTTATCAACGACCCTCCTCCTACCGAACCGCCTGGTGAGTTCCTTAGTCGCTAGCATCCTCTTCTACCTCCTGCTTGAGGGTCATGGTGCCTTTGGCACTGCCCTGGACGGTAATGGTCTGAGCCTTACTATCACGGAACACGATATGTATTGTCTCGCCTTCGACAACATTCTTCGAACCGCTCTCCGAAAAATATTTAGACCAGCCTTCACGTACTTCAAAGAAATCAATATCGTTCTCTTTCATGCGGAATCGACCCGACGTACCTTTCAGGATATTCTGCTGCTCGACGACATATGGATTCACTACTGTACCGGTATCTACTTCCATATCATAGACGATTGAGTCACAGAATACCGTCATACTATCGATGACAGCAACCACTGAATCGTGACCGTAGAACAGATTCTCATTTGTATGAAGATGGAATTCACGGGCGCTCATGATAACCGGATCCTTTTCCGTGCGTAGAATGTGCATCTGGGGCTTTCCGGTTAGACCGCCTTTGTCTTCAGCCAAATCGTACCACCCACGGCTGCCGTACGCTCGCAGATTATTCTTTTTATCCTCGATATCGATGTTTTCGTACATCTCGACGCTTTCTTCGGTGCCACGGTACAGCAGGGAATCGGCACGAATCGTCTCGTCCTGCGCAGTGAGTATCACGTTGCCGCGCAGGACACCCCGCCTGTCCTGAAAATGATAAACCGCAAAATCAGCCGTTATATCCCCGTTGTTATCTTCGATCTTCACAGAACGCTCCAGCACGACATAATGCTGATTCTCATAGAGACGAGCTTCCTCACTCGTGATGCGGGTCTTCGTATCTTCGATCAACACATTACCAATCAGGTGGACAATACTCTCGCCCCCCTCCCTCAAGATCTCCACTTTGTCAGCAGACCAGGGTGTCGTCGCACACAGTACCAGGATAAGAAACATAGGCTAAGGACGACTGTATTCCGGTTCAACGGATATCAGGTAATTCAATGGGCGATACTCCTTTAGTCGTACCAAGTATCTCTATTTTTTCCAGGTACGGATCGGCTCTCAGACCCGTGCCCTCAATGATCGTGCTGTCCTGTTTTATGATCATCACATCGCGGTTCGTCATGATCACCTGCGAGTCATTCATCCAGAAAAGGGAGTCGGTGAACAGTTTTGTGGAATCATTTGTCATGACAATTACCGTATCCCCCACCAGAACATTATGCGTTGCCTTATTGAGAATTCCTCCAGGGGCATACAACACGGAGAATTCCACCTGTTCCTTATTATAAAACCTGATTTTCACACTATCGACTTTAATGACGTCCTGGTATTCACGGGCTAGTTCCGCATCGAGTATCCACAGTTTCTCGCCCATTCTCGTTTCCGTGAGACTGAATTCCTCGATGATAATCCTCGGCAATTCCTCATGCAATGCCCCCTTAACCTGTTCTTCGTCGCAGGCGATGGCGAGCAGTACGAGCAGTAAAACACCAGTTAATTTTTTGTTCATATCTTCTGCGGGTATTCCGCTTTTCGTGATTTATAGAACCATACATAGTCCAGCGGCTGTTCTTTAACGAGAGTCTCGAGATCGCATCCTATATGCAGTATTCCACGTCCATTGCTCGTATACGCGGCAAATGGAACAAGCGGTGCGTGGCTAACCCGGCTTAATTTCATGACCAGCGGATGCTTGGCATACAGCGAATCGCCGTCGACCAGGACGCCGAGGATCCCACCGGTCTTCAAGAACCTGACAATTTTCAAGGTTTCATCCCGGTAAAAGACAATGACCTTGCCGACAGACCGGTACTGGTACAGCATCCTATCAACAAGCCGCGTGATCCAGCTCATTTTATTGCTTGCGTACCGGTTCACGATCACCCCGATACGGTAGCCAAGTGCATCAAGGGTCCGGGGCATAAGTTCCCACACACCGTAATGAAACGAGAAAAGAATACAACCCGGCTGAAGCCGGATGCGGTCGCCATATACATCAAGCCGTTTTTTCGATAACATATAGCCGATATTTCTTGCAACCTTATAAACGTTGTGGAGTGCCAGTGGACCGATACGTTTTTTAAGATACTGCCGGCGCTGCCGGCTGCACCAGTACAGTGTAAATACTAATGCGAGTACACAAGCATCAACCAGCGTCCGCATTAAAGCTTTTCTAATGATGATTTAATGAATTGATAGAAAATCGGATTGGGTGAAAGAGGTCGCGATGTGAATTCCGGATGGAACTGAGTTCCGACGAAGAACGGATGCTTATTCAACTCGGCGATCTCCATCAACTTTCCATTCGCCGATTTACCGGAAAATATCAACCCTTTTTCACTCAGAGCTTTGATGTATTTGGGATTGACCTCGTACCGGTGACGATGCCGTTCCAACACTTTATCCTTTCCGTAGATCTTGCGAGCCAGCGTTTTTGATTCGAGGAGGCATTCCCAGTCACCGAGACGCATCGTCCCACCCATATTCTTGACCTTTTTCTGTTCTGGCAGCAGATCAATTACCGGATATGCAGTACCATCGTCGAACTCAGTTGAATTCGCACCTTTCATACCACATACATTTCTGGCGAATTCAATAACCAGACACTGCATTCCCAGGCAAATCCCCAGAAACGGCTTCTGTCTTTCACGCGCGTATTTGACGATCCTGACCTTTCCTTCCACACCCCGCATACCGAAACCGCCTGGTACGAGTATGCCGTTCACCATCGCCAGGGCGTTCTCAAGGGCGACGTCGTCCTCTATTCTGTCGGTATCGATCCATTTCATCTTCAGCCGTGCATCGTTGGCAACGGCAGCATGGGATAGTGCTTCGATGATGCTCTTATAGGCATCCCTCAGTTCAACGTACTTACCGCACACGGCTATCTCAACAACCCTGGAAGGTGATTTCGCGCGCTGTACGAAAAGTTCCCATTCCGCAAGATCGGCTTCTCTTTCTTCGATGTTAAGACCATCCAGTATCAACTCATCCAATTCCTGCTGGTGAAAGATGAGTGGAATTTCATAGATACATTCAACATCGATCGCATCGATAACTGCTTTCTGCGGTACGTTGCAGAAAAGGGATATCTTTTTTCGCTCATCTGATGTTAACCAGGAATCACTGCGGCAGAGCAGTATGTCGGGTTGTATACCGATAGCCCGCAATTCCCGGACAGAATGCTGGGTCGGTTTAGTCTTGAACTCACGTGCAGCCTTTATGAACGGCACGAGGGTGAGATGTATGTACAGTGTGTTCTCATCACCGTGATCAAGTCTCATCTGGCGGGCTGCTTCAAGATACGGCTGACCCTCGATATCACCGACCGTTCCGCCGATCTCGGTTATGACGACATCGACATTATTTTCTTCAGACACTTTCCTCATACGCGCCTTGATCTCATCAGTGATATGAGGTACTACCTGCACCGTTTTTCCGAGATACTCACCTCTGCGTTCCTTGGATATTACCGAGTAGTATACCTGCCCCGTCGTGATGTTGTTATTCCGGGTTAGCGATTCGTTCAAGAAGCGTTCGTAGTGCCCCAGATCAAGATCACACTCAGCTCCATCTTTTGTGACGAAAACTTCACCATGCTGATACGGATTCATAGTACCGGGATCAACATTGATATAGGGATCGATCTTCTGGAGCGTTACCTTGAGACCGTATGACTTCAACAGCAATCCGATTGAAGATGTCGCAACTCCTTTACCCAGCGACGAAACGACACCTCCAGTGACGAAAATGTATTTTGTATCCATGTGTTCTAGTATAGCGAAAAACTACGCAGTGTCAAGGTATCCTGCCGGACAGCTTTGTTCCGGATCAGGTTTTTCTTATATTGTATTCTTTGATCTTCAACCGCAGCGTATTACGGTGTATCCCCAGACGCTGCGCCGCTTCAGTCAGGTTCCAGTCTGCTTTTTTCAAGATGAACTCGATGTGGTCTTTCTCGATATCTTTCAACGATTCGGCATCCGTATTCCTGGATGCCGCTGTGTGCAGCGGTACATCGTGAGGTTCGATGACTTCGCTCCGGCACAAAACCACTGCTCGTTCAATGACATTTTCCAGTTCCCGCACGTTACCGGGCCAGTCATACCTCAGGAGAATGCTGAGTGCTTCCTTTGATAGTACGACCTTGTCCCTTCGGCATTTTGCCGCATATTTTTTCAAAAAATATTCTGCAAGCGGTTTCAGATCCTCTTTTCTCTCACGTAACGGCGCAAGTTCGATGTTTATGACATTGAGTCGGTAAAAAAGATCCTCGCGAAAATGATTCTCTGCCACCTTCTTCTTGAGATCCTGGTTTGTTGCGGATATAAGCCGCACGTCGACTT
Source organism: Caldifarciminota bacterium (assembly GCA_020341755.1). Lineage (GTDB taxonomy): Bacteria > Hydrothermota > Tepidihabitantia > SM23-42 > SM23-42. The sequence continues at coordinate 1,008,014 of CP070834.1, read as the reverse complement.
TGATAGACGTCGTCCCACCGAGACGCTCGAAGGTGAACTCTTGGAGGACGCGCAGCAGCTTCACCTGCGTGCTCAGCGGAAGGTCACCGATCTCGTCAAGGAAAAGTGTACCCTTATGGGCAAGCTCGAATTTACCCATTTTTCTCTTATCGGCACCAGAGAACGCTCCACGTTCATACCCAAACAATTCACTTTCGAGCAGAGTTTCGGGCAAAGCAGCGCACGAAATGGGGATGAACCGATTGTGCCTTCGCCCACTCGCTCGATGGATCAGGCGCGCCACAACTTCCTTGCCGGTTCCTGATTCACCCTGTATGAGGACGGTCGTATCGGACTTTGCCACGCGCGATACCAGACCCAGCACTTCTTTCATATGACCGCTCTCGGCGACAAATGAATCCGGCGCCAGGTCAGCATCGAGCTCTTCTCTCAGCACTTCCACCTCCCGGTGAATCTGCTGTTTCTCGCGTATCCTCTCAATGAGCAATTCTAGTTCATCGAGATTGACCGGTTTACTCAGATAATCATGTGCTCCGAGCTTCATTGCTTCCACTGCTGATTCGACCGTACCATAACCTGTGAGTATGATAAAATCGGTTTCGGGATCGATCTCCTGCATGGATGCCATGGTCTCTATCCCGTCAATCTCCGGCATTTTGAGATCGAGAATAGCCAGGTCGAAACCATCTGTTTTGTTTTTTTCTACGGCTTCTTTACCGGAAGCCGCAACAGTTACGGCGAATCCTTTTTTCTTCAAAAAACCGGCAAGGAGTGTACGCTGTGATTCTTCGTCGTCGACAACGAGTATATGCATACTGTTAGATCATTTTCTCCTTACGCAGATCCTTAAGCAGGTTCCACGTACCAATGAGGACCATCCCAACACCGAACAGAACCACGAATAGTCTCACAAGAAAATTGAGCACCGGTATGAAATCAATGATACCCAATATGACAAGGCCGAGTATCAACGATACATACATCGAGACATCACCCTTTTTCTTGAATAATTTGATGATCAACTCACCCAGCACTAACCCTACCATGATAGAGGAAAGGAAGAACAGTATCGTGTAAATGTATATACCGAAAACAGCAAAGGGATAGCCTATCAGGATCGCAAATAAGAATACGATAAGGACCGGGATCGCGATCACCCCTATGAAGCCCCATCCGAGGGAATGCCATGGTTTCTGAATAAGTGTATCCATCATTCTGCGGACATATATTCGGGAAATACTGATGAGCACCAGCCCAACGAGGATCTTTGCAATGAACACAACGAACTTAATGATCGTTATAAAAAATGCGATTACCGGAGCGAGCGCAAAGAGTGGTTTCTCTTCCTCCTCAACCCTGGTGAACTGAACATCACCACCGACATACGCACCTTCATCAATAGACGGTTCGGTCTCGGACTGAATGATAAGATCGCCGGTAATTCGGGCAGTTCCCTCGACAATTGCCTCCTCGGCACTGATGTCAACCTCACCTGCTGAGCCTGTCATGGTAAATTCACCTACACCACCTTTAATACTACCGTCAACCGAACCATAGACAGAGAATTTGCCGCCATACGCAACGAGATCCTTACCCACATATCCATCATCACTGAATACAAGGTTCCCGCCAGCAAGTACGGCATTTTTATCGATCGTGCCTGAGAGTTTTGCCTGTCCGGCTCCTATCCACACGGATTGCGCACCGATCACCTCGATGTCAACGGTTCCGGCTCCCGCGATTATCGTTCCGCCAACTGTACCGGTTACCTGAACATCCGATGCAAAAGCGATCAGATCCCCGGTTATTATACCCTGCACCGACACCGATTGTCCCGTGGCAATAACATCATCATCGACCGTCTCCTCTGCTGCGATCACGACGTTGTTGCCGGCTCGAATCGTCAGGGCATAACCAGGAGATAAACAGAGCAGGGTTGCTATAAATAGAACGGCTGTCCATCGGAAATACTTCATAACCACCTCCAATATAGTATTGTTTCCCAGTACCTAACTATAAAATACATACCTACAAGTAATATCAACCAGAAAATCTCCGCGTTTTTCGTCATAACCTCCATCCATAGATATTGTAGGTATTATACCAACTGCACGTTAAAAATCAACAAATAAATTTCCCCCACACCTTGTTCGATAATCTCGTCTGTATGGTTCATTTTGTTTGTTTAGTTTGCGAATATAACTCATATCTATGACATGACTGTTATATTCAGCATCCCGAGGAACACTTCGGA
>CP070834.1:985476-1005660 GCA_020341755.1 Caldifarciminota bacterium | reverse complement strand
GTACCTGGTCCCAGGCGACGTCGCTGCCACAGGCATGGGAAATGGGAGGATGTGCTATATGGGATAATGTCATCTACCTCTGCGGCGGCTATGACCGGAATGCCATGACGACCTACGGTCATATATGGAGCGGAACCATTGACCCGGGCAATCCCGATAACATCACCTGGGCACAACGCGAGCCCCTGCCCTTTCTGACCGGTTACTGCGGTGCAACGGCAATGGACGGGAACGTTTACATACTCGGCGGGTTTGACGAATCCTTCCGGCTGGGGACCAGACAGTTCCTGGTGTACCAGATATCAATTCTGGCATTATTGGAGCTGGCACTCTACCCGATCGCGATCACCCGCAATCACATGGTCATTGCTCGCCGCGGGCATAATCAGGTTTACGGCGTGGCAGGCGATGCCGATGGGAATTATGTTGAACCCAATAATTACTACTACAAGATCGATGACCCCATGGGTATCAACGAAACGAAAAGTCCAAAGGCGATAGCTGATAACACGCTCGCCGTATACCCGAGCATTGGACACGGGCAATTCACCATCTCATTCTCGCTCCCGAACGCGGGGCAGGTGACCCTGGACGTCTACAATGCTCTCGGAAACAAGGTTTCCACTCTGTACAATGGAAACACAGCAGAAGGTACGACCGTGCTGACATTCTCAGCCGGTGATCTGTCAACCGGGATATACTTTGTCAGGATCAGTACCATTGGAATGCAGGTGACGAAAAAATTCGTGATCTCGCAGTAATCTTAAGAAAAGGCTACTTTTTCTTTACGTCTGTTCCCGAAGTTTTTGGAACAGCGTTTTCTGAAGTAGCCTTTTTTTTATCCACGTAGTACCGCATGATGGGTCTGGTCCTGGTGCGCTGAGCGGCAATAACAAAACCTACCCTGGAAAATATCGAGACCGTACCCCGATACATTTCAGGACGCGGATCATGTATTCGTTCTGGCCTAATCGGGTATGCTTCAATGATCTTTGCCCCCTGTTGTTTAGCATACCTGACCGAGGCTTGTATCAGACTGCGCATCATATTCCCATGCCGGTAGTTTTTCGAGATAAAAAAACAGGTAATCGACCAGACCGGTTTTTTATCGATCCTTTTCAGCACCGGTGACCGGTCGAGTACTGGAAAATCTTCACGTGATGCGACCGAACACCAGCCCACGGCTGATCCTTCATGAAAAGCAAGAATGCCGGGTATCACACCTGACACAATAAGGCGCTTCATCGCTTTTTTATTGACATGCCCGTATTGACGCTGGAATTCTGTCCGTCTGATACGCCAGTACATGCACCAGCATCCGTTCTGCACGCCGGCTTGTGAAAAAAGACTGCAGAAATCATCCCACAGATCCCGTGTTACCGGACTAAACGTTAGTTTCCTTGTTGCCATGGAATGGATGTATGATTACAGATAACCAGGTTTTCTCTTATGTGCTGCAACCCTGACGTTATCTCGTTTTTACCTCAGAAGGGACAGGCAGGCTTTACCGTATTGAACGCTGAGTCAATATCCTCGACCGTGATCTCTGCGCGACCAGCAGATTTAACGTGTTCTCTCAATGTCCTGGCAAATTGTACCATGAATTCGGAAACATCGTTTCGGGTTATCGTTCCTTTGTTTACTTTATCATTAATATCACTCAAATGAAAATACTGCTCAAAGTGCTGCAGTACCTCTGTACTCATAAACAGAGGGTCTACCAGATTTCTTAATTGAGCCATGACAACATCCCGGTTTATTTCCCTCATGTTTGTTCGTTTTTCCGCCATGAATACCTCCGTATATTCATTATTTATAATTCCAGTACCTCCAGGGGCAACCAACCTCTGGTCCCATCCATTTTTTCGCATAATGCCCACCCGCTCTCGGTCGTGATGACAACGATCGTTTCTCCCTTTTCTACATCCAACTCAGTTGCATCATAATCACACGTCATGGTTGGACATCCTCCGCTGATGGAAATATATGATTTCGGAATCCACCCCTCGGTTCCGTCAGACATCTGGCACCATACCCATCCTTTCCACTTGGTCTCACGTTCTTCGCAGGAAATTAGGCGTTCACCCTCACGTACACGGACAGGTACGGGACTGGATGCTCGGTGTCTATCAATACTAGACGTTTTTTTCATGGTTTCTCGCTTCCGCATTGTTGTACAACGCTGGCAAAGTATATGCAGCATGAGTTCCCTGTCAATCCCAATTATAAATATAGAACGTAGAATATAAAAAATATAAGCCACAGAAAAGGGATTCACCGACGCCGTCACGGCACTCCCAGCCACCCTTCCTGTCATTGCGAGGTGTCCGCTTGGGAGCGGACGACGAAGCAATCTCCTGGTCATCATTGTCCCGCTTTGCGGGATCCACGCTTCCTTTTTTTGGTGTTATTATAATTAAATCGAGATTATCGACACTGGGGTTGTGATGTAGTGGTTCCAAGACGCGTTTTTCGTTTCACGTGGATCTGAAAGCCATTTTTCGAAATTAATATTAAATTCTACATTCATAGGTGTGAGGTCGATCATTGACTTCAATACTTTATCTGCTATACTGGCAAGGATGGAAAGCATGGACCGAGGTGACACAGAAAAACAAGCCCGCATCCGGGATCGACTGACCAGTAGGACTACTTCCTCGACGGAAGATATATATTTTTCAATTATCAAGGCAAAGATACGACCGGTCACGACCCTGCTCGATATCGGCTGCGGTACGGGACACATAATCGTTCAGCTTGCACCTTTGCAGCAACGCACTTTTCTCTGCGGCCTCGACATCTCACCGGCTATGGTTAGGATAGCACGCGTTCGCACAAAAGAATACGGGAATGTCTCGATCCTCGAGGCCGATGGATTGAACCTGCCTTTTGCCGACGGTTCCTTTGATATCGTTGCGACACGGCTGGCTGAATTCGCTCCCGCCGAAGCATACCGCGTGCTCAGGCCGTGCGGACTATTCTTCGAATGCGGTCTCGGTCCTGAGTCAGATAAAGAAATTCGGGAATTTTTTTCTAATCGTATCATTGAAGAGAATTTTTGCCTGCCGAAGCATCCGAACCGATGGCATGACGAAATTGCCGCACCTGTTGAGCAGACCGGGTTCGCCATCGACGAAGCGACCGATCACAAACAGTACGATTATTATGATGGTATCGACGGTGTCATGGATCTCATCGAGATGGTACCGCTCGTTGAGAACTTCGACCGCGACATAGATCGACCAATTGTGGAAAAACTCGTTGAGAAATACAATACGCCCAGAGGGGTCAGGATCACCTGGCATTATTATATAATTCAAGCACACCGCACATAAGCGGTGTAGTTATAAAGATCTACATATCTGATGTCCTGTCGAGAAAACGATGAAGCCCCCGTGCGGGGGCTTCATTCATAAAGTCATACTACGCAAGTTCGACGTTTTTGGCTTTGTCCCCTTTTGGAGATTGCGTAATCTCAAACTTCACTCTATCGCCTTCGTTAAGGGTCCGGTAACCTTCGCCCGCGATATCCGCATAATGGACAAAGACATCACCAGAACCATCTTCTTTCTCTATGAAACCGTAGCCTTTTCTACTATCGAACCACTTCACTTTTCCGTATATCATCTTTCTCCTTTCAAGTCCTCATTTGCTGAACGAACAGAGAACATGAGTGTTCTGTGGTTCCATCAACAAATTGCATGACTTCCAGAAAGTATAATTAAACATATAGTTTTGTCAAGCGAAAAAAAGGGTCTTGTACCGTGTATCTATTTTTCTTCTTCGATCCTGAAAATGACCTTCGCCTCCGGGTCAGGGCACTGCCATTCTTGCAAGAGATCCAGTATACCCTCACCGGATTCATTTTTGATGATCGCGCCCGACAATGGAGTGAAGAGACTGCTCAGTGCAAAAAGACAGACCTTCTCACCCTCGGGGATCTCCAGACAGGCATTTCGTATGTAGAATGTTGCACCTTTTTTCGTCCGGCTGCATGGTCCCTCTGACTTCACGCATGTGATCTTCAAATTCTTGAACGACATATGATCTGCTCCTTTCACTCCCGCACTATGAATACCGATCATTCCTGTTTATGGAACGATCTCCGCTGTACGGACCTCCAAATAATATGCCCCGTCAAATCGTGCATCCTTGTCTTCCCGAAAAAAACCACAGGCTTCGATATTGTTGCCGAGATAATAGCTCATGACTCGCGGCTGTTTCATATCCGGTTTTACGGGTGGGGGGACTTCGATCGGCGCCCAGGAGAGCACCGGAATGACATTGCCGATGCTGTCCTGCAGGGCAGGACGGAAACCCCGGAAATAACCCGGACCTTGATTTATGAGCATGCCGGTTACCGTGATCATCGAGTCTTTGAACAGAGCCGGCGATATCACAAGTTCAGCAATCACCGGATTCGGTGAAAATACCACTTTTGGCACTTTTACGGCATCGAGTTTCTCAAGATACTCCTTGAGTAATGCGGAGAGGTACGTGTCAACATCGACCTGGTCTGGGCGGTCCATGCTCGATCTTCTGTAGACGAGATGCTGCGCCTTTCGAAAATAATTGCCGGCACCTTCGTAGTCGTTGAGAAAATATTTCATGGCTCCGGCGATCAGATACAATTCCTTCTGCATACCGGTATACGCTTCGGACCTCAGCATCTTCTCTGCCAGTTCGAGGGCAGCGGTGCGTGCCTGGGCAGCCTTCGCCAGTTTTTCCTCAGCCGTCAGGTGATAAGCCCTGACCCTGTGGAAATGACACCAGAATTCATCATCCTTATCCAGAAACCGGTATATCTGTTCGGCGATAGTCAGCCGGTATGACATAGGAATGACATAATAGTCACCATTGGTCTCGAACAGGGCGATGCTATCAAGGATCCTGCGGATATCCCCGTGCTTGCTCTCCGGTATCTTCAGGAAATCCCACGAAAAACATGAGAACCAGCATTTTCTACAGGTGTACACGACACGGTTGTCAATGTATGGCCAGAAAATATATTCGTATTTCGACGGATATTCGTAGATATACGATCCAGCGCTTGTCATCTCGTAATAGGTGCTCGTGGTATGGCAGATCGGGCATTCTTTTTCCACTGATGCCCATGTCGTTGCACTTAGTATGCCAGTCATCGTCCCCAAGACCATGATGAACATGGTTGTGTGGAATCGGTTTGTCTTCATGTCTGCACCTTCCTTATCGTATTGCACTCTTCACCGTTTTCATTATACGTATTCACAAGAAATTTGCAATCACCATCACCATATCGCCGTTTCCTGCATTGTATATAGACAGGATTATTTCTGGCTATTAAAAGCGCCTGTGTCTTTTAGGGTACGTCTGGAATGGTGTACGTGGTTCGATCGGATGCCAATCACCGTGTTCAGGAATGGTCCGTTATACACGTTCATTGACAATGTACTGCGGTCAGTTACAATGTTATGTGATCGAATTTGTGCAATCCTGGCTTGCCGATATTCAAAGTAACTACGGTGTGAACCCAGTCATATTCGGTATTATCTACGTTGTCTGTGTCCTGCCTTTTTGGATCAGTATTTATAAAATCATTGCCGGTCTCAAGAACCGACGCCGCGGGCAGGTCACGACATTCACCTTGATTCTCGGGTTTACGATACTGGCGCCTTTTGTGTACGTTGCGTTCTTCGGCCGCAATCTTCCTGCATGGTTCTGGGTCGTTGCCGCGGTGGTTATCAGCTACAGCGTGTATTCTGTTCTGCGGCGCATCAGAAAAAAGAAACCCGGAACATAGAACTCTGACAAACCTACAACGCTACGACCCTCACTTCTTTGTTTTCCGCTGATAAATCTTTTTCTGATCGAATGTGTTCACCCGCCAGGGATCAGTGCTGGCAGTGCGGACAGAAATAACACGCACCACCAAGATACTGGATCTTCTTCACGGTTGTTCCGCACACCGGGCACGGGTGTCCAGCTCTGTTTTTATCCATTTTACGTATGTATTTTCCGGGATTATTATGCAGGTCGTATTCATCGTACCTGCCGCCTTTCTTGATCACCTCATTAACGACTTTTTTGATGGCATTGTATAGCTTGCGTAATTGTGACGTATCCAGGTCTTCAACCGGATGCCGTGGATCAAGACGGGCAATGAAGAGAATGTCTTGTGCAATCGCATTACCGAGCCCGGGAATCAGTTGGTCCTGGGTGAGCAATCCTTTAGCACTCTTCCTTTCTGTAAGGTTGGCAACGAGCTTGATGAAATACTTGAAGGTGAATGCATCGTCGATCGGTGTCGTTCTCATATCTTTGATGTATTGCCGCTTGCGTTCATCACCTTTTTTATACAATTCCATTGCCCCCCACATCTGGGTCGTCACGGTGAAAAAACTATCATCCCCAAAGGTAAGATAGAGGTGGTATTTCTTCGGAACGGGAGAACCGGCTTCCTGATACAGCACCCTGCCCCCGCATTCTCCGATCACCAGTACATAACCGGGATTCAAGGCGATGAACATCCACCGTCCCCGGGTTTCTGCTTTTCCGATCTTCTTTCCTTTTGTCAGTTTTTCGAATTCAGCATGCTTTCTATTATACCATACGAATTTATGAGGTGAGTTTCCCAACATTCCTTTCTTGATGACCTTTGATTTCATGGTCTGATTGATCTGTCCAACAAGCGTAATACATTCTGGTAATTCAAACACGCTGTACCTCCTGCAGCAAGTATATTAACCAGAGACTATGCTGTCAACCTGCCCGCTTCTCAGAACAAAGGGGTAACCGTTTCAGATTATTCTCTCAGGGGAATGACCACACGCAAGAGTTCGTGTTCGAACCGAGCGTTCGTTCGATCGGGAATTACCGGCTGGACAAAAGCCAGATATTTCTCATATGTGACAGTCCCGGTTACGGCATTAATAATCAGACATCTCGAATTAACCTTGAGAAGTATGTCTAAGCTGCGAACACCGGGAAGAGCGGCTTCAATGATCAAACAACCCCTCTGGTCATCAAGATAGGTACACACTTCTGGTTCTATTGTGCGTGGAATTGCGATCATAATATCACCTCTGATAGTATTTATAGCAAAAATCATGCCAAATTACCTTATCGCAAAGATATATTTTTTCAAGACTTATTCATCGTGCAGGTGCCCCATGCACAGAAATGTGTCGTTCATCGACAAAATTGTTGCATCTCATTTTTTTTCTCGGTGATCTGATAGGAACAGATTAAAATAAAAACGGAGCGAGTGCACTTCGCTCCGTTTTGTATTATATAGTACGGCTTATTTGTAAAGTCCTAGGAGTGTGTTGCAGATGAAATAGAACGCAGGTGTTCTACTTTTACACATCAAAACCTCAAGGGGATTTTGATACGTAATAGTTCATTGTCGCATGAGGCAATCGTTTGCTCGGGTCTTACTGGTTCGTAGAAGTGTACGTATTTCTCGTATTCAACTTTTTCGGCAGGAGCAGATAGTATTAGACATCGAGAATTCACCTTCAGTTTGATCTGGTCTTTGATTACGCCGGGGAGGATCACTTCGATGGTCATACTATTTGATTCCTTGTCAACAAAGGTGCATATTTCTGGCTCGACTCTATTCTTCATCGCAGCCACTGCTTCACCTCCTGCTTATTATATAATAGCTTGCAAAATACATGCCTATTCAAAGACATTAAATGTTTGCAATCTTGAGACTTCCATCATTTTATAGCACATATATAGGTAAAATGCGTAATAGGTGGGCAAATGTTTACAGTATTGCATGAGATTTAAGTCTTTGATGGAACTTAACCCGGTTAATCACCCTCACTGTGTGGAATAGACTGGTGTAATCCGCCGCTAAGCAAGCAGTATCCCGACGATGAACCCGAAGATACTGTTGGAGACACTCATCTCAATAAAATGTATGCGTGCGACCTCGGCGGGCATCAAAGGGTTTGGCATGAACAATTGCAGGTTCCAGACGATGAACAACGCCGCCACGGTTAGCCCCATTTCCATTCCTCTGCCCCGATGCATCTTAATAATCGGTAGAACACAGAGCATCCAGACAAGACCTCTAAAGAATTGAAAGGGAAAGATATGCGGTGATGTGGTTATGAGCCATCCGACGTGGGCAATGATCGTGCCGGGATCATATCCGCCATAATACTTTCTCAGCGCCGGACTTTGCCAGGCAATGAAGTATCCAGCAGCTAAATACAACACGACATAACACAATCCGATCAGGGCTAGTTTCCATACCCACATACCCACCGGCATCACCAGATGCTCTTTGTCAGGTGGCGGTGCTGCTTTTTTTACCCTGCCGGTAATGATAACGGCAAAAGGCGCGAACAGTGCCGCCGTGAGGAATCCCATAAGAAATATACTGCGCATGAACCCGGCGGGGAGCCGGCTATTCAGAAAAAGCAGTGATTCCAGCTGGATAACGACGGTCATCAGCCCGAATATCGCGATGAAGATGGCGAATGCGAGTTTCAGACCATGCCAGCACGAACGCCGTATGATGTAGACGAACATCACCGCAACGGCAAAGGAAAAAATGAGCAACGGCAGGAAGGCTTGCCACGGGTTCACCTGACCCGCACCCGGTGTTGTGCTGAGCGATCCAGTGAGTACGGAGAGTGAAACCAGTCCTGATCCGAACGTACCCGCGGCAAAGCAAAAAAGCATAGCACAGGTCAGATATATAACCTGCTGGGCTATTTTCAGCCACTCAACAATTTTCATGGCAACCCCCCTCACATCATCGATGATACGGGTATTAAGCTGCCGGTGTTGATTTTTTTCTGGCGCTCACAAATACCACAACCACAATGACAACCACGACGATCACAACAAGGATAATAACAAGCAGGATCGGGAACGCGGCCGGTTTCTTCGCCTTCACCGTCATCTCGATTTTTTCCATGTCCGAGAGTTTGGCAAGGGAAAATTTCCAGGTGACCTCATTGCCTTCGATCGTCGCTTCCGGGCTTGCATCTACAACCTCTCCCGGCATATGTATACTGAATGTAAAGGTGTAATCACCAAAGAGCGCCTCTGCGAATTGTTCACCGAAGGCACCAATTTCCTCTTCTTGCGGTTTTTCTGCAGCCGGTGTTTGTTCTTTTCCTTTGCCCATGGAGAATACAGAACGGAAGGTATAGAAATCGCCCTCGGACGAAAAACTCATTTCCCGATCTTGGAACACCCATTTATCGGGAAGGTCATTGATGTCCCGGAAGGTTAGCGTTGTCACAATATGACGCTTTTCTTCTTCAGTATAGGCTTCGATGTTCTCGACCGTTACTTTGTCGGATTTCAATTCCTCTTCAATCTCGTTCTTGTCAAAGGTAAGCGGCATGCCACCGTCCTGGGCAAAATTCAACATCGATTCGCTGATCACGTAATGAACGGTTATGGTGCCTGAACCGTCCGACTTCAGGGATATTTTTTCCTCATATTCGATGCAGCCTAAGGTAAACAGTACAAGTATGATAAGGCTTAGTTTCACGATCTTCATAGCTCCTCCCTGCAGGTTAAAAAAATGTTTTTTGATGACAAAGAACCAAATACTATATGGATTGTACATAGAACCCTGTTGGAATCAAGTATCCTGAATAAATTGGTTATAGATGGCGTGGTGTGTATCGATTTATCAATCTTGTGATATGAACATGCTCCCTGCTTTCATCCCCGCAACGGCAGGATGACACGCAATGTATCACTCCTGAACACGGCGCTTGCCTGTTGGTGCAGGACGGGATGATGGAGCACAATGTACTTTGCATAAGTGGTGTGACGGGCAGATGCTCGTATAAACACACTGCTGGCATCCACCCTCAGTGAGATCGTTTCGGTCCGCACACCCGGCAGCATGAACTCAACGGTCAGGCTGCGCTCCTGGCGGTCGACAATAGTCCGAACATCGGGTTCGACGCTGCTCCGTATCGTCAGCATAGCATTATACCTCTCACTCGTGGTTCCTGATGGATAATACTGCTCGGATGTGAAAAATTTGTGAAATCTATATCTGCCTATGTTTCTGATTTTTCTTTTTTCTCCTGGTCTTTGGCATAACCGACGAGAAAACGGCCCAGACGTTTGTACCCGGCTTTTAGATACCATTTCCTCACCCATTCGGACGCGAGCCGACGGGTTTCCTCGGGCAGCGTCATGAAATCCTGTTTTGCTTGCCCAGCTGCCTCGTCCATGCCTTTCAATATTTCGTCCTTTGTTCTCTTATCATTCATACATCCTCCCATATTTACAAAAATTTTCGGTCACTCACCCTTCCTGTATATTCTCGTGAAACAAAACACATGCGCTTTTTCCTGTCCACCATGATAATCAATGATAAGTTCCATGTCCTGATTCTTCTCGGCATTGACTACTGCGGTCATTTGACCGTTGCTGTACTCGACCGCTACCGGATCGCCGTTCCCATCCTGAAGAATGATTGTGATATCCGGATCATCGGATGTTGCACACAGCACCCGGGTTGATCCCGATGGTATCTGAAAATTAAAATGGCGCAGGTTACCGGGCTCAGCTACGATGACGGTATCCCGCTCGCCTTCTGCGGACATCTTTTCCAACAACAAATCGTTTTCACCAACTGCACAGGGTACAGTCATTTTTATATTATCAGATATATACTGCTCGTGACAAAACACCATGCCCTGCTCGTCACGCTCCACCCGACCGGGCAGTGCAAATGCTACCTGCTCGATGCGGTTTTTCGTATAGGCATAGACATCTGTGAAGAGACCGTTCTCACTGGACTGAAGTATGGCTATTTCCTTGCCGTAAATACCGCGGTGATAATCGTCCACCGTTACGTCCACGAGACTATCGCATTCATCGACCACAAACCGCTTCGTCCGTTTACAGCAGGCCATTTTGTCGACAAGAAGAACATAATTTTCACCGACCCTCACGTCATCATACACCCTGTCACCGGTCACATCGGCTCGGATATTTACTTCCTGACCGTGCATCAATGTCCCCAGGAATATTACCGCCAGAATGCATTGCGTTATCCGAGAATAAGTTATACTACTGATCAGCATGAGACACTTTAATCCTCTTCCCTCACCCCTCCCTTGACCATATCTCTTTTTCAGCATCTGTCATATTCCTACGCAACCTTTTTATCAATTCTCTTTTTCGTGGTGTTGTTCTTATTTAACACCCCCACCTTAATCCTCCCCCATCAAAGGGGGAGGAAACCTAGGAAAATTTCTATTACCCGAAGATAATAAACAGATATCACGGCGCGGATGCATCTTCCTCCATGATCGCGAATATATTGCCTTCAGTATCCCGGCAGTATGCTACGTATCCCACTTTCCGGACGCTTGTTTTCGGCTGGATGACCGTACCACCGGCATTTTCTATCTTATCCAACGCATCATCGATCGACGTGACCCCGATGGTCACGATCGTCGTCTCATTCTCCTTTCTCTGTGCAATGCCGCCGTCAATGCCCGGTTCTCCATTCCCTGTCTTCACAAGCCAGTAGTCGATCGGACCATCCCATTTCTCGATACTCCAGCCGAACGCATCCCTGTAAAATGTGATCGCCCGCTGGGGTTCATCAACACTGATATCAAAGTGTACGACTCGATTCATCGAACCTCCTTATCTCATCAATCAGGTAAGTAACCCGTGGCTGACCATATCATAGAATACACGACATGCATGATGACTGCCAGTCCGTAAAACATATGGTAGTATACTACGACGGTGGTACTCGTCAAGTAGTGTTCCTGCAGCAGTGCAGATGATGAATGTGAGAAGCCCCCCTAATATTCCTGGCTTACCAACGTGTGTTTCAGGTATAAAAAGACAATATGATCGGTTACTTCTTCGTCCGTGTAAAAAGGAACGGCACCATAATCGGTCATCTTGTAATTGTACGCACAGTCGACTCTTGTATGCTCGGATATATTCACGCCGAACCCTGCAGTTAATGTATTGGTCGTAATGTTGTCAGATTCATCAATAATATCATCCAGGTCAGGATCGAATCGATGATACAGATAACCAGTTCTGAGAAAAAGATTCTGAAAAGGATTGAACTCGGTGCCACCTTTGACACCGATATCGCTCGAGTTCACCTGATCGTCATACACGTGGTCATCGGTTTGTCCATATTGATACGATGCTTCCACCCCGGCTCTGAAAACTTGGAGGTCGATGCCGGCACCACCGGCTACAGCATAATTGATGTATGAGGTTTCAAACCAAGGATCAGATGCTCCCTCGTTCGTGTACCGGGGTTGATTGTAGGCATACTGCGCCATGCATGCGAAGCGCGCGATCGACCGAGTGAATAGTACCTGCGATCGAGCTGAGTAAGCCATGATGTCAAGATCACCCAGGGGCTCACCGTCAGATGAACCGGCAAGGTTCACCCACTTAACATCAACGACAGTTGCCCAGATGATATTTTGCAGAGTAACAACAGCCCCCAGGATCGGTGATAATGCATGCCCGTTGAATCGTTCGTCGCCATAAGGACCACTATAACTGAATATTGGATAGTGATAATCTGCGTTCACACCAACTTTTATACGATCCGTATGATAGGCGATGCCTACACCGCCGCCAAAAGGAAAGAATGATATATTTTCATTCCCATCGGCAGACCCATAGGCACCGTAGAAAGCATCCAATGTCATGCCAAAATCAAACATTGACGACACTGGACGTCCGTACACGACATACACTGAGGGTGTTCGCAGCCTGTCCGTCTCCTCGGCACGCATATCCTCCCGGCTCATCTGTGAATAACCGATCCGTACTCCCCATGCAGTGGGCTTTTCAATTTGTCCGAACATATTATATGTTTCACTCGCCTTTCGAGAACTATAAACCACCTCGCACGGCGTGAGATCGAACTCAGGAATGACTTCATAAAACGAAGCCGCTTCGAGGGGAGCATACTCAAGGAGTTGCTCCGGAACAGCTTGACCGATCGAGACATAGACAAGGGAATCGTTTTGCCAACGTTCCCGCAGGAATGATCCACGGAGACCGACCGAGGATACCGTATCATTCCGAAAAAATCCTGCTGAAACGCCAGCAAAATCATAGAGATCGAGCCTATTGAAGTCATCTTGAAACAGCAGCGTTAGATCGCCCATGCCTGCGAACCGTCCAGGATCGGAAAAGGCTGGGTAAGCAATGATAATGATGAGACATACAGCGGAGTACAGTGCATTATTTTTTACCATCGATCCTCCTTCCTTGTGTAGTATATTACTTTTCTCGATAATGTCAATTGGGATGATACCTATGGTTGACAACCTCACTGTTAGCGGATAGAATGTTCTCACTCAGAGGCATAAAAAAATGAATGCGTGGTATTTATTATAATATATTATAATAATGATTATTAACGGGCATCATAAAGAAAAGGATGGATTATGAACAATGCAGTCGGTGACATTACGCTTCCCGGCGTCAAAAAGGTGAAATCGGGTAAGGTACGGGAGGTCTTCGACCTGGATGATACATATCTCATCGTGGCGTCCGATCGTATATCGGCTTTCGATTATATCCTGCCCACCTTGATCCCACACAAAGGAGAAATCCTCACCAAACTCTCGGTATTCTGGTTCGAAAAAACGAAGCATATTATCCAGAACCACCTCATCACGGCAAACGTGGAAGAATATCCGGAAATCCTCAAATCGCACAAAGATGTCCTGCGCGATCGTTCGATGCTGGTAAAAAAGACCCAGCCGGTGGAAGTAGAATGTGTTGTCCGCGGGTATATTGCCGGTTCGGGGTGGAAGGATTACCAGAAGACCGGCATGGTCGCAGGCCGGAAGATTGAAAACCTCATGCAGGGAGACAAATTACCGGAATCGCTGTTCACCCCCGCAACAAAAGCACAGACCGGGCATGACATAAACATCAGTTTCCAGGAAATGAAGAATATTGTACCGGAAAAGGACGCAGAATACATCAGGAAAAAAAGCATCGAACTCTATACATTCGCGCATACCTATGCCCGCGAGCGTGACGTCATCATAGCGGATACCAAGTTCGAGTTCGGGAGACTGGATGACAAGATAATCCTGATCGATGAAATATTCACGCCCGATTCAAGTCGTTTCTGGGATCCCGACCTGTACAAACCGGGTAGCTCACAGGCTTCCTTTGACAAGCAATTCGTCAGGGATTATCTCTCGAGTACGGACTGGGATAAGAATTCTCCGCCGCCCCAGCTCCCCGATGAGATCGTAGAAAAGACCGTGGCGCGGTATCGCGAAGCGCTCGAACGTATTATCGAGGTCAAGAGATAAAAACAATCGTCGTATTTGTCGTATCTGTTACCTGCAGGACCGGTCTTTCAGATCGTTCTTAACCCCCAGCTCACGAGCAGGTTGACGATGATTAACAGCATGAGGGTGTACACCAGTCCGAGGATCGGTATGAAGAGTATCGCGGTGATCAAAGCACCGATGCTCGAGCCGACAAGGTCTATGCCGTAGACGATGCCCGCATTTCTGCGGCGCATTATCTTTACGCTGAGAGGGAAGTGAAGACCACCTAAGAAACCTCCGGAGAAGATTAGTATCAATATGACAATATGTGCACCAGGTATTGTAAAAACCAGGACCGCTGCGATCAAGGCGCAGTAC
This sequence comes from Caldifarciminota bacterium, assembly GCA_020341755.1. GTDB lineage: Bacteria > Hydrothermota > Tepidihabitantia > SM23-42 > SM23-42. Next base: position 991,018 of record CP070834.1, on the reverse strand, counting down.
AACGCCATCGCGATCTCGACGTATGACAGAAGCCTGATATATTTCCCCCGTATGAGCGAAGACCTCATATAGAAAAACGTACCGCAGGCGAGACCGAGCATGTAACACGCGATGATCGCGCCGATCCATCCGTATAGATAACCGTAGAATATCTGGAACAAAACGATCAATATGATCTCGGCGGAAATCTCGCTTGCACCGATCGTAAATACCGACAGGTAGACCATTGATCTGCGTTTGAAAAAAAGAAGTATGCCCACGAGTGGCAATAGAAATAACAGCGGGTGTGCTGTGAACAGTCTGCTAAAAAGGTTACGCATGCCATCCGTAACAATACCCCCCCAAAGCATCATCGTGAAGTAATAACATACCGGTCTTGCATCAGTGTTCATGATACCATCGGAGTGCGCCACCTGCTGCTCTATATACCGAAGTTTCTCGGCAGTGAAATCGAAGGCAAAGTAATATTCGCTGACATATTCGAGATCGAGATTCCGCTCTCGGATTCTACGACTGAGCACGTCCGGTATAGAATCAATATTTTCCACATGTTCGCCAGCTATAAACGTGGTTCTGGCAGCCGGCAGGTGTAGTATCGAAGTGAAGGACGCTCGTAAAGACCTGTCAATCGAATTCAAGAATTGACCGAAAAGAGGGCCGATGATGTCTGCGGGAGCCGAAATCCCCAGAGAGAACAAACCGTCTGACCGCAGCACTTTCCTGACCTCTCCGAAAAATTCCCGAGTATAGAAACGGTTAAGTTGTGCATTTACCGGGTCAGGTATATTAAGGATGATCACATCGAAGGACTCATCCGTCGTCTTGACTAAGTACCGGGCATCTCCGAATACGTAATGCACCTGTGCTTTGCCGTTCGCTGTCCTTCCGATGAACTGCTCGCCCACGGTCAAAAGGCTCGGGTCGAGCTCGACATACGTGATGTTTTCAATAGAAGGGTGTTTCTGTATCTGCTCGATGCAGTGGCCGACACCACCGCCGATAAGCAGTACTGAACGAGGCTGCCGATGCAGCAGCAGAGGGTAATGTACTGCCTGTTCGGTCGAATACTGGTCTGGATAGGAAAAATCAAAGACTCCGTTGGTAAAAATATTCAACTGGCCGTGCATTTTGGTGACTGCGATCACCCCGTACTTTGATTCCTTTAAGCCCACGAGTTCCTGCCTGCCGAGTTGCTGTTCTCTCAAAAACCACTCAATGCTCGGGATCTGGAAGAATAGCAGGCACAGTACAAGCGGGATCGTGAGTAGTTTCTTGCTGGTGAGCAATCCCAGGCATACAAGGAGTACTATAATCATACTCAGGATAATACCGCAGGGCGGCATGATCTGGACAAAGAAAAATGATACTGCAATACCGCCGAGAAAAGCACCGATCCCTTCTAATAAATAAACCTTTTCTGGACTGATGATCCGGGATGCCGAGGGATAGAGCATGCCGAACACAAAACAGGTTGGAGCAAGCATGATCATCGTAATGACTACGACAATATGCAGTGGAATGACTTCTCCGAACGGCAGGCCAAATATCCTTAGGGCATATCTCGATATGACGAGTGAGTATACAAGGCACATGCTCAAAACCGCGAGGAGAACCGCATACACCGTGGTCGTACGACCTCGAAAACGCAACCGGGAGAAGAAAAAGCTTCCGATACCTGCCCAAACGAGCCACATACTCAGGAGAATACCCGAGATCAATTCATACCCGCCGAACAAAGACAGTCCCTCTCTGATCAAGACAGTCTGAGCAATGACTGCTGCAGCCCCTGATGTAAAAACTGCCCATCGTACGTCTTTCATCCCACACAAGTGTAAAGAAAACACCGGTGAAATCAACCCTGGTCACCGACGGACCGTTTTCTGGATGAAAAGGGGGTAGGCTTGACTTGCATTGTTATTTGATTAGAATTACACAAAAAGGAGAGCGTGTATGTCCGGACATTCAAAATGGTCAAAGATCAAGAGAAAAAAGGCGAGTGCGGACGCGAAGCGAGGCAGGCTGTTCACTAAACTCATCAGAGAGATAACCGTGGCAGCACGCCACGGCGGTGGAGATCCGGATGCCAATCCCCGTCTGCGTACTGCGATAGACGAAGCACGGGGATTGAATATGCCTAATGAAAATATCGAACGAGCCATTAAACGCGGTACCGGCGAACTCGAGGGTCAGACTTTAGAAGAAGTAACGTACGAGGCATACGGTCCCCACGGTGTTGCATTGCTCATCGAAGTGGTGACCGACAATCGCAATCGCGCAACCGGTGGCATCCGCCATGTGCTGTCACGTCACAACGGTAGTCTCGGTAATCAGGGTTCGGTCGCATGGCAATTCCATGCACAGGGAATCATCAGTGTCGATGCGGCGAAATACGAGGAGGATACCATTATCGCACTGGCACTCGAAGGCGGTGCGAATGACATTAAGAAAGAAGAATCGTCATATCAAATCATAACGTCACCCGAGAATTTTACCAATGTAAAAGAAATTCTCCAGAACAATAAGGTCGAGATCGCTGCCAGTGAACTGACGAAGGTACCGCAGAGTACCGTGCCGCTTAATGAAAAACAGGCAGAAAAGGTCCTGAAGCTGTACGAATCCCTCGATGAGCTGGACGATATACAGCACGTCTATGCGAACTTCGATATCCCTGAAGCCATCATGGAAAAAATATCCTCTCAGACCGGGTGAAGATTATCGGCATAGACCCGGGGATAACGGGAACTGGATACAGCCTCGTAGCCGACGGAACCTGCATCGACATCGGGACCATTCGTGCAAAAGGGACCGATCCCCATTCCAAGGTCCTTGAAATATGCACGCGCATCAAGCAGATCGTCGACCAGCAACAACCGGAGTTCGCCGCATTGGAAAAGGTATTTTATCACAAGAACATCAAGACCCTGATCCGGGCATCGGAACTGCGCGGAGCCATCATTCTCGCGCTGCTGGAAAGCGGTGTCGCGATCAAGGAGTACACGGCGACGGAAATAAAACTTACTACGACCGGAAATGGCAGGGCTTCTAAAGAACAGGTACGGTATTTTATTGAGCGCGTCTTTGCCGATCGAAAACAGGGCGAAAGCAGCCATGCGATCGATGCTGCCGCGATCGCCTATACGGCAATACAAAAAATGAGTCGACGTGTATGATTGGATGGCTTCAGGGCACAGTATTAGACCGGACACCTCCCTTCCTCCTGCTCAACGTCTCGGGCGTCGGGTTTGTCATACAGAGCCCCCTCTCGGCATTCCAGCACATACACGAAGGCAAGGAGATTGCCCTGTACACCAAACTCTTGATCAAAGACGAAGAGGTATTTATCTACGGATTCATTCACAAGAACGAATTGAAGATGTTCGAAGATCTCATATCGGTCTCGGGAGTCGGACCCAAATCAGCGCTCAATTTCCTATCCCGGTTTTCACCACAGGAAATCGGACGGGCCATCGATGATGAAAATCTCGATCTTCTCTCAACGGTTCCCAAGATCGGTAAGAAACTTGCCAGCAAGATCGTTCTCGAGCTCAAGGGGAAATTGACCTTCGAAGAAAAATCTCAGGCGTACAACAAAGCCATCCATGCACTCTGTTCCCTGGGGCTGACGCGTACTGAGGCGATAAGCCGGCTCGAGGGTCTGCCTACAGATATTGATGTTGAGGAATTGGTTCGACGGGCATTGAGGAAATAAAATGGAACGCGCGACTACCGGTAAGCTGCTTAAGGGAGAAGAACTGTATGAACTGACGCTCAGACCAAAAAAACTAGTGGAATTTGTGGGACAGAAGACGACGGTCGAGAATCTATCGGTTTTTATCCAGGCGGCACAAAAACGCAAAGAACCCATAGAACATATTCTGCTCTTCGGCCCTCCTGGTCTCGGCAAAACAACACTCGCCCACATCATCGCCGCAGAAATGGGATCCAACATCTACCCCACCGCAGGGCCCATACTGGAACGCCCCTTTGATCTCGCCGGTATACTCAGCAACCTGAATACAGCCGACGTGCTATTCATCGACGAGGTACATCGCATCAACAAATCGGTCGAGGAATACCTGTATCCTGCGCTCGAGGATTTCTGCCTTGATGTCATGCAGGACAAGGGGGTGGGTGCCAAAGTCCTGCGTCTCAATCTCAACAAATTTACCCTGATCGGCGCAACGACCCGATCCGGACTGCTCACCTCACCGCTGCGCTCACGGTTCGGCATCAGTTTCCGGCTCGATTACTATCCTGCCGATGATCTCTTTCACATCATCAAGCGGTCTGCCGGTATACTGGAAATAGAGATCGATGATAATGCGGGTATGGAAATCGCGCAGCGTGCGCGGGGTACACCCCGAATTGCCAACCGCCTCCTGAGAAGGGTCAGGGACTTCGCCCAGGTCAAGGGCAAGGGTATCATCGACCTGGACATTTGCATGTACGCACTCGAGAGACTCGAGGTCGATGAATGCGGTCTCGATGAAATGGATAAGAAAATAATCCATACCATTATCCAGAAATTCGGAGGTGGTCCCGTGGGTATTAACAGCCTTGCCGTGGCAGTAGGTGAGGACGCACAGACCATCGAAGAGGTGTTCGAGCCTTTCCTTATCATGGAGGGCTTTATCAAACGCACGTCCCGCGGAAGAGAAGCGACCCCCCACGCTTACGAGCATTTCAAGATAAAAAAAGAGCAGGGACCGCTTTTTAACAAATAGCCACACTTCCGTAATTCCCTTATTTAAGAAACGCGCACCATGCTTGACTTAATTGACTTTTTCCCTATAATGAATCTATGAGAAGATTGCTCCTGGTTGCACTGTGTTGCATGATCGCGCCGATTGCCCTTGGCTGGGCAAGTATCACGAGAACCGAAATATTAATGGCAGGTTCTTATATCGATGATATCGTGTACATCGACCAGTATCCGCACTTGCTCCTGGCATACGCGAATTTCCTCTATGGAGACATCAAACAGGAGCTCAGCGGTTATGGATTCATCGTGTCACCCGAGCGAGAATATGGAGCAATCGGTTGCTGGCAGAACGTCCAGGTCGGTCAAGGGTTCAATATCGCATACGCGATAAAGCTCATGAATTTCGACATCGGTATATCGGGTTCGCCGGTTACCGACCATTACCGTATCGGCATCGGCATTGGACGGGCATTTTTCAGTCGCCGCATTGATGTATCATTTCTTGCAACGGATGCGATCGACGAGGAATCAATCGATCTGGATGCACGGATCGCAGGCAGGCGAGGTGATTTCATACTCATGCCGAAATATACACTCACCGTCATGCAGGAACCATCAGAATACAACCGGCATCGGCTGGTAATAATGCTGCAGCGGTTGATTTTGAATGATGGGTTCGTGTATTTCATTGCTGAATATGATTTTACCCGCGGTGATATCGCCAACGATCTTACCCATGTTCATGCAGGTCTGGACCTGCCGTTGAACAGGACATTCGGTGTGCTCTTTGGTGTTAAGGAGACGTTCATTGATGGTTTTGAAACACCAGAGTGGCAGGTC
>CP070834.1:984335-985376 GCA_020341755.1 Caldifarciminota bacterium | reverse complement strand
ATACACCGCCTCAAAGTTCAAGATCGACGCCAACGGCACCCGCGACTGCAACGGCACCACATACTCCGCCGGATACACCCCTGCCACCTCGATCGTATCAAATAACTCGACAAAGGTCGGAAACTCCGGCATGCCAAACTGTCCGTTCAGGGCATACCCCGCTAACACCGTAAACTCATGCGCCGTATAACCAGCACCCATCACCGTCTGCAACCACGCCGAATCCACCACCACACGATCACTATCCTTGATGTAGCCAACATGCCGCACTCCATCCACCGGATAGTAATAGTTAAAGGTGTCGTACACCGGCCCAAACGTATCCACGACCTCGGTCACACCAAACCAGGAAATCGTGTCCGGACCACCATACTCCAGATAGATCGACGCACCAACCTCGAATGGACTCACCACCCGACCGGTGACAAAGACATCCAGCGCCTCATTGCCCGACTCCACCGTCACCACGACATCACCCGCCGGAACGTAATCCGCCGGATCCCGGCGCGGCACCGCCTCAATCCCAACATAACCACTCTCAAAATACAGAGGCCGATACCCCAATGCCGCCGCATCATCCTTCACATAGTTGTAATCGAACGCCGAAACCGCATAGTAGTACGTAAACCCGTTGCGCACGTCATCATCCACATAGGAATGAATGATGCCGTTGTCCTCGGCGGTGATATTCAACACCGTATCGGTAAACACGATACCGTTCGCCTTGTCACAACGCGCCAGCAACTCCCAATCACCGGTCTCACCGGTCAAACTCTTCCAGATCCCGTACCCCTCAAAATCATACTGCAGGTAGTAGGGATCATACAAGGGACCCGGCATACTCACAATGTCGTAGTACGGATCAGCCGCGATCTCCGAGTGATTGTCCCAGACCAGCGTCACCTCTTTGTCGCCCGGAATACAGGTCAGACTCGGCGGCGGCGGCGGGCCCGGCAATAACCAGTTCTTGTCGTAGATGAACTGACAGGTACCGTCGATCTCCACCAGCGCCGTGTCCGGACGCTCGTAGATCTCGTACCA
>CP070834.1:983133-984235 GCA_020341755.1 Caldifarciminota bacterium | reverse complement strand
CGTATACCGTCTGCTATTCGTTCATCCTCTCCACAGCTGAATTCGAACGCATGCGGGTTGAACGCGCTGACCGCGATCTTCGGGGTCAGCACTGCGAAGGATTTTTTCAAAGATCCATCAAATAGAACGATCTTCTCGACTATTTTCCGCGATGAGATTTGCTGGGCGACGCGGCGCACCGGGACATGGGTTGTCATCAACATGATGATCTTGTTGCGCCATATACCGATCATTGCATACTGTTTGACTCGGTAATAAGCTGCGAAATATTCTGTGTGCCCAATGAAATTCGGGAGATGGTGCTTCACCACTTCCTTGACGATCGGTGGCGTGATGATGACCTGAACATTTGACCCGAGCGCGGCATCGATAGACTGAAGTGCTGCCTGACCGGTACTGACGGTAGGTTTGCCGTACTGGAAACGGGATACCTTCACGCAATCAATGATATTATCCTGAATTTTTTTTAACTCACCGAGCAATCGAAGATCTCGAGCAGTTTTTTCCAGAACGTGTCTGTTCGCATAGATGGTAATTTCGTGCTGCCCGCGGTAACGGGAAACTGCCTTGAGAATAATTTCTGGTCCGATGCCGGAGGGATCACCAAGCGTGAGCGCTATCTTCATACATGCCCGGTCGAGTTTTCAGGTTCCAGACGTTCTTCATAAAATCTGCCGGCTTCATCCTTCCTGATATTGCCGCGCGGTATGTCCAGAATCCTGTAAGTACGTGTGCCCGTCACCGTATCTACCTGGATGGTATCTCCGATATTAACGGTTTTCGACGGTTTGACCGTCCTGCCGTTCACGCGGACGAGTTGTTTGTCACAGAGCGCCTTTGCCTGATTTCTTTTTTTGATGATCAGCGTTTTTTTGAAAAAAACATCAATTCTCACAGCCTATTATAAAAAGAAATTTTCTCAAGTCAATACACCGCTGTGAGCGGTACCAGTGATTATCTTTCGAAATCTAATGAATTATCGACCATAATTGCCCCCTTGACATGATTGTCGTATTTGGTATAATATAACACTTCGAAGGAGGCTGCTAGCGACACATATGATGTTTGATGTCTCGCAGACTGGAACTATTCATTACAATCA
>CP070834.1:981924-983033 GCA_020341755.1 Caldifarciminota bacterium | reverse complement strand
AGTCACGGCACAGTCAATACTATCCAGCCTCCACGACACAGTGTTGCTTCATGGTGGGGTAAACTGAGGATGCTGCTACACAGATACTCAGCGTCCGGGACCAGCTGAGTGAGGTACCCTCCAGCTCATTGACAAGCCTCGTATTCTCCATATCCTTACTGCAAGGAGGTACGATGCTTAATACAAAACGGTTGATTATCGCAACGATCTTCGGTGTACTGTCAGGGTTTATCTGCTGGATATTATCCGCATCCAGCAGTCCTACAACATGGTATTTTGCCGTGTCGACGATCATTGCCCGCACCCTTATCGGATTTACCATCGGGATAAGCATATTGAAGATGAAATGGTGGTTACACGGTATTACAATCGGTGCTCTATTCAGTCTGCCCATGGCTCTCCAGGGTTTTTACGTACCGGGAAAAGAATGGTTCATCCTGATTGGTACGATAGTCATGGGGATCATCTATGGATTCTTTATCGAATTGTTCACCACGGTCGTATTCAAACAAGGAGCACAGACTACTGCACCTGCGCCATAGTATCGTAAATACATTTTTTACAGGGGAAATGCCCCGAAAGACACTTACTGAACAACGATCAGTATAAAACGCTTCTTACCGGTTTACGCATCTTGCCGGGCATCACGCCATTTTTCTGCGAATTTAATTCGGTTGCCGGGCGAGGGGTGTGAGTATTTATACCATTCGATAATCGGATGTGGATAGGCAACTGAGAGCTGGCGGTTGCAGAACTGAGCCATTACGCTGATAAAGGTTTCAGGATCCCGGTTGAGTTCAAGGGCCCCGTGGTCAGCCCTGCGTTCAAAGTAGCGCGAAATAGCGGCACCGACTGGATTGAGCAAAAACGAGATAACCGTGAATATCAGCACAAACAGCGGAAATGCCGCAATATCATGAAGATGCGCAAAACCGGCGAATTCATACAGCGCAGGGTATATCAGATGGAATATAGAGAACAAAACCACGGTAATGATAGACTGCCAGAGCACAAGCCACCATATATGATGTTCCTGATAATGAGTTACCTCATGGGCAAGAACTGACACGATCTCACCTTCCGAGTAATCTGCAACGAATGTATCTCCG
>CP070834.1:980703-981824 GCA_020341755.1 Caldifarciminota bacterium | reverse complement strand
TCTATTTTTACCAGATAATTAGCAAAAACAAATATGGGTAACAAAATTAATTGCATAAAACGCATATAAGATTGTAAATGTTATTTAATGGATGTCAAGCTATGGGCTTAAAGCAAAGAGCTAAGAGTCGAGGGAATTGGCCGCAATTTTTGTCTTTTGTAATATTTATTTCTTACTTATTTTTATTACAAACTCACAGGTTTTTGACCCGGAGATTATCGACTGCAAAATCTTTACCTCCACAGGGCGCCCGAGTGCGGTTTCAGACAATTGCTTGTACCACCCGGATGAACAACTGCAGTACGTTGCAGTTGGAAAAGGTGTACGGGTTTTGCTCACCATGCCGCAGTAACACCTGTCATAACCGCCTGTAATCGTATTTTTATCCTTCAGTTTCAATCTACCCCCGCCTATATGTCGCTTATTGAGCCTGTTGATGAAATCTTTCAAAGATTTTGATCCCTGTATGGTCTTCACTGCCAGTTTGCGTGTGGTCGCCCCGCAACACATTCTGCCGCATAATACAAGAATTTTCCGGGTTTTAGCAACTCCTATCATCTGTTTCATGCGCCTGATCATTTCCCGTATATAATCCGCTCTTGCAGAAGGATTTAACTGATCAAATTTATCCGCACCTTTCATAATTTGTCTGGCCTTGGACACTCCTACCTCAGATACTATAATCTTGGCGAGCCTTCCTATCCTTCCGGATGTTGGCAGTTTTGAAGTTGAGGTCTTACGTGTTTTTTTCATTCTTCCCCTTCTGTTTCCAAACTAATTTTTACATTATACAATACGTAAACGCGATGTCAATGTGCTGTTTCTTAAAATGGTGAATACAAAGATTCCTAGATAATCATTGAATGGGAAATCATCACAGACATCACAATGGTCCACTGATTTTCCTTTGGCACAGTTACGAATTTCGCAATCCTCTAACCGCTCCTTTGTACTAATCAGATTTTCAGTTTACTGCACTGGCCTGAACGACAATGTAAACCGGTGCGTGGCACCCAGGTCACCGTAGGGTGCATAAGCGTAATCAATTCCAAAGCCCTTGATATTCAAACCCATTCCAGCCCTGATGCCAGCCAGTCCGTTGAGGTCAGAATCGTTTTTAT
>CP070834.1:979479-980603 GCA_020341755.1 Caldifarciminota bacterium | reverse complement strand
CCTTCGATCTGCGGGATCCGCGCGGGATCAAAGATCAGATCGTAATCATCTTCCCAGAGACGGGCAGTTGACTGGTACCGGAATGATTCGGTGACCAATCCAAAACACATCGATAGCATCAGTGCTACTGCTAGGGCATATCTCATTGTACCTCCTTGTTGTGTATGCCTCTGTCCTTGAAAACTTTTATTGTGTGGTACTTCCTCACCTCCTTTCTTACAACTGTACGACTTTGCTCACAATACGTGAGTTAGTACCTAATGGACATCTGTCCATTACCTTGTATTGTGTGATTATATATACTATTCCTGAAAAGTCAAGGCTTTATTTCACCAGGCTCACGGTATACCAGCGTCCCGGCATGATGTGTATGTCCTGCCGGGCGATGTTGACTTTCTCCCCTAAAACGATAGAATACATGCATGGTTCGGCTGAACGATATAGGATATACGATTGGCGAGCGTACCCTCTTTAGGGGCGTGGACCTGACCATCAACCGGCATGACCGGTTCGGTCTTGTCGGAGCGAACGGCACGGGCAAGACCACCCTTATGAGGATTGTCATGGGGGATATCCCACCTACCGAAGGGTCTGTAGAGCGTGGCAGGGCTATAAAAATAGGATATTTGCCCCAGGAAGAGATCGTCTTAGCCGGAAATACACTTCATGATGAGGTGCTGCAGGATTATCACGGTCATCTGCACACCCTTTCCCGGTTGAGGGAATTGATGAAAACACAGCACGAGTCACGAGAGGTAATGCGTGACTATGAAAGGGCAGAAGCAACGTTTCAGGCAGCAGGCGGTTATGATTCTGAAACGGTGGTCCATAAAATACTCCACGGTCTGGGTTTTGCCGAAGAGGACCATCAGAAACGGGTCGAGGAGTTTTCCAGCGGTTGGCAGATGCGGATCGTTCTTGCGCGAATGCTGTTGCAGGAACCCGACGTATTGCTGCTCGATGAGCCGACCAATCATCTCGATATCGAATCGATCAGGTGGCTTGAGGACTACCTGCAGCGCTTCCCTGGCGCCATATTCGTGATTTCACATGACCGGTATTTTCTCGACAGGCTACTTCAGACTCCAAAAGGAACGATCGGGATATTCGAGATTGATGCTGGA
>CP070834.1:978205-979379 GCA_020341755.1 Caldifarciminota bacterium | reverse complement strand
GGACTGAACTCGACTGCGAGGTCATCAATGATGAACCGTGGGTTGTACATCATGACCTGAACTGGGCTAATCCTGATTCAGCCGGGTTCTGGATATTCCATGCAGAAGGCAGTCCGGGCAACTGGACCTGGGAAATATTTGATATTCATGAATTGGGTGCATGTTCGATCTACATTGATGACACTCTGTTTTACTGCTCTCCTGGTCAGTATCCCAGTGTTGCCTATGAACCAACAAGTAATACCATACTCATCGCCTACAAGGCGGATTTTCTAAAGGTATGCGGGACTGATACCCTGTATGCAGGACCGCATATCGGTGGCATATATTCAGTGGACAATGGCATGACCTGGACCGTCTCGGCACCCCTGTCCGATACACACGTCAACGAGATTCCTTGGGGATATTGGAGTGCGACCGAGGTAGCACACCGCTTGGTCAATATCGATGGTTGCATTTATTCATGTGCGGTCTGGGTCGATGAATTGACTCTGGGCATCTATTTTGAAAAGGGAATGGTCAGACCGTTCGTACCTCTGGGAATTGATGAATACTCAAACAGCGCAGCGTGTGCTCAATTCCACGCTGCACCGACCATTGCGCGAGATAACTGTGCCTTTCGGTTCTCTTTAAGCGCACCAACGATAACCGTGATCGAGCTCTATGATGCGACCGGTAGGTTCGTGAAAAAGGTGTTCGACGGATACTGTGACACCGGTACCCATGAGTTCGATATTGGATTATCGGGCATGCCCGCCGGCATCTACTTCGTACGCCTGCAAGCAGGTGAACACACGCATATGACAAAGATCATCGTAGCACGATAACCGCATTGAGTATGAATTACATCAACAAAATTTCCACTTGTGTTTCTCTCTTAGTTATGATAATAGAGAAGAGATCACGATGAATAAGATTTCTATCAAAATACTACTCGTGATGCTGGCGATGAGTTGTTTGTGTCTGGCACGCCAACCTCTACAGATTCATGCTTTGGACCCGGCGCAAAAGGCAGGTAATCTAAACAAGGAAATCATCCGGGGTGCGTTTATTGCCGAGGGCGCTAACGTCAGATCGATACTCGGTCCCCAGGGCAAAAACATTGCGGTGAGCGCCAATGGTGAAGCCGTTGCGGTTATTTACGGCGCTCCCACCATGGATCCATATGGATCCA
>CP070834.1:976883-978105 GCA_020341755.1 Caldifarciminota bacterium | reverse complement strand
CAAGGAAGAGGCTGGCTTACTGCCGAGTATTCTCTACTGCCGTACTCAACTCAGGAACGAAGTCAGCGTGAGGCTCAGGTTGGCAGGCTGAGCGGTCGGACCCAAGAAATAAAACGTTTTATCGGACGCTCGCTTCGCCCGGTATTTGACCTGAATCTCATCGGTGAACGTACCTTCATCATCGATTGTGATGTTATCCAGGCGGATGGTGGTACCCGGACAGCCGCCGTGACCGGTGCATTCATGGCACTTGCACATGCTGTGAACAAAATGATGGTCAATAAACAGTTCAAAACATCACCGATTCTCGACTATGTTGCAGCAGTCAGTGCGGGCATTGTGCGTAACAAAGCACTGCTTGATCTGTGCTATGAAGAGGACAGCAGCGCCGAGATCGATATGAATCTGGTCATGACCGGACGGGGCAAGATCATTGAACTGCAGGCGACGGCGGAAAAAGTACCGGTTACGCGGTCTGTTTTCGATGAACTCCTTGAACTGGCTTCCCAGGGCATTCGTGATCTTGTAGCGCTGGAGAAAAATATCATTGGGTGAAAAACAGTGTAAAGAATTCCAAAGAATAGTTGCTGCAAAACAGCAGGGAAAACGTATCGACCATTATCTTGTCGATGCAGGGATCGGTATATCGCGATCACTCACGCAAAAACTCATTGAGATGGGCAAGGTTGTCGTCAACGGCAATACGGTTAAACCTTCCTATCGGGTCAAGGCGGACGATGAAATCTTTGTCAGTTTTGAGAAAGAGCCAGCAAAAGAGATACTCCCTGAAGACATACCGCTCGATATTATTTTCGAAGACCGGGATATTATTGTCGTCAACAAACAAAAAAACATCGTGGTACATCCAGCGCGGGGCAATTTTGAGCATACGATGGTGAATGCATTGCTGTATCACTGTGGGAGACTACCTACCCTTGGTGACCGTGTAAGACCGGGCGTGCTCCATAGGCTTGATAAGGATACCACTGGATTAATCCTTTTTGCCAAAACGGATGAAGCCTTGCGTATACTGAGTCGGGCGATAGAACGGAGGGAACTGAAGAAACGTTATGATGTATTGTGCTGGAACTATCCCGGTATGCCTGAAGGGGTCATTGAAGCACCGATCGGACGTGACGGCCTCGACAGGACGAAAATGACGGTTACACCGCTTTCATCAAAACTGGCAACTACAAAATTCTGGGTGCAGGAACGGTTCCCC
>CP070834.1:975546-976783 GCA_020341755.1 Caldifarciminota bacterium | reverse complement strand
CGTCATCCAGCGCCTGCACGCACTTCAGCCCGGCGTACCAGAGGCTGGCCTGGTCCCACGTGCGGGCCAAATCGTCGGCCTCGGGGCAGTAGTCCAGCGCATCCACCTCCTCCTCGCCGAAGTTGAACCGGCGTGAAACGGCCACGCGCAGTTCCATCGGCGAATTGCGGAAAGCCAGGTCGGCCCAGCGGTGGGCGTCGATGATGTTGACGATGAGCTGACCGAGGATCGGTCGCGCTTCTTCCGGAATCGACTTCATCGCCTCGGCCAGGGCTTCGGCCGGCTTGGGGTAGGGCACGGTCATGCCGAACGTGTAGAAGTTGGTGGGCCGCCCGGCCGCGCGGGTCAGTTGCAGGATGGCCTCGTCCAGCGGCGTCGGCTCGGCCGTCAGGTTGCAGCTATACGAGCGGAACGCGCCGAACATCGGCTCGACGCCCAGCGCGTGAACGGCCTGGTACAAATGGCCGTCGGATTTTTCGGCGGGCGTGGCCAGTGCCTCGGCATCGAGGTGGATGCGAGCCGCGCTGCCCATCATCCGAGCGAACGGCACCGTGGCCAGCGGCTCGGCGAACAGGTCATCGAAGTGCCGCAGCTTGTAGGGGACGTCCGCCGGATACCGCGACCACCATCCCTTCGGCCGCCAGCCCAGGTCCTGCCGCCGCATGCCCACGAGCCCCAGCGCCTCCTCCAAGGCGTCCGGCGCCTGAGCGACCGCAGGAATCGCACAGGCCACAATCAGTACGACGATAAGAGTGTTCCGAGCGATCCGCATGACGTGTCCCTCATGAATGTGCGAACCGGCGCCCGCCGGGCGAGAATCGTCGGCGAGGCGTGCCTCTCGCCATCCGCAGTGACGGTTCCCCACTCGGCGCGTGCACTGGGGGCCCGCAACCGGCTCGTACGCGCCGAGCGCGGCTATGGCACCGGCGTCATCGTGGCCGCACCGTAGTCGATCGAGACGATGATCGAACCGACCGAGATGAGCGCGGTCAGGTTCCCGTTGATCTGCTCCGGCGTTGTGCCCTGGAGCTGTCCGGTGAAGACGAGCGCGTTCCCGTTAAACGTCGCCACGATGGTCACCTCGCTCCCGTCGACCTCCGTCTGGCCCGGCGGATCGAGCACGGTCAGCGTGGTCGAGTCGGTCACCCGGTAGGTGATCTGCGTCAAAACGCCGTCGCCGTCAAAGGTCAACTGCAACTGCTCCAGGTCCGTGGCCGCTTCCGGGGTCAGGTTCCAC
>CP070834.1:974199-975446 GCA_020341755.1 Caldifarciminota bacterium | reverse complement strand
TCTTCTGAAAGCATGAGTTTCTGTGTTTCGAGCTCTTCTTTCAGCGTTTCAATGTTCTGACGCAGGACAGCGGCAGAATCTCGCGCCTCGTTCACGTACAGGTTGAATTCAGCCTTTGCAGCAGCGGTCGCCTGGTACTCCCGGAAAACCCTATCGGAATCGACAAATCCGATTTTTGTCTCGACCGCAGCCAGCATGCTGAAAAATACGACCGCAATGATGAACTTTTTCATGCAGTACTCCTTTATCAGAACATACCCAGTGGATTGATCTGGAAATGAGGTTCGAATCCCGGTATTTCCCTATCCAGACCGTAGCCGACATCGAACCCGAGTACTCCCATCATCGGTATTTCAAGACGTACTCCGGCACCGACGCCACGGTAGATATTCTGGAGGTTAACGTCATAATGCGATTCGAATGCATTTCCCGCGTCGTAGAAAAGCAGGAATGCGAACGTCTGGGACAGTTTCATCTTCAATTCGATATTGTTTATGAACACGGCTGTACCGCCGACGGTTCTTCCGTCCTGTGTCGGGCTGAGTGACCGGTCAGGATATCCACGTACGCCATAGTCTCCGATACCGCCGGCATAGAACCTTTTGTACAGTGGCACTTCGTCAACGCTCGTGACAACGCCCGCCTTCAATCTCCCCATGAGCACGAACTTCCAGAAGAGCGGGAAATACGCCCGCGCTTCGAAGATAAACTGATTATAATCGACATTGGCAAAGAGGAATTTCTTGGCGATCTCCGCACGGGCTGCCAGGAACGTGCCGCTCGACGGATTGAAGATGTAGTCGCGTGAATCTCTTGTTATACTGAAGGTGTTAGCGACCGTCCAGCGGGGGATAGTATCCTGGTACAGGCTGTAGCCGGTCGTTGGCGGTGTATACGTGCTGCTGATATCGAGTACCTGGGTCCGTTCGGTCCTGAAGGTATATCCGAAGCGTGTGTAATCGAGATAAAATGGGAACGATACCCGCGTTGCGAAACCGATGTCCCTCTTCGTGTAGTAATCCCAGAACCTGTTCGTGTAATAGACGTCCATGCCTGCCGAGGTTCTTGTATCGAAGAGCCACGGCTCGGTAAATCCTATCTGGAAATTCGTCAACCTGCCGCCGATCTCGAACTTTGTGTAGAGATTCTGTCCGCGGCCCATGAGATTGGGATGGGTCAGTTCGAAATAGCCGGTGAGTCTATCCTGTGCCGAATACGAGATGCCTGCACCTACCTTGGCGACCCCT
>CP070834.1:972837-974099 GCA_020341755.1 Caldifarciminota bacterium | reverse complement strand
ATCGAACGCTTCATCTACTTCTCACGGAACCGTTTTGATCCGCGTAAGGGTTTCATCCAGTTCAGTCAGCTGGTCAGAAGTCAAGGTGTCAATGCCGCTTTTAACTATGTAGGTCAAAAGAAGAACACGCTCAGCGGGCTCTTCGGTGTTGCACTCAACAATCGGCAGCTCGATTCCGATAATCTTCTGGACCTTCTCTCGAGTTTTATCGTAGAAGAAAAAGTAAAGTTCGACCGTTATCTTGGTGGTATGGGAACACTGGCAAATGCCGCTACCCTTCTCGGATTGCTCGGGACGGTGATGGGCTTGATCAAATCATTTCACAATATCGCCATTACCGGTTCAGGCGGACCGGCAGTCATATCGAGCGGTATTGCCGAAGCACTTCTTACCACGGCGTTCGGTCTGTTTATCGGTATTCCGACGCTGTTCTTCTACAACTATTTTACCAAGAAGAGCAGTGAACTGGCACTGGAGCTCGACGGCGTCAGTGACCGGATCGTGGTCCTGTTCAGTAACATGAAGAAAAAAGCCGCCGGGCAAACCGGTAAGACAGGTCCGACAAAGCCGACACCACCTCCTGCGCCGCCGACCGATGAGGGCTGGAACTTCTAACATGGGCAAACGAAGGCGGTTGAAGTTTGAGAAGAAACCCGAAGGGCTGATATTGAATTCGCTCGTCGATATCGCGCTCTCGCTCGTGATCGGATTTATCGTCACGATACCGTTGTTCTTCGAATCGGGGATTTTCGTGAATACTCCCGGTGTCGCCAAGGCGAGCGCCGGTGATGTGAGCGATATCAAGGTGAATATTCACCTGCTCGACGATGGTACGATCATGCTTAACGAGGAGACCGTAAGCTACGGACGGCTGGAGTCATTGCTGCCCGAACTCCTTGCCAGGAGCGTGGCGCGAAAGGTCATCGTTTCGACCGAACAGAACGTGAAGTACGAACGCGTCGTTCAGATACTCGACCTGGCAAAGCAAAAGGGAGCAGGCGAGCTTGCCCTGCTCAGGAGCCGAAGATGAAGCAGATGGGTAATATTGATATTTTGCCGATGGCGTGTGTCGGTTTGATCCTGGTGCTGGTGATGATGATGATCGCTCCGCTCGTCATGACGCATACACAGACGAGTGTCGATGTGCCCATGGCACACACTGCGGAAACCAAGACCGAGGAGAATTTGACGGTCACCTACACGGTCGATGGCAGATTACTCGTGAACGACGTCGAGATCCTGCCCGAACAGTTACCGGATGT
>CP070834.1:971466-972737 GCA_020341755.1 Caldifarciminota bacterium | reverse complement strand
TCCGCCAGGGAATATTCACCGCTGTAGCATAATGCCGCGAGCGGTATCGTCGGTAGTGCACCGGTTCGCTGGGGCGAGAAAGCACCGTCCTCATTAGCGTTGGACGCGTCTACCTGGCTGCCGTCGCGCAGCGCCGCAACACTGATACCGGTACCGAGGTGAACGACGATGAATTTGCATTGTTCGATAGGTCTTTTAAAGGTATGAGCGGCTTTTTTTGCAACCATACGAATATTCAGAGCATGGCTCAGGGCTTTGCGAGGTATTTCCTTAAGGCCCGAATACCGTGCATGGTCCCAGAATTCATCGACCGATACCGGGTCGACAAAATACGCCTTGATACCGACCGTGTCGGCGATCTCCCGTGCTATTAAAGCGCCCAGTAGTGAAGGATGTTCGGACTGATAATTACCGGATTCGATGTCGTGCACCAGGGCATCGTTCACATCGTAGGTCCCGCTCTTGAGCGGTTTGAATGGGCCTCCCCGGCCAACGACTGCCTGCAGGTCAGTGAGGAGTACCTTGTGCTGCTCGAGGGTCTCTAAGATCTTTTCCTTTCTGTATCCGTACTGGTCGATGATCCTTGAAAACTGCAAAAGCTCTTCAGCGGGATGTCGAATGGTTTGTTCGAATGACATCGATTCATTATGGAAGACAGCGATCTTGGTCGAACCCGCACCCGGGTTTATGACGAGTATCTTAAAATCCATTGTGCCTCCTTGCCCTGACACTATCGTGATCCATACCGCTACCTGCGGTCACTTTTTTGAAGTACTTGACCGCGCAATAGTACCACAGAATCTTAGATAAGTCAATTGTCCGACGGTTGACTTATACGCGGGTATTGCTATACTTGTTCATGGTAGTATTGTTATGTTGTTTGCTGTCTGCGGGCGACCCCGGGGTCATCATAGTCGATGGTGTGTGGTTTTACGGAGATAACCGCATGAGCATCGTATTCAGTACCGGTGATATGGTGGAGGTTCATGACCAGGTGGGCGATACGCTGCATATCAGTTATGCCGGTGCAACGGGCACGTTGCTCGAGGGGGTGCTGATAAATCTGAACGAACCGCTCGCTGAAGAAAAACTGTATGTATTTGCCTTTAGTTATTTCGATGATGGCTCCTTTGTGCAGGCTGCTCGGTTGTTCGATACCTTTGTCAGGTATTTCCCGGAATCGACCTTTTATGCCGAGGCACTGTACCATCACGGACTGGCGTGTGAACAGGTTGCACGGATTCTGAATCCTGCAGACAGTTTTCCTGGCT
>CP070834.1:970091-971366 GCA_020341755.1 Caldifarciminota bacterium | reverse complement strand
GATAAACTCCGCATACTGGTCGGCAGTGTACCCCAGAATGCCGTGCAGCCATTTTATTACCGCATTACGTGGTCGCCGACCGATTTGATAGAAGAATATACCAGACCGGCACGGATCATTAAGAATAAGGAGAATGTTGCGGTCGATGCGCTCTCCGGCATTGAAACTGTCACGTTTCCTAAAGTAGGCAAACTCGAGTGTTTCTATACGGACGGACTCAGAACGCTTCTTACCACGATGAAGAATGTCGATACAATGGAAGAGAAGACCATCCGCTATCCCGGTCACGCCGAACTCTTCAAGACCCTCATTAAATGCGGTTTCTTTTCTGATCAACAGGTCAGATGCGGAAAGCAGATGCTGGCAATCAAGTCTATCAGCACCGAATACCTGAGGGTCATGCTGAGCCAGGGCGATGAGCAGGATATCTCCATCATGGAGATCGAAATCAGAAAAGGGAAGAGCAAACGCAGGTACCGCTGCATTGATTACTACGATTCAAAGAACGGGATAACGTCAATGGCGCGGATGACCGCGTATACCAGTTCGATTATCGCCCAGTGCATAAAACATTACCCCGATTTTGGGGTGATACCGCCTGAGTACCTGGGCATGAACAAAAAAATCTGTCAGTTCATTAAGAGCGAACTGAAAAAGCACAAGATCACCGTCACCGCCGCAAAATCATAAGGGTCGTCTACCCTCCCCACATTTCCCGGACAGTAAACAACTAGTAAATGACGTACCTACGCTTGCGAAGTGTTACTCCTCAGGTACAAGCGGGACCAGAATGATCTCTATCCGGCGGTTCTGGCTGCGACCTTCCTGCGTATCATTACTGGCAACAGGATGATACTCTGACATGCCGATCGCCTCTAATTTTCCCGGGTCGATCTCCACTTCTTCCTGGAGGAATCGCACGACATTGGTGGCACGTGTTGTCGAGAGTTCCCAGTTTGTGGGAAACTGTTCTTGCAGTTTTGGATGTATTTGTACATTGTCGGTGTGCCCCTCGACGCGGATGATCTTATCCTCGACGTTCTTCAGGATATTGCCCACCCGCTCCAGGACCTCGATGCCCTCCGGCATGATCTCTGCCTTGCCCGACGGGAACAGGATCTTATCCACCATGCTGACCGACAGCCGGTCAGCCAGTTGGGTGATCGTGACCTGCCCCTGTTCGATTTCTGCCTGCATGTCTGTCACGAGCTTCTCATAGGTATCGGCCAGCCGGTCTATTTCCTGTTCCTTTTCCACGGACAGGTCGGCTATTTT
>CP070834.1:968711-969991 GCA_020341755.1 Caldifarciminota bacterium | reverse complement strand
ATCGAACCCGTCGAGTATTCGGGCATCATCATCGACTGCAGAAATATCGGGTTCTCACCATGTCTGTTTCCCCGAGTCGTGGATAATGCTGGTAATATCATCTATTCGGTCGATTACGCTCACAGTAATGCGGTGATCGAGGAAGGACTTGCACTCTACACAACAAAGAGTACCATCAGTATCGCCCGCGCCGGGAATGCACCGCTCAGAATACGGGCGCTGGGGACCAGGGGTGATAACAAAACGGATATCATCATATCATCGGCTGATGCGCTCCGTATCCATGGTTCACGAAATAACATCGACCTCCTTAAAGAATGCCGTGTCGTTATTATTGCAGATTTTTAATTCTCGCATTCCTTTCCTGCTCCTTGGTGACGCGACGCAGTGATTTTGAGAACGGTATCGTGTCCTACAGACAATCTCACTATGCAGATGCCGCGCATTACTTCGAAGCTCACTACAAGACCTCCCCACAATCAGACACGGCTCTGTATTATCTGTATAACTGTTACAGGCAGCTTAGCGATCAGGACCGGGCTATAGGGGTCCTGACGCGCCTTGTCGATATGGGCAAGGCGACCACAGATATCGTTCAGATCCTCTTTGACTATTATCAATCTCATGCCAGGTACAAAGACTTATATATCCTACTCACCGCGATCAACGGGTTGGATCGTCGCGGCATATACGAACACGTTCCACTAACGCGCAGACTGTACGCAGAAATACTGCTCGGGGCAAGCACCGTTTCGTCATCCGCCTCTGATCCACTGGTTTTCGCCATCACAAAAAATCTCATACCGGCATGCCCGGACGGTGATTTCTACCCGGACGACAGTCTCACATACGGCAATCTGATCATCCTCCTTGATCGACTGGTCAAACCGCATTATCCGTCGACATTCAGGAGCATGAATCACGTCCCGAACACATCATACCTGTATCTGCCGTATATGCGGCTCATCGAACTCGGCCTGCTGGACTACGATCCCGAGCTCCGGCCTGGAGATTATGCATCGGTTATGTTCGCGGTTACCTGTGTCCAGCGCTTGAAACGGAAAGGTATCCTTGATTAAAACGGTCGATCGATATTTCATAAGAGAGTTCATCCCTCCCTTTCTTTTCTCCATCTTCGCACTCACGTTCATCTTACTCATGGATCAACTGTTCCGGCTGATCGATCTCTTTGTCAGGAAGGGATTACCATTTGCCATTGTCGGACAGGTACTGGTTTACTCGCTGCCGCATATCATATCCTACACGGCGCCCATGGCAAT
>CP070834.1:967328-968611 GCA_020341755.1 Caldifarciminota bacterium | reverse complement strand
TCTGCCTTCGGTGATGCTCATTAAAATAAATATATACATGATTCTAAAAAAATCAAGAGGAAATTTCGGATAGGTTAAGGATTTGCTTAAATGTCTTCGGTTTGCCGCCGGCATGCTCATCATATACTCGTAAGGGGCTAAATCAGGAGAAAAATGACCGGGTATGACTACACTTTTATCATCGCATCCCGTTCCGGTCCGACCGAGATATATTTCACCCTGAGATTGGTGTATTCTTCGATCAACTGTACATAATCCTTTGCCTGAGCAGGCAGGTCTCGAAACTGGCGTATGTGTGAAATATCGGTCTTAAATCCCGGAACTTCTTTATATACGGGTTTGAGTTTGGATGCATTGAACGGATCAAACCCGTCTGCATTTTCATAACCCACACTGACCAGTATGGTTTCCAGACTCCCCAGAACATCGAATTTCGTGAGGACGATCTCCGTCACACCGCTCAGTCGAGCCGCGTACTTCACCACTTCTACATCGAACGGGCCGCATCGTCGCGGTCTGCCGGTGGTCGCACCGTATTCCTTCCCCACATCACGCAGATTCTGGCCCATTGCTTCCTCGTTCTCTGTAGGGAACGGTCCGAGACCGACGCGCGTGGTGTACGCCTTGGTTATGCCATACACCTTTTCGATGCATGTCGGCGGAAGACCGCAGCCAATGCTGGCACTGCCCGAGATCGTATGTGACGATGTGACAAATGGATAGGTGCCGAAATCGATATCGAGCAAGGAGCCCTGCGCACCCTCGAAAATGATATTTTTCTCGCGTGCCCGGGCAAGAATATCGGTTTCATCGGCGACCATTGGACGGAGTGTTTCTGCGTATTCCATGTACTGTTCGTAAATTTCGGTATCGGAAAGCGGCTCGGCGTGATATATTTCCATGAGGATCACATTCTTGCGTGAAATATTCACCTTCAATTTTTCCTTGAACAATTCGGGATAGTAAAGATCACCGATGCGGATGCCGACCCTGGCATACTTGTCCTCATAGGCATTACCGATGCCGCGCTTGGTCGTACCGATACCCTGGGTCGTTTCTTCGCGTATCTTGTCGAGCAGGACGTGGTAGGGCATGATCAGGTGAGCGAATTTTGATATCTTAATGCGCCGCTCTGCATCCGGGTCATAGGTTTTCAGGTCGCGGAGTTCATTGATGAATACAGCCGGATCAAACACGCAACCTGCGCCGACCACGCCGATGACGTTTTTGTTGAGCAGACCGCACGGGATAAGGTGGAATATGTATTTTTTGCCCTGGTACTG
>CP070834.1:965922-967228 GCA_020341755.1 Caldifarciminota bacterium | reverse complement strand
GCTGGTTGGGATTGATTCGCAGTACACACTGTCCAATCCCAGACCGACGAATTTATCGAATATCCATTCTGCTGCCGCGTAGCACGAATCATGATAACTGTTGCGGGTGACGAAGTCCTGCAGGCGCTGGACATTCGCCAGAATTGAATCCGGCGAAACACTGTCAACCATATCGTGTATCAAAGGATTCCCCTGCATCAGTACAACGATACATAGTATACTCATGGTTTTACCTCCCTCGTATACAATTGATTATACAGTATATCCTAAATAATTATAAAATGTAACGGATGAAAATCAAGGGGTGAATTTTTTTATCGTGATATTGAAGCAGAGCTGAGATGGTCATTCTGACAGAGATACCGTCATGCCCTTTCACCGTTGAAATAAATATGGAAATATATATATTTAGTAACCAATCAATGTTCATATATAATCAATATTTTTGTCAAAAGAGGAGAGAAGATGAATCACTATAAAAAATTGCTGCTTCTGGGGATATTGACAGTGATTTTTCTACATGCCCAGAGCGAAGGTGAAAAGCTTTCAGTGGCAACATACCGGACACTGTATTCACATATTCTGGATGAGGAGAGGACCGTAGTGATTTCCGTGCCTGCCGGTTATGATTATTCAAAGCAGCAGTATCCTGTACTCTATATGCTCGATGCAGAATATGCGGATTTTGCCTGGTCTGTCGGATTGGTACATTATCTCGGTGCGTACCAGATGCCGGAAATGATAATCGTCGGCGTGTTGAATACGAACCGCAACCGGGATATGTGGTCATATAAAATTGAAGGATTGGCAAACACAACGGACGATGGTGCAGAGAACTTCATGAATTTCTTTGCCAGGGAATTGATCCCGTTCGTCGATCAGAATTACCGTACTACCTCCTACCGGGTGATATACGGACGATCTGCAGGAGGGCATTTTGTCACCTATTGCCTGTTCGCGCAGCCAGACCTGTTTGATGCCTATCTGGCGAGCAGCCCGGTGATAGGATTTTCCAATGACAATTTATTACGACAGGCAGAAAAATTTTTTTCTAAACATAAATCTTCAAATAGATCATTCTTTATTTATTACGGTGATACGGATTATAACAGCGTGGTGAAAAGGATTCCGGTACTTGAACAGATCATACAGGAGAATACGCCGGACGGTTTTACCTGGGGAGTGAAGCGTGTCGCAGGCAGGCATGGACCTCCGAAAAGCCTGCATGAACTGCTGCTCATGCTTTTTCCCGACTGGACACCGGTCAGCAGCCCCGTTATAACGCCTTCCCGGGCTGAAATGGTAC
>CP070834.1:964473-965822 GCA_020341755.1 Caldifarciminota bacterium | reverse complement strand
ATCCTTGCCTCCAACGTGCTGTGTCATACGGCTTTTCTCGAAGGCTTCGACGTAAAAAAGAGCGAAGTCCACGGTATGGCTCAGCGAGGTGGCACCGTCATCACCCATGTGAAATACGGCAGTAAGGTCTACTCGCCGCTCATCGTTGAAGGCACCGCGGATTTCCTTCTTGCCTTTGAAAAATTGGAAGCGCTGCGGTACAGCCATTATCTAAAAAATAACGGCATAGCCATGGTCAATGACCGCGAGATCCCGCCCATGAGCGTCCTGATCGGGGCCGCCGCATACCCGGCCGACATCCCGAAACAGTTGAAAAAACACTGCCGCCTGTATCTCGTTGAGGCGGAAAAAATCGCTCTTGAAATGGGAAATGTCCGCGTCGTCAACATTGTGCTCCTCGGGGTACTCGCCCGCGTTCTCCAATTTCAAAATAATTCATGGGAACAGGCGATCCGCAGCAATGTAAAAACGCGCTATGTTGACCTCAACATCAGTGCATTCCGCAGGGGCAGAGATCTTGTTTCGATACCCTGACACGTTCGTTTTTCTATTCCGATAAATATTCCACGCTTGACACTGCAAAACTGCATACTATAATAGACCGGACAGCGTGTATGGCGAACATCATAAAAACGCACGGTTTTGTACTCAACACGGTTCCCTTCAAGGAATCGAGCATGTTCGTATCCCTGCTTACGAAGCAAAACGGCAAGGTAAAACTTGTCGCAAAAGGCGTCCGCAGACCGAAGAGCAGATTATGCGGGGCGCTCGAACGCTTCTGCCTCGATGAGATAATATACTACCGGCGCGAATCCAAAGAGATTTACACGCTCAGCGATGCGGTAGTCCTCCAGGCGTACGATGCGATACGGATCTGTCCGCAGCGGGTGAACGCCGCGCATGTATTGTGTGAATTTTTCGATAAAACGCTACCACCGGAAGAACCACACACGCATGCCTTTTCGCTCCTGAACAATTTCCTGGCAGCCCTCACCCAGGTGCATGATGAACAGATAAAAAGTACGACCTACGCTTTTCTCCTCAGGGCGCTGCCTGATGCCGGCATACATCCCCGGATCGATAGCTGCGTGCGCTGTCACGTACCGATCACATACAATAACAAACGGGTGGATTTCAGTATCGGCGCAGGCGGTGTCGTGTGTGAAAGAGATTTCGACGATACGGTGGTATTCATGCATCATGACACGCTCGATGTGCTCGACGGCATCTACAAGAACCGATCCGTCGTCATGACCGATCAAACCGTCGCCGACCTTGCCCGACTGCTGCCCGATTATCTGTATTACCACCTGGACGGGCTGTCCCTCAATTCACTGAAACACCTGTAA
>CP070834.1:963020-964373 GCA_020341755.1 Caldifarciminota bacterium | reverse complement strand
GCCGCGACCCCGGCTTCGTTGCCGATATCGTTGTCAGTACACATTCCGAAATAGCAATTTTCAAGATCGGCATCGCTTCTGTTTACCAGTTCATACCGTACGAAAATGATATCCTGCGTCGATGATAGATTCCAGGCATAAACAGACTGATAGACTTCCAGCCCGATCGGTCTCGTGTCACCGGGCGTATGCCTGGTAGCATCAAAATCATTGTACGCGCACCAGGAATCCTGATGTGAGGTCGGAGTCTGGGGTGCCATGGGATATGTGCTCACTGGCGGGGGCCAGATATTCGGATACAGATATAACAATGCATCCGGATCCGAAACAGACATGCCTGCCAATCCCGGTGTGAACTCGGTCTCGCCGTCCAGCGGACCATACCCTCTCGTACACAGCGTATCGCCATCCACTATCGTTCCGAACCAGAGACCGGCACCAAATATATATGTGCGGTTGGTGCCCTTGGGCCACCAGAGCCCGGAATTGTTGCCGCTTTCATCCTGGCCAAACCTGCCAAAATTGGTCACGCACATCTCGATCTGGTTAATATCATGCCGCAAACACTCGAAGTAGCGGCCAACCGGCTGGGACGGAACAGCACTGCGGCTGAATCCCAGCACGGCAATACCCACCAATAATAATATTCTCCTCATAAGTAATCCTCCTTTTTCTATTTATACTGGATTATTGTGAAAAATTTGTGAAATTTCTTACTATTTGGACATAAATCCAGGTAACGGCAGATCGAGGCAGCCCTGTGCGTCCCCTGACGGTCTACGGTTACAGACGAGCGGTTATTGCCTGGGTGGGACAAACCTCAAGACAGCAGTAGCATTTTATGCATGCGGGGTAGTTAATATCACCATTATGTATGGCGTTACTCGGGCAGACATGATCACAGGCCAGACAATGAGTACATCTGGTCTTATCAACAACCGGTTTTCTGCGCAGCCATAATCGATATAAGAGCCGACCGACGTGTTCTACAATCGTGGTCCTGAACGGGAACCACACCGGCATCGTGAAGCCGGACAATGGTTTGAACGGACCATCTATGTCTACCGTATCCGGCTGCAACATACCCTCATCAACGGCTGCTCGTATCGTGGAAACGGCCAGGGGGTGGATACCCGCCAGCAGTGCACACACATAATCCACTGCATGACCGTTGGTGCCTGCAACGAGCATTCCCGGCGACCTGATTTTTCCCCGTGCGTCAGCGACATGTAACAGGTCAACGATGATAATATCAGGAGGTCTAATGTTGTATATTTCTATCAAAACCCTGCTGAAATCACGTATGCGCGGGAACAGGCTGTGAATAAAAGGCTTTTGACCTCCCGGGATAAT
>CP070834.1:961531-962920 GCA_020341755.1 Caldifarciminota bacterium | reverse complement strand
CGACAGCATCTGTACGCTCTGCCGGTCATAGCGAGGATCATTGTGCGATCCGGGTTCACCTTTTCTCAGAACCGGGAGCAGTACACTGTCCTCCATGGACAGGAAATAGGCTAGTCCCCAGCCGTCAGGATTACTCATGCCGAGCTGCTGGAACCGGTCAAGCTGTGTCGCCATCAAGGGCAGGATGGAATCCGGAAGTTCTGAAAAAACGGTTCCCCAGAGACGGCAGTTATGCGGCTTGTCTGACTGAGGGGGCGTAGCGGGTTGAATGAAGAACACGACGAGCAGAGCCGCGAGCAAAGTGGTGATTAGATGACGGAGCATAATCGGTTGTGACATTCCATGACCTTGCTTATTATACTGGGACGCCTGCATCTGTCAAGCAAGGCATTGAGGTCAGATCCCAACTCCAGTAACTTGACATAAGTATGTTTCTTTGTATAATTTTATCAAGATGGTATATATAGTGTTCATATTTATGATCGGACGGGATGTTTTTTTGCTTCCCTATGATGCGGTTGAGATCACGATATGGCGGCAGCCGGATCTCAGCGGTCGTTATTATGTCGATGCCGATACGAATCTCAATATACCGCTGATCGGAACCCTGCCCGTGAAGGATGTCCCGCACGACAGCCTCCATACAGTGCTGCTAG
Organism: Caldifarciminota bacterium; assembly: GCA_020341755.1. GTDB lineage: Bacteria > Hydrothermota > Tepidihabitantia > SM23-42 > SM23-42. The sequence continues at coordinate 962,264 of CP070834.1, read as the reverse complement.
ATGAATTCGATAACTACTATACCGACGTGCATGTTGATGTGACGTTTTATTACCGTATCAACATATTCGGAGAAGTAAAGGCACCCGGCTATTATTATGTGAGGAGCGAGGATAATCTTGCTAATCTTCTCGCCCAGGCAGGTGGACCCACAGACCGCGGTTCGCTCAGCGGAATCCGCATCTTGAATCTCGGCGAAGAACGCCGTGTTGATTTCGGGGGAATTCTCAAGAGTGGTGAGAATATCGATGAGTTGTACCTGCGTCCCGGTGATGTCGTCATCGTGCCGCGCCGGTTTATGGCGGCTTTTCAGGAGTGGTCGGTACTTTTCACCCTGGTTACGCTCGCCCTGCAGATATACACCGTAGTTCAATGAAGGCAGAACCAACCCTGCAGGATTACATTGGGGTCATCGTCGAACGCCGGTGGCTGGTGATCGTATGCGTACTGGTCGCTACGCTCGGAGCGATGATTACGAGTCTGAACCTGCCCAGAGTCTATGAAGCGCGTGTGCGTTTCAAACTAGATCTCTCCGAAGCAAAGCCTATGTTCTTTTCGGAAATGTACACACCGCAGCGGGTCGATCCAGTGGAAAGCCAACTTGAGATAATCAAGAGCCGCACGCTCGCCCGGTCAGTGGTCAAGAATCTCAATCTCAATCTTGTCGTAAAAAACCACAAAGGCGTGGTCTTTGATTCCCTGTGGCTCGCTGAGGATGTACGTCCCGGGACGTAC
>CP070834.1:960028-961431 GCA_020341755.1 Caldifarciminota bacterium | reverse complement strand
TACCAGCCAGCTATATCCCAGAGTGTATCGCCTTCTTTCACGACGTGTGTTGTCTCCTGCGCAAAAATCGAGACAAACACCAAGAGGATCAACATTTTCCTCATACATGCCTCCTTTTTCGGAAATCAGATAGTACCAATTTCCTAAATTGCACTGTCAAAATCATATCACGAGACGCCATATCTCCAGCGCCCCAATAAATTTCTCACGCTCAATGAACGTCCGTTATATTGAAAAACCCGCGCAACGCGCGGTCCAATGCCGGATGTAATTTCATAAACGATGGTATCCGATTTTTTTGCACATTCCTCGGCAGTGATCTCCTGCCTGCCGTCCTTCCCGATCAGCGTCACCATGTCACCGACATGCACTCCTTCTATACCCGTCACGTCGGTCATGATCAGATCCATGCATATCGTCCCAACGATCCGTGCACGCTTCCCATGAACCAGCACATCACCGATGTTCGACAACGAACGCGGGTAGCCATCACCATAGCCGACGCTGATCGTTGCGATCTTGCTGCGTTTTTTCGTCGTATAGGTATGACCGTAACTGATCGGTGTCCGGGCTTTCACCGTGCGGAGGTTAACCACCCTCGATTTCAGAGCCATGACCGGCTGGAACCTCCTGTCGTACCGTATGGTTGGTGACGAGGTCAACCCATACAGGGCTATCCCCGGTCGGACGAGCTTCATATGGGAATCCCGGTGACTGAACATCCCCGATGAATTAGCAATATGTACATAGGATGGCTGGATCTTGTATCTTTTCAGGTCTTTGATAAGGCGCCTGAAATCGCCGATCTGTTTCCTGGTAAATGCACCATCGGCATCGGCACACGGGAAATGTGAAAAAATACCCTCGATCTTGACGTACGGTGATCGATTGATCTTACATATGGCTTCGCGCGCTTTTTCATACGCAATACCGGTCCGCGTCATGCCGGTATCGACCTCGATATGCACGTGGATAGGTCTTCGTATGGTCTTTACTTTTTTCTCAAGAGCGCGAAAGAACCTGACTTCCGAGACCGTCGGGATCAGATTGTATTCCAGCGCAAGATCGATCTGGCTATACATGATCGGACTCAGCACAAGAATTTTTGAATTGATGCCGGCTTGTCTGAGTTCTATTCCTTCTTCAATGCTCGCTACGCCGAGCATGTAAACGCCTTCGTTTTCCAGGGTCCGGGCTACTTCAATGGCACCGTGACCATACGCATCTGCTTTGATTGCTGCTAAAATCCTGGTGTTTGTTGCTTTCTTTCGAAGTAACGTGAAGTTATTGATTAAACGGTCAATATAGATTTCTGCCCATACTCTGCCTTCGGTGATGCTCATTAAAATAAATATATACATGATTCTAAAAAAATCAAGAGGAAATTTCGGATAGGTTAAGGA
>CP070834.1:958489-959928 GCA_020341755.1 Caldifarciminota bacterium | reverse complement strand
GTGGCACTGGAGGTGGAGCAAGGTTTTACCCGATACATCGTCCATTTCCTCGAGTTCAATGTGCTTCAGGGATGACTTGCCCTTTCGGAACCCTGCGACATCATAGAACGTGCTGTTTGCATGGAGCGGTGCCAGGGTATTCCAGAGGTCTTTATTTGTATCCAGATATTCTTTCCATGGTTTACTCATAATGATTCCCCTTGTTTCCTTTGCAAGAAATACTTGATCATTACCTGCGAATCATCAATGCGGTGAATGCAAAATAATGTTTCGATCATCTTCTGACATGTTACCCGGGATTTCAGAATATTCGGTCGTCCCAGGTATTGTTCGAGCCGGAACATGGTTTCGACATGTGGATGCTCGGGATTGGGTATGTCCATGACTACTTTCGAGGACGGATTGAGGACTCGGTGTAGTTCGCGGAGAGCGAATTTCATATGCGAAGTAGTGGAATACTCAAAGACTCCAATTACTGCACAGATATCAAAATAATGGTCCTCAAACGACAGTTGTGCGATATCGCTGTTCCACAGACCTCCTATCGTGATGTTGTTCTGCGTGACGAACCGTTCCATTGCCTGTATTAATAGCGAACTTATATCCACTCCATAATATGTGGAAGGCCAATCATACAGATGATAATTCGCCAGGTTTGCACAGCAGCCCGCATCGAGGAACCGCATGCCCGGCTCTGGCGCAAGATACTCCCTGATGTCAGGCGCCCCGCTGCTGTTATCTGCTCCTTCCTGATAAAGAGTATATGCCCTGAACTCTTGGGATTGTTTGAATTTCACAGGTACATCAACCAGCGGATCAATATTATCATTGTATCTTTTTACGGTCGTATCATACGCCTTTTGGATACGTTTCAGTCGTTCGATTGTTTCTCTGTTCATGTTTGTACCATGTTAGCATAACAGTGAGAGCGGGAGTGTCAAGGGGATAGCGTGCATACACAAGACACTATCCCCATGTTATTAGTAAATATCCTTGCGTCGATTCACTTCTCTCGTGTCAAATTTCCTCCTGTTGCAGTTCCGTTTCTGCCGGCGCCGAGTGCAGAGGAATCGAAGTTCCCTCTGCAATTTGAGGTAGTTTTTAAATCGATCGATGTGGAGGTTACCGTCCTGTATTGCTTGTTTCACCGCACAACCCGGTTCTTTTCTATGCTGGCAGTCGCGGAAGCGGCAGTGGCGGGAAAGTTGTTCGATATCGTGAAATGCATCATTGACCGCGCCTTCATCACCCCAGAGTTGTAACTCGCGCAAGCCCGGGGTATCGATGAGCAGACCGCCTGATGAGAGTGGAATGAGTTCACGCTGGACAGTGACATGCTTTCCTTTACCTGTGCTCTCGCTTATGTCGCCGATCGGCAACCGTTCTTTACCGAGTAGTCGATTGATAATGGTCGATTTTCCCACACCTGACGAACCAAG
>CP070834.1:956930-958389 GCA_020341755.1 Caldifarciminota bacterium | reverse complement strand
TTTGGTGCTCAGCGTCCGGGTGCCGTTTTTCTCATGATCTGGCCGGGGGCACGCGCTACCGCGCTGAGCGGAGCGTTCGCCGCGGTCGCCGATGATGCCACGGCATGTTATTACAATCAGGCCGGTCTTGCTTTTATGGACCATACCACGATCACGCTCCAGCACGCCAACTGGCTGCCCGGTCTGCATCCCGACATGTACTATGAGTTTGCCGGGGTCGCCAAGCCCTTCACCTTTGGGACGCTCGGGCTCAATCTCATCTATCTGACCACGGGCGAGACCGATGTCTACAACAGCGAGGGGACCTATCAGGGGACCTACACGACTTTTGATATTTCCGTCGGCTGCAATTACGGGGTGCCCTTGAATCCCCGGCTCGGTTTCGGGGTGGGCTGGAAGTTCATCTATTCGTATCTGGTGCCGGAGTGGGTGTTTGGTCGTTTACCCGAGTTGGGGATAACCTCCGGTGGTATCGGGGTCAGTTATGCTTTTGATGTCGGGCTGTTGTACAAGCCGTTTTCTTTTCTCACGGTCGGTGCCGCGCTTCAGAACATCGGGCCGAACATCAGTTATACGGAGAGTGGTTCCTCGGATCCCCTGCCCTACACCCTGCGGCTCGGTCTCCACGCCCAGCCCATCAACACCCAGGGGTTTCGGGTATCGGTCACTGCCGATGTTACCAAGATTCTCGTCGGGATGTTCGCCGATGAGGACAACTCCTTTTTCGAGAATCTCTCGTACGAGTTCGAAGAAGCCTGGAAGGCGGTCGGTCTCGAGGTCGATTACTACAATTTCGTAAGACTCGGCGTGGGTTATTTTCTCGACACGGAAGGAGAGCGTGAGGGCTTCACGTTCGGCGGCGGCATCAGTGCCGGAGGATTCTCTCTCGATGTCGGGGTCGATCAGGCGATCTACGATTTCCCCACCATCAACAGAAAATTCTCAATGACGTATCGTTTCTGAACAGGATCCTGATATAACCTTGACCGCAACACCGGAAGATTAAATGGATGTTTCATCCCGTTAATATAAGATGGAGGTTATGTTGAAGAAATTATTCACCATTATTACACTCGCCAGTGTGCTGTATGCCGGCAGGATGACGATCGTTCGCGACAATTTCCATCACATCAGCTACGATCCGCCGGTACCTGATCTGACCCTGCAGCTCGTCGGTGAACACAGTACCGAAACCGTACGCTATCAGCGTCACAGACCGCTTGATTTGTTCGGCACGGGTTTCATGACTCCGCAGCCCCCCGCGGCCGTTCCCGGGCAGCGTCTGGATATGAATGTCCTGGTTCTCAGGGTGGAATTCGTTGAAGACGAAGACACCTTCACGACCGGTAACGGAAAAATGGATCTCGAGGGGAACGGTGATTTCGCAACCGACGGACTGTTCTACGATCCGCCCCATACGAGAACATATTTTGAACGGCACATGCAATTTCTCTCAAAT
>CP070834.1:955371-956830 GCA_020341755.1 Caldifarciminota bacterium | reverse complement strand
ATCAAGGCAATGACGGAAATACCGCGCCACGAATTCGTGCCCACACAGTACCGGCACATGGCGTACGGTGATTTTCCCCTGCCGATCGGTGAAGGTCAGACCATATCCCAGCCGTATATTGTCGCGCTCATGACCGAGGAGATCGAACTCGCCCCGTCTGATCGGGTTCTCGAGATCGGGACTGGTTCTGGATACCAAGCAGCAGTGCTGTCGATGATCTGTGCTGAGGTGTACAGTATCGAAATTGTTCCATCACTCGCAGAGCATGCCAGCCGTTTACTTAAAGAAATGGGCTATGACAATGTCCAAGTGAAATGCGGTGATGGATTCCTGGGCTGGCCCGAGGCAGCGCCATTCGATGCGATCATCATAACCTGTGCACCAAAAACCGTGCCCCAACCGCTCATCGAGCAATTGGCTGAAGGCGGCAGGCTCATCGTGCCATTGGGCGATGATTTTCAGATGTTGACCCTTTTACGAAAGACTGGCGGCGAAGTCACCAGGGATGAACTCATCCCCGTGAGATTCGTGCCCATGAAGGGGAAAATAGAAGAGAACGAATAGGGTTGTGCCTTCTTATCCCTGTTCTTTTTTCTTGTTTATCGGCGGCAAACCGCCGTTTTTTTGTTTGTACTCTTCGAGCAGTTTTTGATATTCCTGTTCGTGCTCTTTGACCGCGGCGAAACGGAAGAACGTAGCCATAGCAAAATCCGGGTCTTTTCTATCGGCGATCTGCTGTATGGTCTGGTTCAGGGTCGACGTGTGCCCGATATAGAGTACATCCTGCAGGATATCGGATAATTCATACACACCGGGTACATCCGGTGCATTGAGTATCTGTTCAGGGATAAGCTTTCTCCAGTTGTCAGCAATAGCCATGAAATAGTATATACGTTGCACGCGCGCAGTCAAGGAAAAGATATTGACTTGTTCTGTTTTTACGTTATGATTACGCGGCACACATCGTATTATTGGTTTTAAGCATTGCTTAACAAGGAAAATGTACAAAAAGGAGGAACAATGGATAGTATGAGGGGTCTGGCAAGAGTGTATGGGATCAGGATGTTTATTGCACTTATCTTGTTTATCCCCGGCATTATTGCCGCTCAGTGGGAGGCGGATTACCGGCTCACAACCGATAATGATACATCATTCACATCATACAATAATGCATGGTGCGTGACGGCATATCAGGATACGGTACATGTTGTCTGGTCCGATAATCGGGATGGTAATTTCGAGATATACTACAAGCGGTCTGAAGATGGCGGCATGACATGGGGTTCTGATGAGAGACTGACTGATGAATCCAGTTCGTCATATGGACCGTCAGTGGCTGTCTCTGGCGAGAACATATCCGTGGTCTGGGAAGATGACCGCGACATGGATACCGAGGTGTATTACAAACGATCGACAGATGGGGGGGCGACATGGGGACCGGATGTTCATGTTACAATAA
>CP070834.1:953768-955271 GCA_020341755.1 Caldifarciminota bacterium | reverse complement strand
ACAACCTTATCGCTCCCCCATAACTCGTCGAGGATCTGTTGTCTCGAAAAAATGCGGCCCTGGCTTTGAGCCATGATTTTCAATATTCTGAATTCTGTCGGCGTCAAGGGTATCGTTGTTCCCTTGTATGTTACCTCGTATTTCTGCATATCCATTTCCAGGCAGCCGCCGATTTCGAGGGATTCTATTTCTTTTTTCTTTCCCCGTCTCAGAACCGCCTTCACGCGTGCTGTTAATTCCCGTGCTGAAAACGGTTTGGTAACATAATCATCCGCACCGAGTTCCAATCCCAGGACCTTGTCTACTTCAGTATCCTTGCCGGTTAGCATGATGATCGGTATGTGGGAGAATTTCTTGTGGGTTTTTAAGGATCTGCAAACCTCGAACCCGTCGGCATCCGGTAGTTTTACGTCGAGAATGATGAGGATCGGGTTGTGTAACTTCAAGAAATCCCATAAGCTACCGGCTTCCATGAATTCACGGATTGCATATCCCGATTCTTTGAGATGGAAGGATACGATGTCCAGGATATCGGGTTCGTCGTCTACGATTGCTATCAGTTTAGCCATGTCTAATGTTCTGGGTCGAGTCTCGATCGATGACAAACGCAACGAAAGTCTTTATCATATTGATTACTTCATTACCACGGAATATGTACACATTTCCCTCGTGTATACCATTATGCTGGATTTTTCGTTTATCCGACCTTCTGGAAATAGGCTCCTCCTCTCGTTGTATTGTGTTCCTAATGCATTGTAATTCGAAATATCGGATTGTCAAGGGTGTTGTCGAAAACAATCAGATGTCACCGCCAGCTGATCCTGTATCGTACCTGCTGAAAAAAACGCCGGGGCTGACACTGTTGAAGCGCCGGCGCAATAATAAAAGCCTGGTCAGGTTCTACCTGATCAATAATACTTTTTTCGTACGAACATCACCGCCGGCCTTCACGGTGCAGAAATATATGCCGCTGGGTAATAATCTGCCCCGGTCGTCACGACCGTCCCAGATTAGCGTAGAGCGTGGGGCGTAGGGCGAAGGGCGAAAGGACTTCACTAACATTCCGGTCGCATTGCAGATATGAATTTCCAGGTCCTGGTGTGCTGATCCGCTGATATCCTGATTGCCTGCGAGCACTATCTCTGTCAGCGTTCTGAACGGGTTAGGTGTGATCTGCAGTGAGATAGCATGCGCGTTCTGTGCCGTGTAATACTTGATACCGGTACCTGGATCGTATTTCATCAGGGTATTGTGATACCCGCACACCCAGAACACATCATCATAGTGACGGGCTAGATTGGTGAGATACGTATTTATCCTCGGGGTTGTATACTGCAATGCCCAGGTTGCCCCGCCATCGGTCGTACTGTAAATAAAACCACGGCCATCCTCGCCGGGATTGTTTCCCCAGTAATTATAGGCAGAGAGCCAGCCGTTCAATGTGTCGGTCATAACAATTGCCGAAACATAATAATGGGGTACATTTTGCGCGAACTGCCAGGT
>CP070834.1:952150-953668 GCA_020341755.1 Caldifarciminota bacterium | reverse complement strand
CTGGGAGTATACCATCTTGCGGCCATCGCCTGAAATACGAGGGTTCCAGTCAGGTCTGTTGTTGTATGTCAGCCGAACAACTTTTTTCGTTTTCAAGTTCATCCGGTAAATCTCCCAGTTGCCGTCTATATTTGACTTGAAATACAGGTGGTCACCGACGATCGTGGGATCGTTGTTGTCCGCCGTGTTTTGATAGAGAATCTTTTCACCGCCACCGCCGGTTTTTATCGTATAGATATTTTCGTTATGTTCATGTTTTGATGAAAACACGACGGCGCGCATGTCGGACGTGAACCGCGGGAACCCGTCCCAGAAATCGTTCGTTGTTAATTTTTTTACCCGTTTACTCTCTATGCCGATCTTGTAAATTTCCCACCTATAGGGATTATCTCTGTTCGATACGAACACGATATCCTTTCCGTTCGGCGCATACGACGGGAAAAAATCCGATGCAGTATTCGTGGTCAACCGGGTGATCTCTTCGCTTATGATGTCATAGAGAAACAATTCTTCGTCACCATCACGTGTCGATACGAACACAATTGTTTTCCCATCGGGGGAATAATCCGGATCGGTATTTGAAAATGAGTTCGTTATGCGCTTGATAACCGAACCGTCCCGAGAAATGAGATATATATCCGGTCGATGGCTGGAGGCAGCCGCGATCACCAGGGTGTCGGCGGTCGGGCTGAATGCACCTTTGAACTGATGCATTCTTTTCATCGGGATGGGCGTGGAAGGGTACGGTTCCATGCCGAGTGCACTCGCCAGTAGTTCTTTGAGTCGTACACTTTCCTTGAGAGGTGAACCAAGCGCCACGAGATTGAGAAAGTGGAACTGGGCTTTTTGGATGGAGTCGAGGTTTACATACGCCAGACTGAGATTGTAGTGTATCTCCGGATTGAGCGAATCCTGTAACAACGAGGCGTTGAGTGTTTTAACCGCATTCAGGTAATCACCCCTTTCAAGCGCGCTGATTCCTTTCTCAAGATCGCTCTCGCGGGAGCACTGCGACAGCATGAGCAGTACGCCGCATAAGATCAGGGTGCTCCACCCGAAAAAATACTTACGTAAGTTGTTTTTCATACTTCCTCTCATTTCTGAATAACCTGACACCTGTTTTAACAGCCTGCACCAGGCCGGAAAATTCCGCTCGGTTTTTACCTGCGATATCGAGTGCAGCTCCATAGAGCGGTGAGAGCCGTACGACCGGTAATCCGGCGGTAAAATTCAACCCGTCCTTTTTTGATTTCAAATATACCATAGCCTGATCATGGAACATGGTAAGGAACCCGTCGTACGGACGGTCAAACAACGTGTCGGTAGGAAACGGTCCATGCACGTCAAATCCGCTACTCTGTGCCTCGCGTATACCGTCTGCTATTCGTTCATCCTCTCCACAGCTGAATTCGAACGAATGCGGGTTGAACGCGCTGACCGCGATCTTCGGAGCCAGCACCGCGAAGGATTTTTTCAAAGATTCATCGAGAAGAATGATCTTCTCGACTATTTTCCGCG
>CP070834.1:950524-952050 GCA_020341755.1 Caldifarciminota bacterium | reverse complement strand
GCCCCAGATATCTGGGGCTCGCTTTTTACTGACAGTACAATACCGAACAGGCTGTCACAGGAAGGTCATGATGAGTCCAGTAAGTATCGGTACAACAAAGTTATCATCCAATGGCAAGGACAGAGCCTCGATGACCGTTGCTGCGACCGCACCGACGATGAGTGTCGTGAGGGGAAGCGTATCGGGCAGAAAATACACGACGACCGCCACACCCAGGGTACTGAGCAAAAAAGCAATGCTTCCGAGCAGGGTCTTTTTTCGGAATAATTTTGGACTCTTCACATTCTGTCCTACGATCGATGCGAATGTATCGCCCACAATAATATACGCACACGCAGCAACCACTATGGGTTTACGGCATAAGAGTGACGTTATCAGACATCCCAGCAGCAGATAAGAGGCGCCGCTCAACCGGGAAAATTCATGCCTGCGCAAGAATGATCCAAAAAAAACAATGAATCCTTCTTTGATACTATTGACATGTAACCGCAGATAGTCGACAACGACAACGACGAGCGTGACTGCCAGAAGTACGAGTCGCGCCGAATACTGCGGCAGCAGGTAATAGATGACCGGGATGAAGATTCCCCAGAGGTTCAGTAATTTCCGGAAGACCTCTGCTTTAATTAAAATGCATACCCCGCTGAAATTTTATTTGAATTATTCAGTTCCGAGTGTGTGACGAGTGAATAGTCGAGGGCGAACCGTTTGTACCGTAATCCAAGACCGAGCGTGTAATTACCTCCATAGATACCCGCGCGGCCGTATATGAATTCTCTGAATCCGTACTCAAAACCCAGGTTGAACTGTACTCCCTCGTATTCAATGTATTTAACGCAATCGCATGCAATGGTAAAAGTGGAGTTTATCCGTTCGAGGGGCAGAAAGGGCGCCACACCAATAGAGATCTTGGATGTTATGTTCTCCGTGGTGCCGTTATCCCAGATGAGTGGTGACAGTACGAAATCCCGTACTGCCAGACCGATCGAGAGATAATCGAACCGCATGGCAATGCCGAGATCCGCACCACCACCGTAGCCTGTCATGACCGCCAGATCGCGATAAAATACCTTGATCGTTGCACCGTATGACAGCCACTCATTACCGCGTGCACCGTTGATATACAGAACAAGATCACGCGTACCGACCGTGTCATAAGGAATAGGGGGATTTTCACTGCTCGGTGGTCCGGTTGTATCGCTCAGGGTCGTGAAAATGATATCCCCCACCGAGAGGTACTGGACGCCGAAACCGAGAGCCATCGTACCCCGACGCATTACAAAAGAGGCGAATTCATTTTTGACAATCCCACCAAAATTCTCAGCGTGCATCAAGAGTATCGCCCGCTGGACGTAAAACGCACCGGCCGGATTAAAATAAACGACCGACGGTTCTACAAACTGCGCGACACCGGCGCCACCCATCGCACATGAGCGACCGCCAACGCCCAATTCCTGGAATTCCCCTGCATATTTAGTTGCACCTATCACAAAAGGTAACAAGAAACAAGCTACAATGCGGTACAT
>CP070834.1:948897-950424 GCA_020341755.1 Caldifarciminota bacterium | reverse complement strand
TGCTGTCAGGATGGAATTTCAGAAAATCACAGTATTCAAGATAATCCGAAAAACCTCTCTTCTTCATTCTGCAGCAGACGTATTCTTTCAGCGAATTCCACTTGTCCTCGTCACAGCGTATCCCACAGTAATCGGCGATGAATTTCTGGAATATGTGCTGATTCCTGTCTATCATGATCCTGCCATCCTGACGAGTTCATCGGGGATTTGATCGATATCAGCGATTCTGTCTACGGCTCCCAAAGCAATAGCTTCCTTCGGCATGCCGAATATCAGCGAGCTTTTTTCGTCCTGGGCTATGGTTTTACCGCCGGCTTCGTGGATTGCTTTGATACCCTGAGCACCGTCCTTCCCCATGCCGGTCAAGATCACTCCGATTGCCTTCGATCCACAATGTTCTGCCAGGGATGCAAGCAGGATATCGCCAGAAGGACGGTGTCCCCATACCGGAGGTGTGGTGATAAGCCCGATTATCTCCTTCTTCTTTACTATCGTGTGAAATCCTGACGGTGCGAAGAATACGACGCCCGGCTCGATCGCTTCACCTTGTTCTGCGAGCCTCAGCCGCGCATTGCTGTATCCGCTGAGCCAGCCGATGAGGTCTTTCTCGAATCCTGCTCCTATATGCTGGACAACGATGATCCCCACCGGTAGATCCGGGGGGAATTTCGACAGGATCCGTTTCAGCGCATCGGGACCTCCTGTTGATGAGACAATACCGATCGTTTTTTGTTTTACCGCCTGCGGATCAACGTTCTGGGGAACCTGCTCGCGTATCCCTCTTCTTCTTCCCTTGAGATGCGTTATTACCGGGACCCGGGATAGGAGTTTGATTTTTTCTATGAATTCCCTATCGAGGTCTAAGAGACAGTCCGGTTTGGGAATGATTGCCAGTGCTCCGAGATCCAGTGCTTTGTAAACATATTCCCTTTTTTCACCCACCAGCGAAGAGGTGAGTATCGCGATCGGTGTCGGATGATACGCCATGATCTGTTCTGTCGCTTCCAACCCATCCATAACCGGCATGGCGATATCGAGGGTCACAATATCCGGGTTGAGTTGCCCGACCATCTGCACGGCTTCCTTGCCGTTCCGTGCCTGACCGACCACCTTTATCTCGTTGTCGCTTGAGAGGGTAGCTGAGACGATCTGTCTGACCGTGGGAGAATCATCCACGATCAGGACGGTGATGTGCTTGGTTTTGTCCGGTCGCCTATCCATACCTATCCGATGAGCCGTTCTATTGTCTCGACTAAATTTGCCTGGTCAAAGTCTGTTTTGGTGATATACGCATCTGCACCTGCTTCTATGCCGCGCCTCTTTTCTTCATCTTTTGCTAACGCCGTAACCATGACCACGGGTATCTCCTGATACTTGGCTTCCTGTCTCAATCGCTTGGTTAACTGAAAACCATCCATTTCTGGCATCTGGACATCGGTGATGATTAGATCGGGTTTTCGTTCGAAAATCTTGTTGAGAGCATCGACTCCGTTGACAGCCGTATCGACATCATAACCGACCGATGTG
>CP070834.1:947249-948797 GCA_020341755.1 Caldifarciminota bacterium | reverse complement strand
GTGGGTGTCCTCACTCAGTATAAACCCCTTAGCCTGATGGAGCATATCGACCATGGAAGACCATGGGATCTTGCTGGCAGGACTCGGCAGGTCGAAATACTGCCGCCGAAAACTGGCGAGGAAAATTCAGACTGGTACAAAGGCACCTCTGATGCCGTTTTTCAAAACCTGGGCTTCATCCAAACATATTCGCCGAATGTGATACTCGTTGTCTCGGGTGATCACATTTATCATATGAACTATAATGAGATCATTCGGTTTCACCGCGAGCATGAAGCCAAAGCCACCGTATGTTTGATAGAGGTCCCTCACCAGACCGCACATCTGTTCGGTATCGCCGAGCTGAACGCAGAATCGGTCATCACCGGATGGGTCGAAAAACCCCAAAAGCCGCGATCGAACCTTGCATCCATGGGAATATATATCTTTGATGCAGATATCTTAACTGGGTCACTTCGCCGTATCGCCCGCGAAAAGGGTACTGATTTTGCCCAGCATGTCATTCCGTATATGATAAAAAACTATCGGGTGTGCGGATACCGGTTCGAAGGTTATTGGCGTGATGTCGGTACGATCGATGCTTACTGGCGTGCCAACATGGATGTGTTCAATACGCAATCCGGATTGGATATTGCGAACTGGTCAGTTCGGACCAATCTATCCATCAAAGGCGAGATAGGCGACAGACCGTCCAGCTATATAGGCAAAAAAGCTCGGGTTTCCCGCAGCCTATTCGGACGCGGCTGCGTAATCGAAGGGACTGTCACAAATTCGGTGCTCTCGCCTGGTGTACGCATTGGTGTCGGTACAGTCGTTGCCGACTCGATCGTTTTCCATAACACCGTCATCGAAAAACATGCTATGATCGAGAAAAGTATCATAGACAAAGAGGTTAGTATCGCATCGAACGCACACATCGGTCAGGGAACGCCGACCAAAAACAAAAAGTTCCCTGACCACCTATCCTCCGGACTCACGGTAATCGGTAAACGAGCGCATATCAAGCGACGGGTGACCATCGGCAAAAACTGCATTGTCTTCCCTGAACTTACCGTAACCCGCAACGTCCCCTCTGGTGATACGGTCGTCTAAGCCCACACTGCGTGTTCAATACACGTACTCTCCCTTCTTTGGTTGATTGTTTTGCCCCCTTGACAGGTCTCTCATTTTATATATAATATAGTTACGAAACATAATTCTGTTCTTTGAAAATCTATCCCTTTAGTATTTGTCCAGGGTAATTAGGTCTCATACAAATCTCCAAATTCCTTTTTTGGAGGGTTTGATCCTGGCTCAGGACTAACGCTGGCGGCGTGTCTTAGACATGCAAGTCGAACGGCAGCAGACTACCTTCGGGTGGTGCTGGCGAGTGGCGAACGGGTGAGTAATACAAAAGTAACTTGCCTCGGAGTGGAGCATAACCCCGAGAAATCGGGGCTAATTCTCCATACGCTTCGTGAACATACGTTCACGAAGGAAAGGCTTCGGTCGCTCTGAGAGAGGCTTTTGGCTTATCAGCTTGTTGGTGGAGTAACGGTTCACCAAGGC
>CP070834.1:945552-947149 GCA_020341755.1 Caldifarciminota bacterium | reverse complement strand
TCGAGATTGATGCTGGAATATTCCGACGGTACCGGACCAATTATACGGGCTATCTACATGAATCAACCCAGAGAAAACAGCGATTACTGCACATGGCGCAAACCCAGGAAAAGAAGATCAATGAGATTAAGGAGTTCATCGCACGGAACCGGGCGAACAAATCCAAAGCGCGGTTGGTGAGAAGCCGGGAACATTACCTGGAGCGACTGGAACGAGTGCAGGCAGAAGCAGAACGAAGGCAAATACGGGTGACCTTTCCGCTCCAGGAGGTGCACAGTATGCGGCTGGCAGAACTGGAGCATGTGAGCCATGAATACGATGGGAAACAGGTGCTTCGTGATGTGGATCTGTTGATTGAAAAGGGCGATCGAATTGCACTCATCGGGAAAAATGGAGCCGGTAAATCAACACTCTGTCGGATAATAGCAGGGTTTGAGGAGCCGACGCATGGTTCACGCTGGGTGAGTTCCCGCTTGAGTGTCGGTGCTTTTTCGCATGAAATACTGCAGAATATAGATCCTGCACACACGGTGCTCGATGAGGCATTGAAAGATGCTGCGCCGCATACCCATCAGGGTATCCGTGGATTTCTCGGGTTGTTCTTGTTCACCGGGGATGATGTCTTTAAGAAAGTCGAGGTCCTGAGCGGTGGAGAAAAGACACGGCTGGTAATCCTCAAAGCGATGCTTGAGCCGTCAAACGTGCTTATCCTCGATGAACCGACGTATCATCTTGATAAAGATTCGGTAGATGCTATAAAACATGCCCTCAAGAAATACAAGGGTACAATAATCCTCGTGACCCATGACCGGGACCTGATCGCGGATTTTGCTACGCGAATCGTCGAAATGAAAGAGGGTCGTATCTATGATTATCCTGGTGATTATTCCTATTACCTGTACAAGAAAAGCATGGGTACACGTCCTGCAGGGAGGAAGAAGCCAGGGAAAAAGGAAACACCAATAGAGAAGAAAAGACGAAAGATGTCTGCGCTCGAAGAACGGCGTAAAAAACTTCGTGCGAGTTTCTCGAGACCCGGGATCATCGACAATCCCCGCAAGGCAAAGAAACTCTTTGCCGAGTACCAGAAGCTGACCACCGAACTCGAGGAACTGGAAAAACAAATATCGATCACCGGTTAATTATGTTTCAAGGACACGAAACCATTTGACATCCTCGCCCGTGTTTGTAATCGTTGACAAAAAAAATGCGACTCCTGCCCTGGTCGGTATGAAGGCGTGGAATCTGTTGCGGTTAAGCCGGCATTTCACCGTGCCCGATTTTGTCGTGGTGACCACCCGGGCATACAGGGTATATAAGAAACACCGACGGATCCCAACTGGTCTTGATAGAGAACTGCGGAACACACTGGATGGTTTTCTTAAAAGGGGAAAGGTCGCTGTGCGGTCATCGGGTGTTGCCGAAGATCTGTCCGATGCTTCGTTCGCCGGTATGTATGAAACCACACTTGATGTACAAACGGTTGATAAGGGTGTAGAGGCGATCAGGCGCGTGTGGCATTCAACAGACACGGCGCGAATCCGTGCATACTGCCGGGAGAAGAATATTGCCCCCGGTGAAATGGCGGTCATCATAC
>CP070834.1:943819-945452 GCA_020341755.1 Caldifarciminota bacterium | reverse complement strand
GCTTGATTATAATAGCATGCCGTAGCATCATCGGCGACCGCGGTGAACGCTCCGCCCATGGCAGTTGCGCGCGCTCCGGGCCAGATCATGAGAAAAACGGCACCCGGACGCTGAGCACCAAACAGCACCGTGCTCAGGACGAGCACCGACAGTAAAACTCTTCGCATCAAAACCTCCATCGTACATTATAATAATATCATTTTAGTTGTCAAGTACACGGCAAGAAAGGCACTATAGTACGGATAACCTGTCAGAAGCCTCACAGTAACAAGCGCAATTTTCGTTGGAGTATGTGTTAATTAAAGAGTATGTTGACATCGTATATGTATAACCTATACTCATATATGCAAGAACGCGGTCGTGTGGTCGAGTTGGAAGGCAGGATGGCGAAGATCGCCATCGAAGAAACCGGCGCATGCAATAAATGTCCGGCAGGCGGTATGTGTCGACCGGCAGGAGGCAAGCGGTATCTTGAAGCATTGAATACTGTCCGGGCGCAGGTAGGTGATACGGTGTTGTTCGAGTTGTCCACCGGGTACTCCCTGCTTGCGATCATGCTGTTCTTCGGACTGCCCGTATTTCTAGGACTTGTTGGTCTTATCGTGACCGCCGGCAGGGGAGAGATAGTGACGGTAATAGTCGGCACGGCAGGGTTTGGCTTCGGGTTGCTGATAGCAAAAGTAGTCAATGATGTACTAGCAGCCCGCCGCACCCTTTTGCCCCGTATTATCGAGGTTCTGCGCCGAGATAGAACTTGACTTTATAAGAATAGTTTATATAATAACGATACTGGAGGTTTGATGTCACCGATTATTTTACTCCTCATAACAACAATTGGATTTGAGCATATGTCGGTAGATCCGGTTGCGCACCGCGTCGGTATGGGCTATGCTCAGTTTGGTGATGGTTATAGCGTTCATTATAATCCCGGAGGGCTGGCATATGGTATAGGTACATTTTATTCTGCATCGTACCTCAACTATATCGGCGGTACCCACTTTGGCTATATCGGGTATGAGAACAACCAGGTGGGAGTGGGAATCAGGTATTTTAATGGTGGCACAATCAAGCGGACTGATGAATTAGGGTTTGAAGACGGTACTTTTAGCGTACATTTCATTGATATGACCATAGGCAAGGGTCTCTTTTTCAATGACATAGGCCTGGGTATCGCATTGAAAGGAGTGTATGCACGTATCGACACCCTTTCCGCGATCGGTATCGGTGCAGATATAGGCGGGATCTACATAATCCCGGATCCCGAGATCCAGATCGGTCTAGCAATCAAAAACATCGGAACCGGTGTTAAGGCGTACATAGACGAGAACGAAACTTTGCCGTACGAGATAAATCTCGGTGTCACGAAACAGTTTGCTGATGGCTGGGTCGGATTTGATCTCGTGAAACCTGCCTTGATGGATTTTGGCATCCGGATCGGTGGGTCTTTCTCCGTGACGCCCCTGTTCGATCTGAAAGCATCGTACAATTCCCTGCTGTCGTCTATCCGGACGGGTAACAATGGTCTGGATTTCCTGGCGGGCGTAACCGCCGGTTTTGCACTCAATACGGGGAGGTTCTGTATCGATTATAGTTATTCTCCATATTTTGATCTTGGTGGCTGCCATAGATTGTC
>CP070834.1:941995-943719 GCA_020341755.1 Caldifarciminota bacterium | reverse complement strand
AACGGGTTCGACGCAATCCTTCGGCGCAGGTAGTGCTGATGTCTGGCTTATAAAAACCGATGCATCAGGAGACACCCTCTGGACAAGGACCTTCGGCGGTGTTTACTATGATGAAGGCACTTCAGTGACCCAGACCACGGATGGCGGCTATGTAGCAACGGGTTCGACGCAATCCTTCGGCGCAGGTGAGTACGATGTCTGGCTTATAAAAACAGAACCAGACATAGGTATTCATGAAGGCGAAAGGGACATTCTCATACAGAACGATTTTGCTACAACCTTCATCTACGGTCCCCTGCAACTACCCGAAGGCAAAATCTGCAAAGTCTTCGACATCGCAGGCAGAGCGGTTGAGCCATTGAACCTCACCCCGGGTATCTACTTTATTGAAATAAATAATAGGATAGCCTGGAAAGTTGTCATAATCAGGTAGAAATATCACCGTCCCGATGGGTGGGATCTTCCGCAAAGGCGAGAATCTACGACTCGATGATCCTTTATACGAGAGGGAATAATGGAAATCGGGATAATCTTTCTGTTATGAAGGATTATTATGACCGCGAAACTACAGTTTCTACGTTCGAGGGCTTACTTCATGAACCAGCCATGTCTCATCGATCCATAATCCGATGACCTGAGCATCGAATCCCCATGTATTGACCATTGAAACTGCGTTATGGATATGATGTCGCTGGGTTTCTTTATCTGTTGGATTTCCTACACAATCATGGTGACCGACGACAGCGATGACTTTTGAGTAATGTACTTCGACCGAGATCGCAACTCTTCTTCTGATCGATCCGACTATATTGTTATCTGTGTTCTCGGACAGTATCTTATTCGGCCCAGGCTCTGTGATCATGTCGACATATGCCACACCAAAGGTGCTCTTCATATACTCGATCACCGGAATCTGTATTCTTCCATCCATGCACGTAACTGCAGTTGTAAACGTACTACTTATCATCAATACTCCTTTGCTGCCATAATATTACCTTCACTTGACACCAGAGATTATCAGTTCAACCGTCAGAAGAAACTCGCATTGATAGGAATGTTCTTCATATAGCTGTATGATTTTTTTCAACCTGGTTGTTCGATAATTCTTCAGCTGATCCACTTCTTTTTCCGAAAACTTACCTGCCAAAAGCGGGCGGGCATGTTCGATCTCCTCATCAATAGAATCCAATTGTTTCTTGTAGCCTGTTATAATAAAATTTCTTTCGTGCCTGTAATCAGCAGGCCAGAAAACGACCGATTCTCCATCAACCCTGACATTCTTCAATCCTGATTCAGAAAACAGAGATGGCTGCGCGGCAACTGTGCTCTGAAAGCCTCTATTCTCCTTTTTCCTCTTCTCAAAGTATTCAGTCTTTGCCTGATAGAAACGGTCTTCCAAAAATCTTTCTTTTTTGCTTTGCCGGATTGGTGTGATATTATATCTTAAGAAAAGCGGCTCCATCACCGATACTCTGCCGTCTTTTTTACACACCCTGATCATTTCCATCAGGGCTCTCTGTGCATCCAGGAGATACAGCAAAAGATGACAGGTCACGAGATCGAAGGTTCCAGCTCTCGCGGGGAGACGATATGCATCACCTGCTTTCAATATCACATTGCGGTATCCCTGTTCTCGCGAAATGGCGTTTCCCTGCTCTATTAATTTCTCATCAGTGTCAATGCCGACAACTACTCCTTTTGAACCAACGCCATCGGCGATCTTT
>CP070834.1:940155-941895 GCA_020341755.1 Caldifarciminota bacterium | reverse complement strand
TGGGGAAAAGGGGTATCCCCTTTGCACCCATATGTTTTGGCACAGATATGGCACAAATCTGGCACAAGCAAAAAAAGGGGAGTGACCGAAGGTTAACGGACACATAGTTCGTTGTCTATACCTTGACAATAGTAGTGATACTTTGTATAATTACTAAAGGGTAAAAAATATGTAGAGGGGAGGTCATATGAAGAATTTGTCCATTTGTTTATTATTACTTTCCGTAAGCATACTTAATGCGGTGGTGT
The DNA here is from genome assembly GCA_020341755.1 of Caldifarciminota bacterium. Taxonomy (GTDB): domain Bacteria; phylum Hydrothermota; class Tepidihabitantia; order SM23-42; family SM23-42. The sequence goes on along the minus strand of CP070834.1, from coordinate 941,647 downwards.
TATATTCCCAGATTCCTGATACCCTAAGCGCCCTAGGTTATAGATGCCAACGCGATACTGTTTACTCTGAAGAATCTGATATTGCTGATGATATTTTTCCGACTAACGGAGGGTGGCGGATAGATACGGTTGTCGCATGGTTTGGTAATTGGGGTGGTTTTTCTACCTGGACCGTAGTACCGGATATTCATTTTCATGTGTATAGAGATAGTAGTGGTCGCCCAGTAGATTCGGCCATGGTTGAAATGGTCGTATATCAGACAAATTACACTGCGTATTTAATAGATAACCAGAATCATTGGCGTGTGGAGTTATACCTGCCTTTTCCCGTATACCTTGATACCTTCAGATACTGGATCGAAGTACAACCCTCTTGTCATGATTTTAATGCGCATGGTAAAACCGGACACATGGCGCAGGTCGGTATAGGTAATGGTCAGGATTTTTATATGAGGTATCCACTCATTGGCTGGCATAACTGGGAGACAGCCACTTCTTTATTCGGACAACCGTTGGAAACAGGTTTTATGTTGATCGGTAAAACAATGGGCACAGCGGTAGAGCTGGTTGGTGAACCAATTGAGCAATGTGATCTCGGTGCTACGATCATAAACGGACCGTTACTTCTACCTGAGGGTAAAAACTGCAGGGTCTTCGATATCACAGGTAGAGTTGTAGTACCGCAACATACCAAGCAAGGAATTTACTTCATTGAGATGGATGGAGTAATAAGACAGAAGGTAATTAAGGTTCGATAAGGCTATTTATCTTCCTTTCCCCAATTCTTCCACAACCTAATTCATTCAGTTAAAAGAACATATTAGAAGCTAATCTTAACGGTAGATTCGCGGACACGGAGTCCGTGGGCGTTACGTATATCATACGATATTACAGCAGATTGAAGTAGCTGTCCTTGCCTTGTGTCAATTTTGTGCCAACTATGCTTTCTCGTACATTAGATTTATGCTGATACATTATTTTATCCCCAATCTTTCGTTCCGGAATAACTTCCTGGAAAAAGTCGGCTACCCGCCGTGATCGGATAATTGAGGTCTATCTAACCTTTACGACTTTCTGTGTTACCGCACCGTCAATCTCGATGAAGTAGACTCCTGGTTGTATCCTGTCAGGTTCTACTATTCGCCCCATGATGTCGAAGACTACGCATTTCCTTCCTGTGGGAAGTTGCAACGGTCCCCGGAAGATAGTTACACCCATGTAATCCAGCTCTGCCGAGATCTCGTTCTGCTGTACGATTCCCGTGGGTGAATATTTGACGGTAGTGTAATCCGCTGAGCTGCTTATACCTTCGCTCCGTCCGGTAACATATACATTCCCGATAGCATCTACGGTAATTGCCGTCGCATAATCATCATAATTCCCGGTACCATCATACCGTGCAACCCACTGCTGTGTACCTGAAGGATCATACTTCACCGTCGCGTAATCCGCCCCCGTGCTGGTGCCATCGCTCGGTCCTGTTACATAGATG
>CP070834.1:938295-940055 GCA_020341755.1 Caldifarciminota bacterium | reverse complement strand
CCATGATGGACAAAGAATCGGGTTTTTTTATGAGATAGCAAGCCGCTGCAACGATATGCTGGCGGGAATGCCGTTGATATTGAGGTCCTTGACCACTTCTCCTGATGGAGTGCCTTCGACCACCTCGCTGGCGAGTGTCTCACTCTTCAGATAGTCGAGATTTTTTATGATGGCCTGCTGCAGTTTAGATTCGGTCGCAAAGACGATCCGAATCCGATCGACAAGCTGGAAATCGGCTTCTTTGCGCATAAGCTGTATTTTGTGTATGAGTTCCCTCACCAAGCCTTCGCATTCCAGATCTTCAGACAGCGTGATGTCGATGGCCACACCGAGCTGTTCCTCAGAAGCAACGGTGAAGTTTTCTCGTTCGATACGCTGGATTTCAACGTCATCGTTCGTGATTTCGAAATTTATTCCATTTATTTCTTTCTTCATGCGACCGGTCGTTATGAGTTTCTCTATGTCGTTCTGGTTCATCTTTTTGATCCATCCGACTACGGTATCGAGTGATTTCCCGTATTTGGGTCCCAGTTGACTGAAGTTCGGTGTGATCCGATAGGTCAGTATCTCATCGAGCGCATTTAGACTAATGGTCGATATCTTTTTAATGTTCAACTCTTCGAGAATGATCGCTCGATCATCTTCGCTGAGCTCCGGGCTGTCCTTTGCCAGGTTGATCACCATTGTCCCGAGCGGCTGTCTGATCTTGATGTTGACTTTATTCCGCGCCGCCCTACCGAGCGAGACGATACTGCGCGTGAGTGCGATTTCATCTTCTAGAGCCCGGTCCATTCTGCCATCATCGGCATCGGGGAACGCGCACAAGTGTATGCTGTGCGGTGCATCCTGCTCAACGGACACAATGAGGTTCTGGTACATTTCCTCTGTCCAGAAGGGCATGATCGGTGCTATTACTTTGATGATTTTTACCAGGCACTCATAGAGTATGAGGTACGCGGTTTCTTTGTCGGCATCGTTTTCAGATTTCCAGAAGCGCCGCCGGCTCCGTCGTACGTACCAGTTCGAAAGGTCGTCGAAAAACCGTTCGACGAACTGCACAACGTTAATGAGATTGACATCTTCATACGCCGCATCACACTGCGCGATGAGTGAATTAAGTCGCGCGAGGACCCACCGGTCAAGTTTGGTCAGGTTACCTTCCTGAATAGTCTTTCCAGCAGGATTGAAATCATCGATGTTCGCATAGGTAACGAAAAACGAATACACGTTCCACAATGTTAAGAGGACACGCTTGATCTCTTTCGCCGCGCCGTACCCAAAATTCAGGTTCTGGATGGGATTGTGTTTTGCGAACATCCAGCGCATGACATCGGCACCTACCTTTTCTGCGGCTTCATCCGACCAGATAGCATTACCCTTGCTTTTATGCATCTCCTCACCACGTTCGTCGCGCAGAGAGGCATAGCCTTGAAGAACCTTGAATGGCGGTCTGTTTTCAAGTACCGTACTCATGGTCAAAATGGCATAGAACCAGTTACGGAATTGACCGGGTAGCGATTCTGATATGAAATCAGCAGGGAACCATTCTTGCCAGTACGATTTATCATGCGGGTACCCATTGGCAATCGTATGCATATCATCGGGCGGGCGCATTGTTGAGAACGGTACGATACCGGCATCCAGCCAGGGATTACCAACATCGGGTATGCGTGATATTGGGTTTCCGCATTTTTCGCATTTGATTTTCACCTTGTCGATCCAGGGACGATGCGGTGAATGTCCCTGAAAATCTGTCCAGC
>CP070834.1:936429-938195 GCA_020341755.1 Caldifarciminota bacterium | reverse complement strand
CCGGTCGAGGTCGTATGTTTGAAGGACATTGACCGCGCGACCAGGCTTATAGTACAGTTCATTGCATTACTGGAGGCAGAGCAGGAATAGTTGACATGCATCTGGATTTTAGTATAATAAGTAGATTTTTCAATACAATTGTGCGTGCTGACAATTTTCCACAGAATTGGTGCAGCCAGGCTGCAAAGTAAGAGGAGGTCGTTAGAATGCCTGAAAAAGACGCGAATATTATGGATCAAATAGCCGAGTCGAACAGATCGGTCGTGACCGGCATTGACGAAAAGGACATTGAACATTGGATCACTATTTCTATTTTGGGCAGGGAATACAAGGTGCCTGCCGGCCTTACCATCATGCAAGCGATGGAGTTTGCTGGCTACAGGTTCGTACGATCCTGCGGCTGTCGTGCAGGGTTTTGCGGTGCATGCACGACCGTGTACCGGATCGAAGGTGAATATCGTCTGCAGACAGCTATGGCCTGTCAGACCCGGGTAGAAGATGGTATGTACCTGACCCAGATTCCCTTCACGCCTGCGCCGCGTGCAGACTATAATATCGATGACCTGAAACCGGGTATTGAACCGTTCCTGACCCACTACCCTGAAATACTCCGGTGTCTGGGCTGCAATGCGTGCACCAAAGCGTGTCCGCAGGACATAGACGTGATGGAGTATATCGCCGCTGGCAAGCGCGGTGATGTAGATTTGATGGCAGATCTTTCGTTCGATTGTATCATGTGTGGTTTATGTGCCATGCGTTGTCCTGCTGAACTGGCACAATACAATTATGCACAGCTTGCACGAAGATTATATGGCAAATATGAGACGCCACCACCCGAACATCTCATCAGTCGGGTCAAAGAGATAGAAGGCGGAACCTATGGCAAGGAACTCGATACCCTTACCAGTACTCCTGTTAATGAATTGCGAAAAAAATATACTGCTCGTGACATAGAAAAGGCATAAGGGGGCAACGATGGCAGAACTGAAATTTATCGGTGGGTTTCCTGAATATATGAGAAAACTCATTGATGTGGTGAATAACACCAGGATGCAGCGCAAAGACTATACGCCCAAGGCAATGACCATGCAAGAGCGGGATGAGGTTCTAAAGGTTCATCCTGACTACGCATCTGGCGGGAAACGTGCTGTTGCTCTCGGGCCGAACAAAGGCGACATGGCACCTAATGAAGTCGCTGACCTCCTTGAAGCATATCCTTTGATCACCGGCAGTGAAGTTGATATCACGAAACCCGATCATACAGTCGATCTGTTGATTATAGGCGGAGGGTTGGCTGGCACGAGCGCCGCGGTCTGGGCACACACCATGGGCATAGATAAGGACAAGATTTTGCTGGTAAACAAACTACGACATGGTGATGCTAACTCCATTATGGCTGAAGGCGGGACCCAGGCAGCAGACAGGAAGAACGATTCACCGGCCCGCCATTTCCTGGATGCCATGGGCGGTGGTCATTTCACCAACAAACCGGATGTTTTGCGTGCACTCGTCGAGGACGCACCCCTCATCATGAAGTGGCTGTGCGATCTCGGTGCTATTATCGACCGGGAAGAGGACGGTAGTTTCGTGGAAAAGGCCGGAGGTGGGACCTCACGACGCAGAATGCACGCATGCAAGGATTATACCGGGCTGGAAGAACTGCGGGTGATCCGGGACGAATACCGCAGTCGGCAGATACCCTATATGGAGTATTTGCCGGTCATTGAATTCCTGACCGACGGGAACCGCGTGACAGGAGCCGTACT
>CP070834.1:934521-936329 GCA_020341755.1 Caldifarciminota bacterium | reverse complement strand
ATATGGTATTTCTTCTCATGAAGGTCCTCAGATTGGTGCAGTTTTGGGGTATGGGATAAGTGGCAATGACATCATATGGACGCTGAACGGGTCTATATCGCAGCCCAATAATGGTGAGATCGAATGGGATGACTGGGGTGCCACTGAGATGGGACATTCTTTTGTGTGGCCTGTACTATGTCCGGACTGATTCCTGATTGAAGTGTATACCCATGGTCTATGGGTACACCGCGAAGAGTCACAATTGTACTTTGATCAATGTATCATTTATGGCTATACAGGTGTTGAAGAACAGCGTGGTTTTTCGTCGAAGCCATTTTTTATTAAGATCGAACCGACGGTTACCCGGCAGTCATTTAATGTACACTTTACAATACAGGAGACGACAAACACCACTGTGACGATATACAACAGTGCCGGTCTGCGGCAAAAGGATGTATTCAGCGGCATCCTGCAGAAAGGACCGTATTCGCTGACGGTCACCACGTCTGATCTGCCCGTTGGCGTTTATTTTCTGGCACTGCGGACATCGGGAGATTGCGAAAGAGCAAAATTCATCGTCGCACGGTAACTTGACTTAGCGCCAATACTGCGTTATCATACATCATGCGGAGGGAACCCGACAAAAGCGTTCTCATAGAGACCAAGATACAGATCCCGCGGGTAAAAAAACAGATTCTTCACCGTACGCGACTCGTCAAGCAGATCAAGAATAACCTGGATAAGAAGCTGATACTCATTAATGCAGGCGCCGGTTACGGTAAGACAACGCTCATTACCCAGTTTTTGAACAGAATAGATATACCCGCTGCGTTTTATCTCCTCGAAAAAACTGATGATGAATTAAGCGTGTTCATGATGTATCTTACGGAATGCGTCAGAAAAAGATTACCAAAATTCGGTGGAAGGACCAAGGCAATACTCATGTCGGTTAAGAACCCCAATCAGTATTTCGACATGATTGCGGGAACATTTATCAATGAACTGATCAAGCATGTAGAGGATGAATTAATCATTATACTCGATGATTATCACCTGGTTAATACCTCCCGGGATATAAACCGGGCGGTGGATTATTTACTCAAACATATTCCTGTAAATGTCCACGTTGTGATACTTACCCGGGAAACACCGAACATTATTATTCCCTTTCTCAAGGCAAAGCACGAAATGTTCGAACTGGGTTCCGAAGACCTTAAATTTTCAAGTAAGGAAATAATAAGTTTTTATCGAACGACCAGGAAGATCGTACTCGATAAAAGAGAGGCAGCCGTGATCCGGGAACAATCAGAAGGATGGGTCACTGCCCTGCAGCTTTTGTCTTACACCTATCAAAAAACCGAAAAGAAGATGAAGACGATACCGGGCGAACTCTGGGAAGCCAGACATTACCCCACCTGGCAGCAGGATTATTTCAATTACTTTGCCCAGGAGATATATGATCGCGAGTCGTCCGCGATCCAGCACTTTCTCGTTGTCTGCGCCATTCCTGAGGTGCTTGATAGTTCGTTATGTCATGCATTGACGAAGAAACGGAATACCGTAGAGATACTCGCTGACCTTGAAAAAAGGAACGTATTTTTGTCGCACATAAGCGAAGATTCGTACCGGTTCCACCATTTGTTCCGGGATTTTCTCCTTACTAAACATGTTGACTCTCAACACAAGAAAAATCTGTACCTTAAGGTTGCTCAGCATTTCCGGAAACAGGAAAAATACGAAGATGCTTTTCGATTCTATGTGGAGGCAGGCAATTATTCTCAAGCCCGAACCATGATCAAGAACATTGGATATCGCCTTGTGAATAC
>CP070834.1:932532-934421 GCA_020341755.1 Caldifarciminota bacterium | reverse complement strand
TCTGAGGACCATCATGTGAAGAAATACCATATGCATCATGTTTATAGTAGTATCCTTTATAAGCCACTACGACAATATTGTACGATGAGTCACCAATGATCGATGGATACTGCACTGGATATGCATATTCAAAATAACCAGCAGTCCATGTCGAGCATGCACCGATCTCCGTAATATTGTATACGGTCCATGACCATGAGCCGGGCATACCCGTACCCCGGAGTAACCACATACTATCGACTCCCAAATCTGTATGCACGGTCCACGGGTCACCACCAATGATCTCGCAGTCCAGTTCATGCCAGCAGAATTGTGATGAATCAGAGTGCACATACGGTACTGGCAGCGGCTGCGGCTGCCCCCAGGAATACCCTCCGTCGGTCGACTCGATGTAATATGGATATTCAATAGATGCATCATCGACCGTCATGCTGTCATGATAGGTCATGAAAACGTATCCACCGGGGCTTCTCCTGAAACGACCCGCAATTCCATATATGCTGTCAACTGGCACAATATCTATCGGGTCTGTCCATGAATAACCACCATCGGTCGAGATCCATGCACACAGAGTATTATATTCCCTGCTCTGTGCGGTTACGAGCACCGTGTAGGGATCATCGGGGTCCACGCCGATGCACGGCAAGCAACACGCATATGATCCCGAAGACGGCAGTTCTGTGGGTGATGAAAATGATGGAGCAGACGGTACGTTCTCTTCTATCATTACCTTTATCGGACCGGTGGTTTGACCAGCGGGGCTTTCCTGCCAGACAAAATAGAGTTCACCGGGATTTGTGTGGAAATCCGAAGAACCATCAGTACCGGGATATATCAATGCCAGTTCTGCTGAGAACGGTCCGTAATGCGTCCATGTCGAACCATTATTCAGTGAATATGCAATCCGTACCTCCAAAGGGTTATCTTGATTAGATGTTGGATATCCGTAAATAACGGCGATTATCTCACCTTCATTACTGAACACAATATTCTTGCCCTGCGGTCCGAGGATCGCATCTTCATTGCCGACCGGACCGAATAGAATGCGGTCAGGATCTGATTGTGCTGTCGCCAGTGAAAAAATACAACAGAGAAGAATGACAATTTTCATATAACCTCATCTGCTATCGCGTTACGATAAACTTCGCTGCTTGCTTTACCCGTGGCGCATCGAGCATCAGAAAATAGACACCGTTTGCCAGGCTTGTCGTATTGATTGTAAACTCGTGCTGCCCGGCTGACAGGACACCTGTGAAGATCACATCCACAATTCTGCCGACTGCGTCGCAGCAGGTAATGGTAACATATTCGGATTGCGGCATTACACAGGACAGGCAGCACTGACAGGATACTATCGAGGGCGACACGTGCAGACCTGAAGGAACAGTAGATCGGGTTGCAGTTTCCTCAACGCACACTTTGCCGTAATCATAGTACAAGAGCAGTGCAACGTCTTCTACCCATAGACCATGGGTAGGCCAATCTAACATCACCCCTCACCTGGACGGCGGGTCGGTGATGAGATGAGCTACCTCTGTTCCGCTCCAGTTATATATCTCTTCGGTAGTATATTCACTGAGTGGTGCGGCGATATCCCACAAAGTACCGTAATCACCGCTATAGATACCACCAATATGATTACCGGCGGTCACGGTATCATATGGAAGTTGTATAATCTCCCAGTACGCTTTGAAAGTAATCACAGCAAATTCGTTCTCGGGATCGAAGGAGATCGAGGGATACTGAATCGGGCTGAAATAGAATGATTGATCTCCTGCAACCGTACTTATTTCATAATCATCGATGTTCATTATGTTCCAGGACCAGTTGCCCGGTGTGCCACTGCCTTTGAACAACCAGAAACCTCCTGAATCCGGGAATGTCTGATT
>CP070834.1:930450-932432 GCA_020341755.1 Caldifarciminota bacterium | reverse complement strand
GTTACGTTAAATGAAATCCTTCCTCGGGCCCGGAAAAAGGGATATGCAGTCGGTGCGTTCAACACCAGTAATCTCGAGATCACGCAGGCGATACTTGATGCCGCCGTGAACATGAAGTCACCGGTCATCGTCGCGACCAGTGAAAAAGCGATCCGGTATGCGGGAATAGATAACATATCGTCGATGATCATTCGTTTGGCAAAGACCACGAAAATCCCGGTCGGGCTCCATCTCGATCACGGGAAATCATATGACATCTGCCGTGAATGCATCAAGCACGGCTATTCGTCGGTGATGATCGATGCTTCTCACCTGCCATACCATGAGAACGTGAACTTGACCCGAAGAGTAGTACGGTATGCACATAAACATAAGGTGACGGTCGAGGCAGAAATCGGACGACTCGCCGGTATCGAAGATGATATCCAGGTAAAAAAGGGTGAAGCTATGTACACCGATCCTCAAGAGGCACAGCGTTTTGCCCATGCGACCGGCTGCGATGCCCTTGCTGTGGCGATCGGTACGTCCCACGGTGCTTACAAGTTCAAGGGAACACCTAAACTGCGTATCGATATCCTGACCGAGATCGCCCGGAACGTCAACATACCCCTGGTCCTGCACGGCGCCTCAGGCGTCAAGACCAAGTGGATAAACAGAGTAAACAGATACGGCGGTATGCTCGCACATGCCCGCGGCGTGCCCGATACTCTCCTGAGAAAAGCAGTCCGGCACGGCGTAGCCAAGATCAATACGGATACCGATCTCAGAATCGCCTTCACTGCCGGTGTTCGCAAACACCTTGCCGAACATCCATCTGATTTTGACCCGCGTGCCATTATTGAAATTGGCAGATCATTTATTCAGCAGGTCGCAGAGGATAGAATCCAGGTGTTTGGCTCGGCGGATTCGGCATAGAATAAGTAATATGTGCGCATCCTGCAATACCCATACCGCTCACAAAGGTACTGTCCGACTGCTGAAGGTATGTCTCGTACTGCTGTGTCAGTTATTTGTGAACTGCCGGCAGAATACCGAATATGTATACCGCGACTTTTTGGTCGGCGCAACCTGCGAGGTGAAGTATTATCTCGACAATGCCAGCACGGCAGCGGACATCACGCAGGAAATCCACGCCGAGCTGGTGCGTCTCGATTCACTGCTGAACCGTTTCTCAGACATCAGCCTGGTCAGCGAGCTGAACCACGCCGGGCGTGCGCAGGTTCCCGAGGACATCCGCTATCTCTTTCTCCTGAGCGATTCAGTCTCCCGCTTGACCGACGGTCTGTTTGATATTTCTGTCGCTCCCCTGATCGAATTCTGGGGTTTTTACGATCATGAATTCGCCAATCCCGATACTGCAAAGATACAGGAGATGCTGAAGCTCGTCGATCACCGGGAAATCCGGTTTCAAAAAGACACGGTAATACTTGCGACCGGAATGAAAATAGATTTTGGCGGTATCGCCCAGGGGTATGCCGCCGACCGCCTCGCCGGTATTCTGAGAGGATACCATGTTACATCAGCGCTCATCAATATCGGTGGTGAAATCGTTGCGATCGGAAAATCGCCAGAGGCTCGGTCATGGAGAATAGGCATTAAAAATCCCCGGGGAGAGGGACTGATAGAAACCGTGGAAATAGAAACCAGGGCATTATCGACATCGGGTGATTATGAAAAATTCTTTGTCGTCGGAGGTATAAAGTACCCCCATATTATCAACCCGAATACCGGCTTTCCTGCCCGGGAATTTGCATCGGTTACTGTCTTTCATGACCGTGCGGCAGTTGCCGACGCGATCGCGACCGCAGTATGTATCATGGGTCCGGTAAAAGGAGCGAAATTTCTTGATTCTCTGGGGATCCGGGGTATAATATACTATGAAGAAAATGGCGTGTTGCAGCGAATGGAAACACCATGAACGTTGAAGCCCGGTATTCCGAGAAGATGGACGGTTATGTTCAATGCCACATCTGTCCGCATGA
>CP070834.1:928352-930350 GCA_020341755.1 Caldifarciminota bacterium | reverse complement strand
CCGGACTGGCGCGACCCGTCACAGATACCGCAGCACGGCATGACCGCCTTCAAGCGGTTCACCCTGAATCTGGAGCCGAACCTCGACGGCGAACGCTACGTGACGCTTGCCGGGTACAACTTCAAGACCGGCGTGTACGAGCCCTACGATACCGTGCCGCCGCAGCCGGACGACCAGCGTTTCCTGCAGTGCAGCGGTCCCTTCGACCTGGATCCGGATTCCACGGCGGTGGTTTTGGTCGGGCTGATGTTCGCGCAGTGGTACGAGATCTACGAGCGTCCGGACACGGCGCTGGTGGAGATCGACGGTACCTGTCAGTTCATCTACGACAAGAACTGGTTGTTGCCGGGACCGCCGCCGCCGCCCAATCTGACCTGTATTCCGGGCGACAAAGAGGTAACCCTGGTCTGGGACAACTTCTCAGAGATTGCGGCTGATCCCTACTACGACATTGTGAGTAAGCCGGGTCCGCTCTATGATCCCTACTACCGGCAGTATGATTTTGAGGGATACGGGGTCTGGAAGAGTTTGACCGGCGAGACCGGTGAGTGGGAGTTGCTGGCGCGCTGCGACAAGGCGAACGGTATCGTGTTTACCGATACGGTGTTGAATATCGTCGCCGAGGACAACGGCATCTTCCATTCTTTTGTGGATGATGATGTGCGCAACGGGTTTACGTACTTTTATGCGGTATCGGCGTTTGATTACAACTATGTGCAGGATTTTGATGTTCTGCTGGGTTATCGGCCTTTGTATTTTGAGAGCGGTTATGTTGGGGTCGAGGCGGTGCCGCGTCGCGATCCGGCGGATTACATACCGGCGGGTGATGTGGTGGTGACGGCGGAGTCGGGTCATGAGGCGCTGGCGTTATTTGTTACCGGTCGGGTGGTGAGTCCGTTTGAGGTTGGTGCGCCGATTTATCTGGAGTATGGTAGTCCGGACACGGTGTCCTGGCCGGGTTATGCGGCGGTGGTGGATACCTATGGTCCGGTGATTGACACCTATGATTATTACTATCCGGTGGACGGGGTGTTGCATAGTGGTTATATCAAGAACAGTGATCGGGTGGTGGTGGATTCGGCGTGGTTGCAGACGGTGACGGGTAGCGGTTATACGGCGCATGAGTTTATGGTGTTGAGTGGTTATGCCTTGCATGGTCAGTTTGGGATGCCGGAGTTTCCGACCTTTGTCGAGTTATTTGATACGATTGAGGTGAGTGGGAACTATCCGGCGGACTATGTGGTGCCGTTGCAGTCGCGGGTGCCGTTGGCGTCGATTGTGCAGTATGAGGTGGTGTACGATCCGGTGTTGGCGGACACGGTGGTGGTGCCGCATCCGGACACGGCGTATGATCGTGGGTTCTGGGCGCATCGGGGTAGTGATTACGAGGTGCGCTGGGTGAGTACTCATGGTGCGACCTCGGGTCGTGCGAACAGTGTTGCGGTGACCGATGTGGTGACCGGCGAGGTTATGGCGTTCAGGCCGTTTCAGAACACGGGTGAGACGCGTCATTTAGGCCAGGGGTGGTGTTTTACGCGTCATACGACCTGGGTGCCGTGGACCGAGCCCTCGAGCGATACCTTGCGGATTGAGGGTACGAATGCGACCAAGACGCGGGCGTTATACATCAATGGTGGGTTAGTGGCGTTGCGTAATGGTGGTCCGCTCTTGGATACCTTGCCCTATGTGGGCGATGTTTGGTATGTGCGGGCGGCGCATGAGTACGAGCCGGCGAGTGTCTATGGCGAGCTCGCGGTGCAGGCTTCGGCGGCGGGTTGGGCGACCGAGGGTGTGGAGTTGAATGTCAAGGTGGTGCCCAATCCGTACCTGGTGCACAACGAGTGGCAGCAGTCGTTCAGTCAGCGTCGTTTGCGGTTCATCAATTTGCCCTCTGTGTGCACGATCCGGATCTTCAACATCAACGGCGAGTTAGTGAAGACGATGCGTCATTTTGAGACGGTGGTGGATGATGAGGGTGCATCAGTCCCCAACAATGCC
>CP070834.1:926176-928252 GCA_020341755.1 Caldifarciminota bacterium | reverse complement strand
GTGCAGGTCGTCAGGATATTGAAATCCCGCTTGGCAGATGGCGCGGTCGAGCTTCTGAAACGAGCCGTTGAGGACGAATATATTAATGTATCAGTAGTTGCTGTTGAAGCACTCGCTGTACATGATGCTGGAGCGCACCGGGACATTTTCATCAGGGCTATGGATGCACCGAATCCTATGCTCAGGATCGCCGGAGCAGCTGCATACCTGATGGGAGAATGAAGATGGGTTTGCGGCTGTATAATACGCTTCACCGGAAACTTGAGGATTTTACACCGGATGACAAGACCGTGAAATTGTATTCTTGCGGACTTACGGTCCAGGGGCAGCCGCATGTCGGTCATATGCGTGCGTACATCGTGCGCGACGTTCTGGTGAGATGGCTGGAATATCTTGGCTACGATGTCAGAGTGCTGGAGAATTTTACCGACATCGACGACAAGATAATCGAAAAACAGAAGGAACAGAAAAAGGACTGGCGTCTTATTGCGGATGATAATATCACGGCATATCTTGATGCATGCCGGAGATTGAACATCAAACCGGCAGATTATTATCCCCGGGCATCACAGCACATCGAGGAGATCATAGCACTTGTTGAGCAACTGATCGAGAAAGGGCTGGGATATGAAAAGGGCGGCGATGTATACTTCCGGGTCAGGAAATTCCCGGGGTACGGGAAACTGTCGAATAAGAGCATCGATGATTTGATGTCCGGTGCCCGTATTGCGCCGACCGAACACAAAGACGACCCACTCGATTTCGCGCTCTGGAAAGCCGCAAAACCGGGCGAACCGTACTGGCTCAGTCCGTGGGGAAAGGGCAGACCGGGCTGGCATATCGAGTGCTCGGCGATGTCAATGCATTATCTGGGTGAAACATTCGACATTCACATGGGGGGTGAAGACCTTATTTTTCCGCATCATGAGAATGAGATCGCACAGTCCGAAGCAGCGACCGAAAAACCATTTGCCCGGTTCTGGGTGCATAACGGCTGGGTGCTCCTGCGTGGAGAAAAAATGGCAAAGTCGACCGGCCATTATTTTCTTATAAAGGATCTATTGAAAAAATACAGTCCGAATATGATACGGTTGTATTTATTGAAGACACAGTACCGGACCCAGATAGAATTTTCCGAAGAGCGGTTGGTTGAAGCGCAGGCAGCCTTTGCGCGCATCATGACATTCGTGCACGAGTACCGGGACCTGAAAAAAACAACGAATCCCCTACGGCTTGAGGAATTCACCGAGGCGATGAATGACGATCTGAATACTCCCCGTGCGCTCGGTATCGTATTCGAGTTGGTCAATCAGGGATATGAAAAAAGCAGCCAGGACATCGCAGAGAGTGTACTGTATTATCTGAATGTGCTCGGATTTGTCGAGGAAAAGCAGGAAAAGCCTTTCGGTCCGGTCCTCCGTGTTCTGGAGGATGTGAAAAAGAAGATCGGGGAGGAAAACAAACAGGATATGTTAACCGATATAAAGGATTCTGTCTTTTCCTGTGTCGCGAATATGAAAGAAAGAGATGATGCATTCGAAATTGTCATAACTGTGCTGTTGAATATCCGGAACAGAATGAGAAAAGAAAAAGATTACGAATTTGCCGATTACATACGCAAACGGCTATCGGAACTCAATATCCATATCAAAGACAAGGACCTCGATACGAGCACATACCGGGTGGAGGCAACATGATCCAGGCGACTCAGATCCGCAAGGGCATTCTTGTTAAGGTGGATAGCGTGCCGCATGTGGTGCTGAGCGTCACGCATATAACACCGGGTAATAAGCGCGGTATCATTCAATGCAATCTGCGTAATCTTCAGACCGGGCTGTCGACCGAAATGCGGTTCCGTTCGAGCGACCGGCTTGAAGAAGCCGATATCGAACCGATAGAAATGGAATACATTTATACGGCTGACGATCTATACTACTTCATGAACGTAGAAACGTACGAGCAGATCGCGATCAATGCCGATCTTGTCGGCGACGATGCAAAATTCCTGAAGGCGAACATCAGGGTCACGGTGGAGTTCTTCGAAGGCAAGCCGTTCGGCATCATGCTGCCGAAATA
>CP070834.1:923903-926076 GCA_020341755.1 Caldifarciminota bacterium | reverse complement strand
TGAAACGGAAAGGTATCCTTGATTAAAACGGTCGATCGATATTTCATAAAAGAATTCATCCCCCCCTTTTTTTTCTCGATCTTCGCACTCACGTTTATCTTGCTCATGGATCAACTGTTCCGGCTGATCGATCTTTTTGTCAGAAAAGGATTACCATTTGCTATTGTTGGACAGGTACTGGTTTACTCGCTGCCGCATATCATATCCTACACGGCGCCCATGGCAATTCTCGTCGGCATCGTCATGAGCTTTGGACGGTTCGCCCATGACAATGAAATCCTTGCGCTCAAGACGAGTGGTCTGACTTTTCTTTCACTCATGAAAATACCTTTGGTGATTACATCACTTTTCGTTATCTTCCTCGTTTTTTTCAATAGCTATATCCTTCCCGAATCCAATCACCGCGCACGAAACCTCATGCTCGATGTTTCCCGCAAGCGTCCTGCTATCCGGCTGCCCCAGGGAGTATTCACGAATGAATTTCCGGGCTACACCGTGTATATCGGCAGAAAAGACGAACGGCGGTCGAAGCTCTTTGATATAACGGTTTACGATCAACGAAGCGGCGTCATGATAACGGCCCCGCACGGTGATCTGGAAGACATCGATGAAGACATTATACAGTTCACCCTGTATGATGGAGAGCTTCACCAGCTCATTGATGATGTGAAATACCAGCGGACCAGTTTCGCGAGGCAGATCATCAACATGGAAGTAAATACGGAACTCATCCGCAAAGAGCGGACATACCGAAACGAAACCGAACTGGTGGTGACCGGTCTTCACACGAAGATCACAGAAACAAAACAGGAAATTGCAGCTCTGATAAGCGCCATCGACACCATCGGGCGCGATGCGGTCGCACAATTCATGACCGGGAATGAACACCGTCTCGGCCCTGCCAAGTTCCAGATACAGAAAAAACTGAACGAGATGAAGGCAAAACAACGAAGGCTGTCTCGCTATCTTATTGAATTAAACAAGAAATATTCTCTCGCCGTTGCATGTATCCTGTTTGTCCTTATCGGGGCTCCGCTCGGATACCTTTCTAAAAAAGGCGGTATTGCAGGGATTTTGATCGGTATCATGCTCTTCTCACTCTATTACATACTCGTGCTTGCAGGCGAGGAGTTTGCCGATCGACGGGGATTTTCTTCATTCTGGGCAATGTGGCTTCCCAATATAATCCTGTTCGCTGCAGGAATATACTTCTATCTCGTAGCCGAATATGAGAGGCCGCCGTGGAGATTTTTCTTTAAATGAAAATCATTCACCGCTACATACTCAAGGATTTCTCCCGTTACCTTGTTTTGTGCCTGTCGATACTCGTTTTCATTTATATCATCATAAACTTGTTTGACAATCTCGGCAAATTTCTCGCCAAAAATGCGCTTTTAAACGACATACTCATGTACTATCTTTATCTCACCCCCTCCTACCTTGTATTGCTCATTCCGGTTGCCTCGATAATGGCTATTTTTTTCGTATTCGGAATGATGACCAAGCACAAAGAGCTTATTGCCGTAAAAACATCCGGTTGTAATGTCAACAATCTTTTCGTCGTTATTCTCCTTGCTGGATGCATCATATCGGCAGTTTCATTTGTATTCCAGGAAACCGTTGGCGTCTGGGCACAAACCAGGATGTACGAACACAAGCAGGAAAAGATCGACAAGCGACCCCGTCGATCAGAAACAAAACGCCGCAATTTTTTCTATTACGGAGAGGACTCCTGGGTGTATTTCATCCGGATGTATGACAGTACGATCAGACAAATGACCGATATCATTCTCTGGCAGATTTCCCGGGATAACCGTATTATAAAGAGACTCGACGCGGATCATGCCGTCTACGCAGACAGCGCGTGGCATTTCAGTACGGTGACCGTGCGGGATTTTGACAAACTCGGGAATGAAACGATACAGGAACACGACAGACTGACCATGACGGCGCTTTCCGAAAAACCCGATGATTTTCTAAGACGAACCAAACCTCTCGAAGAAATGAATTTCATCGAGATAACGAACTTTATCCGCAAGAGATCACGTGCGGGTCAGGACGTTGCCGAGGAGAAGGTCGAGCTCAATTACCGGTTTTCCTACCCTACCATAACGATCATCGTCCTCCTCATCACGCTGCCGCTCTCGGTGGTTCTGAAACGGGGAGGGATTGC
>CP070834.1:921526-923803 GCA_020341755.1 Caldifarciminota bacterium | reverse complement strand
GCCAATGAGGACGGTCCCTTCTCTCCCCAGCGAACCGGCGCGCTGCCGACAATACCGCTCGCCGCATTATGCTGCAGCGGTGAATATTCCCTGGCGGACATGAAGAAGAAACTGAACCGCGAAGGCGGACTCCTCTCATATCTAGGTACCGATGATATCCAGGAAATCGAACGGCGCATCGCGAACGGAGATAAAAAAGCGGAATCTGCATACCACGCCATGATCTACCAGGTCGCCAAAGAGATCGGTGCCTATGCCGTCGTGCTCAAAGGCAAAATCGATGCCATCATCATTACCGGCGGCATCGCGCGGTCCGAGCAGTTTGTGAACGCGCTGAAGTCATGGATCGATTTTCTCTGCCCGCGCATCATTGTCTATCCCGGTGAAGGAGAAATGGAAGCACTGGCACTCGGCGTCCTGCGCGTCCTGCGCAATGAGGAACAACTCAGGCACTACTCGTAGAGATTGGTGCCAGGCACTAACTTTTTAACTTTTAGATTAGCGCATGTCAGTGCAGGAGGATCACAGAAAATTAGTGCCAGGCATCAACTTTTCAGCTAAATAATAAAAACATAGATATAAGTTTTCACACTCGTTAGCATCAGATTGACAGCACAATTTTTCTGGCTATAATAATGACACATTCATGAAGAGCATTCTCTCCGGAAACGAAGCTGTTGCACGCGGTGCATGGGAAGCCGGCTGTCAGGTAGCGACCGCATACCCGGGAACGCCATCGACCGAGATTTTAGAAAACGTCAATGCCTATTCAGAGATAGACGCGGAATGGTCGGTGAACGAAAAGGTTGCGCTCGAGGTCGCGATCGGATCCAGCCTTGCTGGTGCCCGCGCACTCTGTGCTATGAAACACGTTGGTCTCAATGTGGCAGCCGACCCGATGTTCACGAGTTCCTATACCGGCGTCAACGGCGGTCTGGTCATCGTATCGGCAGATGATCCCGGGCTCTGGTCGTCACAGAACGAGCAGGACAACCGTCATTACGGCCGTCATGCAAAACTTCCCATGCTCGAACCAGCTGATTCGCAGGAAGCAAAACTGTTCACGAAGATCGCGTTTGACATTTCCGAGAGGTTCGATACACCGGTCATTCTGCGACTGACCACCCGCATATGCCATTCCTCGTGTCTCGTGGAATTGCGGGACAGAAAAGAACACCCGGTCAAAGGGTACACGAAAAATATCGGGAAATACCTTGTCCTTCCCGCGCATGCCCGGATGCGCCATTTCACGGTCGAAAAAAGACTGCTGCGGCTCGCCGCATTCAGCGAGACGTTCAAGTATAATCGTGTAGAAGCGAACGGACATGCCCTCGGCATTATTACATCCGGCATCGCGTACCAGCATGCAAAAGAGGTATTCCCGCATGCGAGTTTTTTGAAACTGGGTCTCACCCATCCGATCCCGACCAGGCTCATCTCCCGGTTCGCACGGCGCATGAAAAAAATCATCGTCATAGAAGAGGGAGACCCCGTGCTGGAGTCTGAGATCAGGGCACTCGGTATCAAAGTCACCGGCAAGGAAAAAATCCCCCTCTGCGGAGAATTGACACCAGCGATCGTGAGGAACAGTTTCTGGAAAAAGAAAATAACACGGAAGCCGAAAAAATTACCGGCTCGTCCGCCCGTCCTCTGTCCAGGCTGTCCCCATCGGGGAGTGTTCTACATACTCAATAAACTGAAGGCAACCGTGACCGGAGATATCGGCTGTTACACCCTTGGTGCCCTACCGCCGCTTAATGCCATGGATACGTGCATTTGCATGGGTGCCGGTGTCACTGGTGCCCACGGTATGGAAAAGGCGCTCGGGAAAAAATCCGGCAAACTCGTTGCCGTTCTGGGCGATTCAACATTCTTTCACTCAGGTATCACGGGTTTGGTCAATGCCGTGTATAATCGGGGGAATTTGAACCTCTTGATACTCGACAATTACACCACTGCCATGACCGGACATCAACCCCATCCCGGGACAGGCAAGCTCGCGCAGGGAGGAATGGGCAAACGCATCCCTCCCGAGGACGTGGCGCGGGGCTGCGGCGTGGAATTCGTCAGGATCGTTAACCCGAACAATCTAGAGGATGTAGAAACGAATCTGGAAGAAGCCCTCGGGTATGAGGGTGTCGCAGTCCTGGTATTCAGACGACCCTGTGCACTCATTTCGAAACCACAACCTCCCTATCAGGTTGATTCTGCAGCATGCAAGGGGTGTAGGCTGTGCATGGCAATCGGCTGCCCTGCCCTCAGGCTGGATTTCCCGCC
>CP070834.1:919114-921426 GCA_020341755.1 Caldifarciminota bacterium | reverse complement strand
TTCATGAACGCGACCGCGTCCCTGTTGACGTTGCGGGTCTCATTGGTTTCTGTTAGCCGTTCTCTGTTTGCCCGCCAGGTGGGTGCACATACCACGATCGGAACGCGGGCAGTATGCGCGACCGAAATATACTCATTGTAAATCTGTGCCAATGCCTGTTTACCGGCCTCGTCATAGACGAGCAGGGCGTTTTCAAGACGGGGATGCAGTTCGATTCTTTGTTTTCGCCGCAGCGCTTCGATGACCGCACCTTCTGCCAGGATCAGGTCATGCTGTGTTAATATTTCATCAATACCCATATGATTTCACAATCCTGCATTCTATTATAGAACTCGACGGCACCCTGTCAATTACCTGACACGATGCAAACGAGAGATGTCGTCTTGACATCCCGTTATTTCTTTCTAAAATTAATGTCACACCATGAAAGGGGAATACCACACGCCGGGACTCGACATCGATACAATCGTCGACAATGCGGTCAGGGCTGCCGAAGAATTCCGGGCCTTTGACCAGCAGCAGACCGACCGGATCGCCGAAGCGGTTTTTAAAGCGGGTTTTGACAGTCGCATACATTTAGCCAGGTGCACGTTCGAAGAAACGAAACTCGGAAAATGGCAGGACAAGGTGTTCAAGAATGTCGTGGCGACCCTGTATGTGTATCAGGATATCAAAGACGTAAAAACCGTGGGAGTCATTGCCGAGGATGGAGACAATAAAATCGTCGAGGTCGCCGAACCGGTCGGTCCCATCTTTGCGGTCACGCCGATCACCAATCCAAGCTCGACGGTCCTGTTCAAGATACTAATCGCCATGAAATCCAGAAACCCGATCATCATAAGACCCCACGGTTCGGCACGAAAATGCTCGGTAGAAGCGGCACGCATCGTGTACGAGGCTGCAAGACGTGCAGGTGCACCGGAAAATTGCGTGCAGTGGATCAAAACCTCTACCAGGGATGAGGTCATGACGCTCATGTCCCATCAAAAAGTAAATCTCATCCTGGCAACCGGTTCGGTCGAGCTCGTGCGAGCCGCCCAGAGATCAGGTAACCCGTCGATCGGTATTGGACCCGGTAATGTGCCGGTCTATATCGGGAAATCCGCTGATGTTGCATTTGCGGTCGATCAGATCGTTTATTCAAAAACGTTCGACCACGGAACGGTCTGCGCGAGCGAGCAGGCGATCGTGGCAAACAAATATAATGTTGAAAAAGTCATTCAGGAATTTAAAAAACATAAAGCATATTTTCTGTCCGGTGATGAGATCAAGCGTCTGGAACCGGTCGCATTCAACAAGGAAAACAGGGTCATGAAGGTAGAGGTCATCGGCCAACCCGCCGTCAGGATCGCGGAAATGGCGGATATACGGGTTCCGCCTGACACCAGCATACTGATCGCACCGCTCGATGAGATCGGCATACAATCACCCCTGTCCCTGGAGATCCTGGCACCCATCCTTGCCTTTTACGTGGCTGATGATTTCGAGGAGGCGATCGAACTGTGCCGCCAGATCAACCGGCACGGCGGTCTCGGGCATACCGCGAGCATCTTTTCGAACCGTGAGGACAAGATCGAGCATTTTGCCGAGGTCATGAACGCGGGCCGCATACTGGTCAATACACCTGCATCTCAGGGAGCACTCGGCGGGACGTTCAACAAGCTCAATCCCTCGCTCATGCTTGCCTGCGGTACGAGCGGCAAGAACATCACGACCGACAACATATCTGTCCGGAATCTCCTGAACATCAGGCGCATTGCCCGGCGAAATGTGTGTCCCAATATCGAAAATAATTTCATAAAGCACTATCTCGACGAGACCCTCGATGCCGATATGGTCGAGGAGCAATTCCGCCGCACCGAATAGTTGTGTAAATAATATCTCGCAGGCAGAGCAAACGTAAACGTCGACTTCAGCTCATATCGTACATTGACTTTCATATCTGAATCGTTATACTTCGTGCTCATGGATTCATTAAAAGATCCTTCGACACAAGCAGAGCAGACCGAGGGTGTTGCTACCCTGCTCGGTAATCCGAAAAAAGCAATCATCAAGCTGTCCGTCCCTATGATTATCGCATTATCGGTGCAGACCATATATAGTTTTGTCGATGCATTATGGGTCGCAGGACTGGGAGCAGATGCGCTCTCGGCGGTAGGGTTTTTCTTTCCTTTTTTTATTATGATCATGGCACTGGCGAATGGACTGGGCGTGGGCGGCGGGTCGGCGGTCTCGCGCAGGATCGGTGCGGGCGACAAAGCCGGTGCGGATAAGGTCGCTGCACATACCATGGTCCTGATGCTCATCGTATG
>CP070834.1:916676-919014 GCA_020341755.1 Caldifarciminota bacterium | reverse complement strand
TCTGATGGCGGAACCAACTGGACAGCACCTGATACTGTACCCGGAATTTTGGTCGTTAACGATTTTCAATCGAATATCAACCTTGGTCCGCAGCCAAAGATCTCAGTTGACAGTAAGAGTAATACGGATACGACGTTCATATATCTGTTATGGGCGGACAATGCAACCGGTCTCATTCAAATAAACCTCGCGCGGTCTCTTGATTTTGGTCAGACCTTCACCGATCTGGGAATCGTCGACAATAATCTAACCAATGTCAACCGTAACCCTTACCTTGTCGTTGATGACAGCGGTTGGGTGCATTGCACATGGGCACGCGGTACAGGTGGGACTAACCAGGACCCGCACCCGTGGATCGGCTATAACCGTTCTGAAGACCATGGTATTAACTTCATGCCTGCTGATCTGATCGTGAATGATGATTCAGGCGGAGTATACCGTGGGAACCCTTCGGTTACCTATAATATATTGAATGGCAATGTGATCGTATCCTGGGAAGATTCCCGCCGGGCTGGCGGCAACGCGAATCCGGATATCTGGTTTTCCCGGATGCATCGCGACAGCACAAGTTTCAGTCTGAACCAGCGTGTTAATTGGTGGAGCAATGATTCATCAGCGACTTATGACTGTTTCAAACCAGCCACAATGATGGATCCAACCGGGATCATGGTTGCGGCATGGCATGATGATCCCGAAAGGGACGGGTCTTTCGGTATCCACATTGCAGCGTATCTCGATTCTTTAGCACATTTTTCTAACAGCCAGTCTTTGATAAATACTTTTACCGGCACGAGCGGCGCAAGTTTCGGAAGCGATTTCTACTCACCGTCGCTTTTCGTGACTTTGATCGATACAATAACGAATTTCTTTTTAGTGTGGCAAGATTTTTATGAAGATTCTCTGGGCGGGAATATCTATTCAGTGCACGGCTGGGTAGTCGCGTCATTGGCTGATATTGATGTTGACAATGATTCGCTCGACGTAGTCGCTGACACCATGGATCTAAGGACGCAGCCTGCCGGACCCGCTTACGCACCTTATGCAAAAGGGATATTCATGCTTGCCAATACCGATACCGCATATAATCCTGATCCGGGGGACGGACCGAGCAGTTCTTCGGTCGATTCATTCAGTTATTACGGATCATTAACCGGACCAGGCGGCACAATTGACAGTGTTTTTGTAATAGGACTTCCTGCTACTATGCCTGTTGGTATGAGCATGGTCTGTACTCTGGCCGTCGTGTTACCGGTGAATACGCCTGAGGGTGCATATTCTGGCTCAGTGACGATCACGGCACGGGATTCACTCGGTGGTCTGGCAGAGGAAACATTTGCAGTAAAGGTTTATGGTCCGCAGGCGCGGAGCAGCCTTGATTCGTTACGGGTCGTTCCGATACCCTTTAAACCGAACAGCGATCCAGAACACGACCGGATTCACTTCCAGGGATTGACCGATAATGCAACGGTGTACGTGTACGATCTGTCCGGTGCCCTTGTGTGGTCTGAAACTGAGACAGATGGAGATGGTCATCTTGAATGGGACGCCAGGGTTGGCAGCGGGATCTATATCTACCTTGTGACAACTCCGAACGGAGACGGTGTCAAAGGTAAACTGTCGGTGATACGCTAGGAGGGTGTGATGAAGAGAATGATGATATGCATATTTATCTTTTGCGTTATTGTTTTCGGCGCGGTCGGTGATGCCGGTGTTGCGATCCTGAAGGTTCCGGTCGATGCCCGCATTTGCGGAATGGGTGAAGCAGCATGCGCATTCATACAAAGCGCCTCAGCTATTTACTATAATCCTGCAGGCCTTGGATCGGTCGATAGGTTCGATATATCTTTGATGCACTGTGAGTGGTTGCTGGGTATGGGGCATGAGTACGGCGCGATCGCATTTTCGTTTGGGAACGCAGGTGCCCTCGGTATCTCGGCAAACTACTGGGGTTCAGGTGATATCCAGGTGGTAACGATACGGGGTGACACTATTCCAGGTGAAACGTTTTCCGCATCCGACTGGATATTTAACCTTGGTTATGGAAAGAAATTCGGGAGTTTTGCATTCGGTCTGGGATTCCAATATTGCATAGAGCACAATGAGGACTTTTCAGGTTCATCAATGGCCGGTAATCTGGGGCTGCAATATGCATCGCCGGTCAAAGGATTGAATATTGGCGCATCGGTCAGTAATCTCGGCACAAGCATGCAACTCGATGATGAAAGTTTCTCATTGCCGCTGATCATGCGCTTTGGATGGAACTACACGCTGAAAAGCCTGAACATTGCTCAGGATATTACAATGGGCGATAAATTCTATTTTCTTGTTGGTATGGAAT
>CP070834.1:914213-916576 GCA_020341755.1 Caldifarciminota bacterium | reverse complement strand
CGAAAATGACGGTGCCGATGGTACGTTCTCCTCGATCATGATTTTATGATCGCCGACCGCATATCCATTGGGACTTTCCTGCCAGGAAAAATACAGTTCACCGGGATTGACATCAAAGTCAGGTGAACCGTCAACACCCGGGTATACACGTCTCATAAATGCAGAAAACGGACCAAACTGTGTCCATGTCGCACCCTGATCAGTGGAATAGGAAATATTGATCTGCATGTAATCGGTTGGATCGGTTGTCGGACCACCGTAGATAATGGCGATCGCATCGCCGTTCGCGCTGACCGCGATGTTCTTGCCCTGAGGTCCGAGCATTGCCCGGATATCACCGATATCGGAGACGAACCCTCTATCCATATATGGTGTGTGGGGTATTTTGTTTACGGTTTCACCATCGATCGTGTGTATCTGGTCAGGCATACGTGCAAAACAGACGGCAAACACGATCAGTAACAAAGCTATCTTTTTCATAGTTCACTCCTTCTCTACTTTACCACATCGGAATACTTACTCTACTCTCGGTTGTATCTGTGTTTGTGCTTCACCTCCTTTCACAGCGGCGTGATAAGTAACGCCAGGAAGTTCTCCTAATTTTATTATATGTAACAAACCAGACCATGTCAAGAATGATTGTGCATGTGCACAATCATAGCCAATAGCGAACGGCAAATGGCTTATCATGTCTTTTGCCATATGCCGTCCCGTTTTAGACGAGACTCGGGGCGGTGGGATTTGAACCCACGGCCTCATGGTCCCAAACCATGCGCGCTAAGCCGCTGCGCCACGCCCCGTTGGTCAAGTATAGCCGAGCCGCTGTGCCTGTCAAGCCTTGAGCGTCAATAATACGAGATATTAGGCAATAAATACCTTATTTTCCACCGCTCGACCTAGGTTTCATAAGGATTTTCACCATAAAACAGCAGGATTTCTTGACATCGGTGTTTTTTTGTATATAATCTGCAATGCGCATGCTGATTGTGAGCAGCAAGCAGGATTTGCAGTCTGAGACCGGCTGTGAGCAGGAGATTGCCAGGGCTGTCCGTCAATATATCGCCGAGCACAAAGACATTGCGACGAAATTCATCTACTATGATATACCGAGTAAGTACTCACCAAAACGAGTGCAAAAGAATGCTCGCAGCATCAGGGATTTTATTTCGAAAATTGAAGAAAAATGGGGCACAATCGATTTTCTGCTGCTCCTGGGAGGCGACCGCATCGTTCCGTTTTTCCGACTTGAGAATCCATGCGATGACGGTGACATGAAGGTATTGTCAGATAACCCCTATGCCTCTCGGGATGAGGATTTTTTAATACCCGAGCGTGCGTGTGCACGGATCCCGGACAATAAAGATGCCGGATTCATTATTGCGCAGCTCAAGAAGAAACATAAAGTTTATCGAAGATCCTTTGGCATCAGCACCAAAACCTGGAAAGAGGCGTCAAAAGCGGTATACCGTTTTGTCGGCAATACCCGTTCATTGAAGACGTCGCCTCCGGTTGAACACACGGAATTTAAAAAATCCTGGCTTAGAAATAAGGATTATCTATATTTCAACCTGCACGGCGCCAAGGAGTCTGAGTACTGGTATGGCCAGGACGGCAATCAGTATCCAAGAGCTCTGGGACCGGATGCGGTTGACCGCGCCGCGGGTTTTGTTGCTGCCGAATGTTGTTATGGAGCGTATATTGTACGAAAATCAGACCAGACTGCCCTGGCTTTAAAATTCCTAGCAGAGAAAGATATTCAGGGATTTTCCGGGTCAACGACGATCGCCTATGGTCCGGTCAAGCCGCCCTCAGGCGAAGCCGATCTGCTTACCCGGTATTTATTTCAGTACCTGAAGCAAGGTTTAACGACCGGCGAGAGTTTCAGGAACGCCAAGCAGGATTTCGCGCGGAAGATGTTACGGCAACAGGGTTTTCTCGATGAAGACGATCAGAAAACATTGCTGCAATTCGTCCTGTACGGAGATCCGACGGTGAAGTTCACTGCCGGTAGTAAAAAGATGAGAATGAGTGCCTGATGGATAAAAAAAAGCTGACAAAGGTGAAAAGAGCTATCTTCCGGCAGTTCCCTGAGTTCAAGGGTGTGGAGCCGAAGATCATCGAGAAAGAGATCGTGCCGAAGACGTCGGTTTACCGAAAACTGACGCTCGGGACGCCGCCCCGCAAGAGGAAGATCGTCAGGATGAAATTCACGAAGATGGTGACCACCGCAGATCGTACAGAGCTGGAGCGAATACTCCTGGTTACGCTCGATGAACACTATGAGATCATAAAGATCACGGAGTCGCGATGATACAGGGTACGGGTGACACACGCTACGCATATATCAACGGGATGATACGGGC
>CP070834.1:911712-914113 GCA_020341755.1 Caldifarciminota bacterium | reverse complement strand
GATCTCCTGGCAATACTGCAGACCCTGCTCATGCGCATTCTGAGCGGTTTCATAGTCACCCTTTTTGCGAGCGACCGTACCAAAGTTTGCGAGGGCACTCGCAACTCCCCGTACATTACCCAGTTCGCGGAAAATATTCAGACTGTCTTCGTAATTTTTCAGAGCCTTCACATGCTCACCATTCTGTGAATACACATTCCCAAGATTATTAAAAATGCGAGCCATACCCGCGCGGTCACCGAGCCGTTCCGATAGCGTGAAGCTTTCTTCATAGTATTTCTTTGCATCATCAAAATTCCCGAGTGTATGGGCTATATTCCCAAGCAGGTTCAAACAGGATGCTTCTCCCCAGATATCTCCCGTCTCGCGCCGTATCCGAAGGCTCTCCTGTCCGAATTCCTGCGCCTTTTCATAATCACCGAGGCTGTCCACTGTGGATGCAAGGTGATACAGTGCACGTGCCATGCCGCTCTGGTCATTCTTTTTCCGATAGATCGCCAGACTCTCTTCGTGATGCATCATTGCACTTCCGTACTCGCCAAGTGTACCAACAACCGCACCAAGGACATTGAGGATGTGTGCGGTTTCTGAATCTTCGTTCATGTCGCGGGCAGCTGATAGACTTTTGTGCAAAATATCGCGGGATTGTTCTGTCTTACCGATCATCGACATAAAAGTCCCGTATGCCTTGAGAGCTTTTATATATACAATATCTTTCTCTTTTTTTCGTTCAAGTACGGTCACGGTTTCGCGAAAAATCTCTTCGCCCTCCCGGTACCGGCTATGGCGCGTATAGAACATATAGAGGCCGTTGATGGCTTTATTGAGTTCATCGCCAAGATCATTATCAACCGCCCAGCGCCACGCTGACCGTATATTCTCGATGTTCGCGCCAAACTGTGCGGCAACATTTTTCTGGTCCGCACCGAGAAATGCGGCTTCACTTTCCTCGACGTATTTCATGAAATAAGAACAATGATGGTCATGTACGCGTTTTTTTGTATCTGGTGATGCTGCGAGTTTCTGTGAAGCATATCTTCGCAGTATATCAAGGAGTTCATAACAACCTGCTGCAGTTTTACGCAGCAACGATTTCTCCACAAGACCAGCGAGAGTTGCCAGGTTCGCGCCGGTGATTTCTTCTGCCGCAGTGCGGTTGAATTCGCCATGGAAGACAGACAATTTCATCAGTATATCGCGTTCCGCATTCGGTAAGAGATCCCATGAATATTCGAAGACGGCTTTTAAACTCCGATGACGCTGAGGCACATCACGCAGGGATGTCTCGAGAAAATCTATACTCCGCTCAATCTCTTTGGTAATTTCTTTCAGAGACAGGGTTCTCAGCCATACTGATGCGAGTTCTATTCCGAGCGGCAGCCCGCCGACGAGTTGGCAGATGCGTATGACATCCTTTTTATCCTGAGGAGAGAACATGATCTTTGTATCCACCCTGCGCGCACTGTGAAAGAAAAGCTGGACAGCACTATACCCTTCTATATCGATCTGCTCGCCAGGGGGGATTTCCATTCCTTCTATTTGCAGAACCCATTCTCCCTTGAGATTAAGAAGCTCTCGCGATGTAACCAATATCTTGACCTTCGGTGCAGCATTGAGTATGTCGGCGATAACTGCCGCGCCTTGCATGAGGTGTTCAAAATTATCCATTATCAGGAGCATCTCTTTTTCCCTGAGGTAATTGAGCAGTTGCACCTTCTCTTCATCTTTGCTATAAAACGAGAATTTCAGTGCATCAGCGATGGTGGATATCAAGAACTCAACAGAGATAAGCGGAGCGAGCGGGATGAAGAACACCCCATGTTCAAAATCCTCAATTCTTTCTGCGGCTGCCTGCAGAGCCAAACGGGTTTTCCCGATACCTCCAGCACCGATAAGTGTCAGCAGCCGGCACGATGGGTCTCTGAGAAGTTTCGTAGTTTCGGCTAATTCCCTTTCGCGGCCCAAAAACGGCGTACTCTGGACTGGCAGATTATGCGGGTGTGATGAGAGCGAACGCAGCGACGGGAAATCCTTGAAGGGAAGCTCAGGGTGTGTTAGTTCTAAAAGTGGCTGGGGTTCACATAGATCCTTAAGCAAATGCGTGCCCAGGTCCTTGAGTTCAGCCTTTTCTGGTAGAGACCCTGCCCGGGCTGCAGCGGGTGTCAGGACAATCTGACCTCCCCAGGCTGCTGCCATAACGCGAGCCGTACGATTGATCACCGGGCCGAAATAATCATTGCCTCTTTTTTCAGGATGACCCGCATGCATACCGATGCGAACCCTCAGACCGCCAACCTCACGTGCGTCGGTACTGGAGAGCGCTTTTTGCATCTCGATCGCACATGTTAGAGGTTCACCTTGTTCAAAGACTGCGAACACGCCATCGCCAGTATGCTTGATA
>CP070834.1:909184-911612 GCA_020341755.1 Caldifarciminota bacterium | reverse complement strand
TGTTCGACTCGGCTATTTGATCCATAATATTCGCGTCTTTTTCAGACATTCTAACGACCTCCTCTTGCTTTGCAGCCTGGCTGCATCAATTCTGTGGAAAAATGTAAGTACGCACAATTGTATTGGAAAATCTGCTAATTATACCCAAATCCAGATGCATGTCAACTATTGCCGCTCTACCTCCAGCAATGCAATGAACTGGATTATCAGCCTGGACGCACGATCGATGTCCTTCAAACATACGACCTCGACCGGTGTATGAAGATAGCGGACAGGAATCGATACAAGACCGGTGGGAATACCTTCCTTGTTGAAGGCGATGCTTTCCGCATCGGTATGAGTATCGGCAACGAGCGCCTCGATTTGATACGGTATTTCAAGGTCTTTTGCCGCTCGGACGAAAAGATTGTAGAGTTTTTCCGGAATGGTCGCACCCCTGCCAATTGCCGGCCCCTTGTCCAACGCAAAGGATTCTGTTTCACATGAACCGTATTGCTGTCCGAACGTCACGTCTACCACGACGGCATAGGTGATCGGCAGCCGATAACTGTGAATGCGAGCACCCAGCCCGGAAAATTCTTCCTGGCTCGTTGCCACAAAATAGATATCGAGCGTATGATCGGCGGCAGCCAGCGCTTTCATCGCACATAACCCGCAGGCTACACTTGCCCGATTATCCAGGGATTTGACACTTCGGTAGTCGTGTTTCAACCTGCGGTAGGAGTTATTCAGAGTCACGTAATCACCGAGCGTTACCTGTTTTTTTACGTCGTTCACCGGAAGGCCGCAGTCTATGAACAGCTGTTCTGACGGAATAACCTTCTTGCGTTCATCCGGCGACATCAAATGTGGTGGTTTAGCTCCTATGTACCCGCGAAGATCACGCTTGCCATGTACTACAACCTCCTGACCGGGCAGGATACGTCCATCGACACCGCCTACTTGGCTGAACCCGATACGCCCGGCATCGTCGATCCGGTTTACCATAAAACCCACCTCATCGAGATGGCAGGCGATCATCACCCCACCACTGCTGTCTCCAGGGATGTGTCCTATCACACTCCCGTCATCATGAAGTTGCGCCTGCATTCCGTAATCCCGAAGCTGCACAGCAACGATATCGCGAACCGAACCGCCGTATCCGACGCCCGTTGCCTGGGTCAGTTCCTGGAGCAGCCTATCAAGGTTTACCATGTCGGCGCCTTTTGCCCGAATGATTATTGTGATGTGACGACCTGTTGGTCGGCTTATTCTCGAGACTGCAGAATACCAAGTTACCCGTATCAAAAGATAACATCGTATTAACACGGGCGGCAATGGTCTGACCGATCATTTTCCCGGCGCCGTCCACCACTATCTTCACACCCTCTATGTATCCGATCCCTTCATTGTGGTGCAAACCACGCTTGAGTATTTTTACCACAATACGTTTATGCGGTTCGAATATCGGCGTGAGCACCCGGTACAGATCCCTGATATCAATGATATCGACCTTAGGGAAGTATTTTGAATGCCGGCATACTTCATCCGACGTCGTGAAGACTTTGGCTTTTTTCCGCTGCGCAATATCCAGAACACACACTTCCTCCACGAGTCCGTTTGTTTTGTGATTAATGAATTCAACGGGCACGGTTCTTTCAAGAATCCGAATAGCCCGGTCGCCCTTGTTGCCCGCGTGTTTTCTGACAATATCGGATACCAGAACGGGAATCAGTATTTTCCCGTCGAAAAATCTTCTCTCAAATAGATGGATCACCCTTCCATCAATAATACTCGACGAATCCAGCACAAATCGATTCATGCGTCTAAAGAAAAACATTTTTCCTCCTGTGCATTATGTAACAGAGAATCTCACGGTCAGGTTGCTCATGATCCCATAGTATTTTCGACTGCCTGCGGTACATTTTCAACACCTATAATGTCGATCTTTTTCGTTTTTGCGTCACTGTTCTTCTGCGGCACGATGGCTACCTTACATCCCATGTTCTCAGCTTCTTTCAGTCTATTCTTTATACCATATACTGGTCTCACTTCTCCTCCCAGCCCGACCTCACCGATTACCACAGTTCCTTTTGCGATCGGGATGTTCTTGATGGACGAAGCAATGGCGAGTATTATCCCGAGATCGCTCGACGTTTCGAACACTTTGATCCCACCGACGACATTGACAAAACAATCCACACCATGGACACTCATACCTACCCTGCGTTCGAGTACCGCCAGCAGCATAGAAAGGCGTTTGTAGTCAATGCCGGTAGCAACGCGCTGCGGATAATTGAAGAACGTCGGACTGGTAAGGGCCTGAACTTCTACCAGCAATGGTCGTGAACCTTCAATCACAGAGACGATCGCCGACCCGGAATTTGTCGAGTCGGATATGAACAGGCTGGATGGATTCTCGACTTCCAGAAGACCAGCAGGAGTCATC
>CP070834.1:906614-909084 GCA_020341755.1 Caldifarciminota bacterium | reverse complement strand
ACAAAAAACGATATCATTTCCACAGCACGTGATCAGATGATATTTATCAAGGCATTCTTTACCGGTCATTATTTCCCTGAGGAGAGACTAACAGAGCTTGAGAAGTGGAATAACATTTTTATGCCGTTCAAGTATGGCATCGGCATTCAGAAATTTTCCCTACCGCGTGTGTTTACACCGTTTCAACGCGTACCCGATATGATCGGTCACAGCGGATCGGTCGGTTCTGTTGCGTTCTATGTACCCGACCTTAATATCTACATCACGGGTACGGTGAATCAACAGGCTCAACCCAGCGCTGCGTTTCAGACCATGTTAAAAATAATCAATATAATGAGGAAGAAATGATACATAGTAACAGATACCGCTCTCTATTTTTCAGCAGTACAAGCATTCTTATCGTCTTCGCATTAGTAAAACTGCTTGTTCACATGCTGTCAATTGAGTACGGGTATCATCGGGACGAACTCTTTTATATAGCAATCAGTGATAACCTGGGTTTAAGTAATCTATCTATGCTCCCGCTTACTCCAGGTATTCTAGCATGTGTCCGAGCGGTACTCGGCGATTCACTGAAAGTCTTGCATTTTCTCCCCGCCCTCTGTGGTGCATTCGTCGTATTGCTCACCGGCATGATCGCCCGCGAACTCGGAGGAAAAAAACTCGCTATTATAATATCTGCAGCGGCAGCACTAATTCCACTGGGATACCTGGGGATCGATTCGCTGTTCACGTACGACTTCATCGACAAAATTCTCTGGGTACTTGCGATCTATATACTTGTACTCATCATAAAATATGATAAATCGCGTCTGTGGTTGGTATTTGGGCTTATCATCGGTCTCGGGTTTCTGAACAAAATCTCCATTGTATTTCTGCCGTTTGCACTCCTTGTTGGATTGAGCATATCTGCGGAGCGAAAACATATCGCGAGTAAATGGTTCTGGTTCGGAGTTTTCGCTGCGCTGATATGTCTTATACCATTTCTGTACTGGGAGTCTATACAGGGATGGCCTATTTTGACCTTTGGTAAATACTATTCTGAAGCAAAAAGCTACCCTGCATCATTTCCTGAGTTCACCATATTCCAGATCATTATGATGCATCCTTTTACCTTACCAATTTGGATATGCGGTTTGGGGTCCTTATTTTTCTCGCAGCGTTTTAAAAAGTACCGCCTCTTCGGTTGGGCGTACCTGATACTGTTCATCGTGTTTGCCCTCATGAAAGCAAAGTTTTATTTTCTCATCCCGTTTTATCCTATCCTGATCGCAGCAGGAGCAGTAACCATCAACGAATATTTTGTCAGACATGGATCGAGAATACTACCCGGGATAATCATCCCCATAATGATCATTGGAGGTATCGTAACTGCTCCCCTAGCCATGCCCATACTACCTGTAGACACCTTCATCAAGACCTTCAATTTCATGGACGGCGATGCCGGGATCAAACAGGAACGTCATGAGATCAAGGAATTACCGCAGCATTTTGCAGACCGCTTCGGTTGGGAAGAAATGGCATTCACGGTAGCAGGTGTTTACTCCCGGTTATCTGATGAAGAACGATCCAAAGTATGTATTGTCGCCGGGAATTATGGTGAAGCAGGCGCAATTCATTTCTTCGGGAAAAAATATGGACTTCCCGAACCGATCAGTGGTCATGGCTGGTATTATTATCAGGGTACTAAGAACTGTACTGGCGAAATCATCATTGCCCTGGGTCTTCGTAAGGAAGGTTTACAAAGCAGGTTTAATGAAGTGACCAAAGCAGCTGTGTTTCAATGTATATATTGTATGGCGTATGAAAACAACCAGCCGGTATATGTATGCCGAAATCCTCTAAAGCCGATCGAGGAAATATTCGAAGAAGCCAAACATTTTGATTGATTTCTCTATTGTTCGATAATCAATCCCGGGATCTATTGTATGACCGATTCGATTATTTTCTCAACGATCGGTAAAAATTCGGACAGGGTCGTACCGACGTTGTCGTCGTTGGTGCTGGGCATCGAGGTCATAACGATGACTATGTCGTACTGGGGTAAAATAAAGATAGACTGCCCGCCGTGTCCCCATGCCGTGAAACCGTTTACCTCTGGCACGACCCACCAGTAAAAGCCGTAGTGAAAACCCTCTGAACCAGGTATCTCTGTTTGAGATGTGGTCGACAATGATATCCAGTCCTGTGAAATAATCTGCTGACCTTCCCACTCGCCATTCTGCGACACCAGTTTACCGATCTTTGCCAGATCGCGAGGCTTGAGGAAAAGACCGACCGGACCCAGGGTAGTGCCTTCACTGTTCGGCTCCCAGAAATAATCGGTGATACCCAACGGGACAAAGATATTATCAAAAGCAATCTCTTCGAGCCTCTGCCCTGTAACGCGTTCGATGGCACTGGAAACGAGTTGCGGGTCACAGTCGCGGTAATAAAAAGAATCGCCCGGTGCGGCATACATCGGCTTTGC
>CP070834.1:903965-906514 GCA_020341755.1 Caldifarciminota bacterium | reverse complement strand
TTAGAACGTTCTCCAAGGTGTATGGGCTAGCGGGTGCGCGCATCGGCTATTCCCTCGCCTCATCGACATACACGAGTGCCATTGCATCCGGTCAGAATATCGGCATGGTGAGTACCATTAGCCAGGCTGCAGCAGAAGCCGCACTCAACGATCCCGAACATGTCAATAATACAGTCAACCTGAACGACCAGGCAATGGAAGTCCTGACAAACGGTTTGACGAATCTGGGATTAACGTACATTCCTTCCCAGACCAATTTTCTCATGTTCAATACCGGCACCTTTGCATCAACTATCGCATCGGAACTGGAAAATTATGGTTTCCGGGTACGCGTAGGCTGGGGCATGCCGTATCATATCCGCGTATCAACTGGAACGCTGGAGGAGATGACTGCATTCATCACGGCACTCGAGGAAATATATACTCAACTGCCAAAAGGCGGAACGCCTACGACATTCGGTCTGAACCGCGTTCACCCAAACCCTTTCTCGTCGCAATGCACAATATCATTTACCACCTTTGGCCGCGAAAAAACATCCCTCACAGTATACGATATCAGTGGCAGAAAAGTAGCGACCCTCGTCAATGCCGTGTTGGGAATGGGTGACCACACAATCGCCTGGGACGGCAGGGATGTCATGGGTAGACGGGTCGCTGCGGGGCGATACACTGCGATTCTACTCCAGGGTGAATTTGGCGCAAGCGCACGCATAACACTCGTCCGCTAAGCCGTTGTGGTCAAATTCGAGCTTGACCTTCGATAGATTTCTGCTATCATAATTACCGTGTTCCATACCATACCGAAACCGGTCATTGAACGGATGAAATCACTGGAGGAAATGAATCAGTGTGACCGGCAGGACGGGACCCCGGCAAAAAAACGGCTCAGACAAATACCACCCCAGACCGGCAGGTTCATCGCGCTCATGGCTTCTATGGCTCCGGACGGCAAAATAATAGAGATAGGAACAAGTGGCGGCTACTCAACGCTCTGGCTCAGCCTGGCGTGCAGTGATCGCGGTCGCCGTATAACGACGTTTGAAATTCTCCCCGAAAAAGTTGCGCTGGCAAAACAAACGTTCGACCTCGCGAAAGTCAGCGATATGGTTGATCTGGTTCCGGGCGATGCGCTTTCGTATTTGCCCGACTGCAAGAAAATCGCTTTCTGTTTCCTGGATGCGGAAAAGGAGATCTATCAGCAGTGCTATGATATCGTCGTTCCGAACATGGTTCCCGGCGGCATCCTCGTTGCCGACAATGTTATCAGCCACGAAACGATTCTCAAGCCCATGGTCGAGCGTGTGCTGGCGGATACACGGGTAGATGCGCTGGTCGTTCCGATCGGCAGCGGTGTATTGCTGTGTATGAAACAAGCCTGACTTCTTTGAGACGCAGTATTGAGGAGAGGTAATGAATAGTAACATAATCCTGGGTTTGCTCTTTGCGTTCGCTGCGGTTGTCGAACCAGGTCCCGAGCAAATCTTTGTAAAGGACCTGTCAGAGTATCTTCCTGATACATGCCTGATCAAAGATTGGGAACCGTTACATCCTCCCCAAACCTTTGTGGGCGACAATCTATACGATTTCATAAACGGCGGTGCCTCGATATACTATGAATACGGTTTTAAGCAGGTCATCACCTTGCAATACGTGAACCCAGACAGCCAGTACATGACCCTTGAGTTGTATGAGATGAAGAACAGTGCGGCTGCCTTCGGCATGTACATCTATAAAGCAGGCACGTCAGGAAAAAGTATCGACATCGGAGCAGATGCTTTACTGGATGACTACTACCTGAATTTCTGGAAAGGCAGGTTTCTGTGTACGATCACGGGATCCGAGTTCGATGTCGAGGCTCTGCTCATGATCGCACGGGAGGTCGCCAAAAAGATCACCGACACATCTCCGCGCCCCAGGCTCATTGACCTCCTGCCTGCGGACAGTCTCCAGCACATGAATAGTGGTTATGTCAGGGGTAAACTCGGGCTTACACGATATCACAGATTCGACGACGTGGATATTCTCGATGTTAAAGAAGCGGGAATCGGGAATTACGATGATTATCAGATATTTATATTCAAATACGACGATACAAAACAATGCTTCGATGTCTTCCAGAATGTGCAGGGTCACATCAGGAACAACCCCGAGCACAGTGATTTTGCTGCATTCGAGGGTGCATTTTCAGTGCGTGATGGATCGGAGCGACTCATGCACTTCACGGTCTTTGAACAGTATATGCTCGCATATATCGGTACTCCGGAACACGACCCGGCAGTTTTTTTTGAGATAATAAGAAACAACATTAAATGAGTTTTCAGAATTATAACCATACCTGGAGGAAGGTGAACATGAAACATCACAGACAAAAACCACAGAAAAAAACAGCAGCAGTGCTACTCATACTGCTGCTCCTTCCTGTTTGCATATTACGGGCCGATGATGCTGCGCTATTCACCAAAGGTAATATTCATCTGGAACAGGGTGATTATACAGCAGCATTGGCTTCATATATGGAATTTGCTAAAGAGAAGCCCGCGCATCGTCTC
>CP070834.1:901304-903865 GCA_020341755.1 Caldifarciminota bacterium | reverse complement strand
GGTGGTTGATGATACCCTGCAGCGGAGATCCCTCGAGGCCGGGAAGGAAGCTGGGCAGCGCCAGCTCATCGCCGCTCTCGTAGAAGGGATGGTGTGCTAGAACTGGCCGGTGATCTTGGCGGTCACGGTGTGCGTCGTGATACTGTCGAGCAGGACATTTGCCTCGTAATCACATTGCACATAAATACCCGTATAGAGATTAATGTCGAAGCCTGCACCCGGTATGATGGTGTATTGAATATCACCCAGAACATTTTCCCTGCGCGATCCACCGATATCGACGGTCGCGTACGATCGTGTACCGAAGCGCAGGAGTGTTTGAAAATTCGAGCGCAATTCATTGCTGCTGGTCGAGACCTGACCGTACACATCCTCGGTGATGTTATAATTGGTCGTGAACCTGGTACGCAGCCGTGCAGTCCAACTTTTTATCCATTCCCCGAACAGATTGTCGGTCGTTTTTTGGGGATAGGTTCGGAACTGTTTGCGGTCCCAGTACAGGGAGAAAAATCCCAGTTTCTGCGGGTCGAACTCGATGCGCACTTCATCACGCTGCGTGAGCACGGGTTCGGGTATGGTATACGATGCCGTCTTGTTCTCTGAGATCGTGTGTTTTCCCCACAGCACAAGTTCGGTTAGAGGATTGAGCTGGACCGTGAGATAATAGGTATCGGTTCCTTTGATGCTGCTTGTTGAACCATCAGTGACCGGACCCAGCAGGAACGAAGGCCGGTTATATCCAAGGGGCAGGGCGGACACGTACTGGTCGAACATACGTCCGAAACCGCACGTGAGATTGATGATGCTCAGGGCTCGATGCCAGCGGCCCGGGGCGATACTCAGATTGTTGTAAAAATAATGCTGGAGCTTGATGTCCTGTTCGGACGAGAGTATATACGATTCAGCCTCGGCAAGGTATGATCCGGTATAAAACAGACCCGGGATGACGTCCACGCCCAGATTGCCGCGCAGCTCATCGGTACGCGTCATGGCAGTGTCGTCTGTATAGACATCGCTTTTTCTGAAATACCAGGTGCTGTTGATCGGTATGGGCAGGACCAGGCTGCCGCCTGTAATGAACTCGTACTCATCGGCATCGTCACCCGTGTCAGGCATGACCGCAACATGTCCCGCGACCGCATTCACCTTGAGTCGTGCTTCCAGTGCCTGGAGTGTGTAATTCATCTTTGCCTGCAGGGTGTTCTTCTCCTTATCGGGCAGCTCTTGTATGCCGAGACGGAACGAGCCATTCGGCAGACCGGGATTGGTATACGATATACTACCCTGGAGATACTGGGCATCCAGTTCATTATCAAGCGAGTCACTCATGATCTCTTTCTCGAACGAAGTTTCACACTGCAGGTGGCGCAGTGGTTCGATGCGTGCCGAAATGCTTCCCTGATGCCGGAGCCTGCCCCATTTCCGACTATGAGCGTCAGTAACATCAAAGGAATCTGAAAGACCGCGGTATGCAGCGCTGAGACTTGCGAAATAATAATTTGCGAGTACAGAATAATCGTGAGCCCATTCGTGTTCGGTCGTGTAGGCACCTTGCGGTATGATCTGTACATTTTTACCAGCAGTACCGACATCGAGTTTTGCCGAAGCGTGCACGATATCCTGCTCGTCAATGGAAGTAAACCCAGGCGCCACCGTGATACTGCCCAGGGAAATTGTCGGCTGTACTGTATAAAAAACATCTTCCCGTTTGCGGTCAACCGACGAATACCGCACTTCGATCTCGCTGAAATCGTTGACCAGTCCTTCGGTAAGAAATACGAGAGCGCCTGAGGTGTAATCGACGATGTAATCCGAACCCCGCGCGGCTGCTACACCATCGACATAGACGGTTTCACTCATCTTCAGGACGGGGGTATTGGAGAGTTGGTATAAATTGGCGCGCGACGCACACAGGCCCTCAATGGTGAAGATATGAATGTCCATATCGTAGACCTGATCCGGGAAGGGACGTTCAACGGGAAATGTCAGGTATCCGAGATGGTAATCGATAAATGCCGCATCGATCAGATCATCGCCATTCTCATCGAGACCGAATGTGCTCAGGGGATACAGTACGCCCATGGTATCGGTGATGCTGACACGGAGGGAGTGCGGTAAAATATCCGGCGCAAGTAAATATACGTTCTCGAGCATGTGACCGCTAACCATTTCCGATTGTATGAGTATCTCGCTGCCCTCGAGGACCAGTACGATGATATCGGAGGAGTCCCGTGCTTGGAGAAAACGAATCACGCCGCGCGAGTAGTCGATATAGTAATTGATGCCGTTGACCAGGACATCAAAATCACCGGTAATGCCGGCAATGGTATATCCCACACGCGTGTCGATACTGTTATTCATGTTATTGCGGTCATCGACAAAGATCGTATCCCGCGTTGCGGTGATCAACTGGGGACCGTCATAAATGTAGTAGAAGTATTTCGCGTATTCTGTATCCTGCCGGTGGAACTCTTTATCCAGTGATGTACCGCTAAAAAATTCCGTATGTACGCGCGATTTAAGATACCCTCCCTGGGCATCGATGCCGTGGTTCTGGATGC
>CP070834.1:898515-901204 GCA_020341755.1 Caldifarciminota bacterium | reverse complement strand
ATGATGACGACTTCGTTGAGACTCTGGAGATACACTTCGAATTTCGTCTGGTCGATGATCATTTCTCCGACTGTGTTCGCGAGATTGTCCAGTTTTTTCGTCGAAACGCGGATTGTTTCTTCCAGTTCTCGAAGCATGCTCTCTTTCTGTCTCTTCAGCGCATTTTCCAGCTGTTCCCTGCTGATGACCTCGTCTTCAACGAGAATTTCACCCAAGGGTTTCGTCTTACTGCCAGTCTGTTTCTGTTTATCAGAAGCAGTTGTAGTGATACGTTTCGACAATTGGTCGAGGTGCTGCAGGATGCTTGGAACATCGATCTCCGTTTTGCTTCCACTCACCACCGCATCGACAAGAGGTCCGATGCTATCCAGACTAATGAAGATCGACTCCGATACGTCATTGATCGGTGTTTTGCCTTTCTGAACAGTGCTCAGGACATCTTCAATCTTGTGAGCGATCTCAGCGATGTCACTGAATCCTGCCATACGGGCAGTACCTTTGAGATTATGGATTTCTCGCAGGAGATCCTTTAGCGCCGATTCATCGTTCGGTGATTTTTCGAGTTCGAGAAGTCGTGTGTTCATTTTCTGGAGGCGCTCGTGTGCTTCGTCCTTGAAAATAGCTAGAAGAGCCGATTCGTCCAGTTTTTTCTTCATATCATGCCGCCCTTAGAGTTCATCGATTAACATTGATATCAGGTTGTTGTCTCCTGTTTTCCCATGATTTCCCGTATCCGTGCAGCAATGTTTATGAGTTCTTTGATCGCGACTGTCGTTTGCTGGGAGTTTGTAGCTATCTGCTTTGAAACAGTCGTCATTTCCTTTATTGTTTTCACTATTTGTTCAGAAGCGCTCCGCTGCTGCTGGGTCGCCATGCTGATCTGTTTGGCTGTATTGGTCGTTTTTTGCGACAGGTCAACGCCAGTCTCGACCTTTTTCCCGACCTCTTCTGTAGCGAGAATCGAGGCATTGGTTGCGTCCTGGATCTCTTTGATGATATCCTTGATCTGATTGGTCGAACCGGCGACATTATTCGCCAGTTTCCGTATTTCCGTAGCAACGACGGCAAAACCCTTACCGGCTTCACCTGCCCGTGCTGCTTCGATCGAGGCATTCAATGCCAGGAGATTTGTCTGGCGTGTTATATCGTCGATCACGCCGACAATTTCTCCGATAGCCTGTGATTTTTCGCCGAGCGTCAGGATTCTCGTTGCTGCCTGATTGGTACTGGTCTTGATTTCCTCCATGCCTTCAAACGTCTGATCGGCAATGGAGACGACCGTGGTCGCATTGTCTGCGATCTCTTTCGATGTCGCGGCTAATTCCTCTACCGTCGTACTCGTTTCCGTGAGGGACGTCGATTGTTCTGCAGATGCCGCTGCCTGCTCTTCGGCTGCAGACAGTATCTGGGTCGACGATACATCCACGTTCTTTACCAGTTTCTTTAGAGGATTGATGAGTGACCTCGCAAGCCATGTTGCAGCAAATGCAAGGATGAGACACAGTACCAGCGTCATGAAGAATGTCGCAATGACGCTCTGGCGAACGGCGGATTCTGCTGTTGCCATCGACATCCCGACACGCGCAATCCCGATTTGTTCCTCGGGCTTCGGCGCTGATGGAGTCACGACCGGCAGTGAACTAACCTCTGGTTCGATGCTCTCGCCAAACATTTCTTCTTCAAATAGGGTCTCTTCAGTCAGGCTGAAATCGGTGGTAGTCACTGCAACTTCTTCGGCTGAGATGATCGGCACGACGATGTCATACACGGCAGACGTTCCCTTTGGCTTCCAGGTGAAGATTGTGGGTTCTTCAACCTTGAGAACATCCTTCTTAATGTCGCTTGACAGTGCTTCCTTTTCTATGCCTTTGTCAGTCTGTGCGATCACGTTTCCTTGCATGTCCTGGATGATCACATATTCGACATCTTCTTCTTCACTGATACTCGCAATAACCTTAAGCAGTGTTTCTTCGTCGCCGATCAAGGTACCGTACGTACTGTTATAAGCAGTGCTCTGTGCAAGGGAGAGACCTCTTTTCTGCAGGTCAGAGTATATTTGCCCACTCTGCCGGAGAATGAAGAATACACTAAGCGCGAGAACCATCAGGACCGCAAGTACGATGACGCCGACCACTGCTTTCGTTGTTAGTTGCATTTTTTTGATTGAATCGAGAATGACCATACTATCCTCCTCTTGATCGAGATGCTAATGTCAACAGCAGTATCTGGCTTTATATCAAAACCGCCGTTTTCGTAGTGTCACTCAATCATTTGAACTCGGGGAATACGCTGAGAATATTCTCCTCGATATTATTCAGGGTTCCCCGTACGTTGATTCTTTTTCGTATGTCTTCGATGTTCTCGTCGGCGAAGGTCTTATCCAGCGGAGCTAGGTTTATGAACTCTTCCTTGATTGCTGAGGGTATTCTGCTGCTCTTCAATGCTAGGAAAGGTTCAAGGATTTTAAAATCCATGGTTGCGATCTTGATCCAAACCAGTATCTTCTTTCCCTTAACACCACTTGCTTTATTCACTTCATAGAAGATGTCTTTCATGTCGTAGTAGACTGCCTTGAGCAGTGCTGCCTTTAATTTCGTTCTGCTCTGCTGTTTTATCGCACTCACGATTTCAGCTTCGATATCCACCTTGAATTTTCGTTTTATCTCACTGAAAATCGTTTTCATTATCG
>CP070834.1:895636-898415 GCA_020341755.1 Caldifarciminota bacterium | reverse complement strand
TGGTCTGGGAAGATGACCGCGACATGGATACCGAGGTGTATTACAAACGATCGACAGATGGGGGGGCGACATGGGGACCGGATGTTCATGTTACAATAACTGCGGGTCCTCAGGGTTTGCCTTCGGTCGCGGTCGTCAGTGATTATGTTCATGTAACCTGGGCAGATTTCACATTGATCGGGAATTCTGAAATTTATTATGGACGTTCGACAGATGGAGGGGCAACCTGGGAAACTCCTACACAGATATCGTACGGTGCCGGTTATTCATCGAGCCCTTCGATAACGGCATACGAGTCGGATATTCATATTGCCTGGCAGGACTCGCGTTTTGCGTGGTATAACAACGAAATCTTCTACCGACATTCGTCCGATGATGGCGTTACCTGGGGGAATGAATCGAGATTGACCGAAGATACGACGTTTTCGAATGCACCGAGCATCGGCGTATCGGCGAATTATGTCCATGTTGTATGGGAGGAAATGCGGGACGGTAATTTCGAGATATACTACAAACGTTCGACTGATTACGGCCAGACCTGGGGTCAGGATATACGTCTAACCGACGACACGGGTGAGTCTCATTATCCGTCTTTAGCAGTCTCGGGGTCCAATGTTCATATTGTCTGGATCGATAACCGTGACGGTAATGAAGAGATTTATTACAAAAATTCGATTGATAACGGTACTACATGGAGCGCGGATACGAGATTAACAGATAATATGAATGCTTCGCAAAACGCGTCGCTTGCCGTTTGCGGTGAAAAGGTTCATGTTGTGTGGCAGGATGATCGTCACACGAACTGGGAGATATACTATAAACGCAATCCGACCGGTAATACATATGTCGATGAATATGAAAATGCAAGGGTCTTGCAGCTAAACCTGGTTGTGAGTCCAAATCCATTTTCAGAGCGTACGACCTTCATTATTAATTCGCGATCTATGACGATCAATGGAGTACTGAACATATACAGCGCCACCGGTCGTCTGGTAGAGTCTTTTCGCCTTACGCCCGACGCCTTACGCACTACCGTAACCTGGGACGGTACGGACCAGGCTAACCGCTCACTTCCCAGTGGAATATATTTCGTGCAACTTTCCGCAGATGATTATGTCAAAACAAAGAAAGTGCTACTGATCAGGTAGAGAATCTTCAATTATACATGGGGGAGTGGCTGATCCAGTCACTCCCCGTTTTTTGACCAATAAGCCCAAAAGGGTGTATTTTTTTACGTAAAAACAACATATTGACATTCAATGCGATGCTGCTATAATTTGCTAAGAAACGTAGAGAATAGGGAATGATACGAATATTGTAAAGCCGCGCTACCCGCGTAAATATAGTAGAATGGGATGGTTAGAATAAAGCTTACGATATTGTAGAAACGATCTATCCTTAGATATCTTTCCTAATATATTTATATCATTTTTTGAAGTTGTACGTGTAAAATAGGAGGAGCAGTGAAGAGACGTTGTATAGTGTCCATCAGCGTTGCTGTGCTGTTGTTTATGATAAAGACAGTACCGGCAACCGTCTGGTATGTGCATCCAGACTCAGCACTTAACAGTATTCAGGCTGGTATAGATTCGTGCGTCAATGGTGATACCGTACTCGTAGGACCCGGGACGTATACCGAGAATATTAATTTCAATGGCATGGCTATTACGGTACAGAGTGAGTATGGCGCCGATACAACCATCATAGATGGCGGAAGTCCCACAAACCCAGATTCCGGCAGTGTTGTAACCTGTGCTAGTGGCGAGGACATAACGTCGGTCCTGTGCGGGTTCAAAATCATTAATGGCTCGGGCACATATGTACCTGCCTTTGGATTCCTGGGCGGCGGTATCTACTGCAACAACTCTGCACCAACGATTAAGGAAAACGTTATTATTGATAATGGCAGTTCGAAAATATTGGCCGGCGGTGGAGTTGAATGCGATGAGAACAGTAGTCCTATCATAATAGATAACGTAATAAAACACAATGAAGCGGAATTCGGCGGCGGAGTTGAGTGTTACTATGCGTCACCAACGATTCACAACAACACGATTGACAGCAACATGGCCGATTGGGGTGGTGGTATATCTTATTCATACGGCGGACCGTCAGATATCGTTGATAATCACATCAGATGGAATACTGCTGATTCTATCGGTGGTGGTATCTTGTGCGACAATAACTCGATAAATATTATTGGCAATGTCATAAGTCATAACACCGCAGAACGGTATGGTGGCGGCATCCGATGCTGGCTTTCTTCAGCGATTATCAAACATAATATCATTACTGATAATACCGCATCAATTGGTTATGGTGGTGGAGGTATTCGATGTCAGCAGTCTGCAACGCCCAGCATTGACAGCTGCGTGATAGCGAACAACAATGGTGACGGGATATACTGTTGGACCGCTGCTGATCCGGAAATCCATTACTGTAATATCACAGGGAATGTTGGCTACGGAGTGGTTAATACGTATAGTTATCTCACAATAGACGCCGAGTTTAACTGGTGGGGAGATCCGAGTGGCCCGGGTGGTGTTGGTCCA
This sequence comes from Caldifarciminota bacterium, assembly GCA_020341755.1. Classification (GTDB taxonomy): domain Bacteria; phylum Hydrothermota; class Tepidihabitantia; order SM23-42; family SM23-42. The sequence goes on along the minus strand of CP070834.1, from coordinate 895,863 downwards.
GGGAGTGGTGATTCTGTGAGTGATTATGTGGATTTCGATCCCTGGCTGCAGGATTCAGTACAGGGTATTGGCATTCAGGAGCTTAGGATCACAAAAACGTGTATTCTGAATCTGCACGTGGCTCCGAATCCCTTCTGTTATAGAACAGTAATACAATACTCCATAACGAATAGTCAATTCGTTGCGCAAGATCCAACCATAAGAATCTACGATGCCACCGGTCGTCT
>CP070834.1:892741-895536 GCA_020341755.1 Caldifarciminota bacterium | reverse complement strand
GGATTCAAATATCGTGACCTTGTGACCTTTTTTTACCAGGAGATTCCCGGCTACGAGACCTCCCATGCCGGCACCGATGATCGCAATAGTACTCATAGAGTAAACCTCCGCTTGTGATTCATCATAATCCCAACTTATTTTCTCTTCTGAATGGTTTCACTTCCTTGAACCGTGCTTAATGAATGTTCCTTCTCGGTACTCTTTAAATGCCAGATCGAGTTCCTGCTGCGAATTCATAACAATAGGTCCATACCAGGCGACCGGTTCATTCAAGGGCTTCCCGGCTACGAGGAGAAAACGCATACCCTCAGAACCGGCTTCAAGATCGATCGCATTCGCTTTGGAGAAAATCACCAGGTTCTCCTGTCCTATACGTCTGTCGGTTGCTCCTGTGGTATATCCGCCACCAACGATCACATAGATGAAAGCCTTGTGGTCTTTCGCTACATTATAGCGCATCTTCATCCCGGATGATATACTCACATCGAGGTATACGACATCGACCATCAGGTCTTTGACCGGGCCTATAGTGTCAGCAACCTTCCCGCTGATGATCTTCATGCTGATGCCATCATCGTATTGTATCTCCGGGATCTGTTCTTTCCGGACATCTCGGTACCGTGGGTCCATCATCTTATGCGCTGCCGGCAGGTTAACCCATAACTGGAAGCCCCGCATCCTCCCCTCGAACTGCTGCGGCATTTCCTGATGAATGATGCCGCTGCCTGCAGTCATCCATTGTACATCTCCTGATGCAATCGTGCCTTTATTACCAAGACTATCCTCGTGCTTCACCGAACCCGTAAGTACATAGGTCACCGTTTCAATACCACGGTGCGGATGCCACGGGAAGCCCAGGATATAGTCACGCGGGTCGCTCGATCCAAAATCATCCAGGAGCAGGAATGGGTCGAGCAGGGGCACTTCTTGATATCCAAAGGCGCGTTTGAGCTGGACGCCGGCACCTTCAATGGTCGGTTTGCTTTTAAACATCCTTATATCAGGCGTCATGAAGTATTATAAGAAATACCCGGGTCAGGTCAAGAACCCAAGGTTCTGAAATACATGATACAATCCTTACTGTATTATGATGAAATAATCTGACAGGTGTTTTTTCTATTCGTCCGCTAAATACTTAATTACTTCTTTGAGTTTTTTCACCGGCACTGCCAGCATCCCAGGATGGTAATTGGTGACGACGACATAGAGTGTCACATCTCCGCTCTTCTTATGATAATAAAAATCGTACGACTCAGTGGAAAATTCAAGTTTGGTAGCATCGAATGGCACGATATTCTCTGGTGGGTGCCGCGAATTACCCCGTCCACCTTCCCTGATATTTTCCATGTCGCCCGCACGTTCCAACTCTTCATACGCATTGATCCTGCCGCCGGACACGTAATTCAATTCCTCCGGTGTGAGACTGCATGCCCGCGTCACGTACAGGTTGACTTCGTCATTGCTGTGATTGAGAAAGACTCCCCTGACATGCTCCAGCATATCCTGCCGCCTTACATACTGTATCTTGTGAAGACCCAGCGTGATAACAAATACATATAATCCGCCGATCTCCTGATAGTCCAGATGTATGTTGACTATATCCTGTTTCTTCGCCTGAGCCATGATTTGAATATATTATACGAATTTCCCAAAACCGTGCAAGGGGGGTCTTGTAGTCTTAAACATGTTTAAGTGTAGTATACAGAACCACAATGATTCTACGATTGACATTTGATTGCATTTTCTTACAATACATACAATAAACGGTAAAGTTGATATAAAAAGGAGTGTAAATTGAAGATATATACTGCATTAGGTTTGCTCTTCCTCACATCATGTGCCAGACCGCTGATGTGCCCGCTTTTCTGGCCGTTTGGCTTCTTGCCGATTGACAATCCGTTTCGCTGGTTCTTGTTACTCGTTTTTGCTGCTGTCATAGTCTGCCTGATCGTCAATGCGAGCAGAAAAAAATCCGGAACTGATGAAACTCCCCTCTCCATCCTCAAAGAACGCTACGCCAGGGGCGAGATAAGCCGTGAAGAGTACAAGAAGATGAAAAAAGAACTGGAAGAATAACCGCTGTACGTTAATATCCAATTTCGAGATCTGAGTCCTATTACGCTTATGAAGTAAGTGTACATTGATTTCACGACATTTGTTTATATAATTTTCACTGTGTCCTGTGCCCTATTTCCTGATTCCTGGGCGCGGAGCGCACATGCCGGGGTGGCGGAATTTGGTAGACGCAGCGGACTTAAAAACCACCCAGTAAGTCACCGTCTAATCGCCGTAAACGCAAGATAGACAACACATTGCTAGCTCGAAGGAATTAAAAAGGTCTATATTCTGTGCCAAGACAATGTCACAAAAAAAATGTGATATCACGAGATATCAGAATTCGCATGTCACAAGCTTATTAAGTTTACAGAAAAAGAACCCGAATCCATAGTCTGATCATCAATAATAGTACTGGCTTCCATCGATTTTCATACTCGGATCGTATTGATAATTGCTAAAAGATCTATATAATAGTGTGCGAAGAAGGTGTATTGTGAAATTATTAAATATATCAGAACTCTCTAAGAAATTGAATGTTAAGAAAAAAACAATATATGATTGGATACATAAAGGATCGATCCCTCAAATAAAGCTTGGTAGACTTGTACGCTTTGATTCGGATGAAATAGACAAATGGATAAGAAGTAAAAGTAGAAAAAGTAAATTATGACTAATGATAACAGGAGGGATGGACTTCGAATCCGAATCGATGATTTTTCGTAACTTCTGAAATTACG
>CP070834.1:889781-892641 GCA_020341755.1 Caldifarciminota bacterium | reverse complement strand
CGATGCGGCGATCGGTAACAGTGTATACGTTTACCTCGAAGCCTTTGAGGATCGGGATGGATTCCCCGTTATCTCCAAGAAAAAAGCAGATTTTCAGCTTGCCTGGGATAAGATCAAACATTTATACGAGAACGGAGAGCTCGCCATGGCGACGATCCGGAAACGTATAAAAGGAGGTTTTGCCGTTGATCTCATCGGGGTAGAGGCTTTTCTGCCCAGTTCCCAGATCGAGTTCAAATCCCAGTCAGAAGTCGAGGCGGCGATCGGGAGTAAAGTCGGCGTCAAGATCGTGAAGATCAACATGATGAGGAAGAATATCGTTGTTTCCCGAAAACTCGCTGTTCAGGAAGAACAGGCGAAAGCACGCAAGCGTATCTTTGACAAACTCAAGGTTGGCGATGTCATCGAGGGTACCGTGCGGAATATCACTGATTTCGGTGCATTTATCGATATCGGCGGCATCGATGCCTTGCTGCATATCACGGATATCTCCTGGTCGAAGATCACCCATCCTGCAGAAGTCGTTAAGGTGAATGACAAGATAAAGATAAAGATCCTGGTAATGGACAATGAATCCGGCAGGATCGCGGTCGGACTGAAACAGCTGACACCGCATCCCTGGCTCGAGATCGAGAAAAAATATCCGGTTGGAACAAAGGTGAAGGGTAAGGTCACCAGCATCGTCGATTACGGTGCCTTCGTAGAAATAGAGAAGGGTGTAGAGGGCTTGGTGCATGTATCTGAGATGTCGTGGAAAAAGGACATTAAAGATCCCGGCAAGATACTCAAGGTAGGCAGCACCGTAGAAGCGGTAGTGCTTTCTATATCCAAGGATGACCGCAGGATTTCGCTCGGTATGAAACAGACCACGCCTGACCCCTGGTCAACGGTCGACGAGAAATTCGAGGTCGGTCAGAAGGTGTCGGTGAAAGTAACCAACCTGAAGGATTTTGGTGCTTTTGTGCAGCTCATCGACGGCGTCGAGGGGCTCATCCATGTAAACGACTTTTTCTGGGACAAGAAGGTCAAGAAGGCGTCGGATTACCTCAAGAAGGGGCAGACCGTCGAGGCGGTTATCCGTTCGATCGAGCGAAAGAACCGCCGTATATCTTTGAGCATCAAACATACCAAGGAAGATCCGTTCACGAAATTCACCGAAGAGCATACTGAAAGTGAAAAGGTGATCGGCAAGGTGAGCGATATACTTCCCAAGGGCATACGGCTGATCCTGGAAGGCGGGATCGAGGAATTCATCCCGGCGAATTATCTGGCGCGGCGCGGTAAAAAACCGAAAGACCTGTACGAACTTGGTGAAGAGGTTGAGGTGATCATCAGGAAGATCAATCCGCGGTTGAGACGCATTATTCTCAGCGAGAAGGATCTGCACAAGCAGCCGCCCAAGAGAAAAGAAACTCCTAAACCAAAGGCACCGGATAAATTCACGATCGGTGACATACTTGGATCACAAAACGCATTCGATAAAAAAGAATAGTAGCACCACGTTTTGAAAAAACTCATCAATCTTGGTTGTAAACTCAACCAGTATGAAGGATACTGTTTGCTCAAAAGATACAGCGGTGCCGAGGACGTCGTTGTCGTCAATACATGCTGCGTCACGCATGAGGCTGAGATAAAATCCCTGAAAAAATACCGCTATGCACTGCGTACCTTCAAGAATGCGACGGTCATCGTGACCGGGTGTTTGTGCCGGATGTATCCGGAAAAGTTTTCTGGAGCACACCAGATCATCGATAATGTTGCACGCAACGCTTTGATCGCAGACGTGCTGCCCACGCCGGAAAGATCACGGTATTTTCTGAAGATCGAGGACGGATGTGTGAGTACGTGCACGTTCTGTGTGGTGAGAAACGTGAGGCAAGTCGTGGAGAGCAAATCGCTGGAAGATGTAGAACGCGAGATCGGGTGGGCAGTGGCCCATGGTTATCACGAGATCGTGCTCGTCGGCGCAAATATAGGCTTATACGGCAGGGAGCGAGGCCTGTCGCTCGCGACGCTGTTGGAACACCTCGCTACGATACCTGACATGCCGCGTATCCGGCTTTCGTCCCTGGAACCTTCCTTTGTCACCCCGGATATACTGAAAAGACTCCGGGATATTCCGTTCTGCCGGCATATCCATATCCCGATACAGAGTGCGGACGATGAGGTACTTGGGCGAATGGGCCGTCCGTACCGGGCAGCCGACCTTGACATGACGGTCGAGCTTATCAGCAGCCAGTTCGATGATATCGCGATCGGTGCCGACGTGATCGTTGGGTTCCCGGGTGAAGACCGTCCCGCCTTCGAAAGAACAGCAGAATTCATTGAACAACATCCGTTCACGCATATCCATGTTTTTACCTATTCACCCCGACCCGGTACAGAAGCGTTCACCTGTGGTGATCCCGTGCCACATCATGAGAAAAAGAGACGGTCCCGCTATCTTTACGGTATGGTTCGTGAAAAGAATTATGCGTTCAGAAAAACCCTTCAAGAAAAAGCCTTCGATATCGTGCTCGAAAAAACTGGTCCGAGATGTGCGGGATTAACGGATAATTATGTCAGGGTATTGCTGGAAAGATGCCCGGTGCCGGGTGGGGTCGTACGCGCATTAATCACGGATGTGACCAGGACACAGACCACGGGCCAGGTCGTACCGGACGGGACATCATGAGGGCAGGCAGGAAAAAATTCTTCATACGGACCTTTGGGTGCCAGATGAACAAGAACGATGCACGGATCATTGCTGCCCTGCTGGAACAAAAAGACTACGTCGAGACCGGGTCCCCTGACAAAGCCGATATCCTCATCGTCAATACCTGTTCGGTACGTGCGCATGCCGAACAGCGAGCGCTGGGAT
>CP070834.1:886767-889681 GCA_020341755.1 Caldifarciminota bacterium | reverse complement strand
ATGAAATAATGGTCTATTTCAGCATTCACCCAATGCGGATGTACGTAATAGTCTGTGACAATAATGCCGATCTTGTAATGGTACGCATTTTTGTACAGGGCAGAGAAAAAACCCGGTGAGAAGTGAGTGCACAAAACATAATCTGGTCGATAAGACGACAGCAGATATCTCAATTTATGTGCAAGCACCTTGTGTGCTCTATACATAAATTCAGAAGAACCGGATTGCACGCCGATGCCGCCGTACAGGAATTTTAGCAGTTTTCTGCCACGTTTCTGCGCATAGTCGTAAATGCCTTTGTACGCTTTCCCATACAGGGGATACACCCATTTAAAGCAATTTTCAAAACGTACATCCACGCGACTGTCACATGCCGTCAGTGCCTGGCAAACAGCCTGCGCGGCCTTCATATGCCCTGCTCCGATCGGCACAGCCAGCACCAGAACCTTCATATACGGAAAGTATATATAGAATGCTTGACTTTTCAAGTCCAGTGTATATAATCTTGCAGGAGTATGTTATGAGTAAATATATTATACTTGGATTTCTCGGCGCCCTGGTCATCATGCACTGTGCAGAAGACGATATCCCTCTTTACAGCGATGTATCCGGGTATCTCAGACGGAACGACAGCCTCACATCAGGTATCAATAATGTCATACTCACGGTCGGTGATATTGATCCTGACGATATCACCGGCATGCGGACACGTAAGGTAACAACCGGACCGCATGATACCCTTGATGGTTACTGGGAAATGGACAGCGTATGTTATGGCACGACACGGCAGCAGGGGACCGGATATGTCCGTATTACGCTCGACACGCTGGATAATCCCGCGTATCCGTACCGCGTGTGGCTTCCCAATATCTTTGGTCCTTCCGATACTGTCGTTCTCACTATGCTGGTGGATACGCTGCCATGAAGGTATCATCGCGGTTCCGTTACGGATTGAGACTTTTAGTGGACCTTGCTGCTAACTACAAAAAGGGACCCGTACTGCTCAAAGAAATTGCGCGCTGCGAAAAAATCTCCAAAAAGTATCTCGAGCAAATTGTCATTACCCTGAGGGCTGCCGGTATCATCTCTGCGATCCGTGGATCAAAAGGTGGTTATTTTCTCACAAAATCACCGAACAAAATAAAAATACTCGATGTGTACAAGATCCTCGAAGGGCAGTTCGCACCAGTCGATTGCCTCGACAATAAACGGATATGCACCTTGACCGAAACCTGTCCGACGCGACCGTTGTGGACGCTGTTGTCAGATGCAATAAAAAAAACATTCCAGAACGTGACCCTTGCCGATCTGCTCAAGGACAACAAAGGAAACTTTCCAAAGTAAAAACTCTCTTATTGCTGCCTGAAATGATTCAATAGCAGATTGACAGGCTCTATTTCTTTGATATAATTACCCCATGAACGACAAAGATAAAGGCTTACTGTCCCATATCACGTGTGCCGGTTGAGCATCGAAACTCTCTGCTTCGCAGTTAGCGAAGGCACTATCGATGCTTCCTCCGGTAACAGATCCCAACCTTCTCATCGGGACCAATACGGCAGACGATGCCGGCGTGTATAAGATGAATGATGAGCTCGCCCTCGTATACACGATAGACATCCTCACACCGGTGGTCAGCGACCCGTATACTTTCGGCAAGATCGCAGCGGCAAACTGCATTTCTGACGTATACGCGATGGGTGGTGATCCAAAACTCGCCCTGAACATCGTTGGTTTCCCCGGGAATGGGGATCCAGAAATGCTCGGCGCCATGCTGAAGGGGGGTACTGAAAAAGCCCAAGAAGCCGGGGTAACGATAGCGGGAGGGCATACGTTTGTCACGCCCGAGATTAAATACGGACTCACGGTCATCGGCTATATCAATCCTAACAAGATCATTACTAACGACGGTGCACGACCGGGCGATCGCATACTCCTCACCAAACCGATCGGGGTGGGTACCATGATCCAGGCCCTTCTGGCCGGTAAGAGTGAAACAGTTAATCTGCAGCCGGTCATTGAAGCCATGCAAACACTGAACCGAGATGCATCGCACGCCATGCGTGCAGCAGGCGCACATGCTGCCACTGACATCACCGGCTATGGTCTCGTGGGCCATCTTGTTGAGATGGCTGAAGCGAGCAATATCGGCATTGTGCTCGAGGCGTCACACATACCATTCTATGAGGAAGCGCTTACTGTCCTCACGCAAGGAGTCTACGAACCTGGCATTACCATGAATATGAATTCATTCAGGCACAAGGTCGATACCGGCAATATCGAAAGACCATTTTCCGAACTCATTTTTGGGTCAGAAACATCTGGCGGACTTGCTGTCGTCATTCCTGAAGATGGTATACAGAAATTCACGGATCATTTCAAACAAGACGTGCCCGTAATCGGGTACATAACATCAGAACATCCTGGAACAGTCAAGGTAGTCGACTGACCCTTGACAGGCCTTCATGATTCTGTATAATAACGACATGTTCTATCTGTATACTATCAGGAGAAAAACGAAATGAGATGCGGCTCTTGTGACCCCGTGTGGGTTCACCGCATCACGCAGCACCATAATTCGTTAAACAACACAGCACATAACATCCATATCAAAAAGATACGGTCGTCATTCCCACGGAGGAGGGACAAGAAGTGAGGGTATTGCCATGGGGACCAGTTGGTTCTCAGGAACATAGTCATCCACATCAGTACCCATACTGCAGACGTTCTGCCATTCCCACCACAATAATCCATATTATTATAGCTTCGCATAAAAGCATAAACTCAAGGAGGTCTTCTCATGAGCAATCCATGGGATGATGTTACTGGAACAGGAGCATACAATAAGAACCTCGCCCGGATACACGCCCTTGCTGCAGAAAAAGGTTATAGAGTGAACCCCGATACAGAGCGC
>CP070834.1:883723-886667 GCA_020341755.1 Caldifarciminota bacterium | reverse complement strand
CACAATATAACTATTTTGGCATTATTTATATAGACTTAAACCTATGAGTGTGTGGATTCTTTATTTACAAGGATTTCCTATATATAATGAAGCTAAGAGTAATCCTGATTCTCGCTGTTCCCGGATCGATGATGCTTTAGACCAGGACTGGCTGCACTGGTTTCAGGGGTAGCAGCTAATGATTATATTTTCTGTATATAGACTATTTCCACGGCAGTACCCCAGCCGTAGAGACTGCCCAGTTCGTACCTGGTTTGAACCTTGAACCTGACGCGCAGACCTTCCTCACGGAACACCAATGGCATATTAACGGGCACGAACTGTTCACCGTCATCAGTTACAATACCGTATGAGCCACCTTTCGTGTTCACACAGGTAATCGTACCGTCTCCGGAAATGATCCCGTCTTCGTATGATATATCGGGGGTGGTTCTGGAACACATGGTCATCACGAGTAACAGGATGGGTACAACGCATCTCAAATTTCGCATCACCTACCTCCATATATATGATATGGAATATGAGGTGCCTGTCAAGCCCCAATATGGTGTGATACGATATCAGAGATCAAGGGAGGGATATGGGTAATCTCCACAAAAAAATTGCGAGTAAAAAAGCATGATTTATCGTGCCTTTTATTCATCAACATATAGGTAATTGTACCCAAAAATAGGTTTAAGTCTTGACATGTAGACGCCTGACACTATAATATTATATGTTATAACAGGGGATTTTCAGATGGGTGGAAGGGTAAACTCATTACATCTCCTTCTTTACCAAATTGATCCCGGCGCAGCTTCCCGTGCGCCGGGATTTTTTCATCTCCCATACTATCCTATTCGATTAATGCATACGCAGGGATCTCATCGAGCCGGAATACGGGTCCGTCCTTACATATAAATTTCTCGCCTATATTACACCGACCGCATTGTCCAATGCCGCACTGCATCTTCATTTCCAGAGTCGTGTATATACTCTGCTCAGGCCACGCCAGGTCCTTCATCGCTGCCACGGTGAAACGAATCATAACCGGCGGTCCGCAGATCACTGCGATACGGTTATCAGGTTTGATATTCACGTCCTTGACCACGGCAGGGATGAGTCCGACACGTCCTTCCCATCCTTCATGCGGTATATCGATGGTCGTATACAGGACACTATCCTGAGCCGCCTGCCATTTTTCCAGGTCATCTTTGAAAAGAATATCCTGTGGTGAACGCGCTCCGAAAATAATATCAAGATGTCCGAAATCTTTACGATGAGACAGGATATGATCGATAACCGGACGCAGCGGCGCCAGACCAATACCCCCGCCAATGATGAATATATCCTTACCCTTCCACTCATCGAGCGGGAAACTGTTACCATACGGTCCCCGCACGCCAACGAGATTACCCTCGGCGCTCCGATGAAGCATCTTGGTAAGATGCCCGAGCCGTTTAACCGAGACAATGAACTGTTTTTTTGCAGTGACAAGGCGGCTCACCGCAAAGGTCGCTTCGCCGATCCCCTGGACAGAAACTTCGATGAATTGACCGGGAACGGCATGCAGCATTGCACCATCCTGCATCTCGAGTATGAAACTCTTCACATCCTTTGATTCGTCTATGATGTGTTGTATGATTGCGGGTCTTGGAACAAGTTCAATACGTGCCATTTATCCTCCCTGTACCTTTGTCTGGGTTCTTTTCTTTCCCTTTTGTTTTTCTCGTACGCGTTCGGTGAGCACTGCGGCCACATCAGGAAAACTGCGGTTTATCGGACATACCATAACGCACCGACCGCATCCTGTACAGGAAATGCGACCATACCGTTTATGACTGTAGGCGAATTTATCGAGCGTACGGTTGCGGACACGGCTTGCCGGTGTCTTACGTGTGTTATGACCACCGGCCATACGCGCATAACTTGTCAGCTGGCAGCTGTCCCAGACCGTGACGCGCTCGCCCCTGCCACCATATCGTTCATCTGATACCAGAAAGCACACGCAGGTCGGACACTCGTACGTGCATGCACCGCACGTCAGACAGATGTCTGAGAGTTCATGCCATATACTATCATTATACATTTGCATGAATTCATCCGGGGTTGCGATTGGAAACTTGTCTTTTGGCCAGGTCTGCTTTGCAGGTTTCTCTTTGGTCTCCTTGAGTAAGGTATCGGCAAGAAGGTGTTCACCTTTGTCGGTCAGCGCCCTCAGCAAGTACCCATTCTTTACTCTCACGATAACGCCATCCATGCCGTCGGTGTTATCGGGTGCTAATCCCCGATCGGTGCAGTGGCAGTGGGGACCCATTTCATCACATACCATGCCAATGATCGTTGTGCGTTTTCTTTCTGCTTCGTACACAGTATCCTTATGAGGACCATCGAGGAACACCTTGTCGACATACAACAAGCCCGATACATCACATGCACGCACGCCCATAATCACACGTGGCCTGTCCGGCAACTGAACCGGTGTGAGATTCCACTGTTCGCCTTCATGATACTCTGCAATAGGACGGCGCTTAGGAAAGAACAGCGGTTTTACCGACACGTCGATGATGTTCGCAGGAAAGTTTACTTCTTTTTCCGCAGCATACTCGGAAAACTCCCATTTTCCATCATTTTTATACGGCACATACACGTCAGCATCTTTTGCACAATGAGACAGGAATTTCTGCAAATCAGCGGTCTTCAGTTTCTTCCACGCGCTACTCATTTTTTGCCTCCAGTATGCTGTTGGGATCCTCTTTGGAAAGCACAACGAGTGGCGGCAGCTCATCCGGTACTGTACCCGGTCGCGTGCCGAACATCTCGAGCACACCCTTTTCCAGGGCTGTATTTAAAAGGCGCAACGGAATTCCTTCAGGACACACCCGTTCACACTCACCGCAGTCTGAACAGCGACCGGCAAGGTGGTAAGCACGCACAAGATGCCACATGGTATTCGCCGACAGCT
>CP070834.1:880660-883623 GCA_020341755.1 Caldifarciminota bacterium | reverse complement strand
TTCGTCCACGTGGACGAACGGCATTCTATTTTATTGATATCCTGGATTGAGTGACGGCGTGTGTTATCTCACAACGACCTTACCAGATGCGTTGATGTCAGTACTCTGGAACAGGTACAAATATACACCGGCAGAAACGCGATTACCCTGGTCGTTTTTAAGATTCCATTCAATGCTTTCCTCGTCACCAGAGGCGATCCCACCGAGTGTCTTGACCTTACGTCCGCTAACATCGTAAAAAGTAACGCTATATCTCTCTCCAGCAGGGATAGTAAAAGAAAACCGCGTACCATTCACGCAGGGATTCGGGATAGGAGATATCCGCGATTGGGTGACCTGATGGCTCTCGTATTCCTCGATTCCGAGTTCGTCGACATCAAGGGTCGCACCTTGCCAGACTTCTTTTGTGGAATCCGCTGGCTGCATCGTGGGATTTTGTATCCAGGTGACAAATTCGATCATACTGGCATCCCATGATACATCGAGGTTAAATTCCCTGATCAGAGTTACCGAATCACCCGGTGGTATCGAAACGCTTTCACCTAAATGATTCGGCAGATAGTCACGTGCGACGTGATTGTGCCATTGATCGCCATTTGGTACGACGCGATATATACTATCCTCGGTAACGACGAAATAAACGGTTCCGTTTATCGTTTCCGTACTGTCATTACGGAACTGCGCGTAGATCGTGCCGGAGCTCTGGGTTCTCGTCCAATCACCCCACATCGTTATGGTCACGGGTGCAGGTTGGTTCAAGCGGTCGGCTATATACGCTTGCCAGCCTGTATATGCTGTGCCGCCTTTTTGGCCGTCGAACCATAAATAGGGCGTGTAATAACCCCAGCTTCCTCCGGAATAAACAGGCGCTGGATAATAATACATGCGCTGGAGTGCCTCGGGGCAATACATACCATAAGCGTTGCTGACGACATGCATTTCGATGAGAGCGATTCTGTCCGGGTTGCTTAATTCGATTTGAGCCAGCGTCCCGCTGGCTATTGTACAACTACTTCAGCCTTCCTGGTAGAGCTCTTCGCATACGACCACGCGTTCGGCTGCGAAGGCAGCTGCTGTCAGCACAAGGATTAACATTATGCAGAAACGTCCATAAGGCATACGTATCATAGCACCTCCTTGGTAATGTATAATTATAAAATAATTAACGAACATGTCAATGACCTGCAGCAGCCGTATGGATACTTGACTTCGGGGGACACCTGCAGTATCATTATACCATCAGCAGAAATGCGCTGCAGGTCCCGGCTATGAGAGTGGTGATAAGCTCGACATGCCAGAAAAGGGGTACGCTCCAATGGCTCAAAACCGAGACCCACAGCGTTATGCATAGTTAACTGCTCAATGATACAGTGGCAGTGTGAAAAAAGTGTGAAAAGAATGCACTCGCGTTTATGAGCAAAAGTATTCTTTGTACCTGAGCAAGGAGAGTACATGATAAAAAAGGCTGGTTATGTTGGAGTTCTTGGCATCATTGTGGCAGTTATTGGCGTGGCAACACTTCAATCGAGTTTACCGGTGGGACCGGTCATTCTTGGCCTCGCTACTATACCACTTGTAGGGATCATTATTGCGAAGCGAACAATGCGAAGCGCTATCCCCGATCTGATATTCGGCGCAATAGATACGGGACTGTTGACCATACCCGCTTTGTGGGGTGGCGCGATTTTTGGCGTCGCCGGCGCCATTGCCGGTGGGGTTATTGGAGATGCGTTGACCGACGGGATTGCTGGCTTCTTCGAAGGCAGTATCGCCACATGGTTGCGAAGGAAAGGCATCGAGGAGTCGAGGGAACCGATAAATGCGGCTCTTGGAAAAATGGCAGGATGCTTGGCAGGCAGTGGCCTTGTACTGACGTGCGCCTTGATTATTGGTATCAGGGTACGTTTTCTTTAGTGTTTTTGTTTACAGAGGAGGTGCTGTAATGTGGAAAAAAACCTCGAAAGAGGTGACCGATTTTCTGTCACAAGAAACGAAAAATATGGATTGCGAACAGAAGAAAATGTTCGGTTGCCCGGTCTTTTTTATTAATGGTAACATGTTCATGGGCGCACACGAAGATAATATTTTTTTAAGATTACCCGAGAAGGACAGAACCCACCTGCTCAGCACATATGATGAGACCAGAGTATTTGAACCGATCCGTGGTCGCATCATGCGGGAGTATATCGTTTTCCCCGAGAACCTGTACCACAATAAGAAGGTTTTTAATAAAGTGCTGAAAAAATCTGTCAGCTACGTAAGTTCTCTACCACCAAAAAGAAAGAAAAGATCCCGGCGTATTGTCAAATAGCGCTCAGGTTGACACCCGGGAACGGTCGTATATAATGGTATGTATATGAGGGTTCCATGAAATCCGTTCACGCCATTACTATAGGTATTTTTTGTCTTTGTGTTATCGCCGATGCTTCAGTTGAATTAAACACTGCTCGCATCGCATATTACAATCTCAGGGACTGCGAACGGGCTAAAAACGTCTGTCTTCAGGGCATAGAAAAGGGTCAGCAGCATTGGGAATTATACGCCATCCTGAGCGGGTGCGAACTCGATGCTGGAAAATGGCAGGCAGCAGCAAATGCATTGGTTAAAGCCCTCGAGATCGATAGCACTAATACACGTGATTGGGTTACGAACCGGGGTGGTGACCAGTATTTTTTCCAGGCATTTTATTTTTCCGCCCGAGAACTTTTCGACAATGAAAATTATGAAGCAGCATTGGGTTATCTTGATTACGCCGAGATTTTCGATCCCCTTAACCCTGATGTTTATATTCTGCGCGGAGCGATCTTGCACAAGCTGGGTCGGTTCGAAAAAGCGAACCAACAGTATCAGCGCGTGCACGACATTGACCCGGATAACCCCGACATAAATTTTCTCATTGCTCGCGCACTTTTTGAGGCGAAGGCGTATGAAAGCAGTTTACCATATCTGTACGAGGCAGTACA
>CP070834.1:877426-880560 GCA_020341755.1 Caldifarciminota bacterium | reverse complement strand
ATCGTATGTCGGATTGTCGTCGAGCCGGCGGTACAAACGGTAACCCGCAAGATCGATCTCGCCATTGGGCAGCCAGTCGATCCGTATACCGGAACTGAGCGGTGTCGCGACCACCCCGGTCGGCGCCATCGGTGCCAGTCGAGGTGTTGCTGAAACCTCATTCGCAAAGTAACTCTCATGATCGTCTGTATCCAGCGCACGTACAATGATGTAATAGGTCGAGTCGGTCATGAGACCGGTCAGGGTATCGCAACTACTGCCTGCGCCTGCCATATACCCCGTGTCCGTGTACACCTCACTCTCTGTTCCCCAGTATATGTTGTACCCGATGACATCGGGTTCCGTGTTCGGTGACCAGGTTATCTGGAGATCAGTACCTGTGCCAAGATCACTGGCGGTCACATCCTCAACAGGTGCCGGATGGATTCCCAGAATAGCCAGGGTGGCAATGGCTATTTTGGTATTACCGGTCAATAGTTCCATATTAATATTCGACAGGAGATCGGTAACGACATGCCAATGCGGATTTGCATAGTACCATCGTTCGGCACCCCATATTGCCGGATACCCACGAAGGGCGAACGAGAGATCATCAGAACCGCCATTCCAGTATTCTTCATACAGTATGATCGATGGTGCATACAACTGTCCGGCTTGATAGTACAGTGCTGACAACCACTCAGAGAATGCATCACGGTGATGCACATTACCGTCCAGAATACCACCATCGGCATACCCTATCATATCGAGATTAATGACCGCACCGATATCCATTCCCATGCTGTCGGCTCGACGTGCGTAATCGTCGCTTCCCAGCAGCCCTACTTCTTCTGCTGTCCAGCCGATGAATTTGATGGTCGGGTCCCAATTATACGCATTGAATATCCGAGCCGCTTCCAGCGCGCAGGCGACACCCGAAGCATTGTCATCTGCACCAGGTGCCGATGTCCACGATACGGATGTATCCGGCCAGATAATAGCATCATGGTGACCGGATATGATGATATGCTTAGAAGGATTCGACGATCCTTCGATCGTCGCAACGACATTCCGCTCATATCCTGTGTCGGGCCAGGTTCCGTAATTCGTCTCGGCAAGATACACACTGTCAAACTCGGCATCATAGCCGAAGCTGTTAAACTTCTCCAGTATCCACTGCGATGCCGCAAAAGAACTGTCAGTAAAGATCAAACGGGTAACAAAATCCTGCATGCGCTGGACATACGATGCAAGCGAATCCGTACTGACCTGGTCGACAATGCTTTGTACGAATGGATCCCATTCCAGTGTACGCAGCGGGATCCTTTTGACCAATAACTGTTCCCAGAACCGTGCGGGCAGTGGTGTTCTGTTCATACGTCTCATGCTCACACGCGGATCCATGAGGATCGATACTGCTGATGGTTCTGCTTCGATCAACATGACTTCATCCGTACGCCACAGAATTTCTCCGGTAACACGGTATTCAATGCCCGGGGGTATTTGCCCGATGACATAGTTCTTATCCCACGGCGTTTCATCGATCAGGCTGCACGGTATACCCTGTGCCGACAGCATCTCGATCTGAGCGGGTTCTAATTCTGCGATGGCGTAGTTGTTGATGAATTCATATGTCGTCGTGTTCTGGGCGTACCAGAAAGCGATGTTCTCACGATCTTTGAGCTCGACCGCTGTCAAAACACCTTCCGCATGAACCATACCGTATAAAAACAAAACCAAACCCACATATACCACTACTCTTTTCATAACCATTCCTCCTTTATTTACCTTGCGTCCGTTATACCATTTAAAATATAGGGGTACATGTGAAATATTTGTGAAATGACTGATCAGCGACAAGGTTTTACTACAAATATTCAGTCGACGTTCTGTTATGCTCAGCGCAGAATGGTCAGTTTCGTGATCTTGGTCGTTCCTTCGGTTTCCAGCCGGGTGAAGTAGACACCGCTGGCAAGTGTTTGACCGCGGTCATCCCTGCCGTCCCACGATACCGTGTACACGCCGGCCTGCTGGACTTCATCGACCATACTGCGTACCACCTGCCCCAGCACATTGAACACCCGCAGCCGCACCCGACCCGCTGCCGGTATCTGGTACCGCAGTTCGGTCTCGCCTAAAAATGGATTCGGCACCGCCCGCAGCCACGTCCCCTGAACTATAGACGTGCTGCCGTACTCAACAATACCGACCTCGCCAAAATCAATCATCACCTGCTCGGCCATGAGCCGGGCATCCTCGGCCTCCATGAAATACACCGGATACCCCAAGAACACCATGCCAAAATCACCCAGATAGCGGATACCGCACACTTCGCCCTCGAACGGGCTCGTATTGTTCTGCATATCGATGATGTAGATCGACTCACCAGACCCTGCCGGAATCAACGCCTCGATATAGCGCAGTGTACCACCCCAGTTCGCCAACGGCACCTTGACTGGATCGACCGCCACATTCGGGTATCCCATTTGACCGATTGCCCCCTGGAACGAATCACTGCTGGCAGATAACGCGGCACGGTCAATCATGAAATAATCATATTCTATGTCACCGGCACCGAACACAAGTGGATAACTCATGCTGTTCGCAAGGTTTCCGGCCGCCTTCCAGCCGGCAAACCAGAGGTTCCCGCCGAGATCAAGATAGGACGCGAAATCCTCTATATTACCCGATGCCATCAACTCGATATAATCATCGGCAAACCACACGACCGTGGAATAGGGAACGAAATCAGCCAGCACCGGATGCTCAGCTGCCAGCCCGTATTCATAGGCAGTGAACGGGTAATTCTGCAGAATATACGCGTAAAAGGCATCCTGCAGGGTATCATGCGGAAAACTGCCCGTGGTCCAGTTCTTGGTCTCGTCGACCACCAGAATGCCCTGGTCCAGGGTAATGGGACGACCGTACGCCTCATCACTGTACGGGCTCGGATTCCCCGTTTCATCGAATGCCCGCACCGCATAATAATACCGGTGCTCACCGCCCAGCGGCGTATCGGTGTAGGTCGTGTCACCCATGAGGGTGGTGTTCAGGCTATCGTATGTCGGATTGTCGTCGAGCCGGCGGTACAAACGGTAACCCGCAAGATCGATCTCGCCATTGGGCAGCCAGTCGATCCGTATACCGGAACTGAG
>CP070834.1:874192-877326 GCA_020341755.1 Caldifarciminota bacterium | reverse complement strand
ACGAGATGCGCACCCTTACCGGTCAAGCCGTTGAGGTACAGGGGCATGGTCGCAACGAGCGTCTTGCCCTCGCCGGTCTTCATCTCGGCGATCTTGCCCTCGTGGAGCACGATCGCACCGATGAGCTGCACGTCAAACGGGATCATGTTCCATTCGGTCTCGATATCCACGACCGACCACTTTTTCCCCATTAACCGTCGGCATGCTTCTTTAACCAGGGCAAATGCTTCGACCAGTATATCGTCAAGACTCTCTCCCTGCGAAATACGCTTTCTGAAATCCTCTGTCTGCTTGAGCAGGTCAACACCCGATAATTTTTCATAGTGCGCGTTGATCTCATCGACCGTAGGCCAGAGTTTCTTCAACTCCCGCTCTGTCTTGCTGCCGAACAATTTTGTCAATGCTTTCTGGAACATGTTACCTCATTATAGTAAATAAAAACATGCAGTCAAGCATATTACCTCTGGACTGCGTTAAATTAAAGAGATTATATCAACATCTATGCGTTAGATACGTATATACCAGTTTCTGTTTATCTTATCATCGTTGACACTATAGACGACACATATATAATAGCCTAAGGAGGCAGGTATGAAGCGAGTAGCATGTACGCTTGCAGTTATCACCTTCTTCACCGTATTTGCTCAGGATATCGAAGATATTCCAGCACCCGAGTCTGTACCTGATACAGTGATCGCGGAAATTGATACCGCAGGACAACCGATTCCGGATTTCACGGTCTGGACGTACACCGAAGCCGATATCAACAGAATGCCGGTCACAACCGTTTACGATATACTTATTCTGCAGCCGGGCATTGTCGAAAGTGAGGCAGGTCTGCATTTACGAGGCGGAGGGGCTGACGAAATAGGATATTATGTCGATGGGATTCAGACGTCCATTCCTATACCACTTTCTGCGATCGATAGATTACACGTAATGCCCAACCCAACTGATGCCGAGTATGGCAACGCCCTTGCCGGTATTGTCGACATCACTACGAAAAAACTCACGAAACGATCGACCGGCATGTTTCGTTACATGAATGATAATCCCTTTTCGGATGAAACCCTGGATCGTGGGTATGATCAGTATGAAGCATGTTTCCAGGGACTGCTTACGCCGTATGTCTCATTCACCGTGGCCGGTAACATGACGAACACCGATGCATTCCAGCAGGCTTTATATAAAGTACCATCGCCGCGAGATAACTACACGCTCTTTGGTTCGGTTACCCTGCAGGTCACCAAGGACAGAGGATATGTTACTTTCAGTGGTGTCCAGTCCCGTGAACAGTATGTGGTATGGACGCCGTATACCGAACCCGGCAACAATTTAAAATATTTTGACCAACGACCCATGTCCCGCACCAAAAGATCGCTTGTTGCCGTATCATTTGATCTGCATCCGTTTTCAAAAACTGATTTCTCTGTAAACATCGGCATCAACAAAAGCGAGCATGTCTTCGGCAACCGCGACTATCTGTGGGAAGATTCCCTGGGCACGGCGTGGTATGATGATTATCGGCTGAAAGCCGAACATCTTATACGGCATCTTGGTGAAGATGAAATCCCACCCAGGGAGATAATCATCGACAGTATTATGCAATACCATGAAGAGTGGTCAAACCGAGGCCCGGAAGTGCTGCGTAATATCCCCTATGGAAGCGAGGGACTATTTCGAGGAATCGGGGATTATCCCAAATGGATATATGAAGAACTGCACGATAAGCACATTCGACTCAAGTGTATTCAATCGTTCACACGATGGTATGATGTGAAAACCGGTTTTGACTATACTGGCTACAACGTTAAACATTATGCAAACCATTTACCGTGGGTTACATATCCTTTCTGGGATCTCTACGAACGGTCACCGTATACCTATGGCGCATACGTACATAATGATATTCACTTCGGGCATTTAGTCGCAGACATCGGTATGCGTTACGATTATTTGCAACCGGATGCATTCACGTTCGTTAATCCCTTTATTGACCAGGACAGCACGATCTTACATGCTGAGGCACATCAAAGGTTCTCGCCCCGGATGAGTATTACAGCGGGTATCACACAATTTCTTTCTTTATGGATACGGTATGGACATTTTTTTCAACAGGCTTCGTTTCATCACCTGTATTCTGGTACCGATGTCAATGTAATAGAGGGTCTAACAGGATATGGATTCATAATAGGCAACATATTCATTGAACCGGCAGAAACACACGTACTGGAACTTGGCACATCTTATCGACATACCTCAGGGTTCGGCATAACTGCGAGCTTTTACCGCAAGCGTCTGTATCATTTAACCAGCATGATGTGTATCACGAGTATTCCTGATTACTATTACCAATATTGCGACATAAATTCGGGCACGGTTATAGGAACCCAGCAATCTATCTACATGCCTCTCTCTCCATCGTGGTTATTGAGGTTTGATTTTGGATATCAGCAAGTCATGGTGCAGGATCAATGGATCACCTGGTACTATGAGCACTATGGATACCCCATCATTGAACCTCCGGATACCTATGCCGATCATGATGTACAATTATCATTAAAAAGTTATGTCGATTTTGTCACGCCATCCGACATTTCATTTGGTCTATTGAAGAATCTTACGGCTTCATTGTTTCTTTCCTATCAAAGTGGTCTCCCATATCCGGCAATGGATTTGGCTGGTAATCTAACAGCCGATTACAATTCCGAGCGTATGCCGGGGTATATAAATATTAACCTGAAAATCGGTAAAGGTATACACGTAGGTCCGGTGAAGCTTGTAGTAACGGCAATGATCTTCAACCTTTTTAACTCGACACAGATCATCGATGTCTACAATACTACCGGTCTGCCAGATGATCATGGCAATCCCGATCCTTATCTCGGTCAGTTCGGTTTTCTGCCGATTACGAGTGATCGCTATTCACCGCAGGCTGACTTCGATCACGATGGATTGATAACACCGTACGAATTCCGCGACGACTACATCGCTGCCCGCGATGATTATTACGACGACCCGACCAACTGGAAAAATCCGTTCAGATTCTTGCTGGGAGTGGGTATCGAGTTCTGATTCTCAGATCACCGATCTTAATTAACATACTTCGATCAGCATCAGAAAAAACTGTCTCC
>CP070834.1:870708-874092 GCA_020341755.1 Caldifarciminota bacterium | reverse complement strand
ACAAAAGAAACCTCAATCGCCGTGTCAAGATCAAACCCGCCTGCTCCATTGCCGTGATGCCGGGCGAGCAGTGCAGCTCCGATTGCTCCCATGACCAGAAAATGGTCGGGCACACATACCGGCATGCTCAGTGCTTCCTCGAAGGCGTGTTTGACTCCCTGGTTCGCCGCAACACCGCCCTGAAAGAGTATGGGAGATTCAATGGGTTTGCCTTTTGCTACGGTGCTGAGATAATTTCTCGCAATGGCGTGGCACAGACCGGCAATGATGTCATTTCGCGGAATGCCGAGTTGGGTCTTGTGGATCATGTCGCTCTCGGCAAATACCGTACAGCGTGAGGCGATGCGGCAGGTATTGCTGGCCTGTAATGCACAACGACCGAATTCTTCTATGGGGATGCCGAGGCGGAGTGCCTGATGATCCAGGAACGATCCAGTGCCAGCAGCGCAGACCGTGTTCATGGCAAAGTCAACAGGTATGTTTTCTCTCATAATGATCAATTTCGAGTCCTGACCGCCGATCTCGATAATGGTTTGTACTTCTGGATAGGAGTGTGAGGCAGCAACCGCATGCGCAATGATTTCATTCTTGACAACATCTGCATTGAGCATGAGACCCGCGAGCCTCCGTGCCGAGCCGGTTGTCCCCACACTCCTGATATTTATCCGCTGCGGCATTTCCTTTCTCAGGATCTTCAAGACGTTGCGCAGAGCATCGATCGGTTTCCCCATGGTTCTTAAATAACATTGAGCGAGAACGTTACCGTCGTGATCGATGATCACTCCCTTGGCAGATATGGAGCCGACATCCACTCCGACATAAAGACTCATGGGTTTCTCCTATGCGACGTGCTCATCCGAACGCAGCCTGAGACAGTCAAGGAATGCCTCGATCCTGGTGTAAAATCCTTCGGGACCGCTGTGTTCGTCGAGTGAGAAATTCAGGAAGGGTATATGGTAGTATTTTGACAGTCGTTCGAAAACCGGCAGCGCGGCTGTTTCCGGCATGCAGCCGAACGGCATCAGATGTATGATACCATCATAGTCATGTTCGGCTGCATACATGAGGTGACCGATCGATACCTGATCTTCACCCCCGGTACCGTATCGCCAGACCGGTTGTGCCATTTTTTGCGCGTGTTTCTTGGATAAATACGTATTCTCTTCTTTCCTGAGCAAATGCGAGAATAGCCAGCGGTGAGCCGTCAGAAAGGGTTCGACATATACCTGTCTGTTGCCAAGCTGCTCTATAATACTGAAATTGACAAAGGGCTCTACAACACAATACGATTCTCCGACAAGCATGATCCGCAGTATCTTTTCTTTCCTGCCGGTTTGGATGTCATTGAAGGCGTTTCTTACTCGACGTTTCAGGGCAATGAGCGTGCTGATTCTGGTCGAGCGATCGATGTCCATGAGAAAATCGTGCTCGAGTTTGGATACCATAGCCGGGTTATGTGCTATGGGTCGGGTCTGGCGTGCGAGTGTTTCGATCAATTCGACCAGTTTCGATTTGTGATAGGCGATGGCTGCCCCGCGTAATGCATTTTTTATGCTCATTGTCCAGCTCATGTTATTGAGTTTGTGGATAGTGGAAGCAATTGATTTAACGTCGCGGGGACCGACGAAGATCTTCCTGAATTGAAAACCGCATCCAGAGAGTATTGAACACTGGATACGACCGTAGTATCCGAATCGACACGACCAGTCGCCGCCGCCTATGAATGCCAGTGTATCAGCGCCGTTCTCGAGACAGCCGAACATGTCGCCCAGTGTGATCTTGAAGGGCAAACAGACCATTTCCGGCGCATGGCGCGTACCAATAGTCGCAGTGTGTTTATTCGGGCGGGGCGCAAGGACTACCTCGCATCCAAGGCTCTCGAGCAGCGCCCTGAGTGTGATAGAGAGATTGCCCATATGCTGGAAACCGACCTTCATTCGATGCTGCTCTGTTTTTTCTTGATGCGTATCATATCGATGAAAGATTCCAACCGGGTCTGAAATCCCGCTTCGGCAGTATGCTCGTCGATGATGATGCGCAGTATCGGTACATGGGAACTGTCGCGTAATTCGTGTTCTATTATCTCACTCGTAATCGACCCCGCGCCACAACCGAAACTGAGTAGATATATGATGCCGTCGATCGAATCTGCATGGAGGTATCGGAATGCTGCAAAAAGTATTTCATCTTCGAATAACCATGATGTCGGCTGCACCCGGGTTTGGGAGATATTGGTTAGGGGGGAATGATCCGGAGCGTGGTCGACCACCTGACATCCTGCCGCGCAGAGTCGCTTTTTTATGTTGAGACATAGATATGCATCATCAAGGAGGTAGCGATGACCGAGCAGGGCGATCCGTATTTGCTCGGTGGAATGTGCGTTCTCAGGTACGGCATCGTCGCTATGTTCCCGAGGAGCATTCTCTGCTGCATCATACGCGCACCGCGCCAAATGACTGCTGCAACCAAGACGTCCGGCAAGGTCGAGAAAAGCAACCTCCTGGGAACGCAGACGCAGATCAATATCAAGACTGAGCATCGGAACATCGGATATGAGTCCGCGTATCATATCGGGCAGACCGATGAATTTCGGGCAGCATAATTTCACGGCGGGTTTTGTCTGCATGCAGACAAGGCGCGGTATGAAAATCAGATCGATGCCAGGAGTGCCGTGTTGCTCACAGAGCTTCATCACGTGACCGGCATAGCATTTCAGGGGCAGGCACGCTTCGTTCGGCACGAATGCGGCACCGTTCTGGATGATCGAGCGGTCGGTCATCCCGCTCGTTATTACCTGGCATCCAAGTTCGGAGAAAAAGGTCCTCCACATGGTGTGACAGTAATAGAATGCGAGCGCCTGTGGTATGCCGATTACAGCAGACATGTACTTCCCCTCTTTGCGTTATCATGTAAAACGGCTATTATCAGGCCATGTGCAGATATGTAGGGATAATCATATCTTGTGCATGTGATATCGTTCCAACAGGCTTCCCGCCATTTGTTGTCGGCTGAGATCCGTTTCAGATAAAACATGTCTGAGAATATGTTGTGTTCTCTGCACAGCAGTGAATCCAGATACTGATTCTGACCGAACGGTATGGTAAAAACCATGTATCCACCTGGAACAAGACATTTCTGCAGGGCAGACAGTGCCCGGTGGATTTTCGAAGGATCTCTTCCCGGGTGTGCAACATGTTCATCCCATCCTACATGTTCGATAGTAGATATGCTCACGATGAGATCGTAGCGTTTCTGCGGCCGGAAATCCACCACATCCTCATTCATGACACCATACGCTTTTTCATACTTATCGAGAATATCGTGATCGACCTTATAGTAATGTGAAAGCACATTGCCGAATTCCAGGATATTTTTTCCATGATG
>CP070834.1:867195-870608 GCA_020341755.1 Caldifarciminota bacterium | reverse complement strand
AAGGACATACAGAATATCTTCGAACGAACCCACGAGATGATCGTAAAGATGGCAAAGGAACACGGCATTGAAGTCGATGACCTGAAGACCGAACCAGCACCAGAGATCAATCCGAATGAATATGTCATATACCGGCTGGCGCATGAATATTACACACATGCGCGCGTCTTCATTGCCGAATTGGAAAATGCGGGGATACCACCTATGCTAGAAGAGGAATTCTATGATCTTGTCTGGTACCACACCTTGATCGTCGCTAAATCCGGACGGCTGGTTTCGGGATTCATCGATGACGTGATAGACGATGACCTTCAGCAGTATGAAGAGCAGGGTACGATCCAGGTAATACGCAAGGGTATTGATCTGTCAAAAAATGCCCTGGAGCGGATGCTCAGTGAGTTACCCGACCATCTGCATACCATCGCACATCTGATTGAACTGCTCAAACGTTACGAAGAGCAGCTATCCGTAGATATCCGTCAGAAAGTCGGATAACAAGCAGAGCCCCGACGACATCTTTATTTTTATTGTGTGATACGTCATATTGGATATAATATCATATGGCACACCGCAGGAAGACCTTGATCAGGCAGGTACAGGACACGATCGAGACACACGGCATGCTCGAGGGCAGCCGTAAGGTCCTTGTCGCCTTATCCGGTGGTCCGGACAGTGTCTGCCTGCTCGACGTGCTGTACCGACTATATCGCACAAGGCTCGATCTTTGTCTCGTGTATGTCAATCACGGACTGAGACCGGCCCGTATCCTGCAGCGGGAAGAACGTTTAGTGAAGGCTTATGCCCAGGATTATGATATTCCTCACAAGATCATCCGGGTGAAGGTGAAAAAAGGGAAGATCGGGCTGGAGGCAGCTGCACGGCGGGAGCGGTACAGTGCGCTGCACAGGTGCATGCAGGAACTTGAGGCCGACCGCATTGCCCTTGGGCACAATCTCGATGATGTGGTCGAGACCTTTTTCCTGAACCTCATCAGGGGAAGCGGGACCCGCGGTTTTCTAGCGATTCCACCTGTACGGTTTCCTATAATTCGTCCCCTGATAGATGTCCGGAAACAGTCGGTCCTGGCGTATGTGAAACGACGGAATTTGTCCTTTTCAATGGACGCAACGAACATTCAAACGCGATTTCGACGGAATATACTCAGGCACAGGATCATTCCGCAGCTGCTCAAGATCAATCCAGAACTTCACGCAGCCGTACAGCGGGAGATTGTGCTATTAAGGCAGGATGAGATGTATCTCGAAGAAGAGGCGCAGCACGCCTTTGAGCGAGTTGCCGAGAGGCAGAAATACCATGTATTGCTTGACATAAATAGCCTTTTACAGTATAATCCAGCAGTCGCGAGCCGGGTACTCAAACGTGCGATAATCGGACTGCGAGGTGGGCTGGAGAGCTTTGAAAGTAAACATTTCAAAGCAATTCTGGGTCTAATTGGCAAAGAAACGAGCAAACGGGTGAACCTGGTAAAGGGAATCTGGGCACAGCGGTCATACCAGCATATATTGATAGGACGCACCGGAACGTGTAAACGAACCACCCTGTACCTGGATCCGGATACAGACAAGGTCATGTACAATGAAATGTGGGTCACCACAAAGACAGTACGACGGTTCAACCTTGCAGAGAAAAAGCCCAACTGTGAGGTGTTTGACCTTGACCAGTTACAGCTACCGCTTGTGATCAGGAGTAAGAAATCCGGCGATTGTATCGAGACGAAGACAGGCAGACAGAAAATGAAGAAGATTTTCAACGAATTTAAGGTCCCGCCACATAAGAGGCAGACATTGGGACTGCTGTGCGATCAGCAGGGCATACTCTGGGTGATGGGACTGAAACGTGCGCACCGGGCACTTTTGAATAAAAGGTCGAGGAAGATTTTGGTGGTCGAAATTGAAGATATTAATAGAAAAAAATAAGATCGATGATACCGTAAAAAATCTCGGGACCAGGATCTCGCGGGATTATGCGGATAAGAACCCGGTTATGGTCGGCGTGCTTAAAGGCGCGTTCATGTTCATGGCTGACCTCCTGCGCAGCATCGACATACCCTGCGAGGTTGATTTCCTCTCGATTCAGAGTTATAATGGTAAGTCATCGAGCGGTGTCGTCCGGCTTCTGTCAGACCTGACCGTGGATATCACGGGACGGCATGTCATCCTCGTCGAGGATATCATCGATACGGGCAGAACCGTGACGTACATTCTCGAAAATTTACACACACGCAAACCGGAAAGCCTGGCAGTATGTACCCTGCTCGACAAACAGGAGGCACGCCAGGTCGATATCGGGCTGCAGTATGTGGGTTTTACCATACCCGATGTGTTCGTGGTTGGGTATGGCTTGGATTATGATCAAAATTATCGTCATTTAAACTATATAGGAGTATTAGATGGTAGCGAATCAACCGCCTAAAAAACGGGTCTGGCAAACCGCGATAATCTGGATACTGATCTTTTTTGCTGCGTGGCTCGTGGTCATGCAGATCATGAACAGGACCGGCAAGACCGTCGAGGTCCCGTACTCGATCTTCCTGCGCGAACTGCGGCAACGTAATGTCGGAGAGGTGACCATTACTGAACGGTCGGTCAAGGGTGTGTTCAAAACGGCAATAACACATAAAGAGGACGAGAATTTCACAGAGTTCACGACCTTGATTCCTTTTGACGACCCGGACCTTGCCGACGAACTGGTCAAGTATGATGTCGAGGTCGTCGCAAAGCAGAAATCGGCGTGGGGGAACATAGTGTTGAGCGCTCTGCCGTGGCTCCTGCTTATCGGTGTCTGGATATTTTTTATCCGGCAGATGCAGTCGGGTCAGAACCGGGCACTCGGGTTCGGCAGGAGCAAGGCGAAGGTCATGCTCGAGAACAAGCCGTCGGTGACGTTCAAGGATGTTGCCGGCGTCGAGGAAGCCAAGGTAGAACTCGAAGAGGTCATCGAATTTCTGAAAGAACCGCGGAAATTCACGCGGCTCGGCGGCAGGATTCCCAAGGGCGTGCTCCTGCTCGGACCGCCGGGTACGGGCAAGACCCTGATGGCACGGGCGGTTGCCGGCGAAGCGCGGGTTCCCTTTATCTCCATCAGCGGTTCTGATTTCGTTGAGATGTTTGTGGGTGTCGGGGCATCGAGGGTGCGCGACCTTTTTGATCAGGCAAAGCGGAACTCGCCCTGTATCATCTTCATCGATGAAATCGATGCGGTCGGAAGACTCCGCGGTGCCGGACTGGGCGGCGGTCATGATGAGCGCGAGCAGACCCTGAACCAACTGCTCGTGGAAATGGACGGCTTCGAGGTTAATGAGGGTATCATTCTCATGGCAGCAACTAACCGTCCCGATATACTCGACCCAGCACTTCTTAGACCGGGCAGGTTTGACCGGGTGGTCGTGCTCG
>CP070834.1:863606-867095 GCA_020341755.1 Caldifarciminota bacterium | reverse complement strand
ACGTCCCTACAAACTGTACCGCCATACGATCGGCACGGATCCTTCCACAGACGAATTTTTGTATCACGAAACCGATGATGCATTATGGCTCGACGTGTATAACACGAAAAGCAGACAGTATGTCATTCTTATATCGAGCAGCCATACAACATGCGAAATCCATTATCTCGACGCCCATACGCCACATGATACGTTCACGGTGATCCACCCCAGGCAGCAGGATATGGAATATTATGTAGTACATCACGGTAACAAATTCTATATTCGCACCAATGATAAAGCAAAAAATTTCCGGGTATGCGAAGCACCGGTCGATGATCCGCGAAAATCGAATTGGAAAGAAATAATACCGCACCGTGATAGCGTCATGATCGAAAAAATCGAAATATTCAAGAACTATCTTGTAGTACATGAGAGGATCAACGCGCTCGAACAATTACTGATCACTGACCTGAAATCGGGCAACTCGCATTACATTGATTTCGACGAGCCTGTCTATACCTTCTGGCTGCACGATAACCGTGATTTCAACACGACTTTTGTGCGTTTCACGTACTCATCGTTCACCACGCCGAAAACAGTTTTTGAATATGATATGAAGACCCGCACACGCCGCCTGTTGAAACAGCACGAAGTCGTGGGTGGATTTGATCCCGACCAATACCAAACAGAGCGTATCTTCGCAACGGCACGGAACGGTACTCGCATCCCTATCTCACTAGTGTATAAAAGATCATTGAAGAAAAATGATGGCAATCCCTTTTATCTCGCGGGCTACGGTGCCTACGGTACAAGCAGTGAGCCGTATTTTTCATCGAACCGTATCAGTCTTCTCGACCGTGGTTTCATTTACGGCATCGCCCATGTACGCGGCGGCGGCGAAATGGGCAGGATATGGTATGAACAGGGGAAGTTATTCAATAAGATGAACACGTTCACGGATTATATTTCGTGTGCCGAATATCTTATAGAAGAAAAATACACTTCGCCTGAATATCTTATCATGGCCGGCGGCAGCGCCGGCGGGTTACTGGTTGGTACCGTCTTGAATATGCGACCGGAATTGTTCAAGGCGGTTGTCAGCGATGTCCCGTTCGTCGATCTCATCAATACCATGCTCGATGCGAGTCTGCCGCTTACAGTGCTCGAATATGAGGAATGGGGTAATCCTCAAGAAGCTGCATATTATGAATACATGAAAACATATTCGCCGTATGATAATGTCACCGCTCAGGACTATCCCCAAATATTGATAACGGCAGCTCTCAACGACCCTCGGGTGATGTACTGGGAACCGGCGAAATGGACAGCAAAACTGCGTTCGCTAAAGACCGATAATAACACACTTCTCTTGAATATGGATATGGCAAGTGGTCATATGGGAGCATCGGGTCGTTATGATTATCTCAGAAATCTGGCGTTCGAGTATGCATTCATGCTCGATATATTCAATATAAAGAAATAAAAAGAGAGGCATATTTCTATGCCTCTCTCTGGCGTTACGTATCCATTCACATAACTACTGCGACCACGCAAGATAGCCTGGAATTATAATATTCAGAACCGGTACTAACATCAAGATACCGATCCAGCTTGGCTTACCCCGCGCTTCGGCTATTCCCATCCACACAATGATGCTAATCACAATATTGACGATCGGGATGAACAGGAGAATGAACCACCATAATGGTTTCTTGGCGATCATGAACATGAGGAATACATTGAGAATAGGGATCCATGCAAACCATGCGTTCTCAGTATTGGTTTTCTTTGCGATCGTCTGTAGAGCCAGCGCATAGTATATGTAGAATATCGCCATTAATATGAAATATATAATCATCATGCCTGCAGCGACCCCCGGTTCTATTTGCTGGTATCCTTCCATGAATTTCACCTCCTCTCACGACTGATTACTGGCACCCACAATACCAACGCTGTAGTGCCTCCCCATATGTATATTATTACGGGAATTATATATGGCATTTTTTTGTTGTCAAGATGGTTGTAGTATAAAAATACTTGACACTTTCAGAAAATCATGTATAGTTCCGTAATCGAGGTTGATCTGAAAAAAAGGAGGTATCAGTGGGCATAGCATCAATGGTTATAGGAATTGTATCGGCAATCCTCGGTTTCATACCAATGTGTGGCTGGTTTGCTACCTTACCTGCGGTGGTCGGTTTGATCCTGGGGATCGTGGACGTCGTTCAGAAGAACAAGAATCAACAGCCGGGAAAAGGCATCGGCATTGCCGGCATCATTCTTAATTCAATTGCAATTATCCTGATCCTTATCTGGACTTTTGTCATTGTTGCAGCGAGCGCAACCGCTGAGTTCGATTAGAAAAAACTATCTCATACTAAACTGGGTAGCACTCGGGTATACTTGCTATCTTTTTTTGCTACCTTTTACTTCTTCACATCTTTACCCCGTTTTTCCTGCTTTCATGGAGTGTCCGTACAAACGGATCACTCATGATCCATGTCCCTTTTGCGGCATCATCCATGATGCGCAGTCTGTATTTCAGGGGACCTATACGAGCAAAAGCGCAATCAATCCGATCAGTATTATTGTCTTCTATATCGTAATTGTTGAGGGCGTATTGCGTTTCGGAGTTATTCTCTTGTACAAAAAACTAAAGCACATTAAAATCATAATGTGCGGTGACGCACTCCTCCACAGCATCGGTTTCCTGGTATATGTGGGATATATCGTGTATTATTGTTTTTTCAAAAACGCACTATCCATGTCACTATAAAATGGAAATAATGATTGATCCCGGCCAATTCTACATCATCGCCGTAGGTCGTTTCAAATACGTACTGTGGTGAAATCGTCATTGAACGGTTCAGCTGTATCGTACATCCTGTGTACAAGCGGTTCATGTGGAATCCAGCAGGCCAGAATCCCAGGACATGAGGCGGTGCTTCACTATCCTCGATTACGCCAAAAAATGGCTCTTCTCCCGCCATGATGCTTACCGTGTTGGACACGCTATAATCCGCCCTGAACAACTGACGTATCACCAGTCCATATCCATTTCTCAGTGCAGGCGTTTCGTAAATAGATGCATACACCGTGTTGTGAAAGATCGTTCGGCTCGTCACTTTCAACTTGTTAACACGGTATTCGATGATGGGAAGGAACTCGATATTGTGAGAATAGAAATAGTCATCCGCAGTGCTGACAGGGAAACCCATGTAATAATACCATACAGGCAATTTCAGGGTAATACATTGATGTCGCATTGTATAAACCGGGCCGGTTAGTAGCTCGGTGAAGTACAGTTTTTTTGCCGGACTATTCATTCCGTCATCTCGCAAAAATTCGTAACGCAGGCCCGGCATGACAACAAACACCCAGTTGTTGGTAAGCACTGCGGTCATATTTGCATATCCCCAGAATCGTGCAGTCGTTGGTTGAGCATACAGTAAAACGTACAGCACCGCTATCATGCATATTTTTTTCACATACCCCTCAATATTATGT
>CP070834.1:859999-863506 GCA_020341755.1 Caldifarciminota bacterium | reverse complement strand
TGACGAACAGTGAGGTCGTCGAGGTACAGGGAGAAGCTCCCGATTTCAAGGTGAAGGTCAGGCACAAAGCCACCTTTGTTGACTGGGACAAATGCACGGGCTGTGGAGAATGCCCGGCGGTGTGCCCGGTCAAGGTTGACGATGAGTTCCAGCTGTGTTTATCTGACCGTGAGGCGATCTACCGGCGATACCCGCAGGCGGTTCCCAATAAGTTCCTTATTGAGAAAAAAGGATGGCCGCCGTGCCGGTCTGCCTGCCCGGCAGGCGTCAACGCGCAGGGATACGTCGCGCTCATTCAGGAAGGGAAATACGCGGAAGCGCTGGCGCTTGAGCGCAGGGATAATCCGTTCCCGGCGGTCTGTGGGAGGGTGTGCACGCACCCGTGCGAGACGGAATGCAAGCGCAAAGATGTGGATGAACCGCTGGCCATCGCCCAGTTGAAGCGTTTTATTGCAGACAAAGAACCCGAGGATGCGTTTACTGAACCTGCACCGGAATTGACGCGTGAGCGGGTTGCGGTCATTGGAGCCGGGCCCGCAGGATTGTCGTGTGCGTATTTTCTGGCGAAGATGGGATACCGTCCTACTGTGTATGAAGCAAGTGATCGTGTCGGCGGGCTCCTGTACTGGGCGATACCGAGATTCCGGCTGCCGGAAAAGGCGCTCAAACGGGACATCGATTATATCCTGCACCAGGGTGTTGAGATCAAGACGAATACGGCACTGGGTAAGGATTTTCATCTCGATGATCTGTTCAAGCAGGATCACAAAGCCGTGTTCCTCGGATTGGGCGCAGCCAGTGAGAAAACAATGGGCATCCCGGGCGAGGACCTGGACGGAGTAAAATTGTGCGTCGAGTTTCTCGGGCGAGCAGTGCATGATGACAAGACGCCGGTGGGCAAGAAGGTTGCGGTCATCGGCGGTGGTAATTCTGCGATCGATGCCGTGCGAACGGCTCTGCGGCTCGGTGCCGAGGATGCCTGTATCGTGTACCGCCGCTCGAGACGCGAGATGCCGGCTAATGAAGAGGAAATACTCGAGGCTGAAAAAGAAGGTATCGCGATCAATTATTTAACGAACCCGACAAAGATACTCGGCAAGAACGGCAAGGTTGTTGGCATGGAGTGCATACGGATGGAACTCGGCGAACCGGATTCGTCGGGCAGACGCAGACCCGTGCCGATTGAAGGCTCTGAGTTCACCATGGATTTGGACATGGTCATCATGGCGATCGGTCAGAGCGCAGATGTTTCGTTTCTCCTTGAAGAAAAAGAATTTGAAGTGACTCGCTGGGGCACGCTCAAGGTCGACCAGGACACCCTGCAGACAAACGTTCCCGGTATTTTTGCCGGCGGCGATGTGGAGACCGGCCCGGAGACCGTGATCAAAGCGATCGCGGCAGGTAAAGAGGCTGCGATTTCCATTGACCGCCATATTCGCGGCGAGGATATGAAAGTCGGTAGGGTTAAAAAACCCGAGCAGGTTCTTGATGAAGATATTCATATTCCTGATGACATAGAGAAGCAGCCGCGCGAGGAAATGCCGCTGATAGATGTTGCCAGAGCAAAAAAGAGTTATGATGAGGTCGCCCTCGGTTTCACCGATGAACAGGCAAAGAAAGAAGCAGCGCGTTGCCTGAGCTGCGCCGGCTGCTCTGAGTGCCTGGAATGCGTGAAGGCATGTGAACCTCAGGCGATCGTCCACAACATGGTCGATGAGTATATCGACCTCGATATCGGTTCCATCATCGTGGCGACAGGCGTGGATTATCTTGATCCTAAGGAAGCCAGTGAATACGGCTACAAGCGTTTCCGAAACATTTACACATCGTTCGAGCTTGAGCGGATAATGAGCGAGGACGGTCCTACCCGGGGCGAGCTCGAGTTGAACAAGGAACTCAAGGGACCGCTGAGGTTCGCGTTCATTCAATGCGTGGGCTCACGGAACATGCGCCGGGACATAAATTACTGCAGCCGCATTTGCTGCATGAACACGATAAAGGACGGTCTGGTATTGAAGGAACATTATCCTGATGCCGAGATCGTGGTATTCTACATCGATATCCGGGCGTTCGGAAAGGGATTCGAAGAATTCTACAACCGGTCGCTGGAAAAAGGCATTCGGTATATCAAGAGTAAGCCTTCAAAGGTCTTCGAAGATGAAAACGGTGACCTCATTATTCACTATGAAGACGAGCAGGGTCATTCAAACAGTATGATCTTTGATGCGGTCTGTTTATCATCGGCACTTATTCCATCTACAGGATGCAAGAGCCTGGCCGACGTTCTCGATGTGAAGATCGATGAGGATGGATTCTTTAAAAATGCCGAGCCGGCGACCGAACCGCTGGAATCCACGCGGGAAGGTATTCTGGTGTGTGGATGTTCGACCGGTCCCAAAGATATCACCGACAGCATTGCCGAAGCAAGCGGTGCCGCGGTCAAGGCTGCCTGTTTCTTGGAAGGACATGAGCTTGAGATTAAAAAACCGGATATAGAGCCGGTCGATGTTTCGGGTCCACCCCGCGTCGGCGTGTTCGTGTGTCACTGCGGACCGAACATCTCCAAGGTGGTCGATGTTCCTTCGGTCGTGGAATATGCCAAGACCCTACCCGATGTCGTCTTCGCAGAGGATTATTCATTTGCCTGTTCAGAGACCGCCCAGCGTCAGATCCAGGAGCGTATTGCCGAGCACAAACTCAACCGGGTCGTGGTTGCAGCGTGTACGCCCAAGACCCATGAACCGAGTTTCCAGGATTCCCTGACCATGATCGGGCTCAATCCATACCTGTTCGACATTGCTAATATCAGAAATCAATGTTCGTGGGTGCATCAGAAAGAACCGGAAAAGGCGACCGCGAAAGCAAAGGAATTGGTAAGGATGTCGGTCGCGCGGGTCAAGCAGCTAGCCCCGTTGTTCCTGAAAGAACTGGACGTGAACCGGGACGTCGCAGTCATCGGCGGCGGTATTACAGGATTACGGTGCGGCATCGACCTGCTCGCACGCGGCTACAAGGTCACCATTGTCGAGAAGAATCCATCGCTCGGCGGACTGGTGCGCGACCTTTCGAGCATTTATCCGAGCTTCCAGTCAGGACGCTCGGTCATAGATAAACTCGTCGACGAGTACACCAAGGCGGGCGGCGAGGCGATTACGAATGCCGAACTCATCGACGTGACCGGGTACGTGGGGAATTTCCAGGTGAAACTCAAGGTGGATGGATCGGATAAGGAATTCACGGTGGGTGCGATGGTGCTTGCTACCGGTGCGAGTTTGTATGATCCCGAAGAGCGGTACGGCTATAAAAAATTCCCGAATGTCATAACGAATATGGAACTCGAGCACATGATACTGTCCGGCGAGTTAAAGGATATAAAGTCGGTGGCATTCGTGCAGTGCGTCGGTTCGCGCGGAGATGCCGGCAATCCGGGATGTTCCCGGTATTGCTGTCAGGCAGCGATCAAGGAAGCACTTTACTTGAGAGAAAAGGGCATCGATGTCGCGATCC
>CP070834.1:856326-859899 GCA_020341755.1 Caldifarciminota bacterium | reverse complement strand
CTGCTCCAGCACCTTGGACAGTTCTTCCTGTCTGTCCACGATTTTCTGGATACTTTCTTCATGGGATGTTAATTCGCGTTTCCGTTGATCATATTCCTGTTTCTCGCTGGAATATTCTTCATTCATGCGTTCATGCAGCGCCTGCTTGGTCTCTTTTTCGAATCGTAACCGCGTGATCTCTTCCCGCACCTGCTGCTGACTGTCACGCAGCGTAGATAGTTCACGGACTTTTATTTCGTCTTTTTCCTTAGCAGCAAAAAAGTTTTTATTCAGGGTGTCGAGATTTTCCTCTAGTTCCTTGATCCTTTGCTTGTGCTCCTCAAGTTCTCTGGAGAGCTGTTCCATCTGCTGCGTGCACTGAAGGTTTTGCTGTTCGTGATGGCTCTGTAATTCCTCCTTCTCCTTGATGCTGGTGGTCGTTCGCTCATTGTGCAGCAGGATCTGGCGTGCATCCTCCTCTTTCTCGGCAACCGCAGCCTGGAGTTTTGTGATTTCCGTTTGTACGGCGGTCAGCGCCGAGAGCGTATCGCGTTTCTGTCCCTCGATCTCAGCCATCTTATGCTTCAGTTCTTCCCTTTCGCGCTCCAGCTGCTTGATCGACTGTGCAGTAGCCTGCCGGTTTGTCTCGTGTTCCTGTATCTTTTCCTGCAAACCTGCCAATTCTTCGCTCGCAGTCGTATATTCCTGTTTGAGCATATACAGCGTGAGCCGCTTATAATCATCGCGTAGTTCCTGGTACAGACGAGTCTGACGAACCTGCCGTTTGAGGCTTCTTACGGCACGCTGCATTTCATGAATAATGTCTTCGAGACGCAACAGATCCTGTTCGGTCACTTCAAGACGCCGTCTGGTCTGTTCTCTCCGTTCCTGGTATTTCAGGATCCCCGAAACATCATCGAACATATGTTTGGTGTCACCGTGGATTATTTTCTCTATCTCAGACAGTTCAAGAAAGGAGTACGTGAGGGTGCCGGAGTTTAAAAATAGTGCCTGAATATCTTGCAGGCGGCACTTCACGCGGTTCAGAAAAAATTCACTCTCTCCCGATCTGTAGAAACGCCGTTTGATCTCGAATTGACCCCCAAATTGGGGAAAGTACTCCTCGTTATCGATGGTAACGGCAACCTCGGTAAAATTTGCGTCATTCTTGGTATCTGGAGAAATGTAGATGAGGTCCTCTATCCGTTCACAGCGGAGAGCCTTCATGCTCTGCTCGCCGAATACCCATCTCAGGGCATCGAAAATATTCGATTTGCCGCTGCCATTAGGACCGACAAAAGCAGTGATACCGGCGTCCAGCGCGAGTTTCGTCTCACCAGGGAACGATTTGAATCCGTAGAGTTTTATTTCTTTTATTTTCACCGTTCTACTTCATCATGTTTGGTTTGTTCGTCATCATCTTCACGAACATAGAGTTCCCGCTCAAGAAAGGGATGAAAATCACTCCATTCACGGTCGTGCCCCTTGTATTTTTTTAGTGTTTCTGTCATCATGGCGACTTTCGAATCGAGATTGTCGGCGAAATGAAGAATGAGAGCTTCGACGAACACCGGCAGCTTCGGTGCACCCCATTCGAACTCTCCGTGATGGGACAGGATCATATGTAGTACCTTACACCGCAGGATATCCGGGAAATCAGGGATCCCCTGTATCAAACGCGCGACGAGTTCGTATCCAATGACCACATGGCCGAGCATCCTCCCCTCAGTTGAAAAATCAATACTCTTAATATACTGGTACTCATATACCTTTCCTATATCATGGAGTATCCCGGCAGTGATAAGTAGATCCCGGTTTGCCGAGGTATATACCTGCGCTATATGCTCAGTCAGATCGAGGACATTTCTCGTGTGGACCATTAAACCGCCCAGATACGCATGATGAGCCCGTTTCGCGGCAGGAGCCACCTTGAACTGGGTGATGAGCCGGGTATCCTTGAAAAAAACATCGAGCAACGATATGAGGTGTGGATCCTTCACCTTCTTCCTATACGTTACGATTTCTTCGAAAACCTTGTCTGTGTCTTCCTCTGTCTCCGGCAAGAAATCCTTAGGATCGATATCTGCGTCATTCGTGCGCCTGAGAGACTGAACAACGATCTGCAGGCGGTTGTTGTACTCATTTACCGTACCCGCGACGAACACGACATCGCCGGTTGACACTGATCTCAGGGATTCGACAACGTTGTCCCACGCTACCGCTTCGATACTGCCGGTGCGGTCGCTCAACTCGAGCATTGCGTACATACCGCCATCTTTTTTTTCTCGCAGTATTTTGCGGGAAAGAATGAAATTCTCCTTGACGACTTGGCCCGATTTCAGTTCTTCAATATATTGACTCTTCATAAGGCTATGGCTTCTCGATCATCTGAATAAAGAATAAATGGGCACGTTCGGGTTGTTTGTATTACTTCTTCGGTGTCTCGAGATGTAATATTTTTCTCTTTATCAGATCCAGTTTATCATGCAGCGTTCTTTCTTCTTTTTTCTCGGCCTCGAGTGCACTCCTCACTTCTTCACGTTTCTGCGATATCAAGGAGATCTCTTTGTTCAACCGCTGTTCTTCTTCTTTCATTTTCTCCAACCGCTTCAGTATATCGGCTTCACTTTCCTTGAGCTTCTCGATTGATTTCATGACCGGACTCGATTCGACCTCTTTTTTCCGCGCTTTGTATTCATCGTTGAGTTTCTTAAGATCCTGATTTGCCGTCTTAACCTTTTTATTGAGATCGTCAACCTCTTTCTGAGCTCGTTCCTGTTCCCTCTTCATTGATTCTATCTTTGGAGAGTAGACCTCTTCCTGACGTTTGTTGATATCCTCGACGATCCGGGCTTCGAGACCGCGGAACGACGCTATGAGAATGACGAATGCAATGATACCAACAATTACTCCCACACCGAGGACAATGGGGCTCGGCGAGGCGGAACCGACGGCTCCCTCCAGGATAGGTTTTGCACTGAAGAACAACTTTCCGATAACCGTCGTACCAACGGAAACCACAAACGATGCCTCATACGTGCCATCCCGCTCCCCGACCCCTGTTTCGTCGGCGGAAAGGATGCTCGGAGTGAAGGACTCTCCGACCATGTTGTTATCGCTGGATGCGAGTATTTTGTTGTCGGCATCCGTGAAATGGATGAACGTGAGTTCCTCTTCATCCTGCTGGAAGCGCACGATGATCTCATTAAGGTTCGCAACCTCTTCCATGATGAGTGCATCTTCCACGAATGTTGCATGAGCAATGAGGTTACCGACATTCTCGAAACGCCTGATCATGATATTCTTGACTGCATCACCACCACCGCCCCCCTGCTGCGGCAGGAAGTTCGGGCTGAGATAAAAGAAAGTCGAGAGCAGAATGAAAAGTATGAGCGTTATGATTGCTATACCGTACTTCGACATTTATCCTCCCAGGCTCACAGACAATCTATGGCAGCCACCAAGATCAAAATATGGTGAATAACTATAATCAATACAGAATTTCCCTGTATTAAGCGCAAAACCGGCGGTTATGCCCGCCAGAAAATCTAAACCATCGTTACCCGTCCTGATAGACGACAGCAGGGAATTGTA
>CP070834.1:852651-856226 GCA_020341755.1 Caldifarciminota bacterium | reverse complement strand
GATTCTCTTGATGACAATACCCTCATGCCCGAGGTCTTTTGCATCCTTGAGATGTGTATTCATATTGGAAAGCACATTGCCGAGCAGGGGTATGAATGGTTTCTGCAATGCCAAATGGTCCAGGGAATGTTTCCGTTCAGCCAGAGACAGCCGGCAAACGTCTTTATCGTCCAGATAGAGCACATCGAAAACATAAATGAACGGAGCTGCCTTGGGTCTTTTTGCGAACAGAGACGGCACAAAGCGCCGTCCTCTGGTCGATGAGAGCTCGCAGTCCACGAGCGTGCCTTTTGGCAGTACACATTGGCTGCGCTCCGCGATATCGGGCAGACGCGCTGTCCAATTCGGTCGGCGTTCCAGGCGTCGACCCCAGATTTCGACATCACCGTTCGACCGCCGCAGGATCTGCATGCGCCAGCCGTCTATTTTTGGCTCATAGAGCCATGTTCCGGTCAATGTTTCGCCGAAGTACGGGATAGGCTGCATGAGCCAGACCGGACCAAGAATCATACCATAGTATAATCTCGCGCGGATTTCCGTCAAGGCATATGCCAGAATCATTTGTGGACGCTACCGTGTGAAGGGCACAATAAAGGAAAGTATTGACTTATACGTAAGAATATGGTATACTGAAAGTTATGAAATTTAGCAAGTCTTTGATAGGGACACTGCGGCAGGACCCCCGTGAAGCCGAGAGTAAGAGTCATCGGATCTTGCTACGCGGAGGTTTCATCAGACAGTTAGCGGCCGGCATCCATACGTATCTTCCCCTCGGATGGCGGGTACTCCGCCGTATTGAACAGATCATCAGAGAGGAACACGAGCGCATTGGTGCTCAGGAGCTCCTGATGCCTGCCATGTCACCCAGCGAACTCTGGGAAAAATCGGGCAGGTGGGAAGAATACGGTGATGATATGTTCCGGTTCAAAGACCGCAAGGGCAGGGATTACTGTTTGTGCCCGACTCACGAGGAGGTCGTGACTGAGATCGCCCGTGCCAAGGTAAGGTCGTACCGCGATCTACCGCAAAGTTGGTTCCAGATACAGACTAAATTCAGGGATGAGCTCAGACCGAGATTCGGTGTTATCAGGTCCCGGCAATTCATCATGAAGGATTCTTACAGCCTGGACAGGGATGAGACAGGCCTGGAGAAAAGTTACCAGCTTCACAAAGAAGCATATATACGCATTTTTACGCGCTGCGGTATTGATTTCGAAATGGTCCAGGCATCGGGTGGTGTCATGGGTACCGGTCAATCCCATGAATTCATTGCACGGGTCGATGGTGGCGAAGCGACTATCGTTGCGTGCAGCTCATGTGATTACCGTGCCGATATTGAAGGTGCTCAGACAGGCGGAACTTTTGCGGGTTTCGAGGACATGCCCGTTACCGAGATTCATACACCGGATGTTGGAACGATCAGCGAGGTGAGTAGTTTTCTGAAAGTTCCCTGCCAGCAGCTGGTAAAAAGCATCATCTTCACAGCACCCGGCAAAAAACCACTATTGATGTTGCTCAGGGGTGATTACGAGATCAACGAGGATGTTGTTAAGAATAGGTTTGGATTCTCATACCGACCCGCGACCCGCGATGAAATACTGGCTGTGAGTGGTGTCGAGCCGGGCTTCATCGGTCCGACAGGGACGTATTCGGTCGATATATATGCCGATGACCTTTTGAAGAAAGCGACCGGTATGATAACCGGCGCGAACAAGAATAATTACCACGTCAAGGGCTTGAACATCTCGCGTGATGCTAAGGTGAAAGAATACTTCAATATGCGGGTGCCGAAAGCAGGCGATATCTGCACACAGTGCGGGTCACCGGTCGAATTGTATAACGCTCTTGAACTCGGTCAGATTTTCAAGCTGGGGACGAAATATTCAGAGCGTCTGGGTGCGACATTCCTGGATGAAAAAGGCGCCGAAAAACCTGTCATTATGGGTAGTTACGGTATTGGACTGGAGCGTATCATGGCGTGCGTGTGTGAACAGAAGGCAGATGAGCGCGGCGCGGTCTGGCCCATTTCCATCAGTCCGTATGATGTATACCTGGTGGTATTGAATCCGGCAGAGGAAGAGGTGTCAGCGTGTGCCGGGAGAATTTCGAAGGCATTGACTGAAGCCGATTTTTCTATTATCATAGATGACCGGGATATTTCTGCTGGCATCAAATTTAATGATTCTGACCTCCTCGGTATTCCGCTCAGAGTAACGATCGGTCCCAGGGGCATTAAGAACGGAAAATTCGATGTATCCTTGCGAGAGAGCGGTGAAGTTTCAGCCGTTAGTGAAGATGCCGTGGTGAAACTGTGTCAGGATCACAAAGCGGCGCTTCTAAAAAAATTGGAGAAATGAATAATTTAAATAGAATTTCACAAGAAATAAATGATATACTTGAAGGAATGGGACTGCGATTGTACGACCTGCATTTCAATGAGGTGTCAAAAACACTTCGAGTGTTTATTGACAGAGCCGAAGGTGCGGTGACGGTAGCAGATTGCAGGAAGGTGAGCACGATGATTTCGGAAAGGTTGAGGTCGGTCGATTTCATGCCGTATTCCTATACGCTCGAGGTTTCCTCTCCCGGTATCGAACGCCCCCTGAAGCGTCCGGAACATTTTCTCTGGGCGATCGGCAAGATGATCGAGATAGAACGCGATGGGAATAAGGTCAGAGGGTATTTAAGGAAAACCGATGACCGTGGTATCGTGATAGCCTCTGAACAGGGTGAGCAGTCAATACCGTATAAGAAGATCGACAAAGCAAAGGTTGTGGAGGAGCTGGCATATGACAGACGTTGATAATCTTATAATAGAAAGCATGAAATCGATCGCGCGTGCACGCGGAG
Organism: Caldifarciminota bacterium; assembly: GCA_020341755.1. Classification (GTDB taxonomy): domain Bacteria; phylum Hydrothermota; class Tepidihabitantia; order SM23-42; family SM23-42. Next base: position 853,376 of record CP070834.1, on the reverse strand, counting down.
TGAAATTCGATTATGTGATAGAATCGCTGGTAGAGGCGATCAAGAACGGAGTGAAGAGGAAATACGGTAAGAATGTCGAATCCGAAGTCTCGGTGAATAAATCGACCGGCGAAATAAAGATATATCTCCTGAAAACAGTCGCCGAAGAAGTTGCCGATCCCGAGACCGAAATATCCCTTGAGGAAGCTCAAGAAAAAAATCCACAGGCACAGGTAGGGGATGAATCACGGACCATGGTGGATATTAGTGATCTGGGACGTACTGCGATCGAATCGGTGAAACAAACGCTTACCCAACGTGTCGGTGAGGCAGAGAAGAACCGTATCATGGCTGAATATGAAAAGAAGATCGGGGAGATCGTGAAGGGTATTGTAAAGGTTGTCAGTAGGAACGAAGTACTGGTTGATCTCGGACCCGTGGAAGCGACGATCCCGTCTTACGGGATCATGCGTACCGAACATTACCGGCTCGATTCCCCGATACGGGCGGTGGTTTCGCGCGTCGATCGTGCTCAGTGGGGTCCGAAGATCATTCTTTCCAGGACCGATTCCAAGTTCCTGGAGCGGTTATTGTTCTATGAAATACCTGAGATAAAGGACGGATTGATATCCGTCGTCAGGATCGTCCGGGAACCGGGTGTAAGGGCGAAGGTCGCCGTTCAGACGCTCGATCCCAAGATCGATCCCATAGGTGCGTGCGTAGGGTACCGGGGCAGCCGTATCCAG
>CP070834.1:848894-852551 GCA_020341755.1 Caldifarciminota bacterium | reverse complement strand
CGACCATCACCATCTACATCACCGGCCGGGGCAACATACCAGCCGATGTTCTGACCACCGTATCCTCCGCGCAGGTAGGCATCGACGACAGTATCCATGGGCATGCCGCCCAACCATAGATACCCGGTACCATAGGTATCAGCATCAAGCGGCGCACCCACCAGGGCATCCTCAAAACCATCACCATTCACGTCACCAGCACTTCTTGAACGTCGCCCCAGTAAAGATGTATCGCCCTGACCAATCATCCACAGATCAGGCAGGGTATCCATGGGATCGCCACCATAGAGGACATATACTTTACCCGGATTATATGATGGAAAGCCATTTGGATACATGCTGGTCCCGGTGATCATCATATCATGGTCGTTATTAACCTCCATGATATCGCAACCAAACCAGCCCAGCTTGTGGTTCACGCCTTCACCATGCAGCCAGCAATCGGGTACCGTGTCCATAGGATCGCCGCCGAAAAAAACGTACACCTTACCTGCCCACCAGTACGCCTCATGATTCTCGTCCGCACCGATAACAATATCCTCATAGCCATCACTGTTCAGGTCACCACCCGAACCCACGCTCGCGCCCATTGCCTCATCGTCATGACCATTGATGATGATATCAGGTATTGAATCGAGCAGGTTACCACCATAGAAAACATACACACGACCATCAAGACTGGAGCCGTCATACTCGCGCGCGCCCACGATGATGTCATCACACCCGTCACCATTAACATCACCACCAGCAATGACACCACCAAAACGCCCATAGGACATACCCACCAGATGAAGATCAGGGACCGTATCCAGCGGCGAGCCTCCAAAGAATACCCAGACTTCACCATAACCTCCAGAACCCCCGTGGTCCCCGACAACGACATCACCAATGCTGTCACCATTGACATCGCCGATCCATAAACCACTGGGTGAGTGACCAAAATGCTCTGGACAGCGCAGTACTACATCATACACCGAATCCATGGCCGGGCCACCATAGAACACATAGATATCAATACCAAAATACTCAAGACTCTCTACATAGTGGTCCGCCTCCACGGCAATGTCACTGTAGCCGTCACCATTGACATCACCACCGGCTAAGGCAATGCCGTAGCTGGAAAGATTCGGCCATGAATCCCAGGCAGTGCACCGGAACAGAATCTCCAGGTTGTAGGTTTCCTCAGCTTGTATATGACAAGCCATGAGTAATCCAATGATGGTGATGAGCAGTTTATATCTCATTGGATGGTCCTTACTGAATCACAGTATACGGTGGGTGTATGTCATGTTCCCCTTCTATTGCTGTAGATTGCTGGCGATCTCCTTTGCTGCCTGTAATCCCTCTTCTTTATTCTGTATTTTCCCCTCGAGCTGCATATCGAGCAGTTCCTGGAGTATTATCTTGAATTTCGGTCCTGGCTTGAGCCCCATGGCAATGAGATCGTACCCGTTCACGAACCGTTCGATCTTTGGCTTTGCATCGTCTTCGCGTTTCAAAGCGACCATTCGCTGGAACACCGTTTCCAGGTGCCGTGTCCAGCCGGCCGTGGCAAAACCGTCTGCCCACGCGAGCATCATCGCTCCGAACCATTCATCCCCGAGGTCCCTGAAAAACCTTCTGATCGCGCGGTCGGTCAATTCCTGGCTCGTCGCCAGAAGATGGAGACGCATATGTTCCTTGACAAGCGCCCGCAGGACCTGAACGTCTGTCCGGGGAAGCTTCATACGTTCATATCCCAGGACCTGCACGATCTTTGCGCCTTTGACATCATGACCGTAGAAATGCACTTCCCCATCCTTGAGCAAGAATGTATGGGGTTTTGCCACATCGTGGAGCAGACCGGCGAGTTTGAGCAGTGCCCGGTGCCGGGGCAGATCGAAGTAGTGTTCAAATTCCGGCTGGATACCGGTAAAAAATCCTTGTTCCATGAGCGCCTCGAGCGCGCGGTATGTATTGCGGGAATGTTCCCAGAGATAGCCATCCTCGATGATCTTCCGTGCCTCGGGAAAAACCTGCGGAAAAAGATCCAGATCGTTGATGCTGATGATCGCACCGAATGAATCCGGTTCTGCCATGATCCTCATCAGTTCATAGCCGATGCGTTCCGCTGCGACGCCTGAAAGCGTTATGCCCTTAGCATATCGAAAGAACTCCTTGTGCAGGGTGAAATCGAGCTCAAGAGCAAATCTGAACCCCCGCAAGACCCGCAGGGGATCCAGGGACAGCGATGTTTTGTCGATGGGACGGACAACACCCTTTTGAATGTCCCGGAGACCGTGATGGGGATCGATAATATCCCCTGATATCAGTTCGACCGCGACCGCGTTCATGGTGAAATCCCGGCGCGCAAGGTCATTCTCGACCGGGTCTTTCCCGAACCCGATAAAATCGTAGATGATATCATCTTTTACTACGCGTGCTTCATCGTCCCTTTTGCTCAGAAGCACGAAGGCGCCGTGCAGGACGCGCGCAAAACGTCTGGCAAACGTTATTCCGGCTCCGGATACGGCAAAATCATAATCTTTCGGCGGTATGCCGAGCACCGCATCCCGTACCGTACCGCCGACCAGGTATATAGTCCGCCTTCCGCGGTTGTCCATCACCTGTTTGACATGGGTATCCTTGTCGATCAGACGTTTCAGCGCATCCATAATCGTATTGTATTCAGTATGTGTAAATCTGTCAATGTCAACAGCGGTCGGGAATGGTTACGGTAAGCCTATTGACCACCGGAATTCCCAGGGGTCATCGGTCAAGGTATAAAAGGGTACATTCAAGGATAGTGGTCCGAGCACAAGACGACAGCCGACATCGAATGCCATCCGTTCATAATACCCGATGTCCGCGAATAAACGGAACGGAAAATGCGTCAGCAATTCCAGGTTCATGCAGACCATCCCGTCGGTCTTGACGTGCATCATCTGATAGCCCCGCATGTTTCCATCGCCGGGGATATGGATGTGCTCCTGCGGAGACCAGTAGCCCGACTGATCGAAAATAATATCGGCAATGGGCGTGATACGGAGCGCGCCGCTCAGGAATAATAGCTCCTGCCGGGGTGCGGTGCCGGCAATGTGTCCCATGAACAACCGTGCCGCAAAGGGTACGGGAATGCGGGAACGGTAGGTCACTTCTCCGGTTACCTTCAAAAAATCCCAGTCACTCCCCAGGAACCGGTGTGCATATGAAATAGCGCACTCGGCAGACCACCGACCACGTTCGATACCTACGGTATTGACCAATGTGACATTGGTACCGAGTTCCCAGTCGATGCTATCCGTTGCCAGATAGGCCTTCATCTCCTGGATTTTCAACGCGCTCTCATACATGGTCAGCCGCGCTGACGATAACGGAGTCCCGAAATCGCTGCGCAGTCCGACGTTAAAATTATCCCGGTCGCGTGAGTTCGAGCCTTCCAGAAATACGCGTATCCTCCTGTCCCGGTTAAAGACCAGCGGGGTCTGGTAACTGTATGTCGGGTAAAACAATTCACTCCTCATCCCAAAATTGCCGCCGGCAAACCATTGATGACGCCCTTTTAGAAATCCGAAGTCGGCGAACTCTGAACCCAAAAAATACAGCCCGACCTTCACCCCGTCGTATGAACCGTACCATAGATACGGCAGCACGAAGATCTGATAGGCATCGAACGAA
>CP070834.1:845125-848794 GCA_020341755.1 Caldifarciminota bacterium | reverse complement strand
CTCTTACCGGCAAGCAGGTTCTCCCAGGTCGTTTTGACGTCATTGCCCACGGGCGTAATAACGCCCAATCCTGTTATGACGACTCGCTTCATTATGACTTTACGTTTGCCTCAAGATATGACACTGCTTTACCAACGGTATCGAGTTTCTGGGCTTCTTCTTCGGATATCTGAAGGCTGAATTTTTCTTCAAACGCCATGATCAGTTCAACGGTATCCAGGGAATCAGCACCGAGGTCTTCGATGAATTTTGCTTCGAGGGTTACTTTTTCTGGTGGAACGTGTAATTGCTCCACGATGATGTTTCTGACGTCATCAAATAGTGCCATGTTGCCTCCTTTTAATATGCACGGTAACTCGTGCGCAACTGCTTATACCAACGATCGGTAAGGACGATGTGTTTCACATCACCATCCCGCCGTCGACACAGAACACCTGACCGGTGATATACGAAGATTGATCAGATGCCAAAAACAGGGCGAGGTGAGCAACGTCATCTACCTGCCCGAACCTGCCCAGGGGTATTACCTTCAGATACTCCTGTTTGACCTCTTCTGGCAGCCCTTCGGTCATGCGGGTCTCGATAAAACCAGGCGCGATCGCATTCACCGTGATATTCCGACCGGCAAGCTCTTTGGCACAGGATTTGGTAAAGCCGATGATACCTGCTTTGCTTGCCGCGTAATTCGCCTGCCCGGCATTCCCGATCAAACCGACCACCGATGCAATATTGACGATCCTGCCAAAGCGCTGCTTGATCATGCCGCGCATGACCGCTTTGGTCACCAGGAACGTGCCCGTGAGGTTGATACTGAGCACCCGGCTCCAGTCCTCGGTCGTCATCCTCAGCAGAAGTTTGTCATTGGTAATGCCGGCATTATTCACAAGAATGTCTATTTTCTGGGATTCATCCAGGATCTGGTCTACGACTTGTTTAACACTGTTTTCATCCGATACATCCATTTCCATGAAACGAATGTCGCCATCTGTATCTGCAATTGCCTTGGCGCCGGCATCAGCATCGACATCGCTGATATACACGCGTGCGCCCTGACGTGCAAAAAGCGCGGCGACGCCTGCCCCAATACCGCGTGCTGCACCGGTTATCAGCGCGTTTTTTCCTTCCATGACCATCTCAAATTGTATTCACTTTCGTATAGTTGTCAAGCTCATGCACAGACTGCAATCTCTAACGTTTTCAGGTCTTATCCTCTGATAATCACGACCTTTTCTTTTAAAATAGTCTGTTCTCCCTGAGAAATCCTGAGAACATACACACCCGAGGAAAGTCTTCTTGTATCAAGGTATAGTTCGTGAATACCTGGTCCGTATTCTGCTGTTCGAGCATAGATCAGGCGACCGGTAATATCATACAGGTGTACTGCGAGCCGCACATGCCAATCGAGGTCAAAACGCAGTATTGCCCTGTCATGAACAGGATTCGGCCACACAGAAAGGTTACTGATACTCACCGCTTCTGTCTCCTCTATTCCGAGCAGGGCTGCCCGATACTCCAGAAAGATATTCATGGGTCTGGCATCATTGCACTGATTGACAATGATATTCGTATCGGTTGCTGCCTGCCAGAACGACGATCCGACCTCGGGCGAGAACGCAAAGCATTTTGGTTTTTCAACCTGCTCGCCGTACATCCAGTCGTCTGAGGTACCGTTAGTTTCATAGCCGAGCGTACCCATGCCCGTACCGAATACGTAATTATTCGGCACACCGATATACGTGGTCATTGATTCTGCCATCGCGTAGTATTCTTCGCTGTCAGGCGATGGCACCCAGGAATCGATATAGCCCCAGGGAACAATGAGTATATTACCATAGGCGTGATAATTCACCGCATATATGAATTCCGCCGAATCGCATAACTCGCGCATTGCCTGTGTCTCGGGCTCGGAGAATGCCTCGGGTCCCCGGTAAGCCCCGTGCGTGGGATCCGGGCTCGAGCCGACATTATTATAACCCCACATATACCCATAATTCCGGTTGGGATCAACGCCGTCAAATTCCGGTTCCATCTGACCACTGTTATTGTTATCACGGCAGTTCTTGCGCCAACCCCAGGGATCATCATACGTTTCGTTGAATACATAGCCGTCAGGGTTGACGACCGGTACGAACCATGTTTCGCTGTTATTAACGATGGCGGTCGCGGTGTCATTAGCACCGTAATTATCAAGAAGCCAGTACATGTTATCGATCGCGATCGAACACCCGATCGGTTCGCGTGCATGATGTGCGCCGCTGATCAGTACCCGAGGTTCTGCTTCGGTCATACCGGCATTATCCGAGACCTTGACCGCCCAGATATCCCTGCCCTGCCAGGTCTGACCAATGCTCGTGAGATGGGTCAAAGCAGGATACAGCGCTGATATCGTCTCAATTTCCTGGACCATTTCATCATAGGTGTAGTACTCGCCAAAGTTCATCCTCAAATTTCCATATGTCTCATTGAGGAAGGTCGTGATGTCGGGATGCAGTATGTTGACTATGTACCCCTGTGCCTGCACGTCATACGCGGTCTTCTCATCGAGGAAATATTCGAAATACCTGTTCTGGGCGCTGCCGGTCAGGAGATCGAAATCGTTTGCCAAAAGCTGAACACGCGCCTCTTCTGTATCATAGTACACCCGTACCCACATGGTTCGTGCTCCAGCAGACACTGCCAATAAAAGTATACACAGCAAGATTTTCTTCACGGTTCCTCCTTACCGGAGATTATACTTTCGGTTTCGCTGTAGTCAAGCAGCAGACGGAGCTGATAAAGAGAGGGTCTCTGCACCGAAGCAGAGACCCTCCCGTAATAGCCGTTCTCTGTTTGTTATGTCGTTTGATACTGTTCCCAGCGCTGTTTCAGATTCGGATCTGCCATGGTTTCCATGACATAGTCGCAGTAATCCCGGCTCGTTGCACCGGTCGACCTTCCGGTCATGACGAGTTTCTTTTCGTACTGACCGCAGATATCCATTGCCATATTCAGCTGTTCACCGAGTTCGGGATACCCGATATGGCTCAGCAACATAGCACCCGCTCTGGTTACGCTCGAAGGATCCGCATAATGGGTTCTGCCCTCTGTGACCATTCTCGGTGCGCTGCCGTGAATCGCCTCGAACATGGCATAGCGTTTGCCGATATTGGCACTGCCCGCCGTGCCCACACCACCCTGGAACTCGGCGGCTTCGTCCGTAAGGATATCACCGTACAGGTTCGGCAGCACGAGCACCTGAAACTGGGTGCGCCGTTTTTCGTCGACGAGTTTCGCGGTCATAATATCGATGAACCAGTCGTCGGCATTGATCCCCGGGTATTCCTTTGCGATCCCGTAGAAAATCTTCAAGAACAAACCGTCCGTGGTCTTAACCACATTCGCCTTGGTCACCGCGGTCACTCGCTCTTTTTTCATCTTCTTTGCGTGTTCGAATGCGAGCCGTATAATACGCTCACAGCCCGGTTTGGTCGCGAGCGTAAAATCTAGTGCAAGGTCTGGATTGACCTGGACACCGAACGGTCCGAGTGCATACGCACCCTCGGTGTTTTCACGGAAGAACATCCAGTCAATACCCATCGACGGAACCCTGACCGGCCTGACGTTCGCGAACAGATCGAGCTCTTTCCTGATAGCAACATTTGCGCTCTCGATATTGGGCCAGGGATCACC
>CP070834.1:841248-845025 GCA_020341755.1 Caldifarciminota bacterium | reverse complement strand
GTCCCGAGTTTATCGAGGGGCGATGTTGTTATGAGTCCCGAGTTTATCGAGGGGCGATGTTGTTATGAGTCCCGAGTTTATCGAGGGGCGATGTTGTTATGAGTCCCGAGTTTATCGAGGGGCGAAGCAAGGAAAACAGTAAAATACGATAGTGTCGCCATACTTTGTACTTTCATCGTCGTCCTAAACATCACAGGTGTAGATTGCGGTTTCTCGAGGAGAGCCGGCTAAGTCGTCTCAGTCGCTGAACCGGTCGCCTCGTAATAAAGCACCGTTTTTGACTTCCTGCCAGAACATCAACCTGTTCCGGCGAATTTTAGCAAATCGGAAAGGATACGTGATCCTGCCGTCAGGATCGGATACGGGTTTGTTCTGCACGTGCATATGGAGATGGGGATGGGTGCTGTAACCCGAGTTGCCGACACGACCCAGCACCGTACCGGCTGTAACAGACTGACCTTCTTCCACGGTGATGCTGCCATTTATTAAGTGACCAAAGTATACATATTTTTCCTGTCCGATATCCATGATGATATAATTGCCGCCTGGATGGTCTTTATCCATATTGCCCATGAGATCGCTCGGGATGCCGTCCTGAACCTCGGTGATCCTTCCGTCGGCAGGAGCATGAATCTCTTCACCGTAGGAATAAAAGTCTGCGACACTTTCTTCCTTACCCTTAAATAACCTGCCGTCCGGACCGAATTTCAAGATATCAATGGCATAGCGGTTGGATATGTGTCCGTTCGTGAGCACGCTGGCGCCGGCTTGTCCGGCAAGCCAGACCCCACGAACCGGCAGATCAAGAATGACACAATCGTCTTCTGACGGGTATGCCCATGACTGGGGGATGAGTGGGAAACAACGGACTGCACCAGCGATACAGATTATAACGGCAAGAAAGTACAGGATCCGTCTGAATATACCGCCTTTGAGTAATTTTTCTGAAATCGAAAGGGACAGCATAAATTCAAGGAGCGCCCAGATGCCAAAGATAATAATAAAAAGAGTCTTGGCATATACTCTGATCACGACCGACGGTATGGAAACAATGAAAATGAAATTTATAATGCCCATTGTCATTAAGGGCAGTGATATGGCGGTGATAACTTTTACTATTTTGTTCACTATGTTGACACGTTCGTGCCAGAGAGGTACTCGCCTTGCCTTCATGAGAAAAATACTCCTGACGCGAATCATGATCAAGATGATAAATACTACAGTAAGAGCCAGACATGCAGTAGTCAGGATGAGCTCGAATTGTTTGAACATATATCCCTCCTTTCTTTATATGCTCAATAATCAAATTTCGCCATTTTAATGTGAAACGCTGGCAAAAGAAAGAAGGTTACACTCTCATTGTTGATCCGGTTATATTTGCTTCGCGAAAGTACGCCTGTTTCATGCTTGACAATCGGTCTCGATACAATACTATATTATGCGGATAAGGAGGAAATATGAAGTATGTACACATAATTCTGGCATTGTTGATCGCTGCAGGATTATTTGCTGATACGATTACCCTGAAGTCAGGACTCACAATAAAAGGTGAGGTTATCTCGGTTGAATCAGATACCGTGACCATCCAGACAAAAACCGGTGAACTCAAGATACCAACTGCAGATGTCGAGGAGATCATTATTGAAGAAGAGGGAGAGGAGAGGAAAGAAGTACCTGAGATAAAAGAAGAAAGGGTACTCAGCGAACAGGCGATACCGAAATCTATAAAACAAGTCGGATGCGGTTGCCTGGGAGGAATAGTTGGTGGGAGCGCGGCTGGTATATTAGCAGTTGGAACCGATGGTTTTGGTGATAGTGAAAATCTTGCTACGATAGTGATTTTGGGTTCTGTGATCATCGGCGTCCTTATCGGCTTTGTTGCTGGCGGAGGTTGAGATAACGGGTGAATCCCGGTTACTGCTTTATGTCTGCAACCAGAGCGGTGAAATTTGAAAACCGGAAATAATTCTGATATCTATGGGACAATTTGGAAATAGATTATTTGTAATATAATTCCCTGCTTCATGTTGTAACACCATTCTTTATAAATTAGATGGATTGTCAGTTCGCATAAGTACGTTCCCGTACAGCTTGACAGTTGTATCATGTACGGTATACTACAATGCTGTCAGGGAGGAATTATGAAGCAGATATTTGCTATTCTGGTGTTGTTCATGATTGGGCTGGTGTTTGCAGATACAATTACGCTGAAAACGGGGCTCAAAATACAGGGTAATGTTATTGCGATTGAATCGGATACCGTAACCATACAAACAAAGACCGGTGTGCTGAAAATACCAGCTGCTGAAATTAAAGAGATCAGCTTTGAAGAAAAGGAAAAGACAGAAGAAGTGCCTCTGGAAAAAGAAGAAAGGCTGCTCAACGATCAGGCGATACCAAGATCCATAAAACAGGTCGGATGCGGTTGTCTGGGAGGACTGGTTGGCGGAAGTGTGGCTGGTATATTAGCAGTAGCGACCGATGGTTTTGGCTTTGACCCTTATGCTACCACTACGATCGTGCTAGGTTCTGTGATCCTCGGTGTGCTTATCGGTTTTGCTGCCGGTGGAGGTTGATCCATAGGAGTTACATTTTGTGACCCCCATATCTACTCATTGACGCGGTGCAAATTCTGTGTATCCTTTTGTATAATGATATAAACGGCAATACTCTCGATCCAGATATCTGGACCATAACCGCTGCGAGAGTTTTTCAAATTGTGACACACGATCCAAAAAACGAGGTGAAAAAATGATAAAAAGAATCTGTTCTTTATTACTGCTCGTGTCGGTAGCCGCATTTGCCGCAGAGCATCTTGTCCGCGTAAACTTAGACGAAGCACGGCTTGCGCCGCTCGCAGAGCACAGTCTTCGCGTCCTTGCCGAACTGGAACACTGCGCGATCGTCCTGCTCGATGATGTTGAAGTTGATCTAATTTCGTCGTTCGATTACGAAATACTCGCCAGCGATCCAGCAGATGGTGACTACTATCTCGCGCGACCCATGACCGACGCAGCTGACCTGACATTATTCAGTGACATCCTGACCCGTGACGGAGCGGATTACCTGATCATGATACATCCGGGAATGCTGACGCAGGTGCTCAACCAGAAGGTGATGGTCAAGCGCATTTCCTTTACACCCATGGTCATCAAGAGTTCTTTTCAGTTCCCGGACGTGAACTACAGCCAGACCGTTGCCGACATCGTGGATCTCGTCGATCCGGACAGCGTACTGGCGAAAGTTCAGCGACTGCAGGATTTCAGAACCCGCTTATCAGAACATGATTCCTGTTTGGCTGCTGCGAATGAGATATTTGACCGGTTCACCGCCCTCGGTATGGATACGGTTTACTTCCAGTATCACACGGGCGGTCACGCGCCGAATGTCATTGCGGTAAAAAACGGGACCGTGTATCCGGATTCGATGTACGCGATAATCTGCGGTCACTTTGATTCGTATGCCTTCTATTCACCGGATGAGGCACCGGGCGCTGATGACAACGCAAGCGGCACTGCCGCCGTGATGGAAGCGGCGCGCGTTATGCGTGACTATGACTTTGAATATTCGGTCCGCTATATTGCATTCTCCGGCGAGGAGTACGGTATGTACGGCAGCGGTTACTATGCGCAGCAAGCCCGCAATCAGGGTGATAGTATTATCGGCGTCATCAACGGAGACATGCTCGCCTACGTTGATGCGACACCGGAATCGCTCGAGGTCATTGCCAAGCCGACCAATCCACCGTGCGAACCATTTGCCGATTTCTTCATTGCC
>CP070834.1:837355-841148 GCA_020341755.1 Caldifarciminota bacterium | reverse complement strand
GTATCGGTCTCATAGAAAAAAACTTTTAGGCCGAAGGGGTTCTTCATACCGCATACTATACACATCTTTGAATTCGGTTGTTTGCCTGTAATTTTATGCTTCATCATTGTCTCCTTATTTCGCTTTTAAATATGCACCTATCGTTCGAGAAGAGAATATTCGAGATTATCTTCACGTCAACATAAAAGAAAGCGCAGGGCATAGCGTAAAATACAGTTACTCTTCGATCCGCAAAATGCCAAGCTTACAGTATTGCTATAGTCTCGAGTCTAGCGAAGTTAGAGAGGGGTAGTAGTATAATGACCGGATTCCTGAATATATTACGATTTGTTTACTAGTGCCCTACCTGCTGTTTCAATACAGCGACATCCTGCTGTAATGTCTCACGTTTTGCCGCTGCCGGTGTGTTCTCGACATAGGGAAGTACCGGCAGCATAGCGTCAAGATAATCGAGAAGACGTATTGCCTCACTGACATGCACACCAGAAGAAATTTTCTTGCGTGCCTGCTCTAGCATCACCTCCAGATCCTGGAGCGATATGGGCATGAGGAATCTCGGGAAAATACTGACCTCGTACAGATACAGGCTACCGTCATTGTCATCACGATAGCTGTTGTCGTATACAACATATAGACCGACGACCTTAACATCGTCCGGTGTTTTCAATGCCGCATTGAACGCGCCATCGGTTCTTTGTACGGTAGTGCTGCCCCATTGGTTTCCTGAAAAACTATAATGTATCGTGATTTCTTCAACATTTATTTCAGGAACGACTCTCACCATAACATCTGGCGAATCTTTCATGAAAACAAGATCCACGCTGCTGATAAGCGCTAAGATGCATAATAAATTCATACTAACTCCTTTTCCATCACATAAGCATCATCACCATCCATATAATACAATTTTTGCACATGCGCAATTTTATAGCCCAATTTTTCGTACATTTTTATTGCCGATTTGTTTGTTATCCTTACTTCCAGATACGCCCGGCTGCATCCACGCTCCCGGGCAATGTTCTCCAGCATATGCATGAGCCTGCTCCCAATACCCATCCTTTGATGTTCTTGCGCGATCGCAATATTGGTGACATGAAAACCTTCCTTACCGACCGTGGACATGCTGTAGCCTATAAGTTCTCCCTGATTTTCAACGACAAAGGCAACGGTCCCGGGAACGCGTAGATCAGCCTCGAAGAAAGAAAGAGGCCAGGGATTCGGGAATAACCGGACCTCGAGCTCATAGACCTCTTTCAGGTCTTTAACGAGCATTTTTCTTATCGTAGTTTCTCTCTGCATCGGTCTGCTTCAGATAAAAAGGTTCGAGGGTATCGGGATCATCATACTGACAATTCTGGATGCGGATGCGTGCAGAACGCACGACCCGGACTGCATCAGGGAAAAATGACTCATCGTCAACAAGATGATATTCGCATTCATACGATACCCCGTGTTTCCTTATTACATCTATTCCCGATCCCACGATGATCGTTTTCTGCTGCAGCATATCCCCGAGCCGCTGGGGAGTTGTCAGTGTATAATCGGTAAAACGCTCACCGCTTTTGTACAGCGCTGCGTAAATCTCATCATGGAATGCATTTATGACCGCAAGAACTGGTTTATCTAGGAAGGAAAATTGTGAACCGATCACGTCAAGCGTATTCACACCTACAACCGGAATGCCACGAGCAAGCGCGAGTCCTTTAGCCATACTCAAACCAACGCGCAACGATGTGAACATGCCCGGACCGACAGCAACCGCTATCGCGTCAAGATGAATATCAGTCTCTGTTCCCAAAAGGTGCTCGGCTATTTGGAAGAATTTACCGTCTCTACTCGTCTCGTCATGCAAACGACTTTTTTTCACCATATGAACGACACGATCATCGTGTACAATACAGAGCGAGAACAATGGTGATGATGTCTCAATCCCGAAGATCTTCAATGAGCAACTCCCGTGATCTTTTGTCGACAATGGTGATACGAACAATGATCCCCTTTTCAAGTGACGTAAGACGATCCGCCCATTCAATGACCGTTATGCCATCTTCTGGGATGTACTCATCCAACGGCAAAGCGTCTACCTGTGAACCATCGAGACGATAGAGATCAATATGGGATACCTTAACCCTGCCGGCATATTCCGTAGCAATAACGAAACTGGGACTCGTAACGTCCTCATCGACGCCAAGTCCTGCACATAATCCTTTAACGAACACGGTCTTGCCACTGCCAAGTTCGCCGTACAGGTAAACGATGTCTCCCGGATGCAATTCGGCTGCAATTTCTGCACCGATATCCCTGGTTCGATCATGACTCTCTGAAATTATTCTCATCTGTTTGTGCTTAACAAGCATTGTCATGGTATATTTTTAATATGCCGTACAGCCCGATATTTTCTTCGTAGTGTTTTATCTCAGGGATGCACTGAACGATGAAGTGTCCCCAACCACCCGTGGCTATCGGTACAAATGATCTTCCGCGATCGGCTCTGATACTCCGGATAATGCCGCGTGCTGCTGCTGCCGCGCCATTGACTACGCCAGAGAGCATACATTCAGCAGTATTCTTTCCAATGATGCCTTTCGGTCTCTTCAGAACAATCTTTTTCAATAAGGCAGTACGATCAGCAAGCATATCCGCACTCAAACCAATACCCGGCATGATAGCCCCACCGAGATAAACACCCTTGCTCGAAACAACATCGAAAGTCGTTGCGGTACCAAAATCAATGATGATCAGATTGCACCGGAACAATGCCAGACCGCCGACCACATTTGCGATACGGTCTGCCCCCAGGGTCTCTGGTGGCTCATAACACAATTTTACCGGCAGTTTGAGCTTGTGCGTCACGACGAGACTCTGCACACCGCAGCACTTTTTAATGACCCGTACCACGCGTCTCGTCAGACGTGGTATGACGGATGCGATCGCAGCCCCGTTTATCTTCTTTAGGGACAGGAACTGTCCGATATTTCGATCGAGTTTGTTGCTGGCGACTGGAACGGTCTTCTTTGCCAATAACCGATCAGCTGCATACACGCCAATATGAATATTTGTGTTGCCGATGTCGATAGCCGCTACCACCGCAACTTCCTTACATCACCATAATAGAATTTACGTATGATACCCGTATCATCCCTCAACAATAATGCCCAGTCTTCATCGATATCGAACACCGTTCCCCGAACGTGGTCCTTACTGGTCACTATTTCGACCGATTCACCGATCCCCTTCACGTAATTAAGAACCTCTTTAACTTTCAATCCTTTTTCCTGTAACTCTTTGTACAGGGGATTGAACATACCAACGACATTCTCAATGAGCTCATCGATATCGTACTCTTTACCAGATTCGAGCATCAACGAGGTCGCATTCGGCAATCCCTGAGTAAAATCCGAGATATTCACGTTCAACCCGATACCGCAAATGACTGCATTCTTATGCTGTTCACAGATAATACCACACACCTTCCGACCCTTGAGTAACACGTCATTGGGCCACAGTATCTCGATTTTCGAAATGTCATAATTCTCCAGCACCCGGACGATCGTCAGCGAAGCAAGTAGGGGAATCGAGGAAATTCTTGTCTTTGGAAAAAGCAGGAATGAAAGGTACATACCACCGGTCGGTGAATACCATGTTCTACTGACCCTCCCCCTGCCGCGCGTTTGGCGATAACTGGCAATCGCTAATTCTTCTTTTTCGTGGATGAATCGCTTCGCCGTATCCTGCGTGGAGGAAACGGCTTTAAATCGTATGATCTTTCTTATCACTCGTAATATACCTTGAG
>CP070834.1:833420-837255 GCA_020341755.1 Caldifarciminota bacterium | reverse complement strand
AATCATAAATTAGCAATTAGCAATGTAACGGTTCTACCATCTACATTTTTTATCACCGTAACCCCGACACCCACATACTCCTATACATGATATTCGGGTGTCTGCCGTTTCCCCTTGACAATTAATTGCCAGACTGTATCATGTAGTAGTATATAGTATGTGAAAGGGGAGGTAGGTATGAGAAGATGGCTGGTTGTGTTGTTCGCAACTGCGTTGTGTTTTGCCACCGTAACCAAGAAGGCGTTCCCTATTGACGGTCAGTCCAAAAAGGGCGAGGGATCGGTATTCACCGACCGCGTGTTAATTGCCGTATCCGGTGATATCCGGTCCGTGCTCGGTCCACAGGGCAAGAATATTGCCGTGAGTACCGGTGGAGATGCCATAGCCGTTATCTACGGTGATCCGACGACTGACCCCAACGATTATATGGAGATCTACGTTGCATATTCACTTGACGGCGGAGCGAGCTGGACTATCTATGGTCCACACTCAGCCGAACTCAGGAGAATATATCCTGGCGTCGACGGTTCACCGGATTTTGATGTCAATCCGGGTGAATTGTACTCTGAGTGGCAGGAATCACCAAACGGGTATGCGACAGGTGACTTAAAATGCATGATCGAGGAGAACGTGCCATCAGCACCATCATTTTCGTCTCCCGTATCCATGAACAATGCATCCGGTGATGTCATGTGTCCCTGGCTCGGCAGTATTGCCGTGAACCCGGAAGACCCCTTTTGGGTAGTCACATCTGCCTGGAGTTATTTGAATAATGGCAATCAGGCGATCTATTTCTGGGTGTCGGAGGACGGTGGGTATACATGGTCGGACAGTATTATGGGTGTTCCGCCGATAGATGCGAATGGCTGCAGTGGTCATATGCGGTTCGGTAGCAATAATTATCTATTCTACACCTATCAGGACCTGAAATCCATCGGCGGGTTTGACGTGGTGTACCCGTATTACATTGAATCGACTGACGGCGGCTATACCTGGAACTCACCGACGGCGCTACCCGACGTGCCGATGATAAATGCCGAGAATGCCCAGTTCTGGTGGCATGAACTCGACTGCGAGGTCATTGATGATGAGATCTGGCTGGTGAATAATGATATCAACCAGGTCTTTCCTGACAGTGGCGGTTTCTGGTGTTTTCATGGTACGGGCGGTCCCGGCTCATGGTCATGGGATGTGTTCGATATCAATGACTATATCGTTGATATAGTAATAGGAGATACCTCGTACTATTTTGAACCTATGCAGTATGGGTCAGTATGCCACGACCCGGTCTCCGGGATGATCGCTGTGACCTTTGAAGCATATTATGAGAAGATATGTATACCCACCAATGATACCATACTTGGAGGCTACCATGTCGGTACCATCTACAGTATAAACAACGGCAGCTCCTGGGTAGTATCCGGTCCACTGAGCGAACCTGATATCGGACAACAACTCATCAACTGGAATGCGACGGAAACTGCACATCTTCTGGTTAATGATGGTTATATCTGGGCTTATACGGTCTGGATCGAAGATGTAACATTCAATACATATTTCGAACGGGCGAGAGTAATACCAGGCATAGCTGAGGCGAGCAGCGAAATGATAAATTTCCAGTATAGTGTACAACCGAATATTATGACAGATCACTGCCAAGTTGTGTTTAACATGGCAACCGGTGATCATGTCAGTGTTCGACTTTTCGATGAAACCGGACGGCTGGTAAAGCAGGGCATTGAACAGCGATTTGACGCGGGAAATCATGCGGTGCAGATACAGACGGCAGACCTTGCAGCCGGCATATACTTTGTCGTGCTCGAGACCGACCACACCCGCGAAAGCAGGAAAGTAATAAAGGTAAAATAAGAGGACACATCTTATAGGGACAGGCTGGTTTTTCTTCAATTATAAAGTATACATCAGCAATTAGCAATGTAACGGTTCTCCCTTCTGCATTTTTTGGCTCCGTCACTCCGATACCCACATACTCCCACACTATGTCTTTCAGGCATCTGCCGTGTTTCTCCCTTGACAATCCAGTAAAACGTAGTATCATATTATACCCTAGCTTATCATCGCGTCAGTAAATATATAGCAAAGGAGGAACAATGGGGAAATGTCATCCTCGCGCGAGATATATGTTTTTCTCCTTGAAAATCGTATGTTGCATAATGGTGGCGGCATTTATATTTGCCGATCCGGCAGTTCCCGTACCGGGAAACCGCGATTTTCAGATCAAGGTGCATGATGTAAACCAGGTCGAGATGTCTATATCCAATTTCGGAAAATTCGGCCAGAGCTCGACCGGTGATGGAACATGGTGGCCCAAAGGATCGAACCATCATTACATAGAAGGAGCCGGTTCATGGTTCGGGACGCTTGTCGGCGACGATACGCTCGTGAGTGTCGGCTACGGTCCTCATGGTGCCGAGACCGAATACGTGCCCGGATTGGCGGGTATGTCGACGAGTGATCCGGCTGCGATCATATTCATGTATCCGGCGGACTGGCCGCCGCCGGTCGACCAGCTGCCCATGGCACCGCAGTCATCCAGGTCACATCAGGATTCCTGGTGCGTGTATAACGATCTTGATGAAAGCGCGCATATTCCCGGAGACACACGACCGATCGGTCTGGAGGTCTATCAGACCGTGTATGCCTGGAATCTGTCGTCGACCCAGGATATTATCTTCATAAAATTCGAACTGAAAAATGTCAGCGGAAGCAGATTGGATGACTGTTATTATGGTGTGTGTACTGATAATGATATCGGCGTGGCAGACAACGACATCATTTCCGGTATTGTTGGTCAGTGGTACGTGATCGAAGGTGAGTCTTTGTGGGTGGATGATCTCGGGTATCAATGGCAGGAAGAACCAGAAGCCGGCTGGGCAGAATACCCCGGCGTGATGGGCTTCGATTATTTACAGAGCCCGTGGGACCTTGAAGTAGGTGCCGACAAGGATGAGGACGGGATTCCCGACGAGTTCGAACGGGACAGTTCCTATTACGTGATTAATGTGATCGATTCGCTGTGGGATGCCGACCTCGACGGTACCCCGGACTGGCGCGACCCGTCCGAGATACCCCAGCACGGCATGACCGCGTTCAAGCGGTTCACCCTGAGCCTGGAGCCGAACCTCGATGGCGAACGGTACGTGACGCTTGCCGGGTACAACTTCAAGACCGGCGTGTACGAACCCTATGATACCGTGCCGCCGCAGCCGGACGACCAGCGTTTCCTGCAGTGCAGCGGTCCGTTCGACCTGGATGCGGATTCCACTGCCGTGGTATTGATCGGTATTATGTTCGCGCAGTGGTACGAGATCTATGAGCGTCCGGACACGGCGTTAGTGGAGATTGACGGTACCTGTCAGTTCATCTACGACAAGAACTGGTTGTTACCGGGGCCGCCGCCGCCGCCCAATCTGACCTGTATACCGGGCGACAAAGAGGTGACGCTGGTGTGGGACAATCATTCCGAGCTTGCGGCAGATCCCTACTACGACATTGTCAGCATGCCGGGACCGTTATTTGACCCCTACTACATGCAGTATGATTTTGAGGGTTATGGGATCTGGAAGAGTTTGACCGGTGAGACGGGTGATTGGGAGTTATTGTCGCGTTGTGACAAGGCGAACGGGATTGTCTTTGAAGATACGATGATGAATCTGACAGCGACCGACAACGGCATCATTCATTCGTATGTGGATGATGATGTGCGTAACGGGTTTACCTACTTCTATGCGATATCGGCGTTTGATTACAACTATGTGAAGGATGATGCGGAGCCGTTGGGTTATCGTCCCCTGTATTTTGAGAGTGGCTATGT
>CP070834.1:829389-833320 GCA_020341755.1 Caldifarciminota bacterium | reverse complement strand
AGGGCTGGTTGTGAGATCGTCAGACTTGCGGTTGTCCGGCAGGAGGACGCGCTCGCGCTCACGTCTATCAAAGAAGCGACCAGTATACCGCTCGTTGCCGATATTCATTTCGACTACCGGCTGGCACTCACCGCTATCGAATCCGGCATCGACAAGGTGAGAATCAATCCCGGGAATATCGGTGACGACCGTAAGATCATCAAGGTCATCAAGCAGGCACAGTCGCGGGGCATTCCCATCCGGATCGGCGTGAATTCTGGTTCACTACCAAAACCGATCCTGCGTAAATACCATCATCCGACGCCCCGTGCAATAGTGGATGCAGTGAAACGTGCCGTGAAAGTATTCGTTAAATGTGGCTTTGACGACATCGTTATTTCAGCGAAGGGTGCAGCCGTTCTCGATACTGTCAGAGTTTATGAGATACTGCATGAACACTTTGATTATCCCCTTCACATTGGGGTCACCGAGGCCGGCTTACCGTTTCGTGGCGGCATCAAGAGCGCAGTCGGTATGGGCATTCTTCTGAATGAGCATATCGGCGATACAATAAGAGTATCTTTGACCGGGGACCCGGTTAAAGAAGTCGTGGCTGCATTCGAGATTCTTTCTGCATTGGAATTGCGCCGTGAGAGACCGGTGTTGATCAGTTGTCCCACCTGTGGCAGATGCGAGGTTGATCTTGAACCTATTGCCCGTACCGTTGAGAAGCGGCTCGGTACATACAATAAATTCATGAAAGTAGCGGTAATGGGTTGTGTGGTGAATGGCCCGGGTGAGGCACGAGAAGCGGACTACGGGATTGCGTGCGGCAAACGGATCGGCATTATCTTTGCCAGGGGCAAGGAGGTGAAACGTGTCAGGGAATCAGCGTTGGTTGATGCATTATTCGAGGTGATCGATGAGAACATTATTGATTGACAATTACCTCCCAAATTCACCACAAACAGCGGCTTTGTATGAAGTAATCAACAGTGTCACTGTTCACACGGTTGAGATAAAAGAGGCATCGACGATCGGAGGCATGGATGATTTCAAATACTTCGATGTCGTTGTCCTGTCCGGTTCACAATATAAACTCAGTGAACCGGGAGTATACGATAATTTCCTTCATGAAGTGGATTTCATACGGGAGACCGAAAAGCCGCTGTTGGGTATATGTTTTGGACATCAGTTAATGGCGATGGCGTTCGGTGAATCTGTCCTGGCTATGGACAAGAGTATCGAGGGTTATTACCCGGTCACGAAACAGGAACACGATGACATATTCGAGGGGTTACCCGACGAATTCATCGTCCAGGAATCGCATCTCGAGTATGTGGAGAAAGTACCGTATGACTTCATTCCTCTGGCTCATTCTCCCCGCTGTCCATTAGAGATCATGAAACATAAAATGCTCCCCAAATACGGCTTGCAGTGCCACCCGGAACGTTACACACAGGAACATCGTGCAGGCATTATCCTGCTGGAGAATTTTTTCAAGATTGCATCTTGGTATATAACCTGAAGAGGTTTTATGAAAAAAGACCTGAATAATCTGATGAAAAAAATGAAGATCGATGCACTGTATGCCGAAGGCAAATCGAGCAGCAATCCGACCATGTATTACCTTCTGAACGGTGCGAATATCCATGGAATGTATATAAAGAAAAGAGGTAAGCGGGCGTGGGTGATTCATTCGCCAATCGAAAGAGAGGTTGCTGCGCAGACCGGGCATAAGCTGATCAGTGTAAACCACTTCGAACCTCAGAAGATATTCAGCCGGCAGCAGGACAGGATGAAAGCGAATGCAATGTACCTGAACGCTGTACTCACAGACCTGAACGTGAAGGGCAGGGTAGCATTTTACGGCTGTACGTCATTCGGAGCCGGGTACAACATACTGAGAAAGTTGCTGCAGATGAACAGGCATATAAAATTGCATTATGATGCGGGAAAGGATATTTTAACCGCCGCGCGTGAGACGAAGGACTACGATGAAATAAAACGCATCAAACAGGTCGGGAGAGCGGTCGCTGCAGCGTTCCGGGACACCTTGAAGACCGTCCAGGCCATGAAGGTCAAAAAAGGCATCATCATGAAGGATCGAAGGAGAAAACTCCTGATCGGTGACCTGCGTGCCCTATTGCACCGATCGATGTTCGAAAGAGGCATTGTTTCTACCGAAGGGATGATTGTCGCTCAGGGCAGAGATGCTGGCGTACCGCACAATGCCGGCAGGGATCGTGAAGCGGTTGCGCTTGGTAAGACGATCGTTTTTGATATTTTTCCGCGGGAACGCGGCGGCGGATACTTTTTTGATTTCACCAGGACTATTTGCTTCGGTCATGCCCCCGAACACATAAAGAAGGTATACAAACTTGTCGCGGACGCGCAGGATTATGCCTTCAGTCTTTTCCGGTCCGGCACGAGATGCAATAAGATCGGCAAAGCCGTTTGCGAATTTTTCGAAAAAGCGGGGCATACGACGTTGCTGTCCGATTCGAAAACGCAAACCGGCTACTGTCATTCTCTGGGGCACGGGTTAGGATTGGACATACATGAAAGCCCCTCATTCAGCCTGTACGGGACGAACAAGGACACCTTGCGCCCGGGACATGTGTTCACCAACGAACCGGGCCTGTATTATCCGCAGAAAGGTTTCGGGGTGCGACTTGAAGATGTGGTTTTCATCAACAAAAAAGGTAAACCCGTGAACCTTACTCGCAGCGCGAGAAAACTCGTCATCGAGATGTAATTACCGTGGATGACGAGCTGAGTTCGTTCCAGAACTTCCTCATGGCTGAGGGAGCTGAACTCAATACGATGCGCTCATACCAGTACGATGTACAGCAGTTCATGCAGTACTGTAGTGAACAAAATTGCGATATTATAAAAGCAGATACACACCGGCTGCGTGCATTTGTTCATGCCCTGTCCGATGCCGGGCTGCATGCGACATCCATTAACCGGAAGATCTCGAGTATAAAAGCATTCTATCGATACCTGGTCTTCACGAACAGACTGGTGTTGAATCCGGCAACCGATATAGAATTGTTGAAGGTGGGAAGGAGGTTGCCAGAAGTTCTTTCGATCGAGGAAGTTACAAGGATCATTGAAGCGGCTGATGAGAGGACTCCTTTAGGGTTGAGGGATCGAGCATGCATGGAATTATTATATGCGGCAGGCCTGAGGATTTCCGAGTTACTCGGACTCCGACTGCAGGATATCGATATGGAACGCCGTTTTTTAAGTGTAGTGGGCAAGGGCAATAAGCAGAGGATTGTACCGATCGGGAAAAAAGCAACCTCGGCGCTTGAACAATTTATAGCATCGGGACGTCCGTCTATTCTCAAGAACCGCTCATCATCCTTCGTCATACTGAATGTGCGGGGGGGTAAATTGTCGAGGATGGGTTTTTTTAAAATACTGAAGAAATATCGCATAAAGGCAGGCTTGAAAAAGAGAATAACACCCCATATGTTTCGGCATAGTTTTGCCACGCATCTTCTTGAAGCAGGAGCAGATCTGAGAGCGGTCCAGGAACTGCTCGGTCATGCCGATATTTCAACGACCCAGATCTACACGCACATTGACCGGGAGTATTTGAAAGAGATATACAAAGTACATCACCCGAGAGCGTAAATAAATGAGGAACATAGATTTTAGAACGTAGAACGCTGAATTGATTGTGTGTCGGTGTGACGGAGAACGAAAATAGTGAAACTACGAACTAGGAAGTAAGAACAAAACAGACTAAAAAACCAGATAGACCGAAAAAACAAAAAAACTAAATGGACCAAACAAACTAAACAAACCAGAAAGACCAGAATTACCAGAGCCTTGACATTGTGTATATTCAGTATATAATCACCTATCAATGCGGGAGTAGCTCAGTGGTAGAGCGTCACCTTGCCAAGGTGAGGGTCGCGAGTTCAAATCTCGTCTCCCG
>CP070834.1:825336-829289 GCA_020341755.1 Caldifarciminota bacterium | reverse complement strand
GACTATCAGGAGTACCGCACCGATGTGATCGTCAAGGCAGGAGAAGAGACCCCTGTCCGCATCGTGCTCATGCCGGTCGTAACCGACGGAATACTGATACTCAATATCATGGACATGGAGACCAAAGAGCCGATGACTGCCGATGTGACGATCGGTGACATGGCAACGGAAACCGTAACTGAGACAGTTGAAAAAACACTTACCGCCGGGACCTATACTATTTTCGCAGAAGCACCGGAAGACTACTACCTACCGTACAACCGAACCGTGACAATCGAAGCAGGTGAGACCCGCGAGATCGACGTTGCGTTCGTCAAAAAAGAATTTAAAATTGTCCTGCCAGAGGTATACTTTGAAACCGCAAAGTCCGAACTCAAGCCCGAGTCATATGCTATTCTCGATGATGCTGCCGCGACTCTGAAAGAAGTATTCGCCGGAAATCCCGATATTAAGATCGAGGTCCAGGGACATACCGACAGTCAGGGCTCTGATGCCTACAATATGAACCTGTCAAACGACCGCGCTGCCACGGTTAAGAATTATCTTGTGGAAAAACACGGTATCGACGAAGCACGGCTCATCACCAAGGGTTACGGGGAATCCAAACCTGTCGCCACGAACAACACTGTTGCCGGACGCGCACAGAACCGACGAGTGGAATTCCTGGTTATTGAATAACGGCACTATTACTCTATCACGGGCGTAAGTGTATCACTTGCGCCCGTTTTTTTTCTACGTGCTATTGACCATCCCGTCGTAATCCCTATAATAATCATGGAAAACTATATCAGCGTAGGAAACATAGATTCGGAAAGGAGGAATGATGAGAATTAATAAGAAGTACATCGCCATGGGTCTGCTGCTCATCGTTATGTGTGTACTGGTCAGCTGCGCTCCCGGGAATGAACGCTGGGACCAGGAAATCAATCCGGGTCATCTCGCCGGATTCTGGGCAGGCATATGGCATGGTCTTATCATTATTATTACCTTTGTCGTAAGTCTCTTCACCAAAGACGTGGGGATTTACGAAATACACAATACGGGATGGAGTTACAATCTCGGCTTTCTTATCGGACTTTGTTTCTCGGTCCTTGCACCCTGGCGATTCCGGCCGAAGAAAAAAAAAGTAGTCATTAAGACAGACTGGGACGAAATCGGCACGAAAATAGAAACCCACATACGTGCCGCGATACAAGAACACATCGATAAAACGAAAAAAGAAGATTGGGAACAGGAGATCGATAATATCGTCGACCGCATCGAGGAGAAGATAAAAAAGGCTTTCGAAGATAAGAAATAATAATCGTTCAGTACACAGCCCGTCGAAAAGGAAACACGTATGCCAAAGGTTGAGAGAAATCAACGAACACTCATCGCGTATGCCACGAAAAGCGGGGTCACCGGAGAAAGCGCCGCGATCATCGCCGAGGTTCTTAGAGACACATTTCATTATGAGGTCGACGTTGTCGACTTGAAAAAAAATACCAATCCACCGCTACGGGATTACCGGAACATTTTTATCGGCAGCGGTATACGGATGGGGCGATGGTATGGAAGGGCAAAGAAACTACTCGAACGTACAGACGAGCACCACAATATCATTATTTTTCTTTCTGCCTGCAGTCCGGTGATCCCGAGAAACATAATGCAGCAGTGCAGCAGTATATTATCGATGTTCTGACCACATACCCGAACATATGAACGGTCGCGGCCGAGGTCTTTGGCAGTCGAATAA
Organism: Caldifarciminota bacterium; assembly: GCA_020341755.1. Lineage (GTDB taxonomy): Bacteria > Hydrothermota > Tepidihabitantia > SM23-42 > SM23-42. The sequence goes on along the minus strand of CP070834.1, from coordinate 827,554 downwards.
GAATGTTCGCAAAGACCATTGAGGATAACTGGGACGGCGATACGGTTAGGGCATGGGCTGAACAGACAGGAGAGAAACTACGAGCTGAGTGATTTTTGTCAGTTGTAGATATTAATAAGGAAAAAATTTTCTGTTACTGATGAAATCCAAGTGACTGCAGGATTTCATCTTCTTTCTTGTAATCAAACTGCGCTGCCTGAACAGGGGGTGGATTGTTCCGTTCCCATTCAATGGTACTTGCGAGTGCCTTCTCGAGCGGTATCTGCTCCCGATAACCCAGTTCAGTCCTGATACGTGTCGTATCCGCGGTCAGATGCTGGTCGGCATTGAAATCAGCAGCGTATTCTGATGGCAATTTCTCCTCGGGGACTATTACAACCTTGCCGTTCCAGCCAGCAACCTGAGCTATGTGCCGGATCCAATCGGCTTCAGTGAAGTCATCCGGTTCAGCAACATTGTATATCCGATTCACGGATTTATCATCGGTAATCGCCAGCGCGATCCCATAGGCGACATTTTCAACATAACCGCGGGACGTTCGCCACTGTGCAAGCTTTGCAGGAACGATGATCGCCGGCCGGTTATCATCCATACGTTTCAGGTGTTCGAACAGTCGGTGCTGATAATCATTCGGTCCGTAGACCATAGGCAACCGTAGTACCGTACCTTTGATACCCGGTGAATTCATGATGATTTTCTCTATCGGTATTTTATCGTAGTCATCCAGTATTTTCCTGGGGTCATCATCGGCTCTCGGCTCATCCCCACGGTACGGATATAGTTTTTCGCGCAATGGTGAGTTTTCCCGTGACGGCTGTTCTTCGATGCCCTTCTCCTTTCCCAGCAGAACACCATACGCGCGGTATACATCCTGGCTGCTGATGGCGATGATGCGATTGGTGATACCACGAAAGACCGCAACGAGGGTTTTAGCCTGATGCTCGGTGATCGGGATCATATCCACGACAACATCGGGTCTGCCCTTCTCGATTTGGCTTTTAAATTCGTTTAGATCCTTGCGGTCACCGTATATATGTGTAACTCCATCGGGCAGTGGTGTCTTTGATTTCCCCCGGTGAAAAACCGTGACATCATTTCCCTGTTCGATAAGTTTTTTCACCACATACGGGCCGATGAACCGCGCGCCGCCAATGATGAGAACATTCAACACTGTCTCCTTCTTACTGCCCTCAATCCAAATAAAAAAAGGGAGTATCCCGATGTGACAGATACTCCCTGTGATAGACTACCGTGTTATAATTATCTTGAGCATATGACTTTCACTCCCGGTTATGAGCCGGCAGAAATACACACCGGCGGCAACCGCCACACCGAAACCATCAGTCCCATCCCAATACTCCGTATGGGTACCGGCAGTCTGTGTTTCACTCACCAGATTCCGGACAAACCTGCCCTGCACATCGAAGACCGAGATTTCAACTGTACTCAGATGTGAAAGGGAATAGGATATAGTCGTCCTGTCCCGCATGGGATTGGGAACGGCTGATAATACCCGCCTCTGGAATTCACTATATTCTTCAGTGCCGGTACTGATATCCCAGCGGTACATACCGCCGATATCAGCCCCGCAGAACAAATAGTGCTCGGGAAAAATCCCCAGTGATGTCACGTGATCATCCTCGAGCCCCTCGTTCATTGCTTCCCAGTTCACTCCTCCGTCTGTGCTCACGTGTACACCGCTCTGCGTACCGGCATAAAGACAATCGTGATTCTCCGGATGTATGAGAATCGCATTTACCTGGGATAATCCCATGTCAGTCCAGGTATTGCCGCCATTGGTTGATTTGAAAAATCCGTTGGTCCCACCGGTATACACGATTTCCGGATCGTCGCTATCAACGACGACTGCATAGGTAGTACCTGAAAGACCCCCGCTCACTTCATTCCACATATTCCCGCCGTTCGTGGTCTTGTGAAAACCCGGATAGCCGGCTGCATAGACGATATCCGAGTCGGTCGGATCGATCGCCAGTGCCTCGCACATTCCGTTTTCCGTCGTGAGGTCCCAACGCATCCATGTTATACCCGAATTGGTCGTCCTCGAAACACTCTTGAAATAATTGGGAGATACATAATGTCTCCCGCCGCTCCAGTATGTAGCCGTGTCAGATGGATCCATGACAAAGGCACCGCCGTCAAGATAGTACGAATCGATCATTGTCCAGACGGACCCGCCGTCTGCGCTCCTGTAGAGCTC
>CP070834.1:821185-825236 GCA_020341755.1 Caldifarciminota bacterium | reverse complement strand
AGAAATCAACCAAGGAGGTACAATGTTACTTATATTATTGGTTACTTTAGTCGGACAGATGAGCGGGGTCAGTATCAATGCCTACGGCGTCATAGAGGAGATGCTCGTGACCGCTCCCAGAGCACAGGAGAATATGCTGCCCGAGGTTGTGGTTACTGCACCGCGCTATGAGGGAGACGATATTTCTGCACACGGGATGTTACCTGAAATAGTGGTAACAGCCCCACGTTACGATACCGAGGGGTATGGTAATTTTATCACCGTTTATGGTGATAAGGTTCCTGTACATACTCTTGGTATAGTTTTATACTAAACAGACACCACCTCTGGTGTATCCTTTCATTTACTCCTCCCCTCCAAAAGCCCTCTCCTAACCAGGAGAGGGCTTCTGTTTTTCAATGTAATTTTTCTGGCAGTGGGTGCCGTGGTTTCTTTCCAAACTTAGGTAGTTTGGGTGGATGCTTTTTAAGCAATAGTAAACATTCTTTGATCCCGCGTTCGAGTTGTGCATCCCTGTTACGTGCATAATCCTGGGGGCGATTTTCCACGATAATGTCCGGGTCTGTGCCGTAGTTCTCCACACCCCAGCCTACATCAATAAACCAGAACGAGTACTCTGGCTGGGTCGTTAAACCTCCATCAGAAAGATTGTAGTATGGTGATATGCCGACCACCCCACCCCAGGTTCTTTTGCCGATGAGCGGTCCGATTTTTTTCAGTTTGAACGCGTGACTGAAAATGTCGCCGTCTGATCCAGCATGTTCGTCTGTCAGACAGACGATCGGTCCGAGTACCGACTCATAAGGATATGCCTCTGGTTGTCCCCACCGTGTTATATCGTATCCGATCCGCCTGCGAGCGAGTTTTTCCAGGATCAACGGTGACACATGACCGCCGCGATTGAAACGCACATCCACGATCATGGCGGGGTACTGAAGCTCATTCAGGTAATAGCGATGGAACTCGGCGAATCCCTCGGGACCCATGTCCGGTATATGTACATACCCTATCTGATTTTTACTGATCCGGTGTACAGCAGTACGGTTTTTCTCGACCCAATCGCGATAACGTGCAGCCGCTTCACTCGGTAATGTCTTGACAGATACAGTACGTTTGTTCCGACCCATACGGTTGGCAATCGTTATGGAAACCTCTGCACCGGCGCGGTTGACCAGGAGTTCTTGCGGCAGAGTATTTTTATCAAGATGTTTGCCGTCAATCGCGAGAAGCATATCTCCCTCGTGCGCATTGAGCGCGGGTGCCAGTAAGGGTGATGTAGCCTTCTGGTCCCAGGGATCACCCTGTATGATATTCTTGATGCGGTATGCTTTATGCTGCGGGCTGTATTCGAAATCAGCACCGAGGAATCCCTGACGGTACTGTGGCTCTTTCCGGTAATCACCACCCCACTCATAGGCATGTGACGTGCCGAGTTCACCCTGCATTTCCCATGTCAGATCCGAGAATTCAGAGCGTGTTCCGATTCGGGCAAGTAACGGGAGATATCTTTTATACACCTTTTTCCAGTCGACACCCGACATATCCTTAGTCCAGAAGTGATCTCGCTGGAGCCGCCATACGTCGTCATACATTTGACGCCACTCCTGTAGCGGTTGCACCATTACCTTGATGCGTGAGAGGTCGAGCCAACCGCTCGTCGGTCCGATAGGCTCTTTTTTCAGTTTGCCATCGAGCCCTTCCATGGGTTTGGCAACCCGTAATCTGTTTTTTCCACGATAGATAAGGATCTCGCTGCTGCGTGACACTTTAAAATCAATTACCCCTGCTGCAATGATACCGCTTTTTTGTTCATTGAGATCATAGAATTTGATTATTCCTTTGGGTTTGGGCGTATCATCCAACCACATCTCCTTGCCACCCTGGATCGGAAATTCCGTGATCAGCACCTTATCTTTGATCCCAATTATCTGGGTATAATTCGCCGGGGGTAAGGGTATCGGGACGATTCTGTTCTGTATGCCATTGATATCGATCTTCAATTTTTTTGCTTTTGCGGGTTTCTGTGCTTTACGCAGTGCGCGTTCAATAGCGGCGAGCTCGAGTCCTGCAGGAGCTATCCGAGTATAGCGGAAGGGTGACGGTATGTCCTTTGTGAGCGTAATCAGGTATGGTTTGATGTTGGCGGGAAAGCTGAGCTCAAATTGTATGGTGTCGTATACCGGATCGAAATGACGGTTCGATAGAAAATACAGGTACTTGCCATCCGGATCAAAACTCGGTGAGAAATCAGTCATGACCGTACGCGTCACCGGATACGATTTTTTGGTTTGCACGTTGCACATCTTTATGCATGCCGTTCTCTGCGTATCCGGATAACTATATGCGAGCCAGTTACCGTCCGGTGACCAGGTGATACCACTTATTCGGCGAAATTTACTCCGGTCGACTATCATCCGCTTTTTCCTGTTCAAATCGACCACGACCAATTCATTTCGGTGATTGGTCAGGGCGACAAGCGGTTTCTGCGGTGACAGTTCGAGTTCGATAGGTCTACCGATATCCAGAACCGGTAAGTTTTCCGGTTTTCTACCTCCATCAGCGTGAAGGATTTGCAGAGTATCTTCACCTTTTTCATCGGTAACTACGACGAGCCGCTTACCATCACTCAACCATCTACCCAGACGGTACCGTGCATTGGTTTTACTGCCATTCTGCACAACCGGACCTTCCCACGTGGGCATAGTGAATACCTTGCCACGGGTCGTCAGCGTGACCATTTGTCCACACGGATGAATCGTGTAGTCTTCAATGTATTGCGATGCATCAACGAATTTGCGATTGGTCTGTACTCGCGGACTGTGGTATCGTATGTTCACCTTTTTCGCGGTCTTTGTACGTGGAGAGTAGACATAGATCTCTCCGCCGGCCTGGTATGTTATATTTTTTCCGTCGGTCTTGGCATGGCGTACATAGAAATTAGTATGAGCAGTATGACGTTTTAGGTTTTTTCCATCCGGTGTACAGGAATAAATATTACCGATTCCCTGATGGTCGGATATGAAGTATATCAATTTGCCGATCCACATGGGCGATGCGATATTCCCTTTGAGGTCGATCAATTTGCGAAAGCTACCATTACCCTTTTTATCGATCCAGAGTTCCCCTGCTGTTCCACCCCGATATCGTTTCCAGCGAGCAGGATCGGCTGTGTTCCGTCCGATGACCACCCCGGTCCGGGGTGCGAATGAAATTTGAGTTGCAGGTCCTGCTAATACCCTTCGCGGGATGTCCTTTTCACGATGTACCGAGTAGATATTGAGGGTCCGAAAATACCATTGACCAGTATTACTGGCAAACATTATTCTTTTACTATCAGGGGTCCAACCGACAGCGTAGGCGATACCACCGAGGAACGTTAAACGCTGTGCGCGACCACCTTCCGCAGGCATACAGTAGATCTCTGGATGTCCTTCTTCCTGCCCGGTGAATGCAACGCATTTTCCATCGGGGGAAATATATGGATGCATAACCTGTCCGAGGTTTGACGTGAGCCTGCGTGCAATACCTCCCTCGACCGGTACTATCCATAGATCATCTTCACTGACAAAAATGATTGTATTTCCATGTATGGTTGGAAAACGATAATATCCGTGCATCATGACTCCTTTTTTAATTAATAAATACTCAAGAATCCTTAATTACTTTTTCTCGTTCACTGCGTATTTCTACGGAGTAATTATACAAACAATTATGCATTTTGCAAGACTTTCGCGGTGGTTCATTGACAGTCCAGCTGCCAGCCATATAATTATGTGACATATTACGAAAGGCGTTGTTTCCGTATGTATAAAAAGGAGGTATGTTATGACAACGATTTTACTACTTGCCGTTCTTCACGTATGCGGTCAAGGAACGTTTTCGATTGCTGCGATAGACCCCGCGACCGAGGAATTCGGTGTTGCCGTTGCCTCGCGCGTCCCGGACGTCGGCTATATCGTTCCCTGGATCATCCCGGGGGTTGGTGCGATCGCCACCCAGGCAATGTCGAATCCGTATTTCGGTCCATGGGCGCTGGAATTGCTCGAAGAGG
>CP070834.1:816867-821085 GCA_020341755.1 Caldifarciminota bacterium | reverse complement strand
TTCGATCTCATGATACTCGATGAATCGGCAACAGGTCTTGTCAAACAGTTGAAGAAACTGGACCCGGGGGTCCCGATAATCATCGTGGTCGACGGCGAGACGAAACTCGATTTCGAACGACTGTTTTTCGAAGGCATCGAGGGTATCATTGCTCGACCGTATCGTCTTGATTTTTTCAAGAAGATAGTGGACAAGGCTCTGGCACAGCGTAAACATACGTTGCTGCATTTGAAAACCGTAGCGTCGCTGAAACAGAAGGTACGAGAACTGGAAACTCTCAACGAGATCGTGCAGGCAATAAGCTCGTCGCTGCAGCCCCAGGAGATCATCGATATAATCATGGAGAAGACGGCTGAGCTTATAAAGGCAGAAGGCTGGTCATTGCTGCTGCTCGATCAGGAGAAGCAGGAGCTCGTCTTCGAGGCGGCAGCCGGTGAAGCGGGGAAGAAGTTACTCGGGATGCGCCTTCGAGTCGGTCAGGGGGTCGCCGGGTGGGTAGCCCATTACGGGCAGAGTATTATCGTTCCCGATGTTACGAAGGATCCGCGGTTTTACTCTGGTGTCGATAAGAAAACGAAGTTCGTCACAAAATCGATTCTTTGCGTGCCGATGAAATCGAGAGACAAGATCATCGGGGTCGTGGAAGTCGTGAATAAGATAGGCGGAGAACCGTTCACCAATGACGATCTCGAGATATTCGAGAATCTCGTTGCCCATATAACGATCGCCCTCCACAATGCAACACTCTACCGGAAAATGGAAGAAGCGAGTCTGATCGACGATCTTACTCAATTGTACAATAATCGCTACTGCAAGGAGTACCTTGATCGGTATCTCACAAAGCGAAAGGATGCACCTGCACCCTTATCACTGATCTTCATGGATATTGATTATTTCAAGCTGGTCGATGATAATTTCGGTCACCTCGTCGGAAGTGAAACCCTGAGGTATGTCGGCGAACGCATACGGAGAACGGTCAGGACATGCGATGTCGTTGTCCGGTACGGTGGGGATGAATACATAGTGATCCTGCCCAGTACCGACAAATCGACTGCAGCCGTGATCGCCGAGCGGATCCGCAAGGAAATCAAGCGAGAACCGTTCTATGCATTCGGCAACAAAAAATTCTCGATCACCATTACCTCCGGTATCGCCACCTATCCCGATGACGCGAAAACACGCGATGATCTCATCGGGACTGCCGATAAGGCTATGTACGAAGGCAAACTTTCGGGACGGGATAAGGTCGTACTGGCGTAATTTTCATTCAGAAGCACCCTTGAAAAAAGTTGTATTATAACTATAATAATCGATAATGAAGATAGAAGACCTTCCCGTATCAGAATTGATGAACAGGAACGTTTTAACGGTTCTGCCGTCAACGACATTAAAAGACCTTATTAGCCTCATGCGGAAAACGCACCAGCATATTTTCCCCGTCCTGGCAGACGATGCGACCCTGCTGGGCGTCGTCAATTATAATGATATTCTGAATATATTCAGACCCTTTTCCAGATCGGTCAGTGAAATAGTAAAGCGTATGCCGTTTGTCGACAGCATTGATGATGAGGACCTGAACCTCGAACTCTCGCCCGAAATGGGCATGCTGATCCTGGTTGATGACATCATTAACAAGAATTACATTTCGGTCAAGGAGACGAGTACCATTAAAGAAGCGCGACGACTGATGCGCATTCACAAACTGCAAATGCTGCCGGTCGTGAGCGATAAAAAATTTATAGGTGTAATAAGCACCCTCGATATTCTCGTCTACGTCTTTAAAGAACACGACATCATAACAAAGTGAATTCGCTCCTGAGTGCCGGTCTCATCCTCATGCTGGGTTTTGCTGGTGCCCGTCTTCTTAAATACATCAAGCTTCCCAGTGTCACTGCATTTCTCATTGTTGGTATAATTATCGGTCCGCAGATCTTAAACATGGTTACCGAAGAGATTTTTCTCGCATCGGATTTCTTTTCCAATCTAGTGCTCGGAGTCATTGCCTTCAGCCTCGGAGAGAATTTCCGCCTGGAAGAAATAAAACGGGGCATGAAACAGGTCATGTGGATTTCGGTGGTCGCCGCGGTCGGCGTATGGTTGCTCGTATCTGCCGCAATCGTCATCTATTTTATAATAATCAAATTCCCGCTCTACCCGGCACTCGTTCTTGGTGCCGCAGCATCCGCGACCGCACCGGCAGCCACTGTTCTGGTCATCAGGGAGTACCGGGCAAGCGGATTATTGACCGAGCTTTTGCTCAAGGTCGTCGCCATCGACGACGCGTGGTGTCTTATTCTCGGTGCTATGGCCATCGCATTCGCAAACGCCATGCGGGCGGATGTATTCCAGACCGCACATGTGTTTGCCGGCATCGGAGAGATCGTTGGCGCCTTGATCATCGGCGGTTTTATGGGGTATGCGTTTTCATCGCTCAACCGGTTCGTCAAGACGAGTGAAGAGTTCATGATATACATTTTTGGTTTTCTCCTGTTCAATGTCGGCTTGTCGATCACCATGCATGTATCGGTACTTCTGTCATCGATGATGATGGGGCTCGTGGTCATCAATATCTCGCGTCAGAATTATAAATTCTTCGAGGTCCTGAGGACCGTGGATGCACCTCTGTACTTGATGTTCTTCATTCTCGCCGGTGCACATCTTGATTTCAGTATCCTCTATAAGATGGGTATTGTGGGGATTCTTTATATCGTTTTTCGAACTGTGGGTAAGGTGTACGGTGCAAAACTCGGTGCGCGTATCAGCGGTGCGTCCAAACCTGTTGAGAACTGGATCGGGCTCGCTCTGTCACCGCAGGCTGGTGTTGCACTCGGTATCGGCCTCGTTGCCAAAGCGACCTTTCCCGATTACGGCGACTACATCTTTACCATTATCGCAGCGACCACGGTGGTCTTTGAACTCGTCGGACCTCTGTTGACAAAACTGAGTCTCCAGAAAGTCGGCGAGATATCGTCACTTGAATAATATTTTCGGTCTCGCCCTCATCATTGTTACGGGATTTATCGGCGCAAAACTGCTGCGCCGAGTTCATTTTCCAGCAGTAACCGCATATCTGTTGATCGGTGTTATCATCGGTCCCCGTATGCTTAATATCATCCCGGCAGAGATCATCGGTTTTTCCGGAGAAATATCATACTTTGTGCTCGGCGTGATCGCATTTTCGCTGGGCGAGAATTTTACCTTCAGTGAACTTAAGGCTGCTGGCAGGTCAGTGCTATGGATCTCGATACTCGAGGCAGCCAGTGCATGGATCCTAGTCACATCCGTCATCATGGTATACTGCATTATCACGCGTATGCCCCTGCATCCGGCACTTGTTCTCGGTGCCGCAGCATCTGCAACCGCACCGGCGGCCACAGTTATGGTGGTTCGGGAGTACCGCGCGCGCGGTATCGTGACGGATATGCTCCTCAGAGTCATCGCGATCGACGATGCGTGGTGCTTGGTGCTTTCTGCCCTGGCAATAACCGCTGCCAGTGCCCTGCACGCCGGTGCATTCCAGGCGACGATCATCCTGCACGCCGTGTGGGAAATCGCTGCTGCGTTGGTATGCGGTGTCATCGTGGGATTCGGATTGCATTATTCGTCCCGGTTTGCGCGTAATCAGGAGGATATATACGTGCTTGTGCTCGGTGTCATCCTGACCATCGTCGGGATGAGTCTCATGTTCTCTCTGTCACCATTGCTCGCGGCTATGGCAGCGGGCGTTGTCATTGCGAACGTATCAAAGAAGGGGTCGCTGTATTTTGATCTCTTGCGGAACGTCGACGCCATTCTTTTTCTGGGATTTTTTGTACTTGTCGGTGCTAACCTGGAGATAGATGTCATCCCCCATGTCGGTATACTCGGCATAGTGTACCTGTTATTTCGTGTCGTCGGGAAGATCGTCGGAGTAAAACTCGGAGCGATGATCAGCGGGAGCGACCCGAAGATCGGTCGCTACCTGTGGTGGGGATTGGTCCCGCAGGCCGGGGTCGCACTGGGTGTTGCATTAAGCGCAAAGGCTCTGTATCCCCGGTACGGTGAATTGATCTTTACCACGATCGCGGCGACGACGGTGTTGTATGAACTGGTAGGACCGGTGTGTGTGCGGTACGGGCTGCGAAGAGCTGGGGAAATATAGTATCGGGGCGACCCGATTTGAACGGGCGACCTCCAGCACCCCAAGCTGGCGCGCTAAGCCACTGCGCCACGCCCCGA
>CP070834.1:812510-816767 GCA_020341755.1 Caldifarciminota bacterium | reverse complement strand
TGGCATAATAATACATAAAATAGCATCAAAGTCAAGAATTCATAAAAAAAGGGCACCCCACAGGGGTGCCCTTTTTTGTCTTCCCTTATTATTTCATGAGTATGACTTTCTCGGTCGCTGTGTGCTCACTGGTATGGAAGCGGATGAAGTATACACCCGTGGAGACCTTCGTACCTGCATCATCCATTCCGTTCCAGGTCTGGGTATAGTACCCGGCTTGCTGAGTATCATCGACCAGGGTACGTACCATACGACCGGCGGCATCGAATACCTGAAGGGTTACACGACCCTGCGATGCCAGTTGATACCTGATACGCGCATGTCTCATCGTGGGATTGGGGAAGAGATCGGTCATCGCGGTCAAACGTGGTATGGTCAGGGTTCCGGGATGTTCCTCAACGCCGGTCCATCCGGGTGGATACGTGGTGTATTTGATGGCGAAGTTGTCGGTGACTGGCTCGGCCAGTTCATGGTACGTGCCTTCGTAGTAGTATTGTATGCCAATGTCCTCTGCTGCATTCTCGATACCCACGGTGATATCTACCTGCTGAATGGGAACGAGATACTGCACGATAATCTCGCCGTCGCCGGTCGGTGTCTCGTAATATGCCGGATCGTACAGGATGATCTCGAAGGTTTCGTGAAATCCTGAGGTGAAGTGCTCGACCTCGAAATATTCGACAATGAAGCGGTGATTCGAAGCATCATAGTAGTGGTAGATATCGCTTGGTTGACCGGCATTGCCCGGGTCCAGATTATCCCAGATACCAGCTATCACGCCCGCCGGACCGTCCACATGGGGTATCGCATAATTGGTAGGATAACTCATGGTTTCATGCACCAGGGAAATCCAGCCGTTTGAACTCACGGTGATCTCATCGTAATCCTGACCATAATACGTGAAGGTAAACGGCAGGTCTACGTGTGCGAACCCTTCATCGCCCAGATTCAGGGACGTTCCCGAATACACCGACTGGGTGGTATCGATCGCAATCCAATCGAAGACCGGTGACGCCGTGTGCGGTCCGCCCGAGAAGTACGCATAATAATATCCGGTATCGGATGCCACGAGCTGCCCGACAGATATGCTGAACTGTATGGTATCGGTCCAGAAATCTGCAACGATCTCAAGATCGAAATTCACCTCGGCACCGTGCGGAGCACTGCTGTCAGCGGTCACCGTGAACGGATCGCTCGCATTATCCACGGTCGCGCCCGGATTGATCGTACCAAAATTGCCCAGCGCATCATTCACCGTGACATAGGCTGATGATACATCGATGATCGTCGAGGTTACGTTCGAAGCCGCAGCGCTACCGGTATTCTCAATGCTCACGACAACATCTGCGGTCTCGCCAGGATCGAGCTTGCCATTGTTATTACCACCGACAATCTCGGCATCCAGACAGGTCAACACCGGCGCGTAGACCGTGAACTGAGGATTTGAAGTAAAGGTACTGTCATTGACATCGCAGAACTCAAGCGTGAAATCCAGTACATGACCGTCCGGACAGCTGGATGCGACTGTGAACTCATAGTACGGACTGGAGAGTGTAGAATCATCCTGGGTAATATTACCGTACCAACTGGAATCCGTTCCCACGGTCACATAGTCGCCTGACTCTGACAACAAGCCGTATACTGATTGTGCCGTGCCCGAACCGACATTCTTGGCCCAGACGCCGAGATCGATCGTCTCGCCGGCATTGATGATGCCGTCACCATTTCCGTCGGCATCATCGAGAATACTGGCAGCAATTACAATATACGGATACGATGCTGCCACAACCGGTATATCTGCCTCATAGCGGTAATAATTCGCCTTGGTCACGGTCACTTTTAAGGTATCTCCCGGGATCTGTGCCGGGATCGTGATCTCGACCGGACCACCAGTGCCTTCGGCGACCCCGAGGATCTCACCGTTCATGGTCAACGCGATTACCGAACTGTCATCCGCGGTCACCGAGAACGAAGTGTGACCGGCGAACAGAACTGCGAGATGGTTGACACTCAGTGTGACCGGGATTTCCGAATAGAGTATGGAAAAGGCATCGCCGTGATGATGGAACAGGTGATAGGTGATCGTCTTGCTGCCGGTATTGTACGGCCAGCTTGACTGCTGCAGGAAATACTTGCCCGAGGTCATCGCCATACAGGGCAGGAGATCCGGCTGACCGATCGGCATCGGCGGTCCCATGACCGGATATGCCGGCATGAAATTCGGCCACATCGCATCATACGAACCCCAGACATACGTGTCGTTGACGAATGAATAGGATACCTCGCTGGCTGCGTTCAAGCCGAGCGCACCGTAGTTAATCCGGTGGAACTTCTCCGTGAAGCACTCGCTATTCCAGACGTACTTGCCGGTCAGGCAGTTGCTGGAATTGACAAAGGTGTACATGGTATTGGTCAAACCGTTCAGATGCGTATTCGTGTAATACGGCTCGCCCCATCCGGTTTCCATACCGTGATCCCGGTGCTGGATCATAAAGGTACCGTCATTGATCGCGTTCGTGATGCCGGCAGAGGTTCCACTGTTCCACCAGCCCGCATCATAGGGATTGGTATCGGGAATATATCCCAGACCCGCACTGCCGAAGTATGCCACGATCAGGTAGGTATTGCTGTTCGTGGACCAGGGACCGCCGACCACCGGCGTTCCTGAATAGATATTATATTGACGTACAGGATCCTTGGCCAGGACATTAATATGGAAACCCCGGATGATCTCACCGCACATCTGGAACCAGCGTTCGGTCTGCCAGGCGCATGCCATCAGGGGGTGATCATAGAAACCGGCATCAGTGTAGGGATTGCGCTCGTAACTCAGGAACTTGTTGATCATGGTACTCAGATGGGTGGCACTCTGCGCGCAGATCCGGGCATGATGCATATCCGGCATATGATCACCATTGACATCGGCATACATGTTGTCCGACGCCGCACCAGAATAAGACTGCGTGGTGACACCGTATACATCACCGGAATTCGGATAATCGGAAAGAATAAGGAACGCGGCTGGCGCCGGATCCCAGGTGTTGTAAGCGTTGTTCAGGAAGTTCTCGATCGCGGTCGACGTGTTGCCGCCGATCTCGGTCAGGGTAAAGACCTCACAGCTGATACCCTGCAGCTTTCGCCACGCTTTAATCGTATCACCCCATGCCTCGAACACCGCATCATCCGGGACAATGATGATGTATTCATACCCATCCCGGGAATTGATCCGCTCCGGTGCATAGAAATCAACCTGCGGCAAAGAACTGTAATTCATGAGATGACCTTCGAGTAGCGGCTCCCAGAACCGGCTGCGCAAACGGTCATCGCCGAACCGACCATTGCCACCGACAAAATCGAGCCGGAAACGCAGATCCTTGTACACAACCAACTCTTTGGTCACGGGGTTGTACCCGAACGGTGTGACATTGATGATGACAACATCAACACCCCGGATCTTCATCGGATCACTCACCTGGACCGGAGCGGCTGGATACACCGCATTCCGTCCGTAGATCGCAGGGTCTTTCTCATAACGTAACGGTGCGTCATCGGTCTCAAGCGGAATATTGGGTGCGGGTAAAATGTCCACTCCGCGATACACCTCGGTCCGGTAATCCAGGATCACCACCTCGACCCGGGCACCCTGCGGTACTGCCACATAACGTGTTGCTCCTGCCAGACTGGGCGCACCAGTCTGGGGGATGTACAACGATGCAAAACCGTAACTCTGCATGGGGATATTATCGAGTACCATCTCCTCAATCAACATCTCATGGAGACTGAATACAATCTCCATCCCAGACCGCGTCTGGGAGACGATATTGAACTGAGGATACTCGCCCCAGCTGCCTTCAAAGGCCACGGTCTCTACAGCAGAACCTGCAGCCACCAGGCACATCATCAGTATTACTGATTTCCACATAAAGCCTCCTTATAGGTTTTTTATCTTATACGAACTGTGCAAATATCTCCCTGTCATAATAACAGTACATATACTACCGCACAACGACTACTTTTTCAACACTTTTATTATCATCCGATTGAAAATGGATGAAATAGACACCAGCAGGTATTTTGCGTCCGCGCAGGTCTCGTGCATTCCATGATGTAGTATAGAGACCAGGTTCATGGACTCCGTCCACGAGGGTCTTCACCAGCCGACCAACCGCATCGTACACCGCAAGCTCCACCACACCAACTCGCGCCACCTGATACTCCATACCAACACGGCGCGTAAACGGATTCGGCACCACACCC
>CP070834.1:808130-812410 GCA_020341755.1 Caldifarciminota bacterium | reverse complement strand
GAGCTTACGAAGATGCCCTTGACTTTGCGTACCGGCACGATCTACTCGGAAATCAATACGTTCAGAAAAAAATCGCTGATATGGCATGCGAGATCGAAGCAGCCCGCGCATTGCTCTATGCGACCGCCAGGATGATCGACGCGGGAAAGAAGGGATATTCAAAGGAATCGTCGTATTCAAAACTACTGCCTTCTGACCTCGCAGTACGGACCGCGATCGAAGCGATTGCGCTCATGGGTCCGTACGGCGTGCTGAAAGAGTATCACGTCGAAAAGCGGTTGCGGGATGCAAAAATCACGCAGATCTACGAAGGTACGAATGAAATACAACGAACCGTCATCGCACTCGAACTGACCAAAGAAGCCGGTACCAAGGCAAAAGCAAAGGAGGCACGCGCATGAAACTGAATCAAGAATGCACCATGCTGCAAACAGAACTGAGAAAATTCGCCCAGCAGGTCATCCTCGATAAGGTGGCGGAGCTCGATACCTCATGCGGTCTGCCCTCGGATAATATACAGCGGCTCGCCGAAATGGGCATACTCGGAGCAAGCGTTCCCGAGGATATGGACGGTGCTGCCCTTGAGTGCATCGGGCTCGTGGTATCGATCGAGGAGATAGCCAGGGTGTGCTCTTCCACGGCGACCATAATCGCTGCTCACAACGCGCTGTTCACGTATCCCATACTGAAGTACGGAAGCGATGCCCAGAAGAAAAAATATCTGCCGCCGGCCGCAACCGGCGAACAGGTAGGCAGCTGGGCACTTCCCGAGACAAACGAGATTACGGTCTCGAAGCAGAATGATACCTTTACCGTAAACGGCAGGAATCCATTTGTCCTGAATGCGGGCTTCAATGGTCCGCTCATTCTCGTCGTGCCGACCGGTGACCAGCCTGAAACAATGACCGCCTTTGTCGTCGATCCCGGCAACAAGCAGATCGAGATGAAGAATACGCACAACACCCTCGGTCTCAAAGCAGCCGGCATCGGGGCACTGACGTTCAACGATCTCGTGCTCACGCCCCGGGACGTGCTCGGTACAGTCGACGGCGGTCGTGCTGTACTTGAAACGGCTCGCGACTACATGAAAATCCTGACCGCGGCAATTTCGCTCGGCATTGCACAGGGAGCAACCGACGAGGCAATAAAATACGGCAAGGAACGCATTCAATTCGGGCAGCCGATCACAACCTTTGGTATGGTACGCGAAAAAATCGCGCTCATGGCAACAAACATCGAAGCCGCACGCAATCTCACGTATGAAGCCGCACAGCAGTTCGATGCTGCGGCAGATTACCATAAGGCAGCAGCCGTGGCGAAGTACTATGCCGGTCGATCGGCCATCGACAGTACCAACGAAGCCATACAGATCTTCGGCGGTTACGGGTACATGAAAGATTATCCGGTGGAACGGTATTTCCGTGATGCCCAGGTGATAAACGTGCTCTGCAGCACACCTGCCGACGATAAGGAATTCATTGCGAAACACACGATAGGCTGACGTCGAACATTCTGTCTATGTGATCCGGTTCAGCACCCAGCCCTGTTCCATGTTGACAGGGTTGCGGTATTACCTATAATTTCGTGATTCATGAAAAACATCGTGGCTTTGCTCCTTGCCGGCGGTCGGGTGGACGAACTGCTCTGTTTGACCTCTCGCCGTGCAAAAGCTGCCCTTCCGATATTCGGCATTTACCGCTTTATTGACTTTGCCCTCAGCAATTGCATGCATGCAGCTATCGACAACATCGGCGTACTCTCGCAATACCGACCTCACGCATTGATGCGTCATATCGGCAGCGGTGAACACTGGGATTTCACCGGCAGACAGAGAAGCGTGCGAATACTGCCGCCGTACAGCGGTCACGCGGGATCGGACTGGTACCAGGGTACGGCAGATGCGGTATATCAGAATATCGCATTCATCGAGGAATTTTCGCCCGAGCATGTACTGATTGCATCGGGCGACCATGTGTACCGTATGGATTATCGACCGCTCATCCAGTTCCACATCGATCACAACGCCGACGCAACCGTCTGTTTCACTCACGTGCCGACGGTTCACACGCGTTTCGGGTATGGCATGATAGACGCGCATGACCGGTTGATCGCATACGAGGAAAAACCTTCATCGCCTCCGTCAGACCTGGTTTCCATGACATTGTACGTGTTCAAAACCAGGGTCTTGATCGATGTGCTCCGGGCGAATGCCGGCATGTCCTCCCATGAATTTGGTCGCGATATAATCCCGAGCATGATTACAGACTACAAAGTGTACGGATGCCTCCATGACGGGTACTGGGCGTACGCTCGTTCCATCAATTCTTACTATCGAACGAATATGGATTTTCTCGAAGGTAAGATTGATCTGCATGCGTGGCAGATCCGTACCAATCTGCTCGAACGGTGCGCTCACAGAGACCGCCTGCCCGCACGTATTGACGGGCACGCGGTCAATTCTGTTATCGGTGATGAATGTGTGGTCGAAGGGAGCGTCGAAGATTCTATCCTGTCACCGGGAGTGATAATCGAGGAACACGCAGTCGTTAAACATGCAGTCATTTTCCACGATACCGTCGTGCACCGCCATGCACACATCAGCCGGGCGATATGCGATAAGGACGTTCACATTCACGACGGAGCGGAAATTGGATTGCGCGGGGATGATGTTCCTTCAAAAAAATTCGGCGCACTCCTCAACACCGGCATCACCGTTGTCGGCAGGAAAGCAACGATCGCACACAACGTCCGTATCGGCGCGAATTCCATCATCATGCCGTCTGCGCATGTCACCGCGATGGACATACCTCCGGGGAGCACCGTCGGATGACCAAGGACGTTATCGCATTGCTCCTCGCCGGCGGTGTCGGATCACGTCTCAATATCCTTGCAGGACACCGGGCAAAACCGGCTATACCGTTCGCCGCCATTTACCGGATCATCGATTTCACGCTCAGCAACATCGCGCTCTCGGATATCGACGTCGTGGGTGTCCTCACTCAGTACAAACCGCTCAGCCTGATGGAACATATCGACAATGGACGACCGTGGGACCTCTCGGGCAGGACTCGACAGGTCGAAATACTGCCGCCGAAAACCGGCGAAGAAAGTTCGGACTGGTATAAAGGCACCTCTGATGCAGTATATCAAAACCTGGGTTTCATCGAAACCTTCTCGCCGGACGTAATTCTCATCGTCTCGGGCGATCACATTTACCACATGAACTATAATGAGGTCATTCGATTTCACCGCGAGCACAAGGCGGCAGCGACCGTGTGTTTGATAGAGGTTCCCCGCCAGACCGCACATCATTTCGGTATCGCCGAGGTGAACGCAGAATCGGTCATCACGCGATGGATTGAGAAACCTCAAAAGCCGCGATCGAACCTGGCTTCCATGGGAATATATATCTTTGATACAGGCATCCTCAGTCAATCACTTCGACGGGTTGCCGCAGAAAAGGGTACTGATTTTGCCAGGAATGTCATTCCTCATATGATAAAAACTGATCGGGTATGCGGATACCGATTCGCTGGTTACTGGCGCGACGTTGGTACAATCGATGCGTACTGGCGTGCCAATATGGACGTGTTCAACGAGCGGTCCGGATTGGATATTGCCAGCTGGTCTGTGAAGACCAATCAATCCATCCGAGGCGAGATCGGCGACCGGCCGCCCAGCTACATAGGTAAAACAGCACGGATATCCAGCAGTCTGTTCGGGCGCGGCTGCATCATCGAGGGAACCGTTACGCATTCGGTGCTATCGCCGGGTGTACGGGTAGGCGCTGGCGCGGTTGTTGCCAATTCTATCGTATTCCATGACACGGTCATCAGCGAACAGGTTACGATCGAAAAAAGCATCATCGATAAAGAAGTCAGGATCGAATCATCGACACGTATCGGTCAGGGGACATCGACCGAAAATAAAAAATTCCCCGACCATCTATCTTCCGGCATCACGGTAATCGGTAAACGGGCGCGCATAGTATCACGCACGACCATCGGAAAAAATTGCATTGTCTTTCCGGAGGTGACGGTAACACGCAATGTCCGGTCCGGGGACACGGTGTGTTAAGCACGCACTGAGCGTCTGATGCCCGGGTCGTCATACTTTGCCCTTTTGGGCATGGCACGAGAATAATCTGGCATGTTCATATTCTGATTGTTTTGCCCCCTTGACAGGTTTCTCATTTTATATATAATATAGTTGCGCAATATGAAATCCGTTCTTTGAAAATCTATCCCTTTAGTATTTGTCCAGGGTAATTAGGTCTCATA
>CP070834.1:803746-808030 GCA_020341755.1 Caldifarciminota bacterium | reverse complement strand
GAAACGAGAAAGAAGAGAATGAGCAAAAAGGCAACATCGCCCATCGATGCGGTCGGGATACCATACTTGATTCTCTTCTTTTTTCTGAGCTCCATTATTTTGCCCTTTTTGCAGAACTCTCAATAAGATAATCGATCAATCCACTCGCCGCTTCTTCCATATCCCGCGTATAACCGGCCACTTTTCCGCTGAAAAGAATATGAATGATGGCTAGAGGAGTAGCGATCATCAATCCCCATTTAGTCGTGATCAATGCCGTGGAGATACCACTTGCTACGATTGTCGGTTCAACCTCGCCCGCAGCGGCGACTGCAGCAAATGCCGTAATCATACCGATCACCGTACCCAAAAATCCGAGGAATGGTGCAACGGTGGTCAATCCATTGAGCAATGCCATGCCTCTATCGAGAAATGCCAGTTCGATCGCAGCATTTCGTGATACGACCTCTTCCATGGCATCCTTGCCCTTATCAGCCTTTTCAAGTACTGATTTGAGGATTTTTGCTACTGGTGCCGGTGTTTCGTTACACACGGCGATTCCGGCATCGACTCCCTGAGAGTCGACCGTCGATGCCAGGTTCTCGAGAAACGTTCTTGGATTAAGACGGGCTCTCATGAATAGACTGTACAGCCTTTCGAGAATTAATGCAAGCCCCAATACTGCACAGAGAAGCAAAAACCACATGACAAAACCACCACCACCTTCACTTCCCTGAATGAAATCCGTTATCATATACATCCTCCTTTCTTCTCTATAATTATATATATCCAAAAATGAAAGTCAAGCTCACGAACAGCGGGCGGGTGAGCCATCGTGCGCACAGGAATTATATGCTGCCTATTTCGAACTTGCCGCATAATAGAGCACTCCTCCTATGAGCGAAAACAACCCAGATCCAAGGAGTAAATAGCTTTCTATGCGGGATAAACTCAGTGAACCGATGATGAGATCAAAGAGATCAGCCGGACCTGCCGTGCCGAGCAGCGGGAAATAGAAGAGCATTCTGTACACATGAAAAATCGCCAGGACAAGCAGGAAAGCGGCAGCAATAATCGGGAATATCCAGATCCCCTTACGTTTGATGAGCACAAGCAGACGTTTGATGATCAAGCCATAAAACACCAGTGCAACAATAGTCAGCAGTAACGCCGCAATGAACAATATCTCAGCTGGAATATCGGCTCTCATCTCTGACCTCCTCTGGTCACCTGATAAAAACGATAATTCGCGATCAAAGAAAGTATGCCCGAAGCCAGGAACAGACCATAAGCAAGATAATTCACGCCTCCTTTTGGAAGCATCATCTTTCCCCCAAAACCACAGTAAATGAGCTGTATGACCGCGAAAAAGAGAATCCCGGTAGGCGCGAACATCATGAACTGCCAATCGGTGCGTTCACCAAGCACGATCTCATAACGACGGGCGATAACACCAAGCACGATGAATGCCACCCACAGAAAGACTGCGCCGAGTACGAGTACATAGTTAGGTATGACAGCAAGCGCCTGATATTTCCCCGGTTCGATCCCAAACGGTGCAGAAATTAAAACCATATGGATCATAAAACCTCCCGATCATTTTTGGTGTGTTCACTCGCCTTTTTTTCTTGCCCGACTGATGGGTAAGACACGTGTCTTGGACGAATGACCATCACTATCTTATTTTAAGAGGGTCATCAGCCGATTAGTCATCTCGTGACCCTTTGACGGTCCGATGATCATGCTCGCGGCTTTACCCAGAGCCAGTATGAATCGTCGCACATCTTCGTCATACAGTTCATCAAGATTGATCCGTTGAGCCTTCAATTGATTTTTGAATATCCGTTCGGTGAAATCACCCAGGTACCCTTTTACCCGTTCCTTCATCTCATCGAAGATTTGGGCATCTACTTTTGCCCGCAACTGAACGCCAGCGGTTTCGACTTTCTGTTTTTCTGCTGGCTGCGGAACCTGTTTTTTCAACTCTTGGAGTGCCCGCCACAACTCATCCACCGATGCATCCGGGCTATGCTGAAAGAGACTGCCGACCAACCCATCACTTTCCAGCTCCATAATGATGCCCTTCTTCTCACCCATTATCTGGATCCTGTCAACTTTGATGTCACCGAGAGCACCTATCGTTTCGAATATTACCGTTGCCATCTGCGAGATTTCGCTCTTGTAAACAGCACCAGTCTGTGACGTTACAACCTCGCCGTTGTTATGACAGCGAAACAACCATGTTGATCCTTTTTTCTCGAAACGGTCAAGCGTCTCCGGCTTCATCTACCTCATCCTCTCAATGACTGCCTGAACCTTTGCCCGAGCCTGCGTTGAGCCCATCTCCTCAACGGCTTTTTTCACCAAGTAATCGATAATCGAACGCAACCCCTGCACAAACTCGTCTTCCTTTTCATCGGGTGGTTGTTCCTTGAATATCAAATTGTTGTTAACAATGCCCACGATCGGACGAAGCTCACCGCCGAGAATACCGATACCGTGGTTCAATAACTGGAGCCAGTGCTCTTTGTTATCGGGACTGCCGAATTCATCTACCAGGAGATTTATCTGCTGGAGTTTGGAACTGATACTTCTCGGAAGCTGAGCAACTGGCTGCTCTGATGTCTTCATGGAGGTGCTCACCAGCCTGATAACATCATCCGCATCGCGGTCCCGTTCAACCTCGACACCCAGGTACTTATCCTCATGAGGGAAGATCACGAGGCGGTGGGCTCCGTAGGTCAACCAGAGTGACCGTATATTCCCCATGGTGAAACTATCGCGAATCACTTCTGATGCAGAGGAAAAAAAGGCAGTCAGGTCACCGATCGGCGCGGTCGATGAACCCCGGACCTCATCGATGGAGCCATCTTCTGCCTTAACAAGGGCATAGCCGATAACACCTGATATTTTATCTAATGCTTCCATGATCGACGGTATTTTACGGCTCTTCTACCCGGCTCACGAACTGCTGCCACTTTTTCTTGAAGAGCACCTTACCGTAGGTCTTCGGACCCTGCACCCGGATGAATGCAGTGAGTTTCTCGAGGGCGGTTATGACCTCGTCGGGATTCAATTGACCCACGGTCTCGATTTCCAGCGTTTCGGTATGCACATGCAGTGCCGCTGCGACCTTCTTGTTCTGAGCATCGATCGCTGCCCATGCCTGGAGCCATCCGAGAGCGTTCTTCCCGAAATCCTCGAACAATACCTTCAAGAACCGAGCCAATGTGCGGATAACACGATCTGCTTCTCTTGGGTCATATATGAGTCCTTGATCTTTGAGCCAGGTGACAGTCTTGGTCACTTCGTACCCGCCGACTTTCGATTGGGTTATAACATCACCGAGCGTTCTTTTGCCGTCGATCAGGGCAAGGATACGCCAATCGGTTCTGCGCAGCGCAACAGCGGATTCCAGATCTTTTGTGGATTTCTTCAACACGGTATCCATCGGTGGTAACTTCTTCTTTACTTCCCCGTATTCGATGCGTCGTTTTTCAATATCTTCGGTGAGCTTCCCAAAATCCTCATTTATGGTGAGCTGCGGGGCATCAACATTCGGTTCGAAAATACAAGCCTCGAGATTGATAAATGAAAGATTCAGCAATGCTTCCATGCCGGTATCTACGCCGTCGGCAGCGTGAACGACCAATCCTTCCTTCATATATATGTCACCGGATACATCGCCGCTGACCCTGAGTTTACCGGTTTTTTTTACACGGGCAACAAATTGCAGTACATCACCAAGGGAAAACTCTTTCAGATTTATCTGAAAACCCTTCATCAAATCAAATTAAGCCAGTCGTGAAGCAGGTAAAAGATCCTGCCAATGAGGAGCGAGATACGTGCCATCACGGTGTAACCGAACGATGCACCGAATGCAATCATGAGGAACCATATCCCGATCTTCGCAAGCCCACCGAACACGCCTTTGTGCTCCTTGGAAAAGAAGAAATAAATGATACCGGTTATAACACCGACGATCACTACCGGCACACCGATCGCATAGAGAAAATTAACAAAACTCGGGTGCTGGAATAATGTCTGCCAGGTCTCCACCTGTACAAAGCCCACCAGGGTCGCCGTCACCTGATCCAGCGCATCACTTTGCAGATAGGTTATGAGATAATACCCGGCATAGGTCCCGACGATGAATGCCAGGGGCCAGCGTGACATCCAGCCTACTTTCGGGAATAGCCGGGTGAGCATCATGACGCCGAGCGCCAGCGGAATGATGAGCAGCAGCTGACCCTGTACGAACAAGGGATCTATCAAATTGGGTTGCAGGATATTGTAATAATAATA
>CP070834.1:799240-803646 GCA_020341755.1 Caldifarciminota bacterium | reverse complement strand
GACATCCATACAGTCATGGTTTTTGAATGATTGGCAAGGGAGAAAAAAATGAAAATTGTTAGCCAGGTCTTAAAGATCGTATTTATTTGCATTATATTATATTCGGTGCTCGCCGTTCTGCGCCATCCGCACGAGAAGTATTATGATGCCAAGGACGAGTATATGTATTCTTCTGGTAACGCGTCTGACAGTCTTAGAGCAGAGATCGTTGAACAATTGTACAGATTCCAGGTGGGGTATACACGGCGGGATACAGATCAGTTAGAACCTTTCATGGAACAATTATTCTCGCGGGAAAATGTTCTCGTTCTTGGCACCATGCCCCCTGAAATACTGGTCGGTCGCGAAAAAGTAGCACGACTGGTTCGCAGTGACTGGCGATCATGGGGAGACTGCACGTTTCTCATGGATAATGCTCACATTTCTACGTCGGGAAATGTGGTGTGGATCTCGACCATTGGTTATGTGAAATTCGACATGTCGAGGTTTTTAGTACTGCCGTTACGGTTATCCGCAGTCATGGTCAGGGAAGATCTGATCTGGAAATTTCAGTATATGCAATTTCAGTTTGATATGGACTTTTCACCTCTGTTAATAACCCTCATACTCTTAATGATATGGTTATTGGTGAGTTTTGTATCTTTTACAGTGTTGATCGCAAAAAGGCTGAGAAAATTACAGCATAACTGATAAGTCATCTCATAGATGCCGAGAATAACCTTGTGAAGAAGTGTGATCGATCTTCTCGGGAGTTGGTGGTAACGCGGTTTATTCCAGTACTATGATCTTCTCCGACACCGTGCCCTGAGTACTCTTCACACCAACTATGTATACGCCGGCGGCTAATCTATCGGCGTTCCAGTAAAGCCTGTGCGAGCCGGCACTGAAATTCCGGTCTGCCAGTATACTCACTCGCCTGCCGGTAACGTCGTATAAAGCCAGATTCACGTGGGATGCTTGCTGCAACGTCATACAAAGATTAAGATCTGACCTGACCGGATTGCTCACCACTCCTAGGGAAAGGTCTGAATTACCCGCCACTATATCATCTGTCTCGGCAACTCCCGGCTGACCTTCCCCGATATCGAGAATGATCCCTTCGATTATGTTCATGTTGTAGGGCATGCCGGTCAGGGGGAAGGAATACCAACCGTTATACGAACCGCTCCAGCCAAAGTTGAAATGGTAAAAATCATCGGTATTGTACCCGTCAACAACGATATTATGACCGTATGTCGGTCCGGCATCCACGATGCCCATATGAGCCGGCATGGCATCCATCATGTTCTGCGAAAGCCTCTCGAACAGGCTATCAGATGATTCATACAGGAGTTCAGAATCAACGAAGTGCAATCTCTGGTATGCGGTTGCTGCCTGGGTGATGCCGTAGGTGCCGGAAACCGAGGCTGAATACACCTGGCGGCACGCAGCTCCGCAGGCGTAAATCAGGGCTGCCTTGTCAGATGTCGTAGCCGGGATATGGTTGTTATAGTGATATTCCAGGGTATCCATGTACTCGTTCAACGCAGTCCACGAGGGAAAATCATGCGCCGCGTAATCATCGTCTATCCAGTAAGTCTCATAAAAGTTATGGAGGTAATCGTCGCCATCATCGAATCGCGTTCCGTTAATTTCTTCCAGGTAGTTCAGAATGGCTCCCATGGCTACTGCGGGACAGCCGGCAACGCTTCTCTGCCCGGCTATGAGGTCCATGGGGCAGTACATGTTATACGGAGCAGTCTGTGTCCAGTTCTCCATAAGCCATCCGCCGGTGGGCGTTGAACCCTCGGGAGGCCATTGCTGAAAGCCTATTGGTGCGAGTATGTTAAACTCTGCGGCGATATATTCATGCCACTGTGTTTTATACGCTGTTTGGAGGTCTATCGAGGTACAGGTGAGCCTGGCGATCATGTCCCTCTGTACGAGGTCGAAAAGGATGTTTGAAGTATGCCGGTCATCCCTGCACAGATCCGTGTAGGAGTACGCGATCACGGGCGGAAGCCGTGTATCAGCGCCCACAATGACATAACCAGCAGGGGTAAGCTCAAATACGTAAGCCAGCACGGAAGCGTTCTCATCATTCTTGATGACAGTAAAGAACGTGATCGAGTAATCATCCTGCCTTCCGTCATGCACCAGCCTGGATCTCGCCACTGCCTCTGCAATAGCCTGGTCAACTGGTAGAGCATAGGACAGCCCCAGGAGGATAACACACACCAGCACGCACGTTTTGCTAATCGACATCGTAAACCTCCTTCTGTTATGATGCACCTGACAGCAATCGAATGGCAATATAAATGTCCATATGCATAAAGCCTGTAGTTTTTCATTATGTCCAAATCCCCGGCATTGTCAATATTCGGAGCGGAGTTTAATCCCATGCATATTTATACGTTGACAAAGCGATATATGTGGGTATGATGATTTCATAGACGGAACAATCCACGGCGTATTTATTCAATAATACAAATAATATCTAAGGAGGTCGATGTGAAAGGCTTGAGTTTCTGTTTTGCGTTGCTGGCTGTGGTTCTGCCGTTTGCTGCGGCGGACGAGACGGGTGAAATCGTACAGCCAACCCCGCCGAATAACGGTGAATATCAGAATACCCCAGTCACGTATCTGTCCCTGATGTACGATCCCGGATTCACCATGAGAAGCGGTGCTGAAGATATTGTTACTGTCCACGGCGGTATAAGCAGGCTGGAAGACAGTTATATTAAAACGCGCTGGCTTTCTGAAAGGACACTGTTGGGCAAGGGCGCAGGGATGCTGTGCCGTTTTGCAAAATACTATTTTGTCGACGTATCGGTGGATTATTTTGCTGCCGTTTTTTCACACGAGTATTTTGGGCACGGGGCTCGGTATCGTGAATTCGAGATCGGTGAAATATACTACCGTTTTGATTGGCCGCCGCCCTATGGTGCAGGCGGCGGAGAGGCTACGGCGAGTATTGGACCCGGTGTAATCAGTATGCAGGAATTGACGGCAATCCTTGCAGGCGGGATCGAAGCACATTCTACCATGATGAACCATGTTTGGGCACTGCGCTGGACCGCAAAGAGAGAGATGACGTACCGGGAAGCGTCTGCCTATTTCTGGTCCTGGCAGATAATGTTTGATTATGTGCAGGGGACAGAGGATGCCCTGGCATCAGTGGTGGATGGCAATGATATCACCAATTATGTGATGCTGCTCAACGAGCATGCCGGTAGTACTGACCCCGATTCCTTACTTATGGACATCAAATACTTGAAGGACCGCACGTACCTGAGTCTTGTTAATCCCTACCTGGTATACTCTCTGTACGCAATGCTGAAAACCTATCTTTTAGACGGCAGCATATCCACCGGATTTCCCATGCTGAAGATAGGGGGAATTGAATATCTGCCTTGCTTTCGAATCGGCTGGGCGCCGTTTGGCATTGAATATCATATGGAGAACTTTTTAAAGGTGCATAACAAGGTAGTCTGGCTCGACTTGAGAATTGGTGACGAGACCTTTTACCAGTCATGGGGTGGTGTCGGCATGCTTGTTAAGAATATTTATGAAAGTAACAGACTGTCGTTGGATGTGCGACTCGATGTATGGAAACAACCTGAAATCGAGCTCGGAGACCCGAGGGTCTACAAGGGAGGCGGCACGGGCGGCGCTTTTTCAGTCAGAATGTACTATTCTTTTGGAGATCAACTGAGCGCACTTGCCGCGGTCCTCGAAGCGGGATACAAATCACCGGGTTTTCTGGAGGGTTATTATCTGGACTCTTCACCGATAGTCATGCTTGGTCTCGCGGTGAGGAATTAACCAGGGGCACACAGAATACCAATATATCTACATACTAAATACCAGGTGTTTACACACTCGGTTATCGTTACCATAGGCGTGTCGCGCCTAAAATAGGGATTAAAACATTTAGTTTCGCATCAACAATCTCATTACTGTCAGCTTGACAACGTACAATTTGAATTGTATTATAATAGACATTTCTATCACGGTATTTTAGCGGAAGCGGGAAAAGGGAAGATATCTTCACAGGATAAGGAGCACACGTACGTAAGAAATGCGCATTATTGATATGCTAAAAACAATGAAATTTAGAAGGATTTTCCATATTGTAATCGCTGTCGCGGTAACCGCCGTAGCCGTTATTGTATTGATGTATCGCTGGCATGCTTCTGTTACCAGAGAGTTGATGTTAAAACAGCGTTCATGTGATGAAATGATCCGGTCCAGAGATATGACTATTAAAGACATGGAAAACCAGATATCCAGGTTCAAGGATGCGGTTTCCGTGAAGAACGAAAATCTTCCGTCTGATCTTCTAATAATATATTCGTATAATGCTCATGTGGATATCGGAACTATCGGCTTTGGTGTGGTTGTCCCAGATAATTACACATTATTTC
>CP070834.1:794693-799140 GCA_020341755.1 Caldifarciminota bacterium | reverse complement strand
GTTTCATGTCCTCCAGGGCCCACAAGACCTTTTCAAGGGTCGTGAGTTTCATATTGGGACACAGCGCATGCTTGCTTCCGGGGATGAACTGTTTATCCGGGTTCTCCCTGGTTAGCCGGTAGAGCATACCCATTTCAGTGCATATAATGAAATCTCGGGCGCTGCTCTTTTTCGCATACGTATTCATCTGCGAGGTCGAGCATATCTCATCGGCAATATCCTGTACTTCGAGACGGCATTCAGGATGCACGAGTACTTTTGCTTCGGGATGTTGTACTTTGAGCCGTTCGATGTTCTCGCGCGTGAATACCATGTGTGTCGGACAGTACCCTTTCCACAGATGGAACGTTTTCGAGGATATTTGACGCGCGATAAAGGAGCCGAGGTATTTATCGGGCGTGAAGATGATCTCTGACTCCTCCAGTGCGTTGACCACTTTAACGCCGTTAGCCGAGGTGCAGCAGATATCAGACAGCGCCTTTACCTCAGCCGTCGAGTTGATATAGGTCACGACCGCAGCATCCGGGTGTTTTACCCTTTCTTCGGCAAGTTGTGCAGCGGTAATCATATCAGCCATCGGGCACCCGGCATGAAGGTCGGGCATAAGTACTGTCTTTTCCGGATTCATGATCTTGGCAGTTTCTGCCATGAAGTGCACACCGCAGAACAGAATGACCGAGCACTCGATATCATGGGATATTTTAGCGAGTTCGAGCGAATCACCCACGTAATCGGCAATATCCTGGATTTCGGCAACCTGATAATTATGAACGAGTATTACGGCGTTCTTTTTCTTCTTAAGTGTTTGTATCTTTTCTATAATGGTAGAGTTCATTAAAACGGCTATTCGCCTTTAGATACGATCAGTATGTAATCAAGAGGGTCGACCGGAATATTTGATACATGCACCTCGTAATGGAGATGCGGTCCGGTGGTCTTCCCGGTAGTACCAACATACGCAATGATATCTCCTCTTCTCACCTTGGTATTCAGGGCAACGTCTTGCTCGGTGTATCGTATTCTCTGACAATGCGCGTACAGGCTTGTGAAACCGTAGCCATGATCGATCTCGAGCGTTAAACCAAAACCAGGACGTTCACCCACAAAGATAACACGACCGTTAGCCGGTGCTATGATCGGCGTCCCGGGTGGTGCTGCAATGTCCAGCCCCTGATGCATCTTTACCGTGCCGGTGAAAGGGTCGATGCGATACCCGAATCCACTGATAAACCACCCCTGGACCGGAATGATCGACGGTGTATGGTCCATAAGATACTGTTTTGTTTCCAGATGGTCCACGAGCTCTATGAAACTCGTTGCCTGCAGCCGGGACCGGGCAAGGAGATTGTCCAGGTACTGTGACAGGGTAATGAGGTCCTCCCGAGTGTCGATGGTAATTTGCTCGTAATGGTCAGGTTCAGTACCACCAACACCCATTTTCCTCACATCGTCATTGATCGGATCAAGCGATGCATAGGTGCGGAGTCGCTCATCGTAGGCTTCTAGACTGTCTATCAGGGTGTTGAGTGTGGCCGTTTTTTCCTTCATTTTCAGAATTTCCGACCGTATGATCTTATTTTCTCTGTTGAGCTGTACCAGTCGATGCTGATCGGCTTTTTGAGAGGCAAAAACGAGTATGTTATAGACAAACAGCACGACCAGGGCAACCACGCCGCACACGGCCATGATCAGGAAAATAAGGGTGAAGCGCAGATTCAAGCGCTTATTATCTTTGTTCGATATGAAGATTATATCCAATCTATTTCTCCTAGCGTATTATACAAACCATTTTTATCTTGTCAAGAGCGGGTTTTCTGCAGGATTCAGGGTTTTTGCATAGGAATTCGTATATTTTTGTTCCTGGCAAACCGTACTGCTTGATCGTAGCCGGCATCGGCGTGACGGGCAATTCCCAGACCGGGGTCATTGGTCAATACCCGCTCGATCCGGTCGCCCATGTCCTTTGTACCATCACAAACCAGTACTTGACCGGCGTGTATTGAATAGCCAATACCCACACCTCCACCGTGATGGACTGATACCCATGAAGCACCAGAGGCAGTATTGAGCAACCCGTTCAGTATGGGCCAGTCGGCGATCGCGTCTGATCCATCGAGCATGCCTTCGGTTTCCCGGTACGGCGAGGCAACCGAGCCGGTATCCAGATGATCACGACCGATCACGATCGGTGCCTTGAGCGTGCCATCTGCAACCATCCGGTTGATCTCGAGACCGAGCTTGTCCCGTTCACCATAGCCCAGCCACATAATTCGGGACGGCAGACCTTGGAACGGGATCTTCTTTCGGGCGAGTTCGATCCATCTCCGGACCGAATCGTCATCACCGAACATCTCGAGGACTTTTTTGTCGGTAACATAGATATCGTTCTTGTCACCGGAAAGCGCTGCCCACCGGAAGGGACCGCGACCGCGGCAAAAGAGCGGCCGTATATACTCGGGCACGAAACCGGGTATGGCAAAAGGATTCTCGACACCGGCACGCTTTGCCTGACCCCGTATGTTATTGCCGTAATCAAATGTGACTGCGCCCCTTTTCTGCATTTCCAGCATGGCTTCCATGTGACGGGCGATCGATGCTAAAGAGTGTTTTCTGTACTCGTCAGGGTCTTTTTTCCTGAGCTTTAGTGCTGCTTCCAGGGACATGCCTCCCGGTACATACCCATTCAGCTCATCATGAGCAGAGGTCTGGTCGGTCAGGACATCGGGAGTGATGTTCCGCTTGATGAGTTCGGGCAGTATGTCAGAGGTGTTGCCGACCAGTCCAACCGAGAGCGGTTTCTTCTCTTTAACCGCATCGAAAACCAGTTTCAGCGCCTCGTCAAGGTTTGTGACCATCATATCGCAAAATCCCTGGTCAAGGCGTTTCTTGATACGGTCCGGGTCTACTTCTATATCGAGTATCACACCTTTGTTCATGGTTACGGCAAGGGGTTGAGCACCGCTCATGCCTCCCATGCCGCCGGTCAGTACCCACGTGCCCTCCAGTGATCCACCGAAGTGCTCGCGGGCGCATGCTGCAAAGGTTTCATACGTACCCTGAATAATACCCTGCGTGCCTATGTATATCCATGAACCGGCGGTCATCTGGCCGTACATGATAAGCCCGAGTGCCTCGAGTTTTCTGAAATGATCCCAGTTCGCCCAGGCCGGCACAAGGAGGGAATTGGCGATGAGAACACGCGGCGCCTGGCTGAACGTTCGGAATATACCGACGGGTTTGCCTGACTGGACGAGCAAGGTCTCATCGTTCTCGAGTTTTTTGAGTGAGTCGACGATCGCATGAAAACATTCCCAATTCCGTGCGGCCTTCCCGCTGCCCCCGTATACGATCAAATGCTCGGGGTCTTCAGCTACCTGCGGATCGAGATTGTTGTGGAGCATTCGCAGGGCTGCTTCCTGCTGCCAGCTTTTACACGACAACACAGAACCATGCGGTGCCGCAACGGGGGTATAGGTTTTCTCTTTTAACCGGGTGCGTTTCATAAAACCTCCTTGAGAACCCAAAGGCTTATAACATGCTTCGTCTGGACTCGTTACAGTATAAACGGGAATTAGAATATGTGCGTTTCATACCGGCTGGAGCCTTATTCTGCTCCATACTATACCCGAAAATGACCGTTTGTCAATATGGGGAACAGTTGACTTCGGCGGAAATTTCACTATAATAGCCATGATGAAACGGGCAAGTATCATTGCATTGCTGCTCTTCTTGGTATGTGGCATGCCGCCGCAGCAGAAGGCAGTTAGTATTATGCAGGAAGCCATTAAGGATGAATCGGTAATCATCAGAGTGAGTGCGGCAAAGGGCTATACACAAATGGGAGATCCGCAGGGCATGCAGGTGCTGTATGAGGTGCTCCGTTCTGACGACAAGAATGGTATTGCGGCAGCCCTTGCTGCTCTGTATGACCTTGCTGATAAAACCTATTCTCCGGTCATTGCAGATCTGACCGAACATGATGATCCGCTTATCCGATCCGAGGCATATAAGGTTATGTCGCTCGCTGAGGACAAGCAGGCGCACGTCATTCTTATTGGCGGAACCATGAGCCGTATTGCCAAGATAAGGCGGTATTCATTCCGGGGACTGGAAAAGTTCAAGGACGAGAAGACCTTGCTAAAGGGGTTGAGCGATATCGATCCGATCG
Source organism: Caldifarciminota bacterium (assembly GCA_020341755.1). GTDB lineage: Bacteria > Hydrothermota > Tepidihabitantia > SM23-42 > SM23-42. The sequence continues at coordinate 794,972 of CP070834.1, read as the reverse complement.
TCAGGATCGTCGCGGCGCAGGCATTGGGTCGCATCGGGAAAGGGGATATGGATAATTTCATACGCAAGGAAATGCAGGTGCAGAACATCGATATCTGGAAAGAGTGCATCGTGGCATTTGCCGAAATCGGTGATACATCCGTAATTCCTTTTATCAAGGATTCACTCGTTTCAGAAGCCGATCTGCCGGTCGAGATACGGCTTGCCGCTGCCGAAGCTCTGCTTACGTTCAAAGACCCTCAAGGGGTGGATATGCTCGAGCAGGGATTAAACTCGGGTG
>CP070834.1:790045-794593 GCA_020341755.1 Caldifarciminota bacterium | reverse complement strand
ATCATACAGGCTTTTATCCTGATACGGTGAGTAATCCTCGATATTCTCCGAGCACATGCGAATGTATTGGGGACCGAAACGCGTGCCCGGAATAAAAGATATGGTCCGGTCATAAGGAAGACCAAGAACCACGATTTCAGCGTCTTGCAGGGAAGAATCAGCGTAATACAGTTTCATTCGAAATTTTACATTTTAAATTAGAAATTATCAATTTGGTTTCACGCTGCTTCAGTGTAACCCAGGGCACCGGCCATGGTAATGACCTTGATTGGACAAACCTCGAAACATCTGCCGCAACCGATGCATTTGTCTTTGATCACGGTATGCCGCTTTCCGGGTTCGCCCTCGATCGCCTTGAACAGACACACCTTGATGCATTCACCGCAGCCATCGCACTGGGATGAAATGATCGCATAGGGACGTGCCTTTGCGCGGTCTACAAATGAATGGGTCGGACACTTATTGAAGCATATACCGCATGATACGCATGTTTTGAAGTCCATCTTGGGCAGGTTACCATCCATGGCAATGGCGCCTTCATGAGGACATACTTTTACGCACATGGTACAGCCGATGCACCCGATCTTGCATTTATTCTTTACTGCCTTGCCCTTGTCTTTAGTCTTGCAGGCACAATATACTAATTGTGAACGAGGGATGAGTTCCAGTACCTGACGGGGACATTCTTTCACACATACCCCGCATGCCGTACACTTTGCTGGATCTATGATAGGCAGATGGTTCGGACCCATATGGATTGCATCGAAGGGACATACCTCAACGCAATGACCACCGCCCAAACAACCGTATTCGCATGCCTTGTTCCCTCCGAGCAGGATATAGTTACTCCGGCAGTCACCGGGACCGATATAATCAAATCGTTCGACTGCTTCTTGTATTCCCCCGCGGCAACGCAGCACGCATAGCATGGGTTCGGTTTCCTCGACCTCAATGCCCAGGACCTCGCCGATCTGCTTGGCGGTCTCAGACCCACCGACCGTACAGAGATTTGCCGGAACACCGTCGGTTTTCATTGCAAGGGCATGGGCATATGCCTCACAGCCCGGATACCCGCAGGCGCCGCAATTTGCGCCCGGCATTATCTCCCGCAATTTCTTCTCTTCCTCGCTCACCTGGACGGCGAGTTTCTTGAATGCGATCGCGAGAATAATACCGAAAACCAGGCTCAAACCTGCAAGCCCGCCGATTGATTTCAGGATGGCAATGATGTCCATAATTGGCGTATTATATGGATTATTGACCTTCTGTCAATATGATGTCAGAGATATAAAATAAAGATTACTAGAGATTACGTCGTTCCCTGCGGTCACTCGTAATGATAAGATAATAGAGGTTGCTCGCAATGACGTATAATTTTAGCGTTCAGCAATGATAAACCAATAGTCATGTCATCACGAGTCCTGACTGCAAGTCAGGGCGTGGTGATCTTCAGTTTTTCGGGATTGCCTCGCCGCATATTTCTTTTAGCGATGTGCGGCTCGCAATGACATTTACAGCGGGTATCGTTACTTTAACCGATTGAGTCCGTAGAGTATGCGTTCTTCGAACGGGGAGGAGCGGATCGTACTTAGTTCGCTCATCGCCTGCCGTGCGATTTCGTCTGCCTGCTTGTTTTTACCTTTCAGGCTCTCAAATGAACGTGCACCAGCAATCTTGCCCTCGAGCATGGCAGTGGATGCTTCTTCTATACACGCCAGGTCACCGCATACAAAGATATTGTTATTGGAGGTCTGCATGTTCTCATCATGATACGGAACATGCCCGCCCAGTTCCGGCACATAGTCGATGCGGCAGCCGGCATGATATAGTAATTCACACAGGGGAGAGAGCCCGATGGCAATAAGGATCATATCGCATTCGATGGTCTTTTCCGTACCGAGCAGACACTCATATTTGCTGCCTACCTGGGATATTACCGCGGCTTCCACACAATCGGTCCCCTTTGCCTCGATAACCGTGTGTTTGAGATAAATGGGTACACCGGCTCGTTTGATCTTTGCCGCGTGAACATAATACCCACCAACCTTATCCATGATCTCGACGATCGCAGCAACTTCAACTCCTGCTTGAAGGAGCTGATACGGCACGATCAGCCCGATATTACCTGAACCGATGACCACTGCCCGTTTTCCGGGCAGGACACCGTATACATTCATCATGGTCTGGACCGCACCTGCACCGTACACGCCGGGCAGGTCAGAATTCTCGAATGCCAGCATGTTCTCGGTCGCACCAGTAGCAAAAATATACCGCTGTGCCTTGATCGGAAAAAGTCTATCCTTTTGCAGTACGCCTAGTATATCGTTATCATAATACCCTACCACGGTCGCTTCGCGCAGCACCGAGATATCCAGTTCATCGGCCTTATCAGACAGCAATTTCCCGATGTCATTGCCCCGGACACCACAATAATGCGCTTTGCTCCCAAAGAATTTGTGGGTTTGTTTTATCAACTGACCACCGAGTACGGGATTATCATCTATTACAAGGACGCGGGCACCAAGTTCACACGCAGTGATAGCCGCCTCAAGCCCTGCTGGACCTCCACCGATCACACAAATTTCATACAGGTTATTCTTTGCTATTTTTCCATTACTATCTGCCATCTGCCTTTTACCATTAGCCATATTACAGCCGCCCTCGTCCCTTTTGGCGTCGTATTTGCATTCCTGATTTCAGTGGTTCCATACAAACCATGACATTCGGTTTGCCGTCGACTTCCATGAGGCAGGATGAGCATTTTCCGACCGCGCAAAAGAAGCCGCGCGGGCGGTCATATTTTATCGAACGGCTGAGTACCTTGATGCCGGCAGCGTGCAAAGCCGCAGCGATCGGCTGCCCCTCATATCCCTCCAGTTCTTTTCCTTCAAAGAAAAACTTCACCTTGTTCCCGCGCGGGAATTCTAATATCGGGTGCTTGTCAATGTAACCGTACATGACTACCTCATTTCGTGCGGTAAATACCCACTTCCAATTTCGAAATCCGAAATCCCGTTTCTGTAACGAGGATCCACGCAGAGCGGGACAATATCAAATCACAAAGTTCAAATATCGATGACTGTCCAGGTTTTGTGATATTTGGATTTTGAATTTGTCTACTGTTTCTCATTTCGTATTTAGGTTTTAAAATAATCCACTGCATTTTTGAAGATATAATACCCATCGCCTTTTACATTATGATCTTCCCGGGTGTGCCGGGGATGGTGAAGGTAGGTAAGGTGCCGTTCAGGATGGGGCATGAGTCCCAGGACCCGTCCGGTCTTATCCGTGATACCGGCAATATCCATAATACTGCCGTTCGGATTGCCGGGATAACCTGCGCTCTTGCCATCCGCATCTACATACTTGAACACGATATGCTCCTGTATCTTTTCGAGTGTCTTTTCGTCTTTGACCACGAATTTCCCCTCGGCATGGGCGACCGGCAGGGTAATGATATCAGCCATTTCACGGGTGAACACACATCGCTCGTTCTTCACGTTCATGTATATCCAACGGTCCTCGAACCGACCCGAATCATTGTATACGAGGCTCACTGATTGTTGCTCGAAATAGTGATCAAATGCAGGCAATATCCCGCATTTCACCAACACCTGAAATCCATTACATATACCAATGATCAGATTACCTTTTTCAAGGAACTCCAAGAATTCATTGCGCAGTTTATACTTAATCTCGTTTGCCAGGATCTTACCGGCTGCGATATCGTCGCCATACGTAAAACCACCCGGCAGGGCGATTACTTGATACGCCGATATCTTCTTCTTTTTCACCTCATCGATATATACTCGCTCAACCGTGGCGCCGGCAACTTCAAAAGCATGAGCGGTCTCAACATCACAATTCGTCCCGGCTGCTCGGATTATCAAAACATGAGGTTTCATTCCCGTATCTTTACCTCCAGACGGTTTCGTTTATGCCGATAGATTATCTTGTCTTCCCGCGACAGCCAACCTAGAGCCATATAGAATAGTTTGGTCGGCAGCTGGGTCTTTTCCTGGAGTTTTTTCAATGGCATTTCACCCTCGCGTTTCAAAATTTCGAAGATATCACCAGCTGCTAAACCAATACTTTCAATCATGTAGATATGTTTTCATTATTGTACTTCTGAGCTTTTTGATTTATTACTTAAGGAGTATGGTCTTGCCGTCGGCAGCTGCCATCACGTTTATGTCCCGGTATTTTTTTCTATACTCCTTGAGCACACCGTCTAAAAATGCGTCAGTACTGGCATGGTCATGGTGGGTGAACAGCACGGTCTTGACTCCGGCATCCTGAGCAAGTTTCATTACCTGGTCATAGGTGGAATGCCCCCAGCCATTTCTGTCTTTATAAATTTCTTCGGTGTACTGAGCATCATGGATAAAAAACTTCACACCCTTTAAAAATTCCACAAATGAATCATACGGCGTACTATTGTTCTGGGCATGCAATTCATTATCGGTAAGAAAGCCAAAACTGTTCTTACCGTCACTGAATTTCAATCCCTTTGTCGGATCGGGGTGATTATTGGTGATCGTGAAGACT
>CP070834.1:785064-789945 GCA_020341755.1 Caldifarciminota bacterium | reverse complement strand
TCCAACATATCATGTGCACCGTCGATGATCTGATAGCCATTGGATGAGAGCCAGTTGACCAGGGAGTCGGCATGGTCGGTATGCAGTACGACCGCATCCAGGAACCCGATCGTGTAATAGCTTACCACCTCGATATAATCACTGCCCAGCCTGGTGTCATCGCCCATATAATCTGCACGGATGAACGGACTGCAGCCGCCTCCGGTAATGATGGGCGCGCTCATATGGGCAAGGTCGGTGAAGATCTGTTCATCGACCTCTTCGACCTGCGGTTCTGATGGAATTGGCACGATCCAGGCAAAACCATCGTAATCATGGGTCCATACAGCTTTTACGAGTATGGAGAGTTCTTCTCCGCCCGGGATTTTTTTCAGGACCGCGACCTGAGATGAACTGTAGATCTCATACTCACCCACGGGTGGCCATATGCTCCCGTCACTCCAGAGTAAACCTATCGCCGTGATAAAAAGTAGATATTTTTTCATGGTGCCTCCTGCCGACGTGCCGCAATGGTGATCCCCACGCCAAAGGTGTTTAATGATGTTCCCGAGAGATACAGCGGTATGTGCTCGACTGGTCCGGATCTTTGACCGAAGGGAATAAGATTGCCCGATATCTTGATACCTATTCTGAAATGACCAATTTCTTTCAGTATGTTCATCGCCGCACCTGCGCCAAGAGATGCCCGTGACAGGGTTTCCCGTGTTACGATTCCGCTGTCCACCGTCGTGGGATAGGACAATCCACCTGCAAAGTATCCGATCTTGAAATCCCACTCAACTATGTGGTTTGTATTGAGTTTCAGTTGAATACCCCCACCGCCGGCACGCAGTGTCAGCGGATACCCCGAATAGAGGAAATAATCAGGATAGTGCATGTATTCATCTTTCAGAAAATAATCAAGGAAAAGACCGACGGTCGGATCGTTTTTGGTGAAGACATTCACAAACTCGATGTTGTACATATACTGATATGAATCAGAGGTACTGTTGTCCGGCAGCATCATGCTGACAGAAAGCGACGGATTGAACAAGTTTATGATCATTACAAGGCTGAGCATTATTCCTCCTTAACCGTATATTAGTCCCTCTATGTGAAAAATCTGTGAAAATACAGCGATACTTTTCTGGCTTCCCCTTCACATAATGATAAGTGCTCTTGACTTCATGTCAATACGGGATATGATATGACATGAAGATCATCTGTCGCTGCGAAGATGTGACCGAAGAAGAGATAGTCCAAAAAATTCATGAAGGGTACCGGACCATGGATGACCTGAAGCGGATCATCCGGGTGACTATGGGATTATGTCAGGGAAAAGGCTGCCGTCGGCACATCGCCAAGATCATTTCCCGGGAAATGAATATCCCGATAGAAAAGATCGTGCAGCCCAGATACCGACCACCGACCAAACCGATCCCCATCAGTTCTACCGTCGACAAGAAATAAGACAAAAATAGAAACAAGGATACCTGTGAATATAATCGATCTGGGTCGCCGTGATTACAAAGATGTCTGGGACATGCAGAAAACACTCCATGAAAAACGTGTAGCCGGAGATATCCAGGATACACTGCTCCTGGTCGAGCACGATCATGTTATCACTTTGGGCAAGAGCGGAAAAGAGAAAAATGTGCTTGTTCCAATGAAACTGCTTGCCGAAAAAGGTGTTGCCTACTACGAGATCGAGCGTGGTGGTGATGTGACGTATCATGGCCCAGGACAGCTCGTGGGATACCCGATCTTCAATATAAAAGAACATCTTATCGGCATCAAGCCGTTCATCGAAAAACTGCAATCCGTAGTGATCAGGGCGCTGGAACAGTACGATATCCAGGCACATGCCCGGGATAAGATGATCGGCGTATGGACAGCGCACGGAAAGATCTGCTCGATCGGTGTGGCGGTAAAGCGATGGGTGAGTTTTCACGGTTTTGCCCTGAACGTGAACACGGATCTGTCTTATTTTAATTTGATCAATCCCTGCGGTATGCGCGATGTGAACATGACGTCGATGAAAGAGATAACACATGAAACGGTCGATGTACAGAACGTGAAAAAGCATATTATAGATAGTTTTGCGCAGGTGTTTGAACAGGAAGCAGTAGCACAATGTCTGAGCGATCTTATCTAAGAAAACCCGAATGGCTTAAGGTACGGGTTCCTTCCGGCGAAGCGTTCGCCGATGTCCTTGGCGTACTCAACGAATACAAACTCGCAACCGTGTGCCAGGAGGCGCGCTGTCCGAACATGCATGAGTGCTGGCGAAAAAAGAGCGCGACCATCATGATACTCGGCAAGGTGTGTACTCGAGCGTGCCGTTTCTGTGCTGTGGAGACGGGCAATCCGCATGGTCGGATCGATCGTGAAGAGCCCCGACATGCAGCCGAAGCGATACAGAGACTTGGCTTGAAGTATGTGGTGATCACATCGGTTGACCGTGATGACCTTGCTGATCTTGGCAGCGGGCAGTATGCCGAGACCATCGAACAAATCACGCGGCTCAACCCCCAGACCATGGTAGAGGCGCTGGTTCCCGATTTTGCAGGGCGGGAAGCTTTACTCCAGAAGATAGTTGATGCCAGACCCCTGGTTATCGGACACAACATCGAGACGGTGAAGCGACTCACTCCCGAGGTACGCGACCGCAGATGCGGTTATGATCTGTCCTTGAATGTACTGAAGACCATCAGCCGTCTTGGTGACACGGCGCACGTTAAGAGCGGGTTCATGGTCGGTCTGGGTGAGGACCACGAGGAGATCATCGCGACATTACGTGATCTGAAGGATGGAGGTGTCCGGATCGTAACGATCGGACAGTATCTTCAGCCGACGCGCACGCACCATGGGGTCGAGAAGTATTATACACCAGAAGAATTTAAAAGGCTTGCGACCATTGGCAGGGAACTGGGCATACCCCATGTCATAAGCGGACCCCTGGTCAGATCGTCATATCATGCTGCCGAGGTCTTTTCTCTTCATACCTTGACACGGTAATCCAGGTTAGTATAATCCATTGTCGGTATAGAATATTTGGGAGGTGTTGATATTTTGCACGGAGGCAATCGTATCGTGCGGTCTTCGAGCATTCCCGCTGCATAAAAAATAAAAGGAGAAAATATGAAGTTCGCGATAGGTGTATTCGCATTTATTGCTTTGATAAGCGTTATCCATTATGCCCACGCTGAGCCGCTGTTGGTCGTAGTTGAACTTCCTCACCGGGACGATATACAGCAATGGATCGATATGGGTCATCCCACGTACGAATTTTTGAACAATCATGCAGTTGCAGAAGTAGAAAATGAACTCATACCCGATATACGCTCACGTGGCTTCCGGGTTGCGGTCATTGATCAGTTCCCGTGGACAGAAGAATATTTCATCGCATCTGATATTGATAGAATAACAGAAAGCGTTCCGGGCAGGCGTGTATGGGATCATGAAAATATATCCATTCTAAAGATAGCGCGTGACGATGTTCCGGAACTCTACCGTCTTGATCATCTTTTTCAGCCAATGAGAAAGCGCGTCCTGCCGGCTCGTTTCTGGGAGCAGTATCTGGTAAGGAAAGTGAGTCTGCGCAGCCTGGAGTGGGATCCGTTCATTCAGGGACTGGTGGACGATGTCAGTACCGATTCCATTACCGCATACATACAGCGACTCGAGGATTTCAGGACACGGCTGGTTCTGTCAGACAGTGGGTTCGCGTCGTCTGAGTGGCTGAGACAAAAATTCAATGATTGGGGTTACGCTACCCGCTTCGATAGTTTTTATATTGATTCGAGCATGGCAGCGTGGGGCGTATGGCCCGGTGTTGGATTCGAACGCAACATCATCGCGACATCCACCGGAACCATGAACCCGGATCAATTATTCCTCATCGGCGGTCATCTTGACGCGATCGTTTGGTGGGATACGGCGCTGGCGCGGGTGAACGCACCCGGGGCCGATGACAATGCGACCGGCACGGTGGCGGCACTCGAGGCAGCCCGTGTATTCAAAGACTACTCATGGGAATCGACCATGGAATTCATAGGCTGGGCAGCCGAAGAAATCGGGCTTTACGGTAGTTATTTTTATGCAGACCGCGCAGATAGTATGGGCCTTGATATCGGCGGAGTGATCAACGGTGATATGATCGGGTATATGGATGACGCAAATCTCGATTGTATTATTCAGCGCAAGGACGCACCGATGTTGTGGTTGTCTGAACTGTTCGAAAGCGTCGGTGACGTATATGTGCCGTCCCTGTTGATCTACCCGGTGACATCGGGCGGGGGATCTGACTGGTACCCGTTCGCAGTGAACGGGTTTGCGGCAGTGGGTGCAGCAGAACGCTCCGGGAGCCACTATAACCCTCATTACCACGATACGTCGGATGTTCTGACCACCCTTACTCCGGAATTATATACCGCCATAACACGGGTCTCGGTCGCGACCCTGGCAGTGCTTGGTCTCTATCCGAGCATGGTGCAGGATGTCGTGGTACTCGATGCTGGTAACGGTACCCAGTTGAGAATACAGTGGACGACCAATCCCGAGACCGATATCGCTGGGTACCGGGTATACTGGGGACTCGAGAGTGAAGTCTATACTGATACGCATTTCGTTACCGGTGCAGGAAGTTTTTATTACAACATGACCGGGCTCATGACCGATTCAACGTATTATGTCACGGTACGGGCAGTCGATACTGATGATCATGAAAGTTATGTTGCAGTCGAAAAAACTGGCATTCCCCGAACAATACCATTAGCGCCGACCGGTGTGATTGCGACGCCACTCAGTTCCGGTATACGGATCGACTGGCTGCCCAATGGCGAGATCGATCTTGCGGGTTACCGTTTGTACCGCCGGCTCGACGACAATCCGACATACGAT
>CP070834.1:780072-784964 GCA_020341755.1 Caldifarciminota bacterium | reverse complement strand
TGTGCTCAAGGAGTACAACATGAGAGCACTTACATTCCTGGTGGTCGATTTCATTGACAAACAGAACACGTGGGATATCAGTGTTACGGGGAAGCGGGTGGAACATCTATCATGGTCTCAGATCATAGAAATGCATGCGTGGGGTATGGAATTCGGTTCTCACTCCATGTCCCACAGGAATTTGACCCGGCTGAATAATGATCATTTGAAATATGAACTGGCAGAATCCAAGACATCCATTGAGAAGATGTTAGGTAGCTGCCGTTGTGTGTCATATCCTTTTAACCGCGTCGACCGTACGGTGCAGAGAGTGACAAAAGAGTGCGGTTACGTGTATGGATTTGGTGGTGATGGCAGTCATGCTCTTTCATTGAAAAAGGAAGCAGTATACATCACGGACACACCATGGAGTTTCGGCATAAAAGTTTCCGAAAAACCGCGGTCGTGGTACCTGTACGAGCGGTTCGTGCAAAAAGTAATAAATTATTTCACAATCACGACCATGTTAACAAGAAAGGCGTAGACAGATTATGCGTCGTAGGCATAATGTGTTGTGAATGATTCATGACCTGAAGGGAGGTTGTATGTTAAGGTATATGCTCTGTGCAGTCATTGTTGCATGTGTTTTGGTGCATGCTCAAGGATCCGACGCGTTGATCGATAGTGCCGTTACCCTGTACGAAACGCGGCACTTCAATTCCGAGAACCTGATGCAGTCCTATGATATCCTGTTCGATATCGTCGAGAACGAACCGCAAAACCTGCGCGCACATTATGAAATGTCCAAGGTGTGTTTTCTGCTCGGTGATGTCGCTGCGGAAAAGAAGGACAAACTGAGGTTGTTCGAAGAGGGTAGGGATTACGGGAAGGAAGCTATTAAGATCGACGATAATTCCGCGCCAGCGCATTTCTGGTACATGGTGAATATCGGGCGTATTGGACAGACAAAAGGTGTGCTGAATTCTCTCATCCTCGTACCGGAAGTGAAAAAAGAGATCAACAAGACACTCAAACTCGATCCAGAACATACCGGCGCGCTCGATGCTAAGGCAATGCTTTTCTATGAATTGCCCGGACTCCTGGGGGGTAATCTTAACAAGTCGATAGAGGCGTTGGGCGAGGGGATCGCGCTCGACAGCAACTACACATTATTGTATGTCGATATGGGCAAGGTCTATATAAAAAAGAAGGATTACGAACAAGCCCGATGGTATTTGAAGAAGGCGGTCGATATCCAGAATCCGACGTACGAGGCTGATCATGTCCTCGATGATAAACCCGAAGCCCTCGAACTATTGGAAGAAATCAAGAATAAATGATGATAAATTGCTAATCGCAGAAAAACGTGAATAGAGAAGAACTGAAGCAGCGAACAAAAAAGTTCGCAAATTAGTAATTATGCAGCAGCAATTATAGATAAGAATGGCTTTTGTAAAGTATCTCCAATGTGCGGGATGCGGTGCCAGGGTCGAGGACGATCGACTCTGGAATGTCTGCACGGTGTGCGGGAAGCCGCTCGTTGCCATATACGATTTGAAAAAGGTCCGGAAAAAAATCACCAGGGATGCCATCAAATCCCGACCGCCAGATCTCTGGAGGTATCATGAACTGCTGCCAGTAGAAGATCCGGATGGTATCAGATCGCTCGGTGAGGGGTACACACCGCTCGTGCATGCCGCACGGTTGGGCGAAAGATTGGGATTTCCTACGCTGTATATCAAGGATGAATCACAGAACCCGACCGGGTCGTTCAAGGCTCGCGGTATGGCGGTTGCGGTCGCGCGCGCCCGGGAGCTCGATGTAAGGGAGATTGTCCTGCCTTCTGCAGGTAATGCCGCGAGTGCTCTGAGTGCCTTCTCGGCACTCCATGGGCTCAATGCCTATGTCTATCTGCCCCATGATATAGCCAAGACGTATGTTATCGAATGCATATCCATGGGTGCGCATGTGGAACTCGTCCCGGGATTGATTACCGACTGCGGAGAACGTGCGGCGCAGGATGCCGCTCAACACGACCGTTTTAACATGGCAACGCTGAGAGAACCGTACCGTATCGAGGGGAAAAAGACCATGGGTCTGGAACTCGCCGAGCAAATGGGGTGGACCTTGCCTGATGTCATTATCTATCCGACCGGCGGCGGCACCGGATTGATAGGCATGTGGAAATCGTTCGAGGAACTGCAGAATATGGGATGGATAACTTCTCGGCTTCCCCGTATGGTGTCGGTACAATCACAGGGATGTGCGCCGATCGTCAGGGCATTTACTGCAGGCGCAGAGACAGCCCAGCCGTGGGCCGAGGCGGCAACGATCGCCGACGGTCTGCGCGTTCCTGCTGCACTCGGTGATTTCATGATACTGCGGGCACTCCGTGAGAGCCGCGGCACTGCCGTCGCGGTTTCTGATGAGGAAATGCTGAATGCGATAAAAGAGATCGGCAGTACCGAAGGTATATTCTGCTGTCCGGAAGGTGCCGCGACACTCGCAGCATTCAAGCGTCTTCGAGAACAGGGATGGATCAAGGACGGGGAACGAGTCGTATTATTCAATACTGCTACCGGCTTGAAATACATACATCTATGGGCGCAGGACCTGAGATTGTGAATATAAGGTACATCATACGTATGCAATCACTTATTGCACGTTCGTTCATAAAATTATTCAGGCTCGATCATGGAGATGTTAAAAAACGATGCGGTTATTTTGAAGGCATATTCAGCACCATCATCAACCTTGTTCTTTTTGCAGCTAAACTGATCATCGGTATCACGGTAAGAAGCGTTTCATTGCTCGCTGACGCGGTTCATTCCCTGTCAGATGTGATTACTTCGCTATTGGTTATTTTCGGGATACGGCTCGCCAGCAAACCACCGGACAGGCGGCATCCGTTCGGTCACGGGCGAGCAGATCTTGTAACATCGATCGTAATATCATGCTTGCTTATCGTAGTCGCATGGGAATTTTTCCTCAGCGGGTATAATCGTTTCAGAGCGCCGGTCCCGATACATACGAATTGGCTTATCATTATGTTCCTGATGGCGTCCATATTGGCAAAGGAGTTTCTGTATCAGATATCTGCGGGGTTGGGTAAAGTTGTTCACAGCCCCACACTCATGGCTGATGCCTGGCATCATCGCAGTGATGCCATTTCCACGGTGCTGGTACTGGTCGGGTTTGTTTCCTTCTTGTTCGGAGCATACCGCCTGGACGGTATCATGGGCATGGGCGTGGCAGTACTGATCGGCTTGACTGCCATCAGCATGATCAGGAGATCGGCGAGCGCACTACTCGGCGAAGCCCCTTCTCCATATTTTCTTCAGAAAATCAAGGACGTCACACTCGGCTGCACGGGAGTGACCGATGTCCACCACATCCATGTGCACGACTACGGCGGTCAGACCGAGATTACGGTGCATATACGACTGAAACCGGATATGCATCTTGATGCGGCTCACAAAAAGGCAACCGAGGTCGAACACTGTATCAAGGACAATATCCAGGGTGCCGAGGTCACCGTCCATGTTGAACCCGAGAACGAAAACAGGAATAGGCATGGACAGCATTGATCCCGCTCGTATAACGGTGAGAAACCTGCACATCGATGAATATGACATTTTGATACGTATCTGGGATACTGCAGGTCTGCCCAGTAAGCCAAAAGGCAGGGACAGCCGTGAACATATCGCCAGAGAAATACAGGAGGGTTCTGGGTTCTTCCTGGTTGCAGAACTCGGGGGAAAAATAATCGGCTCGGTGTTCGGTACGTCAGACGGCAGAAAGGGCTGGATCAATCGACTGGCAGTGCTGCCTGAGTATCAGAGGCAGGGTATCGGTCATGTGCTGGTTAGAGAAGCAGAAAAACGTCTCTATGATGCAGGTATCGAGATCATAGCCTGTTTGATCGAGAACTGGAATGCGGTTTCCTTGCAGGCGTTTGAGCGTATGGGCTATGTTCGTCACGACGATATTATCTATTTCACCAAGCGGAGGTCTCCTGACGTATGAATGAGGCATGCATACATGTCGATTGGGGTATTGATGGATTACGGTACGCATTAGAGTATAAGCACATAGTCATAATCGTCGATACGCTGCGCTTTAGCAGCGCGGTCGTAACCGCAGTGGCGAACGGCTTTACGGTGTATCCGACCGGAGATCCGCAAAAGGGTGTGGGAATGGCTCCGTATCTGGGAGCTGAAGTTGCAGGGCATGCGCCGGGAAGTCGCTATTCACTTTCTCCCCGTGACTACCTGAAAGGTCCACCAGATGCTAATAAAAAAGTGGTATTGGTGTCACCAAATGGTGCGGCATGTGCCGAGATCATTGATACGGGAGATACCGCCTATATCGGTTGCCTCCTGAACGCACGCAGCGTGGGTGATCATGTGAGCCGGGAAGCCCGCGATACTGGTCAGAACGTCACGGTGATCGCCGCCGGTGAGCAGCGCGCGATCGATACCGGAGAGAGGATCGTCTATGACAGAAAAGCAGCGCAGCGGGTATTCGCCGTCGAGGATTATCTGGCGGCAGGTGCATGCATATCATTCAGTTCTCTTAAAAGGACACCAGAGGCTGAGGTGTGTGCCATGGCGTTCACCGCCGCATGCACCAAAATGGACATATTACTCAGGGAATCATTCAGCGGCCAATATCTCGCAGAACACGATCTGAGCGAGGATATCGCCCATGCTGCGCAACTGAACAAATATACCGTTGTTCCGCGTGTGGAGAACGGTGAGATAACCGCGGTGTAGCACATGAGCGCAAAGGGTGAAATGACACCGTGGATGGGACAGCCATGAGAATAGGCATCATTGGTGGTCTCGGCCCAGAAGCGACGATCGAATATTACCGCATCATCGTACAGCGATACAGAGAGGAAACAGGCAGGT
>CP070834.1:775079-779972 GCA_020341755.1 Caldifarciminota bacterium | reverse complement strand
GTTTTGGTAAGGTTCTTCCTGGTGTACAGATGGTACGGGTTTTTCCCTTTCGTGATCTGCCCTTTTTTCCACCTGCGGTGAAGTTCGTTGAGTTTTTCTGCCATCCCTTCGATATCATTATAGTCGAGGATCCATCCCGGATACCCCTGGCGAAATGCTTTGTCGAGCAGATGAATACCCACTGAACGACCACATACGATGATCGGCAGCCCGGATGCGAGGTATTCATTCTGCCGTGAGGGAAAAAAGAATCGGCTGCCTGTGGTGATCAGTATACCTACGTGTGACGCGCAGAATTCTTTTATCGCTTCTTTGTAGGGCAGATGACCGGTGAGGGCGACAAACCGATGCCGGGACAACTCGTTCTGGTACCGCGGTTCCACATGCCCGATGAATTTCAAGGTTATTTCATCGGTTCTTAAGTGATATTTTTCTTTGAACAAAGCAATCGCCTCAAGAACGGTACGCGGATCCCGTTCTTCACGTACAGTTCCGAGATAGGATAGGGTGAACGACTCAGGTGTGTATGCTGGCACGAAATCATCAGGATCATAACCATTCGGAATGACACAGATTTTTGAGGCACATGCTGGATATTTGCGACAGAGGGACTCTTTGATATTATCGTCGACCACAATGATGCGGTGGGCATGCGCGGTTACTTTTTGTTCCCAGTATCTTATGAAACGCTTTTGCACTCCACTCTGATATGGCATGAATGGGAATTCGAGCCATGCATCACGAAAATCGAGTATCAACGGTTTGCCGGTTGTGACGGAAATCAGATAGCCCGTGATGAAGGCGCTGAATGGCGGTGCAGTTACGAGAATGCTGTCGAAGGCGATTGCCCGTGCTGCCTGGTATGCAAAGGGTAACCAGAATATCTTGTGATCAGGGAAATTGAGCCCCTGTTTCAGCGGCCGTTGCCACATCTTCGGTCGATATATCCTCATACCGGCAAGATAGAGCAGGCGCGCCGGATCGAGTGTTTCGGTCTTCAGGGTTTTTACCTTTAGTACATCATTCTCTAATTCTTCGTCGAGACTGTGATACGCAATGGATTTGCGTGTCAGGATGATAGGTTTTATGCCGAATTGCGGAAGGTATTTTGCGAATTTAACGGGCCGCAGGGCTCCAGGACCTCCGAGCGGCGGCCAATAATACGATATGATAAGAACGGCACGCATTGTCAACGGAAGGTGCTGGAGAACAAGCGAATCACGTTCCTTAATAGATACGGCTCAGCATGCCGTACGCGTCTCGGCTGTATGTCTTAATTTTCGGGTACTCGTCGGAGAATTTTTTATAACCGATAACGTCTTTAAAAGCCTGTTTTGCCGGTTGTTTATCGTCTAATTCGTAATAGCATTTTCCAATGAAGAGTTTGCACTGGGCGAGATTCGCATAGTTCTTCGTCGGGATACTGTCGTAGGCATCGAAGAGTCTCTGGTATTGGATTTTCGCTTCATGGAAATTCCCTCTCTTATACTCGATCTCTGCTTTGTTCCAGATGAATGTCCTGCCACCGGGGTATTGCTGGAGCAGGGTATCGATGTGTCGTTCTGCCTCCTCGAACATACCCTCTTCTCCGTAGATGAAGGCGAGTGAGTTATTGGCGGTGGGACCGCTATAGTAACTCTTCTGTGCGGCTATGTGCAGTTTTCGAAGCGCTTCTTCAACATTGCCGCCGCCAAGCTTGAGAATGGGTAGATAACGGGCTGCCCTGGCCCAGAAGTACTCATAAGTTCCGGCACCGAGATACGCATCATAGAACGTCGGATCCCGTTTTATGATCTCCTGGAGCATCCTGCCGCCCTTGACCCCGAGCTGGAATGTTTCGAAATAATTACCCTGCAGGCCTTCATAGACTGCCTGGTAGGTATAGCTGCTTCCGAGGTAAAACGAAGCCCATGGATTGTCCTCCTGCGAGAGGATCATATCAGCCTTTTTCCTGACTTGTTTCATGAGTGAAAGATATTCTTTGCCGTGCTTGAAATGACACATATCCATCATGATAAGCTGCAGGAGTGCTGCTTTGTAAAAATATCCAGCCGGATTATCAGGATATCGGGCTATGATTTCATCGAATGAGACGTGTGCGCTGTCGAATGCTTCGACATAGGCATAAGAGAGACCCTGCTGGATGAGCTCCTGTACGTCTCCCGGGTTGATATCATAACCAGCATACAGGATACAGCAAAGGATAGCAATACTTGCGATCACGGGATCTCTACCAGTGATGAATCGCTGACGTTCAATTTCTTGAAGCCGCCTGTGACCCGGGAACCATTTCCCACAATGGATTCTGCTACGAGGGCGTTTTCGATTGCAGCCTCACGGTTGATTATCGAATCGTGCACCAGGGCATTTTTCACCACGGCATGTTCCGCGATCGAGACATATGGGCCAATAAGGGCATTTTCGATCCGGGCAGAATCGTCGATGAATACCGGAGGGATAATGATCGTGCGCTTTCTCGGTTTCGAGTGATGCATTTTTTTGAGGAGGAACCGGTTCGTCTGGATGAGCGCCGCTGCTGTACCACAATCATACCATTTATCGATCTTGAATGTCCGAAAGTCTTCTCCCTGTTCGTGAAGGTACTTGAGACCGTCGGTCAGTTGATATTCACCCCGTGTCTTTCTTCCTTTTTTCATGAGTAGGGCGATTGCCCTGCGGACCTTTTCGATGTTTTGAAAAAGATACAGCCCGGTGATAGCCAGATTCGATTTCGGATGGCTTGGTTTTTCAACGAGTCCGGTGACCTTTCTGCCACGGGTTTCGACAACACCGAAACGCTGCGGATCGTCGACCGCCTTTACCGCGAGTAGATTTTCAGCGCTGCTGGTGAAACGTCGGTAATTACAATCAATGATTGTATCGCCCAGCAGAACCATGGTGCGACCGGTAAGTCCCCTGGCACCGGTGTAAATCGCGTGCCCCAGCCCCAGCCGTTTTTTCTGGTAGACATACTCGGTACGAAATGGGTAGCGCCTGCAAAATTCAATGATGGCTTTTGCCTGTGCACCCAGTACGATGACCAATTTCTTGACGGGAAGCTTCAGAAAGCTGTCGAGAATGTGACCGAGGATAGGTTTACCAGCAACATACAGCAGACTCTTCGGGGTCGTATGGGTGAGGGGTCTCAACCGCGTTCCCTCGCCGGCGACCGGTATAATGATATTCACGTGTTTAATCATATGAAAATATACTGCTATGTCAATCCATAGCTGTAATCAACAGTTCCAATAGCAGGCTTATGGCAAATTCTGAATGAGTTTCTCGAGATCCGGATAGACAGCTACTGTTTCGACATTGAGATTGGCATCGATCTTGCCGACAAGATTCTTCAGGATATTACTGGGGCCGATTTCAAGAAACCGCAGATAATGGAGAGCAACAAGATTGTGTACGGCGGTGATCCAGTGCACCTGGGCGAGCATCTGCTTGGCCAGTGATTCTTTGATAGCCTGAGGATCGTTGAGTACCGTTTGTTCGACGACCGAGTAGAATTTCGATACCGGTTTCTGGAAGGTTATGGTTTCGAGGAATTCTGCAAACTCGTGTGCTGCGTCGGTGAGGTAGGGGCTGTGCCACGCACCGCCTACTCTGAGTGGGATGCCCTTGCCCTGATGTTGCGCAACCTGCTGCGCTACCATTTTGATTCCTTCTTGGGAACCGGAGATGACAATCTGATTTGGCGCGTTGATGTTCGCCACAACGACCGGCTCGCCTACCTCATCGGTGGCGCGCTGGCACATGTCTGAGAGCTGTTTTTCATTGATATTGATTACTGCCATCATTGTTCCCTGCTTGCCGCCCCGTTCCATGACTTCGCCGCGTTTCTGGATGATCTTCATGCCGTCATCGAAGGAAACGATTCCGCAGTGCACGACTGCCGTGATCTCTCCGAGACTGTGGCCCAGGGAAACATCGGCGGTCAGTCCTAAATCCTTGAGTGCTGCAGCGTACGCAAGTGATACGGCGCTGATCGCCGGCTGGGCAATACTTGTCTTGCTGCTGGTTTCGGAAGCCTGGTCCTTCCAGAGATGTGCGGTGAGATCGTATCCGAGGATCTGACTGCTCGTATCAATGATGTCCCGTGCCGGGCGGTATGTGTCGTACAATTCCTTACCAATACCCGGCTTGAAGGCACCCTGTCCATCGAACATAAAGACGAATTTTTTCATATTGCTCCCTTCACATTATCTGATTGCGATTGCCATGCCAACCGCGATCTCCTTGGTATGACTGATACTCACCAGAATTTTTCTGACGCCAAGTTCGTCTGCGATTCTTTTTACCGTGCCATTGAGCTGGACATACGGTGCTCCCGATGCTTCGTTGAGCACAATTATTTCCCTGAATTTCACACCCCTGCGCCAGCCAATTTTTAACGCTTTCAAGATCGCCTCTTTCACGGCGAATCTACCAGCCAGTTCTTCGAAGCGCAGAATGCCGCGGTCAGATAATTTAACCTCGGCATCGGCATAGATACGCGAGAGAAATAATTTCCGTTTTGTTACCGCACGTTCGATTCTGCTGACCTCGATAAGATCGATGCCGATACCGAAGATATCTTCAGCCACTGTCGTTCAACCCAGTAATTGACGGACATTTCACATCGACCCGTTGGTACTGTCTGCCAATACACGGTTCATCAACATAGTAACCGCCAATCTCAATCCGGTATTTTCCCACCGTGCCAGCTAGAACCCCTCTTTTATTTTCGTGCCAATCGACGGCTCGTTTCTTGAAATTTACCGCGCAGATGAGATTGAGCTCACCCGGGATGGTTGAAAGAAGATCTTCGTTTGAGGGGATGACCCTGCCGGGGTTATCCCCGTAGACCGTATGAGAATGAAAATCACCGATGTACTCAAGCCCCTCGGA
>CP070834.1:770050-774979 GCA_020341755.1 Caldifarciminota bacterium | reverse complement strand
ATCATCACCGCCGGCACCGAACGACGACGTATATCCGGTTACGATATAACCACCATCTGTAGTCTGCTCGACCGAGCGGCCAAAATCCCCATTGGCTCCGCCGTAGGTCCTGGTCCAAAAGGTGTCTGGTGGTTGCGCATATGCAGCGGTCACTATGATTACCACAATCGGTAGATATACAGCCTTCATACAACCTCCGCTTTATGTTAGTAATTTTTTGTGACCTAATTCACTGGCACGACTGATTACTCTCAGATTATACCGCTATGGAGTTACCTGTCAACCGAGATAAAAATTATCTCATTTTTACCGTGGGTGCTAGACAGCTCTGGTGACAGGCATGAACTTTTAAACTTTTGCGTGATCTCGCCCCGTTGACTCATCGCGAAAAATTGCTATAATTGATACGGAAACATGGCAGAATCTTGGATTATAGGAGATTTTTCTGTCCCTGATTCTTCTTCCCTGTTTCCTTTTCCCTACAGTGCGCCCGTAGTTCAATTGGATAGAACGGTGGACTCCGGCTCCGCAGGTTAGGCGTTCGAATCGCCTCGGGCGCGGTCGCTCCAAAGGAGCGACGATGATTACGGAGATATATTTAGATTACAGAGATGAAAAAAGAAGAACGGGATCCCGTAACCGAAAAGGTAATAGCAGCTTGTTTTCGAGTACATAGCGCATTAGGCCCCGGTTTCGTTGAAAAGACTTATTTCAATGCACTCAAGGTTGCACTGGAAAAGGCAGGGATCGAACACGTAACCGAAAAAGAATATTCTGTCATTTTTGAAGGAAACAAAGTCGGGAAGTTTAGAGTCGATTTCTTAATAGAGGATCAAGTAGTCTTGGAAATTAAAGCGATTGAGGGAAGATTGGCTAAGATCTTTGAGACCCAAGTTATCTCATATCTGAAGGCTGCGAATCTTACCGTCGGCTTGTTAGTCAATTTCGGAAACAGATGCTGCGAAGTCAGACGATTAATGATATCTCCGTAATCTATGTTTGTGTCTCTACCATCTTTTTTTATTTATCTTCGTAATCTTTCTTTTATCACAGTAATCATCTATACGAAGTATAGAAAAGGAGCGAAGCAATGGAATTTTATGATGTAATCAAAAAAAGAAAAAGTGTCAGGAAATATAAAAAAGATCCAATACCCGACGATGTCCTGGACCGCATACTCGAAGCCGGACGCATCGCGCCTTCAGCAAAGAACATCCAACCATGGCATTTCATCGTCATCAAAGACCCGGATACAAAAAAGAAGATTGCCGAGGCGTCCCGCAATCAGATGTTCATGGCAGATGCCGATGTCATACTTGCCGGTTGCATACTTGAAAAAGAAGCCTGGGCGCGCATGGGCGGATACATGAGCGCAGGTCCGGTCGACCTAACCATCGCCCTTGAACACATGATACTCGCTGCTGCCCGCGAAGGGCTTGGCACCTGCTGGATCGGTGCGTTTGTCGAGCAGGACGTAAAGAAGATCCTCAATGTACCGGATGATGTAACGGTGCTCGCCCTCACGCCGATCGGCTACCCGGCAGAAGAACCGAAGGACCGGGGGAGAAAACCGGTCAGCGAGATCATCTCGTACGATTCATGGTGATCTAGTCAGATCTTCAATTTTTGACCGAGTCTTCAATAACCAGCCTCGCGCGCCGAGTGTTTCGAAGACTTCTGCGGCTTTGGTAAAATACTCCCGTGCCTTTTCCATATCGCTCTGTTCCTGGGCGAGTCTGCCGAGGTGCAATAATATCTTACCGCACTCGAGTTGCCTGCCCTGTTTTTTCATGGTATCAAATGCGTACTGCAGAAGTTCTTCCGCTTTCTCATACTCGCCGGTTTCCAAGTAATACAACGCCTGCAGAATATCGCAGGCATCAAGAGCGGATTGCGCCTTCAATTTCTCAGCCATTTTTTTTAGTTTTCCGATGTTCTCTCTAAACGTCTTGTACTCTCCTCTCTTGAGATCATACTCGCAGAAAACCGGCAGTAGATAGGCGTTAAATGAATCATGTCCCTTTTCGTCGGCAACCGCCTGTGCCATATCCAGATAGTACTTGGCCTGAGGCATATTGTCTCTATCCAGGTGAAAATGAGCTGCCCGAAGTAGGTTTTCCATATAGTAGAATATATCGGCTTTATGCTCTTCAATTCTGAAACTCTTTTCAAAAAATTGCAGGGCTTTCTTATCATCACCCAGAAAGTCATACACGTTGGCAATCAGCGCATAGCACTCGGCTTCATTCATTCTGTGACCCGTGTCCCTCATGATCTGGACCGCATGCTCAAGACTTTCGAGGGCACGATCGTATTGACCCAATGATTTTGCTGTTGTGCCAATATTATAGAGGGAGATAGACTCAAGAAGTCTGTACCCGACATCGTGCTCCATAGTTTGTGCTCTGCTGAAATATTCGAGCGCCGTACGCAAATCTCCCGATATAAGATGAACATTGCCGATGTTATTGCATGCAATAGCCTCGGCTTTTCGGTCGCCAATTTCTATCCCTAATTTCATCACTTCCTTATGATATTTGAGAGCACTTTCCAGGTCATGCGTCATCGTGCCGAGAATACCAAAATTGGTGAGTAACTTTATTTTATTCTTTTTATTCTCCTGTTTTGTGTACAATGCATACGCCTTCTCGAAGTAATCACGTGCCGTGTCATAATCGGCAATCTCCAGATAACAGGCCCCCAGGATGTTGTATGCATCGGCGACCGCGGGATCATTGATCTCTTGTGCAATATCCATACTCTTCTTCCCCTCAACGATCGCTTCCTGAAATTTACCGTTATAAGCAAGAACATGACTTCTTTTCGTCAGGATGCGCCCCTGCTCTATTTTATCATTTGCTTCCTCTGCTTTCCTCAACGCGATTTCTAAATCCTTCAAGGCGCGATCACTGCGACCGATCGACATATTGATTTCCGCCCTGTTCTCCAAACATTCAATGTGCTGTTTATACGCTTCCTCACCGGTTTTGTTTTTCAGTAATTCGAGTGCCCAGGTATAGTATTGTATCGCACTGCTGTTGGCATACCGTTCCTGGGTATACTGAGCCGCCTGCATATTGAGATTCACTCCCCCGTCGCGTACCATCCCCTTGTAAGCATGATGTGCGAGGCTTTCAATGACCGCATCTTCCTTCCCGGAATATTCCTTTTCCAGGAATCTGAATATCTGGCGGTGAAGTTGAACCACTTTCATTGGCTGTACTTTTTTATACAACACATCACGAATCACATCTTCCCTGAATTCGAATCGGTCCCTTTTGTACGATGTTATTCCGGTCTTGTGTATGCTATCGAACAATCCTATGATATGCCCCTCATTGAACCCAGTGAGTTCCTGTATTAAAACAGGATCAAACCAGCCGATCACGCTCGCGCTGTCGAGAACCGCCCGGGCTTCTTCACTGACACTATTGTATTTCCGAATAGCAATATCCTCAATACTCTTGGGAACTAATTCAATTTGAGGCTCTTTAAAGAACCATCTCCCCTCACGGAAAATAAGATACCGCTGGTCGAGGAGACTGCGCATTAATTCCTCAATGTAGAACGGATTGCCGCCGCTCTCACGTTCGATATAATCGATCAACAAGGCATCTGGTTTGTCATTCAGAATTGCTTTTATACTCGCCACAATATCACTGAGTTGCAAGGGTTCAAGCTCGATTTCCTGCATTGGCAGTTCACGGCTAATGTGGGTCAGGAAATTCTTTGCAGATTGAGGCAGTTCTTCTATGCGGTATATGAGTAGGACCGTGATCGGGTTATCGCGCAGTACGCGCAGTATGTACTTAAGTACCTCAACGGATTCATTATCGATCCATTGAATATCATCAATGACCAATACTATCTTTTCAGAACCCAGTTCAATTAGTTTACGTACTCCTTCATATAAGCGATACTTATCGACAACAGCCTCGATCCCCGCTGCCTCATCTTCGTCGGCAATAACATCAGGCACGAGCTTACCCAGTTCAATACGGTATGCCGCTGGAATCTGCTTTATGGCGTCTCTGCCGCGACGTTGCATGCGATATTGAATGATCTCTCTGACGGGATAATACGCTACATTCTCTATGAAATACATGCAATTGCTCCAAAGCACTTCGATACCCTTCAGCAGGCCGAGTGTTTCTCTGACAAGACGGGATTTTCCGATACCCACGGTCCCTTTCACGACGGCCAGTTTGATCCCGCCCTCATCATGCAGAATGGTCTTACGCAATCGTTCTTTCTCGCTGATACGATCTATGAATGTTTTTATCGGCAGCTGTATACGTTTTTCACTCACGACGCCAACGCGGTCGCGACCGCTTCTTTTTGCATCGTACAGCGAACCATCCGCAATTTCAATAAGTCGGGCTACACTCTTTCCATCATCGGGATACGCTGCCAGACCTGCAGAAATGGTGATCTTATGTTCTGCAAATTTCTGTTGGTCGCATTGTTGAACAAGACGCCATAAGACTCTCTCAGCATCCCGTTTAATGGATATTGGCATTATGCACAAAAATTCATCGCCGCCATAGCGAAGAATAGTATCGCTATCGCGCAGGGAATCTTTAAGATATTTTGCGAAACGCCTGATGATTTCATCGCCGATCAAATGACCGTACGTGTCGTTGATATCTTTAAAATGATCTATGTCAATCATGACAATGGCAAATGGTTTCTGCTCGGCAATAAGATTCTTCAGGTCCTTATCGAGCTTTTCATTGAGGTATCGGCGGTTATATGCTCCCGATAGGTCATCAATATACTGTGTCTGGGCATCCATGGGTCATTAATTATAGCATGACGCTCTTTACTGTCAAGCACAAACGTTCACTTCTACATCACGCTCTTTTACCCTCTTGAGGAGTTGGTTTTGAGACCAAATGTCTTATTGCTTGGGATTAAAACCTGTGACGG
>CP070834.1:765014-769950 GCA_020341755.1 Caldifarciminota bacterium | reverse complement strand
CGTCGGTTCCCCAGGTGGTCTATGTCATCCGGCTGCGAATCACCCGAGGCAAAATGGAAGAGGTGGCGGCATATTTCAAAGAGGTCATCGGTCGTTAGGTAGTACGTGTGAGACCGTTCCTTGATGCCCAGCCGCATGTTCAGTTTAAACCGTCCAACATCCCCGAGATTGAAGTGGTTTTCATCGAACAGGATATTTTTAATGAAGGCAATTGCGATATCGAGCGTCGGCGGTGCCATCGAGCGAAGGAGTGTATAAATCTTTTTCGCCGCTTCTTCCTTTGAGGTCGTGCGGTCTTTTTTCAATGTGTTTGTGATAATGGTGACACTGAGATCATGGCTGTCTATGATGAAGACATGTTTTATCCCTTTATGACTCAACAGATCGATCGTCGGTTCATCGAGAAGTTCGCCAGCGGGAAGGAGTACGGCATCGTCGTGATGGATGGCCTCTGCACAGAAATAGTTGAGCGCTTTCTTGAGATCGACCTTTTTCACGGGGAAGAATAATTTGATGATATCCTCGTTTTTTTCATACCCCAGTGCCCGTATGAACATGGTCCCGAGAAGTTTCCGGCGACGGTCGAGGATCGTATAGAATGTGTGAGAACGGTCTACGAGGAACTCGATCCACTGACCGCGGTACGGTATAACCATAGCCGATTGAGCTGTATCTGTCTCACTGAAATAAACGCCTGGTGAACGGTGGATCTGATTGACCACGACACGCTCAACACCGTTTATCACGAATGTACCGCGGTGGGTCATGAGGGGAAGGTCACACAGATATATTTCCTGCTCGGTTATGTCGTGCAATTCACCGTCATCGTCCTTGCTGACAAGCCTGAAACTGACTTTCAGGGGTACCCCATACGTTGCACCCTTTTCGATTGCCTCATTCACTGAATATTTTGCGACTCCGAAGCGACAGGAGTTGAATACGAGTTGGTAGCGGTTGTGGATATCAGCGACCGGGAACAACTCGTTGAATATTTTCTTAATGGTCGCATCCAAGAACTCTTTGTACGACTCGAGCTGTACTTCCAGCAAATGAGGCATCCTGAAGCTTGATTTATTTTTGGAGAAATTTATTGTATTCCTCATACCCTATGCTGTTATCTCCTTATTATAGTAAAAAGATCTTCTTATCCTTGTTTTCCATTGCTCTTCAGTCCTCATGAGAAGAGCATACTCACCCGCTGTGCCCTGATGCACATTCGGTGATGTGATAAAAGCAATGATGTAAATTCCTCAGCAAGATAAGGGTATATCTACTTGACCTCAATTGTCGCGCCGACCTCTTCGAGCTTGCTCTTCATATTCTGCGCTTCTTCCTTGGCAATACCTTCTTTTATAGCCTTGGGAAGATTGTCAATCATATCTTTTGCTTCTTTGAGGCCGAGTCCGGTCAGTTCCCTCAGGACTTTCAAAACCTGGATTTTTTTGTCGCCACATGATGTCATGGTAACATCAAATTCCGATTTTTCTTCTGCTTTTGCCTGTTCTCCCTGAGCCCCACCCTGCGCAACGACCTGCACCGGTGCGGCTGCACTTACACCAAATTTTTCCTGCAACGCTTTGACTAATTCTGAAAGTTCTAGCACCGAGAGATTGCTTATATCTTCGATAATGGTATCCACACCTTTCTTTGCTTTTGCCGTCATTTTGCCTCCTTCTTGTGCACTGCCTGGAGTGTGCCAATTAAAGTTCTAATAATACCTTCCAATACATTAACAAACGATCCAATTACGTTCATCGAACCGACCACCTGTTGATACAACACTTCCTTAGATGGTATTCGTGCAAATTCTATGATCTGTTCCGTAGGGAAGTATTGACCATCTATATAACTTCCTTTGATCTTCAAATTTTCATGTTTCGTTATGATCTTCGCGAGCGCTATGGGATCATCGATGGCGATCACGATACCGGTAGGACCCGAAAAGAGCGTCTTGACGGTTGTTTCGTCGAAACCCAGTTCTTTCATTGCCAGGAACCCGATCGTGTTCTTCAGAACGACGTAATTACCGTTATGCTGTTTTAACTCCCTCCTGAGCGTTTCCATATTCTGTACGTTGAGCCCTGTGAAATCCGTGAAATAGAATGCAGTTCCGTCCTTGAGCCGGTTCTTGGTCTGTTCTAAGTATTCCTTATTGCTCTGTGATGGCATGATTAACCTCCCTTACGCAGTTCGTTGAAGATTGCCTTTTCGTCGAGTCCGATACCCGGTCCGACCGTTGAGGATAGCGTCATCGTCCGTACGAACTGACCCTTCACGCTTGAGGGTTTTGCTGAAGAGAGATCCTGCAGGAAGGTGAGCACATTCTCCCTGAGTTTCTCGGCATCGAACGATGCCCTGCCGACCGAGATATGAAGACATCCAGTCTTATCCGTCTTGAAGTCTACCTTGCCCTTTTTGAGTGCTTTAATCTGGGCCCCGACATCGAATGTCACCGTGCCTGATTTTGGTGAAGGCATGAGCCCTTTCGGACCGAGTATCTTACCCAGTTTGCCGACATCCGACATAACGTCGGGTGTGGCGATGACGATATCTACCGCAGCCCAGCCCGAGTTTATTTTCTGGATATATTCTTCAAAACCCACGTGATCGGCTCCGGCATCTTTCGCTTCTTTCTCTTTTTCTCCCTTGGTCAGCACCAGAATCGTCTTTTTCTTACCCGTGCCATGGGGAAGATGGGATATACCCCTCACCAGTTGATCTGTTTTCTTCGGGTCGATATTCAGCTTGATCGAGAGATCAATGGACTCATCATACTGAGCCGATGCTAACTCTTTCACCAGTCGGATCGCTTCATCGATTGTGTATTTCTGTGCTGCAACCTTTTCCTTGAGTGCCCGGTACCGTTTCGAATGTTTCATCCTTCCTCCACCGTAATGCCCATACTCCGTGCCGTTCCCGCGATTATCTTCATCGCCTGTTCGATCGTGTCGCTGTTCAGGTCCTTCATTTTCCTCTGAGCGATCTCCTTGACCTGTTGCTGCGTAACCGTGCCTACTTTCTCGCGGTTGGGGATCGGTGAACCCTTTGCGATCCCGGCAGCCTGTTTCAGCAATATTGCAGCCGGTGGGCTCTTCAGTATATAGGAGAAGGTCCTGTCATTGTAGATCGTGATGACCGCCGGCACGATCAGACCCGTCAAATTCTTCGTCTCTGCATTGAATGCCTTGCAGAATTCCATAATATTAACGCCGTGCTGCCCCAGGGCGGGTCCTACGGGCGGTGCAGGCGTCGCACTTCCAGCCGGTATCTGAAGTTTTACTATTGCAATAACTTTCTTAGCCATATCGCTCCTTACAAACTCTTGAGCTGGTGAAAGCCCAGTTCTATAGGGGTCGTACGTCCGAAGATAACCACGAGTACTTTAACTTTTTCCCGTTCTTCGTACACTTCTTCGACCGTTCCGATGAAATCGGTGAAAGGTCCATCGGTAACGGTCACGCGTTCACCTTTAGTGAACGGTATTTTCGTCACCACTTTTTCTTTCGACTCCTTGACCTGGTCGAGCAATGCCTGGACCTCTGCATCATCCAATGGTATCGGCTTAGTCTTTGAGCCGAGAAAATGCGTGACACCGGATATCGAGTTCACGAGACGGAGATTTTCGTCCGAACCCTCCATTTCTATGACAAGATATCCGGGGTACAACCGCCGTTCTTCGATCACTTTTTTTCCTTTTCGAACACGAACAAGATTCTCCACCGGTATAACGATACGCCCGAACGCATCTGCCAGCCCTTTCTCGAGTATCGTTTTTTCGAGTATCTTCTTCACTTTCTGCTCATGCCCAGTGAGCGTGTGTACAACGAACCACTGCATATTTTTCCCGTTATTATTTTCCATCTGCTTAGAGTATCAATCTCAGGAGGCTTGAAAAGATGGTATCCAGTATGAAAATAATCAACGCTACGATCGCGGAGATGATTATGACAACGATCGTCGAGTTAACGAGTTCATTTCGTGTTGGCCACGTTACCTTGCGCAGCTCGGTATAGACTCTTTTTAAATATTCGATTATTTTTTTTATCACCGTAACACTCTTTTATGCAGGCCTGGAGGGATTTGAACCCCCAACCCCCCGGTTTGGAGCCGGGCGCTCTGCCGTTAGAGCTACAGGCCTACTTTGTTTCTCTGTGTAGCGTATGCGCGCGGCAAAAGCGGCAGTATTTATTTACTTCCAGGCGGGTCTGTTTCTTCTTATTCTTGGTAGTCGTGTAATTCCGCCGTTTACACTTCTTGCACGCTAACGTTACGATAACTCTCATTATTCCAGTATTTTAGTTACGACACCGGCACCGACCGTGCGACCGCCTTCACGGATCGCAAAACGCAGACCCTGCTCGACCGCAACCGGCGTGATTAACTCAACCTCAATATTGGCATTGTCACCAGGCATCACCATCTCGACACCCTTGGGCAACTTCACGACCCCGGTAACATCCGTCGTCCGCACATAAAACTGCGGCCGATACCCATTGAAAAAGGGCGTATGACGACCACCCTCTTCCTTCTTCAACACATACACCTCAGCATTGAAACGATGATGGGGATTGATCGAGTCCGGCTTGGCAACCACCATACCACGATACACCTCATCCTTGGCCGTCCCACGCAACAAAATACCGACATTGTCACCGGCCTCACTAGAATCCAAAATCTTCCGGAACATCTCCAAGGAAGTCGCCACCGTCTTGAAACGCTTGCCAAAACCAATGATCTCAACCTCCTCACCCGGCGTCAACCGACCACGCTCAACCCGACCCGTCACCACCGTACCACGCCCGGTAATCGAAAATATATCCTCAATCGCTAACAAAAACGGCTTGTCCACCTCCCGCTGCGGCGTCGGAATATAACTGTCCACCGCCTCCAATAACTGCCAAATACTCTCATAGGCCGGATCATCAACCCCACCCTC
>CP070834.1:759951-764914 GCA_020341755.1 Caldifarciminota bacterium | reverse complement strand
GAAACGAAAAGTGGAGATGATGGCATGTACTATTCACAAGATCGACTAAACAAACGAAACAAACTAAATAAACCAGATAAACAAAACAGACGTGTCGTTCTAATCTATCAAATCCTTGTACATCTGTAATTTACGCAGGCGTGTGGGGTGACGCAGCTTCTTCAGCGCCTTTGCCTCTATCTGCCGGACGCGTTCACGCGTGATATTGAACATTCTGCCGACCTCTTCGAGGGTCTTGGGAGTACCATCATTGAGTCCGAACCTCAACCGGATGATCTTTTCCTCTCGTTTGGGCAGGTCTTTGAGAATATCGTCGAAGCGGTCTTTGAGGACGGAAATCGCGGCGCTGCGTGAAGGGCTGTCGGCAAGGGGATCCTTTATGAAATCACCCACAAAACTCGACTCCTCATCGTCGATCGGTTTGTCCAGTGATATCGGAATCAGGGCTATGTTATGAGCCATACGCACCTTATCGGTGGGGATGTCAAGGCGGTTTGCGATCTCCTCAACGGTCGGTTCCCTGCCCAGATCCTGGATCATGTCACGCTGAGCGCGGGCAACCTTGTTCATGGTATCGAGGATGTGCGCCGGCACACGGACGGTCCTTGCCTGGTCGCCGATCGCACGGGTTATTGCCTGTCGTATCCACCAGGTCGCGTATGTCGAGAACTTGTATCCTTTCCGGTAATCGAATTTTTCGACCGCCTTGATGAGACCGTTATTGCCCTCACCGACGAGGTCGGCGAATTCCAAACCCCGGTTGACATATTTCTTGGCGATCGAGATGACCAGACGCATATTACCTTCGATCATTCTCTGCCGTGCCCGGTTGATCAGGTCCTCCCACGTGCCTATGATCATGAGAGTTTCATCCATGCCGACACTGTTCACGCTCAATCCCTTGAGCAGAGCCCTGCGTTCTTTATTATACGCTTTTATTTCCTCTTTGTTCCGCAGGCGCGGCAGCGTTTTTTGTATTTTGTAGAGACGCGCAATATTGCCTTTAAAGGTATCGATCGCAACGTTCACAACACTGTGCTGCAGTGACAGTATCGCGAGTTTACGCAGGATACGCTCTTCTTTTTCGAAAATCCGCCATTCCAATGCCCGTGATTTATCCCGGTTGTATTTCTTATAGAGTTGTATCAGTGAGTTATAATCCTTTTCAATGGACTTTACCCTGCGTACAAAACGCTGGCGCTCTGCCCAGAATGAACGTTTATCCATCATTGCCTCGATCTCGACGCGAGATATCTGGTCCAGGCTGCGCTGGCATGCTTCCACCTGTTTGCAGATATCAAGTAGCATCTGGACCGCACATGGATATGGAAGGAACTGACGTTCGATCATGCGGTAACCGGTCTCAATCTTTACTGCCAGTTCATACTCCTCTTCCTTTGTCAGCAGATCGTACTTGGCGAGTTCTTTGAAATATGCCCTGATCGGTTCTTCGGGTCTCAAAGAACTCTTGGGCCGCGTATGCTTCGGCGGCTGTTTCTTTCCATCCTGTACGATCGTGATATTGTGCTTTGAGAGATCGGCCAGCACTTCATCGATCTCTTCCGGTGTTGCTTTATCCGGAATGAGTTTATTGATATCATTAATGGAAATCCTTCCCGATGCCTTTGCTTTATCAAATATTTTTCGTGAATATTTCAATTTTGCGCTCCTTGTTCAACTTTGACCATAAATACCATAAATCTCATATATTACTGTGCAACATCGCTTTCCGTGGTGACCGTCTCCACGGGGAGGTTCAACATTTTTTGCTTAAAGTCATTTAATTTTTTCATATATTTTTTTCGTGCGACTTCATCACCGCGCGCCTGTGCTTCCCGTATTTGAGTCCGAATGCGATTCTCTTCGACACCGCATTTGAATCTGGTCAATGCCTGCGAAAATGCTTCCCGGTCAAGTGGTTCACTCTTCATGATCAAGGCATATATTCTCTGCCTTACCTGTGCATTCTTAATAGTATCAACATCGAAGGTGTCTGTTTTCAGCAGCAGTGAATAAATATCTCGAATGGCACCTTCTTTAAAATCTTTCGGTTTCACTATCTCGCGGGCGACGGGAAAAAGATCAGGAGCATTGAACATCATCGCTATAATCCTCTGCTCCTGCGTGATCTTCTCATCCAGAGGTTTTGGCGTTTCTTGCTGCGCAGGTTGTATTTCCTTTTCAAGGGCAGACACGGGGATATTGAAGACACGAGAGGCATATTTCATGTATCGATCGAGTCTTATAGGATCGTGTATCGTATTGATGATCTGTATAAGATCCTTTATCACGGTAACCTCTTGTTCAACGGTTTCTGTCCGGGATACATGCTTGTAAAACTGGAAAAAATCCTGTGCCGAGGCGATCTCCTGACCTAATTTCTCGACGCCGTGTTTATGTATGAACGTATCGGGATCGTTATCCTCAGGCAGGCTCGTCACAAAAACGTCGATCTGCGCATTGATGAGAACGCCGATGGCTCGCAGCGCTGCCTTTATCCCGGAAAAATCTCCATCGAAAAG
Source organism: Caldifarciminota bacterium (assembly GCA_020341755.1). Classification (GTDB taxonomy): domain Bacteria; phylum Hydrothermota; class Tepidihabitantia; order SM23-42; family SM23-42. The sequence goes on along the minus strand of CP070834.1, from coordinate 762,392 downwards.
AATATTCACCTTTTTTGCAGTGCGGGAAATAAGCACGGCTTGTTTTTCGGTCAGGGACGTACCCAGGGGAGCACATACATTGCGTATGCCGTTCTGATACAGACTCAACAGGTCAAAATACCCTTCTACCAGTATCGCTTCATCCTTCGTTCTCATTGCGGTTTTTGCCTGATACAGTCCATACAGGATCTCACCTTTTTTAAAGATGGGTGTCTCCGGTGAGTTCAAATATTTCGGTTTGATATAATCGTCAATGCCACGACCTCCAAAACCGATCACGCGGCCAGAAAGATTGAAGATCGGGAAGATCAAGCGGTCCCGTAATAACTCACGGCCCATGGACATAAGCCCGGCTTTCTGTAAACGCTCAGTCGATATTCCCTTCTGCCGCATGAAGGTGGTCAACCCTCCAGATGCCGGGGCGTATCCCAGACGAAAATCCTTAACCTTTCCGGGATCGATCTTGCGTTCCTCCAGATACAACGCGCCTCGTTTGCCCACGGCCTTTCCAAGGCACAGTGAATAATACTGAGCGGCTAGCTCATTAACATCATATAACTCACGGTATTTCATGCCTTTCGTGAGATCAATATCAATACCGAGCTGCTTCGCCAAATACATAACGGCATTGGGAAAATCGAGCTTTTCATATTCCATGAGGAACGTGATCGCATTACCACCTTTTTTACAACCAAAACAATAAAATATTCCCTTATCAGGGTTTACGTAAAAAGATGCATCCTTTTCCGAATGAAACGGGCACAAGGCCCGATAATTCTTGCCCACTTTTTTCAACGGCACGAATTGGTTGATCAAGGAAACGATATCGGTCGACCTTTTTATCTCTTCGATCTTTTCCTTTTCTATCATGGGCATTATCTTTTTCCTTTGTCCTTCTCTGGGTTCAGGCCTTCGATATCAGACGGCAGCACCCAGTAAAAAATATTGTCCAGACTCACTTTGTATTTCCCTGCATGTTCCTCAACAACCTGACCGACTTTTCGCAGATCCCGTATCTTTACCAGTTCCCCCTGGTTCGGGAAGTAAGGTTTGCGCTCGGCATCTTGCTCCAACTTCTCGTTGAAAAACTTCCTCATTTCATGTACTCTATCAGGCTTGGGTCCTTTCTCCTTAAACTCCTTGATCATCTTTTCGATACTGCGTTTCGCCTTGATAAGGTGATCCCGGTACTTTCGCTTGAGTTCGGTTAGCTCCTTCTTTTTTCGATCGTCAAGAGTCGCAACCCGTGATTCATAATCATCTATCAGGTCTTTCAGCCTTTTCCGCTCCTTCTGCACTCCGGTCAATTCTTTTGACAAATCCTCGAACATTTTGTTAACCGATACTTTGTCCTGATCCATAAGCGAATATGCATGCCGTATGATCGCATCACTGATACCCAGCTGCTTGGCAAGCTTCAAGGCATTGCTGGGCTGTGGAATCCCGAGGATCAACCGGTAGGTAGGCCGGTCTGTGTATTCCATTCCTGCATTGAGCATAGTATCTTTCTTGCTGGCATACAACTTCAGCTCTTCATTATGTGTTGTCGCCAGTACGGTACTTTTCTTTTTTGATAGATCCTCGAGCACGGCTGCTGCCAGGGCTGAGCCTTCTTCGACCGATGTCTGGCTCATGAGTTCGTCGAGCAGCACCAGGGAATTGTCCTTTCCATCCAGAGCATGTTTGATCTGGGAAATATGACCGGCAAACGTGGAAATGTGCGATTCAATACTCTGTTCATCACCGATGTCGGCATAGATCTCATCATAATAGGGGATTTCACTGCCCTCGCCGGCCGGTATATACATACTATACTTCGCCATCAAGGCAATCAGACCCACGGTCTTGAGCACCACGGTCTTACCACCGGCATTGGGACCGGATATCAACAGAACGGGTCTCTGCGTATCCATTTCCAGGTTCAGGGGAACTGCATGATTCTCGGATTTTAACAGGGGATGATAGCCGTTCACGATCCTGAGCCTGCTGGCGAATACAGGCATGGTCGCGTTCAGTGCCCGTGCATAGTGCGCCCGTGCCTTCAGATGATCGAGCTCGACCAGATATGCAATATCGTCTTCAATATCATCAATACGCAGCCTGACGCTATCCGTCAGCTGGGTGAGAATATATTCTATTTCCTGCTGCTCATCGCACGAAAGGCCGGTCATCTGTGCAGCATCATCAGTTATCTGAAGTGGCTCGATGAACACGGTCTCACCTGAATTCGAGTATGAATGCACGATACCGGGAATATCCTTCTTGAAATTCCGCTTCACCGGCAATACATAGTGACCCATACGCTCCACCACGGTCGTATCGCTGTACATACTCTGGCTCTCTGCAAGCATTTGTAAAAGTGTCTCGTGAATTTTTCGATGCAATCGCTTTATTTTCGTGCGTATCTCCTGCAAACGCTGAGATGCATTGTCTTTGATCTG
>CP070834.1:754767-759851 GCA_020341755.1 Caldifarciminota bacterium | reverse complement strand
AGACGGGTCAATATGATGGAAGATAAGATCCAGGAGATGATCGAAAAGGATATCCTCATGATCAGCACCAGGGGCAAGGTGGTAGGGCAGGTCAACGGGCTCTCGGTATACCAGGTGGGCGGCTACGCGTTTGGACGTCCGACAAAGATCACTGCCAAAGTTTCACTCGGCAGGGCTGGTATCATCAATATCGAACGGGAAGCAAATCTTGGCGGCAGGACCTATAACAAGGGTGTCCTGATACTCAGCGGCTTTCTGAAATCACGGTACGCCCAGAATCAACCGATGACGATCGATGCGACGCTTGGTTTCGAACAATCTTACAGCGAAGTCGATGGGGATTCTGCCTCGAGTGCAGAAGTATATGCACTATTGAGCTCTCTATCCGGCGTACCCATAATCCAGGAATTCGCCGTGACCGGTTCGGTCAATCAGAATGGTGAGATCCAGCCTATCGGTGGCGTTAACGAGAAGATCGAGGGATTCTTTGATGTATGCAAGGCGAAAGGTTTGACCGGCAAGCAAGGTGTTATTATCCCGGATCGGAATGTCGGTGACCTGATGCTGCGGCAGGAGATCGTCGATACAGTGAAAAAAGGAAAATTCCACGTTTACGCTGTTAAAACCATTGATGAGGGAATCGAACTCTTGACCGGTGTCAAGGCGGGCAGAAAAACGAAGACCGGTTTTGAGAAGAACAGCATCAATGCGTTGGTTGAAAAGCATTTGGTAGAATATGCGTCAAAGATGAAGGGTTTTGCTAAAACAGGGAAATAAAAAAGGGGGCGAAAGCCCCCTTTTTTTTATTTTTACCTGAGTTTATATGTCGCGGGTCTTGTTTTCTTGAAGAGTTTGGGATACCGGTTGATGATGATGTATACGGAGCGCTCGGGGTCTTTTCTGTGAAAACGGTAACCGCGTTTCTTTATCCTCATGGTTATTTCTTTGTAGTGGAGTGGTTTTTTGCTCCGTTTTAGAATATCGATGGTATGATCTCTAATTGAAAATTTCTTTTTCTTTGCCTTTTTTATGACTTTCTTTTTCTTAATTCTTTTTCTTGACTTTTTCGCCTTCATGACTCCTCCTAATCAACTCATCGGACCACGATATTGAGCAGCTTCTCAGGGACGTAGATCTTTTTAACGGTCTTTTTCCCAGCAAGGTGGCGTTTTATTTTTTCATCCTGATAGGCAAGTTCCTCGATCTTTTGCTGGGTTGCAGGTCCTTCTATGTGCAGGTGGGAACGTACCTTGCCATTTATCTGGATGACAATGGTCGTAATTTTGTCCTTGAGATACTTGTCGCTATATTCGGGCCATGTACGGTTCGTCAAACTTCCCTCTCCACCTACCTGTGACCACAACTCGTCAGCGAGATGCGGTGCAAACGGTGAAAGAAGTTGAATCAAAGTATAAATACCAAAACCGAAAACCTCATCGTGCAGCGTGCATGTATACAGATCGTTCAGAAGTTCCCACAAGGCAGCAATGGCAGTATTGAATTTGAATGTATCCAGGTCACCTGTAACCTTTGCGATGGTCTGGTGTATCTTGATCATGAGCGCTTCCTGCTTGTGGTCGTATGTGGAGGGAACTTTGCTTGCTGCGACAGAAGCATTTTCTGAGATCAACCTGTACACACGATCCATGAATCGTTCAGCACCGACGACTCCTTCGGTCGTCCACTCGCTCTCCCGTTCCGGGGGAGCAGCAGCAAGGATGGTCAGGCGAGCGACATCGGCGCCATGCTTATTTATAAAATCCCGCACCGGCACGAGATTCCCTTTCGAAGAGGACATCTTCTCGCCATCTTTCATCAGCATGCCCAGATTGAACAGATTCCTGGTCGGTTCATCCACAGAGATGTATCCGGCGTCGTACAGCACCTTGGTCAAAAATCGGAAATAAATAAGATGACCGGTTGCATGTTCGCTGGTACCGCCGATATACTGGTCGATAGGCAACCATGTGTCTGCAGCCTCGCGTGCGCAGAATATCCTATCATTATGCGGATCAGGATATCTCAGGAAGTACCAGGATGAACACACAAACGTATCCATCGTATCTGGATCGCGTTTAGCCGGCTTGCCGCATTCCGGACAGGTTGTATTGATATAACTCTCAACCGCTGCCAGCGGCGACTTACCCTTGGGCACAAAATCTGTTATGTCCTGAGGAAGAAGTACCGGCAGGTCCTTTTCCGGCACAGGTACACTGCCGCACTGAGAGCAGTAAATAATGGGAATGGGCGCACCCCAGTACCGCTGACGGGATATGAGCCAGTCTTTAAGCCGGTAATTGATGCTCGGACCGCCGAGACCGGTCTTTGCAAGATGCTGGGTAACCGCGGCAATCCCTTCAGCAGAATTCATTCCGTTGAACCGGTCGGAATTGACCATGATACCAGGATCAACATATGCCTGCGTCATGGTGTCTGGATCCAGCTGTGCATCAGGCGGATCTATCACTACCCTGATTGGAAGGTTGTATTTTTTAGCGAATTCAAAATCCCGCTGGTCATGTGCAGGAACTCCCATGACCACACCACTGCCGTATTCGAGCAGTACATAGTCTGCAACAAAGAGAGGGATTTTTTCACCGGTTGCCGGATTGACAGCGTGATACCCAAGGAAGACACCGTCTTTTTCCTTCTCGGAACGCTCTATATCCGATCTGGCAAGGGCTTTTTCAATATAGGTACGCACCTCTTGTTCATTGTCGGCATCCTGAATCAGGTCGTCAATGAACGGATGCTCGGGTGCAAGCGACATGAATGTAACGCCGTAGAGCGTGTCGGGTCTGGTCGTGAAGACCGAAAAGATGATGTCTTTTTCAGCAATCTTGAACAGGATGTCGCAGCCCTCACTTTTTCCGATCCAGTGCCGCTGAATAGTCTTCACGTTTTCTTTCCATCCATCGAGCTTGTCGAGACCCGTGAACAATCGTTCTGCGTAGTCCGTAATTTTGAAGAACCACTGATTCAATTTTCGTTTCTGTATTGATGAATCGCACCGGTAACATCGGCCTTCGGTGACCTGCTCGTTCGCCAGTACGGTCTGGCATCCGGTGCACCAATTGACATATGCCTGTTTCCGGTATGCGAGACCGCGCTTATAGAGCAGCAGGAACATCCACTGTGTCCATCTGTAGTAATCCGGCAGGCAGGTAATGATTTCCCTCTCCCAATCGCAGTTAATGCCAAGCAGCTTGAATGAATCCGCGGATATTTTTATGTTGTCCAGGGTCGATTTCTCAGGATGGACGCCGAGTTGTATGGCGCGGTTTTCTGCGGGAAGACCGAACGCATCCCATCCGACCGGATGGAGGACGTCGTAGCCGGTACGTCTCTTGAACCGGGCGTAGACATCCCCGATGACATAATTCTTAAGATGCCCGAGATGCAGGTCCCCAGAAGGATACGCAAACATTTCGAGGGTATAGAACTTCTTCTTTGGCTGGGCATTGGTAGCGAACAGATTTTTGCTGCTCCAGTACTTCTGCCATCTTTTCTCAACTTCAGAATGATTGTATTTCATGATGAACGTAAACTGGTAATTCTCTACTCGGCAGGGGTGTCGAGAATTTCAGCCCCGCATTTTTCGCAATACCATGAATCAGGTGCGTTCATTGCACCACACTTTGGGCAGGCGACACTTTTCTCCGGTTCCGTACCCGGTGTCGAAGGTGGTGGTTCTGGAACGGCTTGTTCTTCTTCTGCTTCCGGCTTCACCGCTTCTTCATCGGATATTAGTGCATCGAGCGTCCTGTCTTCTTCGGGGACTTTTTCTTCGAGAATGTGTTCGTCGATGGTGATGCTCGGTTCGGTTTCCGATGGCGGCTCAACTGGAGATTCCACGAGCTGCTCGGCTGCCTGAACGTCAGCGAGCTGTTTGAGCGTAGTTTGACGCTCTTCGAGGTTCTTTCGTTTGGCGTCGATATCCTCAAGTTTCTGTTTATTTTCGTTCATGAGTCTTGAGTGGGATTCTTCATCATATTCGCCGATCGAATAACGCAGTTCGATTTCCTCCGTCTTTAATCGCACCGTCTCTTCTTCATTTTTGAGCGCCTCAAGGTCCTGCTGTATGCTGGTCAGTTCGCTTTTCATGAGATCAGCGTACCCTGCCATCTTTTCTTCGAGATTCCTAAGCTTTTCCTCGTATTCCTGTTTCACTTTCCGATATACTGCAGTGCTGACGTTTGCCTTTCGCTCTTCTATTTTCTGAAGTTTGACGGTGAGATCGTTGCGTTTAGCGTCGATCTCGCGCAATTCTTGCCATTTATCATCCATGCAGTGCTCCTTTCCTGAACAGATGAGCATTTTTTAGGAAAAAAAGTTCCAGCATCAGGTGCGCGAACTGCGTGCCCATTTTTACTCTCCGATCTATACTGACGATGTCGCCGAATAAATTAGTGAGAGTCGTCTTACCAAAACTTATTGGTCTGTATCGCCGTTCCGCATAGGACATTAATCGCCGTACCAGGGCGTCGACGATTTCAGCGTAGGAGCGCAAAAAAGGCTTCAGGTCTTCAAAGAGCATAAGCGTATCGTTGCGACCCTTCAAGAAAGAATCAACGACGTAGTACTTGTTGATATCGCTCAGACCTTGGGCAAGCGCCTGTATGGTTTCGGGGTCGAGCGCAGATGCCTCGGCAAGATAATTTTCGATCTTTTCGAATTCATTTTTCAATCCAGTAATATCATTCTCGAATTCCTCTTCGAGATACCGAGCCATCGCAGGTGTTATGTTCAGGTGGTCACGCTGAATTTTTCTATCTATCCATTTATGGACGGACTGTTTGTCTGATTGGTGGTTGACGCACAGTGCTTTATTAAAGAGGGTCTTCAATTTTCGGCATACAGTTTTATTTTTCTTGCTCTTATCGAGTCGGTACGTCATGACGAGACAGTTCTGAGAAGGCGCATTATTGAATGTTTTTGCATACTCGGCCAGTGTGTTCGCGTCAAGCTCGTCCAGGTTTTTCAAAACAATAAGGCCGACACAATCCCCATTAACTGTTCCTTGTGCCTTCGCATCAAAGGCCCTGCAGTGACCGTCAGGGGAAAAGATCATATCCTCCTGTCCC
>CP070834.1:749512-754667 GCA_020341755.1 Caldifarciminota bacterium | reverse complement strand
CAACTGTGCTCCGCCCCTCAAAAGCGGGCGGAGCACTTTGCACTAAACCGTTATCATATTTACCTAATCTCATATATACAAGGAGGTAAATATGAGACTGATAATAGTTTTTTCCACCCTATTTTTCGTACCTTTTCTGACCACGGCGGCTACCGTGCAGGTAGACATGGTCGGACTGGATTTTGTGCCTGATACTATAAATATCAATCTGGGGGATACGGTCACCTGGGTGAACGCGAGTGGTATCATCCACACATCCACGAGCGGTTTAAACGGCATCCCTGACGGCTACTGGGATTCCGGCAATATACCGGCGGGCGATAGTTTCAGTTTTGTGTTCGATTCTGTGGGAGTGTTTCCTTATTACTGCACCCCACATTGGACACTGGGTATGATCGGTGCAGTGATCGTGGGACAGACGGGTATTGGCGAGTTTGACAGTCCGGTTAATCCGGGCGTCAGTATAAGCCAGAATTATCCGAATCCCTTCTCATCGATCACAACCATTCGATTCGAGATCGCATCACCGACACAGACCGAATTGACTGTCTTCGATATCACGGGAAAACGTGTAAAGACATTCTCAACCGGTTTCAGGGATGAAGGTTTGCACACAGTGTCGTGGGATGGCAGGAATGATAATGGTGACCTGGCAACAAACGGTGTTTATGTGTACGAGCTTGTTGCCGGAGATGATGTAATGCGGAAAAAGTTGATAATTGCTCGGTAAGGATTATGGAGAAATGTTCTTGATGTGAGGTTGAAAGTATAGGAGGTGTACTCCCTCACCGGTCTGGCTCGCTTTGCGGGCCAGACCTTTTTTTATTGATATTTCCAGCGCTTGACCGGCAGCATACTTTTACATATGATACACATATGCATAGATTTGCTGAAGGAAAGTACGTTATCCTCAGACCCTATAAGAAATCAGATCTTGATGCATATATGCGCTGGATGGCAGGCGGTGAGTGGCAGAAATACGACACGCCCTGGGAATCAGGTTTCACCTCGCAAAAAGAAGCAAGGCAGCGGTTTAAGGAAATGCTAGAGGACAAACCTGTTGTGCCGAACAGGCGGGCAGTCATTGCAACAAAGAAAGACCTACCAATCGGCTGGGTGAACCGCTATGCTTACAAACGGTTTCCTGCAAACTGGCTTATCGGCATCTGCATCGGAGAGGATGAATTTTTAAACAAAGGATTCGGCAGTGAGGCATTCGGGTTGTGGGTCGACTATTTATTTATAAATTCTGACATACACCGGCTTGGTTTCGCGACTTATTCATTCAATCCGAGAATGATTCAGGTCGGAAAAAAACTCGGTTTCACGCATGAAGGTACAGACCGGGAGATAATCTTCTGGAAAAACAAATGGCTCGACCGCCTGCATTTCGGCATCCTGCGGAAAGAATGGGAAAAGCGACAGAGTATCGGTGTGCGAGAGTAACGGAGTGACGGAGACAACAGATACTAAGAACTAAGAAGTAGGAACTAGGAACTACAAAATTTATAATTAGAAAATATTTTTTAAAAAGTAATCCCTCGTCATATTCGTCTGTAATGAGTACAGCCGAAGTATTCCTCGGGACGCTGAATATAACAGTCACATCAACGATGTGAGTTATATTCGCGAACCAAATAGACTAAACAAACCAGATTAACGTTCTAAACGATTTAAACGATCGAAACACTCTAAACGATACTGTCTGTTTATTCTTCCACTTCCTCGGCGTAGGGGATTTCTTCGATGTGCCAGTTACCGTCACGGAAGTCGACCTCGATATCCATTTCATTGGTATAGCCCACGACCTCGTCGTACATAGGGTCTTCTTCACCCTCGTACATATGCTGATACACGGTTTCCACAAACTGGTACGGTAGCATAACGGGAAATTCCCAGGGTGCTTCGGGAAAGGTCTGCGTTTCCAGGAAGGTGACCGTCTCGGCATCATCCTCGCCTATTGGTGTCCAGGTGACGAGAGTACATTCTGCGTATGCGAGCTGGACCAGGGTCACCCTGGTGGCAAAATCGACCACACAGACAAGGGAGGCATCTGACCAGTAATCCTCTCCAAAACCGCCCTCTTCAACATATTCCTCGAAATATGACGTGCCGTATATGTTGAACTCGACCATGAGTTCTTTGCTGCCGTCACTGTTTACATCAACATCAGTTCGGCTCATGAGTTCTGCATCATAGAGTGGATTGTGCCAGATGATATCGCTGATCACCGCTTCTGTCTCCGGACCCAGATAATATAAAGGTGATGCATACGATTCGCCTTTTCCCAAGACCGATGTATGAAAAGCGCCGCGTTCGCCGGAGAAAAAACAGACCCAGACATCTTCTGCCGGCACGAGAATACCTTCGTTGATGCGGAATTCCTGGGGTTCTTCTACTTCATCTGTTTGTGCAAATGCTGTTGTAGCTAAAAGGATAATACATACGACAGTAAATATTCTATATTTCATAATAACTCCTTTAATTGTGATCAATTGCTGTATTTACTGGTGAGTATAGTAAATGTGAAATAAAAAGTCAAGTGTAGCATGGTTTGATATGAATACAGTCAGTCCCATCCTTGACCTGCGCTGTTATTCGGTTATAGTATACCATGGCTCAGAAAAAATTCATTGGCATCGACGTTGGCGGCACGAATATCAAAGCCGCACTTGTGAAAAATGGCAAGATACTTGCCCACCTGCGAACACCTACCCATGCAGCAGGAGGATTCAAGAGTTCGTTCGACCAGATACGCGCAGCGGTCACTGCCTACATTGACCAGGCAGCCGGTATCGGTATCGGCATAGCGGGTCTTATTGATTCGCGCACCGGCGTGGTCAGGTATTCTCCGAACCTGCCGGGCTGGAACAATATACAACTGGCAAGCATGCTGCGGAATGAGTTTCTGAAACCGGTCAAGATCCTGAACGACGTGAATGCCTTTTGTCTGGGTGAATGGCAGTACGGTGCAGGCAAGGGCTACAATAACGTGTTCTTACTCACCCTGGGAACGGGTGTGGGCGGTGCCGCCGTGGTCGAGGGCGTGCCATTGTTCGGTGCCAATGGGTTTGCCGGTGAACTGGGACACTCGGTCATTCATGAAAACGGGCCCAAATGCCCGTGCGGCAATCGCGGGTGCCTGGAACGGTACGTGGGCGCACGCCACCTTGTCGCCCTTGCCCAGAAGAAAATGAAGGGCACGCGCAGTTCTTTGCGCAAACACCAAGAATTATCACCCCGCCTCATTGCCCAGGAAGCAAAAAAAGGTGATAAGACGGCCGTCGCCGTGTTCGAGGAGATCGGATATTATGTCGGCGTGGGGATCAGCAATATCATCGTGCTTTTTGACCCGGATGTGATCATCGTGTCCGGCGGTGTTGCCAAAGCCGGGAAGGTTCTGACCGATGCCATTAAAAAGACGGTTGCCCAGCGGGTCATGGGTGCCGAATTTCGTAAATTCAAGATCATCCCGCCCAGACTCGGTGACGACGCCGGCGTTCTCGGCGCCGTATACCACGCATCGAAATAGCGTAACGCGTAGGGCGTAGAGCGTAAGGCGAAAAACACGTCGTTAATAACTTAGTAACCTAATAACCGAATATCATTATCTAGCGAAAAAAGTTCAGGTCGTTAGAAACGTTCTAAACGATCTAAACGTTATTAACGCTCGAAACGGTTTTTTATTACTTCACCACCAGTGTCCGCTGACGGTTGTAACCGAACACCTCGGGCGTGTACATCTCCTCTGCCTTGGTCGGCGGCATGGTGAACGAGCCGTATGTCATGGCGCGTACCAGGTACGAGAACGTGTGCTCGCCGGCGTACAGGGCATCGGCAAACAAGAGCACCTTGTCGTCGTAAATCTCCCAGTGGTCGAACGTGCCCCATGACGGGTAATAGTAATCGTCATAGTAATCTTCTTCGTAATATTCATAGTCATCGTAATAATAGTCGTCATAATCCGTATACTGTTGGCCGGTCATCATCTTCATGACCTGCTTACTCTCGGTGTCGAACGAGGTGTTGATCACCTCACAGCCCGCAGGTAAGGGGTCATCCACGACGACAAAGTTCCTTTCCTGCGGCGTCACAACACTGAGCGTGACCTGGTAGATCTTGCCGGCACTCAGTTCCTTGCCGGTCGAGCCCTCGATGAGCGGTTCGATCACCTTAAAGACCGCTATACCTTCGTCGCGCGCCTTCAGTTCGCCTTTCGGTGCGTACATCATTCTCACTCCGTAGTACAGCCTGCCGTCCCCCTGTTTTTCGATGTTGACCGGTAATTGCCTATCCTGGGGAAGATCGGCAATGGGCAATTCCTTGCGTCTGATCTCGAGCTCGCGCCCTTTGAATATCTCTTTCACGATCTGCTCGTTCTCGATATAGATCAAAGCCGTGAAATCCGGTCGCTGTTTTTCGTAAATGTTCAGGTACGTATTGAACGCGTCGAACACATAAATATTTTCCTGGGTCGAACGCCACCTGCCGATCTTGCGTTCGGCAACCAGCCACTTGATGATCTTTTCCGCATGCGCAAACTCACCGCCGGTCTCGAGAAATGCCTGGAGCACGAGCGCGGTCGTCCGCACATTGCTGTGCCATATCCAGGCCATGCCGGCATCATCGTGTTCCTCAAAGTGCGCGGTGGTCGGAGCCATCTTTATTTTGTTGAGGAGTATACGTCTGAGTTCACCAGTGTAATAGCTATTGCCGTACTCGTCAGCAGCCTTGAGCAGTAGCGTCTTTCCGAAAAGCGATACCTGGTCGCGTTTCTCGAAGAGTTTCGACAGGTACCCGTGATCGTATTCATCCCAGAGCACGAGTGCATAGAGTACGAAGGCCTTGGTCGTCAGCTGAACGTTCATATTGTACGGGTATTCCCAGTCCACGTCTTCCCTGCGCAGCACGCTCTTGAGATAATCGAGTGCGCGGCGTATCATCGGCCCGTCGGTCCGGTATCCTCGTCCGTCTGCCCGTGCGAGCGCATAGACGACATACGCAGTGAGCCACGGCGATGGACGCCATGAGTCGGGCCAGAATTTGAAACCACCGTTATAGTGCTGGAATTCCTTGAATTCATCGATCGTCGTTTGTACCTCATTTCTTAACTTTTTTCCTTTGAGTTCGGAGAAATTAAACTCCTCGATAAGAT
>CP070834.1:744148-749412 GCA_020341755.1 Caldifarciminota bacterium | reverse complement strand
AAGATTCAGCATCCCGAGGAGCACTTCGGATATTCTCAGTACAGGCATAAGCGACGAGGGGTTACCTTATCTATCTCGTTCGTAGTTCTTACTTCTTAGTTCCTACTATTCTTAATCTCCGTCACTCAGAAAGCCGTCGCTGGGGGTTGACAGTGCACAAATTCTGTCTATAATATGCCATGAAAAAATCAAGAACTGTTTTAAAGAATATCAGAAAATCAGCGAAACGGCGTACGGAAAATACCCTTAAAAAGAAGAAGATCAAGGATGCCGTAAAAAAACTAAAAAAGTTAAAGACCAAGAAAGCTGCCTTGAAACATTATCCGGAAGTGCAATCGCTGATCGACAAGGCTACGCAGGACGGTATCATTGCAAAGAATGCCGCCGGCCGCCGCAAAGCAAAGCTCTTGAGAGATATCAAGAAGAGTAAATAACTCCTTTTTCCCCTTTTTCACGGATACATTTCACGGACCATCCGTTTACAGGTTATTTTGCGTATTTGTGTTCATTGACACTATCTGGTATATTCTTATAATTCACTGGTCATGTGTGTTTCTCATATTCAGGTATATTATGGGGAATATTTTTGGTACGATTTTGTATGATCGGTTAAAGGAGGAACTATGAGTAAGTTAATTTATTACGCTATTACAGTCATAACACTGGGATTGGTGTCTGTTTTTTCACCCGCAAAATCGGGTGATCACATAAATCTCAACATCCCGATCCAGGGTATGAGGGGCCGGGTCGGAAAATGCACGATCGAACTGCTCGATACCGAGGACAATATAATCGGTAAGGCATACCGGTACACCTATATCAACAACGATTACTTTTCACTGCCCGTGAAGGTGAAACTCGATGCCGATATCGAGGATTTCGATCTTATCCGGGTTAAAGTACAGTTTAAGGATGACATACGGGTATATTCGTTCCATCAACTGCAGGACCGCATGATCGTAAAGATCCTGGGACAGGATCAGTTCATCAAAGGGACGCCGGTTACCTACCGTATCATCGTACAGAATCAGCGCAGTAATGAACCGCTCCAGAATGCGAGAATCCGTGTCACGCTGGAGGCCGATGACGTGGAAAAGACCGTTTATGAGGGACGCACCGACCGCTCGGGCACCTGTCGGGCTGAGTTCATTCTCGCGGAAGATATTGAACACGCAGACCTGAAGTTTGCAGTTTCGTCGGACATTGGCGAGGATGAATACGCAACAAGTATCAAGGTCGTGACCGGGAATATCACCTATCTGGTCACGGATAAACCCATTTACCAGCCGGGTCAGGTGATTCATATAAGAACGCTGTCCTTGAAAAAACCTGACCTCGCGGCAGTGAGCGGTGATGTTACTTTCGAGGTCGAGGATAGTAAGGGGAACAAGGTTTTTAAGAAGATCATTACGACCGATGAGTTCGGTACCGCATATATACCGTTCCGTCTGGCTGATGAAGTGAACTTCGGCGATTATACGGTACGTGCCATTCTGACCGGCGAGAAGACGGAAAAAACCGTTAAGGTCGAGAAATACGTACTGCCGAAATTCAAGATCACCATGACGACCGATCGGGAGTTTTACCTGCCGGGCGAGCGTATCGAGGGAGATATCGATGTGCAGTATTTCTTCGGCAAACCGGTCATCGACGGCAAGGTGAAGATCACGGTATACCGGTTTGATATCGGATTCCAGAAGGAAGCCGTGCTCGATGGTAAAACCAGCAGCGACGGCTTGTATCACTTCTCGTACGACCTGCCGGATTACTTCGTCGGTGAACCCCTGGAAAAGGGTGATGCATTCGTGCGGCTCGATGTCGAGGTGATCGACAAAGCGAACCACAGCGAAAAGATCTCCGCGAAGAAGAAGGTCGTGCAGGATGTCATCGGCTTGAGCATTGTACCTGAAGGCGGCTCGTTGAGATTAGGACTCGATAATCGCATCTATGTACTTGCTACCTATCCCGACGGTAGTCCGTGCACGGCCCAGGTTGAAATGCAGATCGATAAGAAAAAGCTGACGGCAAAAACCGATGATTTCGGGATCGCAGAATTCTCGTACAAACCAGCAGACGCCAAAACCACGATCCTTGTCACGGCACAGGATGATAAGGGGGAGACAGCACGTCTGGAAAAATCCTTCAGCCTCGATGTAGACCGCGACCAGATTATAATGAGAATACCGCGGGGCATATACAAGGTGGGTGAGAAGATCGAACTGGATGTCCTGAGCACGAAAAGGACCGGTCGGGCATACCTTGATGTCATCAAGGACAATCAAACAATTCTTACAAAGTCAGTGGATATCCACAATGGAAGGGGAACATACACGCTGAACCTGACCCCGGACATTTCTGGCTCTATCTGGCTCCATGCCTACATTGTGACCCCGGGCAGCGATATAGTCCGGGATACCCGGTTCTGTTTTGTGCATCCGGCTACCGATCTTAATATCGCTGTCAGCGGCGACAAGCCAGAATATTTGCCGGGTGAAGACGGTCAGATCCGCTTCACCGTAACGGATACTGACGGCGCTCCGGTCGTGGCGGCGTTGTGCGTGGCGATCGTCGACGAAGCCGTATTTGCGGTTTCCGAACTGCACCCGGGACTGGAAAAGGTGTACTTTCTCCTGGAAAAGGAGATACTGACACCGCGGTACGAGATACACGGATTCCAGCCCGAAGAGATCGTACGCAAACCGGGTATCGAGCCGCGTGCCGAGAATGTTATGTTCTCGACCCTCGAGCCAAAAGAGCCGTTTCCGGTTCACTATACGACCCCACAGGATATCGATACCAAAGTGCAGCAGGCGTTCTACAATCGATTGGTCGCAGCACGGGAGATAATTTACGCAGCGATCAACAAGTATTTAGCGAAGCATAATGAGTATCCGAAGAGTGAAACAGCATTAGAGGAGTTCATTGACGAGGGCTTCCTGAGGGAGGAAGACCTGTTCGACCCCTGGCTGCGTCACTACCAGGTGACCACATCCGATGCCGAGTTCACGTGGTTCAACATCGCATCGGCTGGAGCAGACGGCGTGTTCGGCAATCAGGACGATATCAGCGATGCCATGTGGTGGGGTTGGGAAGGGGACGGTAAGATGTTCCTGGAAGCAGAACAGATGATGATGCCCAGGGCAGCCGCAGCCGTACCCATGCCCGATGCCCGCATAGCAAAGGGAGCCGTTCCGATAGCGTCAAAAACGAACGGCGACCGGGGACCCCGCGAGCCGCGTGTACGCGAGTATTTTCCCGAGACCTTTGTATTCGAACCCGCGCTCATTACTGATCCTGACGGCATCGCAACATTATCCTTGACCATGCCCGATGCGATCACGACCTGGCGTGTGACTTCGTTCGCGTCATCGGCCACGGGTGATCTCGGTTCTGTTCTGTCCGAAATAAAAGTGTTCCAGGAGTTTTTCGTCGACATCGATCTGCCAGTCGCTTTGACGCAGGGTGACGAGATCTCTATTCCCGTGGCGATGTACAACTATTTGCCGCGTGAACAGGAGATACGTGTACAGTTGCAAGAAGAAGAATGGTTCGATGTTCAGGGAAAACTCGAGATCAAGAAGAAACTGCAAAAGGACGAGGTCTCGGTCGTTTATTTCCCCATAAAAGTGAACGAGATAGGATACCACTCCATGCTGGTGCGGGCGTACGGAGAGGTGAAATCCGATGCCATCAAGCGGACGATCGCGGTGCTGCCCGACGGAAGGAAATTCGAAGACATCATTTCTGACCGGCTTGAGGGAACGGTCGCGAAAGCGATCAGTTTCCCGGCTAATGCAATACCCGATGCTAATTCGGCAATGCTCAAGATATTCCCGGGCATCTATTCTCAGATCGTTGAGGGGCTTGATGGCCTGTTCCGCATGCCCTTCGGCTGTTTTGAGCAGACATCGTCGGTCACCTACCCGAACATTCTGCTCCTCGATTATCTCCGGCAGACCGAACAGATCAAACCCGAGATGGAAATGGCTGCCGAGGAATACATCAGCATGGGTTGGCAGCGGCTCTTGTCATTCGAGGTCTCAGGAGGAGGATTCTCATGGTTCGGCGATGCTCCGGCGAACAAGATCCTGACCGCGTATGGTTTGATGGAGTTCAACGATATGGCAAAGGTCTATGAGATCGACGAGCGGGTGATTGAGAGAACTGCCAGCTGGCTCACAGCCCAGCAGAATAAAGATGGTTCCTGGTCACCGGATGCACAGTATCTGCACGCGGAGTCGTGGGGAAAGATACAGAAGAGCGAACTCATGCCTACCGCATATATTGTCTGGGCTCTGGGAGAGGCTGGCAACCGGGGAACCGCCGTGCAAAAAGGATTGGAGTATCTGAAGAACAACCTGAAATCGGCGAATGACCCGTACATTCTCGCGCTCGTTGCCAATGCCTTCGTGGCAGTTGAACCAAAAGGCGCGACCACCATGGAAGCGCTCAAGAAACTCATCTCGAAGGCAAAAGAAGAAGATGATGCTATGTACTGGGCATCAGACATTCCGTCGATCACGTTTTCCCGCGGCATGGGTGCCGATATCGAGGCGACCGGTCTTGCCGCGTATGCCTTGGTCAGGTCGGGCAAGTACAGCGATGCGGTCACCAAGACCCTGACCTATTTGATCCGGTCGAAAGATCCCAGCGGTCTGTGGTATACCACTCAGGGAACGGTCATTGCCCTGCGTTCGCTGGTCGCCGCACTCGGCGGGACAACTGAGGAAGTTGATGCACAGGTGGTCGTGAAGATGAATGGTAAGACAATAAAGGAATTGAAGATCGACACGGATAATGCCGATCTTATGCATCAGATCGATCTGACCGGGCATCTCGATAAGCAGAATACGGTCGAGGTCAGCGTGAACGGTGAAGGGAATTTCCTGTACGAGATCACGAGAGCATATTACATACCGTGGAAAGACCTCCCGCGTCCAGACCGACCGCCGTTCACCATCGATGTCGATTACGACCGGACCGAACTTGCGATCAACGACGTTGTGGAAGTGGATGTAAGCATCAAACTGAATAAAGCAGGCACTGCGCAAATGGTCATGGTCGACCTCGGTATTCCACCCGGATTCACGGTTCAGACACCGACGCTGGACGAACTCGTCGGCAAAAAGATACAGAAATACACGATCACGCCCAGACAGCTCATCATATACCTGGATGAAGTGAGTTCCAAGAAACCGGTGGAATTTTCCTATCAGATTAAGGCGAAGTACCCGATCAGAGCACAGGTGCGTTCATCGCGTGTG
>CP070834.1:738524-744048 GCA_020341755.1 Caldifarciminota bacterium | reverse complement strand
CATTTCCGGAAACAGGAAAAATACGAGGATGCTTTCCGATTCTATGTGGAAGCAGGTAATTATTCTCAAGCCCGCACCATGATCAAGAACATTGGATATCACTTTGTGAATACCGGTAAGAGCGCGACGCTTTGTTCATATATCGACAACCTCCCGGTGGAGATGGTGAATGCATCGCCGAAATTGTTGGCGATGTATGGGTATGCACTTCTGTTCTGCGGGCACCCCGATGCAGCAGCGGTGAATCTCAAGAAGGCAGCGAAAATATTCAAACAGTCAAAACGAGCGGCTGGTAAACTCGCGGAGACCTACTATCAGCTTGGTTCGATAAGTTTCACGGTTGGCGATTACAAAAAAGCGATGAGATGGCTCATGAAGGCGATGCGTGTCCATCCTCGTAGAAAAGACCTGAATCTTGCGGGGATCTATAATTCTCTTGGTTTGCTTCATGCCCGGACAGGCTATACCAGGTACCGGGATGCGATTATTGCTTTTCGCAAAGCATCGAATATCGTGCACCGGTTTCATGGAAGCGAAGCACTTGAAGCCAGCATCATGAACAACTGGGCAATGGTCGAACGCAAATCCGGCGATATACGGAGCGCCCATGAAAGGCTGCTCGCCGCCATTGAGTTGCTTGATAATGAAAAGGTCTTTTCACCTCAATGCGGTGTGATTTTCGCGAATGCAGCGCGTCACTGCATATATCTCGGCATGATGGACCGGGCATATCAGATACTACAAAGCGCCATAGAAAAGAGTACCGCACATAATGACACATTCTCCCTGGCAGTATTGTGGCGTGGCTGTGCTCTATATTATGAGGAAAAAGGAGATCTGGATGTGGCAAGGGAATATATTCAGAAAGCCCTGACTACTGTCCAGGAACTACATATTACGAGACTTATGCCCGCAGTCTATCAGGATCTCTGCAGGATAAACGCAGCACTCGGACAGTACGCTGAAGCAGAGGAGAACATCAGGTTGGTAAAAACGAATCAGGGTGAGAAAGACTCGCCGGTTCGTATCATGACTTTAATGACCGAAGCATTATTATACAGAAGACAGAATCAACTGAATAAAGCACAGGAGCATCTGCAGCATGCACTCTCTCTTTCGAAAAAATACCGACAGCCATTTGAGGCATTTCGTATCAACATTGAACTTGCCCGGGTTGAGCACGAACTTGGTGAACATCAGGATGCGGTGAACCAACTCAGCGATGCACTGCGGTTGACCAGAGAAAAAGGATATACCTACCTACTCTGCCGGGCTATGATCAGTACTGGATGGATGGTCAATGAATTCATGAAACTTGACCACAGGTATATTCTCAACATGCTTCAGAGCAGTGGCCTTCCGTGTCATGTCGTGGAGGTCAATCTTTTGGGCACACCGCGGGTCTTCGTAGATGGTAAGGAAATACTTCCTGCATACTGGAAGACATCCAAGGCAATGAAAACCTTCTGTTACCTGTGTTACAGCGAGCATAAGAAGCTTGGTCGTGAGCCCCTGATCGAAGCCGTATGGAGGGGCATACCCCTGTCTCAGAGTTCCAAGCGCTTCCGTAAGGCGATCCATCATGTACGCAAAGCATTTGAACAGGTGACCGGGGTGTCTGACAATCCTATAATCTATAAAGATGAATCCTATGGCTTTGCTGGTCACTTCCATATTTTTCTCGATACCAAAGAATTTTTATCACTTGTCGAACGTGCACAGAATAGCATGGATGATTTCAATACTCTGAATCCATTGGTAAAAAAGATTTTGCGGATGTATGGCAGCGGGTTTGCGCGTGGATGGTATGAGCCGTGGACCGAGCAGGTACGTAGCCAGTACAAAGGTAAAATGGAGGAGTTGCTCGTCTCGGCAGCAGATGCTGCAAAAGGGAATAGAAAATTTGATTGGGCTATCCTGTGGTTGAAGCACGCTATTGAAATGAATCCCCTCGAAGAAGAATATCATAGAAAGTTATGGCAGGTGTTTTCTCGTGTTGGCAGGATCAAAGATATACAGGAGGATTTCCGGAAGTTAAAACAGCAGTACAGAAAAGAATTAAAAATGGATCTTTCCGATGAAACAATGGAACTGTACCAGTCATTGACCCAGTGCAGCAGGCGCGGTTAATCCACACTCAAACCATTCTGCACAGTAACTCCACAAAATATAGCCAAAAAGTATAATCCATTTCACTCCTATTTCACTCGTATTCATTATAGTATGACGGAGGTAGAGATGATGAATATGAGCCTATTGAAAGTGCTGTGCATAGGTATAGCAATGAGCCTGCCCGGTGTAGCATATGAGCCATTGTATGTCGATGTTATGGATGGTGCGCAAAGCACTGGAAAAATTGCTACAGAAACAACTTACAGGGGAACATTGATCGCTATAAGCGGCGACATCAGGTCAATACTTGGTCCGCAGGGCAAAAGTATCGCGGTTAGTGCCAATGGAGAAGCCATCGCCGTGATCTATGGTGATCCAACAGGTGATCCTAGTAATTATATGGAAGTCATGATTGCCTATTCAATAGACTTTGGCGCGACATGGACTACCTATGGACCGCTTTCAGGATTCCTCAGGAGGATCTATCCGGGTGTGGACGGATCGCCGAACTTTGACACGAATCCCGGAGAACTGTATTTTGTGTGGCAGGAATCCACAATGGGTTATACCACCGGTGCCATCAGGGTCTTGATCGAAGAGAACGTACCAGCTGCACCGTCGTTTTCCTCACCAGTTATCCTACCCCATTCCGACAGTCTGTGTTACTGGTTCCCGAGCATAGCAGTCAGCCCCGACGATCCATACCGCGTCATTGTTACGGCGTGGAGTTATCTCAATTACGGTAATCTCGGAGTATATTGCTGGGTTGGAACTGATTGTGGGTATATCTGGTCAGATACTATCCTCATGATAGATTCCATTGATGCAAACGGTGCACCGGGACATATACGATGGGGCAGCGGCGATTATATTTTTTATACATATCAGGACCTGTATGACTGGCACGGTACCCCGGTCATTTATCCCTATTATGTGGAATCAACTGACGGAGGCTGGACCTGGTCCCAGCCTGCAGCCATGCCTGAGGTGCCTCTTCTTGACCCGTTAAATGCCCAGTTCTGGTGGCATGAAATGGACTGCGAGGTCATCAATGATGAACCGTGGGTAGTGCATAATGATATCAATCAATATCCTGATTCGGGTGGATTCTGGATATTCCATGCAGAAGGCAGTCCGGGCGACTGGTCATGGGAGATATTCAATATCGATGAACTCGGTGCATGTTCGACTTATTTTCGTGACACGCTGTTTTACTGTTCTCCTCGTCAATATCCCAGTGTTGCCTATGATCCAGTGAGCAATACCCTACTGGTTGCCTATCTGGCGGATTTTCTGAAAATGTACGGCACCGATACTTTGTATGCGGGACCGCATATCGGAGGTATATATAGCGTGGATAATGGTTCGACCTGGACCGTTTCAGCGCCCCTGAGCGAGACGCATGGCGCTGGCGGATCATGGGTAAATTGGAACGGGACAGAGGTGGCGCACCGTCTCGTTAATATCAACGGCACGGTCTACTCGATCGCGGTCTGGATAATGGATGTGACCTTTAATACATACTTTGAAAAAGGTATTGTGCGACCGTTCGTGCCGCTGGGAATTGATGAACACTCAAACAGCGTCGTGTGTGCACACTTGCATACCGCACCGACCATTTCCCGGGATAAATGTGCCATTCGATTCTCTTTGAGCGCCCCAACGATAGTCGTGATCGATCTTTACGATGCGACCGGCAGGTTTATGAAAAAGGTGTTCGACGGGATTTGTGCAGCCGACATGCATGAATTGGATATTGGGTTGTCAGATATACCGCCCGGCATCTACTTTGTTCGCCTGCAAGCAGGTGAACATACAGATATGACAAAGATCATCGTAGCACGATAACCGCATTGAATATGATTAGCAATTATTAATATTCTTATGATATAGGAGGATGCATGGTGAATAGAATCTTGTACAAAATATTATGCACGTTGCTGGTGATGAATTGCTGGTGTCTGGCTCGCGAAATAGCACAAATTCGTGCTGTAGATCCTGTATATCATGCAGGTACGTTTCAAGAAGTACAAATAAGGGGTACTTTGATTGACGAAGGGAGTGAAATACGTGGTCCGCAGGGTAAAAGCATTGCTGTTAGTGCCAATGGTGAAGCCATCGCGGTTATTTATGGTGCTCCTACCACCGACCCCAATAATTATATAAAAGTAATGATTGCCTATTCCACTGATTTCGGTGTCTGTTGGATCCAGTACGGACCATTTTCCACATTCCTTATGAGGATTTACCCGGGGGTGGACGGTTCGCCAAATTTTGACTCTAACCCCGGGGAACTGTATTTTGTGTGGCAGGAAACGCCATATGGCTATGACTGGTGTGATCTCAAGTGCATGATCGAGGAGAATGTTCCAGCGGCACCAACCTTTCCGTCTCCGATCAGCATGCCGCACGCGTTCACACTCTGTATGTGGTTCCCGAGCATCGCGGTCAGTAAAGACGACCCCTACAGCGTTATTGTCACGGCATGGAGTTATCTCAGCAACGGCAATCAGGGAGTGTACTGCTGGGTCACGAATGATGGTGGGTATATCTGGTCAGATAGTATCCGGATGATAGATTTCATTGAAGGTGGACCCGGACATATACGATGGGGCAGTGGTGATTATATTTTTTATAATTTTCTCGACACATATGATTGGCACGGCAGTTCGATCATCTATCCCCACTATGTAGAATCGACTGATGGCGGCTGGACCTGGTCACAACCCGCAGCCATGCCCGAGGTACCGCTTCTGGATCCGTTAAACGCGCAGTTCTGGCGGACTGAAATGGACTGCGAGGTCATCAATGATGAACCGTGGGTGGTGCACCATGACCTGAACGGGGCTAATCCTGATTCAGCCGGGTTCTGGATATTTCATGCAGAAGGCAGCCCGGGTAACTGGTCATGGGAGATGTATGATATTAATGAATTGGGTGTGTGTTCAACCCGGGTGAGTGATACCTTGTTTTACTGTTCGCCAGTACAATATCCCAGTGTCGCCTATGATCCGGTGAGTAATACTGTACTTATAGCATACCTAGCGGATTTTCTGAAGATTAATGGAACCGATACCCTGTATGCAGGACCGCATATCGGCGGTATATATTCAGTGGACAATGGCGCGACCTGGACCATATCAGCGCCCCTGTGCGAAACCCATATCAACGAAATTTCCTGGGACGAATGGGGTGCGACCGAGGTGGCGCATCGATTGGTTAATACTGATGCCGTTAATACTGATAGCGGTGTTTATTCATATGCAGTCTGTCAACGTAATCTTGATATTTATTTTGAGAAAGGTTTGGTTAGACCGTTCGTTCTGCTGGGGATTGATGAACACTCAAACAGCGCCGTGTATGTGCAATTACATGCCGCACCGACCATTTCCCGGGATAAATGTGCCATTCG
>CP070834.1:732845-738424 GCA_020341755.1 Caldifarciminota bacterium | reverse complement strand
GGAAGAAGAAAATGCCCGACCGGGACCTAACAGTAGAGAATTTTGTGCCCGTGCTTCAGAAAAAAATACCCCTGCGGGTGCATGCGCATCGTGCCGATGATATCGCTACCGCGGTCAGGATCGCCGAGGAATTCGATGTCAATATCGTTATCGAACACGGCACCGAAGCGCACAAAATAGCGGCGTGGCTGGCAGGTAAGAATATTCCGGTAGTTGCCGGTCCCACCATTGGTACGCCCACCAAGGTCGAGACGCAGGCGCGGTCTTTCAAGACCCTGCGAGAGCTGGACCAAGCCGGCATACTGTTCTCCATCACGACCGACCATCCGTTCAATGCCATTCAATACCTCCTGCTGAGCGCGATACTGGCGGTCAGGGAGGGGCTGGACGCGCAGAGTGCATTGCGGGCGATCACCATGAATCCTGCTGTCATACTCGGACTCGATGACCGTGTCGGCAGCCTGGACCCTGGTAAGGATGCGGATGTCGTTATTTTTTCCGGGGATCCCTTTGATGCGCGCAGTCGGGTAGTCAAGACGATCATCAATGGTGAGATCGTGTTCGATGCTGACCGGGATGAGACACCATTCTGAGTTCAACAATATAAAACATGAGTGATTGCCTGCAGGCAGGCAGCGGATCGATGACTGGAGGTGACCGTGAAGAGTTATAAAAAGGAATTGTGGTTCCACACAAAACACAGAGTGGAATTCGTAAACATCACGTCTGAGGTCGAGGATATCCTTCATGAGAGCGGGATACAGGATGGATTGTGTCTCGTGAATGCGATGCACATCACGGCGAGCGTGTTCATCAATGATAATGAAAGCGGGCTGCACGAAGATTACAAGAAATGGCTGGAAGATAACATCCCGCATGATCCTGACAGATACCGGCATAACCTGACCGGAGAAACCAATGCCGATGCTCATTTAAAGCGTCAATTCATGGGCAGGGAAGTCGTGGTGTCGGTTTCTGACGGAAAGCTGGATTTTGGTCCTTGGGAGCAGATCTTTTACGGAGAGTTCGACGGTCAGCGGGATAAACGCGTACTGGTGAAGATCATCGGCGAGTAAGTAAAGAAAAACAAGATATCAAACTTAAGTCTTGACAATTCGGGAGGTTCTAGTATACTTTGTGCAACGAGGAGGTCGCGATGAGATTGAAACTTGTATGGTGTGTGTTTTGTGTATGTCTATGTATGGCAAACGTCATGTATGCCCAGGTCGATACCAACTGGGTGTTCACGCTCGATGGTGGCTCTGACGGCAATGACCGTGCAGATGATATCATAATTGCTCCAGACGGCAATATTTATGTTTCGGGTATTTTTGACAACGGACCGAACGACGATATCGGTATTCTTAGTTTGACCCCGGCGGGTGATACGAACTGGACCTTTGTGTACAACGGCCCCAATAATGGCAATGAAAAGGGACCGGTGCGTCTCTGCTGTGGAGATGATGGCACGATTTATGCCGCCGGACTGGTTCGCGGTTCAGACTACGATATCGGCGTGTTCAGCCTGACCCCGGCCGGGGACACGAACTGGGTGTACCTGTATGACGGCCCGAACAGCGGGAATGAAAAGGGACCGCTCGATATATGCTGCGGCGCGGACGGTAATATTTACGTCACGGGTATTGTAAAGGCGGGGACCGATGATATCGGCATTCTCAGCGTGACACCGGCAGGTGATACGAACTGGACGTTCATTTACGACGGTCCGGAAAATGGTAATGAGGCCATGCCGTTTCTTGCCTGCGCACCGGACAGTACGGTCTATTTAGCCGGAGTGGCAAATGCCGTGACCGATGATATTGTCGTACTGCACATGACCGGTCAGGGTGATACTTCTTGGTCATATCTGTATGACGGTCCAGGAAGCGGTAATGAGACGGTTGCAGATATAATCATTGGCAGCGATGGTAATATATACATCACCGGGACTGCAGCTGCGGTGAATAATGATGTTCTATTACTCTGCATGGCAGCCTCGGGCGACACCAGTTGGTCATTCTTATATAACGGAGCTGCCGATGGTGATGACGCAGGGACAGGAACTGCATTTGGTAGTGACGGTAACGTGTATGTGGCCGGGACCGTATTTAACGGGACGAATAACGATATACTGGTTTTGAGTTACGAACCCGGAGTCGACACGAATTGGACCTATGTGTATAACGGACCAAGTAATAATGAGGATTGGAGCAATGATATCGTTTTTGCCGATGGCTATGCGTATGTTACGGGTGTTATCGGCTTTTCGAACCGGGATATCGGAATCCTCTGTGTAAATGCACTTGGTGACACCGTATGGACCTTCTTGTATGACGGTACGAACGTTGCAAGTGATGAAGGTAGGGCGATTGCCTATGCCTCCGGAGGAACGGTCTATGCAGCCGGGTACAGCAAGAACACGGGGACTGCTGAAGACGTTACTGTCATCAGTCTGTCGAATACAACAGCAGTATATGAACATGAGAGGACAGCAGGCAGCCTGTGTCTCTTCACGGTGACCCCGAATCCGTTCACCAGTTCTGCGCAGATCACGTATTCGGTTCCCGATGACGCACACATTACACTCACGGTCTTTGATGTCGCCGGCAGATATGTGAAGACATTGATTGATGGTGTACTGCAGAACAGCATCAATACCGTGGACTGGAACGGTACAGATGAAACCGGCAAGAAACTGAGCAACGGTATATATTTTCTGGAATTACGCTGTGATGGAACTCGAGCCGCTTCCGAGAAAGTTACACTATATAGATAAGGATAGAGTTCATCGGTTCATGTATCGCTGGAGGACTCAGTGGATGTGAGTTTGTATACTGATATAATACGGTGCCATTCATGCGGACATGAAATTCTATTGATTTCAAGAAAGGTAACCTATCCTAAACAGCTGAGTACAAGTCAGCCTTTTATTCGGTGTGTACGATGCGGCAGTGATGACATTATACACCTGGTGCCGCGGACTCCCGCGATCACTATCAGCGATGATAAACTCGCACAACTGTCAGACATACTCGATAATGATATGCAGTGTGCGAAATGCGGTGTGAACATGCCGCTTCTGTCCGGTATGCGCGCAGACCTGGTTTTCGAGAGGGAAGAGCATATCGACGACATAGAAGGTTTAATAAAGAAGTGGGCTGATGCAGTGCCTTTCTGCACGCGGTGCATGGAACAGGAGTCGGAGGAAACCCTTGTTCAGACAGCCCTGTTGTATTTCGACAGATCGGGGAGACCGGTCACGCGTGATATCCTGGAACAGAGCCGGAAAAAATGGAAAAAATGATCCCTGCATTTTGCGAGCCGTGATCGAATGAAGATACTTTTTCTCGTCGTTACCTCTTTACTTATACAGCATATCGTGTACACGAAGGACAGTGTGTTCCGACGGATGAACAGAGTATTGTTCAATCTCATGGTCTTCACGATCGCTGCGGTGGTGATCGGGGCTGGCTATCTGCTGTACGGTGAGATCACCGTTCTGGAATTGATCATCTTCATAACGGCGAACAGCGCTGCTATTATGCTGGTCGCCGTGTGGAGGGTTATACGGGCAGTAAAAAGAAGACAGCACTTGCGTTGAATCACAATTTCTAAGATTTGGGCACAAGGATACACGGGCTACGGTATTCTATGAAGGAAAGGAGAAGGATATGATACCTTTGCTTCAACAGGTACGGCTATTTGTATTGTACGCGGCATTATGGTTATGTGCAGGTTGCTCGGTGATCGGGCTGACTGTCGGTCATAAGTATGATAGCTCCCATCCGCCAGTGACGGTTACTGAGTGGTACGATATTGTAACCGCCAGGCCGGGATCTCCCATGGTGGTTACTCTGCGAGATGGCGAGACTGTTGAGGGGACATTCAATGGGTTTTCTGAACTTCCGGAAAGTGATTATGCTGCTCTGTACGAGGATATGAGGCAGAGCATTTTTATCAGTGGATATGTTCCGGCGGGTGGAGACAGTGTTTCCTGCATGACGCTGTCAGGTACAGCCATCAATGGGCGATTGATCGGATTTGACTGGGGCTATATGTTACTCTCTCTACCCGTTGCGGGAGAGCGGCGAAAAGTACCGCTGACACAGATAAATTATGTTACGGATGGTCTCGGTGATAGAATTGACGGTGATACTCTGACAAATTATATTGACTGGGGCGAATTGCCGCTTGTCCGTACCGTGCGTCTACAAACGGACAAGGGAGAAATAACAGTGATGCCCCATGAGGTGAGTAAGGTGAGTTGCGTCACTACGGCTCGGAAACCCATCTATGGCAAAGTTTTTGGTTTTTTGATCGGCGCTGCGGTGGATGTGATTTTGATAATAACACTCATTCCAGAAGATATGAACTGACGATCAGACGGTCTGGGTACTGTTACTATCTTGACAGAGGGTGCATGTCTATTATCATTGTAAGTACAACTTTATTCGCAGCTATGGAAATTGTTAGCATAGAGTTATGTCATCATCATAATAAAATACTCACGGGAGTTTTTCTGGGAGGTTATTATGCCCGGTAATGTGAATTTCAAATATGATCCTGAAAAGGGTATTGTATTTTCCGAGGACCACTGGGAAATAAAGACCCGGCAGGATGTCGATGATTTCTTTGCTGAATATCGGAAATATTTCCAGGATATCGGTAAAAAGGTCTATATGGTAGCAAATATCAATGACCTTCGTGTACATGCCCAGATCGCGAATTACTATGGCGAGGTTGCGAATAAGACAGCGGAAGATTACCTGCTCGGGCTCGCGCGCTACAGCACGAATGAGTGGGCACGCATGACCGTCCGGACTACCTCCTTGAAGGCAAAGATGGAGCCCAATATATACAGTTCGCGTGATGAGGCAGTCAAGGTCATAGATAAGATGAAAAAGGAGAAAGCCGAAGGGTCACCTGCGGCTGAAAATATTTAGCAGTTACTGAAGTACAAATTTCATTAAATCCCTGTTTTTATCCCATGAACTTCCTTCACCATCGCTAGTACTTTTTTCACATATTTTTCACACTTGCCGCGTATACTGTTAGTATATTCAGGAGGTCATACATGAAAATCTTTTATTGCTTCATTATTATTATAAGTCTTTTTGCAGCTTGCTCGAGCAGTCCTGACTATTATCCGCTGACGGTCGGGAACGAATGGGTATACCATGTTGCGCGGGTGGACCGCGGCACTCTCGATACCACATATTTCACATACGAGGTCCGGATCGGTGGAGAAATCACACATCATAACAGGCTCGTGCTCTTGTACATCGGGACCGTTGATGAAACGAGCGATACGGTTTTTGTCGAGGATGCCGGAGATTACATTCTAAAGTACGACGGCGAACTGGATACAGTACCCGACACCTTATTCGCATTCCCGCTCGAAGAAGGCAGGACCTGGACGGTCGATCAGTGGACGCAGGCGACCGCGGTCGGCAAACAGATGAGCGCTGGTCTGAACGGCGTCTATCAGGACTGCTGGCGCATCGATTATAACTTTGATAATCATTACTACGCACCGGACGTCGGACTGGTGAGGTTGTATCACATGTGCAGTCAGGGTG
>CP070834.1:727052-732745 GCA_020341755.1 Caldifarciminota bacterium | reverse complement strand
TAATCAACATCCGAAGATATGTGGACAGCACGCCGAAAGATGAGGTGGTATGACACTTGATGATGTGAAAACACAGGTCGTTGGTATTGAACAGAAAGTGCCGCTGCTCGATGGTTCGCACCGACAGTATATTTATCTTGATAATGCCGCGAGCACACCGACGTTGCTGCAAATACAGCAAAAGGTCGACGAATTCAGTGAATGGTATTCAAATGTGCACCGGGGAACAGGTTTTAAGTCGCAACTTTCATCATGGGTCTTTGAGGAAGCGCGGAGTATTATCGCTGATTTTGTAAAAGCCGACGCCACTGCAAGCGTTATTTTCTGCAAGAACACGACTGAGGCGATCAATAAACTTGCCGGACGTTTCCAGTGCCCGGGTGCCGGCGAGGAAAGGCCGGTCATACTCACGAGTATCATGGAACATCACAGTAATGAATTGCCCTGGAGAAAAGTAGGCAGGGTGATCCACGTTGATTTAAAACCCGACGGTACGGTAAACGAGCAGGACCTCTACAAGAAACTGGATAAACATACGGGACATGTGCAGATCGTCGCTATAACCGGTGCCAGCAATGTCACGGGATACGTGAACCCGGTACATGAGTTCGCACGAAAAGCCCATAAAGCCGGAGCCCAGATCGTTGTCGATGCAGCACAACTTGGTGCCCACCGGCCTATCGACGTAAAACGTGCTGATGATCCGGAACATATCGATTACCTTGCTTTTTCTGCCCACAAAATGTACGCGCCCTACGGTATCGGTGTACTGGTCACCCAGAAGAACATATTCGAGGTCGGTAGTCCTGAATACGTGGGGGGTGGTACGGTCGATATCGTCAGCCTCGAGAGTGCCTACTGGAAAGACCTTCCCGAACGTGAAGAAGCCGGGACGCCGGATATCGTGGGTGTGGTCGCTCTTGCCAAGGCGATAAAAGTGCTCCAGGAAATTGGTTTCGATGCCATCATCGATCATGAAGCAGAACTCACTGCCTATGCATTGAAACGGCTGGTCGGGATTCCAGAAGTCGTGATCTACGGTGACGCCGATGCAAAACGCGCTCGCGACCGTCTGGGTGTGATCGCCTTTAATGTCAGAGGAATGAGCCATGCACTGGTTGCCGCCATCCTGAGTTATGAAGGCGGCATTGGTGCGCGCAATGGCTGTTTTTGTGCCCATCCGTATGTCAAACAATTGCTCGGGGTCGATGAGGAGGAATCACGGGAGGTCGAAGCACAAATAATCGCCCGCGACCGGTCGCGTTTGCCCGGTATGGTGCGGATAAGTTTTGGACTGTACAATACCGAGGAAGAGATAGACCACCTCGTTGATGTACTTCAGATGATCGTGAAAAAACAATACAAGGGTGAGTACATGCTCGATAAAGAACGGGGCGAGTATCATCCAAAGGGATTTTCATACGATTTTCCGAAGTATTTTACTCTGTAGGTACGGTTGAATTCAACTGTTGTAATCCCGAAACAGAAATGAAAAGAGAAAGCTGGGAACGTATTCCCAGCTTCCTTCGGAGGGAGGTAATGAAGTAATGGTAACAAGCCTACAGAAATGGCACTTACCGCACAAATTCTATTATATTATACGGACACTACGGAAAACCGCAACGTGGAGAACTCACCTATAATCGTGTACGTATTTCTACCCATAGGCATCCGCAATAAAATCTTGACTTAAATCCCATTTGTCGTATAATTCAGCAGAATATCACGAGTATATGAAGATAACGGGAATACAAAAAAGGCTGCTCACGGCGATCATCCCGCTCGTATTCGGATTTGCCATAGCCTATACAGTGTTTTTCATATGGCATCTCAGATTGAGTTTTATGCGCCAGTTCGAGGATAATGGAACGGGGGTCGCTCAGCTCGTCGCTCAGAATTGCCAGGAGCGTTATGCGGCACAGGATACCGATGGGCTGGTTTCGATCGTAAAAAAAATAGCGACTCATGACGATATCAATTACATAGGTGTATACGATACGGAAGGCATACTCGTGGCTGCGTATATAAAGGATAGCGTAGACCTGTATGTTGAGGAAGGATTTTTCTCTGAGATGATCGAAAATAGGCAGCATGTAGTCAAGGATCATATCTGGGATTTCTACGCACCGATCATGGCAATAGACGCTTCAGTGGACGCTGAAGATGATGTTATGGGATATATTCGTATCGGCTACACGAGAGATTCGGTGACCGCATTGATTGCGAGAACCCTGAGGATAAGCATCATGCATGCGATCATCATTCTGATCGTAGCGATTATCGTCTCGTACTTTGTAGCAAAACACATCGTGGCACCCATCAGGCAGATCTCGGGAAGGATGAAGGAGATCGGTTCAGGCAAAGCCGATTTGACAAAGAAACTCGAGGTAACGGGTGAAGATGAACTCGGTGAACTGGCAGAGGGATTCAATAACTTTATCGATGTCCTGGCAGGTATCGTAAGAGACCTTACCCGGACAGCGCCTGATTTAAGTGAAGAAGCCCGCGAACTATCATCGGTATCACAGGAATTGACCGCAGCATCTCAGGAGATTACGGCGTCGGTTCAGCACATTGCGCAGAGTTCAGGCAAACAGCTCAACGATGTGAACAGGATCGTCGAGGAGGCGAGGAATACCCAGACGATCGCCACAGAAACAGTGGATTCAGCAGTGCGTACCAAGAATTCATCGGATAAGATACTTTCACTATCCCAGGAAGGGAAGACCGAGGCAGAGAATGCAACGGATAACATCGCAGTGATCGTTGAGAGCATCGGTCGCCTGAGTGAACGCATCAATACGCTGGCGAGTGAGATACAAAAAATTCCCAAGATTATCGATACCATCAACAATATCGCTGAGAAGACGAACATTCTTGCGCTCAATGCCGCCATCGAAGCTGCGCGTGCAGGCGAAGCGGGCAAAGGTTTTGCCGTGGTTGCTGAAGAAGTGACAAAGCTCGCGGACATGAGCACCAAACAGGCTGAGGAGATCAATACGATCATCAAGGGCGTCATTGAGAAAACTGGCTCCATGGTCCAGGAGGCTGAGCAGACATCCCAGGGTATCAGACAGTCCCAGGATGTGCTGGTCAGAGCGGCATCGAGTCTCAAGACCATATCCGATGAGGTCATGCAGGCAGCAAAAGATATTACGATCATTGTTGAAAAGGGTGAGATAAATCAGGGTGCGGTGAACCGGCTGGCAACCGTGCTCGACGAAATCGCTCAGGAATCAGAGAATAATGCAGCGTCAGCCCAGGAGGTCTCGGCATCGATCGAGCAGCAGGGTGCTGCGTTCACTCAACTGGTAGAATCAACACAATTCCTTACTTCGGTCGCCGACAGGTTAAAACACCTGGTCGACCGTTTCACGATAGAATAAAACATCTTGTTTATTTCGTTTATTTAGTTTATCTGGTTTGTTTAGTTCGCTAATGTAACTCTCTTCAAAGACGTTCAATAACTCAGTAACATAATAACTTAATGCTTCATTAGCCGACTACTGTACCTATTAGATTATTTTATCTGTTGAGGTTTAATATCGGTCAGACCCAAGAAAATCAGTCCGCAATTTTTTCTCTTTCCTGTGACGCTCGATCGCCAGCTCGATGAGCCGGTCTATCAAGTCTATGTAGGATATGCCGCTCTCCTGCCAGAGACGCGGATACATACTGATCTTGGTGAATCCAGGGATGGTATTAATTTCGTTTACAATTACTTCTTTATCATTACGGAGGAAGAAATCGACCCGTGCCATGCCCTCACAGCACAGTACCTTGAAGGATTGCACTGCGAGTTCCTGCACCCGCAGCACGATGTCTTGTGGCAGTTGCGCCGGCACGATGAGTTCGGCACCCTTTTCATCGATGTATTTTGCTTCGTATGAATAGAATTCATGCTGGGGAACGATCTCGCCGGGGACCGATGCGATCGGGTCTTCATTGCCCAGGACCGAGCATTCGATCTCCCTACCGTCTATGGATTCTTCGAATATGACCTTTTTGTCATACAGGAACGCGTCAGCGACCGCTGCAGTAAAGGTCTTTTCATCATTGATCTTATGAATACCTACGGAAGAACCGAGATTCGCCGGTTTAATGAAAAACGGTAGTCCAAGATAATCTCTTACTTCTTTGAACGCTATTAGCTGCCGGTCATATACCAGAAATTTCGGGATGGGTACATCCGCGTCGCGCAGGAGCCGCTTCATCACATCTTTATCCATGCCCACGGCACTGCCCAAAACGCTCGCGCCGACAAACGGCACGTCTGCCAGTTTAAGGAGTCCTTGTACCGTACCGTCCTCGCCGAACGGTCCGTGCAGGACCGGAAAGACCACGTCGATCCGCCCTGGAGAGGACTGCCTAGTCAAGCTGACCAATTGCTTGCCTTCTTCAGAAGGCACGAGCGTGACTGCATCATTTGCTTTGTTGAGGGCGATCAATGACGGATTGTCGGCGTGGAGCAGGAAGCGCGATTCATCATTCAGGAACCACTGCCCGGTTTTATCGATACCGATGAGCACCACATCGTACTTGTCTTTGTCGATCGCATCGATGACATTTTTTGCAGACTGCAACGAAACCTCATGCTCTGCCGATTTACCGCCGAACAAAATGGCGACCCGTATTTTCTTTTTCTCTTTCATACCTCAGGCTAATAGTACTCAGGTAGCCGAAGGTGTCAACCCCGCCCCGAGGGCGC
This sequence comes from Caldifarciminota bacterium, assembly GCA_020341755.1. GTDB lineage: Bacteria > Hydrothermota > Tepidihabitantia > SM23-42 > SM23-42. Next base: position 728,037 of record CP070834.1, on the reverse strand, counting down.
ATAGGGCAAAGAGCGAAGGGCAGAGGGGAGTATTAGGAAAAAGGCACGAAGTGAAAATGAAGAACAACAATATCTTTGGTTAATACTATAATCCCTTGACTACAGTGAATATTTTGGTAGCATGGATAGTATATAATAGTAGAAATAAGGTTGATGATTATATGCAAAGAGCGTCAATGATACAAATAATTTATTAAAATGTAATACAGTGCACAAGGAGAGGAGAGTGGGAAGTATGAATAAATTGGCAATTGTTAGTCTAATACTGATATACCTGATCATCACTGATTGTTCCGGCAATACTGCCAAAATTACACCTTTTCAGGTTGCATATCAAATCGCCCAGTCGCCGGTTGATGAATACGAAAGAGCCAGGTTGCTGCAATTCATAGTCTTGCAGCATGCAGAGCATGGCGAGTACGACAGCGCAGTGGCAATAGTTCGGGATATCGCTGATATAGATGCACAGTCACAGAGTCTTTATAGTATTGTTGCTATCTGTTTGGAAGATCAAGATTATGAAAAGGCTCTCGAAATCACTGAATTGATTTCAGTGCCGGGTGATAGGGCATTCGCATTGAATATTATCGCGAGTACGTACGCCAAAAATAGTGAGTTGGAAAAAGCAGAAACACTTAGTAAACAGAGTCTGGAAGTGGTCCGTAAGATCGACGACAAGGTCCAGCAGATAAGAATGTTGTTGTTTCTCGTTGATAGTTATGTATTGTACGAGATGCGAGAAGAAGCAGTTATGATCCTTGAAGAAGCGCATCAAATATTAAATGAGGTGCCCGATACAACATCGGCTATTTGGTTTGCGGCTATAACTATTGATCTCGCGGGTGCATATATTGATATAGAAGAACAAGCCATGGCGCGAATGCTCCTGCAAAAGGCTGAATCTCTTGCCACATCAATTGGCAGATCGCATTTTCAGGATATGAGGATGGTTGACATAGCCCATCAATATGCACGTGCAGGAGAG
>CP070834.1:721059-726952 GCA_020341755.1 Caldifarciminota bacterium | reverse complement strand
AGTCGGTACTGTCCGGGTGGACGATAAAGATCTGTATGTACATGAAGTAAAAGTTGATGAGGGCCCAACGATGAAACGATGGCGTCCTGGTTTTCGCGGCACTGCCGATATGATACGGAGACGTACCTGCCATATTACCGTAATCGTAAATTCACATAAACCGATCGAGCAAAAAGGAGGCTAATGGGTCAAAAAACTCATCCGGTTGGATTTAGATTGGGTATCACCAAAGACTGGAAATCGAAATGGTTCGATCAGCACAATTATCGAGATCTGGTTGCTGAGGATTACCGGGTTCGCAGATATCTGGAGCAGCGTCTTTCTGAAGCCATGCTCGCCGATATCATCATTAGCAGGCTTTCCAACCGTGTTATCATTTCTATTCACACTGCCCAGCCCGGTAAAGTGATCGGTAAGGGAGGCGAGGAGATCAAGAAACTTCGAGAGGAAATCAAGAGTCTTATCGCAAAAGATGTTGCTATAAATATTGAGGAAGTCCGGATGCCCGAACTCAACGCAATGCTCGTATCGCAGAACATTGCACGCCAGATCAAACAAAGGATCTCTCATCGACGGGCGATGAAACGTGCCATTATTTCAGCCATGAAAATCGGCGCCAAGGGAATTAAAGTCTGTTGTGCGGGGAGACTCGGCGGTGCAGAAATCGCGCGCACCGAATGGCACAGTGAAGGCAAAGTACCACTCCAGACCCTCGATGCAGACATCGACTATGCATGCACCACGGCATTCACGATATACGGAACCGTAGGCGTTAAAGTATGGCTATTTAAGGGAATGGTCCGGTAATGTTAGAACCGAAGAAAACGAAATACCGCAAGCAACAGCGCGGACGCCGTAAGGGAAAGGCTGCGCGGGGTAGTCACATTTCATTCGGCGACTACGGGCTCATCGCATTGGAACCAGCCTGGATAACTGCCCGGCAAATAGAAGCCTCCCGGGTAGCCATCGCACATTCCATGAAAAAAGGCGGTAAAATGTGGATCCGTCTCTTCCCTGATAAACCGGTTACTAAAAAACCTGCAGAAACCCGTATGGGTAAGGGTAAGGGCGCTCCAGAATACTGGGTCTGCGTCGTCAAGCCCGGACGTATCATCTTTGAACTCGAGGGAATGCCTGAACAGGATGCCCGCCATCTCCTGCGCCTGGCATCTCACAAATTACCGATAAAGACAAGGTTCGTAAAGCGTGAGGGAATACGGTATGAAGGCTTTTGATCTAAGGGATAAATCCAAACAGGAACTGAAGGACATGCTTGATGGCCTGCACAAAGAACTATTCAATCTCAGGTTCAGACGAGGAGCGCAGGAACTGCCCAACCCGCTGCGTCTCCGCACGCTCAGAAGGGACATCGCACGCATTAAGACCGTACTGCGTGAGGACGAGAAGGGGATCCGGAAGCTACTGGAACAGAAGAAGATAAAATCGAAGTCGAAGAAAGGAGCATAGTATGGTGAAAAGAAAAGTGGGAATGATTATAAGCGACAAACCGCAGAAGACCGTTGTCGTAAAGATCACCAACTACGTGAAACATCCGCTCTATAAAAAATACGTCAAACAGATCACCCGTGTCTATGCTCACGATGAAAAGAATGAATACAAAGCAGGCGAGAAGGTGATGATCGAAGCGACGAGACCCTTATCGAAAAAGAAACGCTGGCGTGTTATACGGAGAATGAAATGATCCAGATCTACTCACGGCTGAAGGTGTGCGATAACACAGGAGCCAGGATCGCGATGTGCATCCGCGTGCACGGTGGTTCGAGAAGAAGATACGGCCACATCGGCGACATCATTAATGTTACCATCAAAGATGCCATGCCGAATGCACCTATCAAAAAAGGTGACAAGGGCAAGGCAGTAATTGTGCGGACAAAAAAAGAAAATCGCAGAAACGATGGTTCGTATGTGCGGTTCGACGACAATGCATGTGTCCTCATTACCGACCAGCGAGAGCCAAAAGGTACGCGCGTTTTTGGCCCCGTTGCTCGCGAACTCCGTGACAAAGGTTTCACAAAGATCATGTCCCTTGCAACCGAGGTGGTTTAGAACATGCTGAAGCAGAAAAAGGAAAAAAAACAAGATCTTAGACAAAATTTTCACATAAAGAAGGATGATCTCGTCGAGGTCAATACCGGCGAGGAAAAAGGACGCCGCGGCCGTGTGCTGCAGACACTCTCGGCAAAACAGCAAGTTATCATTGAGGGAATCAATCTCGTTAAAAAGCATCAGCGGGCTCGCTCCCAGACAAAACCGTCAGGTATCGTAACGGTTCCCGCTCCCATCCACATGTCGAATGTCGTGCTCATATGCGCAAAATGCGGTAAAAAAACGACCGTTCGTCGTGAACGCATCGAGAAAAAGAGGGTAAGGATCTGCAAAAAATGCGGAGAGATCATTGAATAAGAAGAAATCCAACTACGTACCGCGTCTCAAAACGTATTACCGGGAAAAAGTCCGGGATGTATTAAAAAAACAACTGGGCTATAAGAACGTGAACCAGGTGCCGGTTTTGAAAAAGATCGTTATTAATATTGGGCTTGGTGAGGCGGTCAGCGATCCCAAAGTCCTCGACATCGTCAAACAGGATATTTCCAGAATCACCGGTCAGGCGGCGCTGAGCACCAAAGCGAAGCGACCCATTTCCAATTTCAAGATACGAAAGGGGCTTGTTATCGGATTGAAGACCACGCTCAGGGGTGACCGTATGTACGAATTTTTTGACCGCTTCGTCAATGTCGCTGCACCACGAATACGCGATTTCAGGGGATTTTCACGGGACAGTTTTGACGGACGCGGCTGTTACAACCTTGGTCTCACAGAGCAGACGATCTTCCCTGAGATAGAGTACGATAAAGTAAAAAAGGTCTTCGGTATGGATATTGCGATCGTTACGACGGCGAAAAATGATGAAGATGCACTGGTATTGCTCGAAAAAATGGGTATGCCTTTTACGAGAAAAAAATAAAGGAGTCAGATGGCAAAATTATGTTTGATTAATAAATCAAAAAAACCACAGAAGTACGCCACGAGAAAGTACAATCGCTGCTTCAGGTGCGGAAGACCCCGCGGCTACTACCGCAAGTTCGGTCTGTGCCGCATCTGTCTGCGCCAACTCGCTCTTCAGGGCAATATCCCGGGCGTTCGCAAAGCGACCTGGTAGACCTCGACGCCCTCGGCAAATAAAATACAAAACCTGTATATCTTACACTCTGTTCAATTCATGAAAATAAGCACAGAACTAAATTTTGATTAATTCAGATACCGATTTCACAATACTATTTTGGAAATTAGAAATTTTGTAATTAAGATTTGTATGGTATTTCGGATTCAGCGCTTCGGATCTGAACTGTGATTTACCTTGCGTGAATTACAGTTCTCTCCTTCCTTCGAGTGCCCGGGAGAGGGTTGTCGTGTCTGCAAGATCGAGGTCACTGCCCATGGGCAGACCGCGGGCAATACGGGTGACAGACATACCGAGCGGCTTGAGCAATTTAGCTATGTAGAGCGCCGTAACATCACCTTCAGTGGTCGGATTAGTGGCGATGATCACCTCTTCGACCGGATGCTCCTTGATGCGCTCGATAAGGGCGCGGATACGCAGATCATCGGGGCCGACATTATCGATCGGTGAAATGACGCCGTGAAGCACATGATACGTACCGCGATATTCGCTCGTTCGCTCGATGACCATCACATCTGATGGCTGCTCTACGACGCAGATGCGATCAGTATCGCGCTTACCGTTACGGCATATCTCGCACGGGTCGTGTTCTGAGAGATTATGGCAAATCGAACATTCATGCAGCATGGTGCGTGCCCTGACAATGGCATCGGCAAGTTCCTGCACCCGAGCCTTTTCCATTTTCTGCAGGAAAAATGCCAGACGCTGCGCAGTCTTTCGCCCAATACCTGGCAGCCACTGCAGCTTTTCGATGAGATTGTTCAAAAGCGCCATGGTCTATTGTAGCAAGAAATATGCGGAAGTCAAGCGACAGACAAAACAGACGTCAAGAACGTTATGATCGTTTGAACGTTATTAACGTTATCGATATATTTAAAAATTTGAACTTTAAATGAATTTGGGATTTAGATATTCATATTTAGAGTTTATTGACATAGTTTCTGTGCTCCCCTATAATACCCAGCCGCGATAATTATATGAAATTCTTCACTACATTAGTTCGATATGTCGAATCAACCGGACTCAAGAGGTCATTGCTCACGGTCATAGCGTGGATATGCATCCGGGTCTTTTTCGAGGGTGTCTTTGAATCGACCCATCAGATAGGATACATACCGTTTTCCTATAAGTCGTTGGTGGTGTATTTCCTCCACTTCCCTTTGTTCTATATCAGCCTTTTTCTGATTCTGGTCATCATCACTGCACTCATCACGGGCGAACACATCAGGCGCGTAACTGGTGCATGTGCATCTGGATTGGGACTTATCATTCTCGTACCGCTGATCGACTGGTTCGCTGGCGGAGGATATACAATCACGTATCCATCCCGCATCGGACCGTACTTGCTTGGCGCTCTCAATCCTTTTATCAGCATCATTGATTACGGCGGGTCTCCGGGGCAGCGTATTATATTATCAATTATCTGTATTTGTTTGGCACTATATAGCTATGTAAAAACGAAAAAAATCGGTATGGGTATCCTGTTGTTCTTGGCATCATATTTTATCATTGTCATCTTTGGAGGTCTTCCTACTATCGTTGCTGGCAATAGACCAGAAACCGTGTTCGTCACCGGTGGCATTTTATATTCTGATACCCAGAAATTTGCCGCCATATTCCTTTTACTTTCTATTATATCAGGTGGATGCTATATGCTGCTCTTTGACAGGGAAAAATTCGCAATGGTCCTGCGATCCTTACGACCCGAACGAGCCCTATTTTATGCAGGTATGGGCTTTTTCGGTCTATTTCTCAGTCTCCACCAGCAAGGCATTTCAATTTTTTCAACATTCCCTTCACTCTTCGACACCATCGGTATCATTGTCATGCTGGTTGGTCTTGCCGCCGGATTTCAATGTGCAGCTGCGTTCAATGATTTCTACGATCTCGCAGAAGACAGTGTTACCCGCTCGCGTAATCCTCTGGTGCGCGGACTCGATAGTACGTATTATACCTGGTGGACAGGTGCGTTGTGTGTCACGGCAATGCTATGTTCCCTGCTCCTCAACTATATCGCCTTGCTTATTATGATCACCTATCTCGCTATCGGGGTTCTGTATTCCATGCCGCCGATCCGTTTCAAACGTATACCGATTGTAGCAACCTTCGTGCTGGCAGCGGCAGTCATACTGTCCATGGCGCTTGGTTATTCACTCATTACCGGCTCTACCGCCCTGAACCAGATGCCTCGGTCTATACTTTTGCCCACACTCATTGGTATCACGCTCGGGTTCATGGCAAAAGACATCCATGATTCAAAGGCAGACCGCGTATCAGGTGTATACACCGTTCCTGCACTGTTTGTGGTTGGCAAAGGCAGGCTGAACCGAATGCCCGTAGCAGTGATAATAGGATTCTCTTATTTATGTTATGCTTTGTTTATCAAAGAACTGCTGTGGGGTGCGTTAGTATTTTCTGCAGCAACCATCATCTATACTATGATGGTGCGGACGGCGAAGGAGTGGGTGTATTTTGTACTCCTCTATCTATTCGGCGGATATCTGGTCATTATAATCAACCGCTTGCCGACGCTGCCGTAAACTGCGTCAAACGTTTTCGTCAACGCCGATCATTTGGTTGATTATCAGTCGTTATTTATCGTCGCCAACGAGCAACGTTACCTTATAACAATACGATCATCGTTGCCCAACAACGTTCAACAATATATTTCTGTTTACTGACTACTGTCTA
>CP070834.1:715056-720959 GCA_020341755.1 Caldifarciminota bacterium | reverse complement strand
GGGGTGCATATGCACCCCTTTTCTTTTATTACTAACACAGAATCGTGTTGGTACTACCACTTTCTATTTTCTCGAGGTAGCAATTTCTTGTTCGATTTTGTCTATGAACCTCAGGTTGCCGGTTGCCTCGAACATACGATTTGCTTCGATGAACATCTTGAGCGATTCTTTCAGCTTCCCCTCCTGCTTGAAGGCTATACCCCGCTGGTATAGGATTTCACCTGCGATCCGGTTTGGCGGCAGTGATTTTACATACGCATACGCTCTTCGGAAATACGAGTGCGCTTGAGCGTACTGCTTTAGCGCGGTGAGCACTCGCCCACGGTAGAGAAAACTGCCGATTTTGTATTCCTTGCTGCGGTCGCGTCTTGTTTGAGCAAGTATCTTTTTCGAGAGCGCATCAGCTTTCTTGTACTTCTTTTCGCACAACATATATTCAATTTCTTCTTGAAGGCAGTCTATATCGAAGTACTTCATGTCGATATTTTTGGAAACCCTCTTTGCCTTCTCTAAATATGTTTTTCCTTTTTTTAGCCGCCCCGTCTCCCGATTAATTTCGCTGAGGTCGATACTACTGAAAACGATTCCTTCGTGAAAGTTCATTATCCGGGAGTATTTCAGTGCCTGCTGGTAATTCTTTTTTGCCTGATCGATCATCATACGGTTATATTCGATCGAACCCAGGTTATTGTGCAAATACACGATGGTCCGCTTCGCTCCGATAAGTTTTGCTTTTTTCAAAGCCTTGAGATAGAATTTTTCTGCCTTGGGGAGATCGTAATTAGCGTACAGTGCACCTAAATTGTTAAGCGTATAAAGAATATTCTGTTGATGTCCGATCTCCTCAAATAAATTAAGTGCCTTGATATAGAATTTTTCACTCATCCTGAAATTGAATTTCTGATAGTAGTTGAGCCCCAAATCCAGATAACAGGCTCCGATCCTTGTTTTATCACCGGCAGTCTCTCTTATTTTCAACGCTTTCTTCAGCCACGTTTCTGCCTGTTTAAACTTGCCGATCCGACACTGAACCACACCAAGTATTACGTAAACATCACCAAGTACTTCCCTGCTCATTTGCTTTTTCTTCTTGAGTATTTCCAGGCACTCCTTACCCGCTTTCAGGTATTTGCCGAGGCGGGTGTATAGCCATGCTATTTCTGTTCTGAACGTGAACACCGCATCAGTACCCTGGGTTATTTTCAAACCTTTCTGATAGTATTTGAAACTCATCCTGTAATCGCCCGTACTCTCACACAGGCTGCCAAGTTGCTCGTATACTTTATGGGCATGAGGATTCAATTTCAAGCAGACATTCAACTGCTGGAAAGCCTTATCATACTCGCCTACCAGCATATATACTTCAGCGAGGGAAAATTTCATCTTGAATATTTCGTCGATATTATCTTCGTACTTGAGGGCGTTCTCAAAGAATTTTATTGCCGTACTCTGTGCATAATTCTCTTTCGCTTTGAGGGCAGCCTTTTTCGAATAGTAAAGACCCTTGTTCGCATCGTTCGCTTTGACGAAATGGAGAGCAAGCTGCTCGTAGAAATGATCGAGGTTATTGTGAAAGTAGACTTCGATCGCCATCCCGACGGCATTGTGGTATTCCAGTAAATGCTGCCGTGAGATGTTCTGGTAGACGATCTGCCTCACGATATCCTCGGTGAAGAAAAACGTGTACGGTGTACGCTCTTTAATAAAGCCCAGCCGCCGCAATTCATCAAATGCGTGCAGGATCTGTCCAACATTCCTCCGGGTTGCAGCCGCGATGATTTCTGCAACGAATTCCTGACCATAAACGGCGGCAATTTCAAGATACATACGGACTTCAGGATCCAGGAATGCTATTTTTCTTTTTATGGTCTCTGCAATAGAACTCGGTATGGCTACTTCAAGATTTTTAGCAAACCCCCACTCTTTTCCGTTCCAGAAAAGTTTTTTTTCATGTTCGAGTTCACGGATTATCTCTTCGATGTAAAAAGGATTTCCGCCGCTCTGCCTGAAGATATACTTACTAGCAGCCACCGGCGCCGATCCCGTGATCTCTTTGATCATGTGACGCGATTGCACCTCATTCAATGGTGGCAGCTGCAGCTGCGTGCAGTGTTTTTCACGAGCCCATATGCTCAGGAATTCGACGATCTGTGAATTCTTTATCTCCTCGACGCGGTATGTCCCGAATATTTTCACGTTCTTCTGCACGCTCCGGATCAGAAAATCGAGTAGTTCGCAGCTCGGCCTGTCCAGCCAGTGAACATCATCAATAAGCATGAGGACCATCCGGGGGCTAAAAAACTCCGCCATACGGTTCATGAAATCGCTGAATGCACTGTACAGACGGTACTTATCGAGGCTTTCGCGCTGGGCAAATTTTACAAAAACCTGTGCCGGCAATAACTTAACGATCTCCGACTGGAACGTTTCCGGGATCTCCTTGATAAGATGCTGGACCAGGCTCAGATTATTGGTCGTCAGTTCGTGCAACATATTTTTATACGGATGATAGGGGACCGAGGACAGCGCCGCGTAGGCATTGCCTCTTAAGAGAAGCGCTGATTCAAACCGTTCCTTTATCTCGAACACGAGCCGGGTCTTTCCAATGCCGGCTTCACCGGCAATGAAAACAGTATTATACTCTCGCAGGGCCCGCCGACACCAGCTGATTTCATCATCCCGTCCGATCGTGATCACGGTCGGCAAAGAGAGCTTCCTGACCCTCTCTTCCTGCCAGCCGATCTTGTTCTTACCCTGATTTTTTGCCTGATACAGAAGCTGGTCAGCATGGTATATAAGTGTTTCCGGTGTTTGCCCATCGCTGGGGAAGATCGCAAAGCCTATACAACAGGTTACCTTATGACCGGCGATGTCTGAAGAATTCAGATTGTTCATTATGCGCTGGGAAAGCTCGACTGCGCCCCGTTCATCCGTATTGGGCATGAGAACAATGAACTCATCACCGCCGTATCGTATGAGGTTATCGACCTCGCGTATGTCCTTGAGTATCGTACCGCAGAATTCCACAAGCACCTTGTCACCCTCGAGATGTCCGAAATTGTTATTGATATTTCGAAAATCGTCTATATCGATCAGGATGCAGGCAAATTTCGTGGAAAACCGATTCGCCCGTTTGATTTCGGTTTCTATCCAGTCATGGAGATAACGGCGGTTATAACATCCAGTCAGCTCATCGTAATAAATCTGTCGCATCGCGGTCTAGTATATTCGACAATTAAGTGTCTGTCAACACACTACCAGCAGCACAGACAGCGGTGCGTGAGGCGGTTCGATTTTATTCGTATCTGAGGGCTTCGATTGGATTCAAGGTTGCTGCCTTGCGTGCAGGATATATCCCAAAGAAAATACCGACAGAAGCGGAGAATCCGAATCCGAGAGCGATCATCCACAAGGATACGGCTGCTTTGAGCGGCGACACGGCAGATATCAGAGCGGCGAGCAGCATGCCGAGAAGGATACCAATGATACCTCCGACAAGCGCAAGCACAACCGATTCGATAAGGAATTGCGACAGTATATTCTGGTTCGACGCACCCACGGCTTTGCGTATACCTATTTCACGTGTGCGTTCGGCTACGCTGACGAGCATGATATTCATGATGCCGATACCGCCAACCACCAGTGAAATTGCGGCAATCGCGACGATCGCAATGAAGCCGACGTTGGTCAGGTTCTGATACAGATCGAGGAGTACCTGCTGGGTATTCAACTCATAATCGTCGTCTTCATCGAATGTCAATCCGTGCCTCCTACGCATGAGTTCGCGTATTTCATCGATCGCCTGTTCGACCTTACCCGTTCGTGGTTTGATATCGATCGAATAACCGCCGTACACGCGCGAAAATATCGAACCCCGTTCCCGGGGAAAGAACTTCTCGTACAGGGTATTTGGTATGAGGAGAAAATTATCGAGACTGTTGCCGAGGAACGTACCTTTCTCCTTGAACACACCAATTATCTTCACCCGGTGTCCATTGACATAGATATCCTTACCGAGCGGACTCTCGTCGGGGAAAAGATTACTGGCGATATACGAACCAATGATACCGACGGCACGGCGGTGGAGCACATCATCACGACTCAGATCCCGTCCGCTTTCCACGATGTGGTTGTTGACCCAGGCAAAGTTCTCATCCGAACCGGTGATCGTAGGACTCGCTACCTCATTATCCCGGTATTTAAGATTGGTCAGACGCCGGTTGATCTCCGGTATCGCGATCTCGACCGAAGCAAGTTTGGTGATCGCAATCGCATCGTCCGGAATCAGATCAGGCCGGTTCGCGAGCTTCTCCAGATCGCGATGCCCGGTCGATACCCACGTGAACTTCTGGAGATAGATGAGGTCGGATCCGAGTGACTGGATCTGCTCCGCAACCGAACGGTTCAATCCTTCTATCAAGGACAGTATTGCAATTACCGTCATAACGCCGATGACGATGCCGAGCGTCGTCAGAAAAGACCTCAACTTGTGTGTCCTGAAGGTCTGGAACGAAAGAGTGATCTTGCCGAATATACTAATCATATTCAATCATCCCGTCTTTGAGTTTCACAATCTTCTTCGCATGAGCCGCGACATTCGAATCGTGCGTTACCATCACGACCGTATTGCCTTCATCGACCAGCCGATCAAATATCTCCATTATTTCGGCTCCGGTTCGGGAATCGAGATTACCGGTTGGTTCGTCGGCGAATATTACCCGCGGCTTGTTTATGAGCGAACGCGCGATTGCGACACGCTGACATTCCCCGCCCGACATTTCGTTTGGTCGGTGGTTGATCCTGTCTCCGAGACCGATCTTGTCCAGTATCTCTCGGGCGCGAACGACGCGGTCATTTTTTTTCGTTCCTGCATACAAAAGCGGCATCGCAACGTTATCGAGGGCGCTCAGACGCGGCAGGAGGCTGAAATTCTGGAAAACAAAACCGAAAAATTCATTCCTGACCCGGGCGAGCTCCTGGTCGGTATATTTCGATACCTGTCGGTCCTCAAGAAAATACTCGCCTGATGTCGGCGTATCGAGACAACTCAAGATATGAACCAGAGTCGATTTACCCGAACCCGATGGTCCCATGATCGAAAGGTAATCATTTGCGTGTATCGTGAAATCGACCCCCCGGAGCGCCTCAACCGTCATCTTGCCCCGGTAATACATCTTTTTTATATTAACAGCCCGACAAATCCGGCGCGGCATACACTAGATCCTCTTTTTTACTGCCTGTATGAAACGGCGCGAACCCGAAGTCTCGGGAGCTGTCTGGGATGTCGTATCTTCTTCTGCGACCGTAAACGTTACCTCTTGTCCGTCTTTAAGCTTGCTCAGCACCCGGTACGGACCGATAATAATAGTATCACCCTCATCAATCCCGGATAGTATTTCGAGTTCCGTATCGCTCGCAATCCCTGTTTCGATCTTTGTCAAATGTGCCTTTCCTTCACTCACCAGGAATACCGTTTCTGACATCTCGTCATCGATCTTCCGTTTACCCGACGCCTGTATCGGGATGACGTAGACATCCAATTTTTCATCGGTGATGATGTCCACCTTAACGTTCATACCCGGTCTGAGTAGCGGAGAAAACCTGTTCAGCTCGATTTCCACCTCGAAGTCAGTAACCTTCTCGGTCGTCAACTGGCTCGTGATAGGCATGAGTCCGACCTTGGTCACGATTCCAGGATAAGAACTATCCGGGAGTGCATCGGCGATAACCTTGACCTCCTGGTCGATCTTCACCTGTGGGACATCCGTCTCATCGATGGTCACGACAGCGATCATACTGGACATATCGGCGATCGTCATAAGGACCGTACCCTGTATATTCATCGTACCCATCATGGCTGTTTCGCCTTCCTCGACATTCAGTTTCATGATCTTTCCGGAAAT
>CP070834.1:709011-714956 GCA_020341755.1 Caldifarciminota bacterium | reverse complement strand
TAGGCATAGACATCGTAAACTTTCGGTTTTAGAAGGTGTTATTGAGACTTAAATATCAGAGGAGGTATGGGTCATTTGTTATTATTAATATGTGCTCTTATTACATCTCCGCAGGAGGATAAAGGGGCATTGCTCGGTACCGTGTATTTTAATACAGGTAAGAGTACCCTAACTGCCCAATCCGATTCTGTGCTGAATGGTATTGCAGAGCGAATACGAGCCGAACCGAATTTGATGATCGGTGTATATGGGTATACGGACAATACCGGTTCTAATGCCAGTAACATTGCAGTGTCAAAAGAGCGGGCAGAACATGTGAAACAGCGTTTGGCGGATATGCTCGGTGAAAATGGTGACAGGATAGAAACATATGGTTTAGGTTCCAGGAATCCGATAGCCTCGAATAACACCAAAGCCGGCAGAAAAAAGAACCGCAGGGTAGAAATATCGATTCGAGAACCCGATGCCATTTTGACATGGCATGATAATGATGTGAAAGTCCAACCGCCATTCCTGCGGCCTCGATGGCTTATCCCGACACCTGACTATTATCTCTATCACGATTATGTAGTCACCACCGGGAAGATGTCGCATGCGCATATTTTATATCCGAATAAAAGCGTGCTGAAGATGGACGAAGAAGCCATGGTTATTGTCCACCGGCTGGATATGGAGCGTGAAGATGATCAACTGGTAAAGGATATAAAAATGCAGAACGGTAGCCTCGAAACCATGCTGAATGATGAGAAGGCTCAGGGTGATACGATCGCAATCATTTCCAGCGCCAAACATAAGAATAATTCCATAAGCAGCGAAACCGCCATTGAAGATAAACTGAAAGATCTTATTGCTGCCTATGAAGGTGATACTACTGTCGCTCCAGCAAAGGAAACCCCTGTTGTTGTACAAAAAGATGTTGTGATTCCACAACAAAAGGTGATTTCTGGCAGGCCTGCTGGGTTTGGCGTAGGAGTATTTGCCGGTGAGCCGGCAGGCATAAGCCTGAAGACATGGAGAAACAAGCAGTATGCTTTCGATGTCGAAGTCGGTTGGTCATTTCCGGACGAAGTACTTTATGTTGTTGGAGACTATCTCGTCCATTTTCCGAAGGTGATAAAGACAAATGGTTTGTTTCCCTATCTGGGGGTTGGAGTTGAATTGCGGGGTGATAAAAACAACAGCGATTGGGAATTCAATCCCGGGATTAGACTCGGTGGCGGTGTCGAGTACATTCAGAACAGGTTCGGCATTTTTGGTGAACTGTATCCGGTTATAGAACTCGTCCCCAGAACGCCTGTAAGTGTTTCAGGCGGGATCGGGGTTCGTTATTACTTCACGGATTGAGGAGAGGACGATGCTGGTAGAGATGTCACACGTGAAGGGTGAGGAGCATTCCTGATGCTGAGAAGACGGACGACCTTTCAGGAAATTGCGTTAGCTACTATTGTCATTGCGGTAGTTGCCGTATTGAGTATTACCTATGCGTTGCTTAATGTCAATGCCGATGCCCTTAAGCGGTCTGCCAATGAATATGCGATTTCTGTTGCAGAATGTGTGGCATACCGTGTATCCAATGAAGTCAAGGGAATCGAGAATGCCATAAAACAGATAATAAATATCTTTAGCAGCCCGGGTATATCTGCAGAAGACAAGGTTGAGATGGCAAGGGCGATCATGGTGCTGGAGTCCGTTGATTTTATTGCGGTGTATGACAAGAACGGCAAAAGAATAGACCTGGTAGCATCAGGTGCTGTGATAGTACCGCGGGTACTTCCTGAAGAATCGCGCAGTGCTGCCATCGAACAGGGTAAGTATTACACGCTGGTCGACGAAGGTAAGGAGACGGTCAGGTTCGGCATCCTTATGCCCTGGTGGCGCAGGGAGGAAGTTTTTGCATTTCTATATACGGAAATGAATATTCACGGTATCTCAAAATATATTAAGGATATTTCGTTATCCAGATTCGGTGCCCGGGATCTGGTGGCTATTTTCAATAGACATGGCGATGTGATTCTTCCCCTGGAAGAGCCAAGGCATGAGTTCTTGAAAGGGGTACTATATGAAGGCTTCCTAACGGAAAATTCACGGATTGAAAAGGTGTTCAGCAGTAATTTTATTGCCACCCACAACTATAATGACGACGAAAAGGGCAAAATGCTCGGCGCACTTATTAGCATACCATCTCTTACATGGGCAGTTTTTATCCAACAGCCCTACGAAACGGTATACTGGAGCCTGGGAAGAATGAGACGGCTTTCGATCGGGGTAGGTGTGATATCCCTTGTTTTTGCTGTACTCCTGGCGTTCCTGATATCACGGTACATAACACGTTCTATAGCAAAACTTACTCATGGCGTTCAGCAGGTGGCGCGGCGGAATTTCACGGTCAAAGTCGATATTCAATCAAGAAATGAGATCGGTCAGCTCGCATCGACGTTCAATCAAATGGTGGACGAATTGAATTCGCATCGGCAGCATATTGAGCGACAGCAGAAAAAACTAGAACTCCTTGCACAGACAGATGCGCTGACCGGTTTGAATAATCACCGTCACTTCATGTATCAACTGGAGCGTGAAGTCCAGCGGACGGTCCGGTATAAATCACCACTCAGCGTCATGATACTCGATCTCGACGATTTCAAACGCGTCAACGACACCTATGGTCATCTTGTTGGTGACCGTGTTCTGATCACCCTTGCCGGACTCATCAAACAACATGTGCGCTCAACCGATATTACGGCACGCTATGGCGGCGACGAGTTCTGTGTGGCACTGCCCAACACGACGGCGCGTGGAGCACGAGCACTGGCAAAGAAAATACGCGAGGGTATCATGGAATACGAATTTTTGTCTGACAACGATACACCGTTTCACATCACCTGCAGCATCGGTCTTGCACAGTTTCACAGGGATATGAAGAATTCCATGGTTATCCTGAAATTTGCAGACCAGGCTCTGTACCGGGCTAAATCGGGCGGTAGAAACCAGGTAAGAGAAAAAAAACTTCGGGTAAAGACTAAAAAGTAGTACACCAGCATAATTCGTGATCATAAACACCAATCTGAAGCAACTGAACCTACTCTGGTAATTACCAGAATACCAGATAAGAGCGAGCAACCGGTCGCCCGGCTGGTCCCGTGTCGTCCATCTCACAATGCCCTTGACAAACGTTTGATATCAAACTATAATGTAGTCATGAAGACAGACCATGTGATCGCATTGATCGCGCGGCTACGAGACCGGGCGTACGGATTCATCATCATGGAATTGAACAAGAAGAAGATCACAGGATTAGTCCCGTCGCATGGTGGTATTCTTGGCGTGCTCTTTGAAAAAGAAAAAGTTTCGATGAAAGTACTCGCAGAGCGTATCAATCGGGATAAATCGACAGTGACCGCGCTTGTGAAAAAATTGATGCGTGCCGGTTATGTTGTCAAAGAGAAAGATCCAGAGGATAACCGCATTGCATACCTGAGTCTTACAGCGAAGGGACGAGCGCTACAACCGGATTTTGATGAAATATCGGAAAAATTGATCGCGAACGCTTTTAAGGGATTTTCAAAAAAAGAACGAGAGACGCTGGTCAAGGGTATCATAAAGATGTTGAATAACTTCTGAAGTAGTTTTTTTAAATAAATAGTTTGATATCAAACTAATAAGGAGAATATATGAGTGTAGAGATCTGGCTCTCTTTTGTCGGTGCGTCTGCTATCTTCGGACTTTTACCCGGGCCCTCGGTATGTTTTACTATTGCCTATGCCCTGAAACATGGTCTGCGTAGGACCTGTTTAACGATACTAGGACAACTAACTGCTAATGTCTGTCAGATAGTCATCGTGCTGTTCGGTATAAACAGCATACTCGAACAAACCACCGCTATTTTTTATGCGTTGAAATTCTTAGGTGCGGTATATTTGATATATCTGGGCGTCAGACATTGGTCTGCGGGTAGACCCCGTGTTCATTTGGAGAGAAAGTCGGGTATACGCGTTTCCAGAAAGGCTTTTCTCGACGGTATTGTGGTCTGCGGGACCAATCCCAAGGCGATTCTATATTACGCTGCCTTGCTTCCCCAGTTCGTTGTTCAAACCGGTGATGAACAGCTGCAAATGATCATACTCGCTGGTACGAATATTATCCTTGCTGCCGCGGTTCTTGGTTTTTACACATTGATTGCCGAGCAAGCACGGCGTTGGTTTGATACCCAGAAATTCTGGAAGACCCAGAACCGGGTAGCCGGTGTGATGATGATCGGTGCCGGTATTGCACTGTCCCTGTTATCCAGGAAATAACATTGACCCCATGAATGTAGTTATTCTTCGAACTTTTTTATTTCGCGCAGGGTGTTATAGAATGCTTTCCAAAATGGATCGACTTCTGGATGTATTAATTTTCTCTCTTTTCCGCATTCGATAATTTTCAAACCATATTTCCTTTCTGTGATTTCTCCGACAATTGATGCGTTGATACCATTTTCATGCAAGTATCTTACGAGGTATTCGGCTTTGTGCGGACGACAGGTGATGATGAGCGTTCCTTCACTGATCGATTTGTACGGATCTATCTTGAAGAGATCGCAAATTTTTTCTACATACGGATCCATCATGATGCTGTCCTGCACGACCGACATGCCTACGCTTGCTGCTTCGGCTAATTCATGGAGTCCACCCCAGATGCCGCATTCGGTTGCGTCATGCATGGACGATACACCTTGATCGCGGACTCCAATCTTGACGGCCGTGAGCGCATCATGAACAACCGACATTTGATAGAAAAGAGATTGGGCTTGACGGGAAAATTCCTCGCCGCAATGCCTGGCGAGATATTTCGGGAACATAGTCGCAAAGATACCTGATGCCTCTATTGCCGGTCCTTTCGTGATGACTATTTTATCTCCAACAGAAATGAATTTTGGGGAAACGTAATCATCGGTGTTGCCGACCGCAATAACCGTGGCTCCGCCTACCATCGGGTATTGACAGTTGTCATACCGGGCAGTGTGCCCGGTGACAATGGCCATTCCCATTTTCTTGCATTCTGTATCGATCGTCCTCCATACAATGGTCAATTCTTCTTCTGTCATAGATAGGGGAAGGTTGAGGTCGATGGCCAGGTAGGTGGGTGGGAGACCCGAGGTAACGATGTCTGACGCGAGTATATGGATCGCAAACCACGCTGCGCGCTCAAAACCATATTCCGGTACGATAAAAACAGGATCACTGGTCATTGCGACTGCTTTGTTTGCTATCTGTACGATGCCCACATCAACGCCGTGTTGGGGTCCAACGAGTATTTCGGATCTATGTGCTCCGAGATGGGGGAATATCAACTGTTTGAAGACTTCAGCGGAGATCTTTCCAATCTCAGGTAGCTTGATTATCTTATCCTTTTTCATTATGTAAAATCTTGATACACGAATATTACTTCATCACCAGCTGCATCTGCGATACCGCCGGTTTTCTTGTACAGGTTATACGCGGCGTTGTTCGATCTATTGGTCAGAACGAACATCTTCATGATGTTTTCATCTCTGCATATTTCTTTTAATTTTTTGATGAGCGCGATGCCCGCTCCCTTTTTTCGATATTTCTTAGCAATATTGATCTCGTAAAAAAACATCATATCCTGGTTTCTGTCGACTCTCTGCAGCCGATATGCCAGGATAAACCCAATTGGCGTGTTGCCATCAAGTGCTGCGAGTAGATAATGCCGGTTATTTTTTAAGAAATCCTGCAGATATTCTATAGTCAAACTTTTCCCCAAATGTTCAGTACCGTCTTCGACGAACTTGATTTTGGTCAGGGCCTGAAAGGCGATTTCTGCATCATTGCCGTGCAATCGTCGGATAATCATGTACGTATTCCTGTTTATGAGTAATACTATATTTCAGCCGTGAGTCGATGTCAAGAATGAGTAATTTCACAGAATTTTCACAGATATTCCTA
>CP070834.1:702702-708911 GCA_020341755.1 Caldifarciminota bacterium | reverse complement strand
ACGAACAAGGGATCTATCAAATTGGGTTGCAGGATATTGTAATAATAATATACTGCCCAGTATGCAGCCGATACGCCGATGAACAGATGTTCGGCAAAACGATAAAATGGATTATCCCGGTACAGGAAACTCAATATGCACATGGTCAGAAATGCTGCGATCCAGACGCCGGGATCCGTTGTCATTTCTTCCTCCGTCCGGCTATATAAAAAACATTGGCGAGTATGATAAAGAAAATAATGAGACCGTGAGCGATCGATTGAGCATCCATGCCGCTGGTTCCGAGCCCGCTCTGCTGGATCATGGTCTCATACTCGGCAGCACCCTTCATACCTCCCAACAATCCTTGCAACTGACCGGCATTCAGATACGGGTAAAACGCCGGTGCGCTCACTGCGGTAACGCCGGTGCCGACCTTTTTGCCGTATCTTCCCTGGGCGATACGAATATACTCACGCGTACCGGGATCACCGGCCGAGAAACTGACGATGAGATCGATATTACCGAAATTCTTCACTTCGGTCATGATCGGGAATTCTTGGATCGAGCGGCCTGTATAATCCTGCGGAAATGTAGTCGGGATATTTTCGGCTGCAGCCGAAACGACCACGATACCGCCTGCTTTGTAACCGAGATTGATATAGTCGACACCGTACTCTTTCCCGTATTCTTCGGCGGCGACACGGAACGCTTCATTTCCGAACTGGACGCCTTCCGGCCACAGCGCGATGCCGATTATCTTTATATCTTTGGAAAAACAATGCCGAGCGAGCGCGAGGTTCATGGGGTAGACCTCGGGCATGGTCGACGGTCCGTAATCAAAACTGAACAGGACGCGCGAACCTGGGCTGAGTTCTTCGACGGTCCGGTACAGCATGGCAACGGGTTCACTTACTTCTATTTTAAAGCCGATGGGGAATAAGAGCGGAATGACGACCGCGAGCAGGATCAGGAGAAAGACGAATCTGCGGTCGATCTTTTCGAGACGTTCCAGTACTTTCATTTGCCTGACAGATAGGTCCTTTCAATACCAAGAATGATTCTCAGTGATGTTGACACTACGCCGAGCGCGATGCCGATCATGATCGCCCGTTGACCTGCCATATTGGGATAACTCATAATCCAGTCGCCGATCAGGGGCAGCTGGCTCCAGATATAGCTTCCCAGGGGAACCCGGCTCATCATCACGAGAATAGCTGATACGAGAAGAAGCGTTGCCTCTGCTGTACGGGCGCGGAATGCACGATATGACGCCGAGGCAACGAAAAAGGCAAGGAGCGCGAACATGGTCGAGGACATCGGAACATGAGCATGCCAGTAGATCCAGTCGAACGGTCGCCCCTCGGCAGGTCCCCACACGAACCCGGCGACGCCCATGACTGCAAAACCCGCCATGAGCACGATACTGTACCACCAGCCTTTTCTGCGGCGGCTTACTTTCTCGATATGATTCCTCAGCAAGTTTAAAATTCCCAGTATCAAAGCGAACACGGTAATGATTAAAAACCAGTTGTTGAACATCTGCTGCAAATTCGAAAACGGCCAGTGAGGTATGAAATACTGAATTATCATAATCATACCCGCGACGAATGTGATAATAAGCGGAACTTCTTTCTTCATCTCATTGTCCCGTGCTCAGCCATCTGATAATATCGGTAAATCCGAATGTTACCAGCAGCACACCGATCACTATCATGATGATAATAATCGCCTTGCCCCAATCCTGACCCTTCAGACCCCCCAGAAGCAGGGGTTCTTTCGAGAGATATGCGCTCGCCGCAAACATTTCCTCTCCGATCAATGTATAATCGCATGCCGTAACAAAAAAGGGCAGCTGCGACGGTTGCGCAGTACCGGCTATCTGTATTGCTCCGGTCGAGTGACCGGTTTCCGCAAGGATGAGCGACTCAGCATAGAATCCTCCTAAATAGAAGATAGCTCCGGGTTTTTCTCTAAGCATCATGCCGTCGACGCCCGCTGCATACCCGAACTGATCGTCGGTCAGATATTGTATTTTGTCCGCGTCATAGGCATCGGGTCTGCCCGCATCAAGATACGCTTCTTTAACCGTTTCCTGGGCAGCACTCATGACGATCGATCTCGTGCACGGCACCAGGATGGCGGTTTCATATTCAGCTGCCTTTCGGGCAACCCTGCCGAGAATGATCATACTCGCGATGGTCTGGATATTATCCATATCGAGTATGCCGGGAACGTACATGATCGGTTTTCCCATTTCTGTTGCCCTGCCGACCGCATCATCGACCGCTTCAAGACCCGCGATCGGACGGATATACAATTCATGACCGCGCTTTGCCTTGTTGATAAACCAAACGACGAGTGCCGAGATTATGATAGTAGCGATCAACATACTGATCCTGCCGCCGTGAAACCACTGCGCGGATGAAAACGCTGCTTCGCTCACGATCACGGTCGAGTTCTGCTCGCCGTCGAATGCTTTTACCTGATAGTAATACGGTGTACCGTCACGGGTGTTATTATCGACGTACGATGTGTCCCCTGCCTTGGCAGTGCCGATGACCTCGAATTCACCATCTTCCTCGGTGCTGCGGAAAATGTGGTACTCCTGGACGGTTTCTCTGCCTGCACCGTCATCCTCTGATTTTTTCCAGAACACCACGATGCCACCTCCGGCGTCGTTTGCTCGATCCCTGGTAAATATGTGCGTCGGCGGTGCGGGTAGAATTTCATGGACTGCTTCAGATTTTTGGCTGAGGTCGGTACTGTTTATGCTATCTGTATCACCTATCGTCCCCTGCGTAAAAACGAAAAATAGTAAAAACATTGAAATAATGATAATCAATTTCATGCGGGTGTCAATATCATTCTTGAACGCAACCGTCTCCTCAGGATATCTTGACATATACCGAATATTTGGTACACTTGTATGCATATAATTCCGGTACATTAACAGTGTGTGCTCGTTCCGCACTGAATCTTTTCGGTAAGAACGGTCGCATTACTGTATACCGTTAGCTGGGTCGCCAGTTATCCCTACCACTGCGACCCGCGAATAGTAAACAACGGGCTGCGTTACCCTTGAACCAAGGACCATGCCCTTTTATAAGGAGGTGTGATGGATTATTTTCTCTCTGAAGAAGAACAGGCATTGCGCGATAAAACCCGCCAGATCGCCGAACAACTCATCCGACCTGTCCGCGATAAGTACGACGAGAGTGCGGAATTCCCCATGGAAGTGGTCAAGGAAATGGGCAAACGTGGATTGCTCAAGATCTTTATTTCCAAAGAATACGGTGGAACCGGTGCGAGGATAATGGATATGTGCATTGCCGCGGAAGAAACGGCACGCGTTTGTGCGGGAATCTCAACCGCATACGCCGTGAACGCCCTGGGTAGCGGACCCATCGTTCTTTTTGCCAGCGACGAGCAAAAGAAAAAATACCTGCCGAAGATCGCAACCGGTGAATGGCTGTGCGCCTTTGGTCTGACCGAAGCTCAGGCAGGCAGTGACGCCGCCAATATACAAACCACTGCACGCAAGGACGGTGATCACTACGTTCTGAACGGAGTCAAACAGTTCATCTCCAATGCCAGTCACAGCGACGTGTTTACGGTTGTCGCATCGACTGACAAATCGCGGGGTGCGCGAGGCATTTCTACCTTCATCGTCGAAAAAGGTTTCCCCGGTATATCGTTTGGGAAAAAAGAAGTCAAGCTCGGGATCAAGGCATCGGTGACCACGGAACTCGTCTTCGAAGACTGCCCGGTGCCTCAAGAAAACCTCATGGGCAAGGAAGGTCTGGGGTTTGTGTATGTCATGAGAAACTTCGACCGTGCACGACCCGGCGTCGGCGCCATTGCCCTCGGCATTGCCCAGGGAGCGTACGAAGACGCCCTCGACTTTGCGTACCGGCACGATCTTCTCGGCAATCAATACGTCCAGAAAAAGATCGCTGATATGGCATGCGAGATCGAGGCGGCCCGCGCATTGCTCTATGCGACCGCACGGATGATCGATGGCGGAAAGAAGGGCTACTCCAAAGAATCGTCATATTCAAAACTACTGCCGTCTGATCTTGCAATGCGGACTGCGATGGAAGCGATCGCACTCATGGGTCCGTACGGCGTGCTCAAGGAGTATCATGTGGAAAAGCGGCTGCGGGATGCAAAGATCACACAGATCTACGAAGGCACGAATGAAATACAGCGCACCGTTATCGCTCTTGAACTGACCAAGGAAGCCGGCACCAAGGCAAAAGCACAGGAGGCACGCACATGAAACTGAATCAAGAATGCATTATGTTGCAAACAGAGCTGCGGAAATTCGCCCAGCAGGTCATTCTGGATAAGGTGGACGAACTCGATACATCGTGCAGCCTGCCTTCAGATAATATCCGGCAGCTTGCCGAAATGGGCATACTCGGTGCGAGCATTCCGGAGGATATGGAGGGTGCTGCCCTTGAATGCATCGGGCTCGCAGTATCGCTCGAAGAAATAGCCAGAGTGTGCAGTTCCACGGCCACCATTATCGCCACCCATAACGCGCTGTACACGTATCCCATTCTGAAGTTTGGCAACGATGCACAGAAGAAGAAGTATCTGCCGCCGGCAGCCACCGGTGAACAGGTCGGCAGCTGGGCACTTCCCGCGACCAATGAAATCACTGTTACCAAAAAGAACGAAGGCCATATGGTGAGCGGGAAGAACCCGTTTGCACTGAATGCGGAATTCAAAGGTCCGCTCATCCTCATCGTGCCTACCGGTGACCAATCCGAAACCATGACCGCCTTCATCGTCGATGCTGGTAGCACAGAGATCGAGATTACAAATGCGCACAATACCCTCGGACTCAGGGCAGCCGGTATCGGTTCGCTGAAGTTCAACGACCTCCTGCTCACGCCTCAGGACGTACTCGGTACTGAAGGCGGTGGACTTTCCGTACTTGAAACGGCTCGTGATTATATGAAGATCCTGACCGCCGCGATCGCGGTCGGTATCGCTCAGGGGGCAACCGACGAAGCAATAAAATACGGCAAGGAACGCATTCAGTTCGGGCAGCCGATTACGACCTTTGGTATGGTGCGTGAAAAGATCGCGCTTATGACAACGAACACCGAAGCCGCACGGAATCTAACCCTCGAAGCCGCACTTCAATTCGATGCCGCGGCTGATTTTCGTAAGGCTGCAACCGTGGCGAAATACTACGCCGGTCGATCGGCTGTCGATATTACCAACGAAGCCATACAGATATTCGGTGGTTACGGCTATATGAAGGATTATCCGGTTGAACGATATTTCCGTGATGCCCAGGTTATCAACGTACTCTGTAGTACACCTGCCGAGGATAAGGAATTCATCGCGAAACATACGCTCGACTGAAATTGAACAATCTGTTCATGTAACCTGGTCAGTACCCGACCCTGCTTTGTGTTGACAGGGTTGCGGTATTCTCTATAATTTCGTGATTTATGAAAAACGTCGTAGCGTTGCTCCTTGCCGGTGGTCGGGTAGACGAACTGCTCTGCTTAACCTCACGCCGCGCAAAAGCTGCGCTCCCGATATTCGGCACATACCGCATTATTGATTTTGCCCTTAGTAACTGCATGCATGCAGGCATCGACAATGTCGGTGTGCTCTCGCAATACCGACCTCATGCATTGATGCGCCATATCAGTAGTGGCGAACACTGGGATTTCACCGGCAGACAGAGAAGCGTCCGAATACTACCACCGTACAGCGGTCGCACGGGATCGGACTGGTACCTGGGCACAGCAGATGCAGTATATCAGAATATTACCTTTATCGAGGAGTTTTCGCCTGAGCATGTGCTGATCGCCTCAGGCGACCATGTGTACCGGATGGACTATCGACCCTTCATCGAATTCCACTGCAACCACGAGGCTGATGCGACCATCTGTTTCACTCGTATGCCTACGCGTCACACGCGTTTCGGGTACGGCGTTCTGGACAAGCACGAACGGCTGATCAGATATGAGGAAAAACCTTTATCGCCCCCATCAAACCTGGTCTCTATGACCCTGTACGTATTCAAGACCCGAGCCCTGCTCGACGTACTCGAGGTGAATGCAGGCATGTCTTCCCACGAGTTTGGTCGCGATATACTTCCGAACATGATTGCAGACCGCAAGGTATACGGATACATCTTTGACGGTTACTGGGCGTACGCACGTTCCATCAATTCTTACTATCGAACGAATATGGATTTT
>CP070834.1:696379-702602 GCA_020341755.1 Caldifarciminota bacterium | reverse complement strand
AACGGTTTAGTGCAACGTGCTCCGCCCGCTTTTGACGGGCGGAGCACAGTTGAAAGATATTGATATTACAGGTCTATTTGTGAGGTTGTACGTGCCTGATGATAACTGTCAAAATCATCAGCATCATCCTCGCCGTAGGCAAGGATCACGTCATAAGTATTCCCGATGACCAGCACCCGGTCCCTGGTATCACCTGAATCCAGGGGGATGAGAAAACTGATCTCGGTCGTGCCAGCAGTCTCGGTACCGCCCAGTTCCAGTATATTATCCTCACCGCCGCCATCAATGTCCGGTTCATGGGTATTGATGCCGGTACCGTAATCGTCGCGGGCATAGGCAGTATCGCCGCTCACATATCCGATGATGATATTGGCGTCTTCCATCCCGATCGTGGGATCAAATCCAACCGATACCCAGCCGGTCGTCGGTGCGCTTACTATTACATCGAGATTTCCCAGTGTATCGGTTCTCCACTGCAAGGTGATATTATCGACCGTTATACTCTGGTACTCACCTGTGCCATTACCATTCGGCTCGTCGCTCACCGTATCACATGCCGACAGTATCAACAGCAGCATCACGGCGAGGCTCATTAATTTCCATAACTTCATACGATCCCCCTCTTCACAGGTCTAAATGACGATGAACATTAAACCCAAAATACAGATCATTACTCGCAGTACCAAGCATGAGCCGCCGTGCAGAGATCTGCGAATTATTCCCCACGAGCAGCATGAAATTATGACCATAGGTCGCGGCTTTGATACCAAACGCAAAACTGTTTTCGGGTCCATGGATTGCATCGTCCCGGTCGAGCACCGGATAATATTCACCGATAAGGTCAATGCGGTTCACCGGACCGATATCCATGTCCGTGCCCATGGATAGGCCAAAGACAACTCCGAATTTTTCATTATACCCGTCAAAACCTGCATTAATGACCGGACGTACGATTCCCAACAGCGGTTCGGTCTGCAGAGATAATGCATAGAAAAAATTCTCGTTGCGTTCCTCAACCCCTCCTTCCTGAAAACTGAAGAACTGAACATCTAACTGACCTCCTGCGTGCATCTGCGGGAAGAAATATGCGTAACTCGCGCCGAGCACATATTCCTTTTGCAGACGCGTGTACGACGCGTTCAGTTCCAGACGAGGCAGCAAGGCGTACCGCATGCCCAACGATACATTGGCACCTGCATCCAGACCAAAAAAGGTCTCAAGCGGGTCATCGTCCACCTGTCCGTAAAAACGATGGGTTATCTTGAACACTGCCTCAGTATTCTCCAGCCGTGACGGCGTGGTGAGATTCAGCATCGACGGTTCAAATGCACCGACTATACTGACGGTAAGCAATAGAAACACTGAAAAAAATCTCGTCCCCATACCTTCCTCCTTTTTAATTATTGATTTGATATCTATTTACTCTTCTTCGACGGTCAGCGATACCTTCTTTTTACCTGAAACATTGCAGTAACCGGTTACCGCTATGGTATCACCCACTTTAGCGTCAACGATGATATACATCGCCTCCTGCGCCTCTCCGTCTTTCTGCTTCCGGAATGTCTGCGTTACTATTTCTTTGTCATTGAGCTCTACAACGACCTTATCGACGAAATGCTTATCGATCTTGTTGACAGGATGTGTGACGAACACGGTCAGGACTTTGGTTTCATAATTGAATTCCATTTCCACGCCAGTTGGCGGGTGTGCAAAACCGAAACCCGTGAAAACAAGTGACACGATAATGCTCATCATCCAATACTTCATATAACCTCCTTGTCAATCAATATATGTTTATAGTATAATCAATTATACTTCTGACACAACCTTGATGATCTTGGTTAATTTTGTAATTCAGAAAAGTGCTAAAATGACTGACACTCCTGTACTGTTTTCAATAACAGACACAGTGATATGCTCGATGTTATTATTTCTTTTCTTCTTGTTTTTCCTTGACGAGGCGTATGCTGTTACTACCGCATTTCGGGCACTGACGTTCCATCATTACACCCTTTTCGTAAGGGAATTTGTTCACGGCTCCACAGCGCAGGCATTTGAAATCCTTCTCTTCCATGTCACAACCTCCGGTAATCTCTTATCCCAATAGCCTGATTTCCTATTTCTTCTTCTGTTTTTCCTTTTTCGCTTTCTCTTTTTCCTCTTCTTCGGTCAGTACCTTGACTGTATGTTCGATCTCTTCTTTGGTGACTTTTTTGCGCAATTCCTCTATATCCTGCATGGTCTTGGCAAAACGCTTACCCTCGGCGGCGCTGATCCATTCGAGCAGCAACCGTTCGGGTCTGATGTCCCATTTTTCCAGTTTATCCCACAATTTCTCAACGCGTTTTTGCGTCCAGCGGTTAGCATCGATGTAATGACAGTCCACGTAATGGCAACCCGAAACCACAACCATGGGCGCACCTTTCTTGAAGGCATGGAGTACGAACTTTTCGTGCACCCTGCCGCTGCACATGGTCCTGATCAAACGCTGATTGGGCGGATACTGGAGTCGGGCACCGCCGCAGGTATCTGCACCGGCATACGAACACCAGTTACACGCGAACACGATCACCTTTTCCTGTGCTTTTTCAGCAAGATGCGTGTCGATCTGGGTTATGATCTGTTCATCCGTGAAGTGGTTCATGGTGATGGCACCGAACCGACATTCGGCACCGCACGTGCCGCAGCCCTTACACAGCGCTTCAACATAACGAATCGTCTTTTTCTTGGGGTCGACTGTAAAGGCATTGTACGGACAGACCTTGGAACACATGCCGCAGAAGCGGCAGAGATCCGTATTCACCGATGAAGTGATCGCCTCGAGTTTGACCTTGCCGGCTGACAGCAGGGTTTCCGCCCGTGCCGCTGCTGCACTCGCCTGCGTGACCGAATCCTTCACGTCTTTCGGTGCTTCGGCACAACCGGCAAAGTAAACGCCGGTGGTCGGCGCATCGACCGGTTTCAGTTTGGGATGCGCTTCCATGAAAAACCCGTCCGGTGTTTTGGA
Source organism: Caldifarciminota bacterium (assembly GCA_020341755.1). Lineage (GTDB taxonomy): Bacteria > Hydrothermota > Tepidihabitantia > SM23-42 > SM23-42. The sequence continues at coordinate 699,595 of CP070834.1, read as the reverse complement.
GAGCGTCAGGAGCTGCTGCACTTCGGGCATGTCGAATCTCGGGGTGACCCCGACCGAGAGTACCATCATATCGAATTCATACTCTTCCATCTTATTCGCGGTCGTATCTTCAACCATAACCTTGAGATTATGGGTCGAGGGATCCTCGATGATCTCACCGGGGATACCGCGAATATACTGTACACCGGCTTCCTTGCTCCGTTTGTACAGATCTTCGAATCCCTTTCCGAACGCCCGGATGTCGATATAGAAAACCTTTGCTTCGATATCCGGATAGTGATCTTTCAAGAGCAGCGTATCCTTGATCGTATTCATACAGCAGATATTACTGCAGTAAGGTTTGCCCAGTTTTTCACAGCGCGAGCCTACACACTGTATAAAACCAACCGTCTTGGGTCTTTTCCTGTCCGTAGGTCGGATAAAGTGTCCATCAGAAGGACCACCGGCTGATAAGAGCCTTTCGTATTCCATGCTCGTGATCACGTTCTCGTACTTGGTGTATCCGTATTCGTCCAGAACCGTAGGATCAAAAACGTCCATACCCGTCGCAACGATGACGGTCCCTACCTTGAATTCAAGAATCTCATCGCGGGCATCGTAATCAATGCACTTCTTATCACATTTGTCAGCGCACTTGCCGCAGGCAATAGGATTGGTACCGAGACAATTCTCCATGTCGATGAGGAACGAGGACGGTACTGCCTGGGGGAACGGAATATAGATCGCCCTGCGGCTTGAAAGACCCTGCTGGAACTCATCGGGGACGAACACGGGACACACCTCGGTGCAGTCACCGCACGCGGTACATTCGGTTTCGTTCACATACTTCGCTTTCTTTTTCACCTGTACCTGAAAATTACCCACGTACCCGGTTATTTTCTCGACCGTGCTGTACGTCAGAAGCTTAATGTTGGGATGTCGACCGACATCCATCATCTTCGGACCGAGTATTCATATCGCACAGTCCATGGTCGGATAGGTCTTTGCCAGCTGCGCCATGATCCCACCGAGTGCAGGTTCTTTCTCGACGAGATACACCTGGTACCCTGCATCGGCAAGATCAAGTGCCGACTGCATGCCGGCAATACCACCACCGATGACGAGTGTCGCCTTCTCGACCGGTATCTCGGTCTCTTCCTGAGGAACCAGGTACCGGGCACGGGCAACGTACGCCTTGACAATGTCCATTGCCTTTTCGGTCGCGGTATCCCGCATGTTCATGTGCACCCATGAACACTGCTCACGGATATTCGCCATATCGACGAGATACGGGTTCATTCCCATACTGGACACGCATTCCCGGAACGTCGGTTCGTGCATACGCGGTGAACAGGCAGCAACGATCACGCGGTCGAGCTTTTGCTCTTCGATCGCCTTCTTGATCTCTGCCTGTCCCGGCTCGGAACACATGTAGCGGTTCTTCGCGGTGAACACGACATTCGGTACGTTCTTTGCTTCTTCGATGAGTTTATCGACGTCGACCGATCCGGCAATGTTCGTTCCGCACTCGCAGACAAAGACTCCGATCTTCAGATCATCCTGCGGCATTTAAATCACCCCCTTTACAGGTAAGTTCTAAATACGAATATCTAAATTCGAAATATGAATTAGTTCTCTTTATCATGTAACTTTCACGCTCCCTTTGATTTTTTCCAGTACCTTGTCAGCCTTTATCCTGTGGGTGTGCAATCCGACCTCTTCAGGTCCCATGCCCTGGGCAAGACCGAGCAGCTGGAAAATGTAGATAACCGGGATATTGTACGTCTTACCTTTTTTGCGGGACAGCAATATCTGCCCCATATCGAATGATGAAAAACACGTAGGGCAGATAAGCCCCATACAATCGGCACCGCTCTTCTCGATCGATTCGAATATCGCACCCGTCATATCCAGCGGAAGTTCATCGTCCATACATCCCTTACCGCAGCACAGCAGTTTTTCATGATGCTCGAGCGGTGTGGCGCCCAGTGCCGAAACCAGATCATCGAGAATAGCCGGGTAATCAGCATCATCGACGTGCATGATCTGGCTCGGTTTGAGGATATGACAGCCGTAGTGGATAGCGACTGTTACACCCTCGAGCGGTCGCTTAATGGATTCTCTTACCCTGTCCAGACCAAGGTCATCGCGGATCATGACGACCGCGTGTTTGACCGAAACCTCACCCCTGTATTCTTTGTTAATTCTTTTTAACCGACGGTTGACCTCTGCCTTCAGATCGGGATCCTCAGCCAGGGTATGCTGCGCTTCCTTGAGCGTCGAAATGCATCCCGAACACATGGTGATGATATCGTGTCCTGCTTCTTCGGCGACCGCGAGATTTCGTGCCGCTATCGTTAGCCACTTCACCTTATCCCGCGCCTTGAAATATATCGGATCGGGACAGCACGTGAATCCTTCGATGTCGACCAGTTCGATGCCGAGGTTGGGCAATGTCTTGCGTATCGCCAGTTCCATTTGCGGATATTTCAACGGCATCATGCATCCCCAGAAAGGGATTACCTTCATATTATTCTTTTTTGTCATCTTTGATTATTTCCTGCAATTCCTCCAGGGGAACGGGTTTTAATTCCGGTAAGCCCAGTTCCTCACGTCTCCTTTTAACCGCGGATGAGAACGTCACGCTCATGCCGGTCTCTGCGATATTCTCGGAAAGTTTAGCCAGATTTGTCGGTGCCGTACCCTTTTCCACTGCCATATTCTTGAGTGCGATGATCACCTCAATCGGCCGCACATCCTGCGGGCACCGTTCATAACACGAATAACAATTCGTGCACAGCCAGATGGGCGAATTCTCGCCGATCAATGCATCCTCTGCACCCAGGAGAGCCTTCAGTAGTATCTGTCGCGGGTTGAAGTTTTCGTTGAAACGTGCAGCCGGGCATACGGCCACGCATGCACTGCACTGGTAGCAGTAATTATGATGCTTGCCTCCGGGCATCTTGTTCAGACGCTCGCGGAATCGAAAATTGACGGTGAGTTTATCCTTGGGCATCTTTTTTATCCTCTATGAGATCGGCAACCATGGTCACCAGCTGCGTGGTCTGAATCTGAACATCCTTACCGGCTTTCTCGTCCTTCATCGCACACGTGAAGTGGATCTCACACTTTGGGCAGCTGAGCACCAATTGGTCCGCACCGGTATCTTTGGCCTCTTTCAATCGAGCGAGTTGAATGCTCTTGGAATACGTGCTGCAATTCATCCAGGCGCTCACC
>CP070834.1:689889-696279 GCA_020341755.1 Caldifarciminota bacterium | reverse complement strand
AAAAAATGGGGCAAAGAAGAACATCGTCCGGCTGAGAAAGGATATCAATCTTCACAATTATCGGTATTACGTGCTCAACAAACCGCTGATATCTGATTTTGAGTACGATAAAATGTATGAAAAACTAAAGAAATTAGAGGCGGAATACCCGGATCTCATAACTCCCGATTCACCTACACAGCGAATCGGCGGTGTACCACTCGAGGGATTTACCACCGTTACCCATCGTGTGAAAATGCTCAGTCTGGATAACACCTATAGCCAGGAAGAGGTTCAGGACTTCCACGCGCGCGTTTCCCGGCAGCTCGATCACGAGACCACCTATGAGGTGACCTTGAAGGTAGATGGAGTAGCGGTCAGCCTTCGTTACCGGCAGGGGAAATTCGTGCTCGGTGCGACACGCGGAGACGGCGTACGTGGCGACGATGTCACTCAGAATCTTAAAACCATAAAGACCGTACCGCTCGAGATCCTGACCCGGGATAAACAGCTCATGAATATCGAGGTGCGCGGAGAGGTATTCTTGGGGAAGAAAGCATTCGAGGAATTGAACAGGACGCGCATGAAGGACGGTGGTACGACATTCGCCAATCCGAGGAATGCAGCGGCCGGGACCTTGAAACTGCTTGATGCGCGAGAGGTTGCCCGGCGCGGGCTCGATATCTTCATACACACTGTACCGGCACAACCTGGTTCGCGTTACAGTTCGCATTCAGAGACGCTTCATGCGCTCGCAGAGAGCGGTTTCAATGTGATCCCTCACGTGCATTTATGTAAGACCATAGAAGAGGTACTTGTCTATATCGATGAGTGGCAGGACAGACGGGAAGAACTGCCTTACGAAGTCGATGGACTCGTCGTGAAGGTGGATAGATTCCAGGATCGGGAACAGCTGGGGTACACGATCAAGAGCCCCAGGTGGGCGATCGCGTATAAATATCCAGCCCGTCAAGCGATCACAAGATTAGAAGCTATCCGCTTACAGGTAGGCAGGACCGGCAGGATCACGCCGGTTGCCGTGCTGCAGCCCGTGAATCTTTCAGGCACGACGGTTTCCCGGGCTACTTTGCACAATGAAGATGAAATACGACGCAAGAATATCAGGGTAGGCGATCAGGTCATCATTGAAAAGGGCGGAGAAGTCATTCCCAAGGTAGTGGATGTGGTCAAGAAACAACGCACTGGAAAAGAACGTCGGTTCCATTTTCCCAAGAACTGTCCTGTGTGCCGATCCCGGATCGTGCGCTTACCCGAAGAGGCTGATTGGCGCTGCATGAATTCATCATGTCCTGCCCAGATAAAGGGTGCGATTTTGCATTTTTCTTCAAGACCGGCCATGGACATTGAGGGGTTGGGTTATAAACTCGTCGATATGCTGGTTGACAAGGAAATAGTGTCCTCATATGATGATCTGTACCGGCTGACAAAAGATCAGCTCGCTGGTCTTGAGCGTATGGGACCACGCTCAGCTGAGAATCTTATTCAGGCATTGGAACGGAGCAAACGACAGCCGCTGGCAAGAGTACTCTACGGTCTTGGCATTCCCCATGTCGGCGTGAATGCGTCAATGCTTCTATCAGAGACATTTGAAACTATTGACGGCGTATGTAATGCAAAACATGAAGATTTGGTGAAAATTGATGGTATTGGGGAGATTGTTGCCAGCAGCATTATAAATTACTTCAACAATAAACAGAACCTGGATGTCATTAAAAAGCTCCGGGAACTGGGAGTACGATTTACAAAGGTGCCCGGAAGAAAAAAGGGTGCAGTTTTGCAGGGAAAGACGATTGTCTTTACTGGTGAACTAAAAACTATGACACGGGAACAAGCCCAACAACGTGTGCGCGAACTCAGCGGGCATGCTGCCGGGACTGTTTCGAAAAAGACCGATTACGTAGTAGCCGGAGAAACTCCCGGCTCAAAATATAAAAAAGCGCAGAAACTAGGTATACGGATCATTACGGAAAAAGAATTTATGAAATTAATAAAGAAGGGAAGGTAACATGGATCAGGCAAAATATGTAAATTATATTGAAAAGATCGTCCGTGAAGAACTGGATAATAGTTATAAACGGGACAAAGATCTGTGCACGTGTGACCGGTGTTTTCAGGATATCATGACCCTGACATTGAACCATTTACCACCGAAATATGTGGCAAGCAATATCGGTCATATCATGACCATGTATAATCTTACCAAGGACCAGCTGCATGCACAGGTCATGGTCGAATTGCTCAAGGCGATCGAACAGGTAAAAAGAAGCCCGCGCCATTAAAAAAGCGGTATATTTCTTAGTTACGGACGCGTGACCGCAGTCGCTGTGGGTCGTTTCGTATCGTTTTCAGCGGCAGTTTGCTTTGATACACGGCTGAAATAATGACGCCCGACTCCCGCTAGTTTTCAACAAAAAAACTACCCGAAAAACCAGCCATTTCGATATCTGTACAATGGTGCAATGGTGCAGATGTCTGATAACATCAGAAATCTGTGATGACGGTGATAGAAGAACCGGATGGTAGTGATACAATCGTAATTTGGTTTTTTCGACGTACTGAGATTTCTTGGAAATGATCCAGCTGTATCAATTTAAGGGGAGGTGCTGGGTCTTGATGAGGTCAGCACACGTTTCTATGGCGTCGGTCAGGGGCTGATCATGGTCCATGAAAGGCACGTATTTTCTTATCGTTCTCTTGATCTGTTCAAGCCGGGGAGAAGTCTTGAGTGGTTTCATCAAATCCAGTGCCTGGCATGCGCAGATCATTTCGATCGCGAGTACATAGGTGGTGTTTTCAATGACCTCAAGGAGTTTGAGCCCGGCGTTCATGGACATACTTACATGGTCTTCCTGATTGGCTGAGGTAGGTATCGAGTCCACAGAAGCTGGATGACACAACGTTTTGTTCTGGGAAACGAGTGCAGCCTGGGTTACCTGTGCCATCATGAATCCGGAATTCAGACCGGGCTTTGGCGAGAGGAACGCCTGTAAGCAGGAAAGTTTGCTATCAAGCATTCTGAATGTCCTGCGTTCGGATATAGCGGCGCATTCAGCCACGGCGATCGCCATCATATCCAGTACAAACGCGATCGGTTCCGCGTGGAAATTCCCGTTACTGAGGATCACGTTTTGTTCCGGGATGACGATCGGGTTGTCGGTCACGGCGTTCATTTCAATCTCAATTGATCTCTGCGCGGCTTCGAGCATGTCACGGCAGGCACCGTGTACCTGTGCCATGCATCTGAGTGAATACGGATCCTGCACCTTAGTGCAGTGGACATGCGATTTTATGATACTGCTGCCTGCGAGGAACCGTTTGATGTTCCGAGCAGAAACAATCGCGCCGGGATGCGGTCGCAGTTTGAAGATACGCGTATCGAATGCACTTGCCGTCCCTTTCAATGCGTCAAGACTCAATGCACCACACAGGTCGGCAATATCAACGAGTCTATGACCGGCGTCATTCGCCATGGCAGCAACGGCGGTCGAGAACTGAGTACCGTTGATCAAGGACAAACCTTCCTTGGGTTTTAGATCGAGAGGTTTCAAACCGGCACGTTTCCAGGCTGACCGTGCTGACATTTTCCTGCTACGGAACCAGACATCACCCTCGCCAATGAGCACGCGACCGATCGCAGCCATGGGCGCGAGGTCACCGGACGCGCCGACCGATCCCTTGTGCGGCACGACCGGAATGATGTTTTTATTGAGCATGGCAACGAGCCTGCGTACCAGCCGTTCGCTCACGCCCGAATGCCCCTTGATCAAGGTATTGATGCGCAAGGCTAGCGCGGCGCGCACGAATTCGGGCGGGAATGGTTTACCGACGCCTGCATGATGACTGCGTACTATATTGTGTTGGAGGACGGTTAGATCGCTCGGTTTTATATGAACACGGGCAAGTGCACCGAATCCGGTATTAAATCCGTATATGGTCTTCCGAGCGCTGACTTGTTTGTCGACAAAAGCACGGCTGCGCCTGATCTTTGGCCACAGGGATTTTTTAACAGTGACTTTATGTCCCTGTTGTGCAATGCCGACAAGTTTTTCTATCGTGAGGGTTTTGCCGTCCAGTACTACCATCGCCAGGTGAATTGCATGCTCACTTTGTCGATATCTGCTTCGATATCAAATCCGTACATCTTTGCGCCGACATACGCATCGGCGAGCGAATAACCGAATACGAATAATCCCCACCACAACATGGAGTTCCTGCTACTGTGATCTTCATCCTGATGATACTTGTACGCATAATATCCCAGGGTCAATTCGGTTGCCGAGATAACCAGTCCCGGGATGTATCGTTCAGTATAAAATTGACCGCCACCCGGTACCACGCACAAAAGCATGGCGAGACCTGCGTTTTTTTTATCCGTAGCACTAAGCGGTACTGCCAGCAAGAGCAGTATCATACCGCCCGCAATAAGGGGGGAGAGGTGTTTCATACTATTTCACAAATTTGTATTCGAAGCGTTCGAGCGAGTCGGTATCGATCGTGCAGTATATGGTCCTGTAACCGATCCGCTGTTCGGCAAGAAATCGGATCACATCGTGTGCTCTGGTCATAGCGTCGGGAGCCGATATGTAGAGTTCCACGCCTTTGTAATCCGGTGTCAGTCTGCGCAGCATCTCTACTTCCGCATAGGGGCTCAGCCGGTCGCCGTCAAAGAACCGTTCGACCGAGAATCGGTTGCGTTCGCCGGTCCATCCCTTTTCGTCTTTGAGTACGGTCTCCCACATCGATATCTCGCTCTCAAGTTTTTTTACATCTTCACTCAGCGGTACGTACTGGGTCTTGTAGGCGATAAGGAATACAATGGCTATCGCCAGGCTTACTATCCATCCAAGATATCTCATAATTTTTCCACTGCTTTACTTATACTTTCCTTTTTCTTTAAAAAGTTTTCGAGACGTTCTGCTTCACGTTTTTTAACCATTTCACTCGCCTTGGTTACATACTGAGGATTGTTCAGCCGATATTTTATCTCATCGATACGTTTTGTCAGTGATGCGATTTCCCTGGTGAGCCGCGTTTTTTCCTTCTGTATATCGATGCCGGTTAATTCTATATAGCATTGCACATTTGGTAGTATCACGCTTGCTACCTTGATCTCTGGCTCTGTGTTGAATGTAATTTCATCGAACCCGGTCAGTTTTTTCAAAACCTTGATATGTGTATCTGATTCGAGGAATTTTTGGAACTTCTGGGGCGTGATGAGCCATGCATGTAATTTATCCTTTGCACTTATATTGAACAGACCGCGTACATTGCGCACCTGCTCGATCAATGCCTTGAGCAGGGAGACATGATCGGTTTCCTGCTTGAGCGCAACCTTTTGCGGCCAGGTTTCACACATGATACTCTTCTTACCGAAAGAAAATTTCTGGTATATCTCTTCGGTGATGTGAGGAATGTACGGATGCAGCATAATGATGATCTGCTTGAGAAGATATCGCGCGCTGTGTGATGCTGTGAGTTTGTCGAACTCAAGGAACCAATCGCAGAACACGTGCCATACGAAATCGTACAATGCACGTGCGATCGCGTTCAGTTCAAATGTCTCATAGTAACGGTTAATATTTTCCAGCAGTTCATTGAACTCAGAAAGAATCCACTCATCATATATAGACCGCTCGGTCGGTAGTTCATTCGAACCATCCTTATGATTCATGTAGATGAGTCGTGAAGCATTCCATAATTTATTACAGAATTTCCTGCCGACATCGAGTGATTTTTCAGAAAACAGTACATCCTGCTCGCGCGGTGTGATGAGCTGAATGCCCAGCCGCATGGCATCGGCGCCGTATTTGTCCGCAAGTTCAACAGGATCAGGACTATTACCCAGGCTCTTGGACATTTTCCTGCCCTTTTCATCGCGTACCATAGGATGGAACACGACCGATGAGAAGGGTACTGAGCCGGTGAATTCCAGTCCCGCCATGATCATGCGGGCGACCCACAGATATATGATATCCCAGCCGGTCACCAGCGTCTGGGTAGGGTAGAAGCGCTCCAAATCCTCGGTTTTCTCGGGCCAGCCCAGCGTACCGAACGGCCAGAGCCAGGAACTGAACCAGGTATCGAGCACATCATCATCCTGACGCAATTTTGTACTGCCGCATTTGGGGCACCGTTTCGGTTCGGTCTCAGACACGATCATACCCGTTTTTGCTTCGGGTTTTTCCGGATCATGACAGTGATCGCAGTAATAGACCGGTATACGGTGGCCCCACCACAGCTGCCGCGATATGCACCAGTCGCGCACGTTCTCCAGCCAATGATTGTAGAGGTTCACCCAGCGCTGTGGGAAGATCTTTACCGTGCCGTTCTTAACAACCGTCAGGGCAGGTTCGGCGAGCGGCTGCATGCGTACGAACCACTGCTTTGATA
>CP070834.1:683222-689789 GCA_020341755.1 Caldifarciminota bacterium | reverse complement strand
TCCGGACCACCATACTCCAGATAGATCGGCGCACCAACCTCAAACGGACTCACCACCCGACCAGTGACAAATAACGCCAGATCCTCATGACCAGACTCCAATGTTACCACCACATCACCCGCCGGTATGTAATCCGCCGGATCACGACGCGGCATCGCCTCAACCCCGACATAGCCACTCTCAAAATACAGGGGTCGATAGCCCAATGGCGACGCATCATCCTTCACATAGTTGTAATCAAACGCCGATATTGCATAGTAGTAGGTAAACCCGTTACGTACATCATCATCCACAAACGAATGAATAATACCGTTGTCGGTCGCCTCCAGATTCATCATCGTATCGACAAAAATAATCCCGTTTGCCTTGTCACAACGCGACAACAACTCCCAATCACCCGTCTCACCGGTCAAACTCTTCCAGACCCCGTAACCCTCAAAATCATACTGCTGGTAATAAGGATCATATAAGGGTCCTGGTTGACTCACAATTTCGTAGTAGGGATCAGGTGCCGTCTCGGGAAAATTGTCCCAGACCAGCGTCACCTCTTTGTCGCCCGGTATACAGGTCAGGTTGGGCGGCGGCGGCGGTCCCGGCAATAACCAGTTCTTGTCATAAATGAACTGGACGGTATTATCAATCATTGCGACTGCGGAGTCGGGTCTACCGAAAATATCATGCCAGTGCGCGAACATAATGCCGATCAATACCACGGCAGTGGAATCCGCATCCAGCTCGAACGGACCGCTGACCTGCAGAATCCGCTGGTCGTCCGGCTGCGGCGGCACGGTATCATACGGTTCGTACACGCCGGTCTTGAAGTTGTACCCGGCCATGGTCACATAGCGCTCATTGTCAAGATTCGGCTCCAGGTTCAGGGTGAAACGCTTGAACGCGGTAAGACCAAGCTGCGGTATCTGCGACGGATCGCGCCAGTCCGGCGTGCCGTCGAGGTCGGCATCCCACAGCGAGTCGATCACATTGTTAACAAAATACGCGCTGTCCTGTTCGAACTCGTCCGGGATCCCATCGTTATCCTTGTCCTGCCCGGGAACCAGATCAAACGGGCTCTGCAAATAATCGTATGCAAGCACTCCGGGAAACTCGCTCCAGCCGGCTTCTTCCTCTTCCTGCCACTGGTAGCCGACATTATCGACCCATAACGATTCACCGTCGACAACATACCACTGACCGACAATACCGGAAATGATATCATTCGCATTCGTGCCGATCTCGTTGCCGATCGCATTGTCGGCGCACACCCCGAAATAGCAATCGGTCAACATGCTGCCGCTCACATTCTTCACTTCAAACTTAAAGAAAATAATATCACTCGTAGCACTCAAATTCCATGCATAGGATGTCTGATAAACCTCCAGCCCGATCGGTCGCGTATCTCCGGGAATATGGGCACTCTCATCCAGGTCGTTATACACACACCAGGAATCCTGATGAGACCTCGTTGACTGCGGTGCCATGGGAAATTTATCTACCGGCGGTGGCCAGAGCGAGGGATAGAGAAATATTACTGCATCAGGATCGCTCGGTGACATACCAGCAAGACCGGGGACATATTCTGACTCTCCACCGTGCGGTCCGTAGCCGATCGTCACGAGGGTGTCAGTACCGGTGATAGTACCGAACCAGGTACCAGCGCCCCAGATATAATGCTGATTGCTGCCCTTGGGCCACCAGCAGCCATATACTCCCTGCTGATTCTGCCCGTATTTACCGAAGTTGGAGATCGACATCTCGACTTGATTTATATCCGTAACCTTAATTTCAAAGCCGCGGTTTAGCGACGGCGGTACAGCGGAATTACCGTAACCAAAGCAGTAGACCGTCACGAGTGCTGCTGCTGCTTTGATAATAGTGATGCTTATGTGATCTTTGAAATACTTCATTACGCCTCCTCTATTATATTACGTTCCATTATTTATACAGGGTAATCATAATATAACATGGCTCACTTGTCAAGCACCCCCCAAACAGCTACTAAAACTGAAACACGTGGTGTGGGACATCTACCCAGAACATTCTTTTAGAGGACAAAAAAAGGGCGGGATGACCCGCCCTTTTTCAACCATTCACTCCTTTATCTGAGGAAGATCACCTTTTCTGCCTGTCGGACTCCATCCTTCTGCAGATGTATGAAATATATACCACCGGCAACAGTCATACCGCGGTTATCAGTTCCATCCCATGTCACGGTATAGGACCCGGGGGCATACATGCCGCCGGCAATATCCTTGACCCTGGCGCCGAGGACATCGTACACTACGATATCGACTTCTTCGGTCATATTCACACCGAACATGATCTGCAGTCCCCTGGTGAAGGGATTCGGTGAGAATCTCATCGCCGTTTCAAAATAATTGTTCGCACTGAATTCATCGATCCCGATAGCAGATGTAATAACATATATACCATCATCACCATCAGCCAGCGCACATATTGATGATGTCAGTCTCGCAATACCATTACCACTTCCATAAGACTCAAGGTAGCCGAGCTCGACCGGATTGCCAACATTCGAAATATCGAGTACTCTCAGACCGTATGGACCGTCGGTCACGTAAAGCAGATCATTGTGACGTAAGCCACTGTACACCTGCCCGTTTGTATTGAACCAGCCTACTGAATCAGGTTGCGCAGGATTCAACATATCCATGATACCAACACCGCCAGGACCATCTCCCACAAATAAATACCCGTCGAACCATACTCCCTTGGGGATCCCCGGAGTAGAATGGGAATACAAGGAATCAGGAGCGCCTGGATTGCTGACGTCCAGGATCAAAAGATCTTTGGTTCCATCTGCCACTGCAGCTATCGTATCATACAATATACAGACATCGTATGCCTGACCCTGGCTATCAAAATAACCCAGTTCGCTCATGGCCGATGGCGTCGATACATCGATGATCCTCAGTCCCGCGGTATGCGTAGAGACATACGCGATATTGTCCTGCACGAAAATACCGTACGTCTTATTAGGCATGGTCATCGAACCTACCACCGATGGATTCACAGGATCGCTGATGCTCAGCACATGGAATCCGGAATCAGAATACGACGAGCAGTAGAGATACGTTCCGTCATAGAATATGGTCGAGGGTTCGCCGCCGATATCCACCGTGTTCTCAATGGTCGGCAGCGTCGAATCGCTGATATCGACAACAGTGATCCCGGGATTACCGCAGGGAAGGTATGCATAATTACCGACAACAACGATGTCCTGGGCATTACCATTCAGCAGATTGTGTCCGCACACATTCATGTTCGAGCCGATCACCTGGCGTGTGTCGAACGAGGCATAACTACCATCGGCTGCCAGCCGTGTACCACCACCATCGAGCGCGACAATGTTTATTCTGTGATGGAGTGATTCATCCGGTACTTCATAAATATAACTGCCGGTATTGGGGATCGAATTCTCCAGCACGGTCCAGTAGGTCGAATCATACCCCTGGTTGGGAATACCGGGCGCAAGCCACATCTTCAGATGATCCGTACCCGAGCCTTCGCTTTCCCATCTGAATTCATAGCGCAGGTTACGGAACATCCAGGTCGAAAGTTGCGACGGCCACACGAGATCTACATTATCCGGATTCGATCCGCCAGGCACGAGGGATACCACCATATCTTCTGAGTAGACACCGCTGTAATACGTCCAGAGCGCCCAGGAGTACTCGCCACTGCTCCAGGTCGTGTGTACCACGACAAAGGTATCGGGCACGAGGATATCATACCCCAGCGCGCAGACAGAATGATTGATAAACTGTCCGCTATAATAGTAATTCCATAGACCCCAGTGCGTCGGACGTCCAGCATCGATCTCATTTTTGACGTACGAAAATACCCACTGATTGTAAGGACCACCGACCGGTGATTGGGTAGAGGAAAATGAATACCCGTGCCATGAATTAGCGACCGTGAGATGCCCGGTCCTGATCAATGAAGGATTAGTGCCTCCGGTGTTCTGAGAATCAGTCCCCATGGCGATCGCCAGTTCACGCTGCACGTTCGGCAGGTTGTAATCATACTCCACTTCGACTGCGTCCCACCGGTCAAAGAAATAATCGACCAGATCACCATACCCGTTATTGTCCCAGTACCAGAAAAGCATGGCCGAGGCGGTTGGCGAACAACCATAACTCCACAAACAGAACGGAACATCAGGCACATATCCGGTATAGCGCGTGCTGAAGTCTGTACAGGTCAGGTATTCCATCCACTTCGCTTTCACCGCAGCTTCAAGCTCGGCGTTCCGCTCAGGTCGTCCTGAGAAAAATTCCTGCTTATCCACACATCGCAAGGAATATGTATTGACGAGCACTGCCCTGTGTCTTGACGTAAAGAGATAATACTCCTCTTCAGGACCCCAGTAGTAGATCTTATCGAACACGGCACTTTCTCCGAGGAATTCGTCTGCTCGAGTTTGAGCCTTTTCCAAAGTATGAAAACAGTTCGGCAATGTATGGCTGAACTCTGAAATCGGCGTGCATGTCCACCGAGCACCTGCGACAACCGTAAATGGCTCGCCTATGATGTTCTTATAAATCATGGCATAGGCATTGGGCATATCATCAAAGCCGTAATAGGTTACCATTTCATCAAAGCGATACTCACCAGCGTACTGCGCTACCATAGAATTAACAATTTGCTGTATCTGCTCGCGTGGAACCATTTCACCAGCTGAGACCATAGCAGCAGCGAGCATCAGTACAACACATATTTTCATCGTTCACCTCCGACCATGACTGGTCATAAAAAAAATAAACCCCAGCGGGCAGATGACAGTGTATAAAGTGAGGGGAGGGTATATCCCTCCCCTCACAGCATAAGAAAGATCAGTGAACCTTAATGATCTTCTGGGCATCACTGCCCGCTTCAGTATCAAGAACCACAAAGTAGGTACCGGTTGCTAGATCAGCTGTGTTAACATTGATCGTTTGATTGCCTTGTGCCAGGTTTCCTTCGTAGATGTTCTCAATCAACCGTCCGGTAGCATCGTAGAGTTTTACACCGACCGTCCCGCTGACCGGCATATTGAAGACTGCCTCGCAGCGGTTGGTCGTGATATTCGGTCTCACGCTGAAGTTGTAGCTCACGACATCGTTTTCCATCTCGGCAACGCCGACAAACGGAACCAGTCTGCCAACCTCGAAATAGGTATTGAAGGTAACGTCCTCGATCCAGACAGTATACGCCCATACCTGACCATCATTTACCAGAAGATGCGCAGTCTCGGTGGCGTTCCAGTTGATCAGCTGGTTTCCGATATCCGGTGTGCTCAACGGCGCCGATACGGTCCAGGTTGTACCGTTATCCATAGTATAGATAGCACCAACGTGGGTGCCATCATACAGCGTATCATTGGTCGTGGTATTGATTAGAATGTAGTACGCCTTAAAGGTGACTGCGATCATACCCGACACCGGATCATGACATACCGAAGGGTACTGGTTCGGTTGGAAAAGATAGTAATAACCGCCTGTCGTTTGTTCGAATGTATAATCGACGATGTTAAACACATCCCAGGTCCAGGAACCAGGGCTGCCAGTACCGTGCCAGCACCAGAAGCCTCCGCTATCAGGGAACACCTGGTTGATGTCATTCTCGACATGCCAGATCTCGTCATTGACCACTTCCAGATCGAACTCATGCCACCAGAACTGGGCATTCTCAGCATTTATCATCGGTACATCTGGCATAGCAGTCGGCGAACTCCAGGTATAACCACCGTCGGTCGATTCAAGATAATACGGATACACGACGTCAAAGCTACCGATGGTTTTGAGATCCTGGTAGATGTAATGGACATAATCGCCAGAACCGAAGCGCGCATGACCCGTGCATCCACCGGCATCGATAGGATCCAGGGCGCGAATCGTATCTGACCAGGTATAACCGCCATCTTCTGAAACCCAGAAATAGACTGCCTGGTTACCATTATTGAGATAACTCCACGCATCCGTGATCACCCAGTAGGGATCTTCCACATTCGCTGCCACGGTGCCGAGCCAGGGGCACAGCGCCGCACCGGATGCGTTGGTCATGGAGACAGGACTCGAGAATGAAGGTGCCGACGGCACGTTCTCCTCGATCATGCATTTGAGGTCACCTACGTCATAGCCGTTCGGCGACTCCTGCCATTCAAAGTACAATTCACCGGGATTCACATCAAAATCAGGTGAACCATCCAGTCCCGGATAGAGCCTCCGCAGTTCAGCCGAATGCGGACCGTAAGTCGTCCAGGAAGAACCGCCGTCGAGCGAATAGGCAATATAGATCTCCATGTAGTTATTGGGATCTCCAGTAGGATCACCGTAGATAACGGCGATGGCATCACCACTGGCACTGACGGCAATGCTCTTGCCGCCCGGTCCGAGGATAGACCTGATATCACCGGATACGGCAATGAGCGTCCGGTCGGTAAAGGTCATCCCCTGACCTTTTTCATTCTGATCGTCAATGGGCCATGCCTGCTTGGTGACACTCGCAAAACAGACCGCAACTAAAACAAGCATAATTAACCATTTTTTCATTATTTCCTCCTTTACA
>CP070834.1:676519-683122 GCA_020341755.1 Caldifarciminota bacterium | reverse complement strand
CAGTTCAGGCTCGCAATTACCCAGCTCATACAAAATATCAAAGAGAGGGCATCGTTGATGGATGAATCCGGGCTTTCGCCTCAGGACCTCATCAATCCCCGTCTGGTCTCCAATATCGTCAATAAATTCTTCACCACGTCTCAGCTATCCCAGTTCATGGAACAAACGAATCCTATATCTGAAATGACGCACAAGCGGCGTATCTCGTCACTCGGTGCCGGTGGTCTGAAACGCCAGACTGCCGGGTTCGAGGTCCGCGACGTACATTACTCTCATTATTCACGGATCTGCCCCATCGAAACACCGGAAGGACCAAATATCGGATTAATATCGAGTCTCTCGAGTTTCACCAAAATCGACAAGCACGGTTTCATGCTGGCGCCGTATTGGGTAGTAAAGAACGGAAAAGTAACGAATGAATACGTATATCTCAGGGCTGACGAAGAGGACCAATATACCATCGCCCAGGCAAATACGCCGATCGATACCTCAGGCAAGATCCTTACCGAACAGGTCCTCTGCCGCCGTAAAGATGACTTCCCCATGGTCCCTCCCCGAGAGGTCAATCTTATGGACGTCTCGCCGGAGCAGGTCTTCAGTCCTTCAGCAGCTCTTATCCCCTTCCTCGAACACAATGATGCAGACCGCGCCCTGATGGGATCTAATATGCAACGCCAGGCAGTGCCCTTGATCATACCGGATCTTCCGCTTGTCCAGACAGGAATGGAGGAACGGGTCGCAAAGAATTCAGGGACGCTGCTTATGGCTGAGGAAGACGGTAGGGTCTCGTATGTCGATGCCAAGAAGGTCGTGATCGAGACCGGTGAAGGCGTGAAAAAACGCTACCATCTGGCAAAATTCCTTCGATCCAATCAGAATACCTGTATACATCAGCGACCGCTCGTTGCTGAAGGTCAGAAGGTCAGAAAGAACGACGTGCTTGCCGATGGCTATGCAACGAAAGAAGGAGTGCTTGCGCTCGGCAAGAACATACTCGTCGCGTTCATGCCCTTTCTCGGATTCAATTTCGAAGATGCCGTGGTCGTCAGTGAACGTCTCCTGAAAGAAGATACCTTCACGTCGATCCATATTTTAGAATTCGACTGCGAAGTACGGGAAACCAAACTTGGACCCGAAGAAGTGACCCGCGATATACCCGGCATCAGCGACTTCTTGCTTAAGGATCTCGATGAGTACGGTATCGTCCGCATGGGTGCTCATGTCGGTCCGGATGATATCCTGGTCGGCAAGATCACGCCTAAGGGCGAGACCGAACTTACTCCCGAGGAACGTCTCATGCGGGCGGTCTTTGCCGAAAAAGCGACGAATGTCCGCGATACATCGTTACGGGTAGAATCAGGTGTCGACGGTGTCGTCATTGACAGAAAGGTACTGACGCGCAGGACAACCGACGCACTCGCTAAGTCTGTCGAGGAAGATCAGCAACGAAAAATCCAGGAGGAGTTCTCTTCGCTGTACGAAGAAACCCTCACGGTCCGCAACAAGATGCTCATGAATCTTCTTTCCGGACATATTGCTGCTTCGTCGATTAGAAATGAAAAAGGGAAAATCGTGGTGCGCAAGGGCTCGACATTCGACGACGAATTCTTTGACGACCTTAAAGCGACCAAGATCGTTGCCGATGAGAAGTATGTGAAGAACAACAGTTTGAATGCCGAGATCGAAAAAGTTGTGGTCAGCGGTGAAGAAAAACTTCTCCAGATCATCGCGGATAAGAAAATCGAAGAGGACAAACTCCTGCGGGGAGATGAATTGCCGCACGGCGTGCTCAAGATCGTGAAGATATTCATTGCGCAGAAACGGCGAATATCGGTGGGCGATAAAATGGCCGGGCGTCACGGGAACAAAGGCGTCGTGGCGAAGATCATGCCTGAAGAGAATATGCCGTTCATGCCAGATGGCACGCCTATCGATATCGTACTTAATCCGCTTGGTGTACCGTCACGAATGAACGTCGGGCAGATACTGGAGACGCATCTTGGATGGGCGGCAGACAAATTGAAATTCCATGCTGTATCACCGATCTTCGACGGTGCGACCGTTGAGGAGATAAAAGAGAAACTGCGGAATGCAGAGCTCCCCGAGGACGGGCAGATCGAACTGCGTGACGGCAGGAACGGTCTTTCTTTCGAGAACATTGTCACGGTTGGACAAATGTATATGTTGAAACTAATACATATGGTCGATGAGAAAATCCACGCCCGTTCGACCGGGCCGTATTCGCTCATCACGCAGCAACCGCTGGGTGGTAAAGCACAGTTCGGCGGTCAGCGTCTTGGAGAAATGGAGGTATGGGCACTTGAGGCATACGGTGCTGCATATACGCTGCAGGAAATGCTTACGGTGAAATCCGATGACGTAGAAGGAAGAGCTGCCATGTATGAAGCACTCATACGCGGGAAAAACCCACCGAAACCCCGGGCACCAGCATCATTCAATGTACTCCTGAAAGAACTACAGGGACTCTGTTTCAACGTTGCACTTATAAAAAAGGAGGTTCCCGATGAGAAGTAAGGGCTTTGAAAGTCTGGACCTCATGGAGTATGACGGAATAAAACTCAGCCTCGCTTCACCCGATATTATTGCATCCTGGTCTCGCGGAGAGGTCACTCGAGCCGATACGATCAACTACCGTACACAACGTCCCGAGAAAGATGGTCTTTTCTGCGAAAAAATCTTCGGTCCGGTTAAGGACTTCGAGTGTTCATGCGGCAAATATAAAAAAGCAAAGTACCGTGGCACGATTTGTGACCGCTGCGGTGTCGAGGTCGCACCCGCATCCGTACGCCGGGAGCGTATGGGGCATGTCGATCTCGCGGTTCCAGTCGCTCACGTGTTCTATTACAAGATTCCACCGAGTAAGATCGGCTTGCTTCTCGATCTCTCGATCAATCAGCTCGAGGCGATTCTCAACTATGAAGCATATATCGTTCTTGAATCCGGTGACTCCCCCTTCCGAAAGGGCGAAGTCCTGGTCGAGGAAGAATATCAGGATGCCAAAGAAAAATATGAAGGTTTCAAGGCGGACATGGGTGGACAACCGATCTATGACCTCCTCAAAGAAATCGATTTGGAGAATTTATCGTCCGACCTCAGGATCAGGCTGGAAAAGGAAACCCTCAAGGCACGGCGGCATCAGCTTCTGAAAAAGCTGAAACTCGTTGAAGCCTTCCGGCTCTCCGGGAACCGACCGGAATGGATGGTACTCACCCGATTACCGGTGATCCCACCTGACCTGAGACCGCTCGTTGCTCTGGAAGGCGGTCGGTATGCGACGGCCGATCTCAATGATCTCTACAAGCGGGTGATCACGAGAAATAACCGTGTGAAATCGATCACATCCGGGATAAAAACACCGGAGGTCATTGTCCGTAATGAGAAAAGAATGCTCCAGGATTCGATCGATGCGCTGCTTGATAATTCACGGCGCTCCCGTCCCATCAAGGGCCGCGGCAACAGACCGCTGAAATCGCTGGCCGATGCCCTCAAGGGAAAACAGGGCAGGTTCAGGAGAAATCTGCTGGGAAAGCGGGTTGATTATTCTGGACGATCGGTCATCGTTGTCGATCCATCCCTGAAGCTTTATGAATGCGGCATCCCGAAAGAAATGGCGCTCGAACTCTTCAAGCCGATGATCGTTCGGAAGCTCGAAGAACGCGGCGTCGTCGATTCCGAACGAAGCGCGCGACGGCTGGTCAGGGCACGATCAACCGAGGTATATGAAATACTCGATGAAATCATACATGACCGACCGGTTCTCCTCAACCGTGCACCCACGCTTCACCGCGTATCAATTCAGGCATTCCTTCCTGTACTGCGAGAAGGCAGAGCGATCACCATTCATCCGCTCGTCTGTCATGCGTATAATGCCGACTTCGACGGTGATACCATGAGTATACATGTCCCGCTTGCACCCGAAGCCATACTGGAATCATACCTGCTCATGTTGTCCATCCACAATATTCGTTCGCCTGCGCATGGACGCGCGCTCATGGCTCCGAGTCAGGATATCGTCATCGGTCTGCATTACCTTACGAAATTGCGCAAAACGAAACAGAAGGCACTCCGTGCATACAGCAACATCGAAGAAATAACGCTCGCGCTTGCCAACCGAAATTTACGGCTGCACGACCCCATCAAATATCAATGGGATAAGGAGATCCTGGAGACGACCCCGGGTCGTGTGATATTCAATGAACTTCTTCCCGAGGCAATGAGGTTCAAGAACGGCGAAATGAACAACCGTTCACTGACCTCGATTGTCGACGAATGCCTTGAGAAATTCGGGACCGAAGAGACCGTTAAACTCCTGGACAGCATGAAAAGAACGGGCTTCGAATATGCTACGCAATCGGGTCTCACAATCGGAATCGACGATATGGTCAGTCCGAGCGTCAAGGATAAAATATGGACACGCGGCAGGAAAGAGGTACTGGATATTAACAAAGCGCACAAAGCCGGTTTGATATCAGAAACCGAACGCTACAACAAGGTCATCGATACCTGGACCCGTGCCGCGATCGAAATCGAAGATAACCTTATCGACGAACTTGAGAGAGACCATGATGGATTCAATCCGCTCTTCATGATGGTCAACTCAGGTGCCCGTGGTTCCCGCAACCAGGCATGCCAGATATGCGGACTGCGCGGTCTAATGTCGAAGCCTCAAAGGAAAGTAACCTCGGTGCAGATTATCGAAACGCCCATTAAATCGTCGTGCAAAGAAGGTCTTTCTGTCCTCGAGTACTTCATATCGACACACGGGGCTCGGAAGGGACTGGCAGATACAGCACTGAAGACTGCTGATGCCGGATACCTTACACGGCGCCTGGTCGATGTTTCCCAGAATGTCACCATCACCATGTATGATTGTGGCACGATCATGGGACAGGAGATCAGCGCTCTCAAAGAAGGTGAAAAGATTGTCGAACCGCTTCAGGAACGAATTGCCGGACGTGTTGCTCTGGTGGATGTCATCGATCCTGTCACCGATGAGGTGCTCGTCAAAGGCGGTGAAGAGATACATAATGATATAGCCCTCAAGATAGAAAAATCAGGCATCGAAAAGGTAAAGGTCCGGTCGATCCTGACCTGCGAAGCACCGGTCGGCCTCTGTGCAAAGTGCTACGGAAGAAATCTTGCAACTGGCAAAATGGTCGAGAACGGCGAAGCGGTCGGTATCATCGCTGCACAATCAATTGGTGAACCAGGAACCCAGCTCACCCTCAGAACATTCCATGGTGGTGGTGTCGCCCTCCGGATCGCCGAAAGAACATCACGAAATGCCGATATCTCAGGAGTCGTAACCTTTGAGAATCTCGATGCCGTCAAGAAACCCGATGGGCATTATGTCAGTCTAAATGACAAGGGGCGCATGCTCATCAAAGGTACAGGGACCCGAAAAATCAGCTATAACATCCCGATCGGCGCGAATATATATCCGAAAAAGAAACAGACCGTGAAGCAGGGAGAAATACTTTTCGAATGGGATCCCTACTCCATCCCGATCGTATCATCGGTCGGCGGCTCCATAAAATTTGTCGATATTATACCGGGTATCACCCTGCAGGAAAACTGGGTCGATGAGCGGTCCGGCGGAAAGCAGTTCGTGATAGTCGAGGACCGAGTGCGGCATCATCATCCCAAGATCCAGGTCGTCGACGGTAACAAAAAAGCTCTCAAGACCTTCTCGATACCGGCAGGGACATACCTTCTCGTGAAAGACGGTGACAAAATAACACCGGGAACGCTCATCGCCCGAATTCCAAAAGAGATCGGTAAGAGCAAAGACATTACCGGTGGATTACCGCGGGTCGAAGAACTCTTTGAAGCGAAGCTGGTCAAAAATCCCGCCGTCGTTACCGAGATCGATGGGGTATGCGACGTTGACGAAGACAAAGGGACCTGGAAAGTTACGGTGACTCCTGAAGTCGGCGATGCCCGCACATATAAAATACCGACCACACGGTATCTTAAAGTACATTCTGGCGAGTTCGTACGTGCCGGTGATCCACTGTGTGAAGGCGCTATCGATCCTCACGATATCCTGAGAATCAAGGGTCCGATGGAAACACAAAGATTCCTGGTCAATGAAATCCTTGAGGTATACCGGATACAGGACGTAAAGATCGACGACAAGCACATCGAGGTCATCGTCCGTCAAATGTTGCAGCGCGTGAAGATAGAAGAACCTGGCAACACACCCTTCGTTGGCGGCGAGATCGTCGACAAGCGGAGAGTAATCGAAGTCAATCAACAGGCACTTGTAGAGGGCAAAAAACCAGCGACCTACCGGCCGATACTACTCGGTATCACACGGGCTGCACTCTCGACCGAATCATTTTTCTCTGCTTCCAGTTTCCAGGAAACAACCAAGGTGCTCGCTGATGCCGCGGTCGAAGGCAAACTCGACAAACTCGAAGGGCTCAAGGAGAATGTCATTGTGGGACGCATCATTCCAGCCGGTTCTGGCCTGGCAAAGTTCCAGAAATTAAAGCTCGACATTGACGAGAAGGAAGCTGAAGCGGTATAACAGACAGTATATAATTACGCTATAGAAACTGAGCCCCAGATATCTGGGGC
>CP070834.1:669793-676419 GCA_020341755.1 Caldifarciminota bacterium | reverse complement strand
TGCGGAGACTGTGTGGATGTATGCTATTTCAAGGCACGGGAAATGAAGGATGACCGTCTGGTCATTACCCGCCAAAATTGCTACGGCTGCGGTCTTTGCGCCAATGTCTGTCCCGAATCGGTGATCAGAATGTGGAAACGGTGAGGAATTTATTATTGCTGAAAGTGCCCGGCCTATTCCTCCAGATCGTAGAGACACCAGCGGGCAGCGTTATGCATCATGGGCCAGTCTGATTCGACATCATCGAATACATCATAATTTGCCACGCCGTCCCTATCACTGTCTTCCTCCCACTCCGGATGCGGTCCGGTCAGAAACACCCTGCCCTCGCCGTGCTGGAACGCAACGAGCGCGGCTCCGCCGCCGAGATTGTAGAAACCGACCACGTCGACTGTCGCATTCGTGTCGGGAATGAACGACGGGCTGCCCACGTACATGATCCACAGACATGCAGGCTGGTCCTCGGCAATCGGATGCGCGTTGAGGTACACCTGGCACATGCCGATGTCCAGTGACGGAATGCCATTACCGTTCATGACACCCGGGAAGATACCCAGACCGTATGTAGCATAGTATGCACCGCCGCACGTGCCGATATAGCCTCGTCCCGTGTATATCGCGTCCAGCAAGCGCTGTTTACCCGTATCATTGATATACGTATCGTACAAACTGCTGGCTCCTCCGGGAAAGTAGAAAATGTCTATGTGTTCGATATTGCCCTCGTTCAATGTTGATGCGTAGATCCGCTCGGTCTCAAAACCCATCCATCGGAACATATTCTCTGCAGCGATATAACACACACCCGATGCACCTTCGTCTGCGTAAATACCGACCGTGACGATGCCGTCACCGGTCAATTCATTGACACTGTCACCGCAGTGTGAAAACAGGAAGATCAATGCAAATCCGGCTATGATAGATATCTTCATGATGATCACTCCTTTGATCTTCTTGCCATATTATACAGAAACAGATGTGTATTACAAGTAACTCTAAGGACAGTCTGTACGTTTATACCACTCGCTATATTCATTTTGGCAAAAATTGAAGGATCATATGAGTAAGTTCTACGCGCAAGAATAAATTTTTTGTCATCGCGCGTGTCCACCTCAGGAGGGAACACAATGATACAATCTTTTTTCGAGATTGCCGCATCCCCCTCGACAAATCCTCGGGACTTCGCTTCGATAAACTCAGGATTCGCAATAACAGATACGCATGTTGACGGTATCCTTGATATTTAATGATAAAATCAGATAAACTTTTCAAACGTATTTTGTAAGCAAATCCTGCTTGACACCCGTTATGATATCGCTATCCTTCAGATGAACATATATAATAAGGAGGAAGGAATGAAAAAATTAGTAGTAATCGCCATCTTGATATCGATAGTTGTCGCGCAGGGTACTTTTACTCTGTTGAAGATCGACCGCAAGACCGAAGCTAAACTCGCAACGCTTTTTGAAGAACTGCCCGAACGCATCGACCTCTACCTCACCGAGGACAGCGTGTACGTTGTAGAAGCCATTTACGAAAATAGAAAACTCGTCGAGAAACTGACTCCCGACGAATACCGGGAACTAATGGCAACCGAGCCTGAAAAACTCGTGATACTCGAAAACGAACGCGTACGGCACCTGGTCAACCAGACACTGCTCGGGCTCGGCATTTATTCGTGGTCATTACCAGTAGCGATCGGAGCAGAAGACAGAGGCGGTTTAGCAATTGGACTCCTAACACCCCTGGTCTACACTTCTTTTGTTTACGCAACAACATCCAGGATACGGATCTCACGGGGCGCTGCCGAGGGTGCCATGCTCGGCGGGCTTGCCGGTGCCGCACATGGCGGTCTCCTCTTCCGATCGGAAAGAACTATATTCGTCGGAAGCATCGCTGAGAACCTTACGGATTTTATGCTCGGTCAAAAAGGAGGTTATACCGAAGGCATGTTCCAGCGTAAGTTCAATCACTGCCTGTACGGTTACTATCACTACATTGCTGCGAAAACCCTGGCAGTCGGCTGGGAAGACGACGATGTCTGGGAAGACGGTGAAGATATCGCAACGTTCGGATCGGCGCTTTCCCTCGTGGAAGGGTATGCTGCCCTGATCCTCTCAAAGAACGATGACTATCTTACGTATGGAGATGCGACCTTTGAACTCAGGACCGCAATAATCGGCGCTGAATTCGTGCCGCTGATCATGGCGACGTTCGACCTGCACCGGGAAGAAATGAGTGATGAGCGCATATACGCGGCAACTTCGCTTGCCGGTTTTGGTCTCGGATACCTCTGGGGGAGAAAATTAAGTCGGGAATACGACCTGTCCGAGGGAGCTGCTTCCATGACATGGCTTATTCCCTACCTTGCACATACTGCTACCGGCGGTCTCATCGCCCTTACTGAAAGCGAAGACCTGGCGCGGACATATCCGATAATATTCCTTGCCATGGACCTGCCGCTTACCTATATCTGCTACAAGACATTCGCCGAGCGACCGACCGGGTACGGAAATGTGGATACGCATCGGTTCAATATCGCGTTCAATCCCGCGTTCTTTGTGCTGCGTGACAAGATGAAAGGGAATGTACCCCTTGTCGCAGTGTCGTACTATTTCTAAACCAGCGCTACTTCAGGATCTCTACCTTACGGCTCAGGGACGTACCCTGGGCTTCCAGCCGCACGAAATAAGTACCTGCGGGCAGGTTAACGGCTTCCCGTAATTCATGCCGTCCCGGCGCTGCGGTTTCATGCGCCAGGGTCTGTACTTTTCGGCCGGTCCGGTCGTACATGACCAGACGTACTGAACTTGTCCGTGAGAGGGTATATGCGACATACAATTCTTTCCACGCCGGGCTTGCCACGACCAGATCGATACCGGTCACAAGCAGCGAGTTCGTTTCCGTCTCTTCAACGCCGACCTGGGTCAGGTCGAACTCGAAGAACGAACGCCCGTGGGTCGCCGCCCTCAAGATCCGCGTTGGGTTATGCAGCGTGAGATCATCGACTGCGCTAAAGGGCAGATTCGTACCCAGAAGGTCCCATGCGGCACCCGCGTTATTGGTATAGTACACACCGTAATCCGTACCGACATACAGCCGTGCAGTGTTCTCCGGATCGATAACCACGACATTGATCGGGCACTCGGGCAGGTCTGAAGAAATATCGGTCCATGATGCGCCGAAATTCGTCGTCCGGAAGATATGCGGCTGGGGCGCATCATAGCGGTACCCGGAAAACGTCACGTACGCGATCGCTTCGTTGTAGGGATCGACCGCAACGCGGGTGACCCACCGGTCAGGCAGGCCGTCATTGATGCTCGTCCAGTTCGTACCTCCGTCGGTCGTCACCCAGACATTGGCATCGTCGGTTCCAACGTATATCACGTCAGGATTGGTCGCTGCCACTGCAATCGTCGTGATCGTTCCGTAGGTGAGATTCCCCGTGCCGGGTCCATTGGTCAGGTCGCCGCTGATCGCCGTCCACCAGCCGGCGCCGTCAGTAGTCTTGTAGAGCCGGTTCGCTCCGTAGTACAGTACGAGGTTGTTGTTCGGGTCCATGATCACGGGCGTGCACCAGTTGGTCCTGTCCGAGGAACTGATACCATTGGTCGCCGAAGAAAAACTGCTGCCACCATTCGTCGACTTACCCAGACCGCCGTACTGATACTCGGCATAAATGATATTGGAGTTGGTGAAATCCACGATGCAGTAGAACCCGTCACCGCCGTATATCATTGTCCAGTCATGCTGGCTGCCGGTCAAGGTTCGCAGGGTCCCGTTATCCTGGGTTCCGCCGTATGTGCGCTGGGGATTGAGATGATCGATGGTCCCAGCGTAGAACTGCGAGATCGGCAGGTTATAGTGTTTGGTCCAAACCGTACCGCCGTTGGTCGAAGTATATACGCCGCCGTCATTGCCGTCCACGAGACGGTTGAGATTACCGGGATCGAATTCCAGGGCGTGATGGTCCACGTGCTGGATACCGGATGCGTCCTGCCATGACGTACCGCCGTTGGTAGTCCGGTACAGCGGCACACCGAGTACGAACGCGATATCGGGATCTTCCGGATGCACTCTGATCTGACCGAAGTACCAGCCAAAACTGTAGTACAGATCGTACGGCGGCTGACCAGAGGTCTCCTGCCAGGAATCACCGCCGTCGGTCGTCTTGTACACGGCATCGAGATAACCGATATTGTCGGCATAGAGAGCGTACAGTACGTTGGGGCTGTCATTGCATATGGCAATGCCGATCCTGCCCACACTCGGACCCGTGGGCAGACCCGAGGTCAATTCAAACCAGGTCGTCCCCATATCCGTGCTCCTGTATATACCCGATGTCACACCGCCGGCTTTGCGCCTGCTCGGCGAGCGCAGCCGCTCCCACATAGCCGCATATACGGTATCCGGATGAACAGGGTTGATACACACATCGATTGCCGAGGTCGAATCCGACACATACAGGACCTTTTCCCAGGTCGCTCCCCCGTCGGTCGTGCGGTATATACCCCGGGCACTGTCAGCACTGAACTGGGCACCGGCGCCCGCTACGAAGATCACGTCGCTGTCGGTCGGATGCACGACCACCCTGCCGATCCGCTTGGTCTGGGCAAGACCGATATTCTCCCAGGTCGTGCCCCCATCTGTCGTCCTGTACAGACCGTCACCGTCGTAATTATCGCCGGCAAGATTCGCTTCGCCCAACCCGGCATACAGGGTATTAGGATTATTCATATCAATGGTCACATCACCCACGGACAGGGTCGGGAAATGATCGGTCAGCATAGTCCAGTTCACGCCGCCATCCGTAGACTTGAGGACCCCGCCGTCTGCGGCACCGGCATAGATGATATCGCTGTCTGTAGGATGCAGGGCAATGCCGGTGACCCTGCCGCCGATATTGGTCGGGCCGATCTGATTCCATACAGCCTGGCTCCTGGTCTCACCCTGTTCCTTGATCTCCAGTGCCCGGCGGTATGCCTCTTGCCGCGCGGTCTCGTTGATCAACCGGTACGGGTACGCCCGCTGCATATAGAACCAGTCATGCGGTTTTTCACTCTTGTCTTCTTCTTCACGATATTCGGTAAGGCGTTCCTCGTGCAACATTTCTGACCATGGCTGCCATATAAGCAGGGCAACCAGCACGACCACGCTCACACACAAAACCGTAATTATCTTACTGATATCTTTCACGTGTTCCTCCTTATCAAATACAACGAGTTTAAAGTCACCATATGATACGGCAAAATGACCGACTGTCAATATCATACCGAAATAGCGCACAATTTTAGGAACGTACACTGCATTGACTATCAAGGCGTATGCAGTATAATAGCCCTGAATGACAAACGTCTTTAAAAGGAGGTAATACGATGAAAACATTTTCATGTCTCGTTGCAGCATTCATCTTTTTCAGCAGTGCTGCCATGCCCTTTGCCAAAAACCTTGAAGAATATATCACAGAAGCAGAGGCATTTCACAATAACGGACAGATCGACAAAGCGATCATGACCATGAACGCAGCCGTGGAAGAACATCCAGAAAATTCTCAAGCCTACACGCAGCTCGGCATTTACATCAGTGAAAAGGTTCAGCGTATGCGTGACTATATGGAATTGATGGGGGCGGTCGAACAGCTGTTCGCGATATGGGACAAGGCGCTCGCACTCGATGAAAACAATGTTACCGCACGTTTTTACCGTGCTGCCTGGGCAGTAAATATGCCAAAATTCTTCGGACAACTGGAAGTCGGTGTGCGCGACTTTGAGATCATCACGGTCATGCTCGAACAGTCAGAAGACACCACGGTACAGGCTCAACTGCTCGACGCCTACCAGTATATGGCGACCGGCTACGAACGCCTGGGCGAATACGAGCGCGCTAAACGAATATGGAACACCGTTGCTGAAAGGGCACCGGGCTCTCCATACGCAGAGGCTGCGCTCGATAATATAACTCAGATAGAATACGTGCAGAATTGGATCACAGTACAAAAAAAGAAAAATCCTCCGCTCACCGATGCGACCAAGAAACTGGAACAGAAGGTCAAGGATGCTCCCCAGAACTTAGAACTCCTTCTTGTCCTCGGAACGGCATATTATGAAAACGGCTGGTACGAAGAATCAGCGTCCGTGCTCTCGCGTGCACTGAGTATCGATTCTGAGAACGCCGATGCATATAAACAACTCTGCCTTGCTCTTATCAACATGAGCGATACCGGCTATGATCCACGGATCTCGCTCGACACTGATTTTCGCACCGACCTCGCCTTTGTGCTCACCGGCACGCTCGACCAGGCACTGGCACTCGCCCCGGACGATCTCGATCTGCGCTTTTTACGAGGCGTTTCCGGAGTACAGATGCCGTTCTTTGTCGGCGCGCTCAACCAGGGGATCGACGACCTGTTCATCATACTGGAAAGTGACGCGCCTGATACGCTCAAGGCTGAAGCCCATTACTGGATAGGAAAGGCATACGAAAAGAAGACGATGACCAACTGGATCGAGGTTGTTTCCATGTATCCGGATTCCCGCGCCGCACAACTGGTGTTCAATGATCTTGACCCCGCGGTCAAGCGTCTTGATCCAGCCGCCTTGAAAAAACCGGTCGTCACCATCGACTTTCTA
>CP070834.1:663034-669693 GCA_020341755.1 Caldifarciminota bacterium | reverse complement strand
AGCCTCCCTGAATATATTTGTACAGAACGTCCTATATCATTATAAGAGGACTGACCCGTATGTCAAGAAGGGGTACAGCGCTGCGTTCTCTGCTCTTTTGTCTCGGCCTGTTACTTAGGACGGTTCGTGAACATGGGCGAGCCGTCTTCGGTCACGGTCATGATAACAGGGTCTTCCCGGAGGGCGCCGCTGTAGCGTGATACGATATAATCCACGTACTCGATGGTCTCGGGGATTGCCGGCACGCGGTTGTTCTTCTTTACCGTGGTGGGTCCTGCATGATACGCAGCCAGCGTGAGTTCAAGGTCGCCATCGAACATATCGAAGAGCTGACTCAGGAATTTCACGCCGCCCATGACATTTTCCCAGGGATTGTACGGGTCGTCCACACCGAGGACCTCGGCGGTCTCGGGCATTAACTGCATGAGCCCGATCGCGCCGCTGCGCGATACTGCATTAGGGTTGAACTGCGATTCTTTCTCTATGACGATGCGCACGAGCTGGGGGTCGACACCGTACTGTGTGCAGTAATAATTTATGATATTATCGTAGTCATCGTACACGGGTTCTTCAACTGCCGGTGCATCCTCGCTTTCGACTGCATGTGTATTCGATATGACCGGGGTACCGTCCTCTGAGTAGGACAGCATTTGACCGATAAGCATTACGAGCAGCATAGAAAAATCATACACGTCACGGTAATCTTGTCAAGACCCGCGCCCATTATTTTTTCACGCTCACGACATCGTAGACAGTTACCGGCTTGCTGATATGGCGCAGTTTTACTGGCGGAAGCTTTTGCGCCTGGACATGATCCCGTATCTGCTTGTGGGTTTCTTCGCTGATGAGTATCTGTCCCGGTTCGGCGACGCTTTCCAGCCGTGAAGCGAGATTGACCGCGGTCGATACGACCGTATACTCCATCCTCTTGAGATTGCCGACATTACCGGCAATGACCTCGCCGGTGTGTATGCCGATACCGATCTCGAAGGATTCCACCTCGGTCAAATGCAACTCCTCATGCCATTTCTTTTTCAGTTCCTGCACGCGCTGCTTCATGCCGAGTGCGGCTTTCACCGCCCTGAGCGGATCGTCCGGATGGGCGACCGGCGCGCCGAAGATCGCCATCACGCAATCGCCGATGTACTTATCAAGCGTACCTTCGTGTATGAAAACCTCCTCGGTCATACTGCTCAGGAAATCATTGAGTATTCTGACCGCAACGAGCGTGTCGATCTTCTCGGTCAGCGATGTGTAGCCGCGTATATCGCAGAAAAGAATGGTAGCGATGCGGTTCTCTCCTCCCAGGGCGACTGCGCCCTCTTCCGCCATGATCTTTTTGACCACGCTCGGTGAAAAGAAGCGCTGAAGCCGATCCCGTATCTTCTCTTCTTTTTTTATTTTTTCATACAACTGCGCGTTCTCAATGGCAATGGCTGCCTGCGGCGCGAATGAGGTCATGAATTCAAAATCGCGGGTATCGAATTCTTTCTGACCGACCGTGTTGTCGAGGTAGATGACGCCGATCGTACCCTTTTTCTTGGCAACGAGCGGCACCGAGATTACCGAGCCGATCGCGTAACTGATCACGCTCTCCTGCGCACGGAACCGTGCATCCTCGGTTGCGTTCCCGGTGAGAACCGGTTTGCCCTGGGTAAAGGTCTGCCAGGCAATGGTCTGGCTGATGCCGGCTGGTTTGTTCGGATCGAGCTCGCCGCCCATATTGCGAGCGACCTTGACCCTGAGACTTTCCGTCGCCCGGTCATAGAGCATGATGAATCCCCTGCGCGCTTTAAGTATCTTCAATGCTGAGTCCATCAGGAGATGCAGGAGGACATTGAGGTCGAACACGAAATTGATCATCTTGCCGACCTCGCACAGGGTTGCGGCGATCTCTCTTGATTTCTCAGCTTCGCTGAGCTGCTGCTGGTACACGGTGAAATTCGCCTTGATTTCATCGAGCGAGCGTACGATCCGTTCAGGCGGGCTCTGCTCCGCGATCTGCTTCTTCACCGCATCGATCTTTTCTCCCAGGCTGAGCACCGCGCCGAGCCTGCGGGTCGGCGTTTTGTGCTCGATAATCTGATCGATCGCCTTGTCATCGACGAATGTTATCAGGGTATTCCCGACCTGTATCTCGTCGCCGTAATTGAGTTTTGCCTCGGTGATGCGTTCGCCGTTAATAAAGGTCCCGAACTTGCTCTTTCGATCCCTGATAACGTACAGATTACCCCTTCGCTGCAGTTCGGCGTGCTGGCGTGATACAAATACATCATCAAGTACTATGTCATTACCCTCGCGTCTGCCGAGCGTAACATGGTCTTTTTTCAGTTCTAAGACCTGGGTCTCTTCCTCAGATCGATGTATCAGCAGGGTCGCCATGTAGTGGAACCGATGCTCAGATGCTTACACCAATACACTCAGGGCCAGATTACGATATCGTCGAAATTGACCGATGCCGGTTCATCCAGGTCGTACACCCAGAGTCCGGCAGAACCGCTGGTGAACGTATAATCATCGAGTTCATATATGATACCGTCCTCAAACCACAGTCTGATGTGCTCATCATAACACTCGGCACCGATATAATAATACGATCCCTCATTGACCGGAACTGCCTCAATGTGCAACTCAGTTGGCACGCTATTCTCGATCAACCTGAACACGATATAGCCCTCTCCCAGGGCGAGTTGATAGAAATTATCAAAATCACTGAAGCGCAGTACCAATCCAGCTTCCCATCCCGAACCACTCGTATCAAGAACCTTCACCTCGGTCCCGATGGAAAAATTCGCCATTTCGTTCTCGAACACGGCAATCGCCGCCTGACCCGGGGTTCCTGCCGTGCCATTATACACGTTCGGCGCTGAGTGTGTGAACGGTTCGTCCGTATCTTCTATTACCTCCCATGCACCGGTCAATACCTCCCAGCCGAGAGGCTGAACCGTCCCTACCGGTTCATCTTCAAAATGGAAGTAGATCTCCTGGAAATAGACATCGGCAGTATCGACGTCTGCGCCAGCAGTTACGCCGAACTCGTCTGTTTCCATGGGGCGGTAGTATCCATGCACGGCGACAATCCGGTATACACCCGGATCCACGTTAGAAAATTCATAAAAACCATCGTCGTCACTCGTTGTTTCGTATATCAAGAAAGTATCCTCGACCAGTCCCACGCGTGCGTCCGGCAGGATACTCCAGTCATATCCACGAACAATACCGGCAACACGTGCCTTGTCCGGATTGTCCGGATCGTAGACATTATCATGTTCTGGTTCCAGACAGGCAATGACCAGGAAAAGTATGATCGGAATAAAAAATAGTTTTCTCATGGGTGCCCCCTTAAAAAGATAATTTATAACCGATACTCACACCATCTTCCCGTACTTCCCAGCACACACCACGGTCGAGATCGGTCACGGACGATGTTCGGGTGGGCTTCGATGTCAGAATGTCGTAGATATTGTACGCGTACACCGCCAGGAACGCGGTCAGGCTGACCGCGGAGATATTGTGCCATAACTTGTACGCATCGTATGCTTCGCTCAGTTCGTCCTCATTGAAATCGTCGATATCCAGGTACTCCTGATGTTTGGCATCGCGGATCCCCAGGGCGACGAGGCTCGCAAAGAACGTCGTACCGCCCGCGACCATGAGCCGCATGCCTTTGCTTCCCTGACCCCGGCGCATCTGACCCCAGCCGGGAATGCAACAATAGGGAAATCCACTGCTGGGTGCTGCCGGTGTCACCTGTTCGGGTTCAGGCGGTTCTGCGATGACCGGCTCCTCCGGGGCTTCCACCGGCATCTCTGCCTTCACCTCTTCGAAAACCTTAATGATCTTGGGGGAAACGGTCGCCGGGTCTAGTTCATGAGCGGGGTCGAGCATGAGTACTTTCTTGAACTGTTCTTTTGCCTTATCCAGTTGCCCAAACGCAACATAACTGAAGGCGAGATACTTATATGCCTCGACCTGGTCAACCTGTTCCAGTTGTTTCAGGTACTGGAGTGCATTTTCCAGCTCAACAATGGCATATTCGTATTCACCCCGATTATAATAATTTTTAGCACGCGTCAGCATCTGGTCGAGTGAATCTGCCGATACCTGCGCGCCGAGCATCCCGATGGATGCAATACTGATCACGAACACGATCCTGCGTAACATTGCACCTCCTTTATTTTGGTACAAGCTCAACATGTTTTTTCAACATCTTTTCAACCGGAATTTCTATTTCCTGTACATACGGTTGAAATGAAGGGTTGATAAGTTTAAGCGTATGCCTGCCCGATGCGAGCCTTATCGGTTCTGCGATGGGAGTCGTTTCATAGAACTTCCCGTCAATATACACGTCAGCCCATGGCCTGACCGTGAGTTTTAAAAAACCATCCAGCGGCTCGAGCCTGACCGTAAGATTCTCGGTCTTACCGGCCTTGAAATCAATCGTTTTCTGCCACACCTTGAAATTCGGGTTCTCCAGTTTCACGATATGCCGGCCAGCCGGTATATCCAGAGCTCCGGCAACCGGCGTCGTTTCGAGGTACTTCCCGTCAACATATATCTTTGCCCACGGATTCACCGATATTTTCAAATGAGCCGGTGCCTGGATGACCGGGGTCTTTTTCGTCTTCGTCAATGTCGAAGAGATGTGTACCGACTCTCCGGCATCCACGTATCTCTGAATCTCTACCGGTTCGTAACCCTTTTTCACCAGTCTCACGGTATGGTTCCCGGTCTCGACGCTGTCGATCGTACACGGCGTCGTTGCCGCCTGTTTTCGATTATCGAGAAAAACCTGGGCGCCGCTCGGTTTCGATCGTATATCCATGCTTCCGTAGTGCGTCGGTTCCTCTGCTGGCTCTAGCATGGTCTGGACGAGCAGTGTTTCTCCTGTTCCCAGCAGGAATGAATCGACATATGTCTGATATCCTGCCAGGACGATTCGCACTGTATGACGAGCCGCTGTTATGTTCTCGATATGTGCCGGTGTAGTCCTGCCCAGCGTACTGTCATCAAGGACGATCATTGCTCCGGAAGGTGTCGACCGTACATCCAGGAAACCGGTGCTCACGGTGCTGTCCTGCACCTTTTGGCCAGGACTTCGAAACAGTCTGGTAACTGCGAACGCAACGATGCCTATAATCACTATGCCGAGCATCACCATGACCGGCAGTGATATCCTGCGGCTTTTCTTGGTTTTTTTGGTAACCGCTCCCTTGGGCGCGGCAGCACCCACCTTTGCCTGTTTCTCACGCAGGGTTGCAAGATGTTTCTGGGCGCGTTTGTTTGAGGGGTCAAGGTGAACGACCTTGCTGAATTCATTGATTGCATCATCAATCTTCTCTTTACCGAGCCCCGCAAAATATACGCCGCGTTCAAAATGTTTGTCCTTTCTGATTTGACGGTGCCGATCGAAATGTTCGGTCGGTGCCTTCACGAACGCACCGATCTCCTGGCGCGATACAGCGATATTCTTCTGTCTGCAAAATCCCTCGATATCGCTGCTGACTGCGGCAATAGACCCATACCGGATCTCTGTGTCCTTCTCCAGCATTTTCTCTAAAATATCATTTATCTCCCTGCTGACCAGGGGATTTGCCTGTATGGCGGGGCGGGGTTTTACCGTCAGTATTTGGTGGATCACGGAGGAATAATTCTCGCCGGCAAATGGTTTGATGCCGGTTATCATCTCATAGGCAACGACTCCGAGCGAGAATACATCGGTCTGTGTACCTACCTTTTTCCCCCCTGCCTGCTCAGGTGACATATACGCTGGTGTACCGACGATCGAACCGGTCACGGTCACCGAGGTCAGATCCTGTGCCTGGGCAAGACCGAAATCGGCGATCTTGATCACACCGTCATACCCGATCAGGATATTCGCGGGTTTAATGTCCCGGTGAACGACCCCGCGTTCATGGGCATGTGCTAATCCTTTGCTTATTTCACGGGTAATCGCGAGTGCCATATCAATGGGTATGAACTCGATCGTGTTCATCAGGTCTTTAAGGCTGGTGCCATCGACATACTCCATGGCAATGAAATAAATATCATCTGCCTTGCCATAATCGATGATATTTACTATGTTTTCGTGTTTGAGATTTGCGGCTGCCTTTGCCTCGCGCTCGAACCGCGTAATGAAGCTCTTATCCTGCGCCAAATGACCGTGCAGTATTTTAATGGCGACGACCCGGTCAAGCGAGATCTGTACCGCCTTATATATAGCAGCCATCCCTCCGGTGGCAATGAGCTCCTTTAATGCGAAATTTCTTACGGTTCGGTCGATCATGATACTGTGAAAATTATACAAAAATCCGATTTCAAGTCAAGATTTTTCCAAAACAGGTGATAAATCGCATGAATTAACAGTTCACTTCAAGTGTAGTATATTGACAACTTTTTTATTTTATATACAATAATGTTAATGGAGGAACTATGATAGGCATATTATTACTGATAATTGTAGTAGTGTTAGTTGTCGCATTTATCGGTATCTACAACCGTCTCGTTGTCAAACGAGCCCGTGTTGACAATGGTTGGGCGCAGATCGATGTTCAGCTCAAACGCCGGTACGATCTCATCCCCAATCTCGTGGAAACCGTTAAGGGTTACGCGGCACATGAAAAAGAGGTCCTCACAAAGGTCACCGAGATGCGCTCGCG
>CP070834.1:656224-662934 GCA_020341755.1 Caldifarciminota bacterium | reverse complement strand
ATGGGCGATGTTGCCTTTTTGCTCATTCTCTTCTTTCTCGTTTCGACCGTCTTCAGTAAGGAAAAAGGATTGAAGATGTTGCTTCCGGAAAAAACGACCGAGCAAGAGAAAGTCGTGGTAGTGAAGGAGAATATCGTAACCCTGGCGATCAATCCCGCAGGCGAGGTCAACGTGAAAACCGTCGGCCTCAACGAATACCTAACAACGCAGGATTATGACCGGATCAAGGATATTGTCGAGGAACGATTGCTCGCGCGCGATACACTGCTCGTAGTTTCTTTGCGTGCTAGCAAGGAGGCTCCGTACAAGAGCATGGTCGAAGTGCTTGACCGGGTCAAACTCGCCAAGGTAACGATGCCCGATGGTCGGGAAATTGAAGCAAAAAAGATCAGTCTCATTCCAACGAGTGAGGAGTAATGAGAAAAAGCATAATTCGCAGATCAACGCAAATGCCTGATATTCCCACCGCTTCGACTGCCGATATCGCATTCCTCCTTATCTTGTTTTTTATGGTAACGACCGTATTTCGACCCACGACACTCAACCTCAACTACAAGCTGCCCACAGCAAAATCCACCGAACGCATCCGAATGAGAAGACATGTTGCCCATGTCTATGTCGACAACAAAAATATGGTTTATATTGACGATAATCTTGTGAGCGAAGAGCTGGTTGCCGCAAAGATAGCGCCCAAGGTATGGGAAGATCCTGAGCTCATTACGATCATCAATGTGGACGAGAACGTGAACTATGGAAAGGTGGATGTTATTCTCGATCAACTGAAGGAAGCAAAGGCATTTAAGATTACATTTGGTACAGAACGTCCAAAGGAGTGACCATGCGCGATCATAAACTGTCGTACGGAGTGTATCTCCGAGTCGGGATGGTCTCGAGTTTGGTCATATTCATCCTGGGTTTTCTGTTTATTCCCTATCAGGAGCCCGAGCCATTCAAATTAAGAAAAGAGATCGTGACGATGGTCGAGGAAATCTCGGCTCAGATGCAAAAATTCGAAGAGCCGCCTCCGCTGGAACGCCCTAAGGTCGCGGTTGAAGCAGAAAGCGAAGTGGCCGAAGAGGAAGCGGTTGAAACTATTGCCACGACCGACTTCACCGAAGATATCATAAGGACGACGCCGACCGGACCGGATATCGAGATCGTGCCGTATTACAAGGTTGAGGTAAAACCTAGACCTGTCAGTATGCCGACTCCCCGGTATCCCGAACTTGCGCGTCAGGCAGGTATCGAAGGAACCACGGTAGTGCAGATACTGGTAGATATTGATGGCAGCGCGATGGAGGTCAAGATCATTAAGTCGAGCGGAAACCAGATGCTGGACCA
The DNA here is from genome assembly GCA_020341755.1 of Caldifarciminota bacterium. GTDB lineage: Bacteria > Hydrothermota > Tepidihabitantia > SM23-42 > SM23-42. The sequence continues at coordinate 661,593 of CP070834.1, read as the reverse complement.
GGCAGCCGTGGCTGCTGCCATGAAGAGCAAGTTCACGCCGGCGAAACAGCGTGATAAATATGTTCGGGTCTGGGTATCGCGTCCCATCAAGTTCCAGCTTACTGGCGGCGGATGATAGTTAATCTGATACCTTGACATTGGATGGATATCTGCTATAATTTTATGGATAAAGAGAAGGAGGTGATGCTTACTCATTCAAGCAAATGTAAGATCAAGGATAGAGAAGGTTAGAAGAAAATAGCCAGTAATGGCTATGTTGCGCTTATTGTCGAGACAAGACAGAGGAGGTACAATGAAAGGAGGAGTAATGAAGAGGAATCTTCTATGCCTCTTGATTGTTGTTGGAATGTTTCTCTCGACCTGTGGAAATGAACCACCCGAAGATTACTACCAAGGAACCCCTGAAGACAGCACCGATATACACGCACTCATCACTGCCAATCCCGATTTTCTCGTGAGCGAGGATCTATTCGATCCGACCTACCTGGCGTTATCGCTTCCTGCGATCGCCTTGAGTGAGACAGATAGGTGGTTTCGTGCTGATTCGGTTGTATCCAAGAAGCACGTCGATTCATGTGCTCTGGAACTCATCGAGCGTGCATACGGACTCGAGTTCTGGTTCGCAAAGGATACAACATGCACGGTATTTCTGTGGGATACGGTGACTTTCAATTCACTCACGTATTGTGATGAACGCTGGGATATACCTTATTTCTTATACGATGATTCCATCTACTATGATACTGTCTTCATAGACACTACGCCTTTTGAGGATGTTCAGGAGGCCTTTGGTATATGTCAACGGCATATGTTCTTCGAGAGAGATGAGAATGGGGAGTGGGAGTTTAAACGCATTACGTATGGCACGTGGAACTTCCCAGAAGAAGCTCAGGATGTTCCGTTTATTTTGAATGTCGTTCTCGATCCGGACGGAAACCTGGGACCAATTTCAGATACGATTGTCTGGAGCAGCTACGATACTCTTGATACGAGACACATCATGGATCGTTTTCGTTCGATTGATTCGCTGCTGACCTATACAGCGGGCGATACCCTCAATGTGACCGTCAATCTTTCAGTACAGGTTGATCCGGATTCCTGCATATTCTTAGCTACCCTGGATGGAAACAGAATGACTTTTGGCAGTGGCGGACCTGGTGCAAACATCGGACAGGTGGTCGTAGACGGTGACGGGCTCGTTAATCTCTGGATAGAAGTGGTCGTGACTCAGGGTGCTACATCGTTCTACTACCTTACTCCCAGGAAAGACTATAAAGCCACTGCGTGGCTTATACCAATTAGGATAACCCAGTAGGAGGTGCATGATGAAGAAACTCTTATGCCTCACATTCATAGGTCTTTTCCTGTTTGCCGCTGAATTTGGTAAGATTACCGGAAGGGTTGTCGACAATGAAACAGGCGAGCCCTTGATTGGGGCCGATGTTATTGTCGAAGGGACTGAACTTGGTGCAGCGACTGATGAATTTGGTGAATATACCGTGCTGTATGTCCCGGTAGGCACGCACACAGTCATTTCTTCCTACATCAGTTATGATCCGTATACGTACACCAAAGTGATTGTGAACGCTGACCAGACCACAGTACTTAATTTCAGAATGCGACCGACCGTGCTCGAGATGGAAGCGTTCGTCGTCGAAGCAGAACGTGAGATGATCGTTATTTCGAAAACCAGCACGGACCGCGCAGTAACCTCTCAGGAAATGGAAAGATTGCCGGTCACCAGTATCAACCAGGTCATCTCCCTGCAAGCCGGAGTGGTGCAGAGCGATCTGGGAACCCATGTCCGGGGCGGACGTGACAACGAAGTGACCTATTTTGTCGATGGTATCGTCACCAAAGTGCCGAATACGGGTTGGCAGTCAGCGAGAATCAACCAGGGCGCAGTGGAAGAAGTCACCGTGATCAGCGGTGGATTCGATGCCGAGTACGGTGAGGCTCTTTCTGCGGTCATCAATATCGTGACCAAAGACGGGGGCACCAAACATTCCGGAAAGATGAGCTTCCTGACCGATGAAATGTTCGGTGGCACAGAACAGCTCAATTTCGGCTACAACCTCTATGAATTGTCACTCGGTGGACCGCTTCCACTTTCCCAGCGTCTGCGCTACTTTGTCAGTGGTGAAGTACTCTTCGAAGACGCAACGACCGAAGCACTGTACAAGGTACCGTCTCCGCGTGTTGATTACCGGACCCAGGCACGCCTCTCGTATCTGTTCGGCGCCAAGGGTAAGGTCACACTATCCGGTTTCAGTTCCCGTGAACAGCTGGTCTACTGGCGGGGCGAAAGTCTCAAGTACTTCAAGAACATCTTTATGAGCCGGATAAAGAACTGGATCGTTTCGGCAAAGTTCAACTATATGTTGACGGCAAAAACACTGAGTGAGTTGAAGGTTGGCGCTACCCACTTCGAACGCTGCTACGGCAACCGCGATTACGAATGGGAAGAGGAAAACGATCGGCAATGGTATGATGATTACCGTTTCCAGGCCGAACATCTGATTCCCTATCTGGTAGATGGTTCGCTGCCGGTAACCGATGTGCTGATCGACAGCATGATGGAATACCATGAAGAATACGTAAACCGTGGTCCGGATGCACTCAGGAACAGCCCGTATGCTGCCGAGGGTTTGTTCAGGACATACGGTGATTACCGCGTATGGCGTTACTGGAATAACAGCGATTATCAAGCCCGATTCAGTCTCACGCACTCGGTCGGCAAGGTCCACGAATTCAAGAGCGGGCTCGATTTCACCCAGTTAGAAATGCAATATTTCGATAATAATCTCCCGTGGGTCACCAATCCATTCTGGGATTATTATGACCGCAGTCCGTTCCAGTTGGCGTTCTTTATGCAGGACAAAATGGACTTCGAGGGACTCATCGCCAGAATCGGTGTCCGGGTGGATTACTTCGATCCCAAGGCATTCACGTTTTCCGAGCCGAACAATAACCTGAACGATGAACTCGAAGATGCTGATGTTTCCTACAAGATCTCCCCGCGTCTGGGATTCTCTTTGCCGGTTACCGACCGTATGAAATTTCGCTTCAACTACGGACATTACTTCCAGCTACCGGAACTCGACAACATGTATGGTACGACCGATACCGCGGTCATCAGGCTCGCCCTGAGCCGAGGTAATACGATCGTCGGCAATATCCTTATCAAACCGCAGAAAACGGTAATGTACGAAGTCGGTATCGAGAATCAGATGTCCGATGATGTGGTCTTTGGATTCACCGCATACTTTAAGGATATCTACGATCTTGCACAGATCCGGGAAGTTTTCGCATTGCCCATACCATACTACCAGTACTTCAATGTCGACTACGGTAATGTCAAGGGATTTGAGTTCAGTGTTGACAAGCGTATGTCAGAGATGTGGGCGATGGGACTTACCTATACGCTGCAGTTTGCCAAGGGTACGGCCGCCTATGCTGGCGAGTGGTATTATGACCACTATGATTATCAGATTGAGCCGCCGGTCATCGACTACTGGCTTGATTTTGACGAGCGGCACACCGTGGTCTCGAATTTCGACCTCGAATTCCCGAAGGACTTCTTCCTCATGCCTATGCAGCAGTTCAACAGCTCGATCGTCTTTGAATATCACTCTGGACATCCATACACTCCTGAAGATCTCAAGGGAAACAAACTCGGTGATGAGAACTCCGCACGGATGCCCGGGTACTGGAATATGGATCTGCGCTTCAGCAGGGATGTCGGTCTTGGTCCACTATCGCTAAGGCTGTCGGGAGTTATTGAGAATCTCTTCAATACCGAACAGATAAGAGAAGTCTACCCGACGACCGGTCTGGCTGATGATCACGGTGATCCTGAACCGAATCTTGGACAGTTCGGCTATCTGCCGATCACGAGCGACCGGTATTCTCCTCAGGCAGATTACAACCATGACGGCTTACTCACACCGCCGGAACTGAAGGCAGACTACATTGAGGCCCGGACCGATTATTACATTGACCCGCGAAACTACTACGGACCATTCAGGGTCAAGTTCGGTGTTTCAGTTGGCTTCTAAGGTATAGGAGGAAATAATGAAGAAGATCTTGATTCCCTTATTACTTATAGCGATACTTGCGTACGGCAGAAGTGCAACGCCACCTCCACTTCCAACACGTGCGGCCGAGATTCTGATTCACAACATAAACCAGGTCGAGTGCGCTGTCTCTAATTTCGGCAAATTCGGCCAGGATGAACGTGGTGAAGCCGGGCTCTGGTGGCCAAAAGGCAGCAATCAGAACTATATATACGGTGCCGGTGCGTGGTTCGGAACGATCGTCGACGGCGATTCGCTCGTGACGATCGGCTACGGACCACACGGCGGTGAGACCGAATATGTCGCCGGTCTCGAAGGCATGTCGCCAGGTGATCCTGCGGCAGTGATCTTTATGTACCCGCTCAACTGGCCACCGCCTGCGGATCCGTATTCGATGGCTCCACAGAGTATCAAGTCTCATCAGGATTCCTGGTGCGCGTATAATGACTTTGACGAGGCCGCTCATATTCCGGGAGACACACGACCGATCGGACTCGAGGTCTACCAGACCGTCTATGCCTGGAATCTGTCATCGACCCAGGATATCATCTTCATGCGCTATCAGCTCGTTAACAAGAGCGGTGCCGATCTGCACGACGTCTATTTCGGCGTATGCGCCGATAATGACGTCGGCAACGAAGCCGGAACCGCGGCGAACGATATCATTTCAGGTATCGTATCGCAGTGGTTCGTCATGGACGGTGACTCGCACTACGTAGATAATCTCGGTTACCAGTGGCAGGAAGAGGAAGAAGCCGGCTGGTCATCCTTCCCGGGTGTGATCGGGTTCGACTATCTGCAGAGCCCGTTTGATCTGGTTCCCGGTGAGGACAAGGATAATGATGGAATTCCCGATGAATTCGAACGGGACAGTTCTTACTACGTCAATAACGTGATCGACTCGTTATGGGATGCCGACCTCGACGGTACGCCGGACTGGCGCGACCCGTCTGAAATACCACAGCTCGGCATGACCGCGTTCAAGCGGTTCACCCTGAACCTGGAGCCGAACCTTGATGGTGAACGCTACGTGACGCTTGCCGGTTACAACTTCAAGACCGGTGTGTACGAGCCCTACGATACGGTACCGCCGCAGCCCGACGACCAGCGCTTCCTGCAGTGCAGCGGCCCGTTCAGTTTAGCGGCAGATTCCGAGGCGGTCGTGCTGGTGGGTATCGTACTGGCTGATTGGGAAGGCATCTACGAGCGTCCGGACACGGCGCTGGTGGAGATCGACGGTACCTGTCAGTTCATCTACGACAAGAACTGGTTATTGCCGGGCCCGCCGCCGCC
>CP070834.1:649222-656124 GCA_020341755.1 Caldifarciminota bacterium | reverse complement strand
CGAACAGAATAAGGAAAAAGACAATATTTTTGTATTCTATCATATTCCGATGTATCTCTATGCACTGGAGACAGATACGATCGATATCCTGGCAGAACTCTTCGAGGAGTACGGTGTAACGACCGTGTTCACCGGTCATCATCACACGTATGCGCATACGACATATAATGACGTTGAGTATATCAATGTCGGGAGTTCGGGCGGCAGTATAGGCACGGCTGAATTTGTGAGGGGGCATTTCTATCACTTTCTTTTCGTGACCGTGCAGGAAGGGACACATGAGATTGCGGTAGTTGAGCACGGAAACGTCCATGCACGTGATGTCGTGACCGTCGACGACCTGCGACTGATCGCGCGCGCCGATGAGGATGCGGTCATTATGGAACCTATCATCACCCGGGAAGGCTCTGTATCACAAAAACTGGTACACGAGATGGTCATCGAAAATTTCGGTCCGGATTCACTTATCGATACGCTGATATGGGACTTTGATACGACCCGGTATCTGATAGATCCTGCATCTTTACCGATTATGATCGCGCCTGATCAAAAGAAGTCATATCCTGTACAGGTAACGGTCAATAATGGTTCTGAGATATTTCCGGTACCCCGGTCAATCCTGGTATTTCCTTTTGCTCACGGAAAGGTCTGTTCGGTCCGTAATTTCTTGCCGGTCAAGAGAAGCGTGGGAGTTAAAAAGATCCTTGAACCACCCGTACTCAACGGCAGGCTGGATGAGGAGATATGGAAACGGGTATCGCCCATTCAGACGCTGGGCACGTATGACGGCCGACCAGATCCTCCGGTGGAAAAAACCGAGATCTTTTTTATACACGATGATGAAAATGTATATATCGGTGCGAGATGCCACGACAGCGATCCCTCGCGGATCAAGACGGATGCAACGCAACCGGATGCCGGCAGCCCCTATGACGACAATCTCTGGATGTTCTTCGATACCAATTACGACCAGGAGACCTATTACCAGGCGATCATCAACAGCAACGGCGTGGTTTTCGACCGACGCTGTCAGTACAAAGACGGTCAGAGTGAAAAAGATCTAGCGTGGAACGGGTCATGGGAAATAGTCCCGGGTCGCGAAGAATATGCCTGGGTCCTCGAGATAAAGATCCCGAAAAGCGCACTCGCGCCGTACGACGATAGCAGGTGGGGTTTCAATCTCCGGAGATTGCAGCCACGCACCGGAATGGGTGACGCCGGTTACTGGGCAATACCGTTCGGGCATCTGCCCGAGTATTTCGGAATACTCGAATTCGAATAGGAATACAAAACTGCCCAGACTGAACGGCTCACAGTAATTGTATCCATCCATCATTTTATCATTTTGTTAATTAACAAAATGACAAAGTGAAAAATGACATACTTCAGCGCCGATGGTGCTTTGGTGATATGGAGTAGTGTATCGTTATAATTTGCTGGCTTTGTCCTCGATGGCACCGAGCAGATTATCAAATGCTTTCTCGAATGCAATCACGCCGTCTTTTAACAGTTGTGCGCATGCTGTGGTAATGTCGATGCCATGTGCTTTTAGTTCTTCTAAGAGTTGCAGATGCGTTGCCGCATCTTCGGTGAGAGCATTCTTCACCTGACCGTGGTCAACGAACGCGTCCAGGGTTTTTGCCGGTATGGTGTTGACCGTGCCCTCAGCGATGAGCTCGGACACATATTTAGTGTCGCCGTATGACGGATTTTTCGTGCTCGTCGAACCCCAGAGCACACGCTGGACATGGGCACCGCTGGACGCCAGTTCCTTGTACTCCTCGCTTCGGAACAATTCACGGTAGCGTGCATAAATGACCGCTGAGTTTGCTACGGCAGCGCGTCCGGTGAGCTGCTCAAGGCGTTTTTTCTGTTCACCATCAAGGGATGCAGTCCTATCCGCTATTTGTTGATCAATTACCGTATCGATACGGCTAACAAAAACGCTCGCTACCGAACGAACAGTACTGATAGCGCAATTATTTTCTGCCCGTTTCCGTATACCATTCATATAAGCCTGTACTGTGTGCTCGTACTGCTCCAGGGAAAAGATGAGCGTTACGTTCACATTGATCCCGTCCGCCAGCAGTGCTTCTATAGCGGGAAATCCTTTTTCGGTCGACGGTACCTTGAACATGACATTCGGCCGGTCGACAGTTCGGTGGAGGCGCCGGGCTTCTTCGATCGTCTGTGCAGTGTCGTATGCAAGCTTGGGATTGACCTCCAGGCTGACGTACCCATCCAACCCCTCACTACCCTCATACACCGGTTTGAACATATCGGCGGCATCCCGTATATCCTGGACTGTGAGATCATCGTAGATTTCAAATGCAGATTTGTTTTCCCGCTTGAGATGTGCGATCCGTTCATCATAATCAGCGCTTGTACTTATTGCCTTGTCAAAAATAGATGGGTTCGAGGTCAGACCCCGGAGTCCCTGTTCTATCAGGGTCTTGAGCTTTCCACTATCGAGCAATGAACGGCTGATATAATCCAGCCAGACGCTCTGTCCATGTTCTGCTAGCTGTTCGATCTTTGTGTGCTCCATGCTGTATCCTTTCTTTCAACGGCTTCGGGTTATTTCACGACCACGACTTTTTTCACCTCTTCATTGACCGGTGTGACAAGTCTGCAAAAGTAGATACCGGGTGTCAGTCTCTGGATGCGAACGGAATATTCACCGGCGTGCGCTACACCGTCATATATCGTACGACATGATCTGCCGGTCACATCATACAGTACAAGCTGCACGATTCCGGTCTGGTGCAGGATATAGGTGAGTTCCGGAATGCGGCAGGGATTGCGCGCGATTAACAGTTCATTGAAAAAGGGTTTGTCATCGGCATACTCCTCGATCCCGTAAAAGACTTCATACGCCTTCAGTAGCCAAGTATCGGGATCGACCGTCAGTGACGTGGCTGAATCGGGAAAGGTGAACTGTGCATGCTGTGGAGAGGCGTTTATGGGTATGCGTACCGTCGTGTCAGTGCCGGTCGTGTGGAATTCCAGCTCCAGCGGCATGTGGAATACGGGCGGTGCGTTTGTCTGGACCTGGTAAATTTGGACATTTACGTCATAATCGTTGCCTGACGGATTGCAGTACCAGTAGATCTCGTATTCTGGATATCCCTGACCATAGACCCACTCATCGAAGAACCAGGTGAGATCAGTACCGTACACTTCGGAAAAGATACCCTTTAGGTCTTCCGTGCTTGCATTGCCATATGCCAAACTGTCGCGGTACGCTGCCATCCCATCGAAAAACTGCTCGTCATCGAGATAACGGAGCATATGCATTACCCAGCACGCCTTGTAATATGTGTAGGGAACATTGAATAACTCACCCGGCGGCGGGTCATAGAGCGGTCGGCGGTTGGTCATATCTTCATCATAATATGACTGCGCCCTCGAAGCCATGGTATTGAGAAATGTGGAATATCCATATATATACCAGAGATAATTTGCGTCACTGTAGGTCGCGCAACCCTCATTGAGCCATATATCGCGAAAATCTATGCAGGTAACCATGTCACCCCACCACATATGAGCGAGTTCGTGTGCCATGACGCGGCGCCATCCTTGAGATCCGTATACACAATCCCGGTGCATGGTGGTCATTTCCTGATGTTCCATACCTCCCCAGGAATAAGGCGAAACCACATCCTGACCATACCGGTCAAAGGGATAACAGCCGTACAGTGAATCAAACAGCGCCATTGCTGCCGGTATATCGCTGAAGCCGCCGACCGATACAGCAGAGTCTTCGGGCCATACGTAATGCCGTATCTCTATACTATCCCCGGTTTCTGGTTGATACCATTGCGACCACGCGGCAAAGCGGGATGCTCCAAAATGCATGAGATAGGTGGTAATAGGATAATGCTCTTCCCAGGTGTAAGTTGCCGTATTGTCGCTGTTGTTGACGATGCCGTCAAGCACGCCATTGGCACATACGATAAAACTGTCCGGCACAGTTACCGCTATTCGGCAGCCGTAATCTGCCTTGTCGAACGGTTCGTCGTAGCAGGGCATCCATCGTCGGGCATCCCATGGTTCGCCGAGGGTATAGGCGATGGAATGCTCTGTACTGCCGGTGTAATTCTCCGGGTAATAACAGAACCCGGTCTGGTAATACGATACGTTCCATGAACCGTGGTATCCGATATCGATATTAAAGGAATCATTCATATTGTATGTCTGGGGTAGATCGATGATCAGTGATTCGCCGCTCGCTGAATATGAGGCTGGTGTGCCATCGACATGAACCGAGTCGATGGTGAGGGTATAGGCGTGGAGTACAGCCGTATTCAATCCGTTTACCAGGCTCCGGCAGGAAATCCGATTAATGCCCTGTATGCTCCGTTGGGTCATAGGCAGTGTAACCTCGAGGTCATAATAGAGTACATTGAATTCATGGGTCGATTCGGCACGGTACAACTGTTGATCAAAGCGAGGATGATAGAATTTTGCCTCGAGATTTTCCTCTCCCCACTGTGCGCATAAAAACAGCAATAAAAGCATTTATCCTCCTTCCTGGTGAGAATTAAATTATATGTATGATACAGGGATTGTCAAATGCTTAATCCTTATATTCTGTCATAGTATCATGATCCACGGTCGTCAGCCTCGATTTCGTGTGAAACTTTCCCAGTATGGATAACGTATACATGTAATAAGGCTTTATGATATTTTTCAAGTGTGAGGAGCAGGTTGGGCAAGCCTGTGAGGAGGTTCTATGTATCTTATATTTGTTCTCTTGTTGGGTTTGCATACGGACAAATCGGTTCATGTTCATTATATAGAAACTGCACCAAAAATCGACGGGATTATCGAAGAGGTGTGGTTAGAGGCGGATTCTGCATACGGTTTTGTGCAGCACGCACCCTATGAGAAAGAACCGCCCACGGAAAATACAGTCGTGTACGTCCTGCAGGATGATGAGAATCTCTATGTCGCTTTCCGATGTTATGCTGCAGAACACAGTCCTATCGCCTGTTTGACCGCTGATGAAGATTATGTTGCCTTCGGCATCGATCCGTTCGGCAGCAAGATCACTGGCTATTACTTTATCGTGTATGCAAGCGAGATAATCGATGACGGGTGGATACTCGACGACGGCCGCTCGAAAGATAGTTCATGGGATGGTGTGTGGTACCGGGCGGTTGGTATGGATAAGGATATGCTTGTGGTGGAATTCAAGATTCCGTTCAAGTCCATCCGCTATAAAAAGGGGTTACAGGAATGGGGCATACAGTTCATGCGCTATTGTGCTGCCAACCGGGAAACCTCGTACTGGACCGAGGTACTCCAGGCAGAAGATGACTATATCTCTCGATGGCCGAGGCTCACCGGCATAAATCCCCAGGCAACCGGCTATTACTTTGAACTCTACCCGGAAGGATATATCCGGTATGACCGGCAGACATATCCTGACGTCGAGGACACGATTGAGGTAAAACCGAGCCTGAGCCTTAATGTGAAATGGGATGTGACACCTCAGATGACCTTGAATGCCACGGCATTTCCTGATTTTGCACAGATTGAATCAGATCCATTCACCTTGAATCTAGACCGGTATGAAGTGTATCTTAATGAACGCAGACCGTTTTTCCTTGAGGGTCAGGACATTTTCCGAATGTCGGATTTCGGACAGGGTAAAGGGTTTTTTGACCCGCTTAATATATTCTATTCACGAAGGATAGGAAAATCGATCAACGGTGATGCCGTACCCATTATCGGCGGATTAAAACTGACCAATAAATCCGAGGCATTTGAGTTTGGCATGCTCGGTGCGTATACGGATGAATATTATATCGACGACTCGCTTGCCGAACCCAACCGATGGTTCGGTGTCGCGCGGGCGCGGCATCGAGTGCTGGAAAACTCGGACATTGGTTTGCTCGTGAGCAGTGCTACTGTCGACGCCGATGATTACAATGTCGCGGCTGGCTTTGATGGTGTATACCGAAAGGGAGCGAACCAGTATATTGTCCAGGGTGCACTGAGCGACCGCAACGGCAAGAGCGGCTGGGCGATATCAGGGGGTCATTTTGGCTTCCATGGAAATTTCCTGGCACTCGGTGGTTTTGAGGTGGTGCATGATTCGTTCGATGTTAGTTCTATGGGATTTGTGCCATGGGCTGGTCGTGCCCAGCTCGTCGCCCTGTTCGGTCCGTTCTGGCAGTTCCCGACCGGTTTCCTACGTCATCTTCTGGTCGCACCGGGGATCATATCAGTAAAAGAACCCGGGGATGATAATATTTCGAACGTCGGTGTCATCGAGATCAATCCCAATTTCAGGAACGACTGGGGCTTTGATTTTTCCGTATATGCCGGACAGTATTTCGAAGCAGATACCGATTACTTCTATCGCAGTGTCAACCTGTCCACATGGGGCAATCTCCTGCGTAATCACATCGACTTTGGTTTTGATTATGGCTATTGTTATAACTATAACCTGGATATACTTGCGTATCGCGGCTCGAACTGGCTGAGCTACCGTTACAGCATCATCCCGGAACTCGCTATTGGCATTGACGCCCATCACTGGATAGAGTGGGACGTAGATAACACGGTGTATGCGATGCATCCATCGATGCGGCCGCGCGTCGACATACGGTTCAACGCCGATATGATGCTGTCGATATTCAGCGAATTTGTAATGTATACGCCCGGGACCGAATTGAACGATACCGATCTGCGCGCCGTTCGCACCGGCGCGCTGTTTTCCTGGAATTTTATGCCCAAATCGTGGTTATACCTTGCTTTGAATGATTACCGGGAACAGGATGATACCGGGAGTCTGGAACCGCAGTACCAGATAGGTGCGGTCAAGGTCAAATATCTTCTTTATTTTTAACCACGCCGTTTCCTGAAGAATGCCGTTCGTCCACGTGGACGAA
>CP070834.1:641863-649122 GCA_020341755.1 Caldifarciminota bacterium | reverse complement strand
ATTCCCACCACAATAATCCATATTATTATAGCTTCGCATAAAAGCATAAACTCAAGGAGGTCTTCTCATGAGCAATCCATGGGATAGTGTTATAGGAACAGGAGCATACAATAAGAACCTCGCCCGGATACACGCCCTTGCTGCAGAAAAAGGTTATAGAGTGAACCCCGATACAGAGCGCATCGAGAAGGTCGTCGGTCTCATGACAATGAATTCTACTGCACATACTGCATACTACTGCCCATGCAAGCTAAACCATCCTCTTGACCCACAAAAGGATGCCACCTGTCCCTGCCCGGAATTGGAATCAGAAATTACGAAAGACGGCAATTGCTTTTGCCGATTGTTCTTTAAACAAGAATAAAAGGGTACTGTCATGGAACACGAAACTATGTGGCGGGAACCGGAGCTCGATGTACCGCAGATCGTCGGTGTTATCGGGGCAGCACTCGCTGCAGACAACATGCCAACGGCATGTAAGGAGGTTTCATCACCGTAATCTTTCTTTTTATCACCGTAATCGACAAGCTGCAGGTATGTAAGGAGGAATAAGATGGAAAAATATAAGAAACCCTACGCTGAAAAGGATGTTCAGGAAGTCTATGACGGACCAGGCGGACTGCTCTGGGAAGCGGTCATGAGCGAACAGATCCATTCCGGCGGTCCCGAGGCAACCGACGCTCTGGCGCAGGCACTCGGGCTCAAAGAAGGTATGAAGGTCCTTGACCTCTGCAGCGCGCTCGGCGCGCCGGCACGTCATATCGTGAAAAAATACGGTGTCACGGTCAAGGGCGTCGATATGACCAAGACCATGATCGAAAAGGCGATCGAACGTACCAAAAAAGCCGGGCTCGACAACAAGATCGAATATCACATGGGCAATGTCATGGACCTGCCCTATGAAGACAATTCATTCGATATTGTTTGGGGTCAGGAGGCATGGTGCTACGTCACGGACAAAAACAAGCTGATACAAGAAGCCTATCGGGTACTGAACCCGGGCGGCAAGATCGGCTTCACGGATTGGATCATTACCGGAGATATTTCACGAGAAGAACTCGATCCACTTTACGATACCATGTCCTTCCCGTACATGGAAGACTTCAAAGGATATCAGGAATTGCTCAAGAACAACGGATTCAAAATACTAAAAGCCGAGGATCAAACCGAAGCATTCGCACAGTGCTTTGACGAATATTATGTCACCGTGCACGAAAAACTCAAAACGATGATACTGGAGAATTTTGGAAAGGACTTGTTCGATTTCGCTTCGAACCTGGTAACGATATGGCAAAAAGCCGCAATAGAACACAAGGTCGGGCGCGGGTTCTTCATTGCACAGAAATAACTCATACCGGCGTCCTTCCAGAGGGGCAGGACGCCGGCAGACAACTCCGATGCGTCGATTGACTTGTTGTCGCATCTTACTATCATTGCAGTAATGGAGGTACCGTGGACTTTGCAGCGCTGACACAGGCAGTCGTTCTCATGCAGGACGAGCAGGTGATCGCGTTGGTGCAGCAATCCCTGAAAGAAAACGTTCCGGCGCGAAGTATTCTCGAAAATGGTCTTATCCCAGGGATGAAGAAAGTAGGCGAACTATTCAAAAACAAACAATATTATGTCCCAGAGGTCCTGCTCGCATCAGAGGCATTCTATGCCGGGTTCAATATCGTTCAGCCCTTGTTGAAATCTGAAAAGGTATCACAGCGCGGGAAAGTAGTCATCGGTGTAGTTCACGGAGACATCCATGACATTGGTAAAAATATCGTGAAGGTAATGATAGAAGCAACCGGGGTCACGGTTATTGATCTTGGAAAGGATATTCCCGCGGAGAAGTTTATAACAGCGGTTGCGGAAGAAAAACCGGATATTCTCGCATTATCCAGTCTCATGACCACGACCATGCCGTGTATGGCAGAAATCATTCAGGAGTTGGAACAAAGGAGACTGCGCAATGCGGTCAAGGTCATAATCGGCGGTGCACCGGTTACTGCAGAATACGCAGAACAGATCGGCGCCGACGCCTTTGGTGGGGATGCAGCAGAAGCAATCAGCATCATAAACGACATTCTCCATGGACCACATTAGAGCGATAATCCAACATACCAAAGAACACGCTGTATTTCCACTGGTGTGCGCTGATCACTGCGCCTGGCTGCTGAAGAAAGAATTTTCTGAGGTCGCTCATGATCCCGAACAACTAGCAGATGCGTTTGAATACGGGCTGAATCTCTACGACAGCGACGCGGTCATGCTCTTCGTTGATGCGTATGTAGAGGCTCAGGCAATGGGTTGTCCCGTGCGTTATGCTCCCTACCCCCAGCTCGAGGGTCCCCGGTCCGAAAAATATGTTGACCGCACCGGTATTATTATCGAAGCTGCGGTTTTACTCCAACAACGCATATCAGTACCGGTCTTTGTATCGATAAAGGGCCCCTTCTCACTTGCATCATTCCTGTCAGGCGTGGAGAATTTCCTTAAAATGATACTCACCGATGAAGAAGCGGCGCGCGGACTCATCGACGAAGCGCTCGGCCATCAGATATCGTATGTCAAACAATTGCTCGATACCGGTGTCCATATATTTATCGGCGACCCGGTAGCATCATCGAGCGTAATATCTCCGGATACATTCTCAGACTTCGCCCTGGAGCCACTCAAAACCCTATGCCGGCAAATAAAACAAGGAGACCGCATTGCGGGTATCCATATCTGCGGTGATACAGAACCAATCATTACCATGCTCGATGATATCGATGCCGATATCCTGAGCATTGAAGACATCATACCTCGAACACGGACCGTGAAGATGGGTGGAGTTTCAACCGGAGCCCTTATCAGAAATGATTCTGAACAAGTACGTAGAGAGGTGAAAGCCGCGCTCGCGATGCGTCCCCTCATCCTATCGACATCGTGTGATGTTCCGGTCCAGACCGTCCCCGATATACTCAAAACAATGATCTCCGCATATCATGAATATGAAACCGAGTAACGTGGAACACGTACTTCAGACGTGATCGTGTACGTATGAATCTCATCGGTTACACCTGTCCTTATGTACCTGTAGAATTATTGAGCGCTGCCGGATTTCAGCCCTACTGTCTACTGCACGGTAATTACGAACTCATGCAGAAGGGAACAGAATACGCACGGATCGACGCCTGCCCTATGGTACGGGCAAACATTGCTTATGTATTAGATCATACTGAACGATTTGCCGCACTCGTGGGCACTACTGGTTGCGATATGTCACGGCGTATGTTCGATGTTATCTCAGAATATGCCGATGTACCCATCTTTATCGTGAACGTGCCGAGGACGGACAACCCGGTTATGTATTCTGACGAGATCGACCGGCTTATCAAAGAACTCTCATATCTTTCCGGGAAAGATATACTCACCAATATCACCCATGAGATAATTAAATGGAAGACAGCAAGAATAGTACTACGGGGCTTCGATGAAAAGCGGGCGGCAGCCGTATCCCTGGTTTCCACCTCTGATTTTCATGGACCGGCACGATCGTTCTACAAAGGAGATATCAACAGAGTACTCACGTCGCGTGTTGCCGAGAATGAATCACAGCGACCGCATGTGTTCATGATCGGCAGCGAATTGTCGTACGAGAGTACAAATTTCCTCGATCTCATAGAGGAGGACGTGCGTATCGTGGGTGATGATGTGTGCGGACTTTCCCGATCACTACACGTGAACATAAAGGAAAACACGATCGACGGTATCAAACGCGCATACTACGAACAACCACCCTGTATATACCGGCGTCCTAATCACGAATTCCACAAGTTCATTTCTGCGCAGCTCAAGGAACGGACCTGTGACGGTGTTATCGGATTCACGCTCGATTATTGTGATGCGTATGAGTTTGAAATGAGGACGATGGAAAAGGTTAGTGGTTTACCCCTCTTGCGAATTCGGACCGATTATGCCGCTGAAAAGATAAGCCAGTTAAGGACCCGCATCGCCGCGTTTGGAGAAATGTTGTGCTCGAAGACATAGCCCCTAAGAAAATATCCCTCCTGGAATGGAGTGAACGTTTTGAGAAGTTGACTGATGATGACATCGGTCGATTCACGTACTACCACAATGAAGAATGGGGCCGGTACCTCCAGCCGCCGGCAACATTCATGGTCTACGGCGCGCGCCAGCTCAAACGCCTTCAGTTCGATAATTCCCTGGCAGCGCTGCGGATGTGGGGTTTTGTCTTCAACGAATCTGAGCGATTGTTCCGGGCAAGACAATGCGGTAAGAAAATCATTGCCACCATGGGCGACCTCGGGACCGTGCCGGTGATCGTCATGGCGTTCCCGGGGTGCACTCCCTTTTACCCGGAATGCATATGGTGGACGCCTTTTTTCAATGAATCGAACGTGCTCCTTGACACGGCATCTGAACTCGGTGCACCTGAAGCCGCATGTTTTTCACGAGCCGCACTCGGAGCGTTCTTTAAAAGAGCCTATTTCCCGGTTCCGGACAGGATATTCGCCTCAACCGGAGCGACATGCGATGACTTCACGAGCACCATACAATCGATCGAACATCTGGGATTCGATGTCACCTGGTTTGAAGTGCCGTTCCGGCGTACCTACCCGGACAGGATCTACGATGATGCACAATTCGAAGCAAAATTCCTGAAACGCACTGAGGATTATCTCATCAAAGAATACCGTCGCATATGGGATATCATGGCGGGGTTAACCGGAAAAGAAAATACAGACATACTTATAGAGAGCATACGAAAGACCAACAGGCTGCGTGCGCTGGCCAGGGAAATCATGGATGAAACGCATAATGCCGAAACCGCCCCCTTCCCTGCCCTCGAGCTCATGACCATCGAATTCGGCAACCTGTACGGCTACGCCGATATTGACGAATGGCTATCCATACTGGAAAACGTTCGTGACACTGTTCAACTCCGTATCGAGCGCGGAACTGGCATTCAGCCGAAAAATGCCGTACCGATCGCCTGGATCAATCCATCAGCCGATCCTTTCCTGCTCAATTTTGTCGAGGACCTCAACCTGCGTGTCGTTGATACAGAATATGTGATACGCCAGGCACTCGTTCAGATAGACGAAACCGCCGAACCGTTCCGCGCACTCGCCCGTTCTTTTCTGCATGCATCCCTCATCGGCTCCACCAGGCAGAGGATAGCATCAATACTCCGCGCAATCGATCAGGGAAAGATCAAGGGTGTACTTATCACCAACGTACTCGGTGGTTCTCACTGTGCGATGGAAACCAAGTTGATGGAACGCATGATCGACAGCGTTCCTGTACTGTCACTCGATGTACCTCCTCCGCCCGGTATTACCGAACAGATCAAAACCAGGATCGAAGCATTTGCCGAAGCGCTCCATGATTGAGAGGCGAGATATTCTTACATCGCGTGAGCGTTTTGGTCTGCTCGTCATCGATGAAAGACCGGACCGCTGTAATATTATGCCGCTGGTCACATCGCATGCTTCCACGGTGGCGAACATGTCGGTAAAAGATTATTACACATCCGGCATGTCCATGGCACGAGCACAACTCGCTGCGCTTGAAGCATACCGGCATGATGCGATATCACTATTCTCCGAGGTCGGGATCATTGCCGAAGCGATGGGTTCTGTCTTCGAGTACCCGGACAATGATTTGCCTGTCCTCAAGATACCCGCATTGACGAAAGACTCCCTTTCAGAAATACCGATACCCGATCCCTGCACGGCGAAACGACTTCCGGTATATCTCGAGGCAATTGACTTTATCTACACAGCTGTTGGTGACCGCGTACCGATCCTCGCCTATGTGCCGGCTCCGTTTACGACCGGAATGATGCTGTCAGACCCCAATGAATTTTTAATACAGACGATCAAAGCACCACAGAGCATCCACGACATCATGGAAATCAGTCTCCAGGCAGCCATTACGTTCTGTTACCATATTATCAATGCCGGTGGATTGCCGGTCATCGTCGACCCCCTCGCCTCCTCGAGCGTGGTCAGTCCACAATGCTACAAGCAATTTGCCCTGCCGTACGAAAGGAGGCTCATTGATTATTTGCATCGCTATGATCTGGACATAATACTGCACATATGCGGGGAGACTGCTCCGATACTCGATCTCCTGCCGGCAACGAACGCAGACCTCATAAGTGTCGATAAGGTCGATTTAGGTCTTGTCGTGAACAAGGTATCGGATAGAATACGTGTGGTGGGTAACTACAATACATCGAAGATCGCATTTTCTTCCCCGCAGGTCATCAATGACGATATCCGGGCGATGGTTGCAGAAGGCATGAGATCTCCAAAGGGTTATATTGTCGCCACGGGATGCGAAGTTCCGATCATGACGCCCATGGAAAATATTAAAGCGTTTATTACGGCGGCAAAGGAGACTGCATGGTACTGGGTCTAGACATCGGCTCGTGTTATACAAAGGGGGTATTGTTCGACGGAAGGATAGTCAGTAAATCGGTGATGAAAACCGCGCTGCGACCGCATCATGCCATTGAATGCATTGTTTCCAAGCTCACCGGTCATGACCGGATCGCAACCACCGGTTACGGTCGCAAATTACTCTCCGAAGCAGATACTGTCGTCACCGAGATAACTGCCTTTGCCCACGGTTCTCATTTTTTGGAACCTTCTGCACGAACGATCATCGACCTTGGAGGTCAGGACAGCAAGATCATCAAGATCAAGGACGGCAAGGTCGAGCGTTTTGTCATGAACGACCGTTGTGCTGCCGGCACCGGTAATTTTATCGAGAAAAGCGCGCAATCGCTTAATCTGAGCCTCGAAGAGTTTGGTAGCCTGGCACAATCATCCCAGAATCCAATTACCATCGATTCGCTGTGCGTGGTCATGGCAGAAAGCGAAATTCTGAGCCTCGCAACAGCCGGTAAAAAACTGGAAGACATCGTCGCCGGTGTCTGCGATTCCTTGATCCGCCGTATTATCAATATCGGCAGTCAGGTCAAGATCGAAGAACCGATCCTGTTCTGCGGCGGCGGGGCACTCAATCCCGGACTCGTGCGCTCCCTCAAACGTCGGTACAGTTCCGTCACCATTCCCGAAGACGCCCAGTTCATCGGCGCCCTGGGTGCCGCAGTGATAATGCATGAAAAGATGTCAACTTGACACCTGTGAACTTTTCATTATACTTTTTTCGTGAAAGAAACTGAAAAACAAAATATTCTGCGTACTATTCCTTCGGTCGACAGCATACTCGGCTGGCCCGAGCTCCAGCAATAC
>CP070834.1:634184-641763 GCA_020341755.1 Caldifarciminota bacterium | reverse complement strand
TTGATGCGATTACAAGGGACGAAGAGACGGGTTTGGTGACGAAATCGTCGCTCTTGTGTATCGGTTGCCGGAGTTGCGCACATGCCTGTCCATTCGGTGTTATCGACGAACTGCTGGTACGGCACGTATCACAGAAATGCAGTCTCTGTGATGACCGCCAAGATGGACCTCGATGTGTCGCGGCATGTTCGTCCGGTGCATTACAATTCTTGAGTGAAGAGGAAATAGAAGAACACGAGATCAGTATGAGGTTGATATCGAAACATTCATTTTACAGGAGACAGGCATGAATATACTCGGTATACTCTTTAACTTCGTAGTATTTCCCGGTTTTCTCTTCAGTGCGTTTGTAGGTTTATTACTGACATGGGTCGACCGCAAAGTAACGGCGCGTATTCACTGGCGCGTGGGACCGAAAATATATCAGCCGTACGCCGATTTCTTGAAGCTGCTCATAAAAGAGACCATCGTGCCTGAAGGTTCCTCGAGAACACTCTTCTTTCTCGGTCCCCTCCTCGGCGTGATCAGTATGTCGATATTTGCCGTCATGATCTTTCAGATGAATTTCGATCCGACATCCACCTTTGTCGGCGATCTCATCGTTATGATCTACCTGCTCGCTGTGCCGGCGATCGGTATCATACTTGGTGGGTCTGCGTCAAAGAACCCACTCGCGAGCGTTGGTGCATCGCGCGAAATGACCCAGGCGTTCGGGTATGAATTGCCGTTTCTCGTCAGTATGGCGGTCATCGTTCTGAAGGCAGGGGGAACTATTAAATTCGGAGAGATCATTGCCGTTCAGCAGAGCGGCGGTCCCTTCCTGTATTCGCTGTCCGGTATCATCGCCGCAGTCGTCATTCTTTTCACCATCCAGGCAAAGTTGAGTTTCGTACCATTCGATATCCCTGAAGCAGAACAGGAGATAATGGCAGGACCGTACATCGAGTATTCCGGTGTCACGCTGGCGATGTATAAGATTACTCGTGCGATGATGTTCTTCTTGATGCCACTATTCCTGGTCTCGGTGCTCTGGGGTGGTTTGACCAGCTGGTGGGCAGTATTGAAAGTGCTTCTCTTCGTCGTCCTCATCATCCTCATAAAGAATACCAATCCGCGGTTACGTATCGACCAGGCACTGAAGTTCTTCTGGGTGGGACTCGGTCTTCTATCCATTATCGGTCTGGTCCTCGCGTTTTACGGCAAATAAAGGAGTAGCAAATGGCAAATGCTAAGCTTTGGGGATTAACAAAATCACCGTGGGTATTCCATGTTGCGGCGGCATCGTGTAATAATTGCGACATCGAGATCCTCGACGTGTTGACGCCGCGCTGGGACGTTGAACGTTTCGGGATCGTGCTCGTCGGTTCACCGCGGCATGCCGATGCTCTGCTCGTGACCGGTGTTCTCAATCGGAAGAGTCTCCCAAGGGTCATTCAAGTATACGAACAGACGCCAAAACCCTGTCTCGTGATCGGCGTTGGAACCTGTACCTGTCACAATCACATCTTTGAACCTTCCTATAACGTGGTCGGACCCTATGATAAATACATACCGGTTGATGTGTACATTCCCGGCTGCCCGCCCAAACCCGAGGCAATCATTTTGGGGGTCGTAAAAGCACTGCAGAGGTTACAATGAAAAAAGAATTTTCTAAAGAAATGCTGGATGAAATCGGTGGTAAGTTCCCAGAGGCAGTGGTCAAGATTCATGCTCCACGGCGTACCTATATCCGTATCCCCCGGGAACAATTACCCAACCTGGCACGATTCCTGTACGCAGATAAACAGTGCCGTCTTTCCATCTGCACGGGTATCGATACACGGGAAGGCATCGAGATTTTGTATCATTTCTCTCACGATGAGAGCGGGACATATTACAATATAAAGACCGTTGTTCCGAAGGATGATCCAAAGGTAAAAAGCATCGCGACGTTCCTGCCAGCCGCGAACTGGATCGAGCGGGAGATGCATGAACTTCTGGGCGTCGATTTCACCGGTCACCCCAATCTCAAACCGCTTCTGACCTCAGACACATGGCCTGCTGATCTGCATCCGCTTCGCCGCGACTACGCTAATGAACATAAGGATCTGAAGATCGAGAAAAAACTTTAGGAGGAATCTTGAGAAGAGTAGTTCCTATTGGTCCGTATCATCCACTACAGGAAGAACCTGAATTCTTCAAACTCATTGTCGAGGGTGAAAAGGTGGTCGATCTTGAGATAAATCTGGGCTATAATCATCGTGGTCATGAATTCATATCGCCGACCCTTACCTGGGATCAGGTGCCCTTCCTGGTCGAACGCATATGCGGTATCTGCTCTGACAGCCATCCGTATGCGTATGTGCTCGCTGCTGAGGACTGTGCGCATACTTCAGTACCTCCACGCGGGCAATATATCAGAACCATCATCGGAGAACTGGAGCGCATTCATTCCCATTATCTGTGGGTAGGCCTGGCCGGCCATTTCATCGGATACAATACCGTTTGGATGTGGGTGTGGCGCTACCGCGAACCGCTTCTCGATATCTTCGAACTCATCATGGGTAACCGAAACCATTACGCGATCAACAAGATAGGCGGTGCACGCCGTGACATACTTCCGGAGGACTATCCGAGGATTGAAAAATACCTCGATCTGGTGGAAGAGAAAACAAAGATGTTCACCCATGCGGTACTCGATGATCCTGTTATCAGGGCACGGCTCGAAGGTGTGGGTATTCTCCCGAGAGAAGATGCAGTCGCCTACGGTGTACTCGGTCCGACCGCACGGGGTTCCGGGTATGCCATCGACGTGAGAAAGGATGACCCCTACGATGCTTATGATAAGGTTGACTGGGACATCGTGGTCTTTGACGAAGGCGACGTCCTGGCAAAAGCAAAGGTGCGTCTGCTGGAATGCTTCGAGTCTATCAAGATTGTGCGGGAATGTTTGAAAAACATGCCCGATGGACCCATTGAGGCGAAGGTCGATGAGATCCCGCCGGGCGAAGGCATTGGCAGACATGAAGCTCCGCGTGGTGAGGTCTTCCATTATGTTCGGTCGGATGGAAGCAACATGCCGGTGCGGCACAAGGTTCGGGCACCAAGTTTCATGAACATCGCGTCGAATGTGGTCGCGGTCAAGGGGTATTCGATCGCCGATGCAGCCCTTGTTCTCGCTGCGGTGGATCCCTGTTACTGCTGTACAGAACGGACCGTAGTATTCGAAGATGGCAAGCAGAAATACTCAGGACAGGATCTCCTTAAACTATCTCAGGCTAAGACGGAAAAAATAAGAAGGAGATATAGGAAATGACCGAGATGATTGGATTTGCCGATTTCTTTCTGGACCGTTTTGGCATTTTCTTGAGCGCGCTGTTCGTGTTCATAGGCGTAATGTCCTTTATATACGCACTCTCCACGGTGCGGGAAAAGGGACATCGGCTCGAACTGTATATTATGCTGCTCTTGATCGTCGGTTCAGGCGTAGGCGTTGCCCTCACTAATAATCTCCTTATCATGTTCATATTCTGGGAACTCTCGACCCTGGCTATCTGGCGTACGGTCGGTTACTACCGCGAACAGGACAAGATAGATGCCTCGAGTTTCACGTTCCTTATCAATTTCGCCGCAGCGGCAGTTATGCTCGTGGGACTCATCATGCTGTATCTCGACAACGGAACATTCAACTTTTTCGAGATCACGGTTTTCAACAATACTGCAGTCATCTTTATTTTAATCGGCATACTGGCAAAATCAGTGACCATACCTATGCATGTCTGGCTCGTTCCCGCCTATAATGCGGTACCCTCGGCAATCGGCGGCAGTCTGGCAGGAATTGCTGAAAACCTGGGCGTAGTGCTCTTCTTACGTCTGTTCACCAATGGTAATTACTTTGACCCGACATTTTTCACGACCGTGGCATGGATTGCTGTTGCATCGAGTATCATCATGGGAGGAGCCGCTCTCCTGTCCAATAATCTGAGGACACTACTCGCCTATTCGACAATCAGCCAGGTGGGATTCATTCTCCTTGGTTTTGCTGTCGGCGGGCAATTCGGTGTTGCCGGCGGCATGCTCTATATTCTGGCGCATGCCCTCGCCAAGTCCGGTTTGTTTTACGGTGTCGGCATGATCGAAGACGCCACTGGAAAAGACGATTTGAGTGGTCTGTGTTGCCTGCTCAAGGTTTCTCCGACGCTCGGCGTACTCATGGCATTGTTGTTCGGTTCTATCGTAGGGTTCTTCCCGATGATCGGATTCTGGGCTAAACTGTGGGTAATCGTTAGTGCAGTCGAATACACTGCTGCACTCGGCATTGGAGCGATCATTGCCGCCGTGTTTACCCTACTGTACAACGCGCGCTTCTATCACGAACTTTTCTTTGCCAAACAACTCACCCGGTTACCAAAGGCGAAACGACCTGGTTATGCCGGTTTGACCATCGTCTTCATCCTCGCCCTCGTCTCTTTGTTACTCGGAATTTTCTTTTATCTGCCACATACGTACATAACAGGTAGTGGAGGGTATTAAAGATGCAGTCAATGGAACTATACGGTTTAGAATTATACTACTGGGTATTACTACTGCCCATTGCGTGCGGATTACTGGGATTCTTAATCAATAAACTTCGTTCCTATTTTGATTTTCTTGCCTTCGTCGGCACGCTGTATTTTGCCGTGCATATATTCGTCAGGACGCGCACCGAGGTCGTTTCCGAGGTCATCGGGACGATTGCAGGGATTGATTTCCGGATATTTCTTGATGGGATGGCAGGATTTATTCTGTTGTTTATCGCGATCTTTGCCTTCTTGATATGGCTGTATTCCTTGCGCTCGATGTCGAGAGTCCCTCGTGAACGGGTATATTATCTGTACCTGACCCTCACCCTGTCGGCGGCGAACGGTGTCGTGGTAGCCGGTAATCTGGTTTTCCTGCTTATATTCTGGAATGTACTCGTGTTCTCGTTATACGGTCTCTTCCAGGTGAGCAGAACCGGTATGGACAGCTCGCATGCTGCCCGCAAAGCCGTGACGATCATCGGTGTGTCGGATTATGTGTTGATGCTGGGGATCGTGTTGCTGTTTGTACAGATAGGCAATGTGAACTTTCCGGTTGAGCACAAGATACTCTTTACCAGCCCCTGGCTGACCGCGTCGTTCATTCTTATGCTGGTTGGCGGACTGGCAAAGCTCGGAACCATGCCTTTGCACACCTGGATTCCAGAAAGCGCCAAGGTGGTACCGGCATCGACCCTGGCGTTTATCCCGGGTAGTCTCGATAAGTTACTGGGGGTCTATTTCCTCTTCAGGATATCATACCACATCTTCGATATATCAAGTTTCATGCCGCTCAGAATACTGCTGATGGTTATCGGCGCAGTGACGATCGTGGTGATGGCGATAGCCGCATTATTACAGAAGGATGCCCAACGGCTCCTGGCATTTTCCACGGTGAGCCAGGCAGGGTACATGGTTTTGGGACTCGGTACCGGCATGCCGATCGCGATCGCCGGCGCATTGTTCCATATGTTGAACAACACATTGTTCAAGTCGATACTCTTCCTGTCGACCGGAGCCGTCGAGTCGAGAACCAAGACCACTGAACTCGATGCTCTTGGTGGCCTCGGTGCCAAGATGCCGTTTACGCTCTTTTCGTTCTTTGTCGCGGCACTGGCGATTTCCGGCGTTCCTCCATTGAATGGTTTCTTCTCAAAGTGGATGATATACCAGGGTCTCATAGAAATGGGCAATGAGTTTTCATTGTGGTTCATATTCTTGATATGTGCGATGTTCGGCAGCATTCTGACGCTCGCGTATAGCATGAAACTCGTCCATGCGGTCTTCCTCGGTGAGCGTGCCAAGAAATTCAACAAGGTCCGGGAAGCCCGGTTTGAGCTGGTGGTCCCGTCCTTCTTGTTTGCGGTCGCGTGTATCGTGTTCGGTATATTCGCCCGGGAACTTCCGCTCGGTCAGCTCATCATCCCGTCACTGTCTTTCCCTGTGGGTGAGATCGGATTCTGGATACCCGGTCTGGCAACGATACTCATTATCGTGGGATTGATTATTGGTCTCGTTATTTTCCTTCTCGGCACGGCTGCCCGTCCCCGCACGTCATCCGTCTTCGTCGGTGGTGAGGTCCTGGGTGATGAAGAGGGTCGGATGACGGGTGATAATTTCTACTCATCACTGAGAAGTTTCGGCATGCTCGATAAGACCCTGAACTTCAGCGAAGGCGGCGCGTTTGATTTCTACAATTACCTCAGGGGTGCGGCGGCAGGATTCGCCGCAGTATTCAAGAATGTCATTAATCGATTAGTAGTCGTGATGTACCAGTCCATCGGGAAGCTCATAAGATCGCTCGGAACCCTGACGTCATTCCTGCATACCGGTGAGTTATACAATTACGTCGGGTGGGTATTCATCGGCGGCATTGTGATTTTGCTGCTGCTGGTATTCTAGAGGGAGGCTGTGATGATTGAATTATATTTATTCCTGGCTTTCATGATAATTGCTGCGATCATCGCGACCGAGATAAAAGATCTGCTGGCTGCTGTGATATCGCTCGGTGCTGTTGGATTCTCGGTGGCGATCATGTTCATCTTTGTGCAGGCACCGGATCTCGCAATTGTACAGATAGTGGTAGAGATACTCACGGTAGTCGTATTCGTCGCGGTGATCTTGCGGACCACTCATATCGATGAGACGATCGGAAAGAAGATGCGCCCAACGCAGATTCTGGCGACCGTGCTGTATACCGGATTCGCAATATTGTTTTTGCTCGTCGTTATCAGATCGTTCAATGAACTTCCCGCTTTCGGTCACGCCATCATGAAAGTAGCGAGCAGCTACGTACAACTCGGACTCGGTCAGACAGGTGGTGCGAATCTTGTCGCCGATGTGATACTTGATTACCGAGCACTCGATACGCTGGGCGAGGCAACAGTCCTCTTCACTTCGGTGATCGGCGTTGTCGCCCTGATACGCAAATCAGGGAGGAAGAAATGAAGGGAATGAGCTTGATCGTCAAATCAATCACTAACGTTGTCATAGGATTTATCTTCATCTATGGAGTATATATCATCCTGCACGGACACCTTACTCCTGGTGGCGGCTTTGCCGGTGGTGTTATCGTCGCAGGAGCGTTCGTCCTGAAATACCTCGCGTTCGGCGCAGAAGCGAAACATGAGAAAAAGGCATCGACAGCTGCTTCGGTATATGAGAGCATCGGTGGTCTCCTGTTCATCGGTGTAGCGCTTGCCGGGCTGGTGATCGCGGGGACGTTCTTTCTGAATTTCATACCCAAGGGCACGCCTCTTCATCTGTTGAGCGCCGGTATTATTCCCGTCTGCAACATTGCGATCGGTATCAAGGTCGGAGCAGGACTTTTTTCCATATTCCTTGCACTGGCGGCCGTCAAGTATGTAATGGAAGACTGAGGAGAGGAATACCATGATAATCTTTGTTAGTTGCATTATTCTCTTTTTGATTGGTCTCTACGCAATCGTGACAAAACGGAATCTCATTAAGATAGCAATCGGGTTCGCATTCATCGAATATGCCGTGAATCTCCTCTTCGCACTGATCGGGTACCGGCGCGG
>CP070834.1:626439-634084 GCA_020341755.1 Caldifarciminota bacterium | reverse complement strand
ATGCAATTGGGATAATGCTCGATGATGCTGACATTATTCCAGGAAACACCGGCATCGGTTGACCGGAATATCTTGGCTGGAATTCGGGGTGTAGCAACATACATGATGGCTTCATTTGATGGTGCGACTGCCAGTTCCCTTACTTCTCCACCATCGGGTCCAATAGGTTCCCATTCTGCCAGCATGAACAGCGGCAATATAACCAATGCGATGAGTGCACGTACGGTGCGCATAAAACCTCCTTGTCTGCAGCGGGATTGACGGGACGCGCATTTGCTCGCTTATCGTGTCCCACCCGGTCTGTTCCTTTCAGGTGATTACCGACAGCGGAGAGGTGAAATATATTATACCATATTATGATATACATATAACCAGTCATGTCAAGATTGTTCATGTTCGAAGATCCCGGTGCAGGTGTGTTCATGTTGACACCAATCAGATTCAAGCCTATACTATGGGTATGAAAGTATTACTGATAAACGCTTTTTGCCTTATGTTGTGCTTGTGTTGCAGTGAAATGGAGGTCAAGTGGGTACAGAACATCCAGCCAGCTGGCAGGGGAACGTATGTATGTAATGATATTGCCTCTGGATACGGAGGAGCCGTAATGGTGACCGGTTCGTTCTGCGGACCGGATCAGATACCGGGATGCTTCACAGCACTCTATGATGGAAATGGAGACCTTACATGGCATCATATTTATACAGGAGAGCCCGGCGAGATAACGTATGGTTTGGCGCTCGGCTGGGGCAGTCTGGCCATGCAAACGAAACCAGAGAATTATGTACTGTGTCAGGCACGCAGACCCGACGAAGCAGGCCGATTGGTTGTCCTGAAATACGATAACGAGGGAAACCTGCAGTGGGAACGAACCGTAAAGAGTGGCATCGAAAATATGTATGGAGAACTCATGCTCGATATGCAAGGTAATGTAGTGGTGTGTGTCTGGCTCAGCATTCTCGGTGAACCGGATAATATCTTTCTGGCTAAGGTCGATCCTGAAGGTACTTTGCTGTGGTCCACGATGTATGCACATCCATCATTTTACATACGCGATGTGCATTTTGACATGAGAACCGGCGAGCAGATCATTGTCGGCGGAATCGCGGATGTTTCCGAGGATTTTTTCTACCTCAGATACGGTGAACAGGGTAATTTGCAATCTCTCACAATTGTAAACCTCGAGAGCAAGGAGCAGGCATGTGCGGCAGTCAGGTTAGGTGCGAACGGCAGCGTATATCTCACGGGAGCAAGCGAAAGTGATACATCGTACAAAGATTTCGTTACCGCAATGCTGGATGCGAAGGATAGTTTGGTGTGGGTGCAATACCATGATGGTGATAAGCATGATGATGCTGCGACGGCAATAGCAGTCGATGAGGCAGGGAATGCGTACGTGACCGGTATGAGTACGGATGATTACGGTCGTACCAGGATCGTCTCCATGGGGTATGATGTAGATGGCAACAAGAAATGGATGAGTACATACATCGGTTCAAAAGATGAGAATGCTGTGCCCTATGCGCTCTTCCCGCCCTATCTTGACCGCATGCTCAAAGACCGTGCGCAATATTTCTACCTGACCGGCAGGGTTGGCAATGATATTCTTATTTTAAGACATGGGACGGGCGGTTTGTATACATGGGCTCATCGGGAAAAGAGCAAACAGGGCGGCACGTATAGCTTGGCAGGAGTAGCGTATAACTCTTTAATAATCGCGGAAACATCGGAACGGGGACCGGCTGCACTGATCTGCAGATACGGCAAAGCAGAGCAATGGGGCTGCGCCCGCTGGGATTGACAGGAAACATCTCACGCATCTTTGCTACGGGTAGCATTGTTCGGTAATTAGCGAATTCTCGAATTAACGAATAGTCGTACAGTGGAACAACATCGGTAACTGCAGATACGTTGTTATACCATCACGTGAGTATTTCCCGAATCAGCGGTTTTTTTCGGGAAGGCGAGGTTTTGATCAAAAAGACGTCGGGCATGCATCGTTTCACCCTTTGTGCCCAAGTTTTATTATCACCAAAGATCTCGATAAGACATTCACCTTTTTTAATACGATCCCCGATTTTTTTGTGTATCTTGAAGCCGCAGGAGGGATCGATACTGTCCCCTTTCTTCATTCTTCCGCCGCCCAGTTCGACGAGCAGCATACCGAGGAGATACGTGTCGACGTTGTGAATATATCCTCTTGAAGGTGAGACAACGGAATAGCGCTTCCTTGCAATGGGCAGGAGGGAGTAATCGTCGATAACACGCGGGTCGCCGTTTTGAGCCCTGACGAGCTGCGCAAAGACCTGAAGAGCCTCGCCGGTTGCGATCTTTTTGCGAAGAAGACGCTGCCCGCCTTTGATAGTGCCGAGCCTGAGCATTGCCGTACCAAGTGCATACGTGACTTCCATTACGTCAGCAGAACCCCTGCCCTGTAACGCCTCGATGCTTTCCATAACTTCAAGGGAATTGCCGACATACGTACCCAGCGGATTGTTCATATCGGTCATAACCGCTGCCACCCGAACACCGAACCGTTTACCGATCTGTATCATGGCGCGGGCTAGTTCTTTTGCCTTTGAATACTCTTTCATGAAGGCGCCGTTGCCGAATTTCACATCGAGCACCAGACCGTCGAGGTCTTCCGCAAGTTTTTTCGACATGATACTCGCGGCGATCAAGGGGATCGAATCGACCGTTGCCGTGACATCGCGAAGCGCGTATAGCCGTTTATCTGCAGGTGCTATCGTCCGGGTCTGACCGCACATAGCGATGTTTATTTTTTTCAATTGTTTGATGAATCTTCGTACATCGAGATCGGTTCGAAAGCCAGGGATCGAACCCAGTTTATCAAGGGTTCCGCCTGTGTGACCGAGTCCCCTGCCCGAGATCATAGGTACACACACACCGCACGAGGCAACAAGCGGTGCAAGAATGAGGGAGATTTTATCGCCAACGCCGCCGGTCGAATGTTTGTCAATGACAGGGCAATCGATTCGCGAGAGATCAAGCGTTTCTCCTGAGCGCATCATGGCGTGCATCAACTGACCCGTTTCCGCATCATCCATGCCACGAAAATAAACTGCCATGAGTAGGGCTGACATCTGATAATCAGGTATGCGCTTGCTTGCGTATTCGCCCACGAGGAATTGAATTTCATCTGCTTGGAATTTCTTACCATCGCGTTTCTTTCGGATTAGGGCAACTGGGTTATACTTCATGCGCTCGTTTACTCTTTAAGTATCGCTTGCATGATGCGCACTTACCGCACATCGTTTTCCCTCCGAGATAGCACGAATAAATAAGGTCGAGTGGTGCATCGATCTTCATTCCCAGTCCGTAAATTTCTTTTTTCGTGTAGGCTGCGACATAACTTTTCACCTTTATTTTTCCGAGGGTGCTGAATCTAAAAGCGTTATTGACTGCATTCATGAAAACCACGGTGTTGTCCGGGAATTCCTGAGCCTCTTCCCGATTGAACCCGGTTATTATGAGACCGGCCCCGTAGTATTCGGCAAAACATGCTGCAAGGTTGATAAAAAGACCATTGCGG
The DNA here is from genome assembly GCA_020341755.1 of Caldifarciminota bacterium. Taxonomy (GTDB): domain Bacteria; phylum Hydrothermota; class Tepidihabitantia; order SM23-42; family SM23-42. The sequence goes on along the minus strand of CP070834.1, from coordinate 630,531 downwards.
TTCGGTACCCACACATCTTTTAACCGGGTAAAGGACTGACGGGTTGCTTTTTTACCGTGTTTGATCAAAGTACAGTTCTTGAATTCTTTAAAGAACGGCAATGCTATTACCCTGTGCTGCAGGCACATTCTATCTGATATTTTTTTCGCGGAGGCGATCTCCATTGTTGCTGCCCGTTGGCCGTAGTCGAACGTGAGGGCAAATAATGGCTGGGTCCTTTTCACGGCGATGGCAGCGCTGACCGTTGAGTCAAGGCCGCCCGAGAGAAGAATAATGCTTTTAGTCTTCCTGGTACGTGACCGCATCATTCAAGCCTTCCCATACCGTAACCGACCTGAGCGAAGCGATTTTCCTTTTCATCTCCTGGTGTATGTAGACCGCGATCCATTCTGCGGTAGCATTGTGCTTCTTGAAAAATGCCAGGGTATTGAGATTTTTATGGTCGAGTTTTTTTAACACACCTTCAAGAAACGTATGGACACGACGAAAATCCACTGCCATGCCGAGCTTCCCGAGCCTCGGTTTTCTGATCGCGATGCTCACGAGGTAGGTATGTCCGTGCACTCCTGCACAGTCACCAGGATATCCCTTTACCTGATGCGCTGCAGAAAACGATCCCCGAACCTCTAGTTCAAACATCATGCCTCCCATGTTCAGATACAAGTTTTTCCTTTAAAAAAGACCGAACCTCGCTGAAAAATTCCAGGGATGCAGGTTCTCGATAATCGGGATAGGTCCATTCGAGCGCATGGAAGCGTTTGTCCCGGTAAAGAAGTGTCACCTCTGCGTATATACCCTGCCCGAGATATATTCGATGTGAATAATTCTTGGTGGAAGCGAGGATGAGATTGTTGAGCGTTATGAGCCCGGGGTCTATATTGATGGACCTCCCGCCTTTATCTGTGCAGTACTGGAGCTCGATTTCATTACTCTTGATTTTCAGGGAAGCGAGCTGAGCAGGGTCGACAAGACGGTCGAATGCATACCACTGGCGCAGAAGTCCCTCCCCCATTTCCTTCCCGTAGTACGCGGTGTGGGTGAATGACTGCGGCGTCGTATGCAAGGCTAGGGGCCCGATGGCTTCTGTGAGCTTGTTGAGCACTGCCTCGACCGTACAGTCCGGACGATACAGTGTTCCGACAATCGGTATGACCCTGGTTGGTTCCTTAATGTTGCCCATTGCATACCTTGACACATACTCCGCAAATATGTTGACCAATGCCACGGATCGCAGCGAATTGGGTAAGCTGCTGGTAACAGCGGTGTATATCCATGCTGTCTTCGGCGATGGCATGAGCAGGGCACGCGGCGATGCATTTCATGCACGGATCACAGATTGTGTTGATCGGTTCATCGGGTTCGAAATTCATATCGGTCAGGACCGAGGCGTACCGAACCTGTGCACCGTACCGTGGATGAACGAGCAGACCGCTGCGCCCGAGGTGGCCCAATCCTGCAGCCTGTGCCAGGTGTCGGTGTGAGATATGACCTTTGTGTAATTCCCAGTCAACTAGTTGTGATGCCGGTATTGCGACTGCTTTGCACCCGCGCTGCTCGATAAAACGAGCCAGGTGAAATGCTGTCTGGTCGAGCAGCCAGTTTACGGTTTTGTAATGATGCTTGTATAGCAGGGTCGGTCGGTCTTTTATGGTCGCAAGAACCGATTTTGACAGAATATAGCCAAAGATAATGGTCCGGGGCACGGAGTCTCCGATCTCAAGGACTTCCATATTTTCGGGAACACGACCAAACCCGACTATCTCGACATTATGTGATTTGAGGAAATTCGTTACTGCGGTCCTGGCATCGGTCATACGGCAGGTAGCTTATCGAGATCATCGTCTTCTTCGGAATCTTGTATATCATCCCCGTTTGTGGGCTGCGGCTCTTCACGGACTGCGTCGTTCGTAGCCTGTTCCTGTGCAGGTTTTTCGAATAACTCTGCGTTCTGTACATCCTGCTCCGCAGTGCGGGTGATAACGTCACTGAAATCGGCTTCTCTGGGCAGCTCATCAAGATCCTTGATGCCAAAATAACGGAGAAATTCCCTGGTTGTTGCATAACGTATGGGTCGGCCGGGTACGGGCAGCCGTCCGCTGGTCCGTATCAAGCCTTTTTGTATGAGGGCGTCCAAAATATACGTGCAGTCAACACCCCGAACCTTTTCGATCTCGGCACGGGTTACTGGTTGATGATAGGCTATGACGGCGAGCGTTTCGAGAGCGGCTTTTGAGAGTTTGCTCTTGTGATCATGGAGCGCACCGACCCAGTCGGCAAAGAGGGGCAGCGTGTAGATCTGGTAGCCGCCGGCGATTTCCTTGATCTGGAATGCTCTTTGCGAACCTTCGTATTCCTGACGGAGTTGATCAAGATACTGCCGTATTTCATCTTTCTGCAGCTTGGTTATCTCAGCGATCCTGTCGAGTGTCAGCGGTTCGTCAGTTGCAATCAGGAGTGCCTCGATGATCTGCTTTGCCCGCGATGCATCTATCATGGGTTCATTCTGATTGTGCTCGTCGATGGAAGACATATCCATATTATTCTATTCCAATAAACAATTTCGTCAATAACATCATTTCCTGATTTTCCATTTTACAAGGTTCCATATGGCTTGTAAGCCATCAACCGGTCCGATCTTTTTGCCCTTTCTACGTCCGTGGTATGAGATGGGTACCTCATAAATGGACTCATTACGCCGCAGAATCTTGCAGGTGATCTCTGGTTCAATCTCGAAACGAGAGGAAACAAGACCGAGTTCCTTAAAGAGCCGTGCATCGACTGCCTTATAACATGTCTCCATGTCAGTGATCCGGGCACTATACAGCAAATTCGTGAGCAGGGTGAGGAAACGGTTTGCCAGATAACTGAGCACGAGAAACTCGCCTTTGCCGAGTATGCGCGAACCGTACACCACTCGGGTCTTATGTAGGTGTATCGGCTCCAGCAAACAAGGATATTGGGCTGGTGAGTATTCCAGATCAGCATCCTGAATGATGATGACCTCACCAGTAGCGATTTTTAGACCAGAACGGATCGCCGAACCCTTACCTTCGTTTTTTCGATGAAAAATGGTCGTAATCCCCGAAATCGAGGTAAGCACATCACGGGTGCCGTCGGTCGAACCATCATCCACCACGATAATTTCCTTGTCCACAGGCACTGCTTGCACGGCTCTGATGACCTGGGCAATATTTTCTACTTCATTGAATACCGGTACGATGACCGAGACAATCATAGCATACATTATATGGAAATCCGCGTTCATGTAAAGTATCTGCACCACATAGGAAACATCGAAATATTGAATATATCGCAGTAACGATACGTATAGCAAAAAAACATTGACATATCGAGCAATTTGTCTATAATGGACATTACGGCGCCATCGTCTAGCTTGGTTTAGGACGCCGCCCTCTCAAGGCGGAGATCACGGGTTCGAATCCCGTTGGCGCTATTTTTACTATCTGTAAAATGCTCCAGCAGCTGGAGACGAGGTAGGCTGATGGCTATAGCAAGTTATGCTTTGCTTTGCAATGCCGTGATCGTGAAAAGCTGAGTGTTGACAGAATTTGAATTTTACGTATAATTTGTTTTAACTGTGCAGCATACGTATAAGGAGGCTTGAATGGCGAATGAAGGAAAAATAGACAGCGTGGTCGGTAAAGGAACGGTCATAAATGGCGATATCAAGGTGAGTGGATCGACCAAAATCGACGGTACTGTCAAGGGTAATGTAACGGTCAAAGAGAATCTGCTTCTTGGAACTGATTCGCATATAAAGGGAAATATTCACTGCAAATCAGCTGTTATCGGTGGAACCGTTGAGGGTAACGTCAATGCCGATGAACTCGTTGAATATCAACGCGGTGCGAAGATGCTGGGTGATATTATCTGCAAGGGGTTGATCGTGCAGGACGGCGTGTTCTTCGAAGGCAATTGCCGTATGTCAGAAAAGCCGAAGGAGTCGAAAGAGTCGAAGGAAAGCGGTAAATGATCATTACATTGTACGGAACGAGGGGATCGATAGCAGTAGCGAATAAAGAGACGAAAAAGTACGGCGGCAATACGACATGCCTGTATGTCGAATCGAAG
>CP070834.1:618338-626339 GCA_020341755.1 Caldifarciminota bacterium | reverse complement strand
TATCATGGAGGCGTTCCTCGACATCCGCGCCCGTGGTTCGGCGCACATAACCATCGTAGCACCGGGCATTTCCGATGCCCTGATTACGACCGTATACGGACTGCTCGTCGCTATACCTGCACTCATTTTCTTCAACATCTTCAGAGCCCGGGTCAACTCATTCGAGACCGAACTGGGTACCTTTATCAACGAGGTCTTTGCGAAGCTCAGGAAAGAACTGCTGCGCCATGAGAACTAAGGGCCTGCTGTCAGAGATAAATATCACATCACTGGCTGATGTCAGCATTACGCTGCTCGTTATTTTCATCATAACCGCTCCCATGATGACACCCGGTATCGACGTCAACCTGCCGCGCACCGATGCATCGCTGCCCCATGACGAGGAAGGCATCACCATTACGGTTAAAGAAAACCGCGATGTATTCATCGATAATGAACCTGTCGAGACAGGCTCGTTCGAGGCTTCTCTGAAGAATCTGCTGGCAGCAAAACCTCCGGGTATCATCGTGTACCTGCGGGCAGACAAGAACGTCGACTACGGATACATCATCGAGATCGTCGGTCGTATGCGCAAGGCTGGTGTAAAAGAACTCGGGCTGGTCGCAGAAATCCCGCAGGAATGAACCGGTTTTACCTGTTCTCAACAGTACTTCACGTCGCGATCTTCGGGATCGTTCTGTATATCAACCGCGATACCATGAAACCGATGCCGGAAATAGAGGTATACAAAGTGAGTATTGCACCGCTACCGCAGCCCAAGGTGATTGCCGAAGAAGCAGTCGAAGAAGAAATTTTTGAAGAGATGGTGAAAGAAATACCAAAGGAAAAGGCACCGCCGCGTGAGGATACACCAAAACCACCGGAGAAAAAGACGGTCAAACAGGAAAAAACCGAAGTTATAAAGAAAGGGCTGCCAGACATCACGCCCAAAATCTATACCGGCAGCGGCAGAGGGTTCACCTACTCGTATTATCTCAACATACTGCTGAACAAGATCAGCAAGAACTGGCATAATCCGTTCAAGGGTAAGGATGTCGTCCTCAAGAGCATTGTCTATTTTGAGGTGGACAAAGACGGTCTTATTTACAGCGTGAGACTCGAGGAGAAATCCGGTGATGCGATATACGATGAAACAACCATGCGAGCGGTCACCATGGCGAAAAAACTGCCGCGCCTGCCCCAGGAATTCTCCGACGATTATCTCAAGGTGCACCTGGAATTCCTGACTGCACAATGACACAGCGTATCCCTCACGTTCGTCGGCAGCCGATGGGTATGCTCCTGCATACGATAGCTGTATTCTTAGTCGGTGTACGCTTTGCGCAGGACGTGTACCTGCGACTTACCGATTTCGGCGGTGGGAAGATAAGCATATATATAGAGCCATTCACGTCGGAACAGGCATCCGTCGATGCCGTCACCAGGGTCAGGAATATCGAAGCGGTCATCGAGAACGATCTCGAATACTCACTGTACTTCGATATTCTCGCCGATACAGCAGAATTCGCCGATGCAGACGAGGGGGTTATACTGCAGGCGCATGAAACGGACGGTCAATTAAAGACAGTTCTGCTTGATTATGCTTCAAAGGAACAGATTGCGGTCCAGGAATACCACATCGGGAACGAGCTGCGCGCAACTGCACACACGATATCTGATGACATCATCGAGCAACTCACCGGTGAAAAGGGCATTGCCTCTACGAAGATTGTTTTTTCCTACAGAACCTCGGCCGGCAAAGAACTGGCAATGGTAGATTATGACGGATACAATTTCACGCGCCTCACGAATAATGGACGCTTCAATCTGTTCCCGGCGTGGGCACCAGACCAGAACAGAATCCTCTTTTCGGCGCATTCCTGGGACCGGCTCAACATATACCTGTTCGATCTTTCGAAAAGAGATATAAGTATCATCTCCTCGTTCCGGGGATTGAATTTTGCGCCGTGCTGGTCGCCCGACGGTACGAAGATCTGTCTGTGCCTGACCAAAGACGGCAATGCAGAGATCTACCTCCTCGACCTCAAAACCGAGAAATTGAACCGCCTTACCTACAACAAGGCGATCGACACATCACCAGCGTTCTCGCCTAATAGCCGGGAGATCACCTTCGTGTCCGACCGAGCCGGCAATCCGCAGATCTACGTAATGGATATGCACGGCGGCAACGTGCGCCGTCTTACCTTTCACGGGAATTACAATACATCCCCGGCGTGGTCGCCGCGCGGTGACATCATTGCCTATGTATCACGGGAACCGGACAATTCCCAGCAAGTCTATGTGACCGACCCCTATGATTTTGAACCGGTACGGCTTACCTCCAAGGGGAACAATGAGGAACCGTCATTTTCACCCGACGGTCTGCACATCGTATTTTCTTCGAACCGTTCCGGTACCTATGAACTCTACACCATGAACTGGGATGGGTCGCGGTTGAGAAAATTATCCGACGGCGTAACTGCCACGGCGCCGGACTGGTCGCCTATCAGCGACTGATATTCCAGATATTATTAAAAGAAAAATTCACACTTATTATCCACAACAAGGTGGTCACCTTGTTATTATTTCCATCTTTCCGGATAACACATCCATCTTACTGCCCCAGTATGTCTCTCCTTCATATGTAGCATCAAGTATGTAAAAGCCATTACCGGTACTATACCCCTTACTCCCTAATATCTCGATCGCCTCCGCAGTACGCGGTCTTAACGATAGGGCAAGGTGGAGCTGGTCAGGCCACAGGGCAAATACGATATCATCATCAGTATAATCCATGACCGACCTGAGCAGGCTGTACAGGAAAACACTTCTTCCATCACAGTCATTGCGCCCCTTCTGTAATTGTTCGCTCACGCTCTTGATCGGCTCGTCTTTTTTATAGCGAAACACTCCCTCGGACTGGCAGAACTTCAAGAGAAAATTTACTCTTTCGTATTCGTTCAATCCATGGATGAGCCGCTGCAAGTGGTCAGGTAAACCGGTATTCTGTAATTCCAGAATACCGGATGCTGCCATACCGTAGAGACTCAGTGGTATATTTTGCGTCCACTGTACCTGCTTTTCAGGAATGCGCATGGAATACGTATACGATTTATCCTGATACTCCCACTTGAGCTTTCGTTCGTGGTATTCGCCGTCGAACCATGGTAACGACTGCACCAGGGGCAACGGTTCGAGGACCAACTCAACCGCATCATAGCAGCGATGAAAGTGCCCCTTTGTTTTCTTGTTCAACATGCCGACTGGAGAGTTTGTGTCGAATTCCTTTAAATAATACGTACGACCATCACTCTCGACCACATGACCCCCCCTGATCTCCCATACGTCTGAAAAATATATTCCAAGATAGATTTCATCGTCGTTGTAAAAAAGCTGCAGGTCCCATCCCATTTTACGCATCAGAGCGCATGTAGCAATGACGCTGCTTTGCAGGTTGGTCTGGCCGCTGGACGAGATCTCATCCAGCACCAAACATTTATCATCCCGCACCTGGCGCATGCGTGAGAAATGCTCGATCAAGTAGATCGTCATCGCAAAGGGATTACCATCTATGCCTTCTTGTACAAAGATCCGTGTCCATGATTCCAGGACCGAATCCGATATCGCCCAGTACGAATTCTGGTAGCATTCAGTTTTTTCATCAAGCTGTGTTATCGTTTTCTTGTTTTTATGAAATTCAAGAGCGTGTGCTGCAAAGGAGGTAGGCAGGATACTCGCAAGAATCAATGTGATAATAATTTTTCTCATCCACAGTATTTCCAAAATTATATTTATGGAGATGGCGGTGTACCTTACTCGTTCACATTACAACTACTTCATACTAATGATTTTCTTTTCGAGCTGGTCGATCTTTGCCATCATCTTTTCTTTTTCTGCCCGTGCGATCTTGACCCTAACGCGGACAAGCAGATACACAACAATGACGACTACCGCGATCTGGGGTCCGATTATCCACCACGATTTCAGAACGATCCCCATGATCAGTGTAAAAAAAGCAAGTACCAGTACACCTATCAAACCTTCAACCATACAACCTCCCGCAATAACCTGCTATACAATACCTTAAAATCATTTCCCCCTGACAATTTCCTTTACTCTCATCAATCGGGTAAGGTCTCCTCGTTCCATTTCGGAGAGTTTAAGATTGATGAATTTAATGGTTTCATCGATCGATGGTATCAGGATATATTCCAGCGCATTCACCCTGCGCCTTGTCTTTTCGATCTCGTCGGCAAGAAGCTCCAATGCTTTTTCAAGCTCTGCCAATTCAAGGAGCCGCGCGATCAACCGGTCTATCTTCAGCAAGGCGAGATCGAGGTCGCCCGATGTCGTCATGAACCCGTAACCGATCAGACCGCCGGCAATTTTCTTCTTGAATTTAGGTATTTTCAAATTGAGTATACGCTCGGTCGTGTATTCAATATCAATGGTCTTGGTGGTTGCAAGCAGCGCCTCGTCGGTCGCCTTGGGATCCTGTTTGCTCGAAGCGAAATAGAAATAGCCGAATGCCCGTTTTAATTCATCCTCTATCTTCAACCGCGACTCTCTGATCCTGTTGATCAGTTCGAGTATCTTTCTCATGAGCTCATCCTGCTTGTCCTTGAGTAGTTTGTGACCGCGGCGTGCAATAACGCCGCGGCGCTTGAGCCTTAACAACTGCATCCTGGTAGGTGGAATATCGAGCTTCATGATATCACGCTGCTTTTTTCATCATTCCTTATCATAATACTTTTCAAGATATGCATCACGCACCCGCTTCATCTCGCTGCGCGGTACCATGCGAAGCAATTTCCAGCCAAGATCGAGCGTCTCCTCAATAGTGCGGTTCTCGTTCTCTCCTTGCGAAATGTAATGCTCCTCATACTGCTGGGCGAATTTGAGATATATCTTATCGAGGTCCGACAGTGCCGCTTCGCCAAGAATGACCGACAGCTCTGCCGCCTCTTTGCCGCGTGCATAGCACGCGATGAGTTGATTGAAGAGATCGGCATGGTCTTCGCGTGTCTTGCCCTTGCCAATACCCTTGTCCTTCAGACGGGAAAGAGACTGCTGCACGTCCACCGGAGGCGAGACTTTTTTGCGGTATAAGGACCGGGACAGGATGATCTGCCCCTCGGTAATGTAGCCGGTAAGATCGGGGATCGGATGTGTCTTATCATCCTCGGGCATGGTGAGGATGGGGATGAGGGTGATCGAACCCTTCTTTTCCTTTATCCTGCCCGAGCGTTCGTATACCGATGCCAGGTCAGTATAGAGGTAGCCGGGATATCCACGCCTGCCCGGGATCTCCTTCCGCGCAGCCGATATTTCCCGGAGCGCTTCGGCATAATTGGTCATATCCGAGAGAACGACCAGAATATGAAGTCCCTTCTCAAATGCGAGATATTCGGCAACGGTAAAGGCAACCCGCGGCGTCGATACTCGTTCGATCGCCGGATCGTCTGCCAGGTTTAAAAAGAGCACAACACGTTCGAGTGCGCCCGAACGGGTGAAGTCCTGTATGAAAAAGTTCGCTTCTTCGAAGGTAATACCCATGGCACCGAATACTACCGCGAACTGTTCTTCCCTGCCGATGACCCGGGACTGGCGCACGATCTGTGCCGCTACACGGTTGTGCGGTAATCCAGAACCTGAAAACACCGGTAACTTCTGTCCTCGTACCAGTGTATTTATACCGTCGATGGATGAGATGCCGGTCTGGATGAATTCATTCGGATAGTCACGTGCCGTAGGATTGATCGGCGCACCATTGATATCGAGCAATGCCTCGGGAATGACATCGGGTCCGCCGTCCTTGGGCCTGCCGAGGCCGTCGAACACGCGACCCAGCATATCATCCGACACTCCGATATGCAGGGTCCTGCCGAGAAATCTCACGCGGCAGTTCTGTACATCGATCCCGCTCGATCCTTCAAAGATCTGAACCAGTGCCTTATCCTGATCGACCTCAAGGACCCGTCCGCGCTTCTTTTCACCCGCATCAGTGTAGATCTCGACGAGTTCCTCGTATTTTGCACCGGCAACGCCTTCAACCAAAAGCAATGGACCAGAGACATCGAGGATGCTGCTGTATTCCTTTATCATGTCGCGCTCCTTGCTTGTTTTTCCGATTCTGTATCAATGCCTTCGCGTACGTCTGCATCCTCACCTGCCTGCTCTTGCTGGATTCCTGACGACATAAGCGTCTTGAATGCAGTATCGATCTCATCGTTGAGCGAGGTGATCTTCTCCATATCTGACTCTGGTTGATATTTCATCCTGGCGATCTTCTCGCGGACCTCCATACCAACGATATCGGAGAAGGCAACCCCGCGTGCCAGTGCTTCCTGTGCCTGGTGGTAATACCGAAGGCAGATCGAAAGCATATTGTACTGTTTGGTCAGCGATGCGTAGGTGTCGATCTCATGAAATGCATTCTGATGGAGGAAATCCTCCCTTATGGAACGGGCTCCTTCCAGGATCAGTCGGTCTTCTGGTGACAGTGCATCGACGCCGATCAATCTGACGATCTCTTGCAGTTCTGCTTCCTGTTCGAGCAGCTTCATGGCTTCCTTGGAGATATCGGTGAAGTCTTTGGCGATATCCTTGTTCACGTGTTCCGCAATATCATCGATGTACAGAGAATATGAGTTGAGCCAGGAAATGGCAGGGAAGTGCCGCTGATATGCAAGACGATCCTCTAAACTCCAGAACACCTTTACCACCCGCAGCGTTGCCTGCACCACGGGATCCGACAGGTCACCGCCGGGTGGCGACACCGCACCGATGACACTCAGAGCGCCTTCGCGTTCAGGCGTACCAACCGCCTTGACCCTGCCCGCGCGCTCGTAAAATGAACTCACCTTGGCACTCAGATATGCTGGGTAGCCTTCTTCACCCGGCATCTCCTCGAGGCGACCCGATATCTCACGCATCGCTTCTGCCCATCGTGATGTCGAATCTGCCATGACCGCGACCGAATACCCCATGTCCCTGAAGTATTCAGCGATGGTGATACCCGTGTACACGGACGCCTCTCGAGCGGCAACCGGCATATTCGAGGTATTTGCTATCAATACCGTTCGTTTCATGAGCGGTTCACCAGAACGCGGGTCCTTGAGCTCGGGGAACTCCATGAGCACGTCGGTCATTTCATTGCCCCTCTCCCCGCATCCTATATAGACGATGATCTCGGCTTCTGCCCATTTTGCTAGCTGATGCTGTATAACGGTTTTACCGGTGCCGAACGGTCCGGGACAGCATGCAGTACCACCTTTGGCAATAGGAAAGAACATATCAACGACCCGCTGCCCGGTCGAGAGCATGAACGAGGGAGCAAGTCGTTCTCTATACGGTCGGGGCTGCCGTACGGGCCATATCTGCATCATGGTAAGCGAGGTTACTTTTTTATCCGATTTAATCTCACACACCGTATCGGTCACCAGGAACTCTCCCTCTTTGATCGCAGAGACAGTTCCCTCGACCCCGTGCGGTACCATTATACTGTGCGTCACGAGCACTGTCTCTTTCACTTCACCGATAAGGTCACCGGATTTGACCGCATCACCTTTTTTGACAACTGGTTTAAAATGCCATTTCTTATCACGTTCAAGCGCGGGTATCTCTACACCGCGGCTGATATTGTCGCCGGTTTGATCACGGATGATGTCCAGTGGACGTTGAATACCGTCATATATGGATTCGATCAACCCGGGTCCGAGTTCGACAAACAGCGGCTGGTCGGTCATATAGACTATTTCTCCAGGACCGATTCCCGACGTATCCTCATACACCTGGATCGAAGCCATATCGCTGGAGAGTCCGATGATCTCTCCCACGAGCCGCTCCTCGCTCACCCGGACAACGTCATACATCTTGCTTCCCCTCATTCCTCGCGCCACTACGAGTGGTCCAGAAACTTTTGTAATTTCACCTTTTCTCATTTTTCCTCCAAAAACACGTCGGCACCCACTGCCTTCTTAATCACACCTCTGATCCGTTCGATGGCGAGTTTTGTCTTGC
>CP070834.1:609927-618238 GCA_020341755.1 Caldifarciminota bacterium | reverse complement strand
GCCGACTCCCTGGTCAACTGGCTCTCAACCAACGGCTACCAGATCATCGACGGTGCACATGATATGTTGGATGACTACATCGATCGTGATTGGAATTATTTCTTCTGTGCGCGTGTCGATACCGCCCTCATGGATGATTATTATCAGAATGTCGGTGTGAAGATCACGTTTGAAAGCACTAATCTTGTCTATCCCATGAAGATATCAGCCCTCTCCTCGCAAAATCATGTCGATGTTTTCCTCTACATAATCGACCAGCATAAAATGTTTTTTGATGGAGCAGAACTGATATACGCGAATCGGGTGACGCCAGAAGAACTTGACCATATTGCCAGAGATTTACCCCTGCTGAGCGAGTATCTTGTACCAGAAGATTACATAACAAAACTCAAAGTAGTGTATACTGACCCTTTGGATATTTCTTCAGATATCTACCTGTATCAAAGCCCGGATGACACTGAATACCATGAGCTCTGGGATCCATATTACGGTTCTGTCGCTTTCGGCAACAGCTATCTTCTTCTGCTACTGGCGTACATGCTCTACATCGGCATAAAAAAAATACGCCGAAAAAAAATCTGACACGCTTGCCCCCGATTTTTGGGCTCTTTTCCTGTTGACTCCGGAGAAAATCCGAGTATAGTATATACATGCTTTCTGAAGTTCCATCTCAGGAACGCAAGGAAAAAGGACCGTACGCGGTCATTGAATGCCCGGAAAAGATTCCGTGTGACCCCTGTGTGGGTGCATGCCCCCAAGGAGCAATAGCCATACCAGAGTCCATGGTTGAACTACCCGAGATCGATTACGATAAATGCACGGGATGTCTCGTCTGCATTCCCCGGTGTCCTGGCCTTGCGATATTCGTCATCGACGAAACACCCGAGGATCATGCCCTCGTTTACATCCCCTATGAATTCATTCCGAGACCACAAAAGGGCGATACTGCGCTCGGGCTGGACCGAGAAGGCAAGGAACGTTGCGAGGTCACGATACAAAAAATTATTGACTCGCCAAAATTCGATCATTGTGCCGTGGTGGGGTTTTCTGTACCAAAAAACCTGTGCCACGATATACGGTTCATAAAATTAAAGAATTAGATACATAATACAAAGAGGTTACCATGAAACTATTCGGTCTTTTCATTCTCTCTGCTCTCCTGGTGCACGCTGGTGCCGATACCTACCTCGTGAGCATCACGCTGGGAGCAGACAGACTCGAGCCTCTCCAGTCGGATTTTGATATTGTGCTGGAGTTGGAGAACACAGCCCTCATTGTCATCGATGGCAGCGAACTGCATAACCTTTCACCATACCACTCCCGTGTACTCGATACCGATCCTGTTCCTGGTCCCTACTATCTTGTTTATTCACCCGACCCAAGGTTCGCGCTCGATGCGTACGGCGAAATCCTCTTAAAAGACGGCAACAACTACCTCCTGAAAATCACATCCGGGATTGTCGAAAGCCTCATGCACGAACAAGTACGGATGCGCCGGCTTTCCCTGCAGCCCATGCTGTTCAGGGATCCCTCACCCCTGCCAGATGTCACGTTCAACCAGACCGTGCAGGATATCGTCAGCCTGGTCGATGCCGATACGATACTCGCCTCTGTTCAGAGGCTGCAGGATTTCATATCGCGCTATTCTACCTATGATTCGTGTTTCGCAGCTGCCACCCACATCGCCGATCTGTTCACTCAGTACGGATGCGATACAGTATACTTCCAGGACCATACATATGGTCACGCACCGAATGTCATCGGTATTAAAAGAGGCGAGGTATATGATGACAGTAATTATGTCATTATCTGCGGTCACTTCGATGCGACGTCGTATGCACAACCTGCCATCGCGCCTGGTGCAGATGATAATGCGAGCGGCACCGTCGGTGCCCTGGAAGCAGCCCGCGTCCTGAACAATTATGATTTCGAGTATGAAATACGCTATATCGCTTTTTCCGGTGAAGAGTTCGGATTGTACGGCAGCGAGTACTACGCTGCCCAGGCAGCAGCTCAGAACGACAACATACTGGCGGTCTTCAATGCGGATATGATCGCTTATGCCGATATTGCGCCCGAGGACATGGATGTCATCGCCAAGAATGCCAATCCTGCGTGTGGTCCGCTCGCTGACTTCTTCATCGCGGTTGCCGATACCTACACCACGCTCCTTACGTATAAACACATGGTCAATGATATGGGTTATTCTGATCATGCTCCGTTCTGGGATCACGGTTACCTCGCACTCCTTAATATCGAGGATTGGTGGGTGAACAATCCCTGGTACCACACGCCCGGCGATACTATCGGGTCCGGATATAATGACCATGACCTGTGTACCGAGACGATCAAGGCGGAGATCGCAGCGGTTGCGACCATGGCAGTACCCTATGAGACAGGGATCGATGAAATGACCAACGGAGATTTGGGAACCACTATGATGACGATCATGCCAACCGTCAGCGCATCAAGGTTTTCTGTTCAATTGAATGCTACACGGCTCTCTGACGCGGCACTTGAGATTTTCAATTTATACGGACAGCGTGTTACGACCCTTGATCTACCTCGCGAGATCGGGTCTCCAACCACTATCGTATGGGACGCAACCGGTAAAGATGGAAAACAGCTTCCTGCCGGTGTATACATCGTGAAAATGCGATCGGGCAGCGTCAGTCAATCAGAAAAAATAATCATACTAGAGTAGCCCTCTGGGACCGTATCTCTGGATATCTTTACTATAGCACTCATTGCGGTCGGACTGGCAATGGATGCCTTTGCCGTATCTGTAGCGCGGGGCATCACGATGGTACGTTTTCAGGCGGTACGGGCACTGACGATCGCTTTCTTCTTTGGATTCTTCCAGGCAATCATGCCCATTGGAGGATGGTTTTCCGGTCATAGCCTCCGTAACGTTATCAGCGGATTTGATCACTGGGTTGCGTTTGCCCTACTGTGTATCGTCGGCATGAAGATGATATACGATGCCCTCAAGCACAAAGAGAATCGCATCAGACGCACATCCCTGAACTTTCTTGCCCTTTTGGGGCTGGCAATCGCCACCAGCATAGATGCCTTTGCCGTCGGCATAAGCCTGTCATTCCTCCAGGTAGCCATTATACTCCCCGCGATCGTCATCGGTTTAATAACCTTTTTACTTTCATTCTGCGGTGTTTTTGCAGGAAATCGCCTCGGTCATTTTTTCGAAAGAAAAATCGAACTTGTGGGAGGTCTTCTGCTCATCGGCATCGGCATCAGGATCGTCGTAGAGCATCTCCTGTAAAGCCGCTATGGATGGTCTGGACAGGTCAGTTTGCCCGTAGCCCGGTGATAAATATAGGACGCACCGGTCACCGGACATAGGAATTCTTCATCAAACATATCGGCAAGATCATCGAGGCTCGCGGGAAACGAACCATGCTCTGCCCAGTACATCTGTACCGATGCTTCCACTCGCCTGCGCTGCGCAAGACATTGTACGCTCTTACCCTTCTCAATAGGCGCCGCTATACCACCTTCCTCGGTCGGGGTGCTGCGCGTGAAGAGCGCGAGCGCAATGACAACGAGAATAGCGGCAAGGACCATGGAAATAGCAAGGGTGATGACCGCCATGCCCCGGGATCGTTGAGCCATATATACCAGTATATGAGTTACTCACGCCCGTGTCAAGTTCTGCTGGTTGGGATATATGGTTACTTTAGTTGTTGACATTCTTCGTAAATTCGCTATAATAACTGTCTATGGTTAAAAATATTGACTATATATCGAGATATGGCACAAGGAGGCTCAATGGATCCGATTGCTGATATGCTAACCATTATCCGGAATGGCTGTCGGTCACGGAAGATTGAAGTAACCGTTCCGTATTCACGTCTGAAAACCGAGATTTTAAGAGTCCTTCTCGAGGAAGGATTCATTAATAATTTCACGCTTGATGCCAAAAAGAGAAAAATAACAATCATGTTGAAGTACGCCAAAAACGGTGAATCCGTAATCAGGAACCTCGAGCGGATATCGAAGTCATCACGAAGGGTGTACGTGTCAAAGAAAGAAATTCCCTATGTCCTGGGAGGACTCGGAACGGCGATCCTTACCACATCGAGCGGTGTCCTCAGCGACCGAGAAGCGAGAAAAAACAAGGTAGGCGGCGAAGTCATCATGCACGTCTATTGATCCTTGAGGAGGCAAAGTGGCGAAAAAGCGTTTTAGACCTATCACCATACCCAAGGGTGTGACCGTCACACTCAAAGACCGTCTTCTCAAAGTCCAGGGGCCGAAGGGTACATTGGACCTGCAGATCAGCACCAAGGTGAATGTCAAGATCGAAAACGATACGGTAATCGTTACGAACCGTGAGAACAGTATTCAGTCTGCATCTCATCAAGGCACTACTCGATCACTGATACAAAATCTCATTACCGGGGTGGTCAAGGGATACGAGAAAGTTCTTATCATTCAGGGAACAGGATACCGCGCTCAGATGAGCGGTACAGGACTGCAGCTCTTCCTGGGATATGCGAAGCCAAAGATGATCACACTGCCAAAAGCAGTGAAATGTGAGTTGAAGGTCGTGAAGAGTGCAGACAAAGGCGATCTGACATACATAACGCTCTCGGGTATTGACAAACAACTCGTCGGCGATGTTGCGGCGACGATAAAAAAGACCCGGGTCCCTGACCCATACAAACACAAAGGCATACGATATGCGGACGAGGTCATCAGGAAAAAGGTCGGTAAGCGCGCGGTCGTGCAGGCGTAGGAGTTGGCATGAAGATTACCGGAAGAAAGCGAAGGCATTTAAGAATACGGAAAAAGCTGTCCGGGACAGAAAAAAAACCCCGTCTTTGTGTTTTTCGCAGTAACCGTCATATTTATGCCCAGATAATCGATGACACGCGGCAAAAGGTTATCTGCGGGCTTGGGTCGGTGAACGACAAAGAACTCACCGGGAAGAAAAAGACCGAGGTCGCATTCGAGATCGGCAAGAAGATCGGTAAAAACGCAATTGACAAAGGAATCAAGGAAATCACCTTTGACCGGGCAGGTTACCGCTATCATGGCCGCATCAAGTCGCTCGCTGAAGGAGCGCGAAAGGCTGGGCTAAAATTCTAAGAGGAGGTCGAGTGTTTGACACATCTGAAACGTTCGTTGAAAAGGTCGTAGAACTAAAAAGAGTCATCAAGGTCGTGAAGGGCGGAAAAAGGCTGAAACTCTATGCCTGCGTTGTTGCTGGTGATGGTGAGGGCAATGTCGGTGTGGGTCACGCAAAATCATCGGAAGTCGCCGCAGCGATAAAAAAGGCAACGGTCATCGCCAAGAAAAATATGACAAAAGTTGATGTAACCGAAGGTACCATTTTGCACCCGGTTAAAGGAAAATTCTCTGCTAGCCATGTCATACTCAAACCGGCGCTGACCGGAACCGGTATCATCGCATCGGGACCGGTCCGAGCTGTGTGCGAGGCAGCAGGTATCAAGAATATCCTTACCAAATCGCTTGGTTCAAATAATCCCACAAATCTTGCACGAGCGACGGTGAATGCACTCGCATCGGTTCGTTCCGTCGCGGTCGTAGCCGAAATGCGCAACAAACCGGTTGAATATTTTATGAGGAAAAAGTATGAAAAAGATAAAAGTGACACTCAAGAAGAGTCCGATCAACAAGATAAAGAAACATAAACTAACACTCAAGGCATTGGGTCTGCGAAAAATCGGCGCATCACGAGTCTATCCCGATAACAAAGCCGTCCGCGGCATGCTCGATAAAATAGCGTATCTCGTCGATATCCAGGAGACTGGCAAATGAAACTACACGAACTCAAACCGGCACAAGGTGCTACCAAGCGAAAAAAACGTGTGGGGCGCGGTCCGGGCTCGGGACATGGTTCCACCAGCACACGTGGGCATAAAGGCGATCAATCGCGTTCTGGTTACCGGGTTAAACGCGGATACGAAGGTGGCCAGATGCCGCTTGCACGAAGGATACCGAAACGCGGTTTTACCAATATTTTCAGCAAGAAGTATGACGTGATCAACGTGTCTCAGCTTAATGCGTTCGAGCCCGACACCGTCGTAACACCTGACCTGTTAAAAGAAAAGGGAATGATCAAAGGAACCCGCCTGGTGAAGATACTCGGTCAGGGTGATATCACGGTCACCTTGACGGTCAAGACGCACAAGATATCCAAATCGGCTCAAGATAAGATAATCAAGGCAAAGGGTAAGGTAGAGATAATAAAATGATTCAGACATTCCAGAATATATTTAAAGTCCCCGATCTTAAAAAGAAACTAGCATTTACGTTGTTTGCGCTCGCAGTGTACCGTCTCGGGGCTCATCTGCCCCTACCCGGTATCAATGCTCAGGCGCTCGGGCTATTGATCCAGCAACTCAAAGACCAGGGTTCTATTTTCGGCATGTACGATATCTTCGTCGGAGGTGCCCTGTCGCGTGCAGCAATACTCTTCCTTGGCGTGATGCCCTATATTTCATCATCGATTATTTTCCAGTTACTCGGTTCGGTCTTCCCGCAGATAGAAAAATTACAGCGGGATCAGGCAGGACGCCGAAAGATCACTCAATATACACGCTATCTCACCGTCGGTCTCGCCATGTTCCAGGCATTCGCCATTGCCAGTTATCTGGAAACGCAACAATTTTCAACGGCTGCGGGAGTGATGCAGATCGTCTACCAGCCCGGTCTGGCTTTCCGGCTCACCGCCGTCCTGACCCTGACATGCGGTGCAATATTCGCCATGTGGCTCGGTGAACAGATCACGGAAAAGGGCATTGGTAACGGCATTTCATTTCTCATTTTCGTCGGATGTCTCGAAGAGTATCCGGTATATTTCATCCAAACGGTCCAGCGGGTCATGGTCCAGGGGATGTCAATCGTCAACCTTGTCCTGATGATCATAATAATGATCGGTATTGTTGCCGCTGTGATCGTTATGACACAGGCACAACGCCGTATTCCGGTCCAGTACCCTAAACGCATCATCGGCAGAAAGATGTACGGCGGGCAATCAACCTTCCTGCCGCTCAGGGTAAACACGGCAGGGGTCATACCGATCATATTTGCGCAGAGTCTGGTCATGTTCCCCAGCACCGCCGGTAGTTTCATACCGGCGCTCAAGGGCATACTCGAAACCTTCAGGCCCGGTTTCTGGGGTTATGATATCCTCTTTTTCAGTCTGATAGTATTTTTCACGTATTTTTATACATCGATTGTGTTCAATCCGGTCGAGATGGCGGATAACATGAAACGGTACGGAGGTTTCATCCCCGGTATCCGGCCCGGAGCACGGACCGCCAACTACATCGATGATATTCTATCGAAGATCACCCTGCCCGGGGCACTCTTTCTTGCGTTTATCGCCCTCGTGCCGTGGTACCTCATTAATTTCATCAATGTACCGTTCTACTTTGGTGGTACCACACTGCTCATTATCGTTGGGGTGGCGCTCGATACCTTGCAGCAGATTGAATCTCAACTCATGATGTACCACTATGAAGGTTTCATGAAACGAGGTAAAATCAGAGGAAGGCGATGAAAATCCTGCTGCTCGGGCAGCCTGGAGTGGGAAAGGGAACTCAATCTGATCTGCTGGCGCAACACTACCATTTCACAAAATTTTCCATGGGTGACATACTGCGGGATGAAATTGCCGAAAAGAGTCCGCTTGGAGAAAAGATCGCCCACCTGGTAAATGCAGGTCAACTCGTGCCCGACGATATCGTCTCTGCAGTAGTGGATAAATTCATCAAGGAACATAGTCAGAATCGCATTTTATTTGACGGTTACCCACGTACCATTGCGCAGGCCAAGACACTGGACGGTTTGCTTACTGAGAACAATGCCTCACTCACCGCCGTCCTCGAAATGCATCTCGATGAACAGCAGATAGTCGAACGACTGCGAAACCGCAGGTATTGTCCAAAATGCGGACGTCTGTACAATTACATCACCAGTCCGCCGAAGAACGGCAGCACGTGCGATCTGTGCCATGTTCCACTCATGAAACGTTCCGACGACGATGAACAGGTTATAAAAAAAAGACTCGAGGTCTACTACGAACAGACCCATCCGCTCATTGATTATTACCGAACACAGGATATTTACACACAGGTCGATGCCTCTGGAACCCAGGAAGAAGTATTTGCACACATAGCCCGTATCATAGATGCCAAAATCAAAGCACAATGATAATAAGATCAAATGTCTCGCGATCGCCGGAAATATCATCTTCGAGATCTTCTCAGCGATCGATCGCATGGAATTGGAGTGTATGACGACCCTGGAATTGAATGATACG
>CP070834.1:601441-609827 GCA_020341755.1 Caldifarciminota bacterium | reverse complement strand
GAGTTCTATCAGGTAATGAAATTTTTTCTTTTCCAGTATATCTTTTATACGTCGATACTCCTTGGACAGGATATCGGTGGGCGGTTTGTAGGGGATAAAATCCCACTTGTTTGCTTTGACACTTTCGCATAACGGAAGAACTTTTTGGGGTACCAGGACGGCCATACTTCCGAGTCGTGCCAGTCCGTGTACAAAGGGAAGCATTCTTACGAATCCTGAGGCATCGGAGGGTAACGAAACGAGGAATTTCCGTTTTTTTGCATAGCCGAGCGGTTTAAATTTTTTCACGAAGCGCTGTCTACTAAGCGATAGGTAAAACGATTTCAGTAAATTCATTGAGCCCGCCTTTTAGTTCTTTTATGATACTGCGGTTCGGCACCATCCAGCACAACGTCCTTGGTTATTACGCATGTATCGATGCCCTTGATACCCGGGATCTTGAACATGATGTCTAGCATAAAACGTTCCATAATAGATCTAAGAGCCCGGGCTCCGGTGTTCAATTGCATTGCCTGATCCGCTATCGCCGTCAAGGCATCATCGGTGAACTCGAGCTTGATACCCTCGAGCATGAAATATTTAGCGTACTGTTTGATAAGCGAATTCCTCGGTTTCGTCAGAATATCTACCAGTGCATTCTTGGAGAGTTTGATCAGCGGTGCCGTCACGGGGACACGACCGACGAATTCCGGGATTAAT
Source organism: Caldifarciminota bacterium (assembly GCA_020341755.1). Classification (GTDB taxonomy): domain Bacteria; phylum Hydrothermota; class Tepidihabitantia; order SM23-42; family SM23-42. The sequence goes on along the minus strand of CP070834.1, from coordinate 609,128 downwards.
CCGTATTTCACGAGATCATCCGCTTCGATGAAAGGTAGTACCTCGTTGAGCATATCCCGGTAACACGTTTGCTTACTGATGAAACCGATCTGCTTACGGTTCAGTCGGGCGGCGATGGTATTCTCGATACCGGTGAATGTGCCGCCAAGAATAAAAAGGATATGGCGTGTATTAATGCGTATGTATTCCTGTTCCGGGTGCTTTCTCCCACCGTGAGGAGGGACGCTTGCAACTGTTCCTTCCAGTATCTTTAAAAGAGCCTGCTGCACGCCCTCTCCGGAAACATCGCGGGTGATCGATGGTGAATCGGATTTGCGGGCGATCTTGTCGATCTCATCCAGATAAATGATGCCGATCTCGGCTTTCTGTATATTGAAATCCGCTGCTTGGATGAGGCGCAGCAGTATGTTCTCGACATCTTCACCGACATATCCAGCTTCGGTGAGGGGCGTTGCATCGGCGATGGAGAACGGAACATGCAGCAACCGTGCGAGTGTTTCCGCGATGAGTGTTTTGCCGGTACCGGTAGGACCCACGAGCAGAATATTACTTTTCTGCAGTTCTACATCGTTCTCCTTGATCATGATACGCTTGTAGTGGTTATAGACTGCGACAGAAATGACCGTTTTTGCCCGTTCCTGGTCGACGACGTATTCATCGAGGAATGCTTTTATCTCCGTAGGTTTCGGTACCGTAAATGTGCTGGGTGGCGTGAATTGATGCTCGTCTTCTAGTATTTCATTACATAACCGTATGCATTCATCACATATGTATGCCTTAGTTCCCTTGAAGAATCGTTTGACCGCTGGTTTTGTCCGCTGGCAGAAATGGCACACGATTTTCGGCATGCTTATTTCCTCTTTTCCATAATATCATCTATGATGCCGTATTTTTTTGCCTCTTCCGCGGACATGAAATAATTCCTGTCAGTATCTTCGGATATCTTTTTCTCTGTTTGTGCGGTATGTTTCGCAAGAAGTTTGTTTAACACTCCTCGTATGGTCAGCACTTCCTTGGCATGTATAGCAATGTCGGCTGCCTGTCCTGAATATGCGCCTTCTGGTTGATGTATCATCACCCGCGCGTGGGGAAGTGCGAAGCGCTTGTTCTCCTGCCCCGCGGCGAGAAGCAAGGCAGCCATGCTTGCCGCCATACCGATACATATCGTCGAGACCTGGGGTTCAATAAATTGCATGGTATCGTAGATGGCGAGTCCGGAAGATACGATGCCACCCGGTGAATTGATGTAGAGATAGATATCTTTTTGGGCATCTTCAGCTGCAAGAAAGAGCATCTGGGCCATGACCAGGTTGGCAACCGTGTCATCAATTGGTGTGCCAATAAAGATGATGCGTTCTTTCAGTAGGCGTGAGTAGATATCGTATGCCCGTTCACCACGACCGGTTTGTTCAATGACGTACGGTACGGGTATCATCCTTCACCTCCTTTGGTGATATAATACGACTCTTCTTGCTTATTTTGGCATGTTCGAAGAGAAAGTCAATGGTTCTCTCGCGGCGCAGCATCGTCGATACATGTTCGATAACGTTCTCGTAGCTTTCGCTTCCTGCTTTGATCCCCATCGCCTTTATGATCTGTTGCGATTCGTTTTTATCCACCGAGATGTTCTCTTTTACGGCGATCTTATCCAGTATCAAGTTCAAACGGACTCTCTTTTCGGCAACACCATGGAATCTTTCCTTATGGGCTTCTGAATCCTGTAGATTGAACCGCTGCAGCATTCTGGTGTATTCATCTTTAATAAGCGCCTCGGGTACCGCGAACCTGTTTCGTTCCAGCAGGACATGCGAAATGGACTCCTTAAGTTCGTCCTTGATCCTGTTCTCTTCTATTTTTTGTGCATCCTCGAGAAGTTTCTTCTTTAACTCTTCCGAAGTTTTAAAACCTTTTGCTTCGGCGAAAGCATCATCGAGCTCAGGAAGTATTTTTTCTTCGATCTTCTTTACATCGAAGACATACCGTTGTTTTTCAACGGGGACTTCTTTTCTCTGGGATTTGTTAACACCGACGAGTGCCCGGTTTATTTCATCCGGCCAGGTGCGGTCTCCAACACGTATCGTCATGTTTTTTTGTATTTGCGGCTGTTTTTCTTGTTCATGGAGCACAAGGTCCACGGTAACGAAATCATCAACCGCTGCAGAGCGGGAAACCTCTTTGACCGTGGCATTCTGTTCGCGTATTTCCTTCATGACCCGTTCGAGAAGGTATTCATCAGGAAGCTTATCTTCTTCAAAAACCTCGATGTTAAGGTAGTTTTCCACATCGAACACAGGCACGACTTCAAAACGCAGTTGAAAGGTAATGGGGTCGTCTTCCGAGATATTAAGCACTTCTGTCTGGGAAAGTGCCTGCCATTTTTTTTCAGTAACGACCGTAATGAAGGCATCGTTGATCAGGCTCTTCATTGCCTGTGCCTTGAGTGTATCCCGGTACTTGGTCTTGATGATGGCAACCGGGACCTTTCCTTTCCGGAAGCCGTTCAGGGCGATCGTGCTCCGCACTTTGTCAACTTCTCTGTCAATGAACGTATCGAGTTCTTGCCTCGGTACCGTTACTGAGATTTCTTTGACTGTCTGTCCGTCAGATGTCACCTGATAATCCAAAAAGACCTCCTGATGTGCGAGGAGGGGGATTTGAACCCCCATTCCGTAAGGAACTGGATCCTAAATCCAGCGCGTCTGCCAATTCCGCCATCCTCGCGGGAACAGTAGATAATTAACCGTTCATATTATAGCATGAAATGCCGTATTGTCAAGCGAACGGGCTTGTTGAAGGTGTTTCTGTACACCCGATGCGGGATTACGAATCAATCCTGTCTTTGATGAGGATCTGCCTGCGTAGAACTGGTTTTACTGCGGTATTGTATGATACAATACGTAATGAACATGCCGATGATGACATAAAGAGAAGGCACGATGATGAAGCGGAAACGCATGTTTTCGCTTGCATCGAATAGATTCCCCGCAAGTGACACATATCCGATATTGAACATAAGATACCTGAACGTGAGCATCTGATTGCGGGACAAACTCAGGGATCGGAGCTTCTTGCTCGCGATCAGGATGCCGAACAGGTACAGTGCAGGGATGAACAGGTAGAGCAAATTCATATGGACGGGCCGCTGTTGTCCGGAACGGTTCGTGAACGTTGTCTGCCATGCATTTTTCAATATGTCGCCAAGCAGATACGTTTCATACACCGTGACCCACCCGCTCACTATCCGGCGATTATGACCGCTGAAAATAATGCTGTCAGAGCACGGTCTCAGGAACTGGTACACCGCTATGATGACTGACTGGCAATAATAATGAGGGTAACGCGCTATGAGCCGGCGTGCTGCCGTGAAATACTGGGCTGATACTGCCCGATAGCCGTCGTAATTGAAATTGATGGCACCAGTTGATTTGTGTGTGTTGTCCAGGACCGGTATACCGGTCGCCGTATGTACTGGCAGGAATTCCTGGTAGACTTCGGGTCTCTGGAAAGGCTTGATTTCAGCGATACCCGAGACCCTGCCGTTTTTGATATCCTGGTGCAGCACATGACGGGGGACCGTGAAGGTCATTTTTATCAGATTCATGCCGAACCAGGAAGTCAGGGATGTTTGATCGAACAGGAAAACGTTCTTTGCATGTACCGACAAGAGGACGAGCAGCGGCACCAGAGCACTCATCACGATGCGTTTCTTCGTTTTATGATGGAACATGATCCAGCATAAAATAGCGATGAACCAGACTGTGTGAAAAAGCGTCCGGGTTAGCACTAGAATTGAGAGCGTCGAAAAAAAGAGAAATAGATATATTCGCGAACGTGTTTCCAATGACAGCAGCAGTAACAGCGAGGATACGATCAACACCGATGTCAGGGGATACGTGTAAAAGAGCCAGTTTTCATAGAGGAATGCTGGTGGACTGACCATGAAGAAAGCAGTACAGAAAAAAGCGACAAGATGGTGTATATTGAGGAGTCGCATTACGGTGTATATCGTAATTGCCGAAAAGAGACCTGCAAGAAGGTAACTCGTTCTGAATAGCAGCGGTGCATACATACCTCCGTATTTAAGGATAATGCCGAGGTACAGGTTAAATGCCGGCGGTTGGCTGTGCAGGTACATCAGACTTTGCACCAGGCGTTCTTTCAGGAGCAGGGGATCTATATACTGATAGAACCACTGGAGGGGTGACATGTCAAACTGGATACCAAAGATTGCGAGCAGGACACGGGATAGAACAAAGATGATAGCCAACCCGAGTATTTCTTGAATGAACAGGCGTTTATTTAAGACCGTTCTCAGTATCACCAACGGGACGTGGTCTTCAGTAGATGGTTACCTTGAATCTCTGGGGTTTTGAGGAAACTGGCGTGATATAATCAGGCAGTACGATCGTTGCGGGAAAATTGTATTCGCCCGGTTCGACCTGAGACAGCCGGATGCGAACGGTGATATCTTTTTTCATCAATCGGTTCACCCGATCCCGCGGTCCCCGGACGACCAGCGTATCGAGGCTGATCTTTTCGGATACGACCCGCTGTTGGGGCGTGAAGATGAGGGTCAGCGGTATATTGGTGAAGAGTTTTTCCATCGCGGTATCGACCCCGACCGCGACCCTGACGACGTCATGAGAGAGGTTGAATAGCTGCGACGGGCTCTCAAGGCGGATTGTTTTCTCGAAGGATGACCGTTCATTGTTGAGACGGAGCGTTTCTGCAACGAGTACATTCAAACCTGCGAGCTGCATGGCCGGACCGGTCGCCGTGATAGTATCCAGGACCGAGACCTCGTTGAGTGCGTACGCATGGTGCACGGACCCCGTGACCGGTATTAGGATCTCGATATCCTCAGATATCTTGTTGTCCAGCGTGACCTGTATCTCCGGGACCGTATGAGTGACCGTTATATCACCGAAACCAGTGCCGATTGTCAGGGACCGTGTGGCTATGGTCGTTACGCCGGTTTCGACGTTACGTAAATTGCACATTGCCTTGGGCGAAGCTGCCCACGTACTGAGAAGTGCCCCGCCGCGACCATTGAAGACGACCGGTATGGTCGGGACACTATCGACGATTATGAGCATTTTCGGAGTATTCGTGTAAACGACCGGGATGTCTTTCTTGTACTGGTATTTATTACCGAGCGCGACAAAAAACCAAAGACCAAACGCAAAGATGATAGCAACGATCTTGCGGACGGGATTGTAGATAATGAACTGTAGTACCGATTCGAATGCAGCCCTTATTTCCATATCACTATTATATTAATCTGCCGCAATTAATCAAGTGATAACCTGAGAACCATGTGTATGTGTCGATTATCTCCAGAACAGCCAGATGAACAGGGCTGCTCCCACCACCGATGCGATCGTAAAGGGAATGCCGATCCGTGCGAAGTCAAGGAAGTTGATCTGATGACCTCTTTTCTTCAGCATTCCGACCGCAACGATATTCGCGGCGGCGCCGATCGGTGTTATGTTACCGCCGACCGTGGTTCCGATAATAGTGCCAAAGAGCAGGAGATAGAGGGGATAGCCATGGGTCGCAGAAAGAGTAGAGACGACTCCTACCATAGCGGCAAAGTAGGGGACGTTGTCGACAAATGCCGATATGAAAACGGAAAATACCACGAGCAGCATGTAGGTGACCAGCAGATTTCCGGAGGTCAGATCTCCGACGAACTGCGCCAGCACCGTAGTCGTTTTTGTCTCGGTGAGCGATCCGACGATCGCGAAGATCGCAGCGAGAAAGAAAAAAGTTTCCCAGTCAGTATCCTTCAAGACATGATAGGTCTTAATCTTCCGGGAAAAGAGGCTCCACACGATTCCGATGATCGCGATGGCGATACATATGGTACCTCCGAGATAGTCCATGAATCCGGGCATGAATGATCCGATGGCGAGCCCTGCGATCAGAGCGATGAGAAGGAATCCCGGAACGAGACTGACGACGCGTTCAGGTGCCACAGGCTGCATCTTTTGCTTCTGGTCCCGGTTGAGAAAATACAGGACCACGAGAGAAATAATGGCGGCGAATTCAACGGCAAAGAACAGCCCCGGTCTCCCATTAAGGAAGATGAAATCATTAAAGGTCATCTTGGTAGCACTCGCCAGTATCATGCTCGGCGGGTCACCGACCAGGGTAGCAGTGCCCTGAAGATTCGACGAGAGACATATACCGAGGATGAAGGGCACTGGAGAGACCCTGAGCTTGCGGGAGACCTCGAAGGCAATCGGGGCGACAATGAGTACAGTTGCCACGTTCTCGACGAATGCCGATATAATACCGCTGAATGCCGAGAGCCAGATTATCGCCCAGACGAGATTTCGTGACCGGTCGATTATTTTTTCGGCAAGGTAAGCCGGGATCTTCGAATAAATAAAAAGTTCTGCCACCACCAGGCTGCCCCAGAAGATCCCGAGTATGTTCCAGTTGATATAGTGGATTATCTTGAGTGGCGGCATGATACCGATCACAACGAGCACGATAATGCCCGCCCAGGCAATGAAAGATTTATGACCATGAAATATAATGATCGTCACATAAATGACGAGAAATACGGCAAGACAGAGTATTTGTTCGGTATTCATGGCATGTTCATGATCGTTCGATCAACCATGTCATGATCGCTTTTTGCACGTGTAAGCGGTTTTCTGCCTGGTCAAAGACGATCGACTCCGGTCCGTCGATAACAGCGTCGGTGATCTCTTCGCCCCGATGTGCGGGAAGGCAGTGCATGACCAAAAAATCCCTGGTTGCCGATTCGAGTAGAGACCGATTTATCTGAAATGGCAGGAAAATTTCCCGGCGCTGGGCAGCTTCTTTTTCCTGGCCCATGGAAGCCCAAACATCGGTATAGATGATATCGGCATCCTGGATGGCAACCCGGGGATCGCCGGATAGGCTGACCGTGTTTGTTTGCTCCAGGTAATGCCCCGCAGGTTCATACCCTGGTGGAGTCGCAATCCTGAGTTGAAAACCGAGTATTCTGGCGGCCGCGATGAATGAATTGCATACATTATTACCGTCACCAACATATGCGATCACAACTCCATCCAGCGAGCCTTTTTTCTCAATGACCGTGAATAGATCAGCCATGATCTGACAGGGGTGCTCTAAATCAGATAATCCATTTATCACTGGTATTGAGGAATTTTTTGCTAAATCTTCAACCGTTTTATGAGCAAAAACCCGTGCCATGATTACATCAACCCAGCGCGACAGATTTTTCGCTCCATCGGCAATGGTTTCGCGCGTACCTAGGCGCGCATCGGTTGGCGCCAGGTATATAGCGTGACCGCCCAGCTGGGTCATACCGGTCTCAAAGGTTACCCGTGTGCGCAGCGAGGGTTTTTCGAATATCATGGCAAGGGTCTTGTCAGACAGTACTTTATGGGCAACACCCTTTTTCAGTGAGGTTTTCAAGGTGTTGCTCAATTCGAATATCTGATGTATTTCATCCTGCGTCAGGTCTAACATGGAAATAAAATCTCTTTTCATAAAGCCTCCAGAGCCAATTCTACTTCGGCTTGATCCAATGAAGCATAGGGTAAGCGGGTCTTGTTACCGGATGTGATTCTGCTGTCAGATCTTAGTAACATCTCTTGTGTATAATGCATTTTTCACGACGTGAATCACTTCGATGATCATCCAAACAACAAAAACGATAATGATA
>CP070834.1:592424-601341 GCA_020341755.1 Caldifarciminota bacterium | reverse complement strand
AGGACAGCGTGAAGGCACTTGGACAGTTCTTTGATGTTAAGGCGAGTACGTCGAAACAGATATTTCGTTACTTAAAGAGTGACCGCAAAGATTTTCTTGCCCGACTCGGTAAAAAACAACCATTGCTCATCGTAAACGGTGTGACGCAGATCGGTTGGAAAGGAGATACACTGACGGTCGGCAAGGATCTAACACCCTCGGATCCGACCATTTATGAAGCATTGTATTTTGCAGATGCATATTGCGGCAAGCATGATGTTTTCTACGAATTCGCTAAACTGTGTGAAAAACAAATCATCGAGTAAATGAATTATTTCATGCTGCCCATGCAGCAGATGGGTACTATTTCATTGTGAGATTACGAGAGAGATTCAGCTCCCGTGCACTGGTCGTCTATTTTCTCATCGGGATCGGGCTGATCGGTATCGGTACCTTCATCTACTCGAATTATCTCATACAAAAGATAAGACAGGAGACGGAGACAACATCCCGGATCTTCGCGAAATATGCATCCGGTCCAGTCATGGATGAAGCAGCGCTCATGGAGCTCATTTTCCAGGAAGTCATTCAGAAGATAGACTTTCCCGTTATCCTGACAGATAGCGAGGGCAACCCGACATTCAGCAAAAATGTGTCGAGCAAAGACCTCGGGGCTACAGCCGCAGACCTCGATCGCAGTCACGAACCGATACCCATCATTATCCATCACGCCGAGGATTCAACACTCGTCGGTTATGTGCACTATGGTCTCTCGCCGTTCACAAGGTCACTCCAGATACTTCCCTTTCTCGAGACTATATTTCTCATCGCGTTTCTCTTTCTTGGTTTCTGGGGGTATCTCATTTACCGTAAAAGCGAGGAAGAAAAGATATGGAATTCGCTGGCGCGGGAAACTGCCCATCAACTCGCGACACCGCTATCATCACTTGTTGGATGGCTCGAAGCGTTCCGTGCCAAATTATCGAAAGAAGTATATGAAGGCATAAACGAAGATGCCCAGAGAATGCGTGAGGTTCTCGAAAAATTTTCGCGCATCGGTCTTCCGCCGCGGCTGATCGAAAAAGACCCAAAACCCGCATTATTGAAATCAGTAGCGTACATGAAAAAACGCGTGCATAAAAAGGTTAAGTTCATTGAACAGTACGATCCGCTGCCTGAAATCAAATTCGACGATATACTGCTTGGCTGGGCGATCGAGAATATATTAAAGAACGGACTGGATGCGATCGGGTCCAACGCCGGGACGATAACGATCAAGACATACACTGCGAACGGTGCTGTAATAGAAATATCCGATACAGGGAAAGGCATAAAACAGGCATCAGATATCTTTAAACCTGGCTTTACGACGAAAAAATACGGCTGGGGTCTTGGACTCGTGCTAACCAAACGGATCATCGAGGATTATCATAAAGGAAAGCTCATCTTAAAAGAAACCGGGTCGAAGGGAACGACCTTTCATATTTTAATACCAAAGGTGGATACATGAAACTATTATGGATCGACGATGAGATCGATCTTTTAAAACCATTCATTTATCTTTTGCAGCAAGAAGGATATGAAGTTAAGACGGCTACTTCCGGGGAGGACGGCGTTGGCCTCGCCGAAAAAGAGGTTTTCGATCTGATATTCCTCGACGAGATCATGCCTGGAGTCGATGGTCTGGAGGTTTTAAGGAAAATCAAAAGCGAGAACTCGCAGCAGCTCGTCGTCATGGTCACAAAGAGTGAAGAAGAAGACCTCATGAACAAAGCATACGGCGGTTGGGTCGATGATTACATCACGAAACCATTTAGCTTCAATCAATTGCTCTCGGTTCTCAATCGGACTTTAAAGAGACGCGTAATCATCAGTGAAAAAATGGCCGAGGAATACGCGACCCAGTTTAGATCACTGCCTGAACCGAGAGATCATAACGAGTGGGTCGAGTACTTCAAATCACTGGTTTCCTGGGATCTTCGTCTTCTGGAATTCGGGGGAAAGGACCTGAAAGATATACAGGAAGAAAGAAAGAGAGAAGCGAATGCCGGATTTGTGAAGTATGTTGTTGAAGAATATCAGGCATTTCTTCAAGGCAAGGGACCGGTACTCTCGAATAAGGTATTTTCCCACTACGTCCTGCCGCTACTCCAGGAGGGCCCCGTACATTTCGTGATATTCGATTCAATGCGGCTCGACCAGTACAACAAACTACTGCCCTACATGAGGGATTACTATGAAACGCAGAGTCAATTCTATTATTCAATTCTCCCGACGGCAACACCGTACTCGCGCAACGCCTTATTTTCTGGGCTTCTCCCGCTTGAAATACTGCAGCAGTATCCCCAGTACTGGTCGTTCGAGGAAAAAGGGCAGAATCGTTTCGAAAAGGAACTGTTCACGGAGCAACTCAAGCGGCACAATCTCAGGATAAAATTTTCTTTTTACAAACTATCGTCAATCGCTGAGATCGAACGTAATGTCGATGCTATAGTTAATGACAAACATGATATCGTTATCGTTATCGTCAATTTTTTCGATCTTCTCCTCCACAGCATACCGGGCCGCGGTGATATGAAAGGCATACTTGACGATGAACGGGTCCTCCTCAATCTACTCGGATACTGGTTCCCCCTATCCCCTATCTTCGAGATTTTCAAGAATCTCGCCAAACAAAAAAGCCGAATTGTCCTTACGACCGACCACGGATTTATCCGCGTCCGCAGACCAACCATCGTATACGGCGGCCGGACGATATCTCCGAATCTCAGGTATAAGTACGGCCATGCACTGCGCGTCGATGGCAAAACAGCATTGCTACTGAACAACCCGGGCGAACTCAGCCTGCCGAGCGACGATCCGTCGGTCCGCTTTGCCATTGCCAAGGACGATTTTTATTTTATATATCCAACCAAGCCTACCGAGTATGAGAAAGAATTCAAATACACCTTTCAGCACGGTGGTATATCCATGGAGGAAATGATCCTGCCACTGGCAGTGTTGAAGCCAAGGTAATCTCGTCTGTCTGGTCTATTTAGTTTGTCTGGTTTGTTTCGTTCGCGAAAATAACTCACATCTTTGATGTGATTGTTATTTTCAGCGTCCCGAGGAACACTTCGGCTGTCCTCAGTACAGACGAAGGTGACGAGTGATTACCTTATAAAAGGCGTTTAGAATATTCCTAGTGCATAGTCCCTACTATTCGCTGCTTACTTCTTACTCCATACTCCTTACTTTTTTTATATCTCCGTCACACCGTTACTCTCATACCCCGATACTCTTCCATAATCACTGCAATCTCGCTGTGTCATCACTGTCCTGCTTTTGCTTGAATTTTACATTCAATCGAAAAAGCGCAGCCCCTCGCAGATTAAAAAATCTGCGGGACATTCCAAATTCTAAATTCTCCATTTTACATTGAAATGGGGGGCCCCCACCGGAGGGCGAAGAAAAAGTAGTAGAGGCCCCAAACACGTTATGATCTATGGTCTGAAGTCAAACGGTATTGCCAGCTGCTGTTCAAATGGCACTCCGTCTTTTGTAGCAGGATCGAACTCCCACAGTCGTGCAGCCTCCAGAGCCGCAGCCTCGCACGCAGGGTTTCCAAAACTATTGACGATCGATGCCGTCCTCACCTTACCATCAGTACCGACTACGACCCGCACCACTACTCTGCCCGTCGCACCAATGGGTCGTGCAGATTCAGGATACTTCGGCGCGATCTGTTTGACCGGACTCGCCCTGGTAATGACCGATGGTTTGGGCGGCGGTACTGGCATGATCGCGGGTTCGGTCGCAGTCGTATCCTGGCCGGCGGCTGTTGTATCTTTCCTCGCTGCAGCTTCCAGCAATTTTTCCGGGGCAACAACCTGAGGAGGTTTTTCTGTCAGCGATTCCACCTCAGCTGTCCCACGTTCGACGGGCGGACTCACGTTCAAGGCCGTGTCAGTGACGGAGGGTGTCGACAACGCAGCAACGGCAACCCGTCGTTCTCCCTCCGGGATGTAGTATGTGTATGCACTCGTCAGCGTCAGACTGCGCTCTACACCTTTCACGCGTTTGTTGTATGCCGCAATATCATCGGCAACAATGAGAAAGGTATATGGCTGATCGTTATAAACCGTCTTCTGAAACTCGCTCCACACCTCTTTTGCTTTCTTCCGGTTGACCATTGCTACCCCGACATCCATCAAGGAATCGACCGTTCCGTTATTGTACGAAACAAAATTGAAAATCCCTTTTGATACTTCGGAACTCCAGTAAATCGTGGGATCGATCTTCTCATCGATGCTCCAGCCCATAATAAAACCGTCGAACTCTTTATTCAGCACCGACCGTATAAAGGCATCGGTGGCAAGATATCGCGTGTTGACACGCACACCTATACGCCTGAGGTCTTCAGCTACCAGTTCAAGTATTCGCACGCGTTGGGGGTTCTCGCGGTTCGTGATTACCGTGAGCGCGAATTCTTGACCGTCTTTCTCAATAACCGCATTGCGGTTTCTGTCGAGGAATCCTTTCTCTCGTAAAATCCTCTGTGCTTCGGAAACGTCGTACGGCAACCGCGATACTGAATTATCATACCCCCATGAGGAAGGTGTGAGCGGTCCGAGACTGACCGTACCCATACCGCTGAACACATCGTCAAGTATCCTTTCCGTGTTGATCGCCATACTCATAGCCCGTCGGATATCCCGGTCATTCAGGAAGGGGTGTTCCAGGTTCCACCCGACATATGTGTATGTGTTCCCAGGATGGGCTTCGACCGTGATATTGTCGTTTGCCTGCATTGTCCCCGCATGTTCAGGAGAGATGTTCAATACCGCATCGAGGTCTCCGTTCAGGAAATCATTCACCATCTCATCGGTATCGGTATAGTGTTGGATAATGATCTCATCGAGCGGGGGTTTGCCACGGTAATAATTCTCGTTTGCCAACAGGGTTATCGCTTCGCCGGGTACCCATTCCACGACCTGATACGGACCATTGCCCATGATGAGCTCGGTACCGAAACTCTCTCCAGCCTGTTCATGCAGATGCTTGGGAATGACCATGATGTCGGAATCGGTTAACAGATCTGCATAAACGCGATCGAAACTGAACTTCACGGCATGCGTTCCGACGATCTCGACATCCTTGATAAATCGAAGTCTGGCAATGTTCGGATACTGGATCTCGGGATCAATCATGACACGATAGGTATAGTATACGTCCTCAGCAGTCACGGGCTGGCCGTCCCACCATGTCGCGTCCTTCCTTAAATAATACGTGACAGAAGTAAGATCTTCTGAGAATTCCCATGATGACGCAAGCTCTGGCTTCATCTTTCCGGTTGCCGGATCCACCCGGTGCATGTGCATGAACAGTAAGTCGAGAATATCATTCGAGCTGAACATGGACGGTGATAGGGGCGATAGTATGGTCGGCAGATCGGTCGTACCGACCACCATCGAACCTCCCGGATCACCGGTCAGTCCCTCTTCCTTTTGAGAGCACATCGGAAAAATGAACAGAACGAGCATAACTGCAGCACAATACTTCTTCATAGGACCTCCTGCCTGGTAATTATATTATAATTGCCATGTTTTTTCTGTCAAGAATCCGGCGTACCTGAAGGAGGTTGTGAACCGAAATAGACCTTCACGTGCGGCCAGGGGATCTCGATACCCTGCCGGTCGAATTCCGTCTTTATTCTTCTCCTGAGCTCACCCATTATCTCCCACTGAGCACGCGGTACGGTATCACCTAATATTTTGATCTCGATGCCGGAATCGCCCAGCGCATCGACCCTTAAAACCTGTGGTTTGTTTATTAACTTGCTCTTCCATGCTTCGGACTCTGCCATCCGGTTACAGACCCCGTTTATCACGCTGATGACGCGGTCCAGGTCCTCATTGTACGACACGGCTATATTAAGATTCACTCGTGAAAACTCCTTGGTGTAGTTGCTGGCGATCTGAATCTCACCATTGGGTATGTGATGGACCACACCGTCCAGATCCCGCAGGATTGTCCTTCGCAGGTTGAGTTCTTCGACAAGACCACAAATACCGGCAACCTTCACGACATCTCCGATTCCGTACTGGTTCTCCATGAGGATGAAGAGGCCATTGATGAAATCCTTGACCAGGTTCTGTGCTCCGAACCCGACCGCTATCCCCAGCACTCCCAGACTTGCCAGAGCCGGACCAATGTTCACGCCAACCTCGGCGAGGATAGTGAAGAGCACGATGACGCCTATTATGAACGCACAGGTCGTCCGCATAACCTTAATCAATGTCCGGCTGCGTTTCTGGATCTCCACTTCGTGTTTCTTTTCCATCCGCAGCGCGATAGTATGGTGGACCAGACGGGGTATCAGATGCTGTATGACAAGATACAGGACTACCCCGACCACCAGGGTAACTAAAATCTTGATTCCGTGGAGTTTAAACCACACTAGCATAGCAGACCCCCTTTACCAGGGATATGGCTGTTATATGCGCTGCGGGAGAATATCCATGTTTGGTCATCTGTTTAAACCAACCACATCATCTTCCCACGCCGGCGTAGATGAACCCGAGTTTTTTCATTTCGTCAGGTTCGAACATATTCCTGCCATCGAACACTACCGGCTGGCGCATGAGTTCTTTTATTTTAACCATATCGAGAGAGCGGAATTCATTCCACTCGGTCACGAGAAGCAGTGCATCGACATCCCGGGCAGCGGTGTACGCATCGTTACAATACTCGATGTCCGGCATAATGACCTTTGCCCGTTTCATGGAAACCGGATCGTATGCCTTAATCCGTGCTCCGCGTCTTTGAAGCTCGCTGATTATTGTGATCGACGGAGCGAAGCGCATATCATCGGTATTTGGTTTGAAGGCAAGACCGAGCACACCGATCTTTTTATCCTTCACATTCCACAGCATCTGCTCGACCTTATTCACCGCTCCCATCATCTGTTCTTCGTTGATATTTTCCACTTCTTTGAGCAACCGAAAATCGTATCCCAGTTTCGATGCGATACTGATAAATGCTTTGATGTCCTTGGGAAAACAGAAGCCGCCAAAACCGACACCGGCGTCGAGAAAATCCCTGCCGATCCGTTTATCCAGCCCCACTCCTTCGGCGACCTTAAGCACATCGGCACCTGATTTCTCACAGATGACTGAAAGCGCGTTGATGAATGATATCTTCGTCGAAAGAAATGCATTTGACGCATGTTTGATCAGTTCAGCACTCGCTATATCGGTAACGATCTTCGGGGCATCTATCGGTTCATACAGTTCAAGGAGTTTTTCGCGTGCCCGTTCGCTCTCCACGCCGAGAACGACCCTGTCCGGATGCAGGAAATCACCGATCGCCGATCCCTCTCTCAAGAACTCAGGATTCGAGGCGACATCGAAATCATGTACTTTTTTACTGAACCGCTCGAGAACTGTCCTCACCCACTTGCCGGTTTGAACCGGCACAGTGCTTTTTTCGATAATGATCTTGTACTCATTCATTGCTGCACCAATTTCTTCGGCTACCTTTTCAACACTCGACAGATCAGGTTCTCCGTCATCCTTGGGCGGCGTACCCACGGCGATGAACAGAAATAACGAACGTGTGACACCATCTGCTATCGATGTGGTGAAATCCAACCTCCCCGCTTTCACATTCCGTGCGATCATCTCCTCCAGCCCGGGTTCGTAAATAGGGATACCACCTTTTTTCAAAATATCGATCTTCTGCTTGTCATTGTCGACACACACCACTTCATGCCCCATCTCAGCAAAACAGGTCCCCGATACCAGCCCGACATAACCCGTGCCGATCATACAAACCTTCATTATTAAGCCTCCTTTTGCTTAACAGGTATTTTTTTCCTATAGAAAATAAAACATAAAAATCCAGTGAGTGAAAGTACGAAATACAGAAAAAATGAAACAAGACTGATTGCGACCGCAGCCTCCGCAGACACGTTCACCCGACCAAGAAGCAGAATGTAGAAATACTCTCGAACGCCGAGAGCATTGAACGAAATCGGTATCATTGAAACAACATTTATGATTGGCACATATACGAGGAACGGAACGATACCGATATTCCCTATCCCCATGCCCTTCATCACTATATATGGAGCGAGCGCGAGAAATCCCTGGATAAGGATGGATTGGATTAAACATACGATAATGGTCCACCAGGCACCGCCGAAATCGATGGTCGCTTCATGGATGCGGTTCAATCGCTCTCCCAGTCTGAATACTGTCACCTTTTTCACGTACACGGAGAGCAGATCGTATGCCCGCTGAGAAAAGAACAGATATGTAATAAAAATGATAGCGGCAAGTCCGATAACCGTGAATAGAAGAAATTCTGTCTGTCTCTGTCTAATCATCAGGTACAGAACGGCACCGAGTGCGAAGATGAACAAACCAACGAATCCCAGGATCCGGTCGACCAGTACCGTGGCGAAGGCATCGGCTCTGCGCTTCCCCATTGAATAATACACCCTCATCACATCACCGCCGATAGTCGTCGGCAGCAGGTTGTTGAAAAAAGTTGCAATAAAATAAATCACCACAGTGCGTGGAAAGCGAATATCGAATTTCTTGTAGTCGAGCAACACCTGCCAGCGCCATGCCGAAACAATGATGAAAAACAAATAAGCGATCGTGCCGTATACGAGGAAGTGTAATTTCATACCTCCCATCGCAGCGAGGATCTTCTGCAGATCGAGACGCCACAGCAAGAACACTATGAGCCCTAGCCCGATTATCACTCTGAGTATTGTCCACCATGTTTTCAGACGTATGTTCTTCACCATATCTCCCGGATGGCACAGGCCAATGTATGATTGTGTTTACAAAAAAATCGCATAGACCGTAATTATACCCATAATATGAGCTTCGTCAAGAAAAGGCGGTTCATAAACCAGGACATGAACCATTTAATGTGCGATGAATGA
>CP070834.1:583270-592324 GCA_020341755.1 Caldifarciminota bacterium | reverse complement strand
GGGGTGCATATGCACCCCTTTTCTTTTATCAATCGTACTGTTTATTCCCAGCTGAGAATCTTGAACTCTATTCTTCGGTTGAGGTCGCGACCCGATCTCGTGAGATTGTCTGCTATCGGCTGAGTCTCACCGTACCCAACAGAGATCAATCGGGAGGGATCGATTTGGTGATAGGTGATGAGGTAGTCGCGGACTGCATTCGCACGCTGATACGAGAGTTTCTGATTATAAGAATCCGAGCCGACACTGTCTGTATGTCCGGCGATCTCCACTCTCATTTTGGGTTTTGCCTTGAGAACCTTTGCGGCATCATCGAGCACGGGGTATGATGTCGGTTTGATCACTGCCGAGTTGAAGTCAAAATATATTCCCTTGAGTACGACTTTCTCGCCGACCTTTGGTATGGGCTTCAGGGTGAAGTTCTGTATTTTGGTCTCATCTTTTGCTAGCACGATCGGAGCACTCTCCGGCACGTAGTCTTCAGCGTCTATCGTGACTGAATACGTTCCGGGCGGCACCGTGACCTTGTAGATACCGGTTGATGCGTCGGTTGTGACCTTCGGAATACTCGTTTCGAGGAAGGTGATCTGGGCGAGTAGAGGCTTACCGCTTTCGAATTCGGAGACCTTGCCGGTCATGGTCGCCTGATCAACGCCGATTTCCATCAGGGCAATATCAGCGACCTTCTCTTCGTTCTCGCCGATCGTCACGATCTTTTCGTTGAACTGGTAGTTCGTTGCTTCCGCATGAATACGGTATGTTCCGGGGTCCAACGTGAGACTGTATATACCCGATGTATCCGAGGTGATCGGCTTGATGTCTGTTTGAGGGAACGTGATTTGAGCAACGAGCGGTGCTTTTGTCTTGGAATCATATATCTTTCCGGTAATCTTTGAGATGGGTTTCTTGTTCAAATTGAAATCGAGCACGATCTGATCGCCGTCCTTGAGCACGATACCTTTCTCCTGCCAGCGATAACCCGGTGCTTCGATGTGAAGCCGATAACTTCCCGGCGTCAACGATACCTGATACGTACCGTTGGCATCGGTCTGCAGGGGTTCCTGGTCTGATCCCGGGAAGGTGATCGTCGCGGCAAGAGGATTGCCTGTTTTTCCATCGTAGGTCCTGCCGGTTATCTTGGCGATGGGGATATGAACCTCGACTTTCTTGACCAAATCTACGCCCGCCGAGAAGTTGATAAACGCTTTCCACCATGAAGAATCGGATTCGTTCAGGATGCCCAGTTCGACTCCGAGGTCAAAACTCGTGGTGGCAGAACCAAAGCGAAGACCCGGTGTCACCCATAGTGATTCGGCGCTCTCTTCGGTATCGAACATGCCGTATGTCTCGAATAGAATACGGGCATTTTCAGAGGGAATCAGTTCGAGACCGAGGCCATGAATAACATAGTTGGGCCGGTCTATCATGTCAGCCGCGGCAACATATCCTGGATTTTTGTCCTCTCCCGTCATCCAGTAACCAACATTGATATGCGAACCAAAGGGTCCGACCCGGAAGTCGAACAGACCGGTGAACCGCCAGTCAGCGCTGTGCGGGATGTGCGGTGGGAAATCCGGTGATATCCAATACGGGTCGAAAAATGAATCCGCGTAGAATGCCCGGTCATTATCGAGAGCATTGGAAAAATATTCCTGCGAGAGACCGGGACCAAAGTCGAGCGCGGCATCGACGCCGAAAGCGTACTTGAGCGGAGCCTGCTCATCGATGATGAACGGATATCCGACCTTGAAAGCCAGTTCCAAAGTTTTAAAACCGATGGGCGGGTACGGATCGCCGCGTTCCACCGGATAGTCACTGGCTTCATACCATTTCATGAACGGGACCGCATGAAAACGCGCTTCCAGGAAGTCAGCGATAGCATATGAAATCCCCATGTTTACATCGAAAAAGTGTTTTCGGTCAGTCGTCGTCTCACCGTTGATACTGACATCGAAACTCTGGAATCGTTCTTGCGGTGCAATGTGGAACGAGAACATACCCATACTATGGGGTTCTGCATACTGAATTTTGAACATGCCACGGTTACCGTATATTGATATCTCCTGCGCATAGATCAGGAGCGGAAGAATACAAAGAACGAGTAACGACTTTTTCATAATACCTCCTTGTTTTCATATAATAATGAAATCTGGCCCCAACGGGAATCGAACCCGTGTCTCCACCTTGAAAGAGTGATGTCCTATCCGCTAGACGATGGGGCCTTGTGCGTCAAGATATAGAGGTTCCGGAACGATTCGTTATCGACGATCGCCTGGTTGATTAAAAAGTAATTCTCGAGATTGGCGTTAGTCGCCATGATTCGATTACACAGGTCTTCTCCCATAGCAAGCAGGAATTTTGCCGCGACTTTGGGATTCTCGCTCACTATCTCCATGAAATCCTGTTTCTTGAGCGTGAGCAAACGACAATCTGTCTTTGCCTTAACGGTGGCTGAACGCGGTTTATCGGTGAGTAATGCCATCTCACCGAAAAAGGATGTCTCCTGCAGTTCCGAGAGCAGCAGCACGACATCGCCACGGGTCAAAAAAACCTCAACACGTCCCGATTCAATAATGAACATCTCATCACCGACCGTACCTTCCTTGATAATAATCGTACCCTCAGAGACATTTTTCGTTTTCCATTTGACGAGTAGCCAGTCCACTTCCTGAGGCGTGAGATATTTGAAGAGACGCACCTTGACCATATCTTTCATTACCCCATTGTATTCAAAATTCAATACTTGTCAACCGGAGAAACGGTGGAATGCGCGTGACTAAAACAGTATGATTTTTCTAGCGATTCAGATGTTATCGCGAT
The DNA here is from genome assembly GCA_020341755.1 of Caldifarciminota bacterium. Lineage (GTDB taxonomy): Bacteria > Hydrothermota > Tepidihabitantia > SM23-42 > SM23-42. The sequence continues at coordinate 589,504 of CP070834.1, read as the reverse complement.
CAAGGTTCACGATGTATAGTGCCGAATAGCCACCACTCGAAGGGCTGGCGGTCCTCGCTCACATACGAAAAGTGGTCGTACTCTCTTAATTTCGGGCCTTCCGACCTAGACCTTGATTTTTTTTTACAGACAAGTATAATTTATGGAAATGAGTAATCCAACTGTCTACGAAACCCTTAACAGCACGATCCCGAGTGTCATTGCCCTGCTGGATCCTGACCGAATAGCACCCGAGGGGGCGGGTGAGGTCGCAAAATTCGTAAGCACCCAGGGCGCTGCAGGCATACTCATTGGATCATCGCTTATGGTGACACCGCATTTCGATCAATTTATCGAAACGGTCAAGAAAAACACCGATAGGCCACTGGTCCTGTTCCCGGGCTGTGCTCATCAGGTTTCACGGCATGCCGATGCGATCTTTTTCCTCTCCCTGCTAAGCGGCAGGAATTCCGAATTTCTTATCGGTGAGCAGGTCAAGGCGGTGTTCCTCATCAAGGAGTTCAATCTGGAAGTCATTCCTGTCGGCTATATTCTCATCGAGTCTGGCAATTATACTGCCGTTGAGTATATGTCAAATACCAAACCGATACCGCGGACTAAAACTGAGATCGCCGTCGCTCACGCCTTGACCGGTGAATATTTCGGGATGAAATACATTTACCTTGAAGCTGGGAGTGGAGCGAAACAACCCGTGCCAGCAGCTATGGTTCAGCAGGTGAAGAAAGCAATTACCATACCCCTTATCGTCGGCGGCGGTATCAGGACCGCGGCGGATGCGAAGACCATCATGGCTGCCGGAGCGGATTTTATCGTTCTGGGGAGTATCCTGGAGAAATCTAAGGAGCAATTCACGGATATCATAAGGAGCGTATCATAAAAGCTGTTTGTCGTGGACAGGGCAAGGTGTTCAACAGCAGAGCAGCAGGGGGTACAGCCTTCATGAGTGTCTGGATAATACCGAAAGGAGTAAGATGAAGGTCCTGGTCGTCGGAGGGGGTGGCAGGGAACACGCCCTGGCATGGAAATTAAGCAGGTCAAAGAAAGTCAAGAAATTATACGCTGCACCCGGTAATCCCGGTATTGCGCAAATCGGAACGTGTGTTGATATCCTGGCTACCGATATACAGGGCCTTGCCCGTTTCGCCGAGAGTAAAAAAATCGACCTGACCGTGGTCGGGCCAGAGGTTCCCCTTGCCCTGGGTATTGTTGATGAATTTGAGCGCAGGGGTCTGAAGATTTTCGGACCTAACCAGAAAGCGAGCCGCATCGAGTCCGACAAAGCCTTTGCACGAGAATTCATGTATCGTTTCGGACTGCCCGCCCCGAAGTTCCAGATTTATACTTCGGCTTCCAGTGCTCTGAAGTACCTGAAAACCGTCAACAAGTTCCCGGTGGTAGTGAAAGCAGCTGGACTTGCGGCTGGTAAGGGCGTATCAGTGGTCGCATCGCGGAAGGAATACGAGAAAAAGGTCGATGAGATACTGGTCCAGCACCGGTTTGGTGAAGCAGGCAAGACGATCGTGGTTGAGGAATTCCTGACGGGTCAGGAAGCATCGATTTTCGTACTTACCGATGGAATCAATATGGTCTACCTGCCGTCATCACAGGATCATAAGAAACTGAACGATCGAAATCGTGGACCGAATACCGGTGGCATGGGGGCGTACGCGCCCTACCCGACGAACAAACGGGTGACCAATATCATTGAAGAGGTCATTATGCAGCCGACCGTGCTCTCTCTGCGCGATCAGGGTATTGATTACCGCGGTGTGCTCTACGCAGGCATCATCATAACATCGCTCGGTCCGAAAATTTTGGAGTTCAACTGCCGTTTTGGAGATCCAGAGGCTCAAGTCATCCTGCCGATACTGGAAGGTGACATTATAGAGCCCCTTATGGCAGTTACCGAGAGGAAGCTTGCAGATGTCAAGATCAAAACAAAGAACCACTGGTCAATATGTGTGGTTCTGGCATCAGGCGGGTATCCCTATGAGTATCGGATAGGTGAGGAAATAACATTCAAGTCCTCATTATCGAAAAAAACGCTCATTTTTCATGCTGGCACGAAAATGGAGGATTCAAAACTTGTAAGCGCGTCTGGTCGGGTCATGAACGTAGTGACGACACACGAGAATCTCAAGGTTGCCAAACATAGGGTATATGAGGAGATTAAGAAAATACATTTCAAGGGGATGTATTACCGCAAGGACATCGGAAATTCTGGTATGAAGAAAATGAAGAGAAAGAGGCGCAGATGAAGATCTGGATTTTCATGGGAAGTACATCTGACAGAGATACCATGGCAAGTGCAGAAGAGATTCTGCAGAAGGAGAATATACCATTCGAGACCTTTATACACTCGGCGCACCGTGAGCCAGAGAAAATACGTGAGCTCATCGGAAAGGCACGGGACGAAGGTGTGATCGCCATCATCGCCGGTGCGGGTCTCGCTGCTCATCTTCCTGGTTTCATTGCTTCGCTGACCGATATCCCGGTTCTCGGCGTACCGCTCGCTGCCTCGACGATCGGTGGCATCGATTCGCTGTTATCGATCGTACAGATGCCAGCAGGCGTTCCGGTTGCCACCTTCGGCATAGGCAAACACGGCGTGAAGAATGCAGCACTTTTTGCCAGCCGTTTGTATCGGCGCATTGAAAACAGGTAGCCTATTCATCCGTTCTTAATCCGGAACATTTCGCGTGTACTCATCCTATGATTATCGACATTGAAGAGTCAGATCTTTTTTACTCAAGGGCCTGCACGGCCCTGGACAATGGACAGATCGTAGCCCTTCCTACCGACACCGTGTATGGTTTGGCGGTCAACGCCCATAATAGCGCTGCGATACAGCGTTTACTCTCAGTGAAAGGGCGTACCGGCAAACCGTTCCCTTTCTTTATCCCGAAAAACGCAATGCGGGATTATGTAATCGTCACGAAAAACAAGATCCTCGAGTATTTCATGCCCGGTCCCATAACGGTTATCCTCAAGAAGAAAAAAGGCATTGATCTTCCCCTGGTCAAAGATACTGCAGGCATCCGGATCCCTGATACACCGTATATACTCAAACTCCTGCACCTGTATAATAAACCGCTGGCAGTAACGAGTGCGAATCTATCAAACGAGCCGCCGCTAACCTCAGCATACCAGATCGTCGAAGCGTTCACCGATGTGCCGCTGGTCATCAATGGCGGGGAATTGCCTTCGCAGCCATCGACCGTGCTCGATCTGACTATGACACCGCCAGTGATCAGGAGGAAGGGCGTTGTTGGGATACTCCAGATCGAACGTGTGTATGGAGGCATAGTGCGGATCATCGGTTCGGCGAAATTCCATGTACTCTTTGTCTGCAGCGGTAATACCTGCCGTAGTCCTATGGCCGAGGCGATCCTGAGAACGCTCGTCAGCCCCGAGATATGCGAGGTACGCTCTGCAGGGACCATAGCAATGGACGGAGCACCTGCAGCCCGTAATGCCCTGGAGGTTGTCGTTGAGTACGGCGGGACCCTCAACGATCACACCTCCCGGCTGCTGGATAAGGATGCAGTGGAATGGGCGGATTTGATACTGGTCATGAGTTATGGGCATTTCGACAGGGTTACCGAATTGTCGCGAGAAGCGGCGGTTAAGACATTCCTCCTGAAAGAATACAAACGCAGAGTGAAATACAATGAAGTTGCCGATCCGATGGGCAGGGACCTGACAGCCTATGAGAAAGTCGCACGGGATATGATGCCGGCACTACGCATGGTTGCACGGGATATTGCACGTCGTTACCAGACGAGCACCGAGTGATGGAATAGAATACATGAAAGTAGTCCTTGCCGGATTTAACGTTGATACTGAAGGAATGAAGACTGGTGATGGACGTATCTTAACACCGGAAACACTATCGGCAGCCTATGCACGCATCAGCAGGAGTCCCAGGTCGATCGATGCATTGCGAAAACAAGCCCGGAAGGAGATCGAGCAGGCACGGCGCTCGAATCGCACCATAATATTCGAGATGGGACATCACTCTATAGCGGAACATGCAGTCTTTAATTTTGATATTATCGGAATATCCCGGAGAGCCGTTGAAGAGCTGGAGCATTTCCGATTAAACTCATATACAGAAAAATCACAGCGGTATGTTACCCTGCAGGGTGATTTTGTGATCCCCGACGAAATAGTCGGAACGAAATTAACCGACGACTACAAGGGAACGATCGAGCGTCAAAACGATCTTTACCAGGAACTGTTTGGAAATATCCGCGCCTATTACCTGAAGAAGAACAAAAAGGCGGAGGAAGGTACAAAACTGAGGAAACAACTCGAGAATCTTGCCAAAGAAGATGGACGGTACATTCTGTCACAAGCGACCCAAACCCAGCTTGGTGCGACGATCAATGCTCGCAACCTCGAACTCATGATACGACGTTTTGCTTCTCATCCCTTAGCTGAGGTTCGGGAACTCGGCAGCAAACTGTACGAACTGGTTAAGGATGTCGCTCCTTCGATCCTATTGTTCTGTGCAGCAAATCCATATGACGAAAAAACCTATCCCGCGCTCAGGAAACACGCTCAGCGGCTGGGCATGCCGCAGCGTCAAAGGCATAAACAGGAAGGTGTGGAACTGATCGACTACACCCGAAATGCCGATGACAAAATACTCTGTGCACTGCTCTTTCATATTTCGGGAAGGACCTATCAGGACTGCCGCCGGCAGGTGAAACGGATGTCCAGGAAAGAGCGGCTGACCTTGTTCCGACGGTCACTGAAGCATATGGAACTCTTCGACACCGTTCTCAGGGAATTTGAGTGTGCACAGTTGACCTATGCTCTGACCGTGAGCGCTGCATGTTTTGGTCAGCTGAAACGACACCGTCTCGCAACGCTGATCACCCAGGATTACCAGCCGTCACTGGGCATTGTGATCCCGCCGATCGTGAAGAAGGTGGGCATGGAGCGCATGTTCAGGGATGTTATCGAGCACACCGAAACCGTGTACCAGAAGATCGAAAAGAAAGGATTCGGTATCGGTGGATATGTTCTGACCAATGCCCATCAGAAAAGGGTCCTTATGAGTATGAATCTCAGGGAACTGTATCATATTTCCCGCCTGCGGGAAGATCCTACTGCCCAGTGGGACATACGCCAGAAGGCTCAGCAGATGTCCACTCTGGCAAGAAAAGTCATGCCGATAACGACCTTACTCCTGGGCGGCAAAACAGATTATCCGGCAGTGTACCGGCGATTGTACGGTAAAAAGCCCAGGATAACGAGCGTACCCGAACCGTAAAATCCGATACGTTTATTGACTTCACAACGATTTTAGCTATTATTAGGTGGGCCGGGATGGCGGAACTGGCAGACGCGCTAGGTTCAGGACCTAGTTCCCGTAAGGGTGTAGGGGTTCAACTCCCCTTCCCGGCATAAGCCCAACAGGATTAAGGATACAGGGAAGAGGATTCAGGAGCAGCGAAAGAATCAGTCATCCAATGATAACAACAATGTTCTTCGCGGAGAACACATGCAGCGCGTTCTGATTAAACTCGGGAGAATGCTGTTTCGGTATCGGGCAGTTATCGCAGTTCCATTTTTCGTCGCACTCGTGATTTTGTCGAGACCCACCACAAAACCATTAGCTGGTTGTATACTGCTGCTTGCCGGGCTCGGCATACGATTGTGGGCTGCAGGTTATATCGGGACTCGCGGTCGTACCCATGTCTTCCGAACAGAGTATAGGATAATAAATGGTCCGTATCAGATGCTGCGGCATCCCCTGTACATCGGCAATTTTCTGCTGGTGCTCGGGGTGACCCTATTGTACGGACCACCGCTGTGGTATGCGTTCCTTACTATCGTATCGTATATAACCGTGTATACTCTCATTGCCAGCAGCGAATCATGGCATCTTAGGGAGCGTCCGGAAATGAGGGTAGCCTATCGGTTTGTCAATCTTCGGGGTGAGGTATCGACAATGATCTGTGTCTGTACCATCTGTATTCTCTACCTGATACTACGGTTTTTATAATAGCTATTTTTCGTCTGGATCAGCTAAAAATTGTCTTCGGGTTCGGGCTGCAGTGTTTCAAAATCATCCTGGTACCCGAAAGGACTCCGAATCTGGTGCAGGTCGCACGAATCAACGGGTTCGGTCCCGACGGTAAAGAGTGTCTCATGGATTTCGGGGCAAAAGGACGTTGCGAGAAGACCGGTCCGCGCACAGATCTTACAGAACGCAAGCCCGGG
>CP070834.1:574021-583170 GCA_020341755.1 Caldifarciminota bacterium | reverse complement strand
AGTTCGTAGCCCCGGAGAAATCATAGCCTGTTGAAACGAGTGTATCGCCGGTCACCGAATCAATAGTACCGAACCATAAACCTGCACCAAAAATATAAGCAGAATTGGTTCCTTCAGGCCACCAGCAGCCCGGCTCACCCCGTTCGTCCTGACCGAATTGTCCGAAATTCGAGATGCATAATTCCACCTGGTTTGTGTCATGAATTGTGATCTCGAAGAATCTTACCGGTACATACTGACCCAGCACAAATGCCGGCACTGTGCATGCACACAAAATAATACACAGTGGTCTCATAATCTCCTCCATCTCTCCGTACATAAACATTCCATTGTACCGGTGCCGTGTGAAAAATATGTGAAATATTCGGGTTTGTTGACTTCGCGCATACCGGCATTATAATACCGCAATGGAGGTTTTCGAATGAAAATCAATCATAAACGTATCTCGATTTTGAGTGCCTTATGTGTACTTCTGAGCAACCTTGTATTGGCGCAGCAGCCCTATGCATCGTACTGGCATCCTATGGACCTGCTTTCCTGGTCACCGGAGACCGATCCGGATGCGCCGTATAACCGAAGCGGTGTAGCCCTGAAAGATGTATTCTATGATACGCTGACCCAGGCGAACAGCCATGCGCGTCCTGACGAAGCAGACATCGTGTCGCTCGCTGCGTTTTACGCAACGTCGTACAACCCGTCTCAGGGTGCTGATACGTTCAATACTTATGCCTTCAATTACTGGCAGTACTGTGATATCCTGAACTTCTGGGGCGGCTCAGCCGGCGAGGGTTTGATACTCGCTCCCAGCCCCGATGTGATCGATGCCGGTCACCGCAACGGCGTTCCCGTGCTCGGTACGATCTTTTTCCCGCCCAATGTATACGGCGGGCAGATACAATGGGTGCATGACCTAGTCCAGAAGATAGATACGATTTACCCGGTCGCGGACAAACTGATCGAGGCTGCAGAATATTACGGATTCGACGGCTGGTTCATTAACCAGGAGACGCAGGGTGGAGACAGCGCGCTGGCATACGAACTCCAGTCTTTCATGAGATATATACAGCAGCACGCGCCTGACCTGCATATCATGTGGTATGATGCCATGGTCAGGACCGGTGCGATTGCCTGGCAGAACGAACTCAACCAGAACAATCAAATGTTCTTTGAGGATTCCGGGCGGGTATCCGATGAGTTCTTCTTGAACTTCTGGTGGAACGCCACCGACCTTGCCAATTCACGCATCAAGGCGATCGAACTGGGACGCGATCCGTATGAGGTGTTCGCCGGTGCCGATGTTGAAGCAAGCGGGTACAACACATATGTCAATTTTTCGATCCTTTTCCCGGAAGGTCAGCCGCATGTTCTCTCACTAGGATTTTACCGGCCTGACTGGTGTTACAACAGTTCAACGAGCCCCGAGGATTTTTATCAGAAGGACAACCGCTTCTGGGTGGGGGCGAACCGTGACCCCAGCAACACGACGACCGGTCATTTCTGGAAGGGCATGGCTCACTATGTTCCGGAAAAATCACCAATCAATGACATACCCTTTGTTACGAGTTTCAATACGGGTCAGGGTTATGTATATGCCATAAACGGTGAAATCCTGAGAACGAGGAACTGGCACAACAAAAGCCTGCAGGATGTTCTACCCACGTACCGCTGGATAGCCCGGACCGACAGTACCGGTGGAACCTCCCTGTACCCTGATCTGGTCTGGGATGATGCATATTATGGGGGGACCTGCCTGAGCATTACCGGTGATCTGAATGCGATCAACACCACGAACCTCATCCTCTACAAGACGCAGCTCGACATCGTCTCGAACACGAATATTTCTATCGCATATTCCAGAAACGCAGCCGGTGCTCCTTCATATATGAAGATCGGGCTTGCCTTTGCCGACGCACCCGGAACATTCGAGTATATCGATATCGGGACGACAGCAAGCGACGGATGGAATACGGATACGTTCACTATCGGCGGACATGCCGGCAGGACGTTGATACTCATTGCCTTGCGATTCGAATCGGCAACGCAGGTCGACAGTTTCACCATGAAGGTCGGACAGATCGCGGTCCGGAACGGACCGATCACTCCACCGGCTCCGGCATCTGGTTTGTATATCGAATCGTACCAGTTCACTGCCGCCGATACGGCTAATCTGAGATTACGATGGGAACATTCGACGGATCCAGTGTACTTTTACAATGTCTACCGCAGAAATCCTGACACCAGCCTGACATTCCTTGGCGCGACTCCGAATAACGCATATTTCGCTTCCACCCTGGCGCGCGTCGAGCCGGAATCGACCGTGGCCATCGAGGTTGAAGCAGTCGGAGTGGACTTTGGTCATGCATCTCATGCTACCACCATATTTGACTGGAGTTCTGGTATATCCGAACATATAACACAAAATACAGATCCAGTATCTTTCATCACCCTGCCGGGTCTTATCAAGAACAATGCGAGGTTTATGCTCACGATAAACGTACCTGGTGGCGTACAGGTGGCTGTGTATAATGTAAACGGACAGCACGTAGCAACACTGACAGATGCCTGGTACACACCGGGAACATACGAACTCAAATGGCAAAGCCGTGATGCACTGCACCGTGCACTGTCATCCGGTGTATATTTCGTGCAGGTGGTTCACGAAGACCACACGCAGAAACACACTGCCACGAGAAAGGTTGTGTATATACGATAATGTCGTTTCTCGTTATTGCAACGTGGGAGTTCGCATTACCCGGACTGAAAGAAGCAGCCCAACATCTTGCTGACAACGGGTCATGTCTCGACGCGGTCGAGCATGTCGTAAAAACAGTCGAGTTAAATCCGGATGTGGAATCGGTCGGGCTCGGCGGGTTTCCCAATAAAGAGGGTGTGGTCGAACTCGACGCTGCGATCATGCGCGGCAAGGATCTCGGTTTCGGTGCGGTAGTTGGTGTCAGACAATTTATTCATCCTATCAGCATTGCCAGAAAGGTTATGTCGGATACGCCCTACTGCATGCTCGTCGGCACAGGTGCAGAAGACTTTGCCCAACAGCACGGTTTTCAAAAAGGTGAACTGCTTACAGACCAACGCCGCCAGGAATGGCTGGAACGAAAACAGCGGAAAAGCCTTGCAGACACAGGACACGATACGATCGGCGTTATTGCGCTCGATCTTGATGGTAGCATGGCATGCGGAACATCAAGCAGCGGTCTGAAGATGAAACATCCGGGCAGGGTCGGAGACAGTCCGATCATCGGTGCGGGACTGTATGCCGACGATGATGTCGGTGCTGCAGTTGCAACCGGCGTGGGCGAGGATATTATGAGATGCTGCCTGTGTTTTTATGCTGTTGAACTCATGCAGCAGGGAAAAACACCTCAACAAGCCGCCGAGGCAACAGTGACGAAAGCCCATACCAGGCTCGCCCGCACACAGAAGAAGATCGGCAATATCGCACTTGTCTGCGCCGATAACAAGGGCGCATGCGGCGCCGCGGCAAATCATGAGGGATTTGGTTTTTGCGTAGCATCGAGTGATATGCAACCCAGGTTCATGACTGTCGAACCCATATCGTCCAGCGAGTAAACTGGTTGAGTGGGTAAGGTCATCAGAAAGGACGATAAGTATGATTGATAACCAACAAAAGGAAAAACTGCTGCGCCTGGCGCGGTTAATCGCAACAGTATATCTCGTATCAACCGGTGTTTTTGCGGTGCTGGCTTATTTCCTGCCGCAACGATTGGACCCGCCAGTGCTGTACGAGCCCTCTGGTATTAACACGCTCACTCTGATACTTGGACTCATGGCTTTTGTCGGTAGTGTTCTGGGATTTGTCCTGCCGGCACGCATCATTAGAACGTCAAAACAAATCTCCACACCAGGCCAGAAATTCTTCATTTCCACTGTACTTGGCTGCGCACTCTTTGAAACGCCAGCAATTTGCGGTCTGGTACTTGCCTTTATTGATGCCGCCCTGCCGGTGTCTCTTGGTTTTATCATTGCGTCAGCTGGATTCATGCTGTACACCTTCCCCACCGAGGAAAAAATCTCCCATTTTCTGAGCACTATTCCGAAATAATCACCAATTACCATATACTTTCCCATATTTCATCGTATTGTACACATGAAACTTTTGTCAGTGCCCTTCGTATACCATAATAAACACATAAATAACATGTTTTCTTGAGTTTGTTTTGTTACAGTACCGCTGTTTTCTTTAGATTTATAGGCAGAAAGCTTTATGCGATCAAATAAAATGAAGAAAAACTGGAGGATTATATGAAATATGCGATAGCAGCATGTTTGTGTGTAGCGCTACTCTTCGGCGCCACAGAGGAACTGGACAAATCCTTTGATGTCAAACCAGGCACCCAACTGTCCATGGAAGTGCTTAATGGTGATATCGAAATAATGGCATCGGGCAGTGACAAGATTGAGATCCACGCAGTCAAACGCACAAAAAAGGAAGCTAAAGAACTAGATAAGGTAGAAATCGTCATCGAGCCTGGTTCTGAATTCAAGATTTATACCGATTACCTAAAAGACGATGCCCACGTCAGTGTCGATTTCACGGTCAAAATCCCAAAACATATCGTTGAACTCGATATCGAAAACGTCAACGGTGACGTAACGATCAAAGGCGTTACATGCGACGCCTACATCGAGGCTGTCAATGGTGATGTTATCATCGAGAAAATCAAGGGCAACGTGGAAATAGAACTCGCTAATGGAGACATAAACGTAAAGGACACAGAATACGTGACCGATATTGAACTGGCAAACGGTAAGGTCATGGTTGAATTAAGAAGCATCTCGGATGAAGGTGTCGACATCGAAATCGCAAATGGTACGGTAAACGTTTATATTGCCGGGCATCTTGATGTCGATATCGAAGCAGCCAATGCCATTGGCAGGATCTCGGTCGAGGACCTCGATATCAACATGAAAGGCATTGTCAATTCTCTGGAAACCAAATTAGGGAAAGGCGGTCCGACCGTCAGTGTCGAGGCGGCAGTCGGCGATATCATTTTCCATAAACTCACGAAATAACATCGGGATTACACATACGCGCCCCGCACATTAAAAGCGGGGCGCTTTCATTTTATGAGGAACCCATACCGTGATAATTTATCCGAATGAGACTTAACTCTTGACATTATTCGCAATTTTGATATATTTTATGGGGAAGCAAAAAAAGACAGGAACAGATATAGCGTTTGCTTTATGGACGGAGGTGACATGAACGAATACCACACGGGTGCCAGACCATCAAACCAACCTGAAATACCGGGAAAAAACCCTTCGCGCATTGGACCACTCGCAGAAACCGGCCCGGATGTGGAAAAGATCATTACGGATATCGTCATGTCATATGTCAGCCCTTCGGTCCGTTTTCTCGACATAGCATGTCGTACCGGCAACCATCTTGTACCGTTATGCAGCAGGATCATGCACGGCTTACTGGTTGGCATTGAACCGCTTTCGAACAATGCCCTCGTCGCGAGGAATGCCGTATCGACATGTGAGCGCGCCATCATTGTCAAAGGCAACACATTTCATTTACCGTTTAAAAACGATTTTTTTAATATCATTACCTGCCGTATGTCACCGGTCTCCATACGCGAAGTGTTCAGGGCACTCGATATCAATGGGTGGTTTCTCCAAAAAGGACCAGGGCCAGATTACAATATCGAGATAAAAAAAATATTTAAGAACCGGTATGTTTTCCGACCGTATGACAAGTTCGCTGAACAGGACTGGAAAGCCGTTTGTGCGGATAATGCAAAAAAACTCGGCTTTGACTATTTCCACATTGATGAGTACCTGTGTTACGCTTATTACGATGTAGCAGGGCTCACAGGTTATCTCGAGATGGCTTCGGTCGTTAAAGACTTCAATAGAGACAAAGACGCTGCACTTATCGCAGACATAGCAAAGAAATATAAAACCGGCAAGGGAATACGTATCAGCCGTCAGTTATACCTCATACGCGCCAGAAAGTAGACAACGCGGTCTTCCACAAACAAATCAGATAATACAATACTCTTCGATCCCTAGATTTTTCTCAAGGTGATGGAAAGGATTTATACTTCGGTTTTTTTGTGTTTTTCTTTATTGAAGAGTTTTTCTGCGGGGCACCCGAGCTCCCGCTGTTTACAGTATTTGCACGCAATCTGCCCGCGCACCACTGCGTTCCCTGCAAACGATAGTGCAAGCAGTACGCTCATTAGTATCAGAATAATCCAGTTAAACTCCCGGATGAGTACCCGGATTCCGGCGATTACGGGGATTATGAAAACCATAAAATCGGGCAGCATCTCCATCCAGGAGACTTCCTTTTCTACGAAGGCTTTCGGATCACCTTTTTTGAACAGCAGCGAACACAGCACACCTTTTCCAAAACCACATACTTTTCCGTAATAGTAACAACTCACACAACTTTTTCGTATCACCTTGAACTCGAGCCAGATGCAGTAGCCAATAAAGAGTATCATGAGAAAAAGACTCAACTTGGATACGATAAACACGCCAATTCCGTATATCAGCAAGGACAGCACGGTAGATACGAGCACGACCCAGCCCGGGAAACGTTCATATGTTTTGATTTTCTCCATCATGTATTATACGAGTGAAATACTACATGTCAATAAAGCCAATATCCGTCATTGCGAGCCTCGCTCTGTCGAGGCGTGGCAATCGCGAATATCGATCAAAGACTGAAGATTCTACTTAATTTTAACGATCCTGGTCCCGGTTCCCGAATTCTGCAGGGAGTATACAAAATAAATACCCGGTTTTAGATCTATGCCGATCGCGCTGCCCGGATATACACCGACGCTTCTGCCTGCGACGTCCCATACGCAAAACGATTCTGCCTCCCTGCCTGGAATGCAGGTGTGAGATATAAAAGGATTGGGCACGGCCAACAGTGCAGGTCTGATAAATCTATGAGCGTCTTCGGAAACTGCCATTCCGCCGCCGTCAATAGTCTTTAAGATACCGGTTGCTCCTACTGCAAAACCAGTATCTCCATTCACGGGGAACTCCAGATCGAATATGATGCCCATAGGCACACCCTGGGATACCCACGTGGTCATGCCGTTACATGTCTTTCTGATATCAGAACCTGTCCCGCCAATAAAACCCACCTGGTCATCTACAAAAAAGACTACATGCCAGCAGGCATATCGGTTAGTTTCGGTGGGATTCATATCCACCCAGGTCTCGCCGCCGTTTATAGTCTTGTACAATACGCAATTATAACCTGATGCATAGCCTATGTCGGTACCGGTCGGAAAGCAGACTGATTCAAACCAATCATCTGCACTAATGGTCTGAGAGAGCCAGTTCATACCTCCGTCAGTCGTTTTCAGAGCACAACCATTACTGCCGACGACATAACCGACCTGGCAATCGACCGGGAAACAGATTGACGTGAACCATTCGGTCGCACCGGTATATACGGTGGTCCATTTTGCTCCTCCATCGATAGTTTTCAGAATGGTACCACCTTCACCGGCAGCATAACCGGTATCTGTATCAGTAGGGAACTGTATCGCATACAGATTTTCTGAAGTACCGGACGGCATGGTGTCCCAAGTCTCGCCGCTGTCCAATGTCTTGAGAATAGTTCCATACCATCCCACCGCAAAACCGATCTGGGCATCGACAGGGAAATCCACCGCAGCCAACGTGTATGCAGTGCCTGAGTTCTCCAGGGTCCACGTCTGCCCGGCATCACTCGTCTTCAAGATGGCGCCGTTATGTCCAACAACGTATCCGGTCTCGCAGTCCGTGGGGAAACAGACACCGCGAAAATCCGGAGTGATCGGCGGGTACAGAGGAAACCAGCCGGTCTGGGCAAATGCAGGAAGATCTATTAATACAGCAAGAATGATAATAGCAGCTAAACTTATTTTTTTGTTTAGCCAGGGTCTATTTGTTTGTACACTATTTTTTGTTCTTTTCATAATACCCTCACATTATATTATAGGATGCAACCGGTATATGTCAATGTGCAATTATATCCTGTATGAAAACTCTACACTGTGATTTCGCAGAAAATACTCGAATTATCTACCGTTTCTATCGATATCTTCTTGCCGAGATGTCCGGTTAATCGTGAGAATTTATCACGCGATACTGTCGTGGCGCGAAAACCGTCTTTGCAGACAATAATACCGTCGCCGGTTTTGTCCTCATCGATCTCGCCGAGCAGATCGTGAGCTGATTGTATGCGAAACCAATCCAACCGCTCCTGCCAGAATTCCTCAGCATAACTGGAGAACAACACGGTACCGCCCGGCTTTGTGACTGAGACTGCTGATGTGATCAATGCATGCTGGTCAACATGAAAGGCAGAGATGCCGTTTTGAATACAGAACACGATATCGAAACATGCGGTCTTGAATCCCATGTTCACCGCGTCCTTGAGACATAAAAAAACGTTATCGCACTCGTGCAAATAATTTTGCGCCATATGCAGGCTTGATAGAGATATATCTACCCCTACGAGTCGCGCCGCGCATCCGGCGAGCGCGGTAAGCACCCTCCCATAGCCGCAGCCCAGTTCAAGCACGAGGTCTCCCGGTTTTATACGTAACCGCACATGCTCAATCTCTGTAGCAAGATACTGCTGTACCCGGGGAGGTGCGACATCATAGCATTGTTTCAAATTTTCTGCTGAGAGTTTATCTGAATAATAAGATTTCATAGTTCAGAATGTTCTATATACCCTAGTTACCTAAAGATTCTAGCCTGAATAATATGTGTGTCAATTACGGAGGTTCAATATATATGCAAGGATCACGACGTGATCCGACAGCCGCTGCCTCAGGTTTTCCCCTCAGGTATACTTGTCTGCGCCCAGACATACCAGTACGGTTCTACGTACACCCAATACCCGGGCGTCAGGTCTTCGTATCCGGCATATAAATAGGTTTCACTGAAACCCCAGTCATAATACTTGCCATATGCCCGTGAATCTTCAGAAACTTTTAGCACATGGAGCAATACCGAATACTTGCCGTGAGCGCTCGCTTTGGCTGGTAATCCTTGCTCATCTGCCCTCTTTTCCCAGATGAACCAGTTCGGGTACACATATACCCAGAACCCGGGCAATAGATTTTGCTCGCCTGCATATATGT
>CP070834.1:564336-573921 GCA_020341755.1 Caldifarciminota bacterium | reverse complement strand
ACCCTGGAACTCGGCGGCTTCGTCCGTAAGGATATCACCGTACAGATTCGGCAGCACGAGTACCTGGAACTGCGTGCGCCGCTTTTCGTCGACGAGTTTCGCGGTCATGATATCGATGAACCAGTCGTCGGCATTGATTCCCGGGTATTCCTTAGCAATCTCGTAGAATACCTTCAAGAACAAACCGTCAGTGGTCTTGACCACGTTCGCCTTGGTCACCGCGGTCACTCGCTCTTTTTTCATCTTCTTCGCGTGCTCGAATGCGAGCCGGATAATGCGCTCGCTGCCCTGTTTGGTCGCGACCGTAAAATCCATGGCAAGGTCTGGATTGACCTGAACACCGAACGGTCCGAGTGCGTACGCACCCTCGGTGTTTTCACGGAAGAACATCCAGTCAATGCCCATGGACGGTACTCTCACCGGTCTGACGTTCGCGAACAGGTCGAGTTCTTTTCTGATAGCAACGTTCGCGCTCTCGATATTGGGCCAGGGATCACCCTTTTTCGGGGTGGTCGTCGGTCCTTTGAGCAGGACATGGCATTTCCGGATCTCGCGCAGCACCTCATCTGGTATCGGCTTCCTGACCTCGCTTCGGCGTTCGATTGTAAGTCCCTCGATCACCCGGAACTTAACCTTGCCACGCTTCACTTCATCGGCGAGTAGATGCTCGAGCACCCGCTGTGCCTCGGCAGTGATATACGGACCAATGCCGTCACCGCCCATGCATCCGATAATAATCGGCTTGACCGTCGCATAATTAAGCCAGTCTTTTTCTGCCTTGATATGTTTGATCCGCACGAGCTGGTTTTCGATGAGTTTGCCGAAGTGACGCTCAGCGGCAGCGACCGGCTTGGAAGCGCTGGATTTGACCACTCTCTTTGTTTTCTTCGCCTTCGCCTTTGCCTTCATCTTTTTCTTTGGGGGGGTCTTTTTTACCTTCTTCCCGCTTTTCTTCATGCGTTTGGTTTTTTTCATTTTTTTTGCTTTCTTTGTCTTCTTCATTGTTTTCTTTTTTGCTTTCTTTCTTTTCTTCATATTCTATCTCCACATGCTATTTTCACAAAAACTATTCAATCAAGTTTGAAATCACCGTGCTTCTGAATGTGCGCCAGCAATCCACCGTCATTGAGGATATTGAGCATAGCCTTCGGCAAGGGCGTAGACTCAAGCTGCACGTTCTGTGTCTTATTACGGATACTGCCGGTCGCAAGGTCGATCTCGAGTTCATCTCCTTCAGAGATCTTGTCGGTGTCGCATTCCAGCAAGGGCAGTCCTACATTGATCGCATTCCGGTAGAAGATCCGGGCAAATGATTTTGCCAGTACCGCCGACACTCCAGCAAGCTTGATGATCGTAGGTGCGTGCTCCCGCGAGCTTCCCAGCCCGAAGTTTTGACCGGCGACGACAAAATCGCCAGTGTTCATCTTGGACGCGAACTCAGGGTCTGCGTCTTCGAGCACATGCTTGGCGAGTTCCGGAAGATTTGACCGGAGATGGAAATACCTGCCCGGGCAAATCAGATCGGTCGAGATGCTGTCGCCGAATTTCCACACCTTGCCCCTAAGCACCATGTATGCCTCCTCTCTGCGTGTTTATCCCTTGACTGCCTGTTTCATCCACTCGGTGGTCACTGATTTAGGTCGTTCTATCGCCTCGCCGAGTGCCCGGCTGACAATGAGCTGAGAACACATTCCCATGGCACGCGAAACGCCGAACAGTACGGTGTAGTATTCGAACTCGGTGATACCGAAATGATAGAGTAGACATCCTGACGCGGCGTCAACATTGGGCCAGGGATCTTTCGCCTTGCCGTGTTCTTTGAGTACGCCGGGAATGACATTATACACCTTGTCCACGATCTGGAACAGGTCATCATCCTTGCACACCCGCCTGCCGAATTCGGTGAATGCGGCGAAACGCGGATCGGTGACACGCAATACTGCATGACCATAACCGGGGATGACCTGGCCGGAATTCAGGGTGTCCCAGGCGAACTGACGCAGCTGGTCATCGGTCGGTACGCCACCAAATTTCTCCTTCACCATGATCACCCAACGCAGACATTCCTGGTTTGCTAAACCGTGCAAGGGACCGGCAAGCCCGTTCAGACCGGCGGATACTGCGTAATAGGGATCAGACAGAGCTGAACCTACACAGTGGCACGTATGAGCACTTACGTTGCCGCCCTCATGGTCAGAATGCAGCACCATGTAGAGCCGCATGAGATTGGCGAACTCACCCGTCTTGTCCTCGACACCGAGCATACGTGCAAAATCACCAGCCCAGTCCATATTTGGATCCGGTTCAATACGCGCACCCTTGTTAAAGCGCATGCGGTAAATACCGGCAGCAAGCGTCGGCAGCTTTGCGATAAGGTTTAAACAATCTTCCAGTGTCGGATTCCAGTAATCGGTCTTCTTCATGCCCTCGGTATACTTTTTCCTGAATACCGATTCCTTTTCCATCGCAAGTATACCGAGACTGAACATGACCATAGGATGTGAATCCTTGGGCATTGTTTCGAGTACACTCCAGACATAATCGGGCACTTTCGATCGTGCCTTCAGGTCTTTGGTAAGTGCCTCTACTGCCGCCTTGTCCGGCATCTCACCGGTCACCAGCAGGTAGAAAACCGCCTCGGGTAATTCGTTCTTCAGTTCAGCGACTGGTTTGCCCCGGATAATAAGTCCCTTGTCAGGCGGCACGACCGACGTATCGCAGACCAGTGCTTTCACTCCGCGCATACCGCCGTATGCCTGAGCCACACTCACATCGGAGATCTTCTTGTCCGCGTGGGCCTTGACGAATGCCTTAATCTCATCCCTGAGTGCCGGCACTTTTTTTGCTAATGTTTCTTTCAACGTTGCCATGTTTTACTCCTTTCTCGCATCAATGGCTAAAGTATAATTGCTCATCATAAATTCTTTTAATATACGATCTATTCTTTCCCCAGAACCTCTCTGGGGTCACTGATGGTACCCTTGAGCGCAGAATACGCAACCGTTGCCGGTGATGCCAGGTACACGTATCCTTCGGGATTTCCCATGCGACCTTTGAAATTTCTATTCGCAGTCGACAAGCATACCTCTTTATCACCCAGCACGCCTTCATGTACTCCTACGCACGGACCACATCCCGGACCCATGATGATACCGCCTGCCCTTACAAAGACCTCAAGCAAACCGTTCTCCATAGCATCGAGATATACGTCACGGGAAGCCGGGCATACAATGAGCCGGGTTTTCTTTGCAACTTTTTTGCCTTTTAGAATTTTCGCTGCTATCTGCAGGTCTTCGATCCGACCATTGGTACAGGTTCCGATAAATGCCTGGTCGATCTTGATATCCTGTGCTTGATCAACCGTGCGCGTATTGTCCACGGTATGAGGAAACGCTATCTGTGGAACGAGATCGGCAGCATCAATATCGACAACCCTTTCGTACGATGCTCCGTCATCTGGTGACAGCGCAGTCCAGTCTTTTTCACGACCTCGCTTTTTTAAATATTCTCTCGTCACCTCATCGGATGCGATCAAGCCGGTCTTTGCACCAGCTTCGACCGCCATGTTCGAAAGTACAAAACGTGATTCCATGGACATGCGGTCGATCGCTTCACCGTCGAATTCCAGCGCCTTGTATGTCGCACCGTCGGCACCGAGCGTTCCGATGATATACAGGATCAAATCTTTAGAAAAAACGCCCGGCTTGAATGAATTTTTTACGTTGATTCGATACGTCTCTGGTATCTTGAACCAGGTTTTACCCAGCGCCATACCGATTGCTACGTCGGTCGATCCCATGCCGGTCGCAAATGCACCGAGTGCACCTGAGGTACAGGAATGACTGTCACCGCCGATCAATACATCACCCGGTTTGGCATACGCTTCCACGAGACGCTGATGGATGACTCCCTCACCGACCTCGGAAAGTATCGCACCGGTCTTTTCAGCAAATGTTCTTAAGAGAATATGATCATTGGATAATTCTTTGCGCGGGGATGGCGCTGCGTGATCGATGAAAAAAATCGAATACCGAGCCTTGACCTGCTCGAGGTTCATTTTTTGCAGCTGCCGGACGCCCAGAGGGCCGGTCCCATCCTGAAAAGCGGCAACATCGACCTGTGCAATGACAATATCACCGGCTTTTGCATCCTGTCCGCTCTTTGCTGACAATATCTTCTCTGCCAACGTCTTTGCCATGTTGCCTCCGTTATCGTTTTTTTATGAGCAGGAGCAGTGTCTGAGTCGTGGGGATTTCGCCCTATATTGCATAACAATCTGCCCCGAGCCTCGTTTCTATCGGTTTCCTACAAGCCCAAATACCATTAATATTATACACAAAACAGGTTAAAAGTCAATAAAATTCACAGATAACTTTGGTCACTGTCGTTAAACAAACACTTGAATTATTATCCGATTATCAATATAATTTCCCATGGTTACGATAGTATCCTCACGCCATCCTGGCATTCCTGCCGGTGCAAAACTCGTCACGATCAACCGGCACCGGATAGACGACGTCCTGGAGTACACGTTTTATAATAATGAAGCAGACCCTCGGTCGATCGTCATTCTCGACCAGGGAGAGCGCAAGCAGATACTGGTCAGGGAACATGAGGATATCGGGATCGAAGTAGAAACACCCCAGTATCGGTCCTGCGAAAACAGATGCGAGTTCTGTTTTATCAATGGATTACCGCAGGGCTTGCGTAAGGAATTATATTTCCGGGATGACGATTTCCGTCTGAGTTTTTTGTTCGGTAATTTTCTCAGTTTGACCAATGTTTCAGATGATGACATCAAACGCATACGCCGTTTAAAATTATCTCCTTTATATGTATCAGTACACGCGACCGAACCCGCTCTTCGGATCAAACTCTTCAAGAATGAACGTGCCGGTGAGATCATATCCCAGCTCACCTATCTCGCTGATGCCGGAATCAAACTGCACTGCCAGGTCGTTGTGATCCCGGGTATGAATGATGGCGAGCATCTGCACAGAACGATCCGTGATCTTAGTTCCCTGTACCCGGCAGTACAATCCATCGGGATCGTACCGGTTGGCATCAGTACCTATTTGAAAAACATTACTTCAGTCACAAAAGCGCATGCCCGTGAACTTATTACCATAGTAGATTCATATCACGGGGGATTCAGGAAATCGCACGGCTCAGGGTTAGTCTATGCCGCTGACGAACTTTACATCAAGGCAGGGCTGTCCGTACCGAACAAAGAATATTATGACGATTTTCCCCAGTTCGAGAACGGCATCGGCATGGTACGTTCGTTCCTCGATGAAGTAGACACCATAGAACCTCCGATGCACATCCGCGGCAGGAATCTTGTGATCACCGGCAGTGCAGCCCAACCGTATCTAGAAAAACTGAATCAGAAATTAGCATCGATCGGTGCACTCGAGCACAGCACACTCGACATACTGCCAATAGATAATACATTTTTTGGGAATAACGTTACCGTGGCGGGTCTTTTAACGGGTCAGGACCTTATGCCGGCGATCAGGAATAATAAAAAAAAGTATGACCGTGTCATCCTGCCGCCCTTCTGCGTGAACCAGGATAGAAAATTACTTGATGATATCGAGATCGAAGACGACCAGGTCATGATAGCACCCCACAGCATCCCGGAGCTTCTGCAATGTCTACAGTAGTCATTGTCGGTCGCAAGAATGTCGGCAAATCAACCGTGTTTAACCGGCTCGCCCAGATGCGCCTGAGCGTGGTGTACAAGGAACCGGGCGTTACCCGTGACCGGCTATACGGCGAGGTCGAGTGGCGCGGAAAGACCTTCAGCGTCATTGATACCGGCGGTTTTTTCCCGGACGAAGATGCACTGCTGGCGCAGAAGATCACCCAGCAGATAGACCTTGCCCTGCAGCAAGCCGACCTTATCTATTTCGTGGTCGACGGCAAGGACGGCATGAAACCGGGTGACGAGACCATATGCGCACACCTGCGTAAGATGAACAAAACCATATTTCTCCTCGTCAATAAATGCGATCACAAACAATTTAAAACCAATGTCCACGATTTCAACGCATTCGGTTTCGAGCATGTGTTCCATGTATCGGCGGAAGCCGGCACGGGCTTTGGTGACCTGCTCGATAAAACCATGACCACACTTCCGAAACCGTATGCAGCGAAAAAACACAGGATCCCCCGTGTACTTATTCTTGGCAGACCCAATGCAGGAAAATCGACCCTGCTCAATTCATTAGCCGGTGAAGAACGGGTCATCGTCCATGAAAAACCCGGTACGACCAGGGATCTGGTCAGCACGGTTATTACCTACAATGAGCAGCAGTACGAACTGATCGATACTTGCGGTCTGCGCCGGTCAGCACGCGTCAAGGATGCGATCGAATTCTACTCGCTCGTGCGGGCAACCGCGATCATCGAAAAAATAGATGTTGCCGTACTTCTGTTCGATACGACCCAAGGAGTAGTTGATCAGGACCGTCGCATATGCCGCATGATATTATCCAGGGCAAAAGGACTGGTGATCGCTCCGAACAAGGTCGATCTCTTTGCTCAAACGGATATCGACCGTATCATCGAATCCACATACCGTTCATTCCCATCCATGGAATTCATCCCGATCATACCTATCTCGGCGCAGAAGAAAAAAGGAACCGAAAAACTATTGCAAAGCATTAGCGACATTATCAGAGAAAAGAAAAAAACCGTCGATAAAAAAGTCCTTCAATCTATCGTATCCCGGATCCAGCAACCGACCGGCGGCGAACTCGTGCACGTACGGCAAACAGCAACTGATCCGCCTGTGTTCCGGGCGACCATGACCACATCGGTCAAGGACAATTATATCAAATACCTGCGCAATACCCTGCGTAACTATTTTGGGTTTTCAGGGGTTCCCATTCTGATAAAGACCAGGGTGATCAAGCACCGGGGGAGGTTGTCCGTATCATGACGATTATTATCGCCTTCATCATCGGTCTGGCTTTTGGCATGATACCGTTCTCATACATTATCGGTCGCATCAAGGGCGTGGACATCACGTTAACGGGCAGTGGTAATATCGGCGCGACCAACCTGGGCAGGACCTGCGGATTCGGGTATTTCCTGTTGGGATTCATACTCGATGCCGTGAAAGGACTTATCCCTGTCCTGCTTGCCAGGACATTCATGTGGCCCGGCATAGCCGCTGGGCTAGGCGCCATACTCGGTCATGTGTTCAATCCGTTTTTCCGGTTCCGCGGCGGCAAAGGCGTGTCCACGACCATCGGTGTCACCCTGGGTTTGGTGCCGCTCTCGTTTGCTATCAGCCTCGCGGCCTGGATACTTGTATATCTTCTCACCTTTATCGTATCGGTGGCGTCACTCGGTCTGGCAGTCGTACTGCCGATCGCGGCGTTCATACTCAAAGAAGGTACCATGCTCGATCGCATATTCATTATACTCGTGTCCCTGCTCATAGTATTCGCCCATCGCGCAAATATAGGACGGCTCATACGGAAACAGGAACCAAAGACCATTTTCTGGCGGAGGAAGGCATGAAACTCGGCATACTTGGCTGCGGCAACTGGGGTTCGGTATTCGGCATACTACAGTATAGAAATAATCACAAAGTCAGCATCTGGGAATTCGACCGAGAACGGGCAGAACGGGTAATAAGTACGCGGGACAATGCGCCGTTCCTGCATGGAAACCCCATACCTGAGGAAATCGAGGTACACTGGGACATCGAGAAGGTCATTTCAGGCGCAGACCTCGTGGTCTGTGCTTTACCCTGCCAGGTGATACCGGATGTCATCAAGAAACTCAAAAATTATTCAGTGCGTAATGCATACTATCTCAGTTTGAGCAAGGGAATACATATCGAATCATTGCTGAGACCGTCCGAGATCATTGATCAGCTGGTCGCACCCGAACACCGGACCTATGTGCTGTCCGGTCCCTGTATTGCCAATGAGATCATCCGGGGTGAACCGACCGCAGTCGTATTGGTCGGTCATGATCAGGAGGGAGCACACCTGCTCCAGCATGAACTCGCGACCGACCTGTTACGCATTTATCAGGGAGAGGATATTGTCGGCGTGGAGCTCGGTGCCGCGATCAAGAACGTTATTGCTCTGGGCTGCGGCATGAGTGACGGGCTCGGTTTCGGCAACAACGCAAAGGGCGCGCTCATCACGCGGGGTATCGTCGAGATACAAAGGCTTGGCGTAAAAATGGGAGCGCAAGGAAAGACATTCTGGGGATTATCCGGACTCGGTGATCTGGTCACGACCTCGTTCAGCGAGGAATCGAGGAACCACACCTTCGGAAAAAAGATCGGTGAAGGTATGACCGTAGAGCAAATTAGAAAAGAAATGGTCATGGTCTCAGAAGGCGTGCCCACAGCACAGGCGATCATGAAACTTGCAGAAAAACATCATGTGAGCATGCCTATTTGTGAAGTGGTCTATGATATCTTGTATCATAAAAAATCATGTACCAGAGCAATTCAGGAATTAATGACAAGGCCATTGAAAAATGAATAGTTTGGTTATAATAATGAGGAATTTAGTCATGTTGGACAGGGAAAAATCGTGAAAGTGAGGAGGAAAGATGACTGATAAGGAGTTTTTTTCTATCAAGGAGGTCGCTTCTATGCTCGACCTCAAACCGTATATCTTGAGGTACTGGGAAAAGGAATTCGCCATTCTCAAACCAAAACGCAACCGTGTTGGCAGGCGCTATTATTCCAAGAAGGATATCGATATGGTGCGTCTCATTCGGAACATACTCTATGAACAGGGCTATACCATTGCCGGAGCGAAAAAGAAACTCGTCACCATGGTCGACGGACCCGAGCAATTATCCTTGCCGCTCCGTAATAAGAGTAAAATATTGAAGGAAATAAAGAATGAACTGAAAAAGATCAGCGACATGATCAAGGTCGACTGATAACAGTATTATACCAGTATGAATTCCAATAGTTCAAAGACCGCGTATCACCTATGGAATATTGCCCTGTTACTGGCGGTGATTACTGTTTTTTACAATGTCGTCGAAGGATTGATATCGACATTTCTGGGCGCTAGTGATGAGACACTTTCCTTATTCGGGTTCGGCATGGATTCTTTTATTGAAGTTATCTCGGGCATCGGAGTTTGGCACATGATCGTTCGCGTAAAGCGTAGTATTGCGAAAGACGGTCAGGCGGACATTGGATCACAGCGCGACCGTTTCGAGAAAACCGCCTTGCGTGTAACCGGGGTTGCTTTTTATCTTCTGACATTGGGTTTGGTTTTGACCGTAGTATACAATATTATCACCGGCAGCAAACCCGAGACGACGTTCTGGGGTATTATAATTGCCTCCATATCCATCTGTACCATGGTCATACTGATGCAGACAAAGATCAAAGTAGGCAAAAGGCTGAAATCCGATGCGATTATCGCCGACGCTCACTGTACAAGAACATGTGTCTATCTTTCAATTATCCTGCTTGCGGCTAGCCTTCTCTATGAAATATTCAAGATAGGCTATATCGATTCCATCGGTGCTCTTGGCATTGCGTACTATTCATTTAAAGAAGGAAGAGAAGCACTGGAAAAAGCAAAG
>CP070834.1:553674-564236 GCA_020341755.1 Caldifarciminota bacterium | reverse complement strand
GTCCGGGACCGCCATGAAGTTTGCCCGG
Source organism: Caldifarciminota bacterium (assembly GCA_020341755.1). Classification (GTDB taxonomy): domain Bacteria; phylum Hydrothermota; class Tepidihabitantia; order SM23-42; family SM23-42. Next base: position 564,208 of record CP070834.1, on the reverse strand, counting down.
GCGATCTCCGGTCCCGGGTCCACGCCCTCGACCGGTGCCTACCGCACCTATTATATCCGTTCCGAAACCAAAGGCTATGGTGGTGAACAGGTGACCTTAGAGGTCATGCAGCTGATCACCATTCAATAGGAGGAAAAACCATGAAAAAAATCTTACTCTGTATGCTTATCTTGACCGGGTTCGCTCTCAGCCAGAACATGCAAACCTACTGCTGCGCACCACCATATGTCATGCAGGTCGTCAAACCGAACATCCTGTTCTCGCTTGACATGACCGGCAGTATGTGGTGGCGTGCTGCCTATACTGTTAATGGCGGACAGTATGATCCTGATATCGACTATTATGGCTATTTTTACTCGGATACAAACTATTATTATGCCAGTTCGAGATTCTGGAAAGAGGGGCATGAACCGGGCGGCGCGCTCGGACCCTTCCCCGGCAATATCATGAACTGGGCGATCATGAGCCGGGTCGACATACTGCGTAAGGTGCTGGTCGGCGGTAAGGGAGAGCCATCACAGGAGTGGCCCAAACATACGCTCGAACCCCAGGGCAGCGGTAGGGGTTGGCCCTGCTATATCAATGCTACGGTCAACGGTTCATCTGTTGGCTATATGTTCGAAGCGTATACGGCTGACGCTGATTGGTGGATAAGGATCAGACAGGTATCGCCGGTATCTGGCGCAACCTGGGTCACCCTAGACCGACCTATACCGACTAATGAGCGGTATCATAATAAAATTGATGTGCCTGCGGGTGATCCGTACGGCATGGGCGGCGTGCTCAGGCAGATCGCAGACAAGGACAATGACGGTAATTTCGATGAAGAGGCTCCGCGCGTTGCGATCCAGTATTTCAGTGCATGGAGTGAGAATTTCCAGATCGCACGCCAGTTCTGGGAGAGTGACGGTCAGCAGGCAGTGAGCGCTGAGGCATTCATGAACGATGTCAACAACAAGATGCCCGGCGGCAATACGCCGGTCGGCAAGGCAGTATTCGATGCCGCCTGCTATTTCAGCTACGTCGATCCGTACTACAACGCCTTTTTGTGCGAGGGCAGGGGTCACTGGAAGGACCCGTACTACACGGGTCAGGGATATACGCTCCAGCCGGTCTGGTGCCGCAAGAGTTTCGTGGTCATGCTCGGTGACGGTGAGTCGAACTCCGACGATCCAGCGGTCAATACCTATGCTTTGCTTCCTGACGGACCGTTCAACCGCCCCCTCTATGATTATGATGCCGATTATAATTCCAATGACACCAGATCGCATCCGGGTGACGATTATGCATATTATGCACATATCACCGACCTCAGGCCCGATCTGGAGGACATGCAGTCTGTGACCTTTTACTCGATCTTCTGCTTTGGAGAGGGAGATGCGCTCTTCGAAGAGATCGCCAAGGATGGCGGGTTCGATGATCTGAACAACGACAACGTTCCTCAGCCCGAGGAATATGACAAGAACAGCGATGGAATACCGGATAATTATTATGAATCTGCCGATGGGTATCAGCTTGAGGCGGCAATACTCAAGATCGTTAACGAAATTTCGTCGCAGATATCGTCAGGAAGCGGTGTCTCGGTCGTCACACCGGGTTCGCGAACCGGCGGTATGACGGTACAGGCGCAGTTCTACCCGCGCCGGGACTTCCCGGAATCCGGGGTTATACTCGAATGGACCGGTACATGCCAGGGACTGTGGCTCGACCCGTATGGCTGGATCAGAGAAGATAATGCAGCCGATCATGTGCTCAACCTTCAGGAAGATTATATCATCTCCATGCAGTGGGATAACAGTGAGCAGAATGTCATGGTCACGAGGATACAGGACCTCGCCGGCACCGGTGATCCTTCCCAGTTTGACACAATACTACCGCCGGTCGAGATTGAAGCGATGGTACCGGTCTGGGATGCCGGTGAATGGCTATGGCAGGCAGATCCGGATGTTCGCCGTATTATGACATTCATAGACGGCGATGATAACGGCATTATCGCTCCGAGCGAGATCGAGGATTTCACCGGAGGTAACAGTATCATCTACCCGTATCTCGGTGTCACCAGCGATGACAGTGCAGAAATACTCATCAATTATGTCCGGGGGACCGATTATGCAGATCTGCGCAACCGCACTGCCGGTGGTAATGTGTGGAAACTCGGCGACATCATCAGTTCCGGTGCGGTGAGCGTGCAGGGTGCGATCGAACGCTACGATTTTATCTATGGCGACCAGAGTTATATTCCTTACCGTGACCTCTATGCAGACCGACGCCAGGTCGTATTCGCCGGCGCCAATGACGGCATGCTCCACTGCTTTAATAGCGGTATCCCGACCCTGCTCCAGGAAGACCCGGTAGAACCGATGATGCTCGTGGATAACGACTATGAACTGGGACAGGAATTATGGGCTTACATCCCCTATAATCTCCTGCCCCATCTCAAATGGCTGCAAGACCCTGCATACTGCCATGTCTATTATAATGATCTGGAAACATATGTGACCGATGCCCAGATCTTTGCCGACGATCCGGTCCATCCTCAAGGCTGGGGTACGATACTCATCGGCGGCATGCGGCTCGGCGGTATGACCATTGCCAATGCGGTCGATACCTGCGGCTCGGCGCTCTTTGCCATCGATGTCACCGACCCGGACAATCCCGTGCCCCTGTGGGAGTTCTCCCATCCGGATCTCGGCTTGACCGTGTGTTACTCCTGTGTCATCAAGGTCAAGGACGCCTGGTACCTGGTCTTCGGTTCCGGCCCCCAGACCTGCGGCGGCGAGAGCACCCAGAACGCGCGCATCTTCTGTATTGACCTTTTAACCGGTGCCCTGCTCAATACCTGGACCGTGGCCGATGCCAATTCCTTTATCAGCAACATCTTCGGTGCCGACTGGGGGCTGGATTACAATGTCGACCGTATTTACGCCGGTTCCTGTATTGCGGATACTCTATTGCCCGGTGGTTGGGGTGGCAAGATCTACCGGCTTCTGACCAGGAACGATACCGATCCCCTGAACTGGGAGTTCGAGACGATATTTGACATGCAGCGGCCGGTCACGGCTGAGGGTAGTATTGCTACTGACCAGTTCAATCATCTCTGGGTGTATTTTGGCAGCGGTCGGTTCTTCTCCGAGATCGATGAATACGATTACACAGAGCAGCGCTATGTCGGGTTCCGCGAAGATACCACGCACGCCATGACAATAAGCGGTCTATTCGATGTCAGCGATATCGTGGTCGATACCAACGGCGTGGTGCATTACGCGAACGGTGCGACCTCGACCTTCGATGCCCTGGTCGATACGGTCAATGCCACGGCTGGGTGGTGGCGCGAACTGGGCGATGCCGCGAATCCCGGCGAGCGCAGTCTCACAACCTCGCTCGTGTTCGGCGGTGCCGTGCTCTTCACGACCTATATTCCGACCGAGGATATCTGCGCGTACGGCGGGTATGGAAATCTCTACGCCCTGTACTTCCGGACCGGTACGGCATTTACGGATCCATTCCTGCTCTCGGACACGCTCGCCTGGCGACCGGTGTATATCCATCTGGGCCAGGGTATGCCCTCGGAACCAAGCCTGTATGTGAGTGCGGACCAGACCAAGGTCTTTATCCAGGCCGGCGGCGGTGTTGTTTCACCCGAGACCGGCATTCCCGGGTTACCGGAAACCGGCGTTATTTTGTGGAAGGCGCAGTAGGAGGCAATCATGAAGAAATATGCATTACTGTTTATCGTCATTTTGTTCGTACCCCTGATGGCTCAATATGAAGAAGATGAACATACGACTGTGGACAGACAGGTTCGTACCGGACTTATTATCGATAAAAAGGACAATCAGATAAACTTCGATGAAATGTGGATGAACGTCGTAAGCCCCCGGATCAAAAATGCCCAGCCGGTCGTCATCGTTGATGCCCTCGAGCAGCCGCTCACGTACCAGGACCTTACTGCTCCCTGCCAGGTGGAAATGACCTATACATACGATGAAAGCAGAAAAGAATACGTGCCGCTGAAGATCAAGGTCCTGCAGCAGTACGAGTACGACGATAAAGGATTTATTATCACTGATTAGGATCAACACGTGGAGGCAGGTCTCTTTTTTCTGACCTGCCTCCAGTTTTCCCCCGTATCAACATGGAACATAAAAACGAAAGCCGCATTGCAGCAATCCTGGCATATGTACGGAAACACGTTGTACCGTCGATCCTGTGTTTCAATATGCTCGTCTTTCTGGAAACTGATACGCTGCTGTTCCGCAAGGACAATACCGTCGTCGACCGGTGGTATATCGGCGAAAAAACCGAACATACCTCAAGCGGCGCCCTGCGCACTACCACCCATGCGGTCGTGGCAGAGGATCACACACGTTTTCTTTATTTCCGGGAAGAATATCTGCCCGATACAGACAGTCTCTTTTCGCAACTTACCCTCTACCGCGCTGACGGGCAGCGGGTCTGGCAGCGCACGGCTCCGCCAGGACGTACGTTTGCTCGTTTCTTGAGCGAGTTCATCGATGATGAGGTCGTCGTGGTTACCACGAACCAATACGGCGCGGCTCCAAGCATGGAACGCATTTCATCTACCGCTATCGATACTATTTTTCGCGAAGGGGATTGGTACCGGCTGAGCACCTATGCATTTTCTCCGAACCGTCGTTTCATAATCATGCATGTGAAAAATCCATACCGGGAAAAAGTATGGGACTACATCCATTTCATCGACCTGCAGACCGTTAGCACCTGGTCATACCTGTTCCCGATCTGCGTTACCTGCAAACGGTACAAGCATATCGATGTCTCGATCGATAATGACGGAATATCCGAGGTCGTATACAAGGGCGAGCACCGCATCTTCAATCGGGAAGGCGTTTTGATCGATGTATTCATCAAATTTTAGGACCTCCCGCGCATTTACCGTTGACAATTCTATCAATATATCTATAGTATGATATAATTGGAGGTGAACATTGAAATCATTCTACTGGCTACTTGTTTGTGTAGTGATCCTTGCCGGCATGTCAGCCTGCAATGGAAAAAAAGAAGATACAGGAACAAAGACAAATACTCCACCGTCAATAACGAACATTATTCTCGAGCCACAGACCCCGACGATCCGCACTGAGATCAGCGCCCGAATCATCAGCGTGGATAAGGAAAATGATCCGATCTCGTACGATATCAAGTGGTTCGTCAACGGACAGCAGATCGGAGAGGGCATGCTGTTCTCGTACGAGGACATCAGGAAGGGCGATATGATATTTGCTGAAGCCACACCCTATGACGGAAAGGACTGGGGTGAACCAGTACGCACTGGCGAGATCACGGTCGGTGGTCTCCCGCCGCGCATACTCTCTGTCCAGATCGCCCCGGAATCCGTGTTCGTCACGACCCCCAGGATCGCTGCTACTGCACTGGCAGAAGACCCGGATCGCGATTCGGTATCGATCATCGTGCACTGGGTCATCGGTGACGAGGTGATCCCCGATACCTCACACATCATTGACCTCCGTTCATACGGTCTGAAAAAACACGATGTCATTACCGGCTCGGCATTTGTAGATGACGGCGAGTATCGTTCGGAACCGTTCACCTTTGAAGTGCATATTGCGAACGCGCCGCCGGTGCTCACGAACCAGATCGATTCGGTCAAATGCAAACCGGAAAGTCTCTATTACAAGCTGCCGATCATGGATCCCGATAATGACCCGTTGAACTACGAGCTGCTCGATGCGCCGGCAGGCATCATGATCGACCCAACGAACGGCGTCGTATACGGCAATGCGGGTGCAGCTACAGAGTTCACCATCGAAGTCCGTGCCGCCGATAATGACGGTGCGTATCTCGATTACCGGTTCACGATCACCACTCCGCAGATGTAACACAAAAAAAATGGCGGTCGTTATGACCGCCATCAATATATCTCAGTTCTTATTATTTCTTGGGATGGTCTGGATCCGGTACCGGTGCACCCACCGGACAAACAGCAACGCACTGCGGCTCATCAAAATGTCCCTCGCACTCAATGCACTTGCTGGAATCGATGACATAGATGGGATCACCTTCACTAATTGCCTGAACTGGACACTCAGGCTCGCAAAGTCCGCATGCAGTACATTCATCATTAATTTTTAATGCCATTGTGCCTCCTTATTAGGTGGTATTATATCCAGTAAATACATCCTGTCAAGGAATAGTCGTATCACGGCATTCTCGTCCTGGTAATAATAACAAGAGCAAGGGGTTTATAGGTGACCGGTGTATGCAATTTTTCGACTCTCACCACGAGTTTCATATGCTCCAGTTTCTTCTGAGCAGCGGCTATCTCCTCGGCAACCTCATGGGTCTTGTAAAATATCGCAATACCATCCTCTGCCAGTACCCGGTCGACGGTCGACAGCATATCTTTTATCCGACCGACGGCTCGCAATAACACAAGATCGAAACGCTCTCCCGTATAATACTCCGCTCTTTCGTTGAGGACCCGGACATCTGGAAGGTTCAGTGTCTCAACGAGTGCCTCTAGAAAGCGCGCCTTCTTTGTCACCGACTCGAACAGGGTGAGCCGTATATCAGGTTTCACGATTTTCAGGGGAACCGAAGGAAAACCCGCTCCTGCCCCGACATCACATGCTCGGAATCTATTTTCCAGGTAATGGTATGCTAGTACTGACGGAAGAAAGTGGCGCGCGCTGATCGCCCGATAATCGTTCCTGGAAATGAGATGTAGCCGATTCTGATATTCATGAAGGATCTCCAGATATTTACGAAAAAAACCGATGGTCCGCTCTGTAAAAGGAATATGCAAATCGTTCAATCCCTGGATCAGGACATCGAGCTCATGCTGGAAAGAGCCCGTTCGTGTGCTATCCATCGCGCTCTTTGATGGTATCCCAGATCTGGTCCATTTCCTCGAGACTCAGCGTGCTGATGTCTTTATTCTGTTTCTGCAGTTCATCGAGTAGCGCACGGAATCTACGAACGAATTTTTTATTTGCCCTCCGTAGAGCATCTTCCGGTTCAACGGCCAGATGCCGTCCAAGATTGACGCAGGCGAACAGAAGGTCACCGAATTCCTCAAAGACATCATCCCTCTCCGTGCTGTCCTCAACCTCCCGTACTTCTTCCTTTACTTTTTCCATCGGTCCTTGAGGAGAGGACCAGTCAAAACCGAGAGTGCGCGCCCGTTCCTGGATTATCTGAGCCGCCATGAGCGCAGGAAGGCTCAGGGCGATCCCGCGGAAAATATCATCTTTGCTCTTATGCCAGTATGCCAGAACTTCATCCTGTGTTTTGAACTGCTCGTCCTGGAATACATGGGGATGTTTGGTCTTGTATTTACGGATCACATCCTGAAGTATATCGTCGAGTTCAATATTCCGTTCGTCCTTGAGCATCCGTACATAAAAGAAGCACAGGAATATCAGGTCCCCGATCTCTTCCCTGATGCCTCTTTCATCGTCGGATTCAATTGCCTCGAGTAACTCGTATGCTTCCTCGATCACCTTGTTCTTGAGGGAGACCACGGTTTGCTCGCGGTCCCATGGACAACGAGCACGCAGCGTGTCGACAAGCTTGAGAAGTTCCCGGATCATCGCTTGCTGATAATAATGAGGAATACGATCAAGACGGTGCGCTATCTTCTGATTCTTGTGATGTCTCGTTTTCGGAGAATTGAGTATAGAAATCCTCTTCAAAATTCAGGCAGCAGAGCAGCCGTCCACACAGTCCCGATATTTTACTCGGGGACACGTATAGTTTTTGATCACGCGCCATGCGCAATGATATTGATTTTAATTCAGTTAAAAAAGTCCTGCAACACAAGTTGCGACCGCACGGACCGATGCCGCCGAATAACTTCGAGTAATCGCGACTCCCTATTTGCTTTATCACCACCCGCTTATTCAGTTTCTGCGACACGTATCGGTGCAGTTTGCGAAATTCCAGGCGTTTCTGCGCGGTAAAGTAAAAAATGATACGTTCTTCATCGAACTGGCAGTGTGCGTACACCGCCTTCATCGGGAACTTGAATTCCTCGATGGCACGCTTCAGCTCTAGCAAGCAGAACTCCTCGTATTCCCTCAACTCCTTCTGCTTCTCCAGGTCCTTTTGCGTAATGCGTCTGAGAACTTCGCCATACAAATAATCATTCGCACCGTCTTTCATTGACAGTATCCTGCCGATATCGATGCCTTCCTTGCTTTTTATAAGCACCCGGTCATGAACCGCATAACTCGGTTCACCACTACACGGTTCAACACGGAATGGCGTCAATTCAATCTCATATATCATTGTGTCGGCACCAGATAGACCTTCTCATCTTTTTTTATCATCCCGAGTTCATCCCGCGCTTTTGCTTCCAGTATTATGCCGCGTTTGTAAGCACTGATACGCTGGCGCAACGCTTCACACTCTGCTTTCAAAATAACCGCCCTCTTCGTTAATGTGTATTCTTCGTTCCTTGACCGGGCCAGGATATAAACCTTTCTGCCAAAATAGAACAGAGGCAACGCGATCAGGACGAGTAGGATTATCCATCGTATTCTAACCGATTTTTTCCTGCGCCGTCTTCTCATTGCGAGGGGTAATAATAGTAGTACCGATGACGGTAATAATGCCGATCAAAGTCAACACCGTTGAGTACAAATCCAATGATCTTTTCACCGCTTCGTTCCAGTTCGTCTTTCACTTCCCGAACAGCATCACGGTGTGTCCGCTTCGCCATGATAACGACGATGATCGCATCACTGATCTTGCCGATCACGCGCGCGTCGGCTACACCGAGGGCAGGTGGTGCATCGAAGATGACGTAGGCAAATTCACCTTTCAATTTTTCGACCGTTTCCAGCATTTTGGGCGAACCGAGCAGTTCGGCTGGATTTGACGGGATCGTCCCGCTCGTTATGAAATTAAGATTCTGAGCCGTCCCCTCGACGACCGCATCCTTCAATTTCAACCTTCCGACCAGCACATCGGACAGGCCGTTCGTATTACCGGAAATGTACTGGGAGAGGTACCGGTGCAGCATGGGTCTTCGGAAATCGCAATCGAGTATGATCGTCTTGTGTCCCTGCTGCGCAAGCGATATGCCGAGATTGATGCACGTGGTCGTCTTTCCCTCCTGAGGAATCGTCGATGTTATAAGCAGCGATTTGATCGGTTTGGCAGTTGCCGCAAATGCCAGGTTCGTCCGTAATATACGGTACGCCTCAGCCATTTGTGAATGAGGTTCGTCGATAGTCGGTATCTGAGGGTGCCCTTTTTCCTTGATGAGCGGGATCGTCGCGAGGACCGTCAGCCCGGTCAGGTCTTCTATTTCTTTGGTATTCTTGACTGAGGTATCTAGGTATTCGAGCAGGAACGCGCCGCCCACACCAATGAGGATACCCAGCAAGAACCCGAGTACCGTGTTCTGCCGGGGTTTCGGTTCGACCGGTCGTTTCGGGACGGTAGCGACATCGATTATCTTCGCCTCGCTTATCTGCATCGCCTCGGCGATCTTCGATTCCTCGAGTTTGCCCAGAAGCATGGTGTAAATATCTTCGTTCGCCATTTTCTGTCGCTCGAGCTGCGCGAGATTGACCTCTGCCTGCGGGAGTTGTTTCAAACGCCCGTTCTGCCGGGCAATTATTTGATTCAGCGCATCGATGCGGCTCTGCAGCGCCATAACCGATGTTTCGTTGTTTATGATCTGGGAGATGATCTGCTGGAATATCGGATCGCTCACCGACGGTCCGGCGAGCACGATCTGCCGTGTGGCATCCTTCAACTCTTCTGTCGCGGCATCGATCTGGCTCTCGACCTGGATGAGTTCTTGCTGATTGCCTCCTTCCTGCATGAGTTCCTGTCGCTGCATTTCCAGCGAACGTAATTTTTCCTTAAGGGTGATGATGATGGGGCTGTTCGCGATCGTGGGAAAGGACGCCATGGTCTTGTAGGCGCCGTACGTGGCTTCATCCCGGGCAAATTGGTCCTCAAGATTCTCTATCGCACTCTCCATCTCGTGAAGTTCCACGATCGCTTCTTCCCGTTCAACCTCGAACTGCGCCAGGGACGATATGATTTCCTTTGCCGATTCGTCAAGCAAGAAGATACCGGTCTTTTCCTTGTATGCCTTGAGTTCTTCTTCTGCCCTGCTCAATTCCTCACCGAATGACTGGATCTGCGTTTCGATGAACTCCTTTGACCCACGGGCTGCCTCCCGGAGTGTCACCAGGGAATAGATGATATATTCCTCGGCCAGGGTATTGGCGATCCGTGCTGCCCGTTCGGCATCATATGACTTCACCTTGAGCAGCACTAACGCGGTGTTTTTTATCTGGCTGGCGCTCGTATTACTCCGAAGATCATCTGCGCTCTCGTCGATACCCTTGATCACGAATTCCACTTGTTCTGCTGGTTTCTCAGCCAGAAGAAAACCAACCGCTCCCGTGTTGAAGTACGTGCCAACCGTTCCCCGACCCAGTTCTTCACCGCTTTTATTAATCAGCACGAATGCATCACCATCGAAACGCAGCATGTACGTCCCGGGACGTAC
>CP070834.1:542759-553574 GCA_020341755.1 Caldifarciminota bacterium | reverse complement strand
GTGGCGGACTATAGACCGTGCCGTGCCTATCTTTTCATCAAACTCTATGATAACACAATCGGCGATTATATTGTCTTTTACTTCCTTGAATTTCTGTGGTATGGACAGCAGAAAATGCTCGATAATTTCATCGCGCCTGATACCGATCACCGAATCTGCCGATCCGACCATCCCCACTTCAGTAATATATGCCATCCGGTTCCCGATGATCTGTTCATCAGCCGTCTGGACGTGTGTGTGGGTGCCGATGAAGCCGGTTATCAGATCTGACAGATAGTACCCCAGCGCTCTTTTCTCGCTCGTCGCCTCAGCATGAAAATCGACGAACATGTTCGGTGTTTCTTTCGATAACATCTCGGCAATCGCCCGTCCCCTGCGAAACGGATCGTCGAGCGCTTTCATGAAAACGCGTCCCTCTAGATTGATGATCCCGATCTTCAGCCCGTTCTTCTCATAAACGGCGTATCCGTGACCGGGAACACCATCGGGGTAATTGGCAGGTCGTAAAATTCTGGTCTCTTCTTCCAGGTATTTATATACATCGCGGTAGCGCCAGACGTGATTCCCCGTGGTTATACAATCAACGCCGGCTTCTAGCAATTCATTTGCAGTACTCTCTGTGACGCCGACCCTTCCGGCAATGTGCTCCCCCTGCGCGACCGTGAAAGCGATACCCTGTTCTTCTATAACGTGTTTCAGTTCTTCGCGGACCTTGTCGCGACCCGGTGCACCGACGATATCTCCGATGAATAATATCTTCATCCAAAAACTCTCGGTCCTAATGTAATTGATTGATCATGATATAGGGAATGATACACACTGGCATGCACTGTGACGCTCTACAGTACTTCTCCCAGACACTCAAGGAACCTGTCTATTTCTTCCTTGCTTCGCTTTTCAGTCACTGCTATCATCAGCTGATGCGTATTTTTATCATCGAACAACGATAAAGGAACACCGCCGAATATCTTGTTCTCCAGAAGACTATGGATCACTTCCTGTGCAGGTTTTTCGGTCTCCACTACAAATTCCTTGAAAAATTCCTGGTTGAACGCAGGTTTAATACCGTTAATGCCAGACAGTTTCTGGTGTAGGTAATGACTCTTGGCAACGCAGAGATTGCCGACATCAATGATCCCCTGCTTGCCGAGACTGCAGAGATAGATCAGAGAACTGAGTGCACACAAGGCTTCGTTCGTACAGATATTCGACGTAGCCTTTTCACGCCGTATGTGCTGCTCACGGGTCTGCAGGGTCAGCACGTATCCGCGCTTGCCGTCGATATCCGTCGTTTCACCCACGATCCTTCCCGGTAATGATTTGACGAATTCCTTCTTTGCAGTGAATATCCCCAGCAGCGGACCGCCAAAGCTCTGGGGAATACCGAACGCCTGACCTTCTCCTACCGCGATATCCGCGCCGTACTCACCGGGCGGTGCCAGTACTCCGAGAGAGATGGGATCAACGACGGCAACGAACATGGCATCCTTGGCATGCACGATCTTCCCGATGTCGGGCATTTTCTCCAGATAGCCATGGAAGTTCGGCTGTGCTACGCATACACAACTCGTATCACCATCGATCAACGAAGCAAGCGTATCCAGATCGAGAACACCGTCACGCGCAGGGCAGGTTACGACATTCACACCACACTCGCGTGTGTATGTCTCCGTAATTCTCCTGTAATAGGGGTGAATGAGTTCCGAGAGGATGACTTTGTTTCTGTCCTTGATTACACACGCCATGTGGCACGCTTCAGCCAGGGCAGATCCTCCATCGTACATCGAGGCGTTGGATACGTCCATGCCTGTGAGTTCACACAATACACTCTGATATTCGAATATCGTCTGAAGAGTACCCTGCGAAACTTCTGCCTGGTACGGCGTATATGCGGTGTAAAACTCACTTCGTGATATCAGGCTGTCAATGATCGACGGTATATAATGATCATAAATACCGGCGCCAAGAAACGTCAGGTATTCACTGGTGTTGGCATTTCTTTGAGCCAGGCCTGCGATAAGCTTCCGTACTTCATGCTCGCTCACCGCATCCGGCAAACCACACATGCCCTGATGCTGCAGGTCCCTGGGAATGATCTCGTTAATGAGCTTCTCAAACGAAGGAGCACCTATTCTCTTCAGTATCTCCTTTTCGTCCTGAGGAGTGAGTGGAAGGTAGTGCATCAGTGTTTTTCGATAAGCTCTTTGTACTGCTCGGCTCCGAGCAGGCCATCTGCCTCTTTCGGATCATCCATTTTCACCTTGTACAGCCAGCCTTCTCCATACGGATCCTTGTTGATGATCGAGGGGTCTGCAACGACCTTATCATTCACCTCGACAACCTCACCGCTGACCCCGGCAAAGAGATCGGTCACTGCCTTCACTGCCTCGATCGTACCGACCGCTTCTCCTGCTTTCACTTTTTTGCCAACGGCCGGCGGCTCGACCATCACGATATCCGACAATTCTGACTGCGCATAATCAGTGATCCCTTCGGTCGCAGTATCACCGTCAACCTTAACCCACTCATGTTCCTTGGTGTACTTCACACCATCAATTATGTTTGCCATTGTGCCTCCTTAACATGCATATAACTATCTACGGCTCCCCTTCTTATAGAACGGCCCCTTGATGACCTCGGCATCGAAAGAAGAGTTGCCCTTAACCGTGAGCCTCGTACCAACTTTATTGTAGGGAACCGCAACATACCCCATTCCGATCCCCTTTTTCAGTGATGGCGAAAATGTTCCAGATGTGACGCTTCCTACGTTTTTACCGTCAGCATGGATCTCGTAATGCGGTCTCGGTATGCCTTTCTCCAGTGCAACGAATCCCGCAAATCGTCTTGTAATGCCCTTTTCCTTTATCTCCATGAGACTTTGTTTGCCGATGAACTCGTCTTTGTCGAGTTTCACTGCCCAGCCGAGCCCTGCTTCCAGAGGATTTGTCGTCTTGTCAATATCCTGACCGTACAGACGATATCTCACTTCAAAACGCAGTGTATCCCGCGCGCCCAGACCGATCGGTTGTATGTCGAACTCGCTCCCTGCATCAAAGATCATATTCCAGGTGTCATCGGCATGTGCACGATCAACATATATTTCAAAACCGTCCTCCCCGGTATAACCGGTGCGCGACAGGAGCACGGGAACGTCTTTCATCTTCGTCTCCACTGCCCAGTAGAACTGCACCTCCTCAAGGTCCCAGTCAAAGAGTTTTTGCATGACCGCCTGCGCTTGTGGTCCCTGTACTGCCAGCTGCCCGATCGTATCCGAGACATTCATGATCTCGACATCGAATTTCCTGTTCTTTACGATCCACTGATAATCTTTCTCGGTATTAGCGGCATTCACGACGAGCAGTATCCTTTCGTTCAGATTGTACACGAGCAGATCATCCACGATCCCGCCGTCCTCATAGAGCATGGTGGAGTATTGCACCTGGTTCAATTCGAGTTTTGAAGCATCATTGGTCGTCAGGTAATTAACGAATTTCCAGCGGTCACTGCCCCGTATCTCAATCTCACCCATATGTGATACATCGAATACACCTACGGACGTACGGACCGTCTGGTGCTCAGGCATAATACCCTGGAACTGAACCGGCATGTAAAATCCGGCAAATTCCACAATTTTTCCCTTATTTTTTAAGTGAAATTCATAAAAAGGGGTCTTTTTAAGCATAGCACAATTATAGCCAGAAATATAGAAAAGTCAATGATTATGGACGTTCTTGCCGTATTTTAGACTCTGTTCAGCGAGTCAGCACCGTGGTTTTCTTTGCCCTGCTGCATCGGTTATGATACTCGTACTCGAGATACACGATATACATACCGGTCTGGGCAGGCTGGTTATCAATGCGCCCGTCCCAGAATATCGTCCCGCTTGCTGTTACCATGAGTTCCCTTCTATATATCATATCAATTATCTTGCCGCGTGTGTCAAAAATAGCGAGCGTAAGATAGCCACCAGTGTCTGGCAAGCGGTAGTCGATCTGGAGTACGTCATCGATCCCGTCGTTATTCGGCGAGAATACGCGGGGCATGAGCGCAAGTTCTCCGACTTCACCCAGGACCTTGAATTCTTTGCAGACAGTGTTATTGTCCAAATGATTGTCTTCGACGCATACCACCCTGAACCACATCATATGCGAACCCTGTACGGGATGCTCGTAAATATATGATAATCGCGTACTGTCAAAGGGAAGTATTGTTTCTCCGGCGAGTACGGCAATACACTCATCCAGAACAAGTATGCTGTCGTTATCTGCATCATCGAAGATCTCTACGGTATAATTATTCGTTTCTACAAATCCGTAATTCGCTATGTATATTTCCATGGACAAATTCTCCCCCGAATTCAGTTGTGCGGGTATGAAGATGACTGATTGTTCGTGCACTGCGAGATCACAGGCGGTCATGGTGCTGTTCTCCCTGCCCGGGGTTCCTCCGGAGCTATCAATACACGTATGCCAGCTGGAAATACTGTCGGGAAGCTCAAGGGCGATCCGTTCCCATGAGATTCCGTCACCAGGGTCCCAGGGAAAACCGTCAAGCGAGTCATGCGGAGTCCCGAACGAACTGGAACATGCGTGCACGATCGAGTAGAGAAGGAGTGGATCTGAATTGGCGAGTCCGTCGCCGATGGTCGTATCGTCGGTGGTAAGTATCAATGTGGAATCGGGGAACTCATACGGCTGTACATTCCCGCCGGTCGTATCATCCTTTGTATATTCCCTGTCCAGGATGACCGCATATGAAAACGGGCACACAAGTGTCGAGTGTATCCTGACCGCAGGATACTGCAGGAGTATCGAATCATTATCCCATGAGCAGATCTCATCGGCGAGTACATCAAAATCATAAATGAAAAAATCAGCAAGGTCGATGGTATCAGGACTGTTATTGTATATTTCTACATATTCGTTACGGTCGCCGCACGAAGCCTCAGAACCGAGCACATTTGACATCACCTCAGTGATAATGATTGGTGAATCGGCAATGAGTAATAGCAGTACGAGCATCCTCTCTCCCGGTATTATTGTGGTAACAAGGCAGGTCCCCTTCGACAGGCTCAGGGCAAAAGCTCAGGATAAAAAGCTCGATACACTCAAATTTCCAACCAAATCGAAGATTTGGGGAAATTTGGTGGAGGCGGCGGGAATCGAACCCGCGTCCGAACCGCTTCAATGAAGAGGACTACATACTTAGTCTCTTTATGAGTCTCCTCACGTGTCACCAAGAGACAGGTCTACGCGAGAAAGCCTCTTCAGATTAACCCGTTAATTCCAAAGGCGGGGATCAACGGGTTTCAGCCCTATATGACGCCTGGCCCCGAGCTGGGCTGGCCACTCAGGCAAACGTAGCCGCATTAATTATGCAGCTAGAGCATATCCCATTTCAGGATGTTTTTTTCTCGGGTCGGATTAACGAGGTGGCCAGAACCCTCGGTATGCCCTCTTTCATTTCGTTCGGCCCGTCAAAACCGATCGCCCCCTGAGAAATTATAAAGATTTGGATACATTTGTCAACATGCATCAATACATTCGACACATCTTCAGTATAATAGTTTATACGGTGTGTTCATATCCAGTCGTCCGGAGTCCACGTTCCCTTCCTCGCTCTGCGAGATACACGCCTTTTCCCCGCAATACTTTTCCTATCCTGAATATTTTTATTCTGGGAAGGCGCGGTGTACGTACTGCGGAAAAAAGCAGTTCAAAATCCTCACCGGCAGAAAGGATGAATTCCATCGGGTCGATCCTCTTCCGGGCACAGAACCTCCCGACTTCCGGATGTATGGGTACGTGTTCTGATTCGATGCGGATCTTCACCTTACTCTCGCGCGCAAGATGACCGGCATCGGTCGACAGTCCGTCCGAGGTATCGATACATGCCCCGCAGAACCGCGCGATCTCACGCGCTTCACGTATACGCGGCTCTGGATACCGGTGCTTCTGCACGGCATCAGGGAATTCCTTCTCCGGCATCTGTTCTTTCAGGACCATACGTCCGACCTCGGCAAGTCCCAGAAAACCCGTAACGTACAGATCATGCCCTGGTGCAGCGCTGCTGCGCAGCAGGGGCTTTCGCGTCAGGCCGATCACGGTGATCGTCACACCAAATGCCGTGCTCTTCGCCACCTCACCGCCGACGATATCGAACCGGTACGTATTCGAAAGCTGCTCAAAACCCCGGTACAGTTGTACGACATCATCGAAACTAAGGTCCTGGGTGATGCTCAGAGCACAGAGCACGCACACGGGCTGTGCCGCCATCGCTGCCAGGTCTGACAGGCTCGCCGCCATGACATGGTGTCCGAGCGCCTGCATGCTGAAATAGTTCAAGTCGAAATGGACCGTATCGAAAAAAGAATCGATGGAAACGACATACCCGTTTTGCAGGACCGCGGCGTCGTCGCCGATGCCGCAAACGATCTCTTTGCCCGTCCTTCGATATCTTTTCTTGAGATAATCTATGATCTCGGATTCTCGTAAAGGTTTTTTTTGGAATCGCTTTTTCATATCACTATGCTATATATGGAATTCTATGACATCGCCGTCGGTCAGTTCATGGTGTTTCTCGACGCGCTGGCCGTTGTAGCCTTCCTCGTTCCACAGACGGGCGAACTTGAGATTTTTGCGGAAATCCTTGTGTATATGCTCGGCAGCATCGAGCACCGTGGCTCCGTTCCACAGAACAACCGGATCATCTTTCACAATCGGCTTGCCGATCTTCTTTGTGTAAACCCGGAGGATGTTCAAGCCGTTGAATAATGCCTTTCTCAATGCGGGCATGCACTCATCGTCCTCTGTCGTGCATACATATAGCCGTGACTGTGAATATGCGTCCTTGAAGGTCTGTACAGCGATCTCTTCATAAGCAGGCTCGACCTTGTTCAGTACGATGAAGGTAGGTTTGATATCGCCGAATTCATGCTTTTCCAGATATATGTTCTTCGCGTTGAGCATATCCACGACGGTTTGGAAATCTTTCACCGGTTTCTTCATTCCGTCCAGAACCACGAGCAGCATGTCTCCATTCCGATACAGCCCGTAGAGCCAGGGTGGTGCTTCTTCGTACAGCGGCGGCGTATCGACGATCTGTATCTTGATATCCTCGTACTCCAGCATACCGACCTGCGGCAATTGTGTGGTAAAGGGGTAATCACCCACGTCGACATGCGCGTTGGTCAGGGTGTTCAGCAAGTTGGATTTGCCGGCATTGGGCAGCCCGACGAGAACGACCTGCCCGGCTCCCTGTTTTTCTACCTGATACCACGCACCGCCACTGCCCCGGGACTTTTTCTGCTTGGTAATCGCATCCCTGAGTTTCGATATCCTGGTCTTGAGGTCTGCCTGTAGTTTCTCGGTCCCCTTGTGTTTCGGTATGATCGACAGCATCTGCTGCAGATACACGAGTTTCTCGTTCGGGTCTTTTGCTTCCCGGTACTGTTTCTCGACATCAAAGTACTGTGGCGGTAGATTCGCCGGCATCGTTATCTCTCCAGCCTTTTGTCACACATGCATCATGAAAGGATAAGTTCTGCGTATATTACGAGAGCCCGGTAACCCTCCCCTGTTCGTCGATATCGACCCGGGTCGCGTTCGGGACCTTTGAAAGCCCCGGCATCAGCATCACCTCACCGGTCAGGGGAACGAGAAAGCCTGCTCCTGCGGATATATTTATTTTGCTGATCGTGATCTTGAAATTCTCCGGTCGACCGAGCAGTGCGGGATTGTCTGACAGGGACATGTTCGTCTTCGCGATACACACCGGCAGTTTTCCGAAACCGAGCTTCTGAATGCGCCTGATATCCTTCTCTGCCTTGGGAGTGTACACAACGCGCGCGGCTCCGTATATCTTAGTGGCTACCTTTTCTATCTTGGTCTGCAGATCATCTTCCAGGTCATACACCGGTGTTGCGCAGCACACGCCCTTATCGATCGCATGGCACACCTGTTCGGCGAGTTCGACCGCACCCTCGGCGCCGGTCGCGAATGCCGTCACTTCAGCACACTCGGCATCGTGCTCCTTACAGAACTCCTTGACGATCTTGATCTCTTCATCGCTATCACCCTCGAACACGTTCAAAGCCACGACCGGCGGGATACGGAACGTGTGGAGGTTTTCCAGGTGTTTGCTCAGGTTCATCAATCCCTTTTTCAACTGTTCGATGCTCCCTGACCGGGGATCCTTTTTCGGAGCACCGCCGTGAAACTTCAATGCCCGTATCGTCGCAACGAGTACCGATGCATCGATGTTGAATTCGCCGACGCGCGATACGATATCGACGAATTTTTCCGCACCGAGGTCAGACCCGAATCCCGCTTCGACCACGGTATAGTCGCACAATTTCTGCGCCATATTGATGGCAATAACACTGCAGGTGCCGTGCGCGATATTGGCGAACGGTCCGCAGTGAATGAACGCCGGTGTATGGTCTATGGTCTGCGCCAGATTCGGCATCAGGGCGTCTTTCAGGAGCACGGCCATGGCACCATGCACCCCGAAATCTTTCGCATAGATGGGCTCACCCTGCCTGTTGTAGGAGACGAATATCTTTCCCAGCCGCTCTTTCAACTCGACCACGTTCTGGGAGAGCGCGAGTATCGCCATCACCTCGCTCGCCGCCGTGATAATGAACCCGTCCTCCCGTGCCGGTCCGTTCGGCCTGCCGCCGAGTCCCACGACAATATCGCGCAGACCCCGGTCGTTCATATCCATGGCTCGCAGGAACACGATTTCGCGTTCGTCCACGTCGAGCTTGTTACCGAAATGCATGTGATTGTCGAGAACCGCCGACAAGAGATTATGCGCAGAACCGATCGCATGGAGGTCTCCGGTGAAATGCAGGTTGATATCCTCCATTGGTAGCACCTGCACATAGCCGCCGCCCGCAGCCCCGCCCTTGATACCGAATACGGGGCCGAGAGACGGTTCGCGCAGGGCAACGATTGACTTTTTCCCCAGCTTGTTCAGCGCCATGCTCAGGGCAATGGATACGGTCGTTTTTCCCTCACCGAACGGTGTCGGTGACATCGCCGTGACCAATATGAGTTTTCCCTTTTTTCTCTCCTTGAGTTTTTCGAAGAACGCGAGCGATATCTTTGCCTTGAACACTCCACAGGGCAGCACATCATCGTCATCGATCCCCATTTGCGCTGCCAGATCTGCGATCGGGATCAGGGTCGCTTCCTGTGCGATCTGAAGGTCACTCTTCATATAGTTTAGTATAATCCATTCAAAAGGTGTGTCAACATGCCGGAAGGCACAAAAGCCTTGCATTCTGGTGGAAATTATATACTATTGACCATGCTGTATAAGGACGCCGGTGTGGATATCGATGCGCTCAATGCCGCCAAACACGGTATCGGCAAGCAGGTGATGCTGACGTTCAAAAAGAACGTGAAATCATCTTTCGGAATGTTCGGCGGGTTGTATCCACTGGGTACGGAGTATCTTGTCAGCAGTATCGACAGCGTCGGAACGAAGGTCATCGTCGCGTGCAGTGTCGGTAAACACACCACGGTCGGCCAGGATATCGTCAATCACTGCGTGAACGATATACTCACGACCGGAGCGCTCCCGCTTTTTTTCATGGATTACATCGGCTTCTCCGAGCTACCCCGCAAGACCATTGTGGACATCGTCACCGGGATCGCCCGGGCGTGCAAAAAAGAGAACATCGTTCTGGTCGGTGGTGAAACCGCACAACTCAGCAGGTTTTATCCCAAGGGACTCTATGATCTCGTCGGTTGCATTGTTGGTAAGGTGAGTAAGAAGAACCTCATCAACACCAGCCGCATCAAACCGGGCGATATCATACTCGGGCTGAAGTCCAGGGGTCTGCACACGAACGGCTATTCGCTCGCCCGGAAGGTCCTTTTGCGAAAGTACACCTTTAATTCGTACGTCCCAAGACTGAAATGCACAGTCGGTGAGGAATTGTTGAAAATTCACCGCTGTTACCGCAAACAGCTGGCTCCCCGCCTCCGGTACATCAAAGGGATGGCACATATCACGGGCGGCGGTTTCTACGACAATATCAAACGCATCCTTCCCCGGAATTGCTCGGCAGTCATCACAAAAAAATCATGGCGCCCTTTGCCGGTATTCAAACTCATACAGACCATGGGTCAGATACCCGATGAGGAGATGTACCGCGTCTTCAATATGGGCATGGGTATGACCGTGGTCACTGATCGACATAACCTGAAGCATTTCAGAAAAATACGGCCTGTGGTCATTGGCGAGGTGGTAAAGGGCGACCACACGGTTACCGTCTCGTAAAGTTCTATTTAAAAAAAACCCACAGGATATTTTCCGCTTTCAGTATATGATTTGAGAAAAAATGTGGTATTAATCCGGCAACTGATACTTCACGCTGCCGTTCATAATGACTGCGGCACATCTGCCGGTCATATCCTTGTTCAACAGCGGTGTATTTTTTGACCTCGACCGCAGCGCATTAACGGTGACGCGCCAGCGTTTCTTGGGATTGAAAATGGTTATGTCGGCAGGCGCACCCTTTTTCAATACACCCAGGGTGCTGCCCAGCACGCGTGCCGGATTTACGGTCAGTTTCTCGAGCACGTGCATGAGTTTCATTTTTTCCTTGCCGACCAGTTCCATGAGCGGGAGAGACAATGTCGTTTCCAGGCCGATCATACCGAACGGCGCCCGGGTGATCTCGAGTTCTTTTTCTGCCTGGTTATGCGGTGCATGATCGGTCCCGATGCAGTCGATCGTGCCGTCCCGTAACCCCTCGATCACGGCACGACGGTCCTCTTCACTCCGCAGCGGCGGGTTGACCTT
>CP070834.1:531799-542659 GCA_020341755.1 Caldifarciminota bacterium | reverse complement strand
CCTTCCATGACCGCAACGCATGAATTTGTAGTTCCTAAATCAATCCCTATTATTTTCGCCATCTTCTTGACCTCCTTTTTTCTGTTTGGAGACTAATACTTTCGCAGGTTTAATGACCTGGTCGTCGACGATATACCCTTTGCTTATTTCATCGACAACCACGTTCTCAGGGTGTTCATCAGTCTCAACTGTCGCCACCGCTTCATGTCGACTGGGATTGAATTCCTCGCCAATCCCGGAAAATTCAACGAGTCCGAGCGCTTTCAGAGAATCTCTCAGCTGCCGGTGAATAATCTCAATCCCTTTGTAAAAATTGTCAAAATTATGGTTCATTTCAGCACCACTTAAAGCCCTGTCAAAACTGTCGAGCACTGGAATGATCTTATCGAAAAAACGAGTCTTGCTGGACCTGCGGTAATCATTCATGCGCTTGTCCATGACTTTCCGGTAATTATCGAGCTCAGCCATTGCCCGTAAGTACTTATCGTTCAATTCCTTAACCATCTTTTCTTTTTCTTCCAGTTGCTCCCTCATCTTCGTGACAGGACCTTTTTTTTTCATTATGTTCTCCTCGACAGAAGTATTATATTTCAACACTTAGACACTAAAACAATGCTTTACGTTTAGCAATCTAAAACATTAAAAAACGGACTTTTCGTGCTTCCTTATCTCCCCGTGAGCAACCGATCAGCCAGCACTTCGGGAAGTCCGGCATCAATGACCTTTTGCTGCGCAAGCGGGATATTATAGTCCAGACGGATTATCTCAATTGATTTTTTATTACCATCGTAGATCGCGTAACTCGCCCGCGGATCAAGGTCCCTGGGCTGCCCGACACTCCCGACGTTCACGATATATCTCCTCGTCTCGATCAAAGGAAATGGATTATCACGCAGGAAATCGGTATAGCCGTTGGCATCCTGGTACACCGCGCTCGGTATATGGCTGTGACCCACAAAGCATACCTGTTCTTTGAAGAATTCGAACTGCTGCTTGAAATCATCGAGCGAGAACAAATACGACCACATCTCAGGTTTGTGCGGCGCTGCGTGCACCAGCAGTATAGTATCTACTGTCTCAGCAAGGTTGTACTTCTTGAGATGAGCGATATTCGACTTTGCCGTATTCGTCCGGGTCCATCCTATCGCCTCGGCAGCAACCGGGTTGAAGACCGAAATATCCGTTTTTCCAAGCGTTGCCCAGTCGTGATTTCCCGCCACAATGATCTTGGATTCGCTCCCGCACAGCTCGATACATTCATTCGGGTTGGCTCCGTATCCAACTATATCCCCCAGACAGAAGATCCGCTTTATCCGTCTTTTTTTGATATTCTTGATGACTGCGCGTAGCGCTTCCAGATTCGAATGGATATCACTTATTATCGCTGCTTTCATGTTCTTTTCTCACGGCATCCAGGACACCATTGATAAACCGTCCGGAATCGGCACCGCCGTACCGCTTGCCGATCTCAATGGCTTCATTGATCGAGACCTGGGCTGGGATATCGTCGAAAAACAGAAGCTCACATGTCCCAATGCGCAGGATGCTCTTATCGATCACTGAAATACGATCGTAGGGCCAGTTTTTTATCACATGTTTGATATGGTTATCGATACTGTCCACATGCTCCACCGTCACCTGCACGAGCTGCTGACAGAACTCCTTATCGGTCTCTTGATAGTGCTTTGCCGACAATACATTGGCCAAAACTTCAACCGTATCCCGTTCACCTTCTTCGTAGCGATACAGAACTTTCATCGCAAGTTCGCGAGCCAGTCTCCTGCCCATTTATTTCATGTGTGCGTAGAGATCGACAAGTTCCAGCGCAGTGATGGCGGCATCCCAACCCTTGTTACCCATTTTCGTGCCGGCGCGTTCCATTGCCTGGTCTGTGGAATCCGCCGTGATCACGCCGTACACACACGGTATTTTCTTCTCGAGGTTCAGCAGTGCAATGCCTTTGGTGACTTCGCTCGCGATATAATCGAAATGTGGAGTATCACCTCTAATGACTGCGCCGAGGCAAATAACGCAATCGCTGCCAGTATCCGGTATGCGTCGAGCAATACCGGGTATCTCGAAACTGCCCGGTGCCCAGTACACGGTTATATTCTGCTCGGCTACGCCGTGCCGCGTCAGGCAATCGACCGCGCCCTCGAGCAGCCGTTTCGATATCATTTCGTTGAAACGGGATACGACCAGGGCAAAGCGCTTACCCTTGCCGATCAACTGTCCTTTTAGTTCTTTCATGTAATTATCCTCCCGGTTATCGACTTCTACGTACCCGCTTCGACTTCTTTTTTTTCGTTTTGCAGGGTACATCACCCAAGACAGATTTCGGTATTAAATGACCAAGTTTCTCTTTTTTTGTCTTCAGGTAGCAGACATTCCGCCGATGCGCGCTGTAGATGGGAACCTGCTCTGTTACCTCCAGTCCATAGCCCTCCAGGCCGATGATTTTCTTAGGGTTATTCGTCATCAGCCTGATGGACGTTAAGCCGAGATCACAAAGGATCTGTGCTCCAATCCCATAATCTCGCAGGTCAGCAGGGAAACCGAGAGCCAGGTTTGCCTCCACCGTATCAAGCCCCTTATCCTGCAGGCGGTATGCCTTCAATTTGTTTACCAGTCCGATCCCTCTGCCTTCCTGACGCATGTAGAGAAAAACACCCTGTTTGTTCCGGGCTATCATCTGCAGCGCTGCCTCCATCTGATCACCGCAATCACACCGCAGAGAGTGAAAAACATCGCCGGTCAGACACTGCGAGTGCACCCTGACCAGGACATCTCGGGCATCGAAGACATCACCGAGGACGAGCGCGATGTGATGATCCCGGGTGACGGCATCCTCGTACAATACGAGCCGGAATTCACCGTATTTTGTAGGCAGGGCGGTCTCGAGGACCCGTTCAATGAGTTTCTCGGTCCTGCGTCGGTATTCGATGAGATCCTTTATCGTAATGATCTTCAGTTTAAATCGCGCGGCGATTTTCTGCAATTGCTTAAGGCGTGCCATCCGACCGTTGGCGTCCATGATCTCGCAGAGAACCCCGGCAGGATACTGCCCTGCGAGACGAGCGAGATCGACGCTCGCTTCTGTATGTCCGGCTCTGCGCAGCACTCCTCCGTTCACAGCCCGAAGCGGAAAAATATGCCCGGGACGAGCAAGGTCACCCGGTTTCGTACGCTTGTCAACGAGCGCCTTAACGGTTCGAGCACGGTCAAACGCAGAGATCCCGGTCGTCGTGCCCTTCTTGGCATCGACGCTAACAGCAAAGGGTGTTCCGTGAAGCGCAGTATTATCCGGGACCATGATGGGGATATCAAGTTCTTCGAGACGCTCGGTGACCATAGGCACACAAATCAGACCCCGTCCGTGTTTTGCCATGAAATTTACCAGTTTTGAGGTCACTTTTGCGGCTGCGGCAATGAAATCACCCTCATTTTCGCGGTTTTCATCATCCACGACAATGAGCGGTTTTCCCTTTCGTATCTCTTTGATACCCTCTTCTATCGACGCGAACATGAATACAATTGTACAAAATTTGTACGTGAAGTCAATAGTTTGCACGGTCGCAGCGTCGATTTTACGTCCATTTTTATTGACTCACGCAGGAATATTGCTATAATGTGCTCATGAAGACGCTGGTTACGGGCGGCTGCGGTTTTATTGGTTCACATATCGTCGATGACTATATCACCCAGGGGCACGGTGTTTCTGTCATCGATGACCTGTCAACCGGTTCTCTAAAGAATCTCAACCCCAAGGCGATTTTTCACCAACTGGACATCTGCAGCCCCGACATCGAATCCGTCTTTCAAAAAGAACGATTTGAGGTGGTCAATCATCATGCTGCACAGATCAATGTACGAAAATCAGTTGCTGACCCGCTTTGTGACGCACGGATAAATATCATGGGATCGCTCAACCTCCTCGTGCTGAGTGCCCGTTACGGGGTCAAGCGGTTCATCTTCGCTTCCAGCGGTGGAGCGGTCTACGGCGAGCCCGACCAGTATCCCATTAGTGAAACGACTGCAATCAGCCCAGCGTCGCCGTACGGTATCACCAAGGCAACGGTCGAACAGTATATACAAATCCTCGCAGGATTCCACGGGCTCGACCATGTGATACTCAGGTACAGTAATGTTTACGGTCCCCGGCAGATCAGCGCGAGCGAAGCCGGTGTCATTTCCATATTCATCAACCAGGTTCTGGATGGGAAAAAATGTGTCGTGTTCGGCGACGGCACCCAGACCAGGGATTATGTATTCGTCGATGATGTGGTCAGGGCGAACCGAACCGCGCTCACGTGCGCGTCGAATATTTTCAATATCGGCACAGGTCTGGAGACATCGGTGAACAAATTGATCGAATTGCTTTCCGGTATCGCAGGTACCGAGATCGAACACGAACATGACGCACCGCGTGCTGGTGAAGTACAGCGGAATATACTCGACACATCACGGGCTGCAAAACATCTCAACTGGACCCCACAAATCCAGCTTGCCCAGGGAATGGAAAAAACCTTCGATTATTTTTCCCGGGTGCATGCAACACCGTAAATCATATCTCGATCCAGAAGTCCTAGCCCGGCTCAGCAGGTTGGACCTCAAGGCGAAACTCGTCGTGGAAGGCTTCATGAGCGGTTTGCATATGAGCCCCTATAAGGGGTTTTCACAGGAGTTCGTCGATTACCGCCAGTACATGCCGGGCGATGAGCCGAAGCGTATCGACTGGAAGGCATACAGCCGCACCGACCGATTCTATATAAAGGAATATCAGGAAGAAACCAATCTTCGCGCATACCTGGTGCTCGACACCAGCGGTTCAATGGCTTACGGTAAAAAGATCAGCAAGCTCGAGTATGCGAAATATCTGACTGCAAGTCTCGCCTATCTATTCGTCAGGCAAAAAGACAGTGTGGGTATCGCAACATTCGATACAAGAATACGAACCCTTATCCCGCCGTCCGCTAAACAGACCAATTTCAAACACATACTCCAGACGATCGAACACGCCCAGCCCCACGGCGAGACTGCCCTGTCCAACATCATGCTGCAGCTGGCGCAAAAAATTAAGCGGCGCGGCCTGGTTATTCTGATATCCGATCTCCTCGACGATCCGCTGCAGGTTATCAGGGCACTGCGCTCGTTCAAATACCGTAAACATGAGATCCTGGTGTTCCATATACTTGATAAAGATGAAGAGACGTTCCCCTTCACCGTGCCTGCGGTCTTCCGGGACCTTGAGGATAACACGGAGGTTACCATTGAACCACGGCTCATACGTGATTCCTACAGGAAAAGATTTCAGCAGCTAATCGCTTCGTACCACCGCAGCCTCCTGGAAGCCCACATCGATCATGAGATCATGTATACGGTAACACCGTACGACAGGGCTCTCTTCAGGTGCCTGCAAAAACGAAGCAAACTGCCATGACCTTTATTCAACCACTCTTCCTTATCGGAATCTCGCTCAGTATCATTCCGATCATCATACATCTCTGGTTCAGAAAACGTCTTCAGAAAATACCATTTTCCACACTTACCTTTCTGAAAAAAACCGAAGCTAAGCGGTTCGGCTGGCTCAGGTTACGCGAGATCATCATCCTGTTACTCCGCTGCCTGATTATTGCATGCCTGTTCCTGAGTCTCTCAAAACCTCGTGTATCGGGAATGCTCTTCAGAAACGGTCGCCTCGCTTCGGTCGTACTCATCATCGATAATTCAGGCAGTATGCGATATGGTGACCGTTTCGATACGGCACAGCGGCGTGCCCAGGAGGCGATCGTCCAGTATGCATCACGCTCTGAATTCATGGTGGTTCCTCTCTGCCGTACGCCTCAGGCGTATGATCCGGTTTCATGGATAAACCCGCGGTCAGCGCAGAAACGCGTAAACAGCATACAGTTGTCGCACAGCAGCGGTAGTATCGCCGAACTGTACAGACACATATCGACCACTGATGCCCGGCATGCTGTTGAATATCTCTATTTCGGTGATGGGCAGGAATTGATTTTCATGGATTTTCCTGCCGACCTTACCATGGATGACAATTTTCTTATGACGACCATGCAAGCCGGCAGTAATACCGCCATCACCAGGGTCGTGATCAAAGACCCCGTCGCCGTACCGCTCACCCGGTATACAGTATTAGCCTACATCAGGAATTTCTCTCATCGCAGATGGCATGGTTCCATTACCCTCACGGCTGGAGATTACGTCGATGAAAAGGAAATGGTGGTTGAACCCGAGAATGAGCTCCCGGTCGAGTTCGATATACCGGTCGGTAAGAGGCATGGCACGGTACGTCTTTTTGACGATAGCCTCAGCACAGACAATATCTACTATTTTGCCAAAACACCGGTTCGCAGGCTGAGGGTACTCATCATCGGCACTGATACATTCCTGCGACCGGCACTCCTGCCAACTCAGACCGAAGAGTCTCCCTTTACCATCACTTCTGTCCCACAACTCGCTGGCATGAATCTGCGGCAATACGACGTGGTGATCCTGAACGGTCGCGAAATTTCTCAGGGTGACAGAGTACGCCTGGATGACTTTCTCGGACAGCCCGAAAAAAGTGTCATCTGCTGCTTGGGCGATACGGTCATGCCGCAGCTTGCTAAATTCATAGAGGTCTGCTCTGTGCCTGAAAATCTCGTCTTACCCAAGGGCTATGTGACACTGGACTGGATCGATTTCGATCATCCGGTCTTCGATGTCTTTGTCCCGGCAACGGGTTTGCAGAGCACGAAATTTTTCCGATTCTACGCCATACAACCTCGTGGTCAGGTTATCGCCAAATTTACGGGCGGATACCCGTTCATCACCATTGCGAACAATCTTGCCGTCATCAGTGTACAATTCAATCCCGAAGTGACCGATCTTGTCTACAAAACCTCGTTCGTACCCATGCTGCACCGTCTGCTTGTCTCGACCACCTACCAAGCACATGATCGGGAATTTTTCGTGGATGATATCTTGGAGGATCACGAAATGGTGAGGACGCCGACCGGAGAACCTCTTAAAAAAGGACAGGCATTCTTCATTCCCGGATTTCATACTGCCGACGGTACTACCCTAGGCGTGAATATCGATCCGGAAGAAGGCAATCTTAAACCCCTGGGCCCCGATGTTGCACGTGCCCTCAACATTCGGCAAATCGACTACAGCCGGGATATCGGTGCACAAGACCTCTCTACTTTTTTTCTATTGTGCGCTCTGTGTGCCCTCTTCCTTGAACTCCTGTTTCTCATTATCAAATAGGTCGGTCTTCCACAATTCATCGGTGGTCCTGTATGACACTTGATTTTTCTGCTTTGTTTGTTATAATGATTTCATGTCGATCATCGTCATCAAATTCGGAGGTACTTCTCTCGCCACTCCTGCACATATCTGCAGGGCGGCACAGAAGGTCGCGTATTACAAAAAAACCCATGACATCATAACCGTCGTATCGGCGATGGCTCACAGCACGGATAATTTGTTCGCCATGTCCAGAGAAATCACCAAAACGCCCAAAGCTCGCGAACTCGATATGCTCTTGACCGCGGGAGAACGCATCTCGGTAGCACTATTCTCAATGGCGCTGGAGCGGCTCAACATGGAGGCGGTTTCGTTCACCGGTTCACAGGTTGGTATTATCACCGATACTACCCACACCGATGCGCGCATACTCGAAATAAAAGGAGACCGATTGAAACGAGCCCTCGGCGATAACAAGATCCCCGTTGTGTGTGGTTTTCAGGGTGTCAGTCGGGAAAAAGAAATCACAACCTTGGGGCGCGGCGGTTCCGATACGACCGCAGTAGCCCTGGGAGCCGCATTGGGCGCAGAGCGATGCATCATCTTCACCGATGTCGATGGTGTTTTCACCGAAGACCCTCACCGATTTGTCGGAACAAAGAAGATAGGTACACTTTCGTATGGTGAAATGCTCGAATTATCGTGCCGCGGTGCTCAGGTGCTGCACCCACGGGCATCGAGTATTGCCGCACGCTACTGTATGCCGATCGAAATCCGGAACAGCTTCAATAAAAAATCCGGTACCCTCATTACCACGGTCGAAGGCATGGAGCATCCGAAACCCAAGGCGATGACCCATTGTGAAGATCTGTACCTTGTCACGCTCGTTCAGGTCCTCAAGCGCTCGCATTATCTTTCTCAAATTCTCACCGAACTGGCGGAAGCCGGCATTCATCTGAAGTTCTTTTTTCACGGCATTTCCGACGAGAAACGCTTTGATCTCTCTTTTATCACGCCCCTGGATGAACGCGCAAAAGTGAAGAAGATTCTCCGTGGAATCATGAAGAAACTGCGTATTCGCCAGGTAAGAGAATCCGTCGATATATGTTCGATGAGTGTTATCGGGCAGGGTATAGGGTCTGAAAGCAAGGTCCTGACGAAGATCTTTACGGCGCTTTCACAAGCTCGCGTTCATATCGAAGCCGTAACGACCTCAGAGTTATCCATCAATGTATTTCTGAAACGCACATACCTAAGTCGGGCAGTACGCGCCTTGTTAAAAAAATTCCACCTTACCAGAAAATAGCATTTCCGTAAGACATCAGCCGATCGCAGTACACAGCTATTGGATCTCGAGCATGACACCGAGCCCGAACTGGTTGACTGTGTATTTGACTCCTTCATTAACACCGAACAACCAGTTGGCTTCAGGCATAAATGCGAATCGATCGCCTATTTTAAGACCCACACCATGGCCATATTGAAACACTGAAACAGGCTGGCGGTCAGAATCCTCCTGGCGATCCCTCATATGTAGACTGTATATTATTTTCGGCGCCCAATAAAGTTTAATGCATTTTTTTGCACATAAACCAAGGAGAAGGGTCGGATATACATCGTATACATAATCTGTTATGTATCCTTCTCGTGTACCTTTCATGTAACCGAACCCGAGTTTTATGGCACTGGCATATTTCCCATGGAGAAACTGATATTGTGCTTCGAGCACCCCTGCAGTCGGATATGAATATTTAACGCCTACTTCAACATTTTTAAACAAGCCGTATGATGCATAGATATCAAATCTTCTTGTGTCATAAGCGACTGTATCTGCAACTCCGCTATAGATGGTATAGTTATCGATCGCAAAACCGATACCATACTCTCCCGGTTCAAAAACCTCCGGTACATCATACGTACAGTATGACTGTGACCAATCAGCAGGCAATGTCTGGGCAATAATCAAAAGACGAAAAATTGCATACACTACAATGATTTTTTTCATGGATTATAATATAAATAGTTTATTATAAGTGTCAAGCATACAACAGAATGGTCTATTTGGTTTGTCTGGTTTATTTAGTCTGTTTCGTTTGGTTCGCGAATATAACTCTCATCTTCGATGTGACTGTTATATTCAACGTCCCGAGGAATAAATGTAACGAGGGATTACCTTGACTGTTTATGAATCAGCAATCATAAATTTGTTTGTTCTACGTTCTAAGTTCTACATTTTGTATTTATATGGCTCTCTGCTACTTAGTGCGCCCCTTCCTTTTTGATAACTGTGAGTACGGTCTTCAAGAAGATCTTCAAGTCCAGACGGATGGACATGCTGTTGATGTATTCAAGATCATATGATAATTTCTTTTTCACATCGTCGAGCGATGCATCATAAGAATGCTTGACCTGGGCAAGACCGGTGATACCGGGATGCACGTTCAGCCGCAGCGAATAGAATGGTATGGATTTTTTCAACCGTGATATGAAAGTAGGTCTCTCTGGTCGCGGTCCGACAAAACTCATATCACCGCGCAGCACATTAATAAGCTGGGGTATTTCATCAAGTCGGTACGGTCTCAGGATCTTCCCGATCCTCGTGACCCGCGAATCGTTCTTCATTGCCCAGACCGGACCGGTGTGTTTCTCGGCATTGTGGATCATCGAGCGGAATTTGAAGAGCATGAACTCTTTGCCGCGAAGACCAACTCGTTTCTGCCGGTAAAAAACCGGTCCAGGATTATCGACTCTTATAAAAAGTGCAATGAGCATCAATAGAGGTGACAGTATGAACAACGCCGTCACCGCAATGATCATGTCCATGACACGTTTCAGAAATCGCTCCCAGTGGGATAGCGGATTAAATACTACTTTCAAAAATGGCGAATCTGCAACCTTCTGGACAAGAAAATATTCATAGACGAGTGAATATAACTTCGGCGACACAAAGATCTCATAACGGGTATCGGCAAGTTTCGATATGATATGCAAAACCTCTGCCTGCCGGTGACCGTTACTTTCGATCACAATGCCATCGACGTCCGACCGCTCGAGAATATGATTGTTCCGTGCGGGATCCAGATTTTCAAACGAAACTGTCTCGACCACATTGAAGTGCTGATGGTAATTGATGTTATCTCCGTTCTTGAAGATAATAACCTTTTCCGGTCGTGGTTTGAGATACTCACCCACGATGCTACGCCAGGCAAACCGCCACGCGATGACCGAAACGAGCATAATCGCGCATGAAGGGATAAAACCATGAGCGGTCACGAAATTAATCCGTACCAGGTACGCGAGTCCTACGAAAACGAGCATGCCGAGGAACAGCACCTTAAACAGATTGAAAGATTCGTTGACCAGCTGGATCTTCGCCCGGGTCTTGTAGAGATTGAAACTTCTGAACAAGAAAAGCCAGTACGCTACGAATATCAGGTTACCCGTAATCGCATTCCAGCTCATAATAGATTGGTTTGTAGCGGAAACTTTCCAGCTTATGAAGTATGAAGCTGAAAGAAATAATGCATCACCTGTGATTGTAATGAATAGTTCCAGTCTGCGAGACATCAAACATCATATGTGTCGCTAGCAGCCTCCTTCGAAGTGTTATAT
>CP070834.1:520712-531699 GCA_020341755.1 Caldifarciminota bacterium | reverse complement strand
CAGCCCTCGAAGCGGAACTACCAAAGGTCTGGCAGGATCGCATCATTGCCACACTGCGCTGGGATCTTGCGGACCAGGACAAGGCATTTCTCGAGAAAGTACGACCGTTGCTTGAGCAGGCAGAACGGGATCAGGAAAAAACATTGCTCGAACAACTGGTCGGTGAATTGCGCCGGGACAATCTGGCGGTTGCTGGAATCGATAATACCCTGAAGGCGCTGGAGCGGG
Organism: Caldifarciminota bacterium; assembly: GCA_020341755.1. Taxonomy (GTDB): domain Bacteria; phylum Hydrothermota; class Tepidihabitantia; order SM23-42; family SM23-42. Next base: position 531,471 of record CP070834.1, on the reverse strand, counting down.
CACAGGTGGATACCCTGTTCGTGAGTCGCGGTCTCGACAAGGCTGCGTGCGAGAAACTGGTAAGCCTGGCAGGTTCAACCGGAGCATATGTTGAATTCATTCCGGAGAACGAGATTATGGATACCCTGGGTGGGGTCGGCGCGCTACTGCGTTTTCGTTTCAAGAGATAAAAAAATAAGGAGGTATAGTGAAGCTGGTCGATTTAAATACAATACAGGCGAGGGAAATAGTGCCTGGTTTTCACGCAAAATTCGTACACAGTGATAACATGACACTCGGGTTCTGGGATATAGATGCCGCGGCTGTCATGCCGGAACATTCTCATCCCCATGAACAGATCGTCAATGTCATTGAGGGAAAGTTCGAACTGACCGTAGCCGGCGAGACCAGAGAACTGGTCGCCGGTTCATCGGTCATCCTCGCACCTGAGGTGAAACACTCGGGTAAGGCGCTTACCCGCTGTCGCATCATCGATTCGTTCTACCCGGTCAGAGACGAGTATAAATGATGAGCAGAAGGTAAAATCCTTAAGAGTTTTTTATAGATTAATACGCGGGCACAATCTTCTTTCAGAACGAGCCGAACTTGAAGGTCAGGGATACAGATGCGCCGCTGATATCGTCATCGTTCAGACCGTACGTATCAATACCGTCCACAAAACGATACGTTCCGCCGATACCCATACGAAAATGCCGGGTGATATTGAACTCGAGATCGAGACCCGGTTCGAACACAAAGAACGCATCGTCGTACCAATCGTATAAATAATCCGGCTCTAAACTCACCGCGCCGCCGCCGATCAACGTGTGGAAGAATAGATGGGCGATCCTGCGTGAACCCAGCACATACCCCAGCATGACACCGCCGTACCCGCATTTCAGATAAAGGGGTCCGTATGGGTATATGCCGATCGCGATCTCGTTGGTCAGTCCGTACCCGCCGCCGCCGATCACGAACCTGCGGTTGATGACGAACCCGCCGTAACCGCCGACGAGGACGGCGAATTCATCGTTGACCTGGCTGAATTTCACAACCGGTCCACCGAACAGACCTATGGTCGTACGTTCGGTGATGAGCGTTTCATCGGGCTGTTCTCGGGGAACCCGTTCGATATGAAAGATGTTCGCCGAACCGATGCTGGTCAATGAAATGAACATCATCACCGTGATGAGTATTCCATATTTTTTTTGCCGTAGCATTATGCCTCCTTTTTTTGCATACACTCGTCATTCTCTGCTGCAGGTCACAGAGAGGCGGACCTTGTTTCGAGCCCGCCTCTCCTGGAGTGTACGAACTGCATAATGAAGAGTGGGTTTGATGTATGATAGTAATGCAAAGTGTATGCCACAAATACCATTCTAAATTTCATGCATAATGCGGTGTGATTGCATAATTATTGTGTGGGCTGCACAGAATTAGTGCATAAGAACACAGGCATAAATGAAAGCGGGTCAGCAAGTGCTGACCCGCTTAACGTCCCACAAAACCGCATCACATTATGATGTGACTATTTGAGGAGGGCGATTGTGTGGGAGAAGGTGGTTCTATTGAGTGTCACTCTGGCAACATATGTTCCGCTGCCAAGTACCCTGCCGTTGTGATCCCGTCCATCCCATGAAACAGTATGCGTGCCCGGCAGGAACATACCGTTGACAAGCTGATTGACCTTTTGACCCGCAGTATTATACACCGCAATATCGACCGGCTCAGCCTGCTTCAGGGTGAACACGAAACTGGTATGGCGGGAAAACGGATTCGGTGTGATGTAAAACAGCGGTGCCGCAGAAGTCCCATATTCCTGGGTTCCGGTTGTGCTGGAAAGATAATCCATGTACATGCTCATGAGCTCGAGTTTCGTATGGGTGCTGTCGCGCAGACCGCTGAAAATTATGGAAGAGTTGATCGCCCGGTACGAGTCCGAAGGACCGCTGTAAAGGATTGTCCGACCGCTCGAATCCTGCGATTCGAACAGCAAGGAACCTCCATTAGGTGTCAGTATATCGACGAACCGGTCGGGATTATCCTCATATAAATAGGAAAAGAACATGCCGTCGACCAGCGAACCGGACTGACCGGTCACCGAACTGACGTTTCCGACCGGAGCACCGGGATCCTGGAACGTGGTGCCGAACATATTGTATAACGGGGTGCCCTGATTTTGGGCGCCAAAGTCACAACCCTCGATGTACAGACCTTTGCCGCTGTTGAGGAATGCAGCTAGGGTTTCTCGCTCCAACTGAGCGATAAATGAGTTATCGCCTCAGCACCGGAACCAGCCGAGGGTGACAAAACAGACATCATAGCCGGAAAGGTCTGTCGGCAAAGAACTCCCGACAGTAACTTGATGGCCAAGATCTCTGAGTGTGTTATCGAGCCAGTACGCGGCGTTGACCGTGTCTTCGACCTCGGGATCGTAATAGGTATCCAGAGGATCGTAATTCCACACGAACACGTTCGCTGCCATCATAAGTACCGGCAGTAACAAAAGTACGAACTTTCGCATAACAAACCCCCTTAGTACTATAATTATATATATAAATAGTAAAATGTCAAGAAGCTTTTATCAATATGACATATGTATCCTGGGTTGGTTTATTTCAACCTGAAACGGTGGGTGAAGAAGATACTGATGTATTTATTATGTAAAATTGTGCGGTTTATTGATTGTTGAGGATCGTTCTGAGAAACTGGCCGGTATACGATTTTTTGACCTTCGCGACCTCCTCGGGCGTGCCGCTGCACACAACCTCGCCGCCCTCGTCGCCACCCTCGGGACCGAGATCGACTATCCAGTCCGCGCATTTAATGACCTCGAGATTGTGTTCGATAACGATGACCGTATTATTCCGCTGGACGAGCCGGTCCAGCACATGAAGCAGCAGCTTGACATCGGCAAAGTGCAGGCCGGTGGTCGGTTCGTCGAGTATGTAGAGCGTCTTACCGGTCGCTATCTTGGAGAGTTCCTTGGACAACTTAATACGCTGCGCCTCGCCTCCGGAGAGCGTGGTCGCTGGCTGTCCCAATTTGATATAACCCAGTCCCACGTCGTGAAGCAGGGTGAGTTTCCTTTTTATCTTCGGTATGTTCTGGAAAAATTCAAGCGCGGCATCGACTGACATCTCGAGAATGTCGTGTATGTTCTTCCCCTTGTACCTGATGTCCAGGGTCTCGCGATTGAACCGTCGTCCCTGGCAGGCATCACACGTGATGTGTACGTCGGGAAGAAAGTGCATCTCGATGCGCAGCAAGCCGTCACCCTCACACTGTTCGCATCTGCCGCCCGGGACATTGAAGGAAAAACGACCGGGCCGGTAGCCGCGCAGTTTGGACTCGGGCAGTTGCGCGAACAGTTCCCGTATCGGTGTCCAGGCGCTCGTATACGTTGCAGGATTGGAACGGGGCGTCCTGCCGATCGGCGACTGGTCGATGTTGACGACCTTGTCGATGTGTTCGATACCTACCATGTCCTTATATTCACCGGGCGGATATTTGCTGGAATAGTATCGCTGGGCGAGTGCCCGGTACAGCGTATCGACGATCAGGGTGGATTTACCCGAGCCGGAGACACCGGTAATGACCACGAACAGACCAAGCGGTATTTCCACGTCGATACCTTTGAGATTATTCGCCCGGGCGCCCTTTATGACCACCCGACGTTTAGTACGCGATTTTCTTGACTCAGGTACCTGGATCTTCTCCGTGCCGGCGAGATATTTTCCGGTCAAAGATCTTTTGTTCTTGGCGATCCCCTCTGGCTTACCGGTTGCGACCACATGGCCGCCCGATTCGCCGGCGCCGGGTCCGAGGTCAATGATGTGATCGGCACTGTCAATGGTCTCGGCATCGTGTTCGACCACGAGCACGGTATTACCCAGATCGCGCAGCGCAAGCAGGGTGTTGAGCAGTCTGCGGTTGTCGCGCTGATGCAGTCCGATCGATGGTTCGTCGAGTATATACAGCACACCGACAAGCCCCGAGCCGATCTGGGTGGCCAGCCGGACGCGCTGTTCTTCTCCACCGGCAAGCGTCTCGGTCGTGCGGTCGAGCGTGAGATAATCGAGGCCTACCGAGTTGAGAAAATTCAAGCGTCTGTGTATCTCTTTGATCATTTCACCACCGATCTTCTGATCGTGTGTGGAAAGCTTCAACTGCTGAAAGAACGTGTGAGCATCCTTTATGGAGAATTCAGTGACCTGTGATATGTTCTTGCTGCCGATCTTCACCGCAAGACTTTCCGGTCGCAGCCGTGAGCCGCCGCATGCCGGGCAGCGCGTTATGGTCATGAAGTCTTCGATGTACTGCCGAACCCCTTCGGACGTGGTCTCCCGGTAGCGCCGCATCAACTCCGGGACAATACCTTCGAAATACTCATCAAATTCGCCCCGACCGCTGCCGTCGGTGCGCACGTATTTTACCGTGATCGGTATCTCGTCACCGTGCAGTATGGCTTTTTGGACACGCTTCGGCAATTTGTACCACGGTGTCTCGAGATCGAATTTCATCTTTTTTGCCAATCCCCTGAGCAGAGAACTGCGCCAGTTGCTCAAGGTGCCGTAGTGCTTGATCGCACCGTCCGGCATGGACAGGCGTTTGTTATCGATGAGTTTGTCCGGATCGATCTCCATTTTCGTACCGAGACCATCGCAGGTCTGGCAGGCACCGTACGGGCTGTTGAAACTGAACATGCGCGGCGATATTTCCGGATAGCTGATGCCGCAGTGCACACAGGCGAGTTTCTGGCTGAAGGTATTCGTTTCTTTGCCGTCGGTTACGACCGTGAGTATGCCGTCGGCTTCGCGCAGTCCCATTTCTACCGAATCGGCAAGTCGCTTGCGTATGCCGTTCTTGATGGCGATGCGGTCGATGAGGATTTCGATGGTATGTTTTTTATACCGGGCAAGGTCGGGTGTATGTTCGATGTCGTAGACCGTGCCGTCGATCCGTACCCGGACATACCCCCGGCGTTTCAACCGGTTAAGAAATTCTTTATACTCGCCCTTGCGACCGCGCACGACCGGCGCGAATAGTTCGACGCGAGCGCCCTGTGGAGCATCGAGAATAGTATCGACGATCTGGTCGGTCGTCTGGGCGTGGATGCGTCCCCCGCATTTATAGCAGTACGGAACGCCGATGCGTGCATACAGAACCCGCAGATAATCGTAGATCTCGGTAACCGTGCCGACCGTTGAGCGGGGATTTTTCGCGGCAGAACGCTGTTGTATCGCGATCGCCGGTGACAGCCCGGTGATTTCATCGACATCAGGTTTATCCATCATGCCGAGGAACTGACGCGCGTACGCACTCAGCGATTCCACGTACCGGCGCTGGCCTTCGGCATAGAGGGTATCGAATGCAAGCGATGACTTGCCCGAGCCGGAAAGTCCCGTGATCACGACGAATTTGTTCCTGGGAATCGTAACATCGATATTCTTCAGATTGTGAATGCGTGCGCCCTTAACGTGAATATCCTTTTCCATGAACTCATATGATAATCATACAATATACTAAGTCAATATACACCAGCGTGAGTCATGAGCAGAAAAGTGGCATTCTGCAAACAAGAAACACCGTAAGCGCACTTGACACAGGGAATTTTTTTCGTATAATAATGCCGGAGCGGGGTAACAAAACTTAATCACAGGGAAGCCTTGACAATACTCCCTTAATAAATATGATAGATGATTAAATAAGGAGTTAGCATGAAATTTTGGCGTAAACCTCTGGATACTGGTAAGTTCAAGATACCCCAAGGCGAAATCCATGTATTCAAAGACCGGTGCAAAGGATGCGGATTTTGCGTTGAATACTGCCCCAAGGACGTGCTGGAGATGTCGGAAGAATACAACATCAAAGGATACCATCCTCCCTTTGTGAAAACCCCGGAAGACTGCGTGGACTGTCATTTATGCGAAATGCTCTGCCCGGAATTTGCTATTTACGTGACCCTGAAAGAGGACGAAAACACGGCAGACATGGCAGCAGCCGAAGGAGAGAAATGAAAGCCGATCCCAAGGGAGTGTTGACCGGTACGCACGAGCTGACCGGTAACGAGGCATGTGCTGAGGGTGCATTCGCTGCTGGCTGTCGTTTTTTGGGACTGTACCCGATCGTTCCTTCGGTAGAGATTTCTGAGCGGTATTTAGAGCGGGCTCCTGAGATCGGCGCGACGTTCATTCAAATGGAGGATGAGGTATCGGCGCTCGCCGCTGTGCTCGGTGCATCCTGGACAGGAAAGCGGTCCATGACCGTGACCTCTGGTTCGGGATTGTCCTTGATGATGGAGCATCTCGGACTCGGCATCATGCTGGAGACACCGTGCGTCATCGTCGATGTCCAGAGTATGGGTCCTGGTCTCGGATTACCCACCCGTGCGTCACAAGGAGATGTTATGCAGGCGCGCTGGGGTTCCCATGGTGACTACGAGGTTATCGCGCTTGCGCCGAGTTCACCGCAGGAAATGTTCGATTACACGATCAAAGCATTCAATTTTTCCGAACGCTATCGTATTCCCGCGGTTGTTCTATCGGATGCCTATATTGCCAGATTGAAGGAAAAGGTCGTAATTCCTGCGGCCAACAAGATCGAGCTGGAACCGCGCCGGTATTATAACGGAGCGCCCGGTACCTATCTTCCGTACAAGCGGGACAAAGACTATGTACCGCGCATGGTGGATATCGGCAAGGGCTACCGTTTTCACGTGACCGGGCTTACCCACGATGACCGCGGATACCCGATCATGTTCGAAGAGTGTCAGGAATATAATGTGCATCCATTGATGTGGAAGATCCGCAAATATGTTGATGATATCGTGGAGTTTCAAGAGTCGCAGATCGACGATGCAGATGTGGTCGTAGTTGCCTACGGGGTGACGGCGCGTGCCGCACATTCAGCAGTGGAGAAGGCTCGTGCGGCAGGTGTCAAGGCAGGGGTTCTCAAACTTACCACGGTCTGGCCGTTCCCGGAAAAGCGCATCGCGACCCTTGCGAAGAAAGCAAAGGCGTTCGTCGTGCCCGAGATGAATTTCGGACAGATCGTCAGCGAGGTGGAGCGCTGCAGTTATGGTGAAGCGAACGTATTTTTCGTTGCTCACGGAGATACCGGAATTGAAGATCCCGAGAATATTTTATCAGCCATACAAGAGGCATCGCGCACGCAGAAAGTGCAGAGTGGTGTCGTAGAATACAGAGGAGCATAACATGGATACCCAGGAAACAGCCCAGAAGAAAATTCAAACAGCGAAGGCTGCGAAAGATCTAGCGCAGATGAATGATATACACCCGATGGATGATTTCATTCGTATGGACCGTATGCCGCATATCTGGTGTCCGGGATGCGGGATCGGGATCGCGGTGACCGCATTTGCCGCCGCCCTTGAAAAGGCTCAGATCGATCTCAATAAGGTGAGTATCGTATCCGGTATTGGTTGCACGGGCAGGGTCGCCGGCTACGTGAAACTCGACAGTTTCCACACGACGCACGGTCGACCAATTGCCTACGCTACGGGGATCCAGGTAGCAAATCCTGATATGAAGGTAGTCGTATTCTCCGGTGACGGTGACCTCATCGCCATCGGCGGTAATCATTTCATTCACGCTGCCCGCAGGAATATCAACATGCTCGTTGTCTGCGTCAACAATTTCATCTATGCAATGACCGGCGGACAGGTTGCTCCGACTACACCCCTTGCCGCATACGCAACCACGTCGCCGTTCGGCTGCGTGGAACCGCCCTTCAATATTCCATATATTGCCGATTCCGCCGGTGCCGTGTATGTGGCGCGCTGGACGACCCTCCATGTGCGCAGGTTGATGAATGCCATGACCGAAGGGCTGCAGAAAAATGGATTTTCAGTGGTCGAAGCTATTTCACCCTGTGCTATGTACTACTCGCGTATCAACCGTCTCGGAGACGGTCTCGATATGATGAACTTCTATCATGATAATGTTGAGATCAGACATGGCGAGGATACCAAGAATCTCGATATCGGTTTTCAGACGAAAATAATTTGCGGAAAATTCGTTGACCGGGAAAGACCGACGTACATGGAACGGTACAGCCAGTGGTCAGAAGCGGCAAAAGGAGCGAAACGATGAAGGCTGATCCCAAGGGTGTTCTTACCGGTACTCATTATATCGATGGTGATGTCGCATCCGGTTATGGTGCGCTTGCTGCCGGCTGCAGGTTCATTGCCGGGTATCCGATAACACCGTCGACCGAGGCAGCCGAAGCATTCGCCCGTGTTGCTCCCAGAGCCGGTGCAATATTTATCCAGATGGAGGACGAGCTTGCATCAATGGCAGCAGTTGTCGGCGGCGCGTGGGCCGGTGTTAAGACCATGACCATCACGTCCGGACCCGGATATTCTTTGATGCAGGAAAATATAGGTTTCGGCGCGTCCCTGGAAACACCGTTCGTACTGCTCAATATCCAGCGAGGCGGCCCGTCGACCGGTGTTCCGACGAAGACCGGCCAGGCAGACATGATGCAGTCACGCTGGGGCTCGCATGGTGATTATGAAGTCATAGCGATATCTCCGGATTCTCCGCAGGAGATGTTCGACTATACGGTCAAGGCGTTCAACCTTGCGGAAAAGTACCGCTGTCCGGTCATGATCATGTCGGATGAATGCGTCGGTCACATGACAGAAAAAGTCGTGATCCCGCCTGCCGACCAGCTCGAGGTAGAACCGCGCAGGTACTACAGCGGACCACCAGAGGGGTATCAACCGTATAAGCCCGATCCTGACCTCGTGCCTAAAATGGCAAAAGCGGGCGACGGGTTGAAGCTGTATATTTCCGGGCTCGTTCATGATGAGCGCGGTTATCCGGTCGCGGCGGAGGAGTTCAAAACAATATATGTAAGGCGGCTGGTCGACAAAATACGGCTCAATAAAAACAAGATTATAGAATTGAAAGAAGAAGGGGTCGACAATGCCGACATCGTTGTCGTCTCGTACGGCATATCGTCGAGGGTTGCCGTAAAGGGTGTCGAGATGGCACGGGAAAAAGGGTACAAAGTCGGTACACTCAGGCTGGTGACAGTATGGCCTTTTCCTGACGAACGGATACAGGAACTGTCCAGTAAGGTTAAGGCGTTCGTTGTACCGGAAATCAATTACGGGCAGGTTGTGTACGATGTTGCCCGTTGTACCCACGGCAAGGCGAATGTTGTGTTGGTCCCTCATGGCGGAGCAGGTGTGCACAACCCGAAGGATATTACCGATGCGATCGAGTACGCACTGAAGCAGGAAAAAAGGATCGAAGGCGTCGTGGAATTCAAGACCAGGCTCGAGAAACTCGTATTTGAAGGAGGCATGAAATTAAAGGAATGAATCTCATAGCCAAAGCTCTCAAGGACGGCATACAGAAGTCTGGTGTGAATCCTGCCATGATCAGTATGCCATCCGATATTCCCTTCTCCCAGGAAGTTACCAGGGAACTGGGCGTGGATTTCTTCCAGACTACACGGGGACGGGCGATCGCGTTCGGCACCGGTCTCAAACTGAGTAACCCGGCGCTCAAGGTCATGCCGGTGGCAGGTGATCTCATGACGCTCGGTGGTAATCATCTCGTTCATGGAGGCCGGCGTAACATGGAACTCTGTGTTATCGTGGTGAACCATTTCGTATACCATACGATCGCCGGTAAAAATGCTCCACCGATGACATCGGCGTTTTCGCCGTATTCGACATTCGAAGAACCGTTCAATTTTCCTCATCTGGGTAATTCCTGCGGCGCCGTTTTTACGGCGCGCTGGACCGCCCTGCACACCGATGACCTGGGTCAATCGATCGCGACGGCATTGAACAAGCGCGGACTCAGTCTGGTCGAGATCATCGCACCGGGACCGAATTACTACGCCGGTATCGAGCATCTCGATGAACAACTGCTGAAGTTCTATCGCGAGCAGTCCGAGGTAAAAAACGGCGAAGATCCGCGGCATGTCGCAATTGCACCCGACAAGAAAATTATCGTCGGCAACTTCACTGACAAGGAAAGACCGACGTTCATTGATCAGTACAATATGCAACTTGGCAAGGTACTGGGCGAGAAATTCACGCCCCACGGCGTTATCGATAAAGAACCCTTACCAGGAGGTAAAATTGGCTGAGATTAGATTCGCAGGTTATGGAGGTCAGGGTATTATTCGCTCCGGGATCATTGCCGGCATGGCAGCTTCCATATACGACAACAAACATGCGACCATGAGCCAGAGTTTCGGACCAGAGGCACGAGGCGGTGCATGCAGCTCACAGCTTGTGGTCAGCGATACCAAGGTGCTGTATCCCTATATCACGGATGCCGATGTGCTCGTCGCAATGTCCCAGGCAGGGTATGATAAGTTCGAACCGGAATTGAGCGAGAGAAAAGGTGTGCTCTTGTACGATGAAGACCTCGTTAAACCAAAGGCATCGCGGGGAAAGATCAAGGCATATGCTATTCCTGCTCAGCGATTCGCCGAGCAGCTCGGCAGGAAGATCGTGGCGAACGTCGTCATGCTCGGATTCTTTACGGCGGTCACCAAGATCGTGACGTATGAAGCGATGCAGAAAGCCCTGCCTGAATCCGTTCCCGAGAAAGCCGTGGAACTCAACATGAAGGCATTCGAACGCGGGTACCAACACGGTCTTGAAGTTACGAAGAAATAGCGTTTCTGATTGTGCACTAACCCTTAAAAAGGAGAGATAGATCACTATGCAAAAAGGCGCACTCGTCATAGGTGGGGGAGTCGCTGGGATACAGTCTGCCCTTGACCTGGC
>CP070834.1:509424-520612 GCA_020341755.1 Caldifarciminota bacterium | reverse complement strand
AGACATTTCGGGGAGAACCAGATATTACCCGGTTTGGTTAGCCTTTCACTCCGACCCACAGTTCATCCGAGGATATTTCAACATCCACCGGTTCGGACCTCCATTCCGTGTCACCGGAATTTCATCCTGACCATGGGTAGCTCACCGGGTTTCGGGTTGTATCCCAACCTACTCAGACGCCCTATTCAGACTCGGTTTCCCTACGCCTCCTTCCGCTACTTTCGTAGAGGAATTAAGCTAGCAGGTTAGGGTAACTCGCCGGCTCATTATACAAAAGGCACGCAGTCGTTCTGATGGCCTCTCGGAATTACTTCCAAGAGATCAAAACTCCTACTGATTGTAGACGCATGGTTTCAGGTTCTATTTCACTCCCCGCCAGGGGTTCTTTTCACCTTTCCCTCACGGTACTTGTTCACTATCGGTCATCTGGGAGTATTTAGCCTTACTCAGTGGTTTGAGCAGATTCCTACGGGATTCCACGTGCCCCGCAGTACTTGGGAATTCAGTCAATGAAGATCTTCGGGATTTCGTTTACTGGACTTTCACCATCTATGGTTTGCCTTTCCAGGACAATTCAACTACCCCAAGATTTTGTAACTTCACTATCTTCAAGGCACTCAGATACGACTGAACCCCACTACACCGATTGTACAACGCGTGCCTGCTTGAACATACAATTCGGTTTGGGCTGTTCCGATTTCGCTCGCCGCTACTCTCGGAATATCTATTCCTCAAGGTACTGAGATGTGTCACTTCCCTTGGTTGACTTCTTCTGCAGAACAGAAGATATCCTGAATTTCTTCAGGAGGGTTTCCCCATTCGGCGATCGCCGGGTCAAAGGTTGTTCGCACCTATCCGACGCTTTACGCAGCCTACCACGGCCTTCATCGTCTCCAGATACCAAGGCATCCACCATACGCCCTTACTAACTTGGACATGAGACCTTCCGCCAATCCTTATAAATTTTCAAAGAACAGAAATCCTATTAGGATTTTCTCGTATTTAATTATATTCTGAAAAGCCCTTTTGTCAAGGGCACAACAGCTTATTAGTTTACACAAATTTCGTGTTTTGTCAATACCCATCAATCACTTTTTAAGGCAGCCAAAAATTCGCAAAAAGTCAACAGATATCGGGCTTTAACCCAGGAGTAGTGTTCCCAGGAACCTATTTTAGAAATATATCCTGAACCCGAGTCCGCCTTCGAACGCGAATTTGGTACTTGGTATCAGGTTAACGACCGGGTATAGTTCGATAAAAATCCCCATGGGCGTGGGAAGATATTCTATCCCGCCACCGAATCGCACACCTGCCTGGAAATCATCATCATCGTCATCATCAGATTTGAAGCGTACGCGTCCACCCAGGCCCAGATAAGGTATGAGGCTATTGATGGGTCTTCCGTCCTCGTCAGCGAACGAACCGGGAAATAAAAACTGATAGTCACCGGTTATATGGAACCCGCTCGACGGCCAAAAGGACCACCCGGCATTCACGGCGATGGCCGAGGTCCTGCCCAGCATCATCTTTCCAGTAAGTCCTGTCGGGCTTCCAAGAATGACCCCTATTCCGTATGATTGTGCCAGCAGGAATACTGGCATAAAGATCAAAATTATTAGCAGTTTTTTCATTTTTACTCCCAGCTGTCAATTCTTAGCGGCATTAATAAATAGGTGAGGTTTCCAACGTCTTTCGGTTTAACCAGGGCAGCAGTAGATGTAGAAGTCAACTGCAACGTCACGTCAGCAGTTGATATATGACGCAATATTTCTAGGATGAAATTGGCATTGAACCAGACTCCCAAGGATTCCCCATCATAAAGACAGGAAACTTGCTCTTGTGCTTCACCGATATCTGGTGATGATGCTGACAACCGGACCTTATTTTCCGCGAAATCGAATTTTACGTTTTTGATATGCGGACTTGCTACGAGTGCGACTCTTTTCAAGGCTCCTTCAAAAACATCACGTTCAATCGTACATGTTCCGACAAATGTTTTTGGTATGACCCCTTCGTAGTTCGGATACGGACCCTCTATAAGTCGAGCAATCACCGTCGTATCGGCAAATTTAATACCCATCATTCTTTCTTCGGCATATAATTCGACCTTCTCTTCCGGATCATCCACGTCGATCAACTCGAAAACTTTTGTCGCAAGAATAATCTCTTCTTTAGGTGCCTTCTTCTCCAGCGTATGCATTGCCAACCGTGCACCGTCGGTAGCGACAACACGAAGCTCATCATCTTGCATCTGCATCAAAATACCGTTCATAGGACGACGACTCATGTCCTTTGCTACCATAAATACGGTCGACTCAATCATAGTCTGTGCCTCACCGACCGTTAGATCGAACCATTTTTTCTCTGGGAATTGCGGGACCTCAGGAAATTCCTGATAATCAAGTGACGGAATACTGAATTTTGCATTCCCGGCAACAATTTGAAGTTTCAATTCTTGAAGTTTGAATGCAATATCATCTATACTCGATTCACGGGTGATCTCAAGAAGTTTTTTTCCAGGAATCAGTACTCTGCCTTCATCCTTGACCTCTGCCGGAATTACTTTTTTAACGAATACATCAAGATCAGTTGCCTGAATAAGTAAGTTGTTTCCTTTTGCCTCAATTATGATGTTCTGAAGAATAGTATACGTGCTCTTTGGGGGAATAATTTTAACGACGTTACCAAGTGTTTTAGCAAGTATATTTCGTTTTATCTTGAATTCCATTAAGCCTCCTTATTATACAACAACATATTTATTAAATATATTTGTTGTTGTTGTTGTATCGTGGATATGTTGACAAGCACTACAAGACATGAAAACTTGAAAGAAAACAGGAAAACGTTTGTGAATATCACTGTGAGATATTCTTGAAAACTTAAAATTAATGTGCATAAAATATTCTACCCACATTTTATTAACTATTTATCCTGTTAGTTATCCTCTCCAAGCGTTGAAAATATTCTATATCTGTTTTCTTAAGATGTTCAATTTTTTCGATCGCGTGAATGACGGTTGAGTGATCTTTTCCGCCAAAAAATTCTCCTATCTCTGCAAGGGATAGACTGAGTAACGTGCGGATGAGGTACATGGAGGTTTGACGAGCAAGTGCTAATTTCTGAGTGCGTTTCCTGCCCTTCAATTCGACTTCAGAAAAACCGAATTCCTCAATAACTTGTTTGAGTATCATTTGTTTTGTTATTTTACTTGAGGAACCCAACAGATCTTTCAATACTTCTTCGGCAAGTTGTTCGTTGACGTCTTGACCGGAGAGCGATGCGAGCGCCAGAAGCCGAATAAGACAACCCTCCAATTCCCGGATGTTCGATTTTACACGGGAGGCAATATAATAAGCGACATTGGAGGGAATGCGGATATCTTCGGTTTCCGCTTTTTTATGAAGAATGGCAATACGTGTTTCGAGATCCGGCGGCTGTATGTCAACAACAAGGCCACCTTGAAACCTGGACGTCAGACGCTCTTCGAGCGTCAAGATTTCTTTCGGCGGTCGATCGGACGTGATCACTACCTGTTTGCCCTGTGAATACAAATAATTAAACGTATGGAATATTTCTTCCTGCAAACGTTCCTTTCCATAGATAAACTGAATGTCATCGATAAGAAGGATATCTTTTGTGCGATATTTCTTTTTAAAAGCCATCTGCTGATTTTTTTGTATTGCCTCAATCAGCTCGGTCATGATATTTTCAGCCTGAGTATAATAGATGTTGAGAGTTTTGTACTGACGGTGGATAAAATTGCCGATCGCTTGCATAAGATGCGTTTTTCCCAAGCCAACGCCGCCGTACAGGAAAAGAGGATTGTATGCCTCGCCAGGCGCTTCGCCCACGGCAAGGGCAGCAGCATGGGCGAATTCATTGTTCTTGCCGACGACAAAATTCTCAAAGGAATAACGTTCCTGTAATTTCGTACCGTCATGCGAAAGAATAAGTCGTTTCTTCTTCTTCCGGGGCCGGTCACCCTGTTCACGTATCGCCTTGAACGCAATCCTTAATTTATTCCCGTTGATGTGTTGTACTGCCTCTTCGAGAATACTATAATAGTGTTCTTCTATCCAATCGATGAAGAAACCGTTCGGGAACTCAACAAGCAGAACATCATCTTTTAGCTCGACACCACGACTGCTGCCGAACCATGTGTTATAAGATTGTGGGTTGATCCGCTCCCTCACATAAACGAGGATATTATCCCAGGTGGTTTTTGCATTTTCGCTCATTAATTGTTTTCCACACTAATCCACACAGTTATCCACACTCCTTATCACAAAACCCATTTGAATTCTTTATGTTTTATAAAACGAAAAAAATTTTTGTGCATAGTCATTTTCGCGAGATTAAAGTGTATTCAGAAAATATAATAAGTCAAGAAGAAAGTAAATTGTACTGTGATTTACCTGGCACAAGATTTGCATTTATGCTTGGACTCCTCATGTTTGTTTATTCGCAATAAAAGAATTTTCTGATAAAAACGACTCACTGGTGTCAAAGCATCCTGTTTTGTTGACAAAAATAACATTTAACGTATAATAATCCATGTTGATCTTTTTGCTGATTCTGTTTATCGGCATTAACCTGGACTGTGCAAGCCAGTGTTGTGTAGGCAGTGCTCATAGCGGATTTGTACAGTACGGTAAGGCATCCTATTATGGTGACGAGTTTCACGGCAGAAAAACCTCGTCAGGCGAAGTCTATGATAAATGGAAATATACCTGTGCTCACCGAGAATTGCCTTTCGGAACGAGGGTGCGAGTCACGAACCTCTCGAATAACAAGACAGTTGTTGTGCGCGTGAACGACCGGGGACCGTTTGTAAAAGGGAGGGTTATCGATCTTTCGTTTGTCGCGGCCAGGGAAATCGCCATGTTAAAAGCCGGTATTGTGAAGGTTAAAATTGAGGTTGTCAAATGATAGCACTGAAGGCTTTTGCTAAAGTGAATATTGGGCTTAAGATATGCGGAAAACGCGACGATGGCTACCACAATATTAAGACGACCCTTACGACAGTAAATCTCTCAGATATCATACAGATAGAAGAAGGTGGTTCTGATATCATCGTAGAATCAGAAGGCTTGGATGTTCCGCCCGAGGAAAACCTATGTTATAAAGCGGCCGCACTCTTCAGGGAGACCTATAATATCCCTCGGGGAGTAAGGATACGCTTGATAAAGAATATCCCTGTTGGCGGAGGGCTCGGGGGTGGTTCAGCAGATGCTGCCTGTGTATTGAAGGGCTTGAACAAGCTTTTCGGTACGGAGATCTCGTCCGATGAGATGATCGAGACGAGCAGAATCCTCGGTGCAGATGTTCCTTTCTTCATCAAAGGCGGGGCCGCGTATGCACGCGGGAGGGGTGATGAATTGAAATTTTTCAAGCTCCCGCGTATGTCATTATTGATATATTATCCAGGATATCCCGTCTCTACAAAGTGGGCATATGAAGAGTATGATCGGTGCCTCTTGACACCGCAGCCTGAAGTGAATAAGATAGAAGAGGCAGAGAAAGATTCGAAAAAAAAGAAGAAAAAGAAGGAAAAGATCAGTTTTGCCATTGAAAACGATTTCGAAAAGGTAGTTTTTAAAAAGCATCCTGATCTGCTTGATGTAAAAATGAACCTGATTGCTTCAGGCGCGTTTTTTATCTCGCTATCTGGAAGCGGGTCCTGCCTGTATACTTTAATCGATGACACGATGCGGAAGAAAGTTACTGAATATCTGGAAGGAATCGGGGCACAGTTTTACGAAGTCAAGACAATATAGAAGTTAGTACATAGTAGAAAGTAGTATGTAAAAAATACTATCTACTGCCTACTCCGTACGACCTACTGTGTATTGGGGCGTCGTCTAGTGGCAGGACACAGGATTTTGGATCCTGGTGCGGAGGTTCGACTCCTCCCGCCCCAGATGTAATAGGGTATAGAAAATAGGGAACAAGAAGACGAAAGAAGAAAAGTAAGGTAAGTTAACTTTGAAGCTGACAGGATTTCTGGAGGTCTGGTAATGCAGGATATTAAGTTATTCGCAGGAAGTGCAAGCGGCGATCTCGCGCAGAAGATATCAAAGATGATTGGCATTGAATTGAGTGAAAGAAAAGTAAAACGTTTTGCTGATGGTGAGATCAAGGTGAAGATAGAAGAAAACATTCGCGGCCGGGATGTATTTATCGTACAGTCTACCCACCCTCCAGCCGACAATATTCTCGAACTATTACTGTTCCTGGATGCAGCCAGGCGGGCATCTGCAGACAGGATAACTGTGGTAATTCCCTACTTTGGATACGCAAGACAGGACAGAAAAGATGAACCGCGAGTACCGATATCGGCGAAATTGATCGCGAATATTCTTGTAAGTAGTGGTGCCAACAGAGTGCTGACGATGGATCTGCATGCTGAACAAATCCAGGGCTTTTTCGACATCCCGGTCGATCATTTGTACGCTACACCTGTTTTCCTTGACCATTACCATACATCAGACATGAAGCATTACGTAATTGTATCACCCGATGCGGGTAGAGCAAATCGCGTGCGGGCCTTTGCCCGACGTCTGCATCAGGACCTCCCTATTGCGATCGTTGATAAGAGACGTACCGGACCAAATCAATCAATTGCGCTGAACGTTATCGGGGAGGTAGAGGGCAAGACCGCTCTCATCTACGACGATATGCTGGACACCGGAGGTACCATGATTGATGCGGCAAATGCCCTCAAAGACCAAGGTGCAAAAGAAGTATTTGGATGCGTCGTGCATCCCCTTTTATCCAGTGATGCATCCCAGAAAATAATGGAATCCTGCATTAAGGAACTCGTGGTGACCGATACCATACCGCTTTCAAAGGAGCAGAGCGTTGAAAAAATTTCGGTGTTATCGGTCGCCGGACTTCTTGGTGAAGCAATCGTTCGCATTCACCGTGCAGAGTCGATTAGTTCGTTATTCAAGGAGGTCATAGAATGATAATAGATTTACAAGCGACTTCATATGAAGCGGTAAAAAAAGGCGATATAAAGAGGATGAGAAAAGAAGGAAAAATTCCTGCAGTTATTTATGGACACAAAGAAAAATCGAAACGCATCTACGTGTTATTCCAGGAATTTAAGAAGATAGTTGATATTTTGAGACAAGAAGCAGTAACTATTAACCTCAAATTGAATGGAAAAAAACTTCTCTGTGTGATAAAATCAATTCAGCACAATCCCGTGACCGGCGAGCTTCTGCATATTGATTTTCAGCATATCCACAAGAAAGAAAAGATCAGGGCATCAATTCCTGTACATCTTATCGGTGTTGCTCCCGGTATTAAAAAGGGTGGCATACAGGATCAACATCTCTATGATGTTGTCGTGAAATGCTTGCCAGCGGAATTGCCTTCACATATTGATGTTGATATCTCGTCCCTTGATCTCGGGCAGACGATTCATCTCGGTGACGTCGATTTGCCTCAGGTGGAATTTGAGCTTCCTAAAGAATCAACAATAGTCAGCATGTTGATTCCACGTGCCGCACCGGTCGAGGTCGAGCCCGAGAAGGTCGAAGTAGAAGGTGTAGAGGGAGAGGAAGGAGAAAAGGAAGCTGCGGCCCCTGAAGAAGGGAAAGAAGAAACAACGTCCGATAAGAAGGAGGCAAAAAAATCTGACAAGGCTCAATGATACTCTTTGGGCTGGGTAACCCTGGACTTCAATACCGCTCAACGCGGCATAACGCTGGCTATGTCTTCCTGGAGCAGTTGGCGAAGCTGCACAGGAAAAGATTTTCTACGAAACGAGGCTACAAAAGAGCACGGTTGTACATGGCCGGAAAAGAGATCGTACTCATTAAACCGCAATGCTGGATGAATCAATCAGGCGATATAGTTGCAGGCATTATCCGCGATAGCGATACTGATTTTTTGGTTATCGTTGATGATATCAATCTTCCCCTGGGCAGGATCCGACTGCGGTCAAAGGGAAGTGACGGCGGTCATAATGGTTTGCGTTCTATAATTGACGAGCTCGGTCATACAAATTTCCCGCGTTTGCGTCTAGGGGTTGGGAGGCCAGATGAGGACATTGTTTCTTATGTGCTGACCTCTTTTACCACAGCAGAACGTACGCTTCTCCGGCAGGTCATTCAGAAGGGAATACAGGGAATAGAAATCCTCCTCAGGGAGAATTTCCAGAAAGCTCAAAATTTCATTAATAGCATTATGATAGATGATCCGGGTATCTAAGTGAAGATCGGTGTTGTCGGCTTGCCAAATGTTGGGAAATCAAGCCTCTTTAATCTTCTAACGCACGCTCATGCTCAGGTCGCCAAGTTCCCGTTCACGACAATCGATCGGAATATCGGTATGGTACACGTGCCGGATGAACGGCTCGATAGAATCGTCGAGATCTTAAACCCGCCCAAGGTGAAATACGCACAGATAGAATTCGTTGATATTGCGGGGCTTATACAGGGAGCATCACAGGGCGATGGACTTGGTAATAAATTTCTCGCGCACATACGCGATGTAGACCTTATCCTGCATGTGCTGCGATGCTTCTCCAGGGAGGATATTCCACATACCGATGATACAATAGTACCCCGCCGGGATTACGACATTGTAAGAACGGAACTTCTCCTTTCTGATCTTATTATTACCGAGCGGCGTATTGACAAGATCAAAAAAAGAACCGAGTGCAAGGAAGAACATACTCAGCTGCAGGCTATCCGGGAATCCTTGAGTCAAGGGCTTGTTCCAGAGATAACGGTCCCGGACCTTCCGCTTTTGTCTGTGAAGAGAGAAATAATCGTTTTGAACATGGACGAGGAGGGGACTTTCACTTCTGATATCGATGGATACAGGATGTCGGTTAAACTAGAGGAGGATATTGTGGATTTTTCCGATGCAGAGAGACGTGAATTGCGGATTGATGCAGGAGTCGATGAGCGCGGTCTATCCGGTCTGATTACTACCTGTCTTCAGACGCTTTCGATAATCCTCTTCTATACTATTAAAGGTGAAGAAACAAGAGCATGGCCGATAACCAAAGGAACGAAGATTTCCGATGCCGCTGGCATGATACATACCGATATGAAAGAAGGATTTATCAAGGCCGAAGTACTCGGGTATGATGATTTTCTAGATGCGCAGGGTTTTACCGCTGCGCAACATGCAGGAAAGACTCATATCGAAGGAAAGGACTATCGTGTACAGGATGGTGATATCATTCTGATAAGATTCCGCGCTAAATAAGCGATTGACATGCATAAGACCGTCCGTATACTTTTTATTGAGATGGAGAAAGAACGATGATCATCTGGGCGATAATTATCCTTGCGCTGAGCATAATCCTCTTTCTATTATACCTGTTCAATATTTTCACATCTTTTGCGCCGTGGACCTGGAGCATTATCTTGTTCGTTATCGCACTGGGCATGCTGTTGCGCATCAGAAGTAAAGAGATGGAAGGAGAAAAGGAGAAGCTTGCGCGGATGGTCAAAGAGCTAGAAGAAAAACTTAATCAGAAAAAACCTTAAGGAAGCTGGTCGAATATTACAAGTTTTTCCTCTGTCATTTCCTTTATCGCAAATTCAGGACCCTCTCGACCCATACCACTACCTTTGGTACCCCCATAAGGCATGTTATCGACCCGGAACGTTGGGATCTCATTGATCAATACACCGCCGGCATCGATGCCGCGGGCGCAGATTAACGCCTTACTGATGTCCTGAGTGAAGACACCTGCTTGCAACCCGTATTTCGTCCCGTTAACCTTGTCTATGACCTCCTCGATCGTTTCGAAGATATTAACCACAACGATCGGTGCGAAGGCTTCTTCCTGGACGATGAGGGCGTCTTCTGTCGTATTAATGATGATCGTTGGAAGGAAAAAGCTGTGTTCACGTCTTCCGCCCAGGATTATGATCCCATTATGCTTTTTCGCATCCTCACAAAATGCTTCTGCTTTTTGCATCGCTGCGTCATCAATCATCGGTCCCATTTCTGTATCCTCTTTAAGAGGATCGCCATATTTTATCTGACCTACTTCGAGGGACAATTCCCGTACAAATTCATCGGCAATATCTTTTTCGACATAGACGCGCTGAACAGAAATACAGACCTGTCCGGCAAGCGTATATCCTCCCCGCCGGACTTTTTTGGCGACATGTCCGAGCGGAACGTCCCGAAACACGACTACTGCCGAGTTGGACCCGAGTTCCATGGTCACCCGTTTCATCCCACAGTTTTTCGTTATGAGCTCGCCGACTTCGAGAGATCCGGTGAAGCTGATCTTCCGCACTGAAGCATTTTGAACGAGCGGAAGTCCGATCTCTTTACCAGGGCCAACCAGTACCGATATACCTTCCTTGGGCAGACCTGCGGCAACGAGGGCTTGTCCCAGCATAACCCCCGACACCGGTGTTTTTGTTGCGGGCTTGTGAATCACCGCGTTACCGGCGGCGATCGCAGGTCCGATTTTGTGACAGGAAAGGTTCAAGGGAAAGTTGAACGGCGTAATAGCGCAGACGATACCGAGCGGTACACGTGTGTAAAATCCAACTTTTTTCGATTGACCAGCATGGTCGAAACGAATTGTTTTACCAGTCAATTCCAATGCTGCAGCTGCCGACAGTTTCAGGGTATTAATGGCACGGTTTACTTCACCACGGGCTTCGTTGATGGTCTTGCCGGATTCGAGGCTGATAGTACGGGCGAAATCTTCCTTTTGTTCTGCGATTATCTTTGCCGTGCGGTTAAGGATCCCCGCTCGATCGCCGGCAGGCATATTCTTGAGCATTTCAAAACCGGTGTGTGCCGCACTTATCGCCTTTTCTATATCCTGTGTTTCACTCTGTCCCAGTGTTTCAAAAACCTTCTGGTCATAGGGATTAATGACGTTGATTGTTTTTTGTTTTTGAATCCTTTTTCCTAAAAAAAGCATAGAATATTATATGTAATTTTTATCGCCTGTAAAGATACCTAAAATATGATCTCTGGTAAAAACCAGGTTATATTTTGTGTAGTAAATACATCAAGATAAATATGAAAATAATGGTCAATACCGTGATATTCAAATAGAGCCCTATGGTGAAGCTGAAAAATCCCAGGTTGACGTTGACGGCATCAAAGCCAACTTTAAGTGCACTGAAGAAAAAATTTTTAACCGGGCCCTTGGGGAACGCCATGGTCAGTACGTACGATAACGCAGAAC
>CP070834.1:497973-509324 GCA_020341755.1 Caldifarciminota bacterium | reverse complement strand
TCAACGCCGTCTTGCCATGATCCACATGCCCAATCGTCCCAATATTCACATGCGGCTTCGTCCGCTCAAACTTCTCCTTTGCCATATAATGCCTCCTTATCTAAACACGTATAGAAAAATATTCAAGTAAGCTATTATTATAGCGATATTAGCAATATTGTCAATAGCAAAATAGCCCTATCGCCCCATAGGGAATGTTGGCCTGTACTTTATTTGTGAGGCAAGCCTGAGCTCTGTAACAGCGTTCCAGCTCTTAGTATAGTAATTTTTCTGGATATGTCAATACCCTCTTGACACGTATGCGTGAACTCCCGCCATAGGAGGATATTACTTTTTAGACCTTTTCCTCCAGAGAATCCTTCGCCGTAATTTGAAAAATATGTATATACCTATGATGACAATGATAATGGGCCAATCCCGGTAAAACGAAAAAACGGTAATGCCGTAATTGCTCGCCCATATCCACCCTCCGATAAGGATCAGAAGAAGGGCAAACCAGAAGCCACATCCCATAAAACCTCCTTTTTTCGTGCAATTCTGCAACATGAGTATATGAACACCCTTCGCAGCGATATCAGTCCCGCTTCACCAAATGCACATCTCCGTGTTCATTCCTGATGGAGATAGTACTGGTCGCCTTATTCAGGGTACCTTTGAGGGTATGATCGGTTTTTTCTTCATCTTTCAATGCAAAGTCACACTTGATGTCACCATCCAGCGTCTCGATCAGGATCGATGCCTCGGTTTTTTTGCTCATACTCAAGGTGATATTCGCAGCTTTTGCCGAAATTTCGATGTTTTTCAGGTTCTCGTAGTCAAGACGAACCTCCCCAGATACGAACGCGCCCTGGAAATCACCCTTGAGATTTTGGGTGTGGATATCACCGGAGACCGATTTGACCAAGAGAGAACCATCGATGTCCTCAACCGCGATATTACCGGATACACCCTTCACCGTTACATCGGTTTTATGAGGTGTGCTGATCTTGACATCTCCACCAAGACCTTTCAGGACCAGGGCATTGGCTTCCTCAGAGGTTTTCACAAAACCGTCCTGCTCGACCGTGATAGTGTCTTCGGCTTTGCCGAGCACCTTCAGATCACCGCTTATGCCTTTGAAAACGATTTTCTCTTTCGAAGGAAAGGTCTTTGTGGTTTTTACACAGGCATGTTTGAATGAGCCGTTGATCTTAGCGGCGATGATCTCGGGTATATGCTCAAGACCGTTGATGATCCGGTGCCGTCGTCTGGAACCGTAGGGGGGAGAGGATGATTTGACCGCTTCGAGCAGCCGTGCTGCCTCGTCCGCATTGATCTTGCCATCCTCGAGCATTTTCAGTATGCGCATCTGTTCATTCAATGTACACCTCCACATGTTCATCCTTCTCATCGTCATCGACTTCGACAATGGTCAATCGACCGCCTTCTGATATCTCGTCGGCAAGTTTGTCGATCATTTCCGGCGTGAATTCATCGAGTGAGATTTCTTTGCCGTGTATATTCACGGTACTGCCTTCGGGAACCATACCCTTGAATGCGGCACCGATCTTCGATGCCAACTTGAGCACACCGATAGGAATATCCACACGGATCTTTGGACTATTCTTTCCCTTGTCAAAAACACGGACGCGAAAGAAACGTGCCCGGTCGTCCACATCCTTGAGTGCGCCCAGTAATCGATCGGCCTCTTCAGGTTTTAATTTACCTGCTGCGACCATTTCAAGTATTTTTTTTCTCTCTTCTGACATACAACCTCCTCTAATAACTGCTTAATAAGCCAAATCACCCGTGCCAAGACAGAACAGTTTCGTCATCCTGGAACATGTAGCGTTCGGGTATTGATGGCAGGATGTATTTCACGTCGCCGTCGATTTTTATCCTGCCACTGGCGATATCATCAATGATTTGCTCTATACTCTGTGACATCTATCCTCCTAGGTTCGAGCTTTTTTACGTAACAGGTGTTTTATTAAGGCAATAACACCGAATACGATCAATATGACGGGCCAATCGCGTTTCCACGTAATATGCAAAATACCGAAATTACTCAGCCAGATCAGGGTTCCGGCTATGATCAATATGACCGCAGCCGTGATGCGATGGAAATAATACTTCACCTTTTCCTCCTTTGTTTCAAGATAGCAACAGCTTCATCAACCGATATTTCTCCCTGGGCAAGGGCATCGAGTGGGTCCTGGTCGGCTTCGACCGGTGAGAGCTGAAGTTTTTGCAGTAAACGTTCGATCTTTGCCTTGATAGTGGGATAGGAGATACCGAGGACTTTTTCGATGTCCGTAATCTTACCCTGACAGCGCAGGAAAATCTTTAGAAAATCGTAGTCTTCTTCAGGCAACTGGCAGAATTCACAGGGCGAGATGTCTTTTTGCACCTTCAAATCGCATTTTGGACACTTCAATTCACTGATCACCATTTGTTCTGTACATGAAGGGCAACTAAATATTTTTAAGTTCATGGTATATTATAATTAAAATTTTTAATTTGTCAAGGGGTAAAATGAAAGATATTTAATTTTTTAGAACAAAAATATGGTAGTTTCTGTTGAGATTACACGTGTCTGATATAATATATCGGAATTTGAGGAGTTTTAGATATCTTGGGGTCAGTCCCCTTCGATATCTCAGGTCTGATCCCGAATTAACCTGTGCAGATGGTCATTGCGAGTAATCTCATGAAAAACAGCGAGATCACCACGTCTCGATATAACGCCGAGACTCGTGATGTCATGCATGCTGGTTGGGCAGTCTGTAAATACTTGGGCTGATCCCGACTTAACTTGGGTTATTAACCCTGCCCATGAATAAGACCGCGTGGGTGCTTTTGTCCATGATCATGAAGATAAACGGATGGTCTGCGCGGAATACCGCTCGAGGCCTGGCAACGGTCATTTCCATGATGATGCCGGTGGCTGCGGCTGCTTCTGTACCTTGTTCATTGACCTCGACAAAAGCCTGATGTATGACTTTACTGATAAATAGATTACCCTTGCCATCCATGCCTGAGAAGTCAGCCTGGGGAGAGAACGCGGTCGGCATGCCCATGTCGCCCAGTATGGTATTGAGCGTATATTTCGTCTCGAGCGTGAAACGCGGCAAGAAGACATCTACCTTTTGTATGCTGAGACGGCTGGTCCACTCGTTCAGGTGCGCGGTGTCAAGCATTGATTCCAGCTGCGCGGTTTCATGCGTTCGCGGTAGCATGATCAGCATGGCGAGGGAGTCTCCGCTGTAGGGCAGTTCGAGGATTTGCGCATCGGCTGTTTCTGTGTAGGGGAAACGCGTATTCATCATACTCATCATGGGCACGGACACCTCGTCTTCGGGCGTTGTGTGAAAAGGCTGTTCAGTTGTCTGTGCCTCATCGAATTGCTGGAGCCAGGTTGCCTTGAAATAAACGGCATTCGTGAGCACCAACCGGGTCAGGGCAGTAAGTGCACCGGGCGGCAAGAGGTCCTTGATCTTCTGATGTGTCTGCTGGGCGACCCAATCATTGATTGTCTGTCGGGAACCTTCAGTATCAGCCTTGAAATCGAGATTCACGACCCTGGCGAGATAGGAGTTAGTGACGATCTCGGTGTATTCCTGTAAAAAGGCATAATCGCGCTGCGCCCACAGGGCATTTGCCGTACTGAGCTGGTAGGAGACATCGGTAGCATTGAGCGTGATCAAAAGATCCCTGATGCTCCTTCTGCGCATGTGCTTATCAGTTGGCATATGGAGCACGTACTGCATCTGCGTTTGCGTCTGTGCGCGCGCGCCTTCATAGGTCATTGCAAGGCAGGTCCATATGCTGTAGGGTGAAAAGAATATGTTTTCCTTGTTCTCGGAAAGCCGACCATACAGTTCAAAAGAGAACTGATTCGCGGCATCGACGATGTTGATATCCTGCTGGACAACAGATTTCTCGTCAGAACCAGACACCGCCGACCCGCAGGAAAGGAATATAATCAATGCAGGTATCATAAAAAATTTCTCTGTAAACATATGTGCCTCCTTGAGTACTCAGACAATTATATGCATATTATAGCGGGTCTGTTCCAGTATGCAAGGGGAGAACATACATGGGTTCAAATCATGAGGTTGGATAAAACCATTCATTGTGAATGTCACTGAGGGTACCATATTCTTGTTTTTGATTTTGAATTTTGGATTTATTTCGTATTCTGAAATTAGTGTTTAGTATTTTTTTATGGATATACCCGTTCGAGCATGCGGGGGAAGGGGATGGTTTCGCGTATGTGTTTGATACCGCAAATCCAGGCAATGGTGCGTTCGATGCCGAGCCCGAACCCTCCATGAGGGCATGAACCGTATTTTCTCAGATCCAGATACCACCCGTACGCGGCTTCGGGCAGTTTGTGCTCCTGTATCCGCTTCAGGAGGGTATCGAGGTCGTCTTCGCGCTGACCACCGCCGATGAGTTCACCGATGCCCTCGGGTCCGATCATGTCGACACTCAGGGACAATGAATCGTCATCCGGATCACGCTTCATGTAAAATGCCTTGACCGCTGCCGGATAGCGGTGTACGAACACCGGTCGGTCAAAGTGCTCGGAAATAATCGTTTCATGCGGCGCTCCGAAATCATCACCAAAGGAAAAATCCTTTTCCTTTTTCTGGATGATAGAAACCGCTTCTTTATATGTGATGCGCGGAAACGGTTTTTTAATATTCTCAAGTTTACTGCAATCCCGCTCCAGGGCTGCCAGGTCATCAGATCTTTTCTCCAGTATCATCTTGATGACGTAAACCATCATGTCCTCGGCAAGGTCCATGACGCCGTCGAGTTCAAGATATGCGACCTCGGGCTCCAGCATCCAGAACTCGGTGAGATGGCGCCGGGTCTTTGATTTTTCCGCGCGAAACGTCGGTCCAAAGCAGTATACCTTTCCCAGCGCAGCCGCCGTCGCCTCGTTATATAGTTGCCCGCTCTGGGTGAGATACACGGTCTCGCCGTAATAATCGACCGGGAAGAGGGTAGTCGTACCCTCGACCGATGCCGGGGTAAGGATGGGCGTGTCCATGTTGACAAAGCCCTGATCATCGAGGAAGTCACGACATGCCTTGATCAGCTCGTGTCGTATACGCATGATAGCGGTCTGTTTTTTCGACCGCAGCCAGAGATGCCGGATCGGCAGCAGGAATTCGATACTATGTTCTTTAGGGCTGATCGGGTATTCTTCGGCACGCTGTACGATCTTGAGGTCCGTGCAGACGATCTCATAACCGCCCGGTGCACGCTGGTCCTTGCGCACCGTGCCGGTCAGTATCAGGGATGATTCCTGGGTGATCGCATCGGCAATAGCAAAGACCTTGTCCGGTACTTCACCCTGGACGATTACGGTCTGAATGATGCCGGTACCGTCGCGTACCAGAACGAACCGTATTTTGCCGCTGGAACGTTTATTGTACAACCAGCCCTTTATCGTGACTTCTTCGCCGTCATGCGTGTTTGCTTCATTGATATAAATATGCATGAGATACTATATCTGTTCCATGCCACAAGTCAAGTACACTGCTGATTGGGGACCGGGGGGACATTGACAGGATTATTTTATCATATATAATAGTAACAAATGAAAAAAGGGTTAGTTATCATCCCGACGTATAATGAATCAGACAACATAGAACGTATCATCAGTATGATTTTAGCGGCTTCCAGGAATCTGGAAGTACTGGTGATCGATGATAATTCACCTGACCGCACCGGAGACATCGTGAAGCGGATCATCAGACGGAATCGCAAGGTACATCTCATACGCCGTCCCAAGAAAATGGGTCTGGGTACGGCATACGTAACCGGTTTCGGTCATGCGCTCGAGAACGGATACGATTATGCCTTTGAGATGGATGCTGATTTCTCGCACAATCCGGAGGACCTGCCGCGGTTCATCGAATTGCTCGAACGGCATGATCTCGTGCTCGGTTCCCGGTATATCCACGGCGTGAGTGTCGTGAACTGGCCCATGAAACGGCTGCTGCTTTCCTACAGTGCGTGCCTATTCGCGCGGGTCGTGACCGGCGTCCCGGTAAAGGACCTGACGAGTGGATTTAAATGCTATTCACGCCGGGCGCTCGAGGCGGTTGACTGGTGTAAATTCAAGGTCGATGGTTACGGCTTTCAGATACAGAGCGTTTTTTGCGTGCATCGGGCTGGGCTGTCTATCAAAGAGATACCCATCATCTTTGTTGAGCGAAGGGAAGGTGTGTCCAAAATGTCCCGGCGCATTATCTGGGAAGCCTTCTGGCTCGTGTGGAAACTGCGGATATTGTCCGTGCTCGGCAGGCAATGTACATAGCGGTCGTTATCGTTAACTACAACTCCGGCAGACATCTGAAAAACTGTCTCGGCTCTTTTGCCCGATACAACGGCTCAGCCGAGCGATATGATGTTTATGTGTACGACAATGGTTCGACCGATAAGAGCATGATCACAGCCCGGCAGGCATTTCCGCACATCCATTTCATCGAAGGACAAACCAATGCCGGCTTTGCACAGGCGGCAAACAGGGTGATCCGGAAGATCAGAAGCCGGTACATTCTTCTCGTTAATCCTGATGTGGTCGTGCTGCCCGGGACGATCGAGCGTATGACCGGATTCATGGAAGACCATCCTCGGTGTGGTGTTGTTGGTGGTGAGATCATCAGCCCACGGGGCTATGCGCAACATGCCTGCCGCCGTTTTCCAGATTACCGCAACGTCTTGTTTGGCAGGCGATCCCTCTTGCGACGTGTGATGCCGGACAATCCCGGGTCGCACAGGTATCTGTATCTCGACCTTGATACATCGCAGCCCCAACAAGTAGATTTCGTTGAGGGATCCTTGATGCTCGTGCGGCGTAAAGCCCTCGAAGATACCGGTTTGTTCGATGAAGGATATTTTCTCTATGTCGAGGATGCCGACCTTTGTTACCGGATGAAACAGCAAGGCTGGCAGACCTGGTGGCTGCCCCGGACCTATGCAATACATTTTCGCGGGGAGACGTTCCGGCAGGATAATATCCATCCTGCCATGCATCATTCCCGGGGATTATACCGGTTCTTCACAAGACACAATCGACCCAATCGCATGCTGCATTGGGCATTGCGCATAGTGTTAGCGATGAGATTGACGTATGTAGTGGTATTTGAATCAATCAAGGGAGTGTTCCATGATATTAGTTTTTCTCCTCGTCAGTAGTATACTCCTGGACCCGGTATACTACACGAATTCAAATTATTTCTATGAGATCACTGGCAAGGACTCATTGATTTTCGGTGCGACCAATGGCGGATTGGTGCGGTACAACACGCTGCGTAATACCTTTGATGTCGTTACCAGTGCAGATGGATTAATGTGCAACCGCAATACCAGCTGCAGCCTGGACAGTGCCGGTTTCGTGTGGTCGGGCTGTGAGCTCGGGCTGGGAGTGGTGAGCAGTGATCTCGCCACCGTGGAGAGTTACCCACCGCAATATCTTCCCCCGACGTCGATCCATGAGATCGTCGCCATGCGCGACAGCATCTACATAGGCTCGGCGAGCGGTCTGTTATTCATCGACACCAGGGGAACCTCGATCGATTTTGATGATGATGTGCGGCTGTGGATCTACGATATACACGGCTTACCATCGGATAATGTGACGGCCCTCGCGGTCAGCGATACCCTGATCTGGGCGGGAACGACCGACGGGCTTGTACACTTCAACAAGGATTTCAGTAATCCGGTGCAGTATACAACGTCGGACGGTCTGCTGAGCAATGTAATACGTTCTATTCTGATCACCGATACATCGGTATACATTGCGACCGACAACGGGCTTAACCAGTTCTCAGGAAGTGGTTTCGATACCCTGCTTGCAGGACCGGACATTCAGGACATGGCTGCATGGGGTGACAGTCTCGTCATCGTGCTCGATACGGTGAGTCAGGTTGCAGTATATTACAGTAATGACACGACGATCATCAAAAACAATCTGCCGTATCGATGCCGCGTGAACTCGGTATCCGTATCTGACGGAGTACTCCTGTGCGGTCTTGGTAACCGTTATCAGCGGGACTATTTCGGGCAGGGCATCGGCGTGTTCAATTCGGGCGCGAATGCCTGGGATGTATACGAGCGTTCCTGCCTGCCGTCGAATCACATCTCCGAAATCTGCACGCATACATCAGGTGTATTTGTAGCCTGCGGTAGACGCGCGGGTGACAGCCGCGGTATCGGATGGCTGCACAATGACGGCGAGTGGACCCATTTTTCAAGGGATTCCCTCCTCCCCTCGGACCACATACACCGGGCAGTGACCGCACCGGACAGTACGGTATGGTTCGGTGTCAACGCATTCAGCGGTCAGGGCAGCGATACGATCATGGCATTTTCTTACGATCCCCAGACAGATGCATGGCGTTTTTTGCCGGTCGGCTATCTCGGTATGGAACCGACCGTTGCGGTATGGGATCTCGAATTCGATCATGACAACAATCTCTACCTGGCATTGTCCGGTCCCTCGGATAAATTATGGGTGCTGGATTCGGCTCTTTCTACCGCGATGTTCCTGGGCAATGAAGAAATGAGCTACGGCTTCAATATGGAGATCGCCATAGACAGTTCAGGGAGTATATGGCGCACCAAGACCGCCGACTTCGGCGGTATTGTTGTCATCAACACGCAGAACACGCTCTTTGACCGCAACGACGATGTGCTGGCAGAGTATGGTCAGAGCGATGGTTTGTTATCGAAATATGCCTGGGGATGCGTGGTGGACCGGCAGGATGTTCTGTACGTAGCGAATGTCGTTGCCCTGCTCAGCCGGCGTCAGGGAGAGTTCACAGGGATCAGCCTGACCGATGCCGAACACCTCGATGTCGAACTCGATACGCAGGGTAGGGTATGGGTTATGACACGGGACGGGCTGTATATGTATGATCAAGACCTTGATGTGATCCAGGACTGGCGGTACAGCAGCGATCTCGGCGTGCATATGGAGTTTCTGGAGGTATCGGCCGAGATCATTCAGGTCCAGGGTTTTGCCTTTGACCGGCTGCGAAATTGCTTTTGGCTGGGAGGAGAAACAGGATTGCTGCAGGTTGAAGTGCTCTTCGATTCCGTACCGTCGTTTAGAGAAGCCCTCGTATACCCGAATCCCGTGATTGGTCACAATACAGTGAAAATCGGGAATCTACCGCCTGATGCACGGATCAATATATACAGCATTGCAGGTCGGCTCCTTGCCGAGAATCTCAGACCGGATAATGTTTTTGCCGAGGTGCGCTGGGACATGCCCGACGATATAGCGAGCGGTCTGTACTTCGCATTGATCATGACAGAGCAGGGAGAAAAGGTCGTTACCTTTGCGGTCGTGCGGTGAAAAGTTTGGTCTTGTGGGCAGGACGGTCGGGCTATACTGAACACGGTCTCGTATAGTAGGGTTGTCATTCCATGCACGAATACAGCGTGACAAAATCACTCGTCGATCTCTGTATCCGTGAGGCAGATAGAAACGGTTTTAAAAAAATATACCGGATCAATCTTGCAATCGGCAAATTCACCGGCTTCTCGGCAGATTCGATTAATTTCTATTTCGATTATTTGAAGGAGGGAACGAGCTGCCAGGACGCAGAGATTAGTTTTAAAGAAGTACCCATCGCAATACGGTGCCGGTCATGCAACCGCGAGAGCACGATCGAAGAACCAATGCTCATCTGTCCGCTGTGTAATGCGGTCGATATCGAGCTGCTCACTGGTCGGGAATTCCTCGTCGAATCGATCGAAGGTGAATGATATCGGGTCAGACACCCAACAGGGAGGCTCGGCAAACGCGATGAATATTCTGAAGAGCAGGGTAAGGAATAAAGGAGTGACATGAAAAAGGTGAATATTTTAAAACCCGTTCTCGTATCCAATAAGGAACGGGCTTCCCAGAACAAAAAATTCTTTAATGATCTGGGTGCGTTCGTCATCAATATAATTGCGAGTCCTGGAGCGGGTAAGACGAGTGTTATCGAACGCATTATCCAATATTTCGAAGCGGAAAAAATCCTGGTAATCGAGGGCGATATACGGGGTCAAACCGACAGTGAGCGTCTGCGCAAGACACATGCCGATGTCGTACAGATCAACACATTGACCGAATGCCATCTCGATGCCTTCATGATCGCTCAGGTACTTCCCGAGATCACGCAGCCCTACGATATCATACTCGTTGAAAATGTCGGAAATCTTGTATGCCCGGCAGAATTCGAGATCGGAGAGGATTTCAAACTGGCTATCCTGTCAACACCCGAAGGTGACGATAAACCGATTAAATATCCCTTACTATTCCATCTTGCAGCAGTGGTCGTGGTCAATAAATCTGATCTGTTGCCGCACGTGGATTTCAATGTAACGCACGCCAAGGATAATATCGAAAAGGAGAACAAACGAGCCAGGGTATTCACGGTGTCGGCAAAGACAGGCGAGGGTTTTGATCCCCTGTGTACGTTTCTTGCTAAAAAGGTAGATGGAAAGAAAAAAAATAAAAATTAAAGGCGTTGTTCAGGGAGTGGGTTTCCGTCCCTTTGTGTACCGATTGGCACAGCGCCACAGGCTCATGGGGTATGTGCGCAATGCGACCGATGGCGTCGATATTGAAGTCGAAGGAAAAACGGATATTATTGCCCGATTCATTGAACTTCTCGACAAACAGAAGCCCCCTGCCGCCCGTATCGATCATATACAGACACGGACTATTCGGTTGCGCAAGAGCCGTCGATTCGTAATCAAGGAAAGCAAATACTCAGGCGGATTCACGGAGATATCACCCGACATAGCCACGTGTACTTCCTGTCGTACAGAGATGTTCGATCCCTCTGACCGCAGGTATCAGTATCCTTTTATTAATTGCACGAATTGCGGTCCCCGGTACTCTATCATTATTGAAACACCTTATGACCGGCAGCGGACCTCGATGCGGAAATTCGTCATGTGTCCGGATTGCTCTCGGGAATTCATCCGTGTCGCTGACCGACGCTTCCACGCACAGCCGGATTGCTGCTCAGTGTGCGGTCCGCACTATGTATTACAGGGCTGTGATGGAGTGATAAAAACAAAAGAACCCATTACTCGGTCCGCCGCATTGATTAAAAAGGGACAAATAATCGCCATCAAGGGGATCGGAGGATTTCACATCGGCTGTGATGCAACTAACAGCCGTGCCGTCAAGAGGCTGCGCAGGCTCAAGAACCGACCGGCAAAACCATTTGCGCTCATGGCAAACATGAAGGATATTCTGAAGATAGCCCGCGTCGGCAGGGAGGAAAGAGATGTTCTGATGTCACCGGCAGCGCCTATTGTGCTGCTTCGGAAAAAGGGATCAATCA
>CP070834.1:486382-497873 GCA_020341755.1 Caldifarciminota bacterium | reverse complement strand
GTGATCCGCGGACTGCACAGCGTCGGCTGTCGTGTCAGGGATCTCGGTATAGTCCCGACACCGACAGTCGTACATGCAGTACGCGTGACGCGGGCACGGACTGGAGTTCAGACGTGTGCTCTAGCGATCTGAACTCGCCGAGGGCATGGTACGTGTCGAGATGCCATCCGTCATCATCGAATACGCATACCTTCGGGTACCACTGCACGACCTCGTAATGCTCGCCGTCATGCCCGAGCCGGGAAAAGAATTTTGGAAAAACGAGCGTGAACTGGATTTCCACAGCGACGCTGTCGCCGGGCACGAGCGATGACGGCAGCGGAATAACAAGCAGCGTGCTTTCAGACCGAAATGCATACTCCTGATTATCATACAATACCCGTGTCACGTCGATGCAACCCCTGTCCTCTTCTTGTGAATGAAGGAACCGGTCGTCATCCATGATTGCTGCTTCCCGGGCATAGGTCGTATTCGTATCCCGGTACGCATTCGCATAAAGATGGAAAAAGAGCGTATCGAGGGTATGGGGAGAAGCGTTATGATACGTAACCTGCTCAACCGCAAAGAGGGTATGAGCATCGGTATCGAGCCGGGCATGGATGGAATATTCGACCCGCTGCTGCCACCCGACGAGTACAAGAACGAGTACCTCCATAGCCCATAGTATATTCATAGGTGGTATTTTATCAATACGGAAGGTACTGCCGATTATGTGATACTACTGGGTATTATGCCTCGATCAAGAATTGACAGTACGCTGCTGAACCGTATGCCTGCACACAGGATTGTGTATCCTGATGATGTACCAACGATTTTTACGACCGGCGGATTCTGTTATTCGACCTTGGGGAAGACTTTGACAAAAGTCTTCTCGCGCAATTCCTCGACCAGGTGATCGTACCGTTCCTGAAGTTTCTCCTGTCTGAGATAATTGCTGATCTGTTCCCGGAGGTCCTCAAAGGGGATCATGTCCTCGGGTATCTTTTCCCTCACATACAGCATGTGATACCCCATCGGCGTCAGGATCGCTTCGCTCATCTGTCCTTCATCGAGGTCACGGACCAGGTCATTATACGGCGGCGCGAGTTGATCGACCAGCCACTCTCCTGCATCGGTATTCGACTCGTCGGAATAGAGTGCGGCAAGACTGTCGAAATCAGCACCGCTGTTCACGAGTTCCCTGATGTTTGCCGCCAGGCGCTCGTACCGCAGGGTATCGTTCTGGGTGACCCGGACCTTCAGCAGTATGTGCCGTGCAAGCACCCAATCGGTGCCGCGGTTCAGGACCTCTATAATATGATATCCCAGGCGCGTCGGTAATGGCTGCGATATCTCACCGGGCTTCAGGCTGAACAGAGCCGGCTCGAGTTCCTGAAGACCCTCACCCTTTTTGATCCTGCCGAGCATACCGCCCTTGAACCTGGTGTTGGCATCTTCAGAGAACTCGCTGGCAGTGACACTGAAATCACCGCCGGTAACGAGCACCTTATACACGTCGACCGCTCTATTGAACGCCGCCTGCTGTTCTGCCTCGCTCGGTTTGATGAACATGAATATATGCTGCAGACCCACGCGCGACGGTCGAACGGCAATGGAATCCTTGTTCTCTTCATAGAATTTTTTGACCGCTATCGGCGATATGACGACCTCGGCAAACCGCTGCTGGATGAACTTTTCCATGATGAGCTGTTTCTGAGCCGTTCGTTTGTAATTCTCCATCAGATCATCGACGGTCAATCCGTGCCGCTCCAGGTCATTATAAAAATCTGCTTCCGAGGGATACTGCTCTTTCACCCGCTCGAGTTGCCAGCTGACCGCCGATTCGATCTCACCGGGCTCGACAATGACCGATTCCCTTTCCGCTTCGGCGAGCACCAGTTTCTGTGCGATCAGTTCATCGAGCACATAATCACGGACATCAAGCGTATCGGCAAACATCTGGGTGGCCGGACTGGCTTCAATGAAAGCAATATTCTCCTCGACCGTGCTTTCCAGGATAACCTCATCGCCGACATATGCGGCGATCTGGTCAGCAAGGACTGCAAAGAATGCTAAAGCAAGCATACGATTGTGCTACCTTCCGGGAGTACCCAGAGGTTACTCTTCCCTCAGGACCGAGAGATCGATGTTTACCTTATATTGTCCTTTCAGGCTGTCCACGTACTGGATGAGAAAATTCTGGTATTTCTGCGAAAGAAGATAATTGTAAATGGCGGAACTGTAGGTGTCATAGTCGGCACGTGCCTGGGTCTTACGTTTATCGACCATCTTTACGATGAGATACGTTCCCTGGATATACGGGATCACCTCAGAAACATCGCCAACATCCAGACTCCATATGAGTTCTTCGGTACCAAAATCACCTATCGTCCCTCGCTGCAGGTAATCGGTGATCACTTTCGGATTCTCTGGATCCTCCATCCGTGTCAGTGAACGCTCTCTGGCGAG
Organism: Caldifarciminota bacterium; assembly: GCA_020341755.1. Lineage (GTDB taxonomy): Bacteria > Hydrothermota > Tepidihabitantia > SM23-42 > SM23-42. Next base: position 495,425 of record CP070834.1, on the reverse strand, counting down.
TTTGAAGAAATCAGCACCGGCTCTGATCTCGGCAAGGGTCGTCTGTGCCGCCTGCTGGTTCGGCAGAACGATCTGTCCGACCTTCACACGATACAGAAATTCATCCTGGTGTTGTTCGAAATACGTCCTGACCTCTGCCTCGGTCACGCCGGTACCGGCAAACTCCCTGCGTACCAGGTCCATTGCAAGAAGGTTCTTAGTGTATTCCTCGATCACTATCTTTATGGAATCTTCTTTGTGGATATCTCGTTTCTTCGCTTCCAGATACAGAACTTCCTGATTGACCCAGTTATCGCAGAATTCGTTCAGCTGTTCGTCTGACAATTGCTGGTACTGCGTGGCTGGAACATACTGTTCAAATTCGGTCTTTGTCAAGACTGATCCGTCAACGGTTACCAGTGCATCCTTGGGCTGCGGATTGCAGCATAGAAACAGGAATACCGCGATCAGTAAAAATACGTTCTTCACGCTTCCTCCTTAAGCAAACGTGCAACTGCTTCCTCATTGATGACGGGCTGGTACTTCTCCCGCATACTGGAAAAGAGTTTCCTTCGGAGCGTATTTATCTTATTGGTCCTAACTTTCGACTCTACGAGCCTGAATATGTCTTCTAATTTTTTATTCTTATACTCATCCGGGTGTCTCTCAAAATACGAGACGACCTCGGCACTGTCGACCGTCACCGTACTCAGTATCTCGTCGGAGTAGAATTTCTGATACAGCAGCGACGTAAAAGCATTTTCAAGTTTTCGCTTCATATCCTTTGATTTATCGAAGTTCTCCAGGACCGCCTTGTCATAAATCAGATCGGGGATCAATACTCGTTCGATGAGTTGTTTCGGATCGATGAAGGACTGTCGGTACTGATATTGAATGGCTTCATTAATAGCCGCGACTCTCACGTACGCCGTGTCATACTTCTTCACGACCCATGTATTCAACTCCGGTTCGGTCAGGAGTGAATCGGGCTTCAGCAGCAGATCAAGACCTATCGGATTGTACTCGACCTTCGCCCACGTCATGAGATCTTCGATGAATTTCTCGGCAGCAGCCTTGATCTTCTCCCGTTTAAATGCATCTCTGATATGTTCCTTGATCTGGTCGTACTCAGGGGTATCTGATTTTTTACGCTCGATGACGTTGAGAAAATAATAATAATTACCGAGTTGTATGGCATCGGTCGTTCCTTTATACTCCACTCTTTCTATCTCCGCCAGAATATTCTCCGGCAGGGAAAGGATCGAGTGGAAACCGATATCACCCATCTCACTTACCGTATCGAGCGAGAAATGGTGCAACGATTCAAAGGGAACCCCTTTTCTCAATTCTGCTTGTATGAACTGGGCAAGCGATTCTTCCTCAACTACGATCTGGGCAAGGTGGACCTGATCGATTATCTTCTCGTACCGTTCCTTCACCTCGGCATCGGTAACCGTGATCGCATCGACGACCTCTTTCTGATAGTAACCGTTATAAACGATGTTTTTCCTGTGCGTTTCAAGCGCAGTCAGTATTATCGGATCATCCTCGTAATTTCTTGTTTTCGCTTCGGCGACACAACACATCTGATTGATGTATTCTTCGATCTTGTTATGACGCTGTACCGAATCGTCCGTCGGGACGAACGTGAAGGTCTCCTTGAAATCGGCGACCGTGTACTGGTCTTCACCAATAGTCACCAGGGTCTGCTCATAGGAACACCCTGCTAATATTCCTATAAGCACTATTACTGTGTAGAATGCATATAATGATCTCTTATTCATGGACCAATTGTATCCACGCCTACCGTCAAGTCAAGCCTTGATTTCATACCTTTTTTCGCTATACTTACCTGTTATGCAGAAGATCGTCCTGTATATAACTATTGTTTTGATTGCGGCATTCATCATCCTTTCGAAAGCATTCTCACTGATCTGGTTGTTGCTCATCGTCATTGCCATGCTCTGGTCCCATCAGCGTGAAAAAAATGTGCGGCCCGTATTTCTGATCAGTATTCTGCTTTTTCTTCTCTATTTCCTGTTCGATTATTTCACTATCCTGGTACCGTTCCTTGTTGGATTCGGTCTCGCGTATGTACTGGCACCATTTGTCAATTTCCTGGAGAAACGAAAAATTCCCCGTCCCGTAGCAATTCTTGCATTCCTCCTGCCGCTCATTACGCTCATGCCGCTCCTCGTGTTCCTTATAATTTCAGGTCTCGTAAGCGAGCTGCAGATACTCATCGATAAAATACCCGCTATGATCGACCAAGTCCAGATGTATTCCGGTGTTGCGATCGAGAAACTGACCGAGATCGGCATCGAGGTTGATCCGAATATCGTTGCGAATACCATTACATCACAGCTCAGCAACATAATAAGCGGCTTGTTCACGACAATAGGGCAGATTGGCAAGGGAATCGGCGGTCTGATTGTGGTGTTGTATAATCTTGTTTTCATCCCCCTGTCGGCGTATCTCTTTCTCGCTGATCGTGAAGAGATCATGGGCTGGTTTCGAAACCAGTTCGGAACGCGCGACAGGAAAAGGGTGGATACGTTCATCGACCGACTGGGCGTTTCGCTTGCACGGTTCTTCAGGGGAACCCTCCTGCTCATGCTCATCGTTGGTTTTATCGTAGGCTTTTCTTTGTGGATACTGGGCATCAAGTATTACCTCCTTCTGGGCGTGCTGGCGGGTATCTGTAACCTCATCCCGAATATCGGGTACGTGCTCAGTCTGATACCGGCTCTCCTGATCGGGCTTCTCAGCCCGTCGCCCGTACCGAGCCTCATAAAAATCACCGGCGTATATGTTGGTGAACAAATGCTTGAAAATTTCCTGCTGGGTCCCCTCATCATCGGGAAGTCGTCGAAGCTTCATCCCGTGGTCGTCATGATCGTTCTGATCCTCGGCGGCGCGATATTCGGTTTTTGGGGAGTAATCCTGGCAGTACCGTTGACCATCTTTATCCGTGAATTCCTCAATTTCTACCTTCACCTTAGTCTCTGACCGGACAATCACCTCGGTATCATTCACCCTTATAATGCATAATATGCAGCAAATTTCCCTAAAATGCCCTAAAATCACCCATATTATCCTTGACGATGCCGAAAAAATTGGTATAATTGAGGCCATGACAACGAAGACACGCGCATTCCACATCGATATTAATCATGCCTGGTGCAAAGGATGTGAAATCTGCGCTGCATTCTGCCCGAAGAATGTATTCACGATGAATGGGAAAGAGGTCGTTGTCATCGACCCCGATGCATGTACAGGCTGTCTGTTATGCGAAATGTACTGCCCGGATTTTGCCGTAAAAGTGACCCCCGCCGACAATGACGTCCTCAAACAACACTGACACCCGGCTCATGACGGGCAACGAAGCGTGTGCTGAAGCAGCGCTCGTTGCCGGCATGCGCTTCTTCGCAGGCTACCCCATCACTCCCTCATCTGAAATTGCTGAGGTACTCGCCCGAAAACTGCCATCGTCTGGAGGCGTCTTCATACAAATGGAGGATGAAATCGGATCGATCGCGGCGATCATTGGCGCATCGCTCGCGGGCGTAAAAGCGATGACCGCAACCAGCGGACCGGGATTCTCGTTGATGCAGGAGAATATCGGGTATGCAGCCATGACCGAGGTCCCGGTAGTGATCGTCAATGTCCAGCGGGGAGGTCCGAGCACGGGATTACCCACGCTGCCGTCCCAGTCCGACGTTATGCAGGCTCGCTGGGGTACTCACGGTGACCATCCGGTCATCGCGGTCGTGCCGTCGACTGTCTATGAAACCTTTGTCTGGACGATCAAGGCATTCAATTTTTCAGAACAATACCGCGTACCGGTCATCGTCCTGCTCGATGAGATCATCGCACACATCAACGAGAAGATCACCATTCCTGCGCACGACGAGCTCGCCATTATCGACCGGACACTATCTTCCCAACCGCCTGAATCCTACCTGCCGTACAAGAACACGCCATCAGGAGTCCCTCTATTCGCTGGTTTTGGCACGGGTTACCGCTATCACGTCACCGGACTGTGTCACGACGAAACCGGTTTTCCATCGAGTAATGCCCGGATCGTAGAGGAATTATACCTCCGTCTCAATCGCAAGATCGATCAACATCGCAACGATATTATCGAATACCAGACGCTTGATCTTGACGACGCCGAAATATGCATTGTCGCCTACGGGTCGAGTGCACGCTCAGCGCAGCGCGCTGTCCGGATCGCGCGGCAGGATGGCATCAAAGTGGGTCTTTTCAAACCGTTCGTCCTATGGCCCTTCCCCGGAGAAGAACTTGCGGAACTCACGCGAAAGGCAAAGACCATTATCGTACCCGAGATGAATCTGGGACAGATAGCCCATGAAGTATCGTGTGCGACCCGAAAGGATGTCGTGTCGGTAAACCGGGTCGATGGCACCCTCATCACACCGCAGGAAATAGTGAAAAGGATATACGATGTTCAGGTATGAATATTATCTAAGGAATAAACATTTCCCCCATATATGGTGTACCGGCTGCGGCTGCGGCATTATCTTGAAATCGCTGCTGCGCGCGATCGACCGGAGCGCACTGAGCAAGGACGAAATAGCACTCATTTCGGGTATCGGATGTTCTTCTCGTACACCTGGCTATGTGGATTTTAATACGCTGCACACGACTCACGGACGTGCACTCGCGTTCGCGACCGGATTGAAACTGGCAAAACCGGACCTCAAGGTCATCGTAGTTTCGGGTGATGGAGATGCAACGGCCATCGGGGGGAATCATTTTATACACACGGCGCGCCGCAATATCGATATTACCGCAATTATCTACAACAATCATATTTACGGAATGACCGGTGGGCAAGCTTCACCCACGACGCCGCTGGGCAAGCGCGGCAGTACGGCACCGTACGGAAGCATTGAACCGGATTTTGACATTTCAGGATTAGCCATAGCTGCCGGCGCTAGTTTTGTTGCACGCAGCACATGCTATCACGCCGTGCAGCTTGACAAGTTCATCGAAAAAGGATTATCGAAAAAAGGTTTCTCTCTTATAGAAGTCCTATCGCCGTGTCCGACATATTACAGTCGACCGAATCGCTTGGGCACGGCGGTCGATATGATGCGTTGGTACAAAGAGAATAGCATCCCGTTCGCACGCGCCAAGGATATGTCAGCGGAGGAACGGCGAGATAAGGTCATCACCGGTATTCTACACGATATCGAGCGACCAGAATTTTGCGAGGAGTATAAGAGACTCACCGAAAGAGTCAAAGGAACATAAGTACAAGAGGAGGTTCTTGTGAGCTTCAGGTATGAAATTAGACTGAGTGGGTCCGGCGGTCAGGGATTGATACTCGCCGGTAAAATACTCGCCGAGGCTGCGGCTATCTATGACAACAAAAATGCAACACAGAGCCAATCATACGGCCCTGAAGCCCGGGGCGGTTCGAGCCGATCGGAAGTGATTATCTCTGACGAGGAGATAGATTATCCGAAAGCAGTGAACATCGATTTCTTACTGTGTTTCACTCAGGAAGCATGTGACAAGTACTGTGTCGATATTAAGGAAAAAGGTATTCTGCTCGTTGACAGTGATTATGTCACCAAGGTTCCTGAAGGAAAATTCACGGTACACAAAGTGCCGATTACCACCATTGCTGAAAAACAAGCGGGAAAATCCCTCGTGGCAAATATCGTTGCTCTCGGCATTATCACAGGATTAACCGGTATAGTATCGAAAAAAGCGGTCGAGTCGGCAGTTCTATCCCGCGTACCCAAAGGAACCGAGGATTTAAATACGAAGGCATTCAATCTCGGGATCGACCTCGCGCGGGAATTGAAGTAGATCACCATCGTGCCGTGCGTGCCGATTGGATACAGTACGTAGACAGCAAGAGACAATTCAGTTTCTTGCGAACCCTGGAAACCCTATCCAGTCTCCAGGATCAGGATACTATGAATTTCATCATTATTGGTGCGCTACCACTCCTCATCGCCGGATATCTGCGGTACATCGTTTTCTGGGATTTCGATCTTCTATTCAAGGATAAACCATCTCTCCAGGGATTCAATACGTTGAAAAAGCCCGCGGATCTGCGCATCGTGGAATATGATGATCAGCTCATGATTGGTTCACACATTGCAAGTTTCCACACCGCCTGGACCTTCTGCACAAAATGGATCAATGTCGACTACATTCTTAAAAAAGATGCTTACGATTTCTACAAACATAACCTGCTCGACCGCGGGCCCTGGCGTCAATCAATAGACCATGAGGGGATGACCTATTCGGTATCGCTATTCATGGCTCATCCGTGGGACGTCATAACGGAAAAAATCCTGTCACCCCGCACCGCCCGCGATCTGCAACTGGGTGTCGATACGAGTGTTGATATACGCCACATCCTGGCGGTTTTCAGGAAGGATGGAGCGAATGTGGCGTTCTGGGGACACCTCATGGCACGGGTACGTCACATTGGAGACGTCGACACCTTTAAAACCACATTCTGGCGTATCATCAAACACGCGGATGCACTCGGGTATACGGATATCACGATTCCCGACATTGCGGCCGCCGCGCTCGGTCAAAAAACCAAATAACCATGAAGGATTTTCTCTCGATTCTCGAAGACAAGACAAGTGAGTTTGGTAATCACTACCGAAAATATCTGAAGATAGTGAAGACAAATATGCATCATCTCATTCAGCGCCTTGAAGAAAACAAGAAACGGGACGTTGTCCACATCATTCACCCCGCATACGACTTTGCCGGCGAGTTGCGCTGTATCGCCGAGACGGGTTCTGATACACAGGATAAAATCCGATTGATGGGCACCTTCTTTGCTCTGCAGTTCTTGCATTTCAACCGCCAGGCGATCGATCTTTTACGGTTGGATATTCTCTCTGCGAATACGGACAAAACACCGGTGTATATGAAATTCATGCGCAGTGTCGGCAATACGTTCCGCATGTTCACCGCACATTTCATCAGTGAACTCATGAACATGCTGATCGATCCGAAAACCTGCCCCGATTTCGTCATACTCGGTGTGGGCACGAAAGCCGATCAGGACGACATCGATGTCGGCATCGTCGATGACGGCAGGGGTGATAGGAAATGTCTGAACCGTGTCATCGCCAGGATAACGCAAGAAATGGTGCGGTTCGCAAGTTCGTTTCACTTCCATCTTTCCGAACATATTGGTGATAATTACTATTCAGCAACAATCGAAGAGTATAAACAAACGCTCGCCCATGGTATCAAGGATTATGTAATCATCAACGAGATGCTCAGTGCTGCGCCGATCGCCGGGAGTCATCACATTTTCGAGCGATTTAAAAGCGAAATCACTGACCGGTATTTTTACAACCCTGGCGGGGACAATAAATACCATGAAGGGTACCTCAGAGGCATCGTGGGCGAGATCACAAATTTCCTGGAGAAACCGATCAGTTCATCATGCATTAATCTTAAAGATGACGGGTTGAGACTGACGAAAAATATCATCTGCGCATTGAAGACCATTTACGCTGTTCATGCGGTCAACGCCTGGGATATTATCGATGAATTGAAACAAAAAAATGCGCAGCGCTACCAGGAATATTGCGCGCTGGAACGCTCATTGACTTTCTTTGAGATATTCAGGTATCTGTACCAGCAATTCGTCACTCAGACCGAAGAGATCGTGCTCGATGACAACGCGCTGCAGAACATCAGACGCATCGCTCAAGCCCTCGGATATACGGACATCGGTCAGTGCCATGCTGAACAACATCTCCTCGTACACTACTACGAACACCTGCAGAACGTACGCACAGTTGTACCCCATTTCGTGGATGACATCCGGGCACATTTCATGAACACGTCTGCGTTCACTCATATTTTCGATCCCCGGCACAAAGGCAACGTAGCAGAGGATTTCATCCGGCAATTTACCTTCTTTCAGGGAACCTCATTCTGGGATGATATCTTCGATGCATTGAGCGAACCCCACACCTTGAAAAAATTCGTTAGCGATGTCGATGCACTGACCCCCGCGCAGCGCAAGAATATTATACGCGAGTATATCGATCTCTTGAAATACGATATCTATACCCTGCTGAACCTCCTCGTGCTGTTGGGATCGTATGAGGACAGTAAGAGCATATTCAGGGATATGAACGAGTTCCTCATCAAACACGCGGATACGATCCCCGATTTCGTGAGAAATCTTGCCTATGTCGCAAACCGCTTCCCTCATCTTTTCAACAGATATTTTGCGCTCAACGATCAAACCGGGCTCGATCTGTACATCCGTCTCTTCACAACGAATAAATACGAGAAGGATATCGCTCAGATAATCCAGCGACTGGAGCGTATGCTGCGATTACACCGGGATTGCAGTACGTTTTTCAAACGCTATTTTATGAGGAGCTTTGACCACTACCCCAATGCCATCACCATGATCGAGAATCCAGCAAGGCTGAAGGAATTCTCGGATGGCATTTACAGTGATATTGCTTCGGTGCGTTCGTTCAAGGACAAGAAGGAAAAACTCGGGGATTTTTACGACTTCGAGGTGACACGGGTCGGACTGAAAACACTCAGCGGAACCCCGGTCGAGGAGACCAATGCTGAGTTCACTGAATTTTCCGACCTCTACGTGAACGTACTCTTCGATGTATGCCGCGGGGAGATCGACACGCAGTATTCGAGGCGCATTATCACCGACGACCTGCTCGCCATCTTCTCGGCAGGAGGACACGCCCGCGAACAGGCCTTTGACGATGATTATGATATCATCGTGCTGCTCAATACCGATAACACTGAAATACTGGAATACTCTAACAAGATAATTAGTAAAATGAACCAGGAGATAATCAAACGGGGAACGATTCCCCATCATCGATTTGCCGATATCGTGGGCAGATACGTTGTGTTGTTGAGTGAACTCGAGCATTTGCTCTCTGAAGACCGCTCGGACATCTTCATCGAGAAATCACAGATACTCGGTGCGCGGCTGACCATCGGATCGCATCGCTTCGAGCAGGAATTCAATGAGCGGGTGGTGCAACGCTTTATTTTC
>CP070834.1:473819-486282 GCA_020341755.1 Caldifarciminota bacterium | reverse complement strand
TACACATAATCGCACACCGTGCAACGCCACAAACCCATATCGACCTCCTTTTTAGCAGTGCGATTCATTCTATATGATGTACGACGTGTGTCAAGGGATATTCGATTGTCATTTGTGTCAGCGCTTGACATAGCTCATATATTAAATAGACTCATACCAGTGAGCTTTCTCCGGTGTAAAAGAATATTTTCTACATTTCAATGAGTATTGTCAGTGATGTTTATAAACGCGGAGGTTAAGAAATGATAACCATTATTTTAATAGGTTTCGGAGTGGTCGTTCTGTTTTGGGTGATCACCAAAGTAATCCAGGCAGCAGATAAAAGAAGGCGTGATGCAGAAATAAGAAAACGCATGGATGAGAAAAAAGAACAAGAGGAAAAAGAAACAAGGAGTCCTTTCATACGTTCCTGAGTGCACCACATCCAAAATTTATAAGGAAGTGGAGGAGAGAAAAGGAGGTAAAATGAAGCGTTATGAGGAGGCAGCACGAGTTTGAATTTTTCTCTCCTCCATAGTGTTTTCATACATCTTGGCTTTCTATTTTTAAGACACCATTCAGACGAAAATGTTTATCCACATTTTTTTTCCTGACAGGGAGGTATATATGTTCAAATCACGGTACTTAATTATATGTGTACTGGCGTTGTCTCTGTTTGCTCAGGCATTCGGAGCGGACGTTTCGACCTATGTTCACCAGCTCGTGCAGGAATCTGATGCCGCAAGGCTGGCAGCGCTCGAAAAGAACGTTCTGGAAATGGGGCCGTCAGCAGAAGAATTGGTCGATGCATTGAAGAATGCACCGTTGTCTCCTGCGTCCGGGACCGGTATTGTACGGCGAAAAAATTTATGTATCGACGGCATCGAACGACCATATTATCTGTACATACCAACGCAGTACGATCATCAAACAATGACCCCGCTTCTGGTGTATCTGCACGGCGGGGTCAGCCGTGAGGAACTCGCGAGCGATGTCGAGGAATTCATTGAAGAGCTGCCCTTTACAGAACTGGCTGAACAACGAGGGTATATACTTCTCGTCCCGCTCGGTCAGTATGGTGCGACCTGGTGGGATAGTGTTGGCATTGCCAATGTCCTGCAGCAGATACGAAATACCAAACAGGAATTCAATATCGATGACGACCGTGTCTACATGACCGGTTTTTCTGATGGCGGGTCGGGTAGTTTCTTGTTCGCTATGTGCTGTCCGTCATATTTTGCCGGGTTTCTACCCTTGAACGGACATCCCGGTGTCGGGAGCGAAGTAGGGGAAATACAGACATACTTCGTGAACCTGTACAATCGTCCGGTATATGTGATCAACACAACCGATGACAGATTGTATCCTGCTGCAGAAATTTTCTCCATGATGGAACTTGGGCACCAAGCGCAGGCTAATGTCATGTACCGCATATATGCCGGCATCGAGCATTCATTCGATTATGCTGATGAGGAGATGCCGTTGATGCATACGTTCATGATGACCCATCCCCGGTCTTTGCCCGCATCCATACAGTGGGAAACAGCATATCCTGATGCTGGATGCGACTGGCTTGCCGTCAACGAGATACAGGAGCAGGAGGAACCTGCAGGCTGGCATGAGGACCACAATATGGAGTTGACGGATGACCGTGTCATGTTCGGGTTTTATCCTGATTATACGTACGAAGGGGACGGGGCACTGGTCGATCGTATTGCCGGCGACAGCACACTGTGCGGACTGATAGGAGTACAAGCAGGGGATGTTATTACAGCGCTCGACGGTAGTACTATCAAAGATCTTGATGAACTCAATGGTTACAAACAGGGTAAGCAGTGCGGAGATTCTATTACCCTGACCATTAAACGGGGTGATGAGGAGTTGACACTACGCGGAGCGTTCCCGGGTCCTTTCACCTATTCATTGTTCACGCGAGGCAAACCATCGGCGCAGATTAGGGGCTATTACAGCGGTAACACGTTCAGCTTCGAGACTTCACGGGTGGCTTCGTTCACCGTATATATACATCCCGATATGGTGCGGCTGGATCAACCCGTTACCGTTCGGGTAAATGGAAAGACCGTGTACAACGAATTGGTGGAAGCATCGCCTGTATATGTACTGGAAAACTATCTTAAGCACCGGGACCGCGCTCGTCTGTTCGTTAATAAATTACCAATTATTTGCTCAGAGTGATATCGGTACCGGAACATACTGATATCGTCAGCATGATAGACATGCAGCTATGAAAACATTGCATAAGAAGATCAAGGTAATTCCGATAGTATCACCGTTCTTACGGGAACTCGCACACTATCTCTGTGCAAAATTCAAGGATATGCTTCCCGATTTTTCGAGGGTAATGCTTGTTTTCCCCTCGCAGCGGAACAAATACTATTTCCGTAGATACCTGCTCGAAGTTTCGCATACCTGCGGTATCATTCCACCGGCAATGCGAACGGTGGACGAACTCCTCAATGATCTGTACGAGGCATCGGGAGGAAGTTCCGGTATGTGCGTGGACAGGATCGAACGTAATTTCATACTGAAACAGGTAATAGACGAACTCAAGGTGAACTTCTGGCAGGATCTATCTTTTCTCCAGTTCATTGCCGTCGGTGATCGACTGCTCGGTTTTTTTGATGAACTGACAAAGGAACGGGTGCGAATCGCGGACATCGAGCAGGAGGTACAGGCGGGTCACTATCCGGAACGGTATGTTGCCGACGAACTGCCGATACTCCGGACTATCTATGAAACATACCGCAGCAGAATAAAAAATACGTCATACCACGATGTCCTTGAAAAATACGAAACGCTTGCCGAGCGACAGGAGCTCAGAGTCCTGGATAGGTACGCATATATCGGGATCATCGGGCTTGTTGCGACGACGAATCTCGAATCACAGATCGTTCGAAAGTTGCTCGAGCAGTATCCTGCTGAATTAATACTGCACGGCTCAAAAAAAGAAATCGCCGGCGCGTCCAGTACCTCTGCAACATATTACCTGCATCATAAATTACTCAAGAGTCTGGGTATCGAACACATGGATATGATCGGTGAGTTGCCGTCACAGGCGACAGATGCTGTAAAACCGGTCATACATATCAAGAAGACCGGGACCGAATATGAACAGATATTCCATATCAGCAAGGTGTTGCAGCGACTGGCAAAGTATGAACCGCATCGATGCGCGATCATCCTTACCGATGAAAATCTTGTCAGGCCGGTCACCGAAATGCTCAGTTCTGCCGGATTAGAATTCAACGTCTCCATGGGTTTTCCCTTCACGCAGTCGGTTTTGTATTCATTCCTCGTTCTGCTTAAGTCAGCAATCGAAAGCCGCTACCACCATACGGAATTCTTCGCCTTGATCAAACATCCGTTGATCAAAAATGCCCGGGTCGATGAAGTGCCCGTCAAGGAGACGGTGTACCGTCTTCAGGAATTCATGATACGTGAGCGGTTGAATTACTTCGATCCAGCACGTGAATATGGGAAGGAGTATGAAACGCTCTGCGTGCTGGTGAAACGGTGCGCTGAGGTAGTACAGCGTGCTGGGCCGCTGGAGGAATATATCGATGGTCTTATCGATTTGCTCAACCTGATATTATCATGCAATGCGGACGTATTGAAACAGACGATACCGGGTATCAAAGAATTCCCGGAACGGTTGCATCGACTCGCGAGGCTCCGTTTTCATGGTAAAGACTCGGGTGGACTTGATATACTGGGTCTTGTGCTGCGTGCACTCAAGGATGAAACATACGCCATGCGCGGTGAACCTATGAAAGGGATACAGGTCATCGGACTGCTCGAGGCACGCAATCTTGATTTTGACTGTGTTATTATTCCCTCAATGAATGAGACCGTTTTTCCCCGATACAGTGAGAGGGATCTGTTCGTGAATCGGCAGATCCGGGAAAAAGTCGGATTGCCGTATGACAAAGAGCGGGAAAATCATTATTACTATTATTTCAGGCAGTTGCTATCCGGGAAAAAAGAGGTATATATATCGTACGTTGAAGAAGCCAAGCGGGACATGCGGTCACGATTCATCGACATGTTGTGCGCTGAGGGGCACAGTGTCGATGATACCAAATTCCTCCTTGCATCACATTCGCTCGACACGCCACCTCGAAAGGTGACAAAAGACCGGATGATCATGCGCCGTCTCGAAAAGATCGTGACCGAGAAGGGTTTGAGTCCAACCAGTCTCAAGGATTACCGGGAATGTCCGTACCGGTTCTATCTCAAATACATGCTGAACATGCGAGAGCCGGATGAAATTATAGAAGAAGCCGGTCCCATGGAATGGGGAAGCGCAATGCACGGTGCACTGCATAATTTCTACCGTTCTCATTACCCGAGAGGCTTTACCGAAGAGCAATTAGGCGAGGCTCAAAAAAAACTCTGTGATGTATTCGAGGCAAGTTTGAAAAGCCTGATCGCGGTCAAGCCGCGCAGCGTTACGTTCCTTGATATGGATCTGTACAAAAAACGTCTGGAACGGTTTCTAGAATACGAACTCGAGCGTTTCAAGCAGGGGTTCATTATTGATTCAGGATTGCTCGAAGAACGGCTCCAGGGGAATGTCGATATCAATGGGCATCCGGTATTTATCAAGGGCTATCTGGACCGGGTCGACAGGCTGGATGGAAGGTTATATGTCATTGACTATAAGACGACCATCCCTGATAAAGATACGTATGCCATTGGCGATACGTTCGTGGAGTTCCAGCTGCCGTTATATGCGATGATACTGTCGCACGGTGATCTGTCGAAGGTTGCAGGCATGGCGTACTACGGAATATCAAGAAAGGTTCAGATAAAGGAGATCGTTGAGCCGCAGTCCGTTCAATCATATTTAAATGAGTTCCGGGAACAGGTGCTGATTCCAACGATCGCGGATATGCTGGATCCTCAAGTTACATTCGCGATGAGTGACAATACCGATGTGTGCATCTTTTGCAGTTATCAGGATCTCTGTGGAGTGGGTAATGTCTGAACGTATTAACAACATCGCGCTTGTTTCTGCGGCAGGTGCAGGCAAGACACGCGCTCTTACGCGCAGATTTCTTTCTCTTTTTCTCGATAAAGCAGCATATCCTCTCGACAGCTTGTACGGCATAACCTTCACGAACGAAGCAGCATTTGAAATGAAGGAGCGTATTATAGGCTACCTCGATCTGTTGATCAGCGGCAAACCGCATGACGAGTCGGATGAGGATATTCTTAAGTTTTTCCGTGACAGGATCCCGGATGTGCAAAAACTGGCACGGCAGCGTAAACAGTACCTCCTGGAAAATCTGTCTGAGCTTCACGTGAGTACCTTTCACAGCCTGTTTGCATCGTTCCTTTCCAGCATCCCGTTCATTGCCGGTATTATTCCCGGGTACCAGATCATCGATGAGACCGAGGAGAGTATTATTTTCGATAGGGTGCTCGAAGCCTTCTTCGAAGATGTACATAAAGATAAGAGTGTGAGCGCAATTTTATCCGCGCTTCTGGAACAGCAGGAAACCTCATTGAAATACAGTCTGCCGAATTTGTTCAGAAGCCTGGTGCCTTGGCTTGATTTCCTCGAACATCTTATTGCCGCGGAGAAAACCGTTGACCAGACGTTCATTGAAGAAAACCGGGTATTCAAGGAGTCTCTCAGGGAATTCACAGATTTCATCAAAATACATGAAGCGTACGGCAGGACAAAAACGACCGGCGCAATGAATAAGAATCTTGCCGGGTTTATCGCAAAGCTCGATGATTTCATCAGCACGGACGATGAAGAAAACCTTCACAAGACGATTTTCGGCATCGATATCGCAGAAAAGAGTTATATACACAGTTTCCTGGCACGGGCAGGCTCACATGCCGGTGAGATGACAACTCTCATTTCCCGGTTGCAGGAGCATACGAAGAGGTACCTGGCTGCGCGTTCGGATCAGCAAATACTGATTCATCTCAAGCCGATAATGGAGCTGGTCAAACGTTTCAAGAAGGAAAAACTGCATCAGAACGTTATCAGTTTTGAGGACATCGAACAGTACGCACTCCAGGCATTGCGACAGACAGCAGAAACAGAATACCTTTATTTCAAGATCGGTTCGGAGATACGTCACATGATGATCGATGAATTCCAGGATACGAGTTTCCGCCAGATCCAGATACTTGAACCGTTGCTCTCCGAGATCACCTCGGTCGATCCTCGAGTGAAGAGTCTCTTCTATGTAGGCGATCCATTCCAGGCTATATACCGCTGGCGCGGTGGATCGCCGGCATTGTTCGACCTTTTAAAGAATAAGTATGCAGGAAAGATCGAGAAGGAGGAACTGAATACGAATTACCGGACCACGGAAGAAATTATAGAATTCGTGAACACGGTCCTGGACAAGCATGATCGGGTAAAACCCGGAAATACAGGCGGCTGGGTGCGGGTGGAGCATTGTGGTGTATTTGGGGATAGAGAGACAGGCGACGCGCATATCCGGGACCGGGTCTGCAGCATAATCAAGGAATTACATGATGACAAGGGGTTTGGGTACTCAGATATAGCAATTCTCGTTAGGACGAATGCCAAGGGGGTCGAGCTGGCGCAGGCGCTTGCCGAACGGCACATACCGCACGTGAGCACGTCGCGAGCAGTGATCATCAACAATCGAGATGTTCGCTTTATACTGCATGTGCTCGAATTTCTGAATGACCCGGAAAATGATTTTGCCCTTATGCATGTTCTTCTGTCACCGGCATTCAATATAAAGGAAGAAACACTATTTCATCTTAAGGGTAAGAAGCCGACCTTGTTTCTCGCGTTGCATGATTTGCATCCAGACTGGCATGCTACACTGAAATTGCAGCGTCTTCTCGATATGGTATATTTCTGTGATCCCTACCAGCTCATATACCGGATCTGTACTGACCTGGGGCTTACTCTATCGTATGCCCTGGCAACCCTCCTTGACTGCGCTCACAAGCGAGCTGCTGAAGGGTATGACACGCTGGATACGTTTCTGGACTGGATAAAAAAGGCTGGAGCCTCTATCGAGATCCGTGAAGTACATCCAGAAGGCGTGAAGATACTGACCGTCCACAAGGCAAAAGGACTTGAGTTCGAAGTTGTACTGATCCCGGAAACGTACTGGGAATTACCATCCCGTGAAAATAACCGTCTGCTTTTTTCGTATTCAGGGGATGTTCAACCGGACAAACTCTACTGGCGTTTCTATGGTCAGTATTTCGAGGAGTTGAAAGACAGCGAAAAACAGCGTATACGCTGCGACGAGCTCAACTCACTGTATGTCGCTCTGACCCGGGCAAAATGCGGTATTTACGTACTCGGCTACGAGACTCGAAGGGGCAGCGGATTCTGGTTCGATGTCATTGAGAAAAAGACCGGTACGAAACAGTACTCTTCCGGGATCGTTAAGGAACAGGCTGCAGTGCGGGAAGAAAAGAGACGTACTGAAACAATGCGCTCGATCTCACGAACACCAGAGCGTGATATGGTCAGGGAGGAGCGGACCATCTATTCCCCGACAGAACGGGGAATTGAAATAATCGCGCCGACACGCCGCGAACGGATCGAGTTCGGAACCATAGTACACGATGCGCTGAGTGCGATCGAATGGCTCGATGAAGTGGATACTGCAGATGCGATCAAAGAGATTGTCGCTCGCACGGTCCGCGTGCATGGGCGGACCCTGGAACATCAGGAAAAACTCGCAGCACAGCTGAGGCGGATTTTAGATGCAACTCTGATGGATTCTGACCTGCGGTTCATTTTCTGTAAGGATGATCGCGATATCGATTTTAAGAATGAAGTTCCCATATACTTCGAGGACAAGCAGCAGGATATTGCCGGCGTCGTGGACCGGCTTCTGGTTTCGAGAGATTGTGTAATCATAGTTGATTACAAAACCGGCGAGGAGAAACCTGAGTATAATACCCAGATGAGAATATATAAGAGCGGCGTCAAAAAAATATTCCCCAAAAAGGATTTAAAAGCATACCTTGTGTATCTTGAAAGCAAGCCAGGTACAAAACTGGTGGAACTGTAATAAAAAAGAGAAGCCGGATCAGTATCCGACTTCTCTCAGGAACGAAACGAGAAGGTATGTCTCACCGTGAATGGATGTATATCTACATGACCTTCGCTACCTCCCTCCCAAATATGCTCTGTGCCTGACCGGTATCATAGGTGCTCAAGAATACCTGCACGATATCCGGGTCAAGCTGGGTACCGGCGACTTTCTTTATCTCTTTTCTCGAGGCACGATCACTTAATGCTTTACGATATGGCCTGTTGCCGGTCATTGCTGAATACGTATCACAGACAGCAAGAATCCGTGATTCTATCGGTATCTGTAATCCGCTTTTCCCGGAAGGATATCCAGAACCATCCCAGCGCTCATGGTGATGAAGTATCCATTCTGAGATAGGTCTCAGATTAGTAATGGGATCGATTATCTTAGCGCTGAGCTCGGTATGCTGCTTGATCTGCGCCCATTCTCTTCTGGTTAGTGCGGTTTCTTTATGCAGGATCTTCTCAGGAATGGCGATCTTTCCGACATCATGGAGAAGACCTGCGAATTCTATCATGCTTTGCTGCAGGGGTGTGAATCCCATATAAGAAGCGATCTTCACCGAGAGTTCGGCGACCTGAGTGGAATGACCCTTGGTATAGGGGTCGCGAATTTCGATCGCCTCGACGAGCGCCCGGACGGATTCGAAGTTAAGCTTCTGTATCTTATCGAGAAGCCGCGCCCGGTCCAAAGTGATCCCTATCTGGCTGCTGACCGCGTCGATCAGCGCGCATTCTGAGGTTGAATATCTCTTGGCTCTTTTTGAATAGAGGGCAAGCACGCCCACGGGCGTACCTCCATTCACGATAATGGGAGCACCCATGAAGGAATTAAACCCGGCACGACGCACCGACGCGAGGAAGAATCCGTTTTCGTCATCCGCGATCTTTGGGATAATGACCTGCTGTTTGGTTCTCAGGACCGAGGATATCAGACCGTTGTATTTATTGCTGAAATATTTCTGCAGGCGTCTGCTGAGATTATTCGAGGTCATGAGTTTATAGCCGAATTCAGAATCGCTGGTGACGATGATCGCCGATGCGTCGGTCTGGAGTGCGATATTCAGCTTCTTCATCATATTCTTTATCGTAGTTTTATGGGTCGACCCCTGCTGCATGTATCGTTCCATATCCTTCTGTAATTGAATATGTTTTAAATTCTCATTATATTTTTTTGAGACCCAGACTATATATATAATAGAACATAAAACAGCGCTGCTCACGACCAGGGTAGCAACGCTGCTGGAGAAAAGTGTGTGGTGAATAATGCTCTGGCTGAGGGCAGTGTATACCGCTGCGGTCACCAGTATTCCGGCAATGAACGAGGTAATGGGGCGCGAAATTCTCTTTGACGAGAATATCGCGATGACCGCTCCGGATATCTGCATGAGTACTGACACTGCCAGAACTATCTTCATATTATTCTTGTCTTCCTATATCCATCATCATAGATACCTGATCAAACATTCAACTTATGCAGAATGAGTTTGATACTTACGCTGTCCGGTAACAGGAAAAAGTGAACGTTCAGTTGATTGCCAGTATCCCGGAAATTGAACTTGGTCTCTGCGCAAAAAGTGACGTCGATATCGCTATCGAATTGACCTAGAATGGTCGAAAGAGGCGCCTGGATAGCGACCTTCTCAGGCATGGTAGGAAGTACCCAGAATCCCAGGATTCTGCCGAATGCATCCATATACGCCGATGAAACGGCGCTGGAAATGTCTTTCAGGAGACATGTCTGTATATCGTAGGAATTCTGGAGCATTTTGGGCGTGATCATCGAGATGATGTTTTGAGCGTCCTCTGATGGGTATACGATGAGCGCTCGACCCGTGATGTCTCCGAGAAAATGGAGGAGGACATAGTCAATCACATTGTTGGTTCCGACTATCTTCAGGAGTGTTTCTTTGAAATCACAGGAGGTTATCGATGGCACATGGAACATGATCTTCCTATTTAGAATCTCGGACAGCGATGTCGCGGCATGACCGCTTCCCACATTCACTACTTCGATCAGGGCATCCAGTTGCAGCGGTGATAGATGATGGTGTGCTTTGATTATGCTCATATTCCTCTCAGTTATCCTTCAATCCTGGAAACACACACGTTTACAAGCTGCGCGGGGCTCTTGTATCGATATGATCATATCATGAAAGACCTGTAAAGTCCTGCGCAGCTGGTTAGTTCCCGTTTTCAAGATGACCATTTCGTCATCAATATGTGATATTTCCCCGGTATAATAAGTACCGTCCAGGAGCCGTATTTCGTAAATATTATCGGATTTCATGCGTTTTTATCCCTCAGTTTCATGACAACCATCTTACCATCCAGATAGATGGTCATATCATCGGAACGGGTTCCCTCGCGAAATTTGATGTCATATTCATTTGTCAGTTTCATTTTTAACTCCTTTGCATCCATACAATGCAAAACGCAAGGCCCATGCCAGGGGGATAAGTCTCAGGATTGTGGAGTTTTGTGTGGATAAGTGGTGTATAAAATAAGACAGCCCTGTATCACTATGACACAATTATTTTACCGCTCTATAATATCCCACAATATCAGGGATTATAGATGACAATTTGTGCCATTATGACACAGAATTCTGTGTGTCACACTTTTTGGTGTGCGTTTTAGTTATTATTGCGTATTTTTACCCTACATTCCTCCTGCTTCCAGGGGTTCGTATAAGGTGAATTCGTCAATTCTCTTAAAATTCACTGGTTACCTCAATGTATAGGCTTTTTTCCAGCCGATTTCCCGAATGGAAAGAATACCGTTCAGGAACAGGCGAACCCGGTTAGACATTGGTTTTCTGACCTTCAGAATGATCATTTTATCGTCTTTATAGGCGATCTCACCCCGATATGAAGAGCCATCAACCATCTTGATTTCATATAGATGTAAGATCTTCATGATAGTCTCCCTTATTCCGTTGGTGGGGGTGGAGCTTCTGGGGGAGCACCATCAGGTGGCGGATCGACCATTTCAGCGTGTGCTGTTCCTATTACCGTGGTCACTGCACTGAGGACCGGTGAATCATCAACATCAATATTGCTGTGCTGTAATGCAATATTAAAGACTGCTCCAAGCAGGAGCACAATCAATAGATAGGTTGTTAACCGTTTCATTAAAACCTCCTTCTTCATACTTCCATGTAAAGCAATACATGTGCCATTGCTTTAATCCCTGCAATATCATTCATTTTACTAAAAACTTATAAAAAATATTTATGATATTGTATCAAAACGATACAAAATTATATACTTTTTCGAAAGTATTGTCAATACTTAATTTAACGTAGCGTCTTTTGTCAAAATGATACACTATTGTCCTGATTATTGCATGTGATTGCTATAATTAGCTCTGCTCTTGGATTTGTGTGTCAAAATATCCTGAATTGCGCATTTTACCTATATTACCCAGATCGAGAAAATCTAATAGTTAATTATCATTTTTTGTTATTGAATGGAATGATGGATATAGCCTTTGATATTAGAGAACAATTCTCCCGAGTCCTGTATTTCCACCATAGACTTCGTGCGGGTTTTGAATCGCTTTAATTTGTGATTGCTTGTGGTTTACGAATTACGATTTACGCCCTACGCATCACGTCCTTAGCCGCAGGCTAAGGGGTTCCCCAGGCTTTTCTCGAAATATTGAACTTTTT
This sequence comes from Caldifarciminota bacterium, assembly GCA_020341755.1. Classification (GTDB taxonomy): domain Bacteria; phylum Hydrothermota; class Tepidihabitantia; order SM23-42; family SM23-42. The sequence goes on along the minus strand of CP070834.1, from coordinate 474,553 downwards.
CATGTATCTGTATATGCTCTTTCTACCAATTTGCAGCAATTCAGCTGCCCGCTTAACGTTCCAGCCCGTGGCGGTCAATGCTTCCATGACCGCTTCTTTCTTGATCTCTTTTAAGGGAATGATCGACTCGCCCTTTGCCGCTTCAAACCCGAGATCCTCAACCGATATAAGCTCGCTTTTAGTAAGCACAACTGCCCGTTCAATCACATTCTGTAATTCACGCACATTACCGGGCCAGTAGTAATCCTTCAGTTTCTGGAGGGCATCAGGCGTAAAACCCGTGACTTTCTTGTTTATTTCTTTGCTATAACGATCTAGAAAGTACTTGGCAAGGACCGTGATATCATTGACTCGCTCTCTCAAGGGTGGTACTTCGACATTAAAGACATTGATACGATAGAACAGGTCCTGCCTAAATCTGCCTTCTTCCACCTCGATCTCCAGATTCCGGTTGGTGGCAAAGAGGAAGCGGACGTCTATTTGCCGGGTCGTGGTCTCGCCCAGCCTGCGGATGATCTTCTCCTCAATAGCTTCAAGGAGCTTTGCCTGGAACGCCACGCTCGTATTGGTGATCTCATCAAGAAAGACCGTTCCACCCTCACCTTCTTCTAATAATCCCTTCTTATCGCTGACCGCACCGGTAAATGAACCGCGTTTATGCCCGAAGAGTTCGGATTCCAACAGGGTTTCCGGGATGGTCCCGCAGTTAATGGTCAGGAATTTGGTCTGTTTCC
>CP070834.1:460934-473719 GCA_020341755.1 Caldifarciminota bacterium | reverse complement strand
GTCCCTGGAGAGCATTGTCAGATGTCAGGAGTATGCCGATCCTGGCTTTACGCAGACGCCGGACGAATTTGAGACCCTTCAGCGCCGCGATGAGCATGATGATGCCACCTTTGCTGTCCCAAATGCCGGTCCCGAAGTACTTATACGGTGTTGTGCGAAACCCGGTGTGCTTGGTGAACGGCGTTGCTGCATCGAGATGGCTGATGAAGAGCACATCGTGCGGATCATCAGAATTACTGAAGTAAAATATGTTTCCGATCTCTGCCTGTGGATATGTGCGCATGGCAAATCCGAGTTGCTGTAATTCTTTTTCTACGATCTGTCCAAGGGTGTTCACGCCGTCGACATTGCGCACATACGAATTGGTGTTCACCAGTTTTGCGAGTAGTTTTTCGATCTTGTCGTTATTCGTTCTGACATACCCCCGCAGACGGACCGGAAGCGATACTTTTTTTGGTGTAGCATGAAATGCCGGTTCGAGCACGTGTATCTTGTCGGCAAAATACCGGACCGCGGCAACCTCGAGCATCTTGTTCACTAGGGCTGTATAATCATACCCGGATACCCGTGCTGCCTCGACATACGAACCTGTTCTGCCAAGACTCGCCATCGAATTTATCTCAAGCACGTAAATATTGTTTTCTTCATCCATGCGGAGATCGGTCCGCGCAAAATCCCTGAGGCCGAGTTTGGTGAATGCTGTCTTGCTGTATGCAGTCATTCTATCCGCAATTGGTCCCGGCAGGTCTGCAGGGCATATCTTGCCGCGAGGATGCCGGTATTTATCGGATTTCGTCTGGATGGCATCAGGATCATTATCTAGGTTGATCTCAAGGACCGGGAATGCTTCTGGATCGCCGTTACCGAGAAGTCCGATGCAAAATTCCCTGCCGCGAATGAATTGTTCAACAAGCGCCTGCTGCTGAAATTCGGTGACGATATGTTTTACTGCATCCCGCAGTTCGGCCTCATCATGAGCGATAGTAAGACCGAAGGACACTGCTTCCATTTTTGGCTTGGCTATTACCGGATATAACACGTTATTCATGTCCTCGTTATCCGACGAAAAGACCCAAAAATGAGGGGTAGGTATATCTGATTGCTGCAGTACGATTTTTGTTATTACCTTGTCCAGAGCGAGCGCATGACCGGTCGGGCCCGAACCGACATACGGGATACCGAGCATTTCCAGCATCGCTGGCAGGTGTGTGTACCTACTTTCTCCCTGTATGCCGTATGCCATATTGAAGACCATGCCCATCCGTTCGCCCTGCAGAACCTTGGGCATGAATTCCTGGAGTCTCTCGATGAGATGCATGTTACCGTCGATGACCTGCACATTGTGACCGTTCTTTTCGAGGGCTTCAGCAACGAGCCTGACGGTTTTTTCGCTATACATTTCTCGGTTCTGTAAGCCGAAGCGATTTATGACCTGCGTCAGGTCTTTATTATGTATAATGGCAATTTTCATTGATTGTATTCAGGGCAACGAATTTTTTTATACCTATTGAAGCTGTGTACTCTTGTCTACTCGTCGTCACTGGACCATTCACTATTTTTTGTCTCGTATGGTTCAAACTGGTCTTTTCCAACGCCGCACACAGGACAGACCCAATCGTCCGGTAGCTCATCAAACGGTGTATCCGGAGGCACGCCGCTTACCGGGTCACCGTCATTGGGGTCATAGATGTACCCACACACGGTGCACTGCCACATATCCATAACTCCTCCTTAGTAGCAGGTCATTCTAAGGGAATATGAGGTGTTGTCAAGGATGAATGTTGTATGGGGTATCCTTCGACTGCAGTCAAGACTGCTTGCTCAGGATCTCAATTTTACAATCGCATCAGAAAACAGATGCGAGTAAAATTGGAATGGGCGGTACTGGATTTGAACCAGTCACCTTCGGTATGTGAGACCGACGCTCTAACCAACTGAGCTAACCGCCCAAAAGGGGGACACCCCCTTTTCTCCAAAAAGTTCTTCGATACTTTTTGGAGACCTCGAAACCCCCGATCATTGCCAGATGACTCGGGAGCGGTGAGGAAATGTTATCCCCGTGCTGGGGTCCCCGACGGCAACGGTATGTCAAACTACCCTCCGCCAACCTATGGAACTGCGGGGGACACCCCGAACAGATCAGATTCTAGATGTTGGGTACTAGATTCTAGTTTCTTTTGTCGTCGAGAATCCATCAACTAATCTTGATAACTCTCCGTCCGTCAATTTTGTACTTACCTGAGAGCACGAGATTGATCGCCTCGGTATATATTCTGTGCTCTTCTTTCAGAATTCTCGCTGCAAGTATATCCGGGGTATCATCATCAAGCACCGGGACTGCTGTCTGGGTGATGATCGGACCACCGTCAACCGTATCATCAACGAAATGGACCGTGCATCCTGAAAATTTCACCCCGTACTCGAACGCTTTGCGCTGGACATCGAGTCCGGGGAAAGATGGGAGCAGCGCAGGATGGATGTTGATTATCCTGCCGGCAAATGCTGTAAGCAGCGGTTTTTTCAAAATTCTCATGAATCCGGCAAGACAGACGAGATCGACTTGTCGATCCTGTAATGCCTGAACATACCGTTGTTCCACTTCGGGGATGAGCCACGTTTTCTTAGGACCTGGATCGATATAGACCGCTTCAATCCCGTGTTTTCGGGCACGCTCCAGTGCCTGCGCATCCTGTTTATCGCTGATCACGCAGGCAAGATGTGCCTGTATGCTGCCGTTCTCGATATTTTCTATGATCGCCTGGAGATTCGTACCACGACCAGAGGCAAGTACTGCGATATTTTTCATAAGGAATAGTATTCCAAAAACGCGGCAAGTCAAGGGAAAGAATGTATGGTTCTGTATGGCAGGTCGGGACGACGGTTCTAGTCGTTTCCCTCAAGGTGGAGCTTATAACTCTTTATCCAGCGCACCACCCAGTTTTGGAGGTTCATGTTATGGAGTTCTATGTACAGACGGTCCGGAAAATATTCGACCGCACCTTTGTATTTGATCAGCACGATAGTACCATCGCCATATGAGAAGGAATTTGATACGATATCGAACAGGGGTTCTGTGACCGCATGGAGAGCAGGATATGTTTCGTCGGCGCTAATCGTGAGCAGCTTCTTCATTTCCAGAAAGAGACAGTTGACGAGCGATCCATCATACTGGAAATTTTTTGTTTTTTCGACGGCATCGAGATCGAACTCAATGAACGGGTGTTCCGAAGCAATCGTGAATTTGTACATTTTCCTGAGCGCTTCGATCTGTGAGGTCGCCTTGACGGTTTTCTCATACCAATCGAGTGATTCCTTGACCTTATTGATCATATCGCTATCGATGTGTGGATCGAGAGGAATTTCTTTGCCATCGATATCACAGAATTTGATCTCATACGGTCCGAACGATTGAGTGCTCGCATTATAAGACTGCATGACTTTAATGACCCTATCCTGACCGAACCAGTAGAATTTATCGCCGGTCTTATGCGATGTCTGGTCATCTATCGTCTGTAGCATCGTGCCGTATAGATCACGCAGCGACATGCCGTCGTTGAGCGAGATGTTCTTGATGATATTGATGGTGTCCTGTATACCTTCTAATTCACTGTGTTTGATGGTTTCGATGTCAAGTTCACCGTTGATCAACAATTTGGACAATTGCGGTGATTGGGCACATATAGCGCGCAGCGCATGTGTTTCCCAGTCGGTCGGCTTCAGTTTCGATGTTTCCTCAGCAATGTGGTTCTTTATGCTCTTCAGTTCATCGAGCACCAAAGGTTTGGTCCAGAGTTCTGTTTCTCGAGGAGCCCGCCACCGGGCTCGCCTTTTTGATTTTCTGGTATTCAGAAATCCTCCATGGTTTTTACAATATCAATGCACAGTGTGACATTTATAAATTTATCGTTCCCTGCGTACAGTATAAATAAAGTGCTGGAAAAGTCAAGACCCGATGAGTGTTAATAATTGACATCGCTTGATTTTTCGTGTATATTTAGGCTTACAAAGGAGGTTATGTGGAAAGATTTATGAATACCCGTATTTTTAGGATGATTTTCATATGTGCGGTCGGTGCATGGTGTGCTGCCCAGACCGGTACTATTGAATCGCAGCATATCTTTGATGTATCATTCCAGAAAACGATAGATGAAGCGATCGCCAAGGTCAAACCGGCCCTGGTGCGAATTCATGTCGTAACGGTCTATGACGACCAGGGGCGTAAGGCAAAATTCGAATCAGCCGGCAGCGGAGTGATCATCACGGAGGAAGGTCATGTGGTGACCAATCATCACGTTGCCGGTAAGGCAAAGCGCCTGGTGTGTACGATGTATGATCGGCAGGAGGTAGAGGCTGATCTGCTGGCGACCGACCCGCTTTCGGACATCTCCGTGATAAAAATACGCAACCCCGAAAATCGGGATTTCCCGACCGCATCATTCGGAAACTCCGATGAACTTGCTGTGGGTGATTATATCCTTGCCATGGGGAGTCCGATGGCGCTGTCCCAATCAGTGACTATGGGAATAGTAAGTAATACTGAAATGGTACTACCGGATATATTCGGATCTTTCAAATTCACGCTGGAAGGTGAGGATGTGGGTTCTGTTGTCCGTTGGATTGGTCATGATGCTCCGATCTTTCCTGGCAATTCAGGCGGCGCGCTGGTCAATCTCGATGGAGAAATCGTTGGTATCAACGAGATAAACCTGGGGATCAGTGGTGCGATACCAGGGAACCTCGCAAAACAGGTTGTCGAGGAATTAATACAGGACGGTCGGGTGAAGCGCGCATGGTTTGGATTTGAAGTACAACCATTGTTAAAATACGGAGATGCTGATGTCGGGGTGCTCATTAGCGGTACTATAGAGGATTCACCTGCTAAACGGGCGGGCTTTCTGCCTGGAGATGTGCTCGTTCGTATCAATGATCAACCGGTGAACGTTCATTTCAACGAAGAACTGCCTCTCTTTAATCACACGATAATGTCCTGCCCGATCGGCAAGAAAATAACGGCAGTGGTCATTAGGGATGGAAAGGAGAAGGTCCTTTACGTGACGGCAAAAGACCGCGAGTATATTCGCCCGGAGGCGATTGAATTCAAGCACTGGGGTATTACTGCCCGGGATATCACCTTTCTCGCGGCTAGGGAGATGAAACGCGATGACGAAAATGGCGTGCTGGTTACCTCGGTACAGCCGAGCGGTCCGGGTGGAGAAGCCAAACCGAGTATTATGCCCGGTGATGTCATCATTGCGGTAGACGGGAAATGCGTGAACAATCTTTCCGATTTCCAGGTATTAACGAAGAAGTTGATAAATGATACCGAGGAACGTGTTCCCGTGCTGGTGACCTTTGAACGACGCAACAATCAGTATATCACGGTGTGTAAGATCGGTGTCAAACAGCGTGAGGAGCAGGGGCAGGAACTGGCAAAAGCCTGGCTTGGCGTAGGTCTGCAGGTTTTAACCAGGGGTATTGCTGAACATTACGGGCTCGATGCACAGAAAGGCGTGCGCATCGTCCAGGTGTTTGAAGATAGCCCGGCAGAGAAAGCCGGATTATCTGTCGGCGATATTATCGTAGGCGTCAACAACGTACCGGTTGAAGCATCAGAGCCGTCCGATATCGAGATCCTGCCGGCAATGATCCGGCGTTATGCAATCAACGAACAGACGACCGTGCAGATACTGCGCGACCGCAAGCTCCGTGATATCACCATACGATTCGGCTCCTCCCCACCACCGCCCCGGGAAATGAAAAGTTACCGTGACACGAATTTCGAATTCACGGTACGTGACATTGCCTTCCAGGACCGGGTCGATGAGATGTGGGATATGACACAAACCGGCGTTATCGTCGCCGATGTGAGCAGCGGAAGCTGGGCAGCACTTGCTAATCTCATTGAAGGCGATCTTGTCCTCGCGTTGGACGGAGAACCGACGCGTGATGTTGGTGATTTCGAGGATATGATGACCGGGATCCAGAAGCGTAAGCCAAAGAACGTGGTTTTAAAGGTAATGCGCGGTATTCATACATTTTTCGTTGAACTGGAACCGGATTGGAAATAGATGATATGTATCAAGAGAAATTGGAGGACGCGATGAAATTGTTACCGAAAGATATGTTCAGGTTCGTATACTGTATGCTTTTTGCGGTTGTGATTATACCTAGTCTGGGACATGGTGATGAAATCGCCGAACTTTCGAAAACGATCATGGAACAAGGGCAGGAGGCGGTTGTTCTGACAAAGACGGTGCTTGAGATGTTTGATTCCGAGAGAAAGGTCGAAGGGCTGGCAAGCGTGATAAACAAGGAGGGTCTGGCAGTAATTTCACTCACCAGTATCGATCCCGCCAGCTTTTACAGATCGGGATTTGGGGAAGTGAAGGTGAAGGACATCAAGATGATCCTTTCTGATAATACCGAGATACCATCCAAAGTGGTTCTTCGTGATCCTGAACTGGATCTGGCATTTATCAAGCCGATTGAAAAAATCGACCGGGATCTCAATTTTGTATCTCTTTTCGAGCACACAATCCCTCAGATGCTCGACCATATTGTGGTGCTCTCGAGGCTGGGTTCTGCCTTGAGCAATGTTCCATCGATCTCAATTGCACGAGTTCAGGCGATCATTGAAAAACCGCGTACTATGTACGTGCCTGATCCGTTTATTGTTCTGGCGAGCGGAATGGGTACACCGGTATTCGCGCTCGATGGGAATATCATCGGAATTCTTCTGATGAGAGTCACGCGGGGGAATGAAAGTTATCAGAGTGATGTCGGAGGATTAAGCGGTCTCGGTATGCTGCCTATCATACTTCCGGCACAGGAAATAATCGATGTCATGGAAAAAGCACCAGAGCTGAAGGAGTAAGCAGTACTGACTAACCGGTAAATCGTTTCAACCGAGCGCGGAATTTGCACGCATCGGCATATCCTCGCTGAATAGCCTCCATCCCTTTTTCAAAATCGCCCAAGCGTATATCATCGGTGTTGATGTTCATAAGTATGCCCTTTTTAAGATAGGTGAGTTGATAATCGATGAGACGGGCAGTGGCACAATCAATGTATTCGAGAAATACCCGTTTAACGTGTACTGATCCGTTCATGGGTGTAACCTCTGTTATTTTCCGCTGAACATAATCGATTTTTCTAAGCACATTGACCGCGATAATATTTCCGGCTCCCAACATCCGGCAGATATCGATAGGCAGCGGATTGACAAAACCGCCGTCGATCAACAGTCTACCCTTGTATCGGTGTGGCATGAACACTACCGGAATGGAAATTGCCGCCCGTATGGCGTCGAGGAGGCTGCCACGATCGATCACGATCTCCTGATTGCGTTCGATGTCCGTAGCTACCGTAGCGAAGGTCATTTCTAAGTCTTCGATCTTCGTATCACCAGTGAATTGTTTGAGGTGCTGCATAATGTGTTTGCCGTCAATAAAACCTTTTTTTGATACGTGAATGGGAAAGAGCCAACGTTTTTTCTTTTTATCGACCTGTCCTGCTAGAGCGATGAGTTCATCGGGTTCGTACCCGGCTGCATAGAAACCACCGACCAGGGCACCCATACTTGCCCCGACTATGATGTCCGGTCGTATCCCTTCTTCTGCAAGGAGTTTGAGCACACCGATATGGGCATAACCCTTGGCAGCGCCGCCACCGAGAACCAAACCGAGCATGGGCAATTATAAGGGATATAGGGCAGAAATCAAGGTCCTCAAAGGGACAATGGTAGGTAGTTGAAACAAAGAAAAACAACATTTTAGCATTTCAATATTGACTTTTTTACAGATATATGCATAATTATTTTTTATGACCAGAGATTATGCAGTGAAATTAGTCCGCGAAAGACTGAAAAACAATAACCTTTTTAAACACTGTCTGGCAGCTGAAGCCTGTCTGAAAGAACTCAGCGAAAAACTCGGTGAAGATACCGAAAAATGGGGACTTACCGGGCTACTCCATGATATTGATTATGAGGAAACCCAAACCCAGCCGTTGAAACATGGAATTGTTGGGGCAGAGTTACTCCAGAAAATGGGTATCGATGATGAAATCGTCCATGCGATTCGTGTGCATGCCGGACACGATACGCCCATTTCCAAGCTCGATTGGGCATTATTCGCTGCCGATCCTTTGACCGGTCTCATCGTAGCAAGCGCCCTCATGCATCCGGACAAGAAACTGAGTTCACTGGATAGAGATTTTATCCAACGGCGCTTCCGGGAAAAACGTTTTGCTGCGGGTGCGAATCGCGAGCAGATACTGAGCTGCAGTAATCTCGGTTTGGAATTAGGGGAATTTATCGAGATCTGTTTAGGTGGCATGCAGAAGGTTGCCGATCAGTTAGGCTTATGAGAAAAGTCCTTACCTTTGAAAATATTATATTGAATCTTAAGCGATTCTGGCAGAAAAAAGGTTGTCTCTTGTTCGAACCGTATAATTCAGAAGTCGGTGCCGGAACATTCAATCCTGCGACTTTTATCCGGGTCCTCGACGAAAAACCATGGAAGGTATGTTATGTTGAGATATCGAAACGACCACGCGATGGTCGTTATGGTGAAAACCCGAACCGGACCCAGCAATACTATCAACTGCAGGTGATATTGAAACCAGCACCAAAGGATATACAGAAAATGTACCTCGAATCACTCACGAGCCTCGGTGTGAAGCTTAATGAGCATGAGGTGAAATTCGTGGAAGGCGACTGGGAGGCACCAACACTCGGCGCATGGGGGCTCGGGTGGGAAGTGTGGCTCGACGGGCTCGAGGTCACGCAGTTCACATATTTCCAGCAGGCAGGAGGAGTTGATCTGAAGGTCATCCCGGTCGAGATCACCTATGGCCTCGAACGTATAGCCACTGCCGTACAAGATGTTGGGTCGATGTTCGATTTGAAATGGAATAATGATCTGACCTGGGGAGATGTGTATCGGCAGAATGAGGTTGAGTTTTCACGATACAATTTCGAGGAGTCGGATCCAAAACTTTTAACGGAACTGTTCGATCAGTATGAGCGGGAAGCTACCCGTGCTTTCAAACAGGGGCTTGTGTATCCAGGATACGACTATGCGATTAAGTGTTCGAATGTGTTTAATCTGCTTGACGCACGCGGCGTGATCAGCATTTCGGAACGTGCGAACATGATTGGTCGGGTACGGTCACTGGCTAATCAGGCGGCACAATTGTATATTACGTCACTGCCCGGTAGTACAGAAGAAAAACAAGAAAAAAATGATTGATTTTCTCATTGAAATAGGTCATGAGGAGTTTCCGCCCTCCTTCTTGAGGCGAACAGCTGATGACTTAACGTACCGGCTGGAAGAGGTGCTCAAGCGCAATCGGATCTTTTACCGTTCTGTCCGCACCATATACACATCCAGACGTTTCGGTGTTATCGTACTTGGTCTCACGCGAAAACAAAAACCCCAGGTTATTGAAATACAGGGACCTCCAAAAAAGATCGCATTCGATGAGAAGAACAAACCTACAGAAAAACTGCAGGGCTTCATGAAAACCCATGATCTGAAGCGTACCGAGATCGTCGTGCGCAAGACCAAAAAGGGTGAGTACGTGTGTGGTAGAAAAGAAGTCGCTGGGGGTCTGACTGAAGATGTGTTGTATGAGGAGATTCCACGGATTATCCAGAGCCTGGAATTTCCCAAGACCATGAGATGGAACGCCAGCGGGACACGTTTCCCGAGGCCGGTAAGATGGATCGTAGCGCTCCTTGACCGGAGACCGATCCGCTTCAAGTATGCGGGAATTACCGCCGATCGCTACTCGATGCCGAATTTCCATTTTTCCTATAAACCAATCCGTCTGGAAAAGCCCCGCGAGTACATGAATTTCCTGCGGCACGGCGGTGTCGTCGTCGATCCCAATGAACGCAGGAAACTTATCCTGAAACGCATAAAACAAGCCATTGGTAAGGTGCCCGGAAAGCCGTTGTACACCGATGCAATGATCGATGAACTTAATTGCATGACCGAGTATCCCGAAGCGGTCACCGGAGAATTCGATCAGAAATATCTCGATCTGCCAGAAGAAGTTATCGTAACGGTCTTGAAAACGCAGGGTGATCTCATCTGGTTGAAACCGACCAACAAGTTTGTATGTGTGTTCAGCGCAAAGAAGAAAGCATTGCAGAACGTGAAGAAGGGTTACACTCGTGTGGTCGAAGCAAAACTGTACGATGCTCATTTTTACTACCAGAATGATCTTGCTCAGGGACTGGAAAAGATGAACGAACAGACCAAGGGTATGATGTGGCTTAAGGGTTTGGGAAGTCTTTACGACAAAGCATTTCGCATGAGTAAATTCGTATCGGTATTTCCCGATGGAGACCAGGCTGCCTTGAAAAAAGCAGCCCTGTACTGTAAAGCGGACCTGCTTTCGCAAATGGTCAGGGAAAAGGACTTCACCTCGTTACAGGGAATCATGGGTGGTCACTATGCTGCGGTTTCGTTGAAAGATGAGAAAATAGCAGCCGCGATAAAGGAACATTATTTACCTAATTATGTTGGTGATGCATTGCCGCGGACACAGGAAGGTGCAGCCCTGTCAGTAGCCGATAAACTGGATAATGTCATTGGAGCTTTTTTGAGCGGTAACCGTCCCAGCGGATCCTATGATCCGCTGGCTGTGAGACGGAATGGGTACGGCGTCGTACAGGTAATGGCAGAAAACGGCATACATGTGTCATTGTTCACGATGATAGAACGCTTACTGGGATTATATGGAAAGAAGCTTGAAGACGGTGTCATGAAGGACTTCTTTTCTGAACGCATGACCCGTTATCTGGCAGATGCGGGCTCCCGGTATGATGAGATCAAGGCAGTACTGGCGACATGGCAGGGGGATATTGCCGATGCCCGCCACAGATGTCAGGCTTTAGCAAAGTTCAGGGATAAAACAGAATTCAATAAGCTCGTCATCGGCCAGAAGAGAGTGAGAAACATCCTGAAGGGCAGTAAAGAAACCGGAGCCGTGCAGACAGGTCTCCTTAAGTCCCCTGCCGAAAGAAAATTGTACAGGACCGGAACCAGAGCTTTGACACAGCTGGAAGTGCTCCTGAAGCAGAAAAAGTATGGAGAAGTTCTGGAATTATTATTGAGCATGCGGGAGGTCATCGATACCTTCTTCGATGATGTCATGGTTATGTGCGATGATGCTGCGCTGCGTAAAAACCGTCTTGCCCTGGTGAGATATATTAATGATATATTTATACAGTATGCCGATTTCTCAGAGATCGTGATCGAGGGTGAGAAATCCTGAGGAGTGATGTATTAAAAAGATATTCTGCGCCCACTTCAGCAAAGACCATGTAAACCAAACCGCAGACGTCTACGGGTGGGTCGACCGGATACGGAATTTCGGGGGTCTGGTATTCGTGCAGTGCCGTGACAAAACGGGTATACTTCAACTGGTTCTTGACCCCAAGCGCATATCAGGAGCGACTCAACTCGGCTTGCAGGATTGCATATGTGCACGCGGCACTATCCGCGAAAGACCAGCAGGGCAGGTCAATTCTGACATCCCAACTGGAGAGATCGAATGCGATGTCGAGACATTGGAGGTGCTTGCCAAGTCAAAGGTTCCACCTTTCGTCATCGAGGATGAGGTGAAGGCGAACGAAGAACTCAGACTGCGTTACCGGTTCCTCGATCTTCGCCGCGGCTGGCTTCAGAGACTCATAATCCTCAGGCACAACGTGATAACAGCGATTAGGGAATACCTTAACAAACATGAGTTCACGGAAATAGAGACTCCTGTCCTTACGCGCAGTATGCCGGAAGGTGCCCGGGATTATCTTGTTCCATCGCGTCTGTACGCCGGAAAATTTTATGCACTTGCACAGTCTCCTCAGATGTACAAGCAGCTGCTCATGGTGGCGGGTTTTGAGCGGTACTACCAGATAGCACGGTGTATGCGCGATGAAGATCCGAGGCATGACCGTCAGCCGGAACATACACAGATCGATATCGAAATGTCTTTTGTTGACGAAGAAGACGTGATGAATATCGTCGAAGGGATGTTTGCGTTTGTCGTGAGGAAAGTGTTGGGCGAGGAGCTGTCTGTTCCCTTCCCGCGCTTAACATATGCTCAGGCAATAGAAAAATATGGTACTGACAAACCTGACCTTCGTTTTGGTATGGAAATTATCGATGTTAATACTGTATTCAAGGATAAAGATTTCCCGCCATTTAAAGATAAGCAGGAAATTCGTGGTCTCGTGGTTAAGGGGGGCAGCGGATTTTCACGCAAAAAGATTGATGCGTTGAATGAGCGCACAAAAGAGTCGGGTCTGGGAAGTATTTTCTGGGCAAAGCGCGAAGAAAATTACAGTGGCAGTATAGCAAAGATTATGGACGATGAGATCGCTGCGCAACTACATTTTGAAAAGGGTGATCTGCTCATGATTGTCGCAGGTGATAAAAGAGTTTTTCCTTTTTTGGGAAAACTCCGTAACGAATGTGCAGAAGAACTTGGTTTGCATGACAAAGGATATAAATTTCTCTGGGTGGTTGATTTTCCGATTTTCGAAATTGATGAAAAAACCGGTAAGTTGACAGCAACTCATCATATTTTCACACAGCCACAAAAAGACGACATACAATATCTCGAAAGCGATCCCCTGAGGGTGAAAGGAAGGTTGTATGACCTTGTGTGTAATGGGAATGAACTTGCTTCGGGGAGCATCAGGAATCACGACCGGCACCTTCAGGAACGATTATTCTCTCTTGCCGGTATGGATAAACATAAATACACGATGC
>CP070834.1:447433-460834 GCA_020341755.1 Caldifarciminota bacterium | reverse complement strand
TTATTGTAACATGAACATCCGGTCCCCATGTCGCCCCCCCATCTGTCGATCGTTTGTAATACACCTCGGTATCCATGTCGCGGTCATCTTCCCAGACCAGAGATATGTTCTCACCAGAAACAGCCACCGACGGTCCATATGACGAACTGGATTCATCAGTCAGTCTCTCATCAGAACCCCATGTCATGCCGCCATCTTCAGACCTCTTGTAGTATATCTCGAAATTACCATCCCGATTATCATGCCAGACAACATGTACCGTATCCTGGTATGCTGCAACGCACCACGCATTATTGTACGATGTGAATGATGTATCGTTATCGGTTGTGAGCCGGTAATCCGCCTCCCACTGAGCTGAAGCGACGCCTGAGATTAACATGGCGAGTACAACGATTGTCATGGTGCATCCCTGCACCTTTGCTAGATCCCTTATACTGCTCATTGTTCCTCCTGCAATAATTCTCAAGGAGATGTTATACTCCCGTGAAACAATGTGTGTGCACTAAGTACCGCTTAATCATACCCCAAAAACAGGGCAAGTCAATATCTTTTTCTTGACTGCACGCGTGCAGCGTGTATACTAATAAATGGCTATTGATGACAACTGGAGAAAGCTTATTCCTGAGCAGATACTCAATGCGCCGGATTTCGGAGGCGTGTTTGAACTATCCGATATCCTGCAGGATGTACTCTATATCGGACATACAACGACCCTGAATCAGACAATACAGCAGATCGCCGATAGAAAAGATCCTGATTTTGCTACGGCTACGTTCTTCCGTTTTGCCGCGACCAATGACCACGAACAGGAATACCAGAAACTGCTCGATGAGTACAAACAAAAACACGGCGGTTTGCCGCCGATAAACAGGAAAAAAGACCAGGGATAAGAACGTACAACCCTATTCGTATTCTTCTATTTTCCCCTTCATGGGCACGAATCTCACGGGGATGAGTTCATCCCGCTGAAGTTCGCCCTCTGTCTTTATAAATAACGTGAGCATTTGAAAATCATCGCCCAGGGGTACGATGAGCCTGCCGCCTTCAGTCAGTTGCTCGATAAGCGGTTCGGGCACGGTTTTTGGCGCACAGGTAATGATGATTGCATCGAACGGTGCTGCCTCGGGCCAGCCCAGGAAGCCATCCCCGCACTTCACGTGGACATTATTATACCCTAATTCCTTCAATAACGTGCCGGCATTCTCTGCGAGTGACGGAACAATCTCTATACTGTACACCTCTTCACAGATTATCGCCAGTACGGCTGCCTGATAGCCGGAACCGGTCCCGATCTCCAGGACGCGGTCAGACGAGACAAGCTCGATCTCCTCGGTCATGAGCGCGACGATATACGGCTGGGAAATGGTCTGACCTTCACCAATGGGCAGGGGAAAATCACCGTATGCCATGTGCTGGTACTCTCTGGGCACGAATTCGTGGCGCGGTATTTCCGTCATTGCCTTGATAACCAATGTATCGGTAATGCCCCGGGCAACTATCTGATTACGCACCATGCTGCTACGTGCCCTAACGTCCCAGGTATCGGATTCCGTATTTCTAGGACGCGCGCAGGTCCCGATAAGCAACAAAATACAGAATGAAACTAAAATTCTCTGCATATATTTCATTTTTTTCACAAACCCTCTTATCTCCATCTTTTCATATGTTCCAAACTCAAAAAGGATGTAGCGTGCTTACGTAAGCCGGTCGATACGGATTTTTACGAGACCGATGTTTGCGTCTTTTTGACAGATTACGAAAAAAATCGCATCCTCCCGTTCCTTTATGAAGAATACGTTCTTTTGTGTATACAGTATCGTCGATGCCCTATCGACTTTCAGGCTTTTCTTAATCCTGCTGACTACCCGGGCCGCCATGGCAGCGGATTTTTCTGCATCATAACCGACCGTGAACTGGCTGTCGATTATAAAACCGTCCTCAGTGGCGATCCCGGCGCCGAGTACCTTGGGAATTCTCGTTAATTCTTCAACCTTCATAATACTCCTCCGTTCTTATTGTTCATTATCCCAGCAATTCCCGGATTTCATCGATGATCTTGCGGGCGTAGACGAAAACAAGTCCC
The DNA here is from genome assembly GCA_020341755.1 of Caldifarciminota bacterium. Taxonomy (GTDB): domain Bacteria; phylum Hydrothermota; class Tepidihabitantia; order SM23-42; family SM23-42. The sequence continues at coordinate 458,751 of CP070834.1, read as the reverse complement.
GGTTTTGTTTCTGGCTGCGTGATGACGACCAGGAGATTATCGCCGGCAGTTATGACACACAGCGTCTCGTCACCTTTCTCGATAATGAATTTTTCCAGGTCACCCTCTTTGAGGAACGTGAACGAATCCTGCGCCTCGTTGTAAATCGCACCGATCACCGCGCTCATTTCATCGAGGTCGGTCCGCTTCTCTCCATAGGATTGAATCGGCAGACCGTCCTTTGAACATACGAGTGCACCGCGAACGGTCTTGTTCTTCAACAAACGATGCATGGGTTCGTCGAGTGATGCCAGAGGAATTGATCCCGCTGTCGTCGGCTCAGGTGCTACAGGCACAGGTTCCTCAGCATGCGGAACTGCTGGCTGCACCGGTGCAATTACTTCTGGCTCTGTCTTTTTGGGAGGTTCTGCTGCGACCGGAGCAGCAACAATTGGTTCGGGTGCTTTTACCGGAAACTCTTCTTTAACCGGTTCCGGCCCAGGCGGCTGCGGAGGCTTCTCGACCGTAGGTTCTGGCTTCCGCACCTCCTCGAGGTCGGCAACATGCGGTACAATAGTCGGCTCTTCACGCTCTCCAATGGCACGCGCTTCCTCGACGATCTGTACGACAGTCTCGTCGACCGCTGGCACTTCAGGCTCTACTGGTTCTTCAGGTACCGCTTTGACGTCCAGCTGTTCCATTTCCTGCTTGGCTTCTTTGTTCTGTGGATTTATCTTAAGCGTCGCTTTGTAAAATTTAACAGCCTCATCCTGCTTTCCGGCTTTCTTGTAACAATGACCGAGATAGAGATTGAGATTCTCGCTTTCCGGCGCATCCTGGTATGTCTGATTCAGGATCTTCAACGCTTCATCGTAATCGCCCTTCATGTAGTACGCTCGCCCGAGTATGATCTTCGCCAGTGTATATGATGGGTTCCTCGACAGACCGTCTTTCAAGATGGATATCGCCTCGTCGACCATCCCGGACGAAAGATACACATCTGCCAGTGTGGCAAAGATGAGCGCTCCTGAATCGACGGTTAGTTCATCAGGCATGTCTCGTCCTCCTCATGGCTAAATCTCCTTTTTGATAAATTCAGAAAGTTCTACTGTCATTCTCATACAATGTCTTATTTTCTGCGCGAGTGTTTCATCAGGACTCAAGAGTAACGCTTTTTTCCAGACATCACATGCTTCTTCGAATTCACCGCGCTGGACATTAAGCAATCCCAGATGATAATAGGGAGTCGGCTTCGAAGCGTCCAGATCGATCGCTTTTTTCAGATACAGAGCAGATTTTTCGCGCTCGCCTCTCTCCAGATAATAGATACCTGCGAGTACATTGACGTCATACATATCAGTATGTCTTTCGAGCAGGGCTTCAATATAAGGGGTCGCTTCCTGATACTTTTTCTGGCGTATGTATATCTTCACGTATCCCAGTTCCGCATTGACATCGTTTTCATCGATGCTGTGCAGCCGTTGGTAATAGGATAGTGCCTCGTCATAGTTCTCCAGCCGGAATGAAATATCGGCGGCAGCCGCCAGCCAGTCGGTATTCTTATCATCGCTGTTGATAAGCTCCTTATAAATCTCCTGCGCTCTATCCAGCTTGCCTGTCTGGACTAAAACCTCACCCAGGGCTGCCTTGACGTCCGTATGATCGGTATATTCACTCGTGAATGATTGCAGCACATCGATCGCTTCCTCAGTTCTGGTTTCCTGATTCAGTATTTTCGCTTTTAAAAGGACCGCCTTGCTCGACCCCTTATCGATATTCAGTGCCTGATCGACCATACTCAATGCATTGTCGTATTCATTGTTCTTGAGGTATTCCTGGGCATGCTGCAACGACCCTTCGAGATCAGGTATATCTAATTGTGGCAATACTTCAACTGTTTTTTCTTCCTCAACTTTGCCAGCCGGTAAGAGATATGGCCCATATCCTGCAAGTTCATGTTCCAGGGAGAGCAGGAGCCGGTTCTTTTCATAATTGGGTTCAATATTGATGCCCTTTCTTATGTAATCGAGTCCTTCTCTAAATTTACCCTGCTTGGTTAAAATGAAACCAATATTATAATATGCTCCCGCGTGATTCGGAGCCAGCGAGAGGGTTCTTTTAAAACAATCTATCGCCTCGTCATTCCTATCCTGTTCGGCATTGACCAGACCTTTGCCAAAATACTCGTCAGGCTGATCGCCATCGAAAAGTTCGAGGGCGGAGTCATACTTCTTTTGATTCAGATAATACATTCCGAGATTATATCTGGCATCACTGTTACCCGCGTCGATCGCCTGTGTGTAATGTTTTATAGCTGTTTCTATATCGCCGGCATGGAATGCACACACTCCCAGATTGTTCATCGCTGGTATGAGCTGTCCATCGACGTTCAATGCCTGCTGGAAGAACTCGATCGCTGTATCGATGTTCCCCTTGAGACACTGCGCAACACCCAGCGCATTGATACACTGTGCGGATGAAAATCCGAATTCCATTGCCTGCTGTAAACACTTGATGGCATCATCGACACCGCGTGCCAGAAGGTTCACCTGTCCGAGCCGGTAATGTATTTCCGGATTTTTTGGTTCAATTTTTAAACATTCATCAAACTCTCTCTTCGACTCGAAATAAAGTGCTTTGTTCCGATAGGTGATCCCCATATTGTAGTGAACCGTGAACTCGTTCTCCGAAATGCGCGGTGTACCGAGTTGCTCTTTCAGGAATTCCCAGTGACCCTTGTGTTCCTCTATATCTATCGGTAGATTGGGTTCGAACTGGGCAAGAGCCGGGTTGAGATCGATGGCCTTTCGAACGGCTTCGAGACTTTCGTTTGTCTTGCCTTTCTCGCCAAGCGCGAATCCCAGCAAGAAATGTGCCTCTGCTGATGACGGATCGAGCGTGATCGATTCCTGAAAATTCCTGATCGCTAGATCGATAACACCCTTGTGAAAATAGATCTCTCCCAGGGTACGGTACACCTCTGGTGAGATCTTTATCTCCAGCGCGGTCTTGATAGCTTCGAGTGCATCGTCATATTTTCCGAGAAGCTTCAACGTCATTCCGATACCAAAATGCGCCTCAAAGGATTTATGATTCTGTTCCAAGACCTTCCGGTAAAAAATGATTGCCTGAGAAAAACGGTTCAGCTTCCGGTATGTATCGGCAAGTTCAAGTGTCCGCTGTTCGTCAAAGGGCTCCCGTTCAATGCTACGGGCGAGTGTTTCGACTTTTTCCTCGAGCCGACCGGTCTTCTTGAGAATGATGTCGAGATTATTGCGCGCCAGGACGAAGTTCGGATCGATCTTAAGGGCTTTTTCCAGTTCATCGATCGCTTCGTCATACAGACTCTTATTGTAATACACAATCGCCAGGTTATTATGTGCACCGGGATCGTTCGGTGGGATACGATCGGCAAAACTCTTTAGTATCTTAAGCTCTTCTGGTGAAATCATTTTTCAAGATTTAGCTTTTTTAATATCGCTTCCAGGCTCGTCGTATCCGGAAGAAGCAGGAAAAAAGCACTCAGCGGTTTTCCGGCATCGCCGAAGTCGAATTCTGTCTCCACACAGAAAATGAAATCCTTTTCACGACCGAACTCCAGGACGACGCTCGAGAGAACCGCACCGACCATGTCGACGATCATCCCGGGCACAGACGGTAGGATCAACAGCCCCAGAAGTTCTCCCAGCGAATTCATATACGAACAGGAAAGAATATTTGAAACCTCTTTAAGCAAAGACTCCTGCACTTCGGTTACGTTATCCTGGACCGTTGGCATAAGCAGCGTCGTTAGTTCTTGTGCTTCCTCAAATGGATACAGGAGCAATGTCCGACCGGTCAGATCTCCAAGAAAATAAAGTAAGACCGACACAACAACATCGTTAGGATCGGCGATCTTTAATATGACTTCTTCGAGCGGTCCGGTCAGGATCTTCGGTACGCGAACCATAACTTTCTTGCCCATTAACTGTGATAGAGAAGTAGCAGCGTGACCGCTTCCGATATTAGCCACTTCTCTCAACGCGTCAAGCTGTTCTGGCGTTAAACGTTTTGCATCTATCATTCAAACCCCCTTGGGTCCAATATCAAAATAGGTAAACCATCAGAATACACAGAGCACCCGGAATAGTATGGTGCCGTCATGAGCGGATCCAGTTTTTTCACAACAATCTCCTCTTCATCGAGGATCTCGTCAGTCACAAAGCCCCGGCGCTTCCCTTCGTACTGTACGACGATGACCGCCTTCCTCGATGTACCGGAAGTACAGCCAAGGTGACTGCTCAACTTCACGAGCGGCAATATATCGTTCCGCAAGGGAAATAATTCTCTATGGTACACGGTCTTAACCTGTTTCTCTTCCATAAAGAACGTCTCTGTGATATACGTCAGCGGCAGCGCATATCGCTGACCATTAAGGCTAAATACCATCGCTCTGACCACCGCTAGGCTGAGAGGCAATTCCAGCGTAAAACGGGAACCAATGTTCTGCTTCGAAAAGACGGTGAGTTTTCCTCCTAGTTTCACGAGCGCATTGTTCACAACATCAAGCCCGATGCCGCGTCCGGAAATGGTTGAAACCTCCTTCTTGGTAGAAAAGCCAGGTTTCATGATCAGGCGGTAATAGTCATCCTCGGTATAATGTTCCATCTCCTGTTCGGTGGCGACCCCCTTTTCCAGCGCAATGCGTCTGATCTCGCCCGTATCAATGCCCTTTCCATCATCCGTGACAGAGATCTTTATACGGTCTCTTTCCCTTTCAGCGCTGAGGACGATATTGAAACGTCTTTTCTCCTCAAAACTATCGGGATCGATACCGTGGTCGATAGCGTTTCTCACGAGATGAATCAATGGTTCTTTGAGAATATCGGTAATCGAGCGGTCAACCTCGATATCACCACCAACAATCTCCAGGCTGACCGGCTTCTTCTGTCGTTTCGCTTCATCCCTGAACCATCTCGGGAAAATATCGAAAACGGTCGACAATGGCAACATGCGAAGCCTCATGACTTCATCCTGCAGCGACGTCATGAGACGTGACGCATTCTCGCTCAATGCTAGGAGCCGATTATCATCCATGTCCTGGCTCAATTTCAACAGTCTCGCCTTAATGATGGTAAGTTCATTGGTCAGATTGAAGAGCGTATCGAGCTTGTCCAGGCGTATTCTTATCGCATCCATACTCTCGGCTCTCGTCTCGCCTGTCACGTAGTCTATCTTTTTCCCTGCTTTGATCTGCGCGATCGCGTCCATGATGGAATCTGCTGCTGGCAGGTCCACATGTTTTTTCAAAGCCTCAGCAGAACGGAAAAGATGATCGGCAATGGTAAAGAGGAAATCAACGAACTGCGGGTCGACCGAACCCTTTGACTTGGCACTGCCAAGAATATCCTCGATGCTGTGTGTTAGCCGGGTCAGTGATTCATAGCCCATGGTCTGAGCCATGCCTTTGATGGTGTGGAAAATACGAAATATCTCGATAATGGCGGACTGATCGGATTCATCCTTGTCCAGACGCAACAGCTGCTTGTTAAGCTGTTTCACGTAATCCTCTAGTTCGCCAATAAATAAATCGAGATATCGTTCCATTTACTTGTTGATAATCCTGTCGATACTCTCGAGCACCCGTGAAGGTTGAAACGGCTTCACGACGTAATCCAGGGCACCGGCCTGAACTGCCTCAAGCACAAGCGCCTGCTGTCCCATTGCTGAGACCATCAGTATCTTTGCCTCGGCATCTATTTTCTTGATCTCTTTCACCGCTTCGATCCCACTCATATCCGGCATTATTATGTCCATGGTCACGAGGTCGGGTTTGACTTCCTTGTACCGGTCAACCGCTTCTTTACCCGTCGACGCCTCACCGCATACCGTATGACCACCCTTTTCTAAAATATCACTTAGCATACGCCGCATGAACATCGCGTCGTCTACTATCAAAACCCTCATGTAGCCTCCTTTGATAATGTCTTTCCCAAATCCAAAAGAAGTATCGGTTTTTTGTCACCCTCGTAAACTCCCAGAAAAAACCTTTTTTCTTTTTTTGTCGAAAGCAATTCTGCCCTTGTATTGATATATTTTTTATTTATTTTACGCGTGCCCATAAGTTCATCAACGACGATTGCCGCCAGTCGGCCTTTGTCCTCGATTATGAGCAATTTATTCGCGACTTCCTGATCAGCAAGACCCAGTCGACGGTGAAGGGAAATAACCGGAATAACCTCTCCCCGGATATTTACCATGCCGACCAAAAAATCCGGCGTGTTGGGAACAAAAACAGGCTGGTGACCCTCGGCGACCTCCCGCACGCACCCTATGTCGACCCCGACCAATTCATTCGCAACTCTAAATAAGATTATCGAATCCATATTCTCACCTGCACCACAGATATCTGAATCTTACGATGCAGCCAGGATCCACCTGAAACCCGCCGATCTGCTTGCTGACCACATACCGGGAGGTCTGGTGTGAGAGGAATACCCACGGTGCCTCGTCGATGATCCTCGATTCGATATCGCGATATATTTCACATCGTTTTTTCGCATTCCGTTCCGCGCGAGCCTGCTCAATAAGGCGGTCGATATCTTCATTCCTGAAAAAAGAAGCATTGCCCGTGCGCGGCATGCTTTTCGAATGGAACAACGGATATACGAAGCTGTCAGGATCACCATTGCCTCCAATCCAGCTTGTCATTGCCAGAATACTCTCACGACGGCATATCTTATCAAGCATATCCTTGAACGACATCGGATTGGGTTCTACCGTGATCCCTATTTCGGCAAAACGTTTCTTAAAATATTCACCTGCATCGGTAACACTACCCCCCTCCATCATATCCAGCGTATAAGAACGGTCCAGTCCATCAGGATATCCTGCTTGCTCCATTAGCGCACGAGCCTTTGCACTATCGCAGGGGTAACCCCTGATAGCTTCATCGTAGACATCCATACCCGGCGGAAAGATCCCATGTGACGGCAGTGCCTGCCCCTGCAGGACATCCTGTGTGTACTCGTCACAATCTATGATATAGTTCAGTGCCTGGCGCACCTTCTTGTTTTTAAACGGCGTGTCGAGTTCAAGGTTAAAAGTGATGAATTGTGTTGAAAATGACGGACCGACGATGATCTCGTCCGAAGGCATCCCCCCGGCGTTCTCTCCGGAAACTGACATGACAGATATTTCACCCCGTCGGTACTGTTCGATTGCCTGCTGTGTATCCTGGATGAATCGAAAAACGAGCCGGTCAACCGGTGGTGGACCGTCGTAGAAATCAAGGTACGATTCAAGTACGATCTCACTGCCCTTGTCCCATCGTATAAAACAGTACGGACCTGCACCAATGCCGTCATCCGGAGAAGCATCCTCCGGAACTACCGAACACGCGGCACTTGCCAGCTGCGAGATGAACGGCAGGAACGGGTATTTCAGTTTGAACCGTACTCGGCGATCATCGCGGGATTCTATGCTGTCGATATAATCAATCTCGCCGCTGTGGGCTCCACTCCGTGTCCGTTTGAAACTCTCTATAACATCCCGGGACGTAACCGGACTGCCGTTATGAAACCGCGCCCGTTTTTTCAAAGTAAAATCCCACACACACCCGTCCCGTGAAACCATAAGATTCTCGATGAGACCGGGAACCAGGTGGCTCGTTATGTCATACGCAAACATACCGGCATGAACTTGCTCTATTACCTGCTGACTCCAGGTATCGGTCTGCTCAGCTGGGTTAAGGGTAAGCGGTTCAACCGGCAACGCCATGACTACCGTGTGACGTGCACGTTCGAGGATATTGATCTCGGCTTCATACTGTTGCAGCGTTCCTAATGCCTTCTGGCTTACACCATGGCTCTCCTGCAGCGTTTCCTCATACCGTGTGATATTGTCGTCCACACTTTCCGAATCCCTGTTCAGAGTCCGAATATAACCCATCAATTCAGTGCAATTCGCCAGCATACGCTGCGTAGATTGAAGCATTTCATGACTGAGCGTCTCAAGATTGTCCAGCACATACTGGTTTTTTTCCAGCAAACCTATGGCTGACTGGAGAGCACCAATACCCTGTTCAACATCGTTCGTAGTGCGTACCAGGAATGATGATAGGTCTGAAAAACTCCGCCCGATATCACGTGAAACGTCTTCAATCTTGTCGACGAAAGAACTGGTCTTTTCGGACAATTCTACGATCTCCTTTGTGACCACTCCGAGCGAAACAGCATGCTCTCCTCCTCGAGCACTCTCAATACCTGCATACAGACCAAGCACCTTGGCACGGTCGGTGATTTTCCGCAGGGATGCAAGTGGTGACGTAATGTAGTCGGTTCTGTTCTTCATGCTGATCAGTTTCTTACTCGATGCACTCAATATCTCGCCAATGCTGTGGTAGAGGTTCTCTCCTTTTGAAAGAATCTCGCGCGCAAGTTTATTGGTATCTATCCAGTTCTTGATTTCTTCAATAATATTCGTGACTTCTTTCACGAACTGTTCTGACTCCGCGACCAATTTCCCGATCGAACTTTCCGGGTAGTCGGCAGTATGTGTTTTTACTTGCCCCGATGCAAACTCGGCGATCAGGTTCGTGTAGATACGGGCGGCATCTTCGAGTGCATATCTCAGCGAATTGCACAGAGAAACAAATCCTGTTGTATTGTCGATCCCGCTGATGCTCTCCTTAATATGATCCACCTGTGTGAACATGCACTCCAGAAGAATCTCATGCACCATCGCAGAATGAGACATGTTATCAACACCCTCGCGCCATTTTTCCCAGGTTCTATTCTCATGATGAATAATGCCGTGTAGTTCTCGCTGCTTCATGATGCTTTCCAGCACGTACTTCACGCTGGATTCGACCGTTGTGATGAGTGACAGCAAATCATCGGTCATCTTTGAGAACTGCTGATTGATTTGCGCGATATCCGTCATCATATTCTTCGTGGTGAGTACGTTATGTCCGAGATCCACCATTCCCTTGATTATATCCTCAGAGACATCAGGGATCATCTGGGCAGGCTGTTGCACACCACGGACCAGGGCAGTCATCTGACGGGCAATTACCTCAAAACCACGACCTTGTTTTCCCGCATGGAAAGCAGTAATGCCGGCATTCCTGGATGCCACTTCAATGCTGTCGGAGACCATATTTATGTCCTTTATCGTGTCATCGAGCAGAATCCCGTTGTGATGTATCCTGTCAAATACCGCCGAAATATTACCCAGATCCGAAGACAGCCTCTGAGATGTATCGAGGCTATGCTTGACCCTGGTTACACTCTCCTTGAGGAAATCCTTAATTTTAACGATTTCCTGGTCATAGACCGATGCACCCTCAAATTCTAGTTCAAGAGCTGCCGAAAGATTATCAAAATTTCTGCGCATGCTCGTCAGGATTTCTGTATCTTTTTCCAGTAATTGTTCGGTTTTATCCAAGGTTTTCAGAAGATTCCTGAATGATTCGTCATATTCATCAAGGGATGCCCGTATTCCGTGTACGAGCGTGGATTGAACCTGATTTGACATATAAGGTAATTCTATAAAATTTCCAATAAATGTCAAGAAAAAAATGCCAGGACCCAGAATCGAACTGGGGACACCCGGATTTTCAGTCCGGTGCTCTACCAACTGAGCTATCCTGGCGCTAATCAGTATACATTGTACTCACATCGGTTTCATTGTCAAGCTGCAAAAGTACGACTTCTTGACAGTAGTGTCTATATCACTATAATCACGAAAATATTCAGGAAAGGAGGCGTAATAGATGAATGCGCTGCTCTTGTGTATCGCGGTGTATGTCGGATTCATCATCGCTTATTACACATACGGCAGATTCCTCGGCAGGAAACTCTTCAATCTCAGTAAAAAGGCACTGACACCCGCTCACGAGATAAACGACGGAATTGATTATGTGCCAACCAGAAAAGAGATACTGTTCGGACACCACTTCACATCTATTGCCGGTACGGGGCCCATTGTCGGACCAGCGATCGGCGTAATCTGGGGCTGGGTGCCGGCACTGATCTGGGTTTTTGTCGGTTCAATCGTCATGGGTGCGGTACACGATATGGGCGCACTCGTCATTTCCGCCAGGAATAAAGGCAAGTCCATTGGTGAAATCACCAGCGATATCGTCAGTCCGACATCCCGATTGCTCTTTCTGCTCGTCATTTTCTTCTGCCTGGTCATCGTGGTCTCGATATTTGCTCTGATCATCGGCATCCTCTTCACAATGTACCCAACCGCAGTATTCCCTGTATGGATGGAGATACCGATCGCTGTAGCACTGGGGTATCTCATCTACAAGAAAAAGGGCAATGTGACCCTTCTGTCGATCGGCGCACTCATGGTAATGTACCTCACGGTCATTATTGGCACCTCTTTGCCTATCAAGATGCCCGGTATCATTGCCGGATCACCACTGGTGACCTGGCTGATCATCCTACTGGGCTATGCCTATATCGCTTCTGTTCTTCCCATTCAGATCCTTTTGCAGCCACGCGATTACATCAACGCTCATCAACTTTTTTTCGCACTCCTTTTGCTCTTTATAGGACTGGCAATCGCCTATCCTCAGATCACTGCACCTGCTGTCGTTGCCGCACCGAGCGGAGCACCACCGGTCTGGCCGTTTCTCTTCATCACGATCGCGTGCGGAGCCATATCAGGATTCCATAGCCTTGTTTCTTCAGGTACTACCTCAAAACAGCTGACCAGTGAACACCATGCTCGCCTCGTCGGTTACGGTGCCATGCTTACCGAAGGTGCGCTTGCCGTCATCGTGATTATAGCATGCACTGCAGGACTTGGTACTACGGCTGCCTGGACTGCACGATATGCTGACTGGGCGGTTGCATCCGGTCTCGGTGCAAAACTGACTGCCTTTGTTGACGGAGCGTCGACCTTTCTCATCGCTCTGGGACTGAGCAAAACACTATCGGCGACCTTACTCGGTGTCTTCATTGTCAGCTTTGCCGCTACCACGCTTGACAGCGCTACCCGAATCCAGCGGTATATAGTTGCAGAACTCGCCGAAGACCTACACATCCCGGTCTTCACCAACCGATATGCAGCAACGGCACTCGTTGTTTTCTGTGCACTCATGCTTGCCCTGGTACGACCAGACGGCGGCGGTGCTCTGGTGCTCTGGCCGCTTTTCGGCGCGAGTAATCAGTTGCTCGCCGGACTCGCTCTCATGGTCATCACCGTCTACCTCTTAAAAAAGGGAAAACCCATCGTGTATACCGGAATACCGATGCTCTTCATCATCGTTATGACCGGCTGGGGTATGGTCCTCAACAGTGTGAATTTTTATACGAACAGGGAGTGGCTTCTGTTTGTCGTAAACG
>CP070834.1:433562-447333 GCA_020341755.1 Caldifarciminota bacterium | reverse complement strand
TTATCGGGTGACATGGGTGGCAGGGTAATCAGATATTTTGGCATTGTCACCTCCTTATTATTGGATTATAACGTCAATTTTCAGGATGTCAAGCTAAGCCTTCGGCTGCATAGGGCTAAGGGTAGTTATGCATCATTAATATGCTTGACGGTGCTGTCCTTCGACCATATAATGGCTCATGCTGCGTGCTGATGTATATTCCTTATGGTTAAAGCCTGAAGATGAGGTGTATGACAAACTGAGCTCGACGATCAGACAATTAAGCAAACCATATGGTACTCCGGAGTTCGAACCGCATATAACGGTCATCGGCACGCTGACCGGTCAGAAGCAGACGGTTATCGAAAAATTAAAACGGCTGGCTAGAGTTATCAAGCCATTCGAGGTAAAACTCCTGGATATCGACTATCTGAATGAATATTTTCGATGCTTGTTCATCCGTATCGAGCAGACCAGGGAGGTCATGGATGCAAACACACAAGCCCGCACCATATTCGACCAATCACGCAGCGCCGATTATATGCCGCACCTGAGCCTGATGTACGGTGATATCGATATTACCGTGAAGAGGGCGATCATTAAAGCCATCGGTAAAAGCCTACACTGCACATTCCGGATCAGTGATATTCATTTATACACAACCAGCGGAGCGCCAGAACACTGGCATAAGATTCAATCCTTCGATCTCGGCTGAACTTCTACATGAAAATCTCCAGCCCGTCCCACGGCTCGCGCTTGATGGCATCGAGCCGCGAATGCAGATCCGATACATGTATCTCAAGTTTGTGCCCGTTCGGATCCGCGAAGTACAGCGACGCTCCTTCGGTTCTGTTCTCCTGCCAGATATGTACTCCTGATGCCGTGATGCGGAAACACATCAGCAGTCAATGCACTTGACAGGTTATCTCCATACCGTATACTGTGCAGATACGCACTGATGGGAATCTCTCATGATACGATTTGAGAATGTTCATATACAATTCAAAGATACAGCACTCCTGCAAAATCTCACTTTTGCCGTAGAACAAGGCGGCAAAGTCCTATTCTACGGCAAGTCAGGCATCGGCAAGACGACGATCTTCCGACTTATGCTTGGTTTTGAACGAGCTCAAAAGGGCACAATATATTACAATGATCACCCACTCGATGCGAAAACCGTCTGGGACATCCGGCAGAAGACCGCTTATGTCAGCCAGGACCCAGATATCGGCAGCGGCAGGGTGAGAACCATGATTGATATGATCTTCTCGTTTAGAGTCAATCATACTATCGGTCTCGACAAGGATATAGTGCCCGAACTGATGGATTTTTTGAGATTACCGGCAAGCGTGCTCGATGATGAATACGAAAAACTATCCGGCGGCGAGAAACAACGCATCGCGATCCTCATTGCCCTTCTTCTCAAGCGTAGAATATTTCTGCTTGACGAAGTTACCTCATCGCTCGACGTTGAGTTGAAAAAAAAGATCATCCACTTCTTCACACAAAGCAAAGAATGGACCGTGCTTGCAATCTCCCATGATCCAGACTGGCTCGATGCAGGTGATATCAAGGTGATCAGGCTGGGCACGTAATATGCAGACACCCGATATCACGATAGTATCCCTTTTCTTGTGTTCACTACTGCTCTTCATACCGCTTGCAATAAGCATAATTTTCCGATTGAGGATCATCCGCTCAACGCTGTGGGCAGTGTTGAGAATGGTGGTGCAATTGGTGCTCATCGGGATCTTTCTGAGATACCTTTTTCAGTTCAATAACGGAATATTGAACGTCGCCTGGATCTTCGTCATGATCTTTGTCGCTACGGCAAACGTCATCAATAAAACCCAGCTGAGATTCAAGGTATTTGTCCTCCCCACGCTTGCATCGTTCGTCATCGCCACTCTGTTTGTGGTCCTGTATTTCACGGGTATAGTGCTCAGGCTCGATAATATCATCGATGCCCGTTATTTCGTTGTGATCGGCGGCATGCTCCTGGGAAATTCTCTGCGCGGCGATATAATCGGGATTGGCAATTTCTATCGAGCGGTAAGAAGGAATGAGAACCGGTATCTGTACCATCTCGCCTGCGGTGCGACTACCATGGAAGCGCTTTCCCCGTATTTCAAGGAAAGCTTTATCTCCGCGCTTCAGCCCACCATCGCCACCATGGCGACGATGGGCATTGTATTCCTCCCCGGTATGATGACGGGACAGATACTCGGCGGTGTTTCACCACTCCTTGCGATCAAGTATCAGATCGCCATCATGATCGCCATTTTCGTATCAACGACCATTGCGATCAATCTAACCATCCTGTTCACGGTACGGACCTGTTTTAACGAGTATGGCATAGTACGAAAGACGATCTTCGCCCAAAAACAGTAATACCTACGATATCACATAGATTAAACCTGTCCGAACTCTTCCCAGCCGATGTAACTGCCACCATATTCTTTACACTTCTTTAACGATATGTTTATTCTGTGTTTACATTCCGGGGATACCATTAAAAGGGTCTGAAAATGGATTACTATATTGCGAAAAAACGTACACCGGAAAAGACGATCACGCGTATCTTTTTCAAGCTCAACGACCGTGAAAAAACCCATATAATGAACACGAACAGGGAGCGGGACGAACGCGGTGGCAGGAGCGAGGCATTCCTGTCACAACAGCGCAGGATGTGGTCTCCCCCGGAATCCAGTTAACCCGATCGTGATGCTGTTGTAGTTTCTTCGTATCTGATTTTTCGTCTGTTACGCGTGAAGCGAAACTGTTGACTAGCGGTCTATTACAACAATTTTCCGGCTTTGATAATGACGGTCATCACCTGACACGATGAAATAGATACCGGGCGTGAAATTCTGAAATTCAGACTTTCCCTCCGCGACAAGCCGACCACCCACATCAAAAATACTGATTTTGTCCATACCGTAGATCACGAATGACCCGTGGTTCGGATTGGGTATTACCTGCAGTGTGCCTGCAATACGTGACTCGTTGTTTTCTGCGATACCCGTATTTCTAACCGTCACCAACATGCTGTCCTGCCCCGCAGTGCCCGCTGCATCGTATGCGGTGATCACGATCCAGTAATCACCGTCCGGAAAATCCGTGGTTACCCAGCAACCCGCGGCATCGCTTGCCTCGACGATGCTGTCACCGTCGGTATTGGTCACGATGAAATAATAATCACGCTCGTCGTAATCGCCACGCGTATCGCATACACCATCATCCTTGTAGATCACGGGCACATTATTCTGATGATCAAGGATACCGTGGAAGATGAAGGACAGGGTCGTCGGAACATTGAGCGGTCCGTGAATCTCATATTCTATCATGTAGGGTATGAGCCGCTCCCAAACCGTATCCGGCAAGGGCAGGCCAGTCTTATCATGGATGCGGGCAATGATATCAACACTTCCGTATATGCTATCGGGCGACAGATAGACACTCGTATTGTTCAAACAGAGTGCAAACAAATCATTGCTAACAGCGCTCTCGAACACCGGCTTTGTCGTATCATCGTACGGTGTCATAAGCGTGAGCGGGTTCTGTATGAAAGCCCAGTCACCATAGGACCATACTGCACCGGCATCCTTTATCCGTGCAAAGTGGAGATGATCAAAACCGGTAATAGGCCATTCTACAAGATAACCGATAAGCTGACCTTCGGTAACCATATCGCCGACATTAAGATGATACATGTCCGCGTCAATGTGTGCGTACAGCCATGCTTCAACCGAATCATTCGTTTCGTAATCGGCAATGGCAAGACGCCAGTGCCATTCCCCCGACGTGGTCAGCCATGCCTTAACCACGCCGTCCTGCACGGCGTAGACCGGTTTTTCGATCGTGATCCCCATGACATCAACACCAGGATGGAGATACGGCGTGTATCCATACTGCTGGAACTCACCCCAGTTATTGCCCAGGGGCTGGGTCGTATCCTGGGGCGCGAGCGGCCAGCCGATTGATACCAAGAACAATATGATCATCACTCGACCTTCCTGCCGCTCATATCAAAAATTTCCATGCCGCCGGCTTCTGCGACGCACACCGTTCCATCTTCTGTAAAACTCACGCCGTGCACATATGCCGTTTCCAGAATGACCGTATGGATCAGTACGCCCTCTGTATAAAGCCTCAGGGTATCATCCGATACGGCTGCAATGTGCTTACCGCTTTCCGTGCTGGCAATCAGCCTGCCCGGCGCGAGGGTATACAGCAAAGCACCATCAAGGGTGTACACGTACATACCATCCCGCATGGATAAATAGAACAGATCGTAGTGCTCGGTAAAACCGCTGTTATTCATGTACACAATTTCCATTAAAGTATCACACTCGCCGGTCCGGTCATAGAACACTGCATAACGTTCACCCAGGGTGAATACTGTCCCGTGATCGCTGACGAAAAATGTATGTATACCTGGATCACATACACGATACAGTACCGTGTTTCCATTTTTCAATGTGAATTCTTCGGCGTAAAAGACCGTACCACCGCGCATTTCAGCACACAGGCAATATTGGTTATTAGGAGACACGAATGTAGCGGTAATGCTCACGATGAAAATTATCACTGAGGACATAGGCAATTGTAAATAATTTTTAACAGAAATCAAGAATGGAGATATGCCTGATGCTCACGTTTAAGTTTCTTGACTTAAAGAATACGTATGGTATAATGATTCGTATGGATAAATTCACTGCTATTATCGGCATTATCGGTCTCTTCATGCTCGCTATTGCGCTCGTCATCTTGATCAACGCCGTAATCGGGGTGTTCAAGCGAAAAAGGAAATTCAGACAACTCATGACCTCGCTCATCGTGTTTCTCATTCTTTTCGGTTTCTCCCTATCGGCGATCTATCTATCACTGTTCCTGCAAACGTTTTCACGGTACACGCATGAAGACAACATTGGCTGGATCCATGCTGCACGAGAAGATGCAAAGATTATCATGGTATATCAAGAAGCAATGCAGCAGGAACGACATTATTTCAATCTACTAGGTGATCAGTGGATGGTGGAAGGATACTTTTTACGCTGGAGTCTTGCCCTGCGCTGGCTCGGGGCTGGTTCGTATTACCGCGTCACCCGTTTCACCGGACGATGGGAAGAAACGAATAATAAACCCATGTCAGCATACCAGGTATACCCGGAGGAATTCCTGTGGAAAATTCTCTTGAAATACGATAATAAAATTCCTTTTGTTGACGCCGCCTACGGTATCGGGGCATTCCAGTATCCCTCAAACGATACCTTCACTCTGTATATCAACGACACGGGATTCATACTTCGTAAAAACTAAAGCAGCACGTCCACAAATCTGTGGACGTACATAAAGTCCTGGTAAACTAACCGGTCTTTATCTTATTTTCGATACTGTAAATGTAATCTGCAATACGCATGATCTGGGCGGTCAATTCGTACAGCACGCACGTCGGCGCACTATGTTCATTGCGCTGTATTGTCAATGGACAGTCCCAGTCTGGATCTTCGACCACAGCTGGACAGGGTTTCTCATTGAAGGGACATCGTGACGGTTTTTTCATGCCTGAACCTCCTTTGGGGTACACATGAATGTGTTGAGCATAATCTCCTTTCGCGGTTAAACTAGCCATACCTCATTACATAATACTCATCATGCAGCTTTGGTCAACGATTTTGTAACATGTGTAGATTGGAGCCCATGGTATCGGTCTTTCCAAACATTTCTTCGATGCCGTGTATGATCATACGAATTTCTGCGCCGCTGGGAGCTGCGTAGGCATCGTCCATCGTCCCTCGTGCCCGTTGCAGGGTGATCAATTTGCCACCCCCCTCCTGGACGATTCGTTGTGCAAGACGCTCACCCGGACTGAGTTTCTGATCGTCGGTCCTCCCGAATGTAGGATTAATTACCAGGAGTGAAATCCTTTCTTTCCGAAAGAGCGCAGCAGCCCGGATCGCATCTCGATACGCCGGTTCATCAAAAAGATCTTCGTACAAACCGGTGAGTGGTTCTGGATAACAATCACTCAATAGCATAACAAGGTTTTTGGAACCGGGTTTCCTGTACTGCTCAAGCCGGACCATGGCGCGTGCCTTGAGCAGACCATCAGCGAGCGGGGTCTCGCCATGTACCTTCAACTTCAAGAGATTACCCGTGACGATCCGGTAATTAAAGGTCGGATGGTTCATGACCTTCGCCTGTGTTCCCTGCAGGGAAATAAGACCTATCCTGTCCTGCTTGGTCATTTTGAAGTATTCAGTAAGATTGCTGAGTATATCTGCAAAGACCTTCACATACGGATATGTAGAATTACTGACATCGATAACCATAACCATGGTCAGGTTTTCGCGTTCCAGCCGCTGCCAACCCGCAAAATCATCTTCTCCTATTGAGAATATTTTGGACTTGAGGTCATATTTCCCGCGATTTATCGCCCCGAGTACGGTGTAGAACGGTGCGATGATATTTTCTCCTCTTCGGTAGTGCACCGCCCTCACACCTCTGCCCAACCGTTGCGTATAGACGGAACTGCGCGCACGTTTCGTCCGTGTGCCTGGTAGGTGTTTTTTCCTGAAACGTATGAAAAATTTGAAGAATGTTTTCTTTATACGCTCGTAGAGCGACGACCCCTGATGTATAAGCGGAATGTGTGATGCCGTACTTCTCAGATATACACCACGGTTCCTGCGGCGGAATTTATTTAAGATCCGTCTTATGAACGTCTGGATTTTTTCGAACGCGGTTTGTCTTTTTTTTTTGATTCCTCACCGACAGCGACAATCCCCGACTCACCTTTCTCAAGAACTTTATCTTCACCACTCGTGCGACCAGGGAACCTTTCTTTCTGCTTCATGCCTCTGGTAAAGGTATCGTGTATTTCTTCGCGGCTCGGCGGTTCGAGGAGACCACCATCCCGGGTCCTGTGGACCAGCGCAAGTTCAGCGGCAAAGACAGCATCATCCTGCATAACTGAGGTGCGGCCATCGAGCGCAGCAAGCGTCCGGGCGGTCTTTATGATAACAATATCGGGTCGCTGACCGTCGACCTTCAATTCGGCACAGGTCCTGGCGACCGACTCGATCAATACTTCATTAACAGCGATCCCGGGCAGTATCTTTCGAGCAACGCTTATCGTTGAACCCACCACCATGTCTTTTTCCTTGAAGATACGGTCGAATTCTCCTGGATCATCTTCGAACAGCAAATTCCGCTTTATGATCTCGACCCGCTCAGCAGGATCATACACCGAGGTTAGTTTGACACAGAGCGGGAAACGGTCCAGGATCTGCGGTCGCAAGTCCCCCTCTTCCGGGTTCATGCTACCCACGAGCACGAATTCTGCAGGATGCGAAACTGAAATGCCTTCCCGTTCGATCCGGTTCCAGTGTAAAGCCGCCGCATCGAGTATATCATCGACAAGATGATCGGGCAACAGATTGACTTCATCTACATAAAGAATATTTCGGTGAGCCTCGCCGAGAATACCGGGGACGATATCCTTTGTACCGGTCTTGAGTAATTTTTCGATATTAATACTGCCAATAAGCCGGTCTTCAGTACAGCTCAAGGGCAGACTGACGACCTTCATTTTCTTCCGCACCGGAAGATGCGCAGATCGCTCACGACAAAGGGTACAGAACAATGCCGGATCTGCAGGGTCACAATTGAAAATGCACCCCTCGACGGCGTCGTATTCTGGCAGCAATTGTTCGACCGAGTGCACGATCGTACTCTTGCCGGTTCCTTTGGGCCCACTGATTAGCAGTCCACCTATCTTGGGATTCACGATATTCGCAAGATACGCCCTTCGCAATCGCTCTTGACCGACAACGGCAGAATACAGAAACCTTCTACTCATACTTGTATCCGCACATTATTATAATAGTCTCACCAGTACAGTCAAGTCGACCTTCATGGTACAGCAAAATACAGACTTCACCGCTGACCGCGGCCATAAGCGCACGCCGCATAGACACTGTTGTTCACGGTAACCGTCACCGTGGAAGAAACACCCTCATTATCGGCTGCGTCATAAGCCCGCGCCTGGATATCATGTGATGAATCATCCGGCAGCAGTAGTGTATTCCACGTGTACTGGTACGGTTCGATGAAGATCTCAGCCCGTAAGGTATCGTCTACATATATCTCTACTTTCTCAATACCGAAGTCATCATCTGCTTCTGCCAGTATCTCAACAGTACCTGAAACTGTAGCACCATTAACCGGCTGTACGATTTCCACGGTCGGCGCGAGAATATCCTCAGCACATCCGGCAAAAAAGATCAAGGTGAGACCCGTGATGCAAAGAATTGTTTTCATAATGCCTCCTCGGGCTGTCACTCGGCAGCCCGACATATTGTCGCTGATTTTGGTCAACCCATTATTGTAAAGAAATACACGAGATTGTCAACGAAACCGCATCTATATGAAAATTATCCGAACATATGTTCACTCATCATGGTTGACACCTCATGATTTCTCATTACAATTTCATCAAGTGACACCTGTAAATAAGGAATGGAAACAAGGGGTGGAATATCAACACGGATGCTGCTGAAAAAGAAATAATACCAAAAATAGACGAGGACAATAAATTAAAACATTCGGGAAGTACCTTTAGCGACCTGTTCCGCTATGCAAGCGACGCAATATTCATTCATGATCTCGAAGGGCATTTTCTCGAGGTCAATGAGACAGCCTGCAGGAGGTTGGGATATTCCCGGGAAGAATTATTATCCAAGAGCCCGATGGACATCGATACCCCAGAGTTTGCGGCACTCGTCCCCAAGAGGATAGAAGAAATAAAACGGCACGGTCATATCGTCTTCGAAAGTGCTCACGTAACAAAGGATGGCAGGGTCATTCCGATCGAACTGAACGGACAGCTGATAGAGTTCAATAACAAACAAGCGATCCTGTCAATCGCACGGGACATCACGTTCCGCAAGCAGGCAGAAGCAGCGCTCAAGGCGAGCGAAGAAAAATACCGTGCCCTGGTCCAGCACTCGCTACAGGGTATCGTGATCTTTCAGGACATGCGTATCGCATACGTCAACAAAGCCTTTACAGAGATCACCGGCTACTCGAGTGAAGAACTGCTCGCATTCTCCCCCGACCAGATAAAAACTCTCGTATTTCCCGAAGATCAAAACACGGTCTGGGGCCGCATGCAAGATCGCTTGCGCGGTATACCCACCCCACAGCGTTACGAATTCCGTGGATTGACAAAGGACGGCACCCTGCGCTGGTTCGAAATGTTCGCCACGGTCATAGAATACCGAAAGCGACCGGCGATCCAGGGCGCTCTGATCGACATAACCGACCGTAAACAAGCAGAAAAGGTGCTGCGCGAAAGTGAGGAGCGATTGAGTGTTTTCATGAATTCTGCTCCCGATGCATTTGCCTTATTTGACAAGGACCTCAACCTTATCGATATCAATAATGTAGGGCTCAACCTGCTGCCGCCGCGGTTGCCCAAAGAAACGATGCTCGGGAAGAATATTGCTGAATTCTGGCCCAGTATCAAACTGAACGAAAAATATGACGAATATTACGAAGTGATAAAATCAGGCAAATCATATTCCTTCGACACGGTCGTCCCCCATCCGGCATACGGGAAACTCCAGCTTTCGATCAAAATATTTAAAGTGGGCAACGGCCTAGGTTTCATTGCGACCGATATCACGGACCGCAAGCGGTTCGAAGAAAACTTGCGAAAACTTGCGACCACCGATGCGCTAACCGGAGTTCTGAACAGAGGTTTCGGCCTGCTCATTTTCAGCAAACAACTAAAAGTCGCAAAACGCAACAATACGAAACTCAGCATCTGCTATGTAGATGTAAATGGGTTGAAGACGATCAATGACACCTACGGACACGCCGAGGGTGATGAAACACTACGGCTCGTCAGTACTTTTCTTCAAGAAGCATCCCGCGAAGTCGACATACTATGCAGGTTGGGCGGAGATGAATTCTTGCTGGTCTTGCCCCAATGTCCGATCGAAAATGCCCGTCTTGTCTACCAGCGAATCGATGATAAGGTTTTCCAGTTCAATGAGCAGCACCTCAAACCATACAAGTTGAGCCTCAGCCACGGTTTTGCAGAATATGATCCCGTTGCGGAAAAATCGGTCGACCAGCTTATCGCCGCGGCTGATCAGCAGATGTACGAAGACAAACAAAGATATTTTAGATCACTGAAATAATTAGATGTAATCCAGCACCGTACCGGTTATGCGGTTTGAACGCGGCATGGTGTCCTCAACCGACACGATACCAATACCGGTACACCTCACTAAAACCCATTTTTGCGTACATCGCCATTGCTGGTGCGTTGTCAATCATGACTTGCAGGTATGCCGAAGTAACTCTCTGAGATCGAGCCCAATCGAGTATACCAAAGACAAGCTGCGTCCCCAGTCCCTGTTTTCTAAGGTGCGGATCGACGACAATGTCAAACAACCCAACTGCGTGATTCTCGATGACCCCGATACCGCAGGCAATGATTTCTCCTTCACGGATGATACTGGCAAAGCATTTCGGCGTTGCGATACGATGAAGCATACTCGCGATGACGCGGAAATTATCATCAGGCATTTGGTTCATAGACATGAAGCGTCGTATCCACTGCTCATCCACCACCTCTGATATTTTCACTCGATGACCGGTCTCATGAATATCCGCAGTGATAGGCAAGGTCTGTACAGATGTTTCCGCTTCGCGGCGATACTCGTGGTCGCTCAACACTTCATCGAGATCCAAAGGGTTAACCTGATGAGTTATTTTGTAGATCGGTCTCAAATTCCTCGATGTATACAGCCGCTTGCAGTAGGTAATCTTCGTTTTGACATCAAGAGTTGAGGGGTACAGCGGATTTATGGAGTTAGCCCGCCGCGTATAGCCATCGTTAAATCTCAACACCCAGCCATCATACAATACGGTCTCACGCGACGGCCACGCATTCATGGACATTTCTTCAATCGTTCGTATCATGTCTTTTCAATAGTCTCGTCTTTTTCCTGATTGGTGTCGGTTCGTGTGCACTGGTAATCACATACCACATATCACGTTGCTTCTCGTATCCTCCCAGTATATCTGGAGAACAACGGTAGTCAAGACCATCCGTTTCCGTTACTAAACGTGGAGGTCTTGACAAGAGCAGGAATCTCATTATAGTATAAGCAGAGATACCCTACACACGTTAAATAAAGGAGCATTTATGTGTGGAGTAAGCAAATGGTCAGTAGTCCTATGCATAGTCATGCTTGGGATTTTCAGTCTATCATCGTTCCAGGGATGCAAAGATCCAGAAGAATTCGAACCGGATCAAGACACCCTCGTACCACCCCCTGAGCCTCCAGAGTTGTTGGAGCCGACCGATGGGTTTGTATACAATGTCGTCATCGATCCGTTCAACTATTCGTATGACGTATTGCTGGAATGGACGGCTGTCGATGGTAATGAATTATATGAAGTCGAACTCACGACCGATACGTTCCCGCCGGTTGTGGTGAATTCTCCCACGTCCTCTCTTATCATAACATTCCGCGATCTACATCGTTTGTGCGAGCATCACTGGCGGGTACGGGCAGGCAGCATTCACTGGACAAATTTCACCGAGTGGTCGGATCCAAGAACCTTCGAATTGCGCATGCGCCAGGACGGTCCGCTCCTAATTTCACCTGAACACGATACGATAATCTCTGTCGATTCGCTTCCGATAATGGTCACTCTCGTGTGGGACACCCTGCAGGATGAGGAATTCTACGTTATAGAAATATATGAGCACAGCGTCTTCTACGACCAGTATATCTGGTCTGAAAACTCCATAACCATTGAATTGGACGAAACTGGACAATACACCTGGCGGGTAAAAGCAGGCAGTTCCCTGTGGGCGCTGGACTCGTACTGGTCATCGACATGGCAGTTTACGGTGGAGTATAACTGAGTAACCGTAAAAACTGATTTCTCAGCATCTCAGATAACATAGCATCTGTCCGTTGCGTGGGAGTACAGGATATCATTATCACGCATGCATACGGTAGGTAGTGTTACTCGTCGAGCTTTGCGATATCAGTATTCAGTTTATCCTCGAGAGATTTTATTTTCGCTTTGATCCTCCCTGATTTACCCTTGCGGTAGTCCACCTTGATCACCAGCGAGACTCGCCGACATTTCTCTTTCATACGAAGAAAACCCTGTTTAAGCACGCCCATTACCTCATCCCATGTCTCCCCCTCAACGATCGTCCCCATGGGAGTAACCACATATGGCAGTTTAGAGTCTTTGATGATATCCACAACCTCTGCAACATATGAGCTGACACTCTCTCCCTTCCCGAGCGGGGTCATGGTAACAAATGTCAGAAAACTCATACTTCACCTCACTTTCATTAATACGCCGCGCGGCATTGCACTCAATAGTATACCTTAGATTTCGTCTACAAAACATTGTTGCCGTCGCAACACAGGTATAAACCATACAATACAAAACCCGCAACATATTCTATTCACTAATTCCTTGAAATTCAAGTATGGATACTACTTTCTGAACCTTGACATACCACTAATAATTCATATACTTAATTATATAGTAATAGGTATAAATGCCTGCGTTAGTGTATGCGTATAAATACACACAGAACGAGAGGAGGTATGATGAAACTACGTTATACTGTTGTGCTCTTATCACTCTGTACCCTCATGTTCGCCTATCCGAATTATGAGGGGTCGTACGGCCTGTTCAGGACCATGTCAGCGGATAACGGCTCTGCAGGCCATTTCCATATCGGATTATGGGGACGCTGGTTCAGCGAAACCAGAGACGCTTACGTGGTCGGCGATACGACCGGCGAAGCCAATCATACGGGTATGGATTATTACTTCGGTCTCGGATACGCCATCACCGATAATATCTCATTCAATATCGCTGGTTCGTATTTCACCGACAATGTCGATTACTCTAACATCGATTACACGCGCGCCAGCGTCGGACTCGGTGATGCGAAGATCGGGCTGAAGGTGGGTGTTGGTGCAGGGCCGGTCAAGTTTGCCCTTGCTCCTTTTGTATCACTGCCTACCGGAGCCGAACGATCGACGGTTCTAGAGCAGGATGGTACCACCTGGAGCAATGACGGCGGCGTATTCCGTTACCATTCCAGCGAGGCGACCGACATGGGTGTTATCGGCGCGCTCAGCATAACGTCAAAGCTCATGACCGTCGATTTCAATCTTGGCTATGTTGATAAGAACAAGAACGATGACGGACTTGGCTGGGAGAACAACTACACCATATACCGCGCTGCGGTCAGCTGGCATCTTGGTATGGTAACACCCTTCGTTGAAATCGGCGGTATCGACTACAGTGGCAAAGATCGTCTATTCACTTTTTTTGAGGACTCGCTGTATGGACCGAACGCTGTTTATATAACACCCGGACTCAGTTTCAGACCGGGACCGTTCTCCATCAACCTTGCCGTGGATTTCCGGGGCTGGGAAGGTGAGAATGAAAGGACCTTCCCCACGGCACGCACCGACAGTGCCAACATCGTTACCGGCTGGGGGGTTGCACCTCCATGGGCTGCGGTGTTCGGAATATCGTACTGTCAGGATTTCGTTCCTGAGGCACCGATGCATGGCAAGATTGCCGGTGTCGTGGTTGACGGTGATACAGACGAAGGTCTCGAAGCCAATATCGCGCTGTATCTCGATAATGCCATGGTCATGTCTGCAGCCAGTGATATGGATGGTGAGTTCATCTTTGATGATCTCGAACCGACCACCTATGT
>CP070834.1:419433-433462 GCA_020341755.1 Caldifarciminota bacterium | reverse complement strand
CCCTTAGTTCTCATGGCGCAGCAGTTCTTTCCTGAGTTTCGCAAAGACCTCGTTGATAAAGGTACCCAGTTCGGTCTCGAATGAATTGACCCGGGCTCTGAAGATGTTGAAGAAAATGAGTGCAGGTATGGCGACGAGCAGTCCGTATACGGTCGTGATCAGGGCATCGGAAATGCCCGGCGCCACGATGGTTATGTGCGCCGAACCGCGGGCACGGATGTCGAGGAACGCCTCCATGATACCCCATACCGTGCCGAGCAAGCCGAGGAACGGACTGACGCTCACAAACGTACTCAGGGTGGGAAGGGTCGTCTCCAGTACCGATATCTCGCCGGTCTTGACCCTTTCCATGGCAAGCCGGATATTGTCCGAAAGTTCATCCAACCATTTGACATCCTGTTGCTCACCAGATTGCTGCCCGGCACGTGTCGTCATGGTTTTCAGCTTTCCGTATTCCTCGATACCGCTTCTGAGAATCCTGCCGTATGGATTGTCTTCGAGAAGCGACCCGAGGTTGCGCCATTCCCTGACACTCTGCTGAAAGCGGTAGGCGGAGAGGAAGTGATTACACCGTCCCCTGGTCCGGCTGAACTGGAAGAGTTTCTTGAAGAAAATTCCCCACGACCATACGGAGAAGACAGCGAGTATGGTCATGATTATCTGTGCTGCGAGGCTCGATTCAAGAAAAATGCGGAAAATATTCACGTGTGCTCCTTACGGTTGTGCAGTGAAACCGCACGAAAAGGTCATTTATTCCACTTTATCCCGGGCGAGTGTTGCTTCCGGTGAATTTGGATAGTCCTTGATTATCTGTTGGTAATAACGTGCAGCGGTTTTGCTGTCACCTGCCTGCTCGTAAATAATCGCGATCTTATAGAGTGCAGTCGGTCGTTTGGTGCTTTCCGGATACCGTTCTATTAGATCCCGGAACGTATCAACGGCGCTCTGGTTCTTTCCCATCGCGGCGTGCGACTCACCTATCCAGTACAGGGCATTGTCTGAAAGCGGACTTTCCGGTGCTATCTGGAGATATGATGTAAAGCCCTTGATAGCGTCGTCGTAATTGCCCTTGACATAATTGAGATAGGCGGATTCGTAGATAAGTCGTGCTTCCGGGCTTATTTGTGAGAGGTCATCTGTTTCTGTTTTTGCTTGCGAACCGAGTTTTGCCGAGATGCGCGTCAGGTGCGATTCGCTGTCGCTGATCCTTGAATTAAGCATCTCGATCTTTTCACTCAATTCACTCGTTTTGGTGTAAAAATCGATCCTCAAACGGGAAATTTCCTGATTCTGTTGCTTCAGCAGGCTGTCGATCCGCGCAGTGTAATATGCGAGACTGTCAAGCTGCCAGTTCCAGTTATTGAACCTGCGCCGGCTCAAACAACCGGACGCAAGCAGCGCTGCCGCAATGACCGTATAGCATATATATATTCTTATTTTCTTCATAATAGGGTACAGTTAACGTTTTTGTTGTCTGCCGCGGCTTTAACGTGCGACAAATTCGCAGCGGCGGTTTCTCTCAAGGTTCAGTGGATCCAGTGGTTTTTCCTCACCGTAGCTGATGGTCGACATACGGTCGGCCGAGATCCCGAGCATGATGAGATATTCACGGGTCGCAAGAGCCCGGCGTTCGCCCAGAGCGAGATTATATTCAGCAGTACCGATTTCGCAGCAGTGACCTTCGAGGGTGATGCTCATGTACGGGTATAACTGGAGCATTTCTGCATTGCGCTGAAGTATTTCGGCGCCATCGACTCTGATGTCGGATTTATCAAAATCAAAGAAGACCGTTTCCAGTACGAACGGAGGTAATTCCGGCTCTGGCTCGGGTTCGGGTAATTGGACCTCTTCGAACGGTATTTCTTCTTCTACTGGAATTTCTTCGACCACTTCTGGCTCGGTTTGTCTTTTTGGACAGCCGAAAAAGAGTACCAGAATAATGATCAATGGTATAGTTTTCTTTATATAATTCATAAAACCTCCACGATTACTCAATTATATAGATAATTATTTTACTGTCAAGGCAGAGGGAAATTTCCGGTCATACTACTTGTGCTGCAGTCGCAGGTACCTTGCAGGTATGGTAGTTACGTGCCTGGCTCACAAAGGTCTCGAGCCGCATGGCATCGACGGCATGGTCGAGTCCATCGAGCGACAGCACGAACAATGGAAAATCAGGATAGATATCCTTGATGCTCTTGTACAGGGTGGTGACGATATTGCCGGGCATGCAGGTGAACGGCATCACGTTCACGACGCCGGAGAAATTTTTTTCTATGAAGTCTATTGTTTTACCGACCGAGAGTATCGCTTCGCCTTCAAAGGATGGATGGAGTATGTCATGTGCATAGTCGAGCAGGGCAGTGATATGGGATTCATGCACGAGCTCGAAAACGTCATAGATGCGCTTATGCCGCCACGTCATATATTTGTTGAAAAACTTGGTGAAGAGAGCTCGACGGTACTGTCTGAACCATCGACAGTTGCGTTCGCGTGTAAAGTTCGTGTAGAAAAACCATTCGCCGATAGCCGGCAGGGCGACCTCGCAGCCCAAGTCTTCGAGTTTTTTCTCGATAAAGGTGTTGCTGAAACGTTGCGAACGCACATAGATCTCACCGACGATACCGATCCGCGGCTTTGAGAGGGAACGATCGATCGTGATGATGTCGAACTCCCTTTTCACCTGTTTGAGATAGGGCATTACATTCATACCCTGTTCGATCATACTGATGATGTTCTGAAGAGCCGTGTTGTAGAGCCGTTCGGTGGTACCCTTTTCTACTTCATACGGTCGTATCATGCGACTCTGAGCCTCGAGGGCGTCGACCGCGCAAATACCATCCCATGTCAGGAAGAGAAATTTCCACCCGATCTCACCGAGGTCATCAAAAAGACTCGGTCCCTGGTTGGGTGCATAGATCGGCATGTCATGATATCCGAGATCGTCGAGTATGAGCCGGTGTAATTTGTAATACTGGCCAAAACGGCATGGTCCAGAACCCTGTGCCATGAGAAAGGCACTCGTTTCTGGGACGAAATCTGGTGAGCGTATCTTTTTAATCATGTCCCCGGCGGTCAATATTGCTGGAAAACATTCTTTCCCCGAAGTGAACTGCCTGCCTATGGTTATTGACTCCTCGTCGGGCGGTGGCAGAACCCGGGCATCGACTCCCGAATAGCGCATTGCAGCAGCAAGCATCTGGGCAGCATCACACATGTCAGGGATATAGATGGTTCTGCTTCGATGTACCTCGCTTGCTGCCTTGATCTTTCTGGGAATACTTTTATTCCGAGTACCGCTGATGCTATCATGGAAGGCTTCGCAGCGTGTGATGAAGCCAGCATCGCCTGAGTGTTCATCAATCTCGATGAGGAGATATGGTTTCTCTCCGAGTTTTTCCTTGAAGAACCTCGTGAGAAATGAGTCGGGACCACAGGCAAAATTCGATACATATACGGCAAACAGGTTATTGTGTTCCCGTATGGTCTCGGCGGCGGCAAGTATGCGCTGACCATAATGCCAGTACATATTATAAAAATCATCGTGCAGGTTCTCATACTGCAATGGTATGAAATCAAGAGGTAAGGCGGTTACGCCGAGATCGCGCAGTTTCTTGGGCAGGTTGAGATTGAGCCCGAGGTCATAGCCATTATACGGACGCGAGCACAGAACGAATGCCGGACCTTCCAGTTTTTGGAAGACCTCTTGCCCGATCGCCTGGATATTTTCTTCGACCGTACGCTGGTATGCGGCTGCCGCTTTAAGTGCTTTTTTGGCCTGGGCGGTGGTTTTTCCGAAGCCGCGGGCAAATGCTGTGAGTGAATCTTCGATACCTTCCTTTCCGCGGTCAAAGTAAATATACGGTGCGCTGATCTTGATATCCTTGCCGAACACAGTGCGCGCCATATACGGAATTGTTTGAACATACGGACAAACAAAGCAGCGCGTGAAGGTGTCATCTTTGGGAGCCATGGTGATGATGCTCGGTATGAAGATGTTCCGTACGTTCTTTTTAATGAGATTTTGTATGTGACCGAGTGCGATCTTTACGGGTAGACAGGTATCAGCAACCGATGCTTCTGCACCCATTTCGATTATACCACGGTTGGTGCTGTCTGAAAGTATCGGTCGAAAACCGAGTTCGGTCAGAAATCGGTAAAAAAACGGGAACAGTTCGTACATAGCCAGGCTTCTGGGAATGCCGATCTCGATACCATCAACGTCATCGGTCTTGAAAAATATCTCATTACGCAGGGTAAAATAGTCCGGCAGTCCATTGTCCTTTTTCTTTTCTTTTTCCTCGTAGCGACCGCATCGTCCTCCGTAGTGAATCGGACGCTCGCCCTCGATGAGGATTTTATTGATCTCGCACTCGTTGCTGCATTCACTGCAGACAAATGATGATGAGGTATAGTGCTGAGAGATAAGATCGAATCCCTTAAACCGCGTCCTTTCGATATTCTCTTCGCGGACGAGGAGCGCGATACCGATGGCGCCGGTAATGTCATAATTGACCGGCACGGTGACTGATTTCTGCAGGACCTGTTCAAATGCCGAGACTACTGCTTTATTCGCTGCTACGCCGCCCTGGAAGAAGATACGATCACCGACCGGTTTTCCGTTGACTACCCGGTTGAGATAATTATAGGCGATCGAGTACCCCAATCCGGCGAGGAGGTTTTCTCGTTCGCGAGTGTCTTTCTGGTGATGGACGACCTCTGACCCGATGAATACGGTACAGCGTTCGCCGAGATTGATGGGTGATTGTGCATTGAGCGCAAGGTCTCCAAATTCCTCGAGTTTGACGCCAAGAACCTCAGCCTGTTCTTCGAGAAATGAACCGGTGCCTGCTGCGCACACCTTGTTCATTTCAAAATCAACGATCGTGCCGTTGCGCACGCTTATGTATTTAGAATCCTGTCCACCGATCTCAAAGATGGTATCAACTTCGGGATCGATCTGGATGGCAGCATGCGCCTGGGCGGTTATTTCGTTCTTGATGATATCTGCACCGACGAATTCACCGATGAGATACCTGCCAGAACCGGTTGTACCGGCACCCTTGATCTCAACGTTATCACCTATTTCTTTCTTCAACGCAGCGAGCCCTTCCAGTACGACCTCAATAGGTCTTCCTTTGGTCCAGAGATATTGACGCGCTAGGACCGTACCATTATCATCAATAAGCACAAGATTGGTCGAGATAGAGCCGACATCGATGCCCAGATAAGCTCGCTTTTTTTCCGTCGACGGATTTGCCATGGTGATCGGGTGCCATCGTTCATGTCCATTGAGGGGTTCGAGTCGCTTTATGGTCTTCGGTTGTGAGAGCCATTGCTCGAATGCCTGGTACCCCCGGTACACAGCTTTTCCGTCGCCAATGCGGCTTGCGAGGACCGCGCCGATCGCACCGATGCAGTTGTGATGCTCGGGGATGATAAAGGCGTGTTCGGGAATGTGAAGGCTGTGCTGGAACGCTTTCACCATACCAACATTCGCAGCAACACCGCCGACAAAGGCAACCGGTGTGGAAATATCTTTACCTTTAGCAATGACGCTCTTGAAATTACGCGCCAGGGCATAACAGAGTCCGCTCATGAGGTCTTCGGGTTTCGTGCCGATTTGCTGAAGGTGTATCATGTCACTCTTGGCGAATACTGAACAGCGACCGGCGATGCGTGCAGGATTTTTTGAGCAGGCAGAGATCTTACCGAATTCTTCTACCTTGTAGCACAGCCTCCGAGCCTGCTGGTCAAGGAAGATGCCGGTCCCAGCCGCGCAAATGGTGTTGGACGCAAAGTCGTCGATGTGACCATCGTTCATATTGATGAGCTTGGAATCCTCGCCACCGATCTCAATGATGGATCGAACATCGGGATGGAAATGTATAACGCCGTGCGCCGTTGCCTCGACTTCATTGATGTATACGGCACCCAGCAGATCCGTCAATTCCCGGGCAGAACTGCCCGTAACGACAAGACGATCTATGCTGCCGGTGTCCCGCAGGATAGCGAGGAGAACATCGTACGGTTTGCCTTGATGCTTGACATATAACGTACGGACGAGCTTGCCGTTTTTGAATTCGGCATATTTCAGGCTTACCGAGCCTATGTCAATTCCGATTTCACGCATGGGTTTGCTTTACGGAGCGTAATATACTCCTACAGAAATATGGTAGTCGACGTTTCCCTCCCGGATATCCTCGGTTGCATCATCATCCAGACTGCCGTTGATATTTGCCGTGAACTCGGGAACAATTCTCAGTTTTATTAGTTTAACCTCAACACCGAGTCCGAGGATGGCATAGGCGTGGGTACCAAGACCCGCTATATCATTTTCGATGGCGAGACCATTACCCTCGAAACGTTCAATCCCGCTCAATTGAATGTTGAAACCGATACCTGCGCTAATATAAGGCGAGATGAGCGGCAGCATACCTGCCTTGAGCGACAAAACGATCGGGAAATAGAGATTTTTGTATGAATAACTGTGCGTGATGTCAAGGGCTTCTACACGGCTGTAGGTCGTTGCCCGGTACATGACCAGCATGTCGAGACTGAGGAGATTGAGGATGTCAGTTCCCTGACCAATGCCAAAATGCATACCCGTTCCTGAAAATACGTCACCGCCGTCGCCTTCTTCCAACGTGCCCGGATTAACGCCGAATTTAATACCTGCCCTGGTGTTTATGGGACTGCCCAGACACTGAGCCGACAGAGATATGACTAACGCAAGCATGACAATACTTATCTTTTTCATGTAACCTCCATAGTCTGAATTATATCTCAAAATCTCGATAAGTCAACGCACATAGCCAAGGGCATAGAGCAAAGAGCATAGGGCGGATAAATGCAGAATGTAGAACGCAGAAGGCAGAATAGGGACATTTTTAATTGCCGATGTATAATTGCTAATTTAACAAAACAAACAAAATAAACGAGATTAACCAGAAAAACCAGCTAAATGCAGAATGTCCCTCGACTTCGTCAGATGCTCGGGATTCAATAATACAATCATATCAAAGATATGAGAATTATTAGAATAGAACGTAGAGGGTAGAATAATTGATAATCGCTGATGTATAATTTATAAATGAGTACATGGTAGATAGTAGACAGTAGTCAGTAAAGTGCAGAATATCGAAACATCAGAGGATCAGGATATGGGGAAAATATGATTGAAAGCGTGGTTTGATCATTGGGATTTTGATATTGTTTAGAATTTAGTGCTTCGGATTTTACAGAATCTCCGACACTCCGTTACTCTCAGACACCGTTTCTCAAAAGCTTCAGCAATGCGTGTTATCAGTGCGCTATCAGCCTCAATCCCTGTACTTTCTGGAACCAGGTTTCTGCCTGGACCGTGTAACTATCGACAACTCCGAAATCCGAGAATTTCACGAGGGCAAAGAAACCTTCATTCTCGAGATAGACTCCGACAAATAGCGAGTCTTCTCTCAGATCATCCATCCACCGGAAATACGTGGTAGTTGCATACACCGGTAAGTACATCTGGGGATTCGAAATGGGATTGGTGAACCAGGTTTGGCGCCAGTCGCCGTCGGGTACTGTTAGTGCTCCCCAATCACTGCCGAGCTCAGTCGGGCTCGCAATGTAATATGGCGTACTCCAGGGTCCATTATTAAATTCCGTTACGTAAAAATCGATATACGGTATGTTAAGCGAATCGAACATGGAATACGTGTGACCCGTGAAATCACCGACAAGATCCCAGCCATAGGCTGCATTGTAAGCGGTATTCAGTTCTCCGAGCGTAAACGGTGGCGTATGGACGGGGATCGTCGTGAGGGTATCAGAATATTCTTCGGTTTCGCTGAATACGGCAGCGACATAATAATCACCAGTCCTGGTAAAGGGGTCGTGAATGCACGTTACGTCCTCTACCGTATCAACGGCGGTGAATTCGGTCGCGTCGACCGCTCTGAAATATACGATATAATTGACCGGGTTACCGTTATCTGGTTCGTCCCAGGACAGTGCCACGGTAATACCATCCTCGCCGGCGGTGATCGTGAAATTCGTTGGCGGCGACGGTTCACCCCCTCCGCAGTGCAGAAATAATACTGCACATAAGACCGCGAAAACAATGAATAAAGGATATTTCATACAACCCTCCTTATAATATATAATACATTATACAAAGGCAAATCATATGGTCAAGCCCGATAATATACAGCGTTACTCCGTAAATACCATCCATGGAAACAATGAGGGTCGAATTTGGGGGTCTGTAGGTAAATTGCTGTTATTGGACGCCGCTACTTTTGCATGTCACATTTTTGGGTAGGGTGCAATAAAAAAGGCGGGCATGAAGCCCGCCTTTTTTAAGATTTTCGTATTTGCTTAATGTTCGAGAATACGAAGTCCCGGGACCATCTGGAATGCGACTCTCAGCGAAAGCGTGCCATCGCCGGTATTCATACTCTTTACTTCGACCATACCATAATAGCCATCGTCAGTATAAACGGCATACGTTGCATTTGTTGCAGTGACTTCCATGGATGTGAAGTAACCTGTTTCAGGAACCACGATAACATCGGCAAATTGTTCAGGCAGTACATCGGTAAATGCAGATGAATTCCAGGTACCCGACATAGGCCAAGTTACACCAGGATCAGTTTCCACGAGATCAGGACTGATGAATGAGTAATCGCCTGCAAAGCCAGCTGCCCAGTCAGAGAAGTAAAAATCGATGAATGCTGCGTTAGTGGCATCTGCCATTGAGTAAGCGGTAGCAGAACCATCAGTACGATCCCAGCCAAATCCACTGCTTCCTGATCCATTGATTTCGTAAACTGTGATATCGTCGACGACTTCCGGAACCGTGGTTGCGGTTGCACTGGGGTCACTCTCATCTTCGCCTGAATAGGCGGTGACATAGTATACACCTGATACCTGAGGATCCAGGTGGGTATAGCCGGCGGTTGTGACCGTATCGGCTGCTACATCGTTGAAGTAAATAATATAGCCGTCGATCTCTTCCGTGACCTCATCCCAATCCAATACCACGTCGAGTTCGTTCACACCAGCAGAAATTGTGAAGTTGCCAGGAGCTACGAGTGCAACTTCATCTCCGCAGCCAACGATCGCGATAAGTACTGCCAGGGTTAGTGATAGAGCTAATAGTTTTCTCATGTTTCCTCCTTATTTGACCTTTACTTTGGGTGGCTTCGTAGTGGCAGGCGGAGGTGTTGCAGTCGCGCTGCCCTTGTGATATTTCTCTATATGAGCGTTGTAGAGCATGGTCAACGAATCGAGCGCGGTCTGAAGATTCATAGCATCGGTAGTTAATGCATCAACCTGCATCTTGAGCTCGTCAAACTGCTCTTGCGTAACTCCAGCCATTCCTTCTGGCGGCTGGCAGCCGATCACTGTAAGCACGACAGCAGCAACCAGCAATAGTGCGAGTTTCCTCATGTTTCCTCCTTGTTACACTATCCATGAATAGTACCCGTGACGCGCTATTACACTCTGCGTCACTATATTATGAATGAAGGCTTCCCCTTCATCCCCTTATTGCAGATCTGCACTAATATTCAGTGCTGTACAACCGCCTGTCTTTGCCTGCAGACACAGACAGGTATGGGCCTAAGTGGAATTGAACCACTCACCTCACGCTTATCAGGCGTGCGCTCTAACCAACTGAGCTATAGGCCCAAAATGAAAACCGCATGATAAGTCTCAAATTATAACGATATACATAGAATTGTCAAGACCGAATATAGAGGGGAAAAGTGAGATAACTCATTAAAATACATTACTTTTACCTGATATGCAGAGTATATTACGGAGACAGTTCCAGGTCGGAAAAGTAGGTGTGTTTCATGCGCTCAAGCCATTTTTCGCGAGATTTGAGATTTGCGTCGGTTGCTGAACGCCGGGCATTGTGTATGGAACCCATGTAGAAACGCTGGAACAGGAAATTGAATATTAAGACGGCATCGATGTATTTTTTACCTTTTATTGCATTATAGATAAGATACCCCGAACCTGCGGTCAGGATAAATCCCTTGATGCCCTGATAGACATTGCCAGCGTAAATCTCACCTGTACCGGGACATACGGCTGACAGAACTCCGGCAGTGCCCGGTGATTTTCGGGGCATGTGCTGAAAGGTGGTGATCTCCTGCGCAATGTCATTCTTTCCCATGGCGAGGAACATGGCTTTGGCGCTGTTCAGCCGGTTGTCCAGCATGAGCGTATAACCGATCAGTGGTTTTTCCTCGGTCTGGATGAGCAGTTCCCAGGCTTGAGAATAGTCTTCCAGAATAATGTACTGTTTTGCCATGGAGGCAATGACATCGGGAGTGAGTGTATCAAAATCATTTTTCAGGGAATGGAGTTCTTGAATACCATTGTATGGGTTGACCTGACAGACAGACAATGCGTATCTGAGCCGTTTGTTCTGATTTTCTCTATTTGATGGATAAAAGAAAAATTCTCTCGTGTATTCTATCCGGGCAAGTTCATACAGACCGTGTTCGTACAGGCTGTCAGCAAGCGAGGCGGCGTGCGCTACCAGGACCAGTAAAAGGAGACAGGCTACTTTTTTAATAAAATGATGCGAGAGTGATACTTGAGCGTACTGACTGCTGAAAAAGTCATTTTTCATATGCTTAATTTGCTTCGATGATACGCTCCAGATAGCGTTTGTTCTGGTGGTGATTATAGTCCCGAACCGCGTTGATCCCTCCGTAAATATTCGCCGCATAGAATACCGCGGTGGTGGCGAACGCCAGACTGAATTTCAAATCCTCGTCTTGATTGTAATAATAGTAAGAAAGCATCGCACCGGTCCCGATCATCAAAAAGGAAAATATCCCGTCGCCGGCTCGACCGCCATATACATGTCCACCACCAGGGAATAGCGCACAGACGGCGCCGAGTGCTGCTTTCTTTTTACGGGGCATGCCGGGGGGTAGAGTAATATATTTGCCGGCATCCCGGAAGTTGAATTCCCGGGCATAGCCGAGGCCGGTCAATTTTTGCACATCCTGCTTGTGTGATACGCTCTGCTGGAGGTAGTAGCGTGAAGAGTCATACTGTGCGGCAGCATACATGATAGAGCCCTTGATGAATGTACGCTGCGACAAATCGACGATGCCGTCTGCCGAGATCATCGCTTCACGGTATCTTTCGGATTCGATGAGGCATGTGATGATGCGTTGTCTGACCGTATCACTGATCGATCCGACAAGGAATTCGTAGCGGCGGTACTCGTTGAGTGCGGCAGGATATTCGGCGCGCTGGTACAGAAAGTCGGCGAACTTCAGAATATTGTGCGGCTGATACAATGAGTCGTCATCTGGAGGGGCAGGCAATTGCGGAAAAGAAATTTCAGCAGGTTGAGACTGTTGATCAGAAAAAGCAGCCTGTCCCCTTTTTTCGATGGGGTCGTAGAGCTTTCCGTCCCGTATGCCTTCGTAATACGTGCCGTAATAGAGATACGCCCAGGGATTGCACCGTGTGAGCCGGTCGGTTGCCATGAGCGTACCCAGCACGATACCGTGTTCTGCGACAGCTTGCCTGCCGAATCGGGAACAAGAGGGCGAAAAATTACATACATCGCCCTGGGATGAGGAGAAGATATTTTGATACAAATCGAACAGCGATCCGACGACTATGTTTGCGGAATTTGTTTCATACTCTGATGACGCGGTGATGATAATGAAAAGAATACAGAGCATGCTCCCATTGTAAATACACAGCCGGAAAAATCAAGAGCAGAGTCTCAGATACTTGATTTTTTTATATAAACAGATATGTTTAGGTATGATTAAAAAGTATTTGAACGAGTTGAAACAATTCGATCGCGAAACCCTGTTGATAATCGTCTTTTCAACCTTTATCTTGCTCTTCACCGTTTATTTCAGGGGTAACAGATTCATCTTTCCCAATCAGCGTTTTCTGAATCGTCTCATTGTGAGTGGTTTAATATTCGGTCTCTCTCCCTTTGTATTGCTCCTCGTATTCCGGCATAAACCAAAGGATTTCGGGATCAGTCTCGGAAATGTCAAGCTGTGGTCAAAAGAGGTGCTCTTTTTCTATCTCATCATGGTTGCGATACTCCTTGTCGCATTCAAGTTCACCAATCTAAAACATACGTATCCGTTGTACCGGAATGCAGCCAAGGGTATGAACTATTTTTTCATGTACCAGGGAATACAACTGTTTCACATGCTTACGTGGGAATTCTTTTTCCGGGGATTTATGCTGTTCAGTCTCGAGAAAAAGGTGGGTCCGCGCCTGAGTATACTTATTCAGACCATACCATTTGCCATAATGCATTTCAGAAAACCACAGCTTGAAGCATATGGTTCGATATTCGCTGGTATTTTCCTGGGTATTATCGCGTACCGGGGCAGGAGTTTTTTACCATGCTTCTTCTTGCACTTTGCTGTCGCCCTCACCGCCGACATTATTGGAATAATTCTTTAAATGTTGAACATAGAATGCAGAATATTGCAGTCCATGACTGTACAGCAAACAGTAGGAACCAGGAAGTAAGAAGTAGGGAGGTAAGAAAATTCTAAATTCGAATCTCTAAATCCTAGACAATATCAAAATCCAAATATTCAAAAAACTAAATAAACGAAAAAAACCAAACAAACCAAAAAACCAAAGCAATGCTGAACGTTAGAATACAGGAGGCAGAATAGTAGAGCGTGGTTGTACAAAAATCTTTATTTTACGTTCTACGTTCTTAATTCCACGTTTATTTCGCTACTTCCACCACCCGTTTTTCTCGGATCACGGTTACTTTTATCTGTCCCGGGTACTGGGTTTCTTTCTCGATGCGCCGGGCAATATCGCGCGCGAGGGTCTCTGCTTCGACGTCCGAGATCTTCTCAGGCTGAACCATGACCCGTATCTCGCGTCCCGCCTGAATAGCGAATACGCGTTCCACGCCGTTGAAGGAAGATGCGAGTTCTTCGAGCGTGTTGAGACGCTTGATATACGCTTCGATGGTCTCGCGCCGGGCGCCAGGGCGGGACCCCGAAATGGAATCCGCGATCTCGATGATCCCGGCATAAGGAGATGTCGGTGTTGTTTCTTCATGATGTGCCGCGATCGCATTGATGATGATATCGTTCTCACCGTACTTCTTAGCAATGTCAGAGCCGACACGGGCATGTGAACCTTCAAGGTTCTTGTCTGCGACCTTCCCGAGATCGTGCAAGAGACCTGCCCGCTTTGCGATCGTACTGTCCAGACCCAGTTCCTGAGCGAGTAATGCCGCGAGATTTGCCACTTCTCGTGAATGCTGCAAAAGGTTTTGACCGTAGCTCGTTCTGAATTTCATGCGTCCCAGGTAGTTTACGAGATCGGGGAAGACGCCGATGATGCCCATCTCCAGCACCACCTCTTCGCCCGTGTTTTTTATAACATTCGCTATTTCATTGCGTGCATCTTCCACGAGTTCCTCGATCCTGGTCGGATGGATTCTTCCATCCGAGATAAGTTTTTCCATAGCCATGCGCGCTACCTCGCGCCGGATAGGATCGAAACACGAAAGGCTGACGGTCTCTGGAGTATCGTCGATGATGACCTCGACACCCGTGATATTTTCAAATGCTCTGATATTTCTTCCTTCTCTTCCGATGATCCTACCTTTCATTTCATCGGAAGGGATCGGCACGACACTGATCGTCGTTTCCGCAGTATGAAATGTCGCACAACGCTGGATCACCTGTAAGGTTATTTCCCGCGCCGCAACTTCCGCCTTTGCTTTTGCTTCTTCCTTTATTTGATTGATCAGGGTAGCGGCTTCGTGCCTGGCTTCTGCTTCAAGATTCTTCTTGAGTGCTTCCTTGGCTTCCTCGGTCGAAAGGTTGGCGATCTTTTGGAGCGCCTGATTCTGCTCCTTGATCATTTGATCGAGGCGCTCCGATTTAGCGTGGATTATGCGTTCTTTGTTCTGAATGTTATGTTCCTTGGTCAGCAGTTCTTTTTCTTTGTCCACGATGAGATGCTCCCGGCGTTCAAGGACCATCTCTTTTTCCTGATG
>CP070834.1:404913-419333 GCA_020341755.1 Caldifarciminota bacterium | reverse complement strand
AGCGGTTCACTTCCCATCAGGAGATACTGTGTGCGCAGTGCACCCTGCTCTACGTCTTTATAGAAAGTCGCTGCATCCATTACCGTATTTTATCTACATATACCATCCTGTCAAGTAGCATTACTACACTCTGGCGTATGAACGTGCACTATTCCCATCTTCCGGGAATAGCGGTACGGCAGAAGGTGCACGCGCCATTTTTCATGTTGAAATCGGTGATAGTGTAACCTCTCCTCCCGATGATCACGCTGCGGCACTGTGGACAAAAGGTGTTTTCTTCTTCGACATTCGGGACATTTCCTATATAGACAAAATCGAGTCCGCTGGTCTGTCCTATCTCTGCAGCTTTTTCGAGAGTCTGCACCGGCGTTGGTG
Organism: Caldifarciminota bacterium; assembly: GCA_020341755.1. Classification (GTDB taxonomy): domain Bacteria; phylum Hydrothermota; class Tepidihabitantia; order SM23-42; family SM23-42. The sequence goes on along the minus strand of CP070834.1, from coordinate 418,958 downwards.
GCAGGTTGTTGAGTTTGTAGCAGGGGTAGAACCGCGAAAAATGCACCGGCGTATCTTTCCCGAGTTCCTGGACGATCCACTGGCAGAGATCGCGCAGCATGGATTCTTCGTCATTTTTGGTCGGTATGACGAGGTTGGTGATCTCGAGCCAGACGCCGCGTTTTTTCAGGGTTTTTAACGTTTCAAGTACCGGTAGGAGGGTGCCGCTGGCGATTTCCTGGTAGAACGCGTTGCTGTACGCTTTGAGGTCGATATTGGCTCCATCGAGGTGGGGCGCAAGTTCGAGAAGCGGTTCCTGATTCATGTACCCGTTGGAGTGATACACATTCCGGATCTTCTTAGCATGGGCGATCCTGGAGGTTTCGAGCATGTATTCGAAGAATACGGTAGGCTCGGTATAGGTGTACGCTATCGTTGGTGTTTTGTAATGGATCGCGAGGTCGACGATATCCTCGGGACGAAGCTGATAGTTGTAGGTGTCTTCCGGGTTTGCCTGGGAGATCGTGTAATTTTGACAATTTTTACAGGTGAAATTGCATCCGGCTGTTGCAATTGAGAGTGCTGTAGTACCCGGAAGAAAGTGGAACAGTGGTTTTTTCTCGATGGGATCGATGTGCACGGCGCACGGGTTGGAGTGTACCTGTGTGTAATAGATACCGTCATCGTTCTCACGAACACGGCAGAAGCCGCGGCTGCCGGGTTTGACAACACAACCATGGGGGCAAAGCAGGCATTTTACCTGTTTGCTCGACAGGGACTCGTAATATCGCGCCGTGGTTTTATTTATGTAACCGCGGCGGACATCCTGGGCATGACCGAATTTCACGAGTTTCGGCAGGAGGCTGCTTCCCAGAGCGAGCATACCGCATTTTATCAGGAAATGACGCCGCGTTACGACTCTTTCAAACGACAGATCCATATAGTACTATACTCCAGGTGTTGTGATTGTCAATCATGTGAGCTCTGAGGTGTGTTGGTCTATATTTCGAGGAGCTTTAAACCGGTCACTCTGTCGCGTGAACGTTTGAGCGAACGCGATAGGGGCAGTACGACGATCTCACAGGTTGCCGGAACGATCCCCTGGAACAAATGCCCGCCGAATGCTGCAAAGTCCTGATCTGTTATCGTAACATGACAGTGCACGATACAATCTTTGCCCGAATACGCAATGTTGCCGGAGAGACTGGTGAATTCATATTCACCCTGAAAAACCTTCTTAAGGTACTTTTTCTTATGAGGATCGTAGTAACCGAGGACGAGGTCTTTGCCTACTCCCAGTCCAAAGAAGAATGCGCCGTTTATGCGGAAGCGCTGTGCTGCGGTCATGATCGCCGATACTATTTCTTCATCTTTTTCAAGTCTTATGATATAATATCCACTAAATTTCTTCGTATGCATTAAAACCTCCTGATTCAGTATAGGCAAAGAGAACCGCGATGCAAGGACTTTCAGTTCATTTGGTTTATCTCGTTTGTTTGGTTCATCTGGTTCGTTTGGTTTGCGAATGTAACTCATATCTAGGGAGCGCTAAGAGCATAGGGCGAAGTGCGAAGCGCGTTACACCATCCCCATTCATGTGCTCATTGTTGATAATTGTCTGGTTATTGAGTTATTAAGTTACTATGTTATTATAGATTAACAATTTGAAATCAGCAATTATCAATGTCATAGTTCTGCATTCCACGTTCTGCATTTACTAGCCTTGACTTGCCGTTTTTTTGTGCTATACTCGGTTGTGGAAGACATAATTAGGAAGATCGGCCGTGAAGAACTGGAAATTCTGTTCCAGATGTCCAGTTCACTGTCATCAACGCTCGAATTATCGAAGATCCTGAATATCATCATGGAAAGTGCGAAGACACTGCTCAAGGCTGAAGCGAGTTCTCTTTTACTGCTGGACGAAACGACCAATGAGCTCTATTTCGCAAGTGCGACCGGCGATGTTTCCGAACGTTTGATGAGTCTTACCGTACCCCTTGATAAAGGCATTGCCGGCGTGTGTGTAAGGAGTGGTGCTCCGCAGATTGTCAACGATACATCCGCTCATGACCAGTTTTACCCGGGTATTGATGAGCGAACCGGGTTTGAGACCCGGTCGATAATTGCGGCTCCCCTTGTTATTTCGGGGAAAACGATCGGAGTCATCGAGGTTTTGAACAAGAAAGAAGGTCGCGTGTGGACTGATGCTGACAAGGAACTCATCATAATCATCGCTTTCCAGGCAGCTCAGGTCATCCAGAATGCCCAGATACATTTACGCATTCGTGAGCAGCAAAGCCTTCTGAGGGATGAGCTTGACGCTCGCTATGCCATCATCTCGGCGAGCGAGCAATTCAAAACGGTGCTCGAGCTGGCGGAGAAAGTCGCGCCGAGTAACACGAGCGTGTTGCTGCTGGGCGAAAACGGAACAGGAAAAGAATTGGTAGCCCGCTATATCCATCGTATGAGTCCCCGTAAAGATAGGTCGTTCATTGCGGTCAACTGTGCGGCGATACCGGTGACTCTGCTCGAGAGTGAACTATTCGGGTATGAGAAGGGCGCGTTCACCGGTGCGACTGGATTGCACAGGGGACGTTTCGAACTCGCAAACAAAGGTACCATATTCCTTGATGAAATAGGGGACCTGCCGCTGGAGACGCAGAGTAAATTACTCAGGGTCTTGCAGGAGAGGGAATTTGAACGTCTCGGAGGATCAAAGAAAATAAAAGTCGATGTCCGGGTCATTGCTGCAACGAACCAGAATCTTGAAGAAAAGATCAAGCAGAAGTTATTCCGTGAAGACCTGTTCTATCGACTGAATGTTTTCCCCATTCACATACCGCCACTCCGGTCCCGACAAGAGGATATACCGCTTCTCGTACAACATTTTCTGGCAATTTTTGCGCGTGAAATGAACAAGAACGTCACCAAGATCGAAGATAAGGTTATGGAACGCTTATTGGATTACCCCTGGCCGGGTAATGTGCGGGAACTGCAAAATGTCATCGAACGTGCGGTCGTTCTGGCGAATTCCAGTACGATCACGTTAGATTGTCTCATGCTGCCGTATAAGATTGCTAAGAAAACAAGTATACAGGGTGAAGCACTGAAAGATGCCGTAAAAAAATTCAAGATGAATTATATTCTTGATACAATAGAAAGATGTGGAGGGAATCAGCGAAAGGCGAGTAAGGTACTGGGTATACAGCCCTCCTACCTTTCGCGGATCCTCCACGAGTATCGAGACAAGACTACCAGTTGAGGTAGACAGAAACTCCAGCCCATATCATTTCTGCATTTGCATTCGGCGCAAAACTATGATAACGGTACCGGCAATTAAGGGCAAGTAATTCGCCGAGGAAGAGATTGAGCCCTGCAAATCCAGAACCAGCCATGCGCGGGGTGGAGGTTTCTAGATACTGCTGTAATGTTCCATCCTGAGCGGCTGCGACTGCATCAATGGTGTTGTAAAGGAGCAGAGTTCCTTCAATTCCAACGGAAGGTACAATGGGGAAGCGACCAAGTCTTGGTTGAAACGTCATGCCGAGTCCAACACCTACAGCCGTCGATGAAAAATATGGATTATTCAAGTAACTTAGTGACGGCTCTAAATAGACGTGGGGTAAAGCCTCGGCTTGCAATCGGAACTCTGCTCCGTAATACATGTCGTGTATTTCCTGCGGTGAGGTTATCTCGTAATCCGCAAGATATTCGCCTCCGCCAGCAACTCCTATGCCAAAACGCCCAGCAAATGAAAAAGATACTGATATGATAAAGATGATAATTTTTTTCATTTTTTACCTCTATAGAGGAAATATGCAAATTCTATGCCAGGAGATCGGCGGGCATTATACGAAATATAGGGAAATTGGCAGCCGAGGGAGGTCTGTGATGTTATACAATTGTATAATATATGGTAGAAAAAGATAATGTAATGGGTAGGCAGTAGAAAGTAAGCAGTAGTCAGTATGAACTATGAACTAAGAAGCAGGAATAAAAGAAAGCCTTGTTTCGCACATCTTTGATGTGATTGTGCAATCATTTATCCTGAAATTCTTAGATTTGATGAGATGAATCACGTATTGCATGGGGTTTGTGTGCTAAAAACGTTATTAACGATCAAACGTTCTAAACGATCGAAACGGTTGTTTTTGTGTTATTCTATGAGGCCGAGCCAGGGGCCGAGAAGGAATTGTATTCTGCCGATGAGCAGACTGACCCGCGCCATGACCGTGTACCCGAAGGACGCGCCGAAACCTATCATGATAAAGATAATACCCAATCGGGCGGTCGGTTTAAGGATGCCAGTGTGTTCTTTTGAGAAATAGAAATATATCAGTGTACACACGACGCCGATGAGGATGATGACAGCCCAGATGCCCTCTAACGGATTGAGGAAGCTGTTGGGTGTGACGATCGTCCCCTGAAGCTGTTTTAGAAGATCTGCCTGGAAATACGCGGGGATCGAGATACCGGCACCCCATCCGATCATGAATCCTATGGGGATGCGCACCAGCCACCCGATCCTGGGGATGAAGCGAGTGAAGTACATGAGCCCGAGGAGTAACGGGACAAAGTAAATGAAATTCCCGGCGCTGAGCGGATCGTACAGGTTCGGCCTGAGAGTGTTGTGCCAGTACAGAGCAATATAATATCCATTGGCAACACCGACGAAGAGATGTTCTGCGAATTTGTAAAAGGGATTATCCTTATACAGAAATGAGAATATCATCAGGGTGAGGAACGCTGCGATCCATATCCAGGGGTCAGGTGTCAGGTTCACTGTTTCACTCCTCTTCGTGAAAAGAAATAACCAATATTCCCGAGTACGATAAATACGATGATCAGGATGTGGATCATGGATTGAGAGTTCATGCCGGTTTCCGCGGTACCTGAATCATCTGTATAACCGTGTTTGACGATGAGGTGTTCGTACTCAGCCGCTCCTTTCATGCCCGACATCATGCCCGATAATTGACCGGTTTGCACGAACGGATAGTACTTGGGAGCCATGACAGCGGTCAGTCCTGCACCAACCTTAACGCCGTACCGTGATTGGGGGTAACGTATCCAGTCATCAGGATAAGCCGCCGATGCAATGTTGATCGCTATTGCCACATCCTTGTAATTACCCACCCTGAGCATGAGTGGCAGGGAATCGATGGGAGTACCGTAGTAGTCAACCGGAAATACCTGGGGGACACTTTCTCCCATCTGTAAGAGCGCTGCAACCCGGCCGGATTTCCAACCGAGATAAACACAATCTGTGCCGTAAATGACTGAGTCCTCACGAGTCCGTGCATTTTCATTTACTTCGCGGATCACCGAGGTAATTGCTTCAACGGCAAGGCCCGGACCCTGAGGATCAAAACTGACGCCGATGACTGGCACTTTGCGCGCAAAACAGTGTTTGAGCAGGGCTATTGCCATGGGATGGCATTCTGGTGCGGTTTGAGGCGTATAATCAAGGGCGAGAAGCACGACCTCATCGCCGGGGGGAATGCTGTCAACAAAATCGAACAACTGCTGGGTCTGCGGCATGACATTCTGCGGTATCTTAAAGGGAATAAAAAGAGGCAATATAATGAATAGCGTTAAAAGCAGATATATAATGCGGCGATCGATCTGGGTTATTCTATCGTACCACTTCATTCTTTCCCGCCTAGCCATGAACGCTCGATGCCGAGAATTATCTTCAGGGCAGTGGCAATGGCTCCGAACGCGACGCCAATAATGATACCGCGCTGGGCAGCCATATTCGGGTAGCGCATGATCCACTCTGCAAAAGCCGGCAGCCTCGGAGATATATACTGCCCAAAGGGCATGAATCCAACCATGACGATGAAGGCAGCGGCAAGCAGGAGGGTTGCTTCAAGGCTCCGTGCGCGAAATGCGCGGTATGCCGCTGACGCCATGTAGTATGCGAGCAGAGCAAACATCGTCGCACTGAGCGGAGCGAATATGTTCAGGTATATACGCTGGAACAGAGAATCCGCCTCAATTCCCCAGAACAGTCCGATGATCGCCATCGCCGCCATGCTCGTCAGGGTGACGATACTGTAGGGCCAGTCATGTTTTCGCTTCCTGATCTTTATTGAATGATGCCGGATAAGATTGCCGATCGCAAGTACGAGGGCGAACGCAAAGAGTACGATGATCCAGTTCAGGATGGTACTGTTGAATTCGAGCGATATCGGGTGGGGAATGAAGAATTGAATCATCATAACAACACCCATTATGAGACATATCGCCAGTGGGATCGTACGTTTCACTGTATCTCCAGGAGTGATAGAAGATCGATCCTCAAGAAAGAAAGCAGCGTTACGACGAACAGTATCGCCAGCACGATAAGTTTACCGTAATCCTGTGCCTTCAGAGAACCCAGGAGCAGCGGCTCACGCGACAGGTAGGCACTGGCGGCATAGAGTTCTTCACCGATGAGCGTGTAATCGCACGCGGTGACGAAAAACGGCAGCTGAAGCACCGAGTCTGTTCCCGCGATCTGGATCGCACCGGTCTGCGCACCGGTTTCAGCCATGATAAGTGATTCCGCCCAAAAACGTCCGATGAAAAAATTGGTTGCTGGTTTCTCGCGAAGCATAATCCCGTTGACCGCGGCGGCATAACCGAACTGGGCTTCGGTGAGGTAGCGGACATAATCTTCTTTGAATTTATCGGGTCTTCCTTCGGAGACGAACGCTTCCTTTACTACTTCCTTTGCTACTGTATAGACGACCGACCATCGGTTCGGCACGATTAGGGGGGTATCATACTGGGCTATTTTCCGTGAGACTTCGCCGAGTATGTTCATTGACGCAATGGTGGCTGTCCAGTCGATATTGCCGAGACCGGGGATATACATGATCGGTTTCCCCATTTCAGTAGCCCTGCCGACCGCTTCATCGACTGCTTCGAGCCCGGGAATTCTTCTGATGAATAGATTGCGACCTTTTCTTGCCTGTATGACGAATATAGTGAGAAGCATAGTGAAAATGATAATACATATCAAAATATTGGTCCTGCCGAGATGAAAGATCTGCGGTCCTGATTTAACGACCGCGCTTGGTTCGGAATTAAACATTTCGCTGTTGCGCACAGCTGATATCATATAAGTGTATTCGATGCCGTCCTCGACATCGTCATCTTCAAATGAGGTATTCCCGTTTTTCGTGAATCCGATGTTTTGATAGATGGTATCATCTGCGGTCATGCGAAAAACAACATATTTCTCGATAACCGGGTCGTCCGGCGAGAGATCCCAGGTAATGATGATCGCGGTGCCGGCATCATTCGGTCGGTCAATGGCGCGGACATTGGTGGGTGGAGCGATGAGTGCCGCAATGAGTAAAAACGTCACTGATGATTGTAGCCAGAATGGGAAGTGTGTCAAGACTGATAAATGCAGAACGTCCCTCGACTTCATTAAATGCTCGGGATTCAATAATACGATCACATCAAAGATGTGAGTATTATTTGAATAGAACGTAGAATGAAGAGTACTGAACAAAAACGTTGAGAAAGGAAAAGCTGTGTTCTATGCTCTTTTTTCGCTCTACGCACTTCGCTCTACGCACTTCGCATTTTCAAGTGGAGTGCTTGACTTTTTCGCTCTTTTATTTATAATTTCGGCATGAGATTATTGGTGACAAGCGCCTTGCCGTATGCCAACGGCGATATCCATCTCGGGCATCTTGCCGGTGCGTATTTGCCTGCTGATATCTACGTTCGGTATCATCGGCTCAAAGGGAATGATGTTATTCACATCTGCGGGACCGATGAACACGGCGTTCCTGTGACCATAAGTGCCGATAAGGAAAAGAAATCACCACAGGAGATCGTTGATCATTATTACCGTTCAATAAAAGAGGCGTTCACCGGATTTGGCATACATTTCGATAATTTCTCGCGTACGTCCCTGCAGGCTCACCATCGACTGGCTCAGGATTTTTTTCTAAGGATATATGAAAAAGGGTATATATACGAACAGGAGATTGAGCAATATTATTGCCAGAAATGTAAGCGCTTTCTACCGGATCGTTATGTTGTGGGAAAATGTCCCCGCTGTGCGACCGACGGCGCTAAGGGTGACCAGTGCGAGAACTGCGGTCGCTGGTTGGAACCATTTGAATTGATCAATCCCCGCTGTTTGATCTGTGATGAAATACCGCAGCGCAGGGGTACAAAACACTGGTATTTCAAACTTTCCACTTTTCAGGAGCAACTGAGAGATTGGATTGACTCGAAGACAGATTGGAAGGAGCATGTCCTCGCGTTCGTCAACGGCTGGTTGAAAGAAGGTCTTCAGGACAGACCAATTACACGGGATATGAGCTGGGGTGTTCCGGTACCCCTGGAGGTTGCTCAGGGAAAGGTGCTGTACGTATGGTTCGATGCTCCGATAGGGTATATTTCCTCAACAAAAGAATGGGCTGAGCAGAAAAACGATCCGGAAAAATGGAAACCATACTGGTGTGATAAAGATACTCGCATCATACATTTCATAGGTAAGGACAATATCGTATTCCATGCACTGATATGGCCTGCTATGTTAATGGCGTATGGTGATTTTGCCCTGCCGTCCGATATTCCCGCAAATCAATTCTTAACCCTGGAAGGTGACAAACTCTCGACGTCAAAAGGTCATGCGATATGGTTGCCGGATTACCTGAAGGAATTTGATGCAGATTCGTTGCGTTATGCCCTTACACGCAATGCTCCGGAGATCCGCGATGCAGATTTCACGTGGCGTGATTTCCAGGCATGGCATAATAATGAACTCGCAGACATATTGGGTAATTTCGTAAACCGAACCCTCACATTCATACAAAAGTACTATAATGGAATGGTTCCAACCGCGTCGTCGTATACTGAACAGGATAATAAAATACTACAGATACTCAAGGCCGGTCCGTCATCGATCGGGAGCAAAATTGAATCATTTGAATTCAAGAATGCATTGCAGGATTTAATGAAGATTGCGCAGCAAGCAAATCGGTATTTCGACCATGAAGAACCGTGGGTGACACGTCGGACCAATCCGTTGACCTGTGAAAGGACGATGTTCGTTTGCATGAAGATCGTGACTACACTAGCGGTTCTTTCTGAACCATTTCTTCCCTTTACTGCCGAGAAGATAAAAAGAATGATAAATTATATACCTCAAAGCTGGGATGACAGCGGTTCACCGCAGGTTGCTGCATCGGTCAATCCGCCGCAGATACTGTTCAAAAAAATAGATGATGCTGTGATCGATGCTCAGATAAGCAAACTGAAAGGATCCGAAATCTCAATCGAGGAATTCGAGAAGGTGAAGCTCAAAACGGCAAAAATTATCGAAGCTCAGGCTGTTGAGGGAAGCAAGACACTGATACGGTGCATGGTTGAGGTCGGTTCAGGAAAAAAACAGATCGTTGCGGGTGTCGGCAAATATTATAAACCGGATGAGTTAGTTGGTAAAACTGTAGTCATTGTCGAAAACTTAAAACCGGCAAAGATCAAGGGAGTTCTGTCGCAGGGTATGCTTCTCGCTGCTGTTACCGATGGAGATATCGTGATCCTCACGACCGACCGTGCTACACCATCGGGCAGTGCAGTACAATAGTTTGTGTCCGTGTTTATTCCACAGAGTGATCCAAAAATATAAACTATGATCGATACTCACTGTCATTTAATGGACCCGCAGTTCAACAGGGATTTTAGCCAGGTTCTCTCGCGGGCCCGAGGTAGTGGTATAACAAAGATCATCAATGCTGGTTACGATGTCGAAACCAGTCGGATTGCAGTGGATATGTTCCGCGAGCATGATTGGCTCATGCCGGCGGTCGGAATACATCCCAACGAAGAAGCAGCCGAGTCGATACTGCATTTTCAGTCCATCCAGGAACTCATTTCGGACATTGCGGTGACCGCTGTCGGTGAAACCGGTCTGGATTATTACCGCGAACCTGCATCGCGGGGAGCCCAGCAGGAATTATTCGGGTTGCATATTGATCTAGCCCGGGCAGGCAATCTTCCCCTTTTAATACATACACGCAATTCGATCGACGATGCGATCCGCCTCTTGGAAGAAAAAAAATGGTATCGTGGTGTCTTTCATTGTTACACGGGTACCTATGAACAAGCAAAAAAGATACTCGATATGGGATATTACATAGGGTTTGGTGGTATCCTGACTTTTTCCAAACAGATACGAGAAATTTTTCTGAAACTGCCGACCGACAGGATCGTTCTTGAAACCGATGCTCCGTTTCTCTCACCCGCGCAGCACCGAGGGCAGCGCAATGAACCGGCGTACATACTTGAAACATGGCATGCAGCTGCTGATCTGTTGAATATGACTCCGGAAGCATTAGAGAAGATACTCGACGGTAATGCCACGACGCTCTTTTCGATATAGACGGCGCTTCGGTCAGCATTTTCTGAACAGTTCCCGTATAGCCCAACGCATTGTTGAATTGGCACGGGTCGGTCATGAAACCGTCTGTGAAATAGGTGCCGGAAAAGGCATACTCACTGCACAGCTTGCCGTCCGTGCGGATAAAGTTTTCGCCGTTGAGATCGATCCATCCCTGATAGACAGATTACGTTCCCGATCACCGGATAATGTTCAAATCATACATGAAGATTTTTTGAACATTGATCTTTCGGATTTCGCTGAACCCGTAATTGTGGGTAATATACCATATTCAATCTCCAACGAGATCCTCGATCGAATCGTACAGCAGAGGAACCATATCCAGCGCGCGGTATTGATGGTACAGAAGGAGTACGGTGACCGCCTGAGGGCTCCGGTCGGTTCATCTCGTTATGGCGCCTTGACCCTGTATGCGAATTATTATTTCTCCGTGACAAAGGGATTTGCGGTCCCGGCGCGGTATTTCACACCCAGGCCGAAAGTGAACTCGGTAGTGCTGTTGTTCGAAAAGAAAAGAGTTGAGTTTGTTGTTAAGGACGAAGCAAGATTTTTCGATTTTATACGAACACTTTTCAGGTACCGGAGAAAATCATTAAAGAACGCGCTCAGACAGGTTGTTGAAACGGTCCCGGCATCAGCCCAGAAGATAATTGGGAACAAACGTCCGCAGGATACTACGCTGAAGGAACTGCATACCCTGTATGTAGCATGCAAAGTATGAATCGTAATCGTGTATACATAAGAAATGTGGATAACCTCGCTGATACGATCGCCGAAATCTTCAGCATTCTCAGGTATGGCGATTTGGACGGCAAAAAGGTTTTCGTAAAACCGAATATGTTGAAAGCGGCGCAGCCCGAAGAAGCCGCAGTAACCCACCCCTGCTTGATTTCTGAGACGGTTTTATACCTGGAAAGAAAGGGAGCCGTGGTGATGGTCGGTGACAATCCGGTTCCGAACCATCAGTTCAGCGAAATGAAGATAGCCGAGGCGTGCGGTTTTCTCGGAGCGGCTCATGGACGATTCAGAAATATAGGAAAGTACTCAAAAAGGATTCGCGTTCAGGGCCTGCTTGACCAGGTATATGTATCGCGAGAAATTTTAGACTGTGATATACTCATTTCCCTTCCGAAATTCAAGACACACGATCTAACGACCATGAGTCTGACTGTGAAAAACCATTTTGGTATTATCCCGGGAGGTCAAAAACCATTCATACACAGCAGGTTCCCACGCATCAATGATTTCAGTAAGGTGCTGGTAGAGATATACAACATAAGACCTCCAGATATCGTCATTGTTGACCTGTTGAATGTCGCTGACGCACGGGGGAAAACCAGGTCGCCAGGAAAAGTCGTGGCAGGTATTGATGGGCACGCAGTGGATTATGTGTGCGCACTGTTAGCGGGAGTACACCCTCAAACCGTTCCGACGATAAAATATGCTGTTGATGGAGGTATGCTACGTCCGGATACTATCGATATCGATGGACCGTTCGAACCATTGTCCGGCTTTTCAATGCCGGTGTGGTTTCCCTTCAGGAATTCGATAGTAGAACATGTTGGCAGGTTATTGTATCGGCTATGGCTGTACAGAAAACCGGTGGTTGATGAGACCCGATGTACGCATTGTCTGGCTTGTGAGCATGTCTGTCCGTGCGAGGCAATACATGACAGCAGGATTGATTATCGTACATGCATAAAATGCTACTGTTGTCTTGAGGTGTGTCCGACCCAGGCAATCACCGCACGTCTGAAGTTTTAATCCATATTAGAATAAGTAAAAGGATGACGAGTCGGTTATTACCGATAATGTGTCTATATACCGAGAAATTTCACAAATTTTTCACAATTTAAAGGTATAAATAGAAAAAGGAGGAACAAAATGAGGAGACTATTGTTGTTGTTGGGTATAACCGTGTTTGGGTTCAGCCGCAGTGCTGTTCCTTCCCAGCCGGTAGGACGCTATTTTGAGTGTTTGCGCCATAATATCAACCAGGTCGAGATGTGTGTGACCAATTTTGGCAGATTCGGTCAGGATGAAAGTGGAAATAATTCAGGGCTCTGGTGGCCAAAAGGCACCAATCGCACCTACATATTTGGCGCTGGTCTGTGGTTCGGAACGATAATCGGCAGTGATACGCTGTGTACGAGAGGGTACGGGCCCCTGGACGGTGAGACCGAGTTCACACCCGGATTAGAGGGTATGACTGCTTCTGACCCGGACGCAGTGCTCTTTTTGTACCCGAATATCTGGCCTCCGCCGGCGAGTACCTATCCCATGGCACCCCAGTCTCCGACATCACATCAGGATTCCTGGTGCGCATACAATGATTTCGATGCTACCAGACATACGCCGGGCGATACGAGACCGATCGGACTGGAGGTATATCAGTCTGTCTATGCCTGGAACCTGTCGTCGACGCAGGATATCATCTTCGTGCGTTATGAACTGGTGAACCGAAGCGGAAACGATCTTGAAAATTGTTATTTTGGTATGTGTACTGACAACGATATCGGCAACGAAGCCGGGGTCGCGGCGAATGATATCATTTCCGGTATTGTTGCACAGTGGTATGTCATTGACGGGGAATCGCTCTTTGTCGATAATCTGGGCTACCAGTGGCAGGAAGAAGAAGAAGGCGGCTGGGCAGCGTTCCCCGGTGTGATCGGGTTCGATTATCTGCAGAGCCCGTATGATCTGGTGCCGGGTGAAGATAAGGACGAGGACGGGATCCCGGATCAGTTCGAACAGGACAGTGCGTATTTTTGGAACAATGTGATCGATTCGCTGTGGGATGCCGACCTCGACGGTACGCCGGACTGGCGCGATCCGTCCGAAATACCGCAGCTCGGCATGACCGCGTTCAAGCGGTTTACCCTGAACCTGGAACCGGACTCTGATGCCGAACGCTATATAACGTTGTCGGGTCGAAATTTTACAACTATGGTGTACGAACCCTATGATACCGTCGTACCCCAGCCGGACGACCAGCGCTTCCTGCAGTGCAGCGGACCGTTTACCCTGATGGCTGATTCGACCGCGGTCGTGCTGTGCGGGATCATTCTAGCCGACTGGTACGAGATCTATGATCGTCCGGACACGGCGCTGGTGGAGATCGACGGTACCTGTCAGTTCATCTACGACAAGAACTGGTTGTTGCCGGGACCGCCGCCGCCGCCCAATTTGACCTGTATCCCGGGCGACAAAGAGGTGACCCTGGTCTGGGACAATCATTCCGAGATATCGCCTGATCCGTATTATGACGTGGTGAGTCAACCGGGACCCCTGTATGATCCTTATTACCAGCAGTATGATTTTGAGGGTTATGGGATCTGGAAGAGTTTGACCGGGCAATCAGAGGATTGGGAATTACTGGCGCGTTGTGACAAGGCGAACGGGATTGTCTTTGAAGATACGATGATGAATCTGGCAGCGACCGATAACGGCATCATTCATTCGTATGTGGATGATGATGTGCGTAACGGGTTTACCTACTTCTATGCGATATCGGCGTTTGATTACAACTATGTGCAGGATATTGATGTTCCACTGGGTTATCGTCCCCTGTATTTTGAGAGTGGCTATGTTGGGGTAGAGGCGGTGCCGCGTCGTGATCCGGCGGATTATATACCGGCGGGTGATGTGGTGG
>CP070834.1:388488-404813 GCA_020341755.1 Caldifarciminota bacterium | reverse complement strand
TGCTGGTCCGGTTCACCCATAATGACCGGTCCGATGTTGTCGATCTCGGCCCACCATGCCCAGACACCGCCGTCATTATAGACGAACATGATCTGGTACTGGCCAGGCCCATAGCCCGAGACATCGACCGAATCCCAGACACCATAGTAATAACCGCCCTGGTCAGTGGTATAGTGCTTGACCAAGTCATAGGTCCCACCATAGGCGATGATCACATCAAGCCAGTCCGAACCGATGTTGTTGTAGCCAACACCCCAGTACAGCCAGTCTCCGGCAAACTCGGTGAAGATCGGGGAGATTGCCGTGTCAATGACCGAGGTAGCACTGCCCGCAGCGTCATCATCAAGCGCCAGACAGTAACTGCCCATGTCAGGCGGTGGCCAGTTGACCATACCGGCACCAATAACATCCCAACCTGCCGGATAGGCGAGCCCGTTGGTATGGACCCAATCCTGCCACGTGCCATCCTCAAAGTCCCAGGTGACTTCTGTACCGCCACCGCCTTCTGTACCGAGCAGGGCAAAACCTGCTTCATTGGGGGTACCAAAGACGAACGTTGCCGTCACCCACTTGTCATTACCCAACAGCGGGAAGGCAAAATAACACTCCTGACCATTACCAATACCAACCTCACCCATCCAACCGGTCTGACCATTGAGCGTGAACTGGTTGTTCGGCTGGACGCAGACCCAGGAGATCTCGCCAGCCGGCAGGGTCACGGTCGAAGGTAGGGTCATTTCCACGAGATACTGATCAGTACCGATCGTGGTCGCGGTGAAATTCGCCGGAAGCACGGTCACTTCCTGCGAGGGCATCATCTTGGGGAACGCATAGGCTAGACCACTGTCCTCGTACACCTGGAAGTAGATCTCATCGACCAGGGTCCAGGTGGTAAAGCCGTTCCAGTTTGCCCACCAGGAAACAACCTCCTCGACATTATAGTTGCCATCAGCCGAAGGCGGGATCACGTCGTCGAGCAGCCAGGCATCGAACGGATACGCAGGATCGTGCTGGCATGCCATGCCGATCGCGGTCGCCGGGTTGGGATACTGCGCCCACAAGGTATCCTGATCGGTCGGCGGACGTTCGGGCATGACAAAGTTGGTCCGGTACGGTGCCTTGCTGTCGGGAAGTGCCTGCGGTGCTCTGTCACTGTTCGCATAGAGTGCGGGAATCAAACCGATACATAACATCAGGATTAACATTTTTTTCATTATTCCTCCTTACTGTGTCATTGTAATTGAGGGATATGATAAACAACTGGTACTGGCTCTATCCCTGAAAGCCAAACCATATGTACATATCCTGTGCGTATCACCCCCTTTCTTGAATGTGTAGTGCCTTCTCAAAAAAGCGAAATTAGTATATTATAATAAAAAGTAAGACACTGTCAATACCCCAAAAATAACCAGCAAACTGGTGAGGTCTGCCATATTGACTATTAATTATAGATATATACTGACCCGTGTCAATATACCTCTTGCAAAGACCATGATTCGGTATATACTGTACCCATGAAGAAGCAGTGGCTGTTGTCCTGGCTTTTCGCCTACCCCCTGCTGCATTTTTTGACCGGTATCCAGATACGCGGCCGCGTACCGAGGCAGGGACCGTATATCATAGCCTGCAACCATGTCAGTTTTCTCGACCCTCCGATTGTCGGTATCGGCGCCCTGCGCGAGGTGTATTTTCTCGCCAAGATCGGGCTGTTCCAGGGCTGGAACGCGTTTGCCCGGCTCATCGAGTCGTACAACGCGATCCCGATAAACGGCGTGCAGGGGCTGCGCACCGCGATCAAAGTTCTGCGCCGGGGACAGACCGTGGTCATTTTTCCGGAAGGTACCCGGTCCAGAAAGGGATATATGCTGCCGTTCAATCCCGGTGTGAGTTATCTTGCGATCGGGCTCGGGGTTCCGGTCATCCCGGCATATATCCATCATTCTGACAAACGATTCCTGACCCTGCTCTTGCGGCTGTATCCGCTGCGTATAACGTTCGGCAGACCGATACGTGCGACCGACTACGCACGGACCGCCGAGGATTACGAACGATTTGCCGAGAAACTCAGGAACGCGATCCTGGAACTGAGATGAAGATCTACCGCGCGCGGTACGGCGGTGTATGTTTCGGTGTGAAACGCGCGATCGAAATGTCGCTCACCGCTGCCGGAAAATGGAAGCAGGTGTATTCGCTCGGTCCACTCATTCACAATCGTCTTGCCGTCGAGGAATTGAAGAAAAAAGGTATTATCACCACGAACACGTTGAACGATATCAAGAACAAAAAGGTCATTATCCGTTCCCACGGTATTCACCCCAGGCTGCTCCACCGTTTGAAAAAACAGGAGTATGAGATCATCGACGCAACCTGCCCGTGGGTGCGCAAGGCGCAGCGGTATGTTGAGCAATTGATCTCGGAAGGGTATCATGTTATCATTGTCGGAGAAAAAGACCACCCTGAGGTTAAGGGTCTTCTAGGGTACGGTGGTCCGCATTCCGAGATCTATTCGGAGCGTATGAAGATAAAGCACAAAAAGATCGGCATCGTACCGCAGACGACGATCAATTACGAAGCACTCAACCAGGCAGTCCTTCATTTCATCGACCGGGTTCTCGAATTGAAGATTTACAATACTATATGCAAGGCAACGATACTCAGGACGCACGAGGCGGTCCGTATTGCCAAGAAAGCAGACGTGATGATCATCATCGGCGGGAAAAACAGCGCAAACACCACACGGCTGTTCCAGGTCTGTAACAAGTACAAACCCTCACACCATATCGAATCAGCGGATGAGATAAAAGTGGAATGGTTCAGACAGGCGCAGAGTGTCGGCGTGACCGCTGGAGCCTCAACCCCGAAGGAACAGGTCGACGAGGTGGTCACATTCCTGAAAAAGAAATTTCGACGTAAAAAGTCTATTCCCTAAAAATCAGCGTACACAAGTGATCGGGATGCAATTTTCAAAGGTATACCGATCGTCAGAATATTGAGAAATACGAAAACTGCCAGCGCACTGTAGATCACCGGGTAATTGACCGGTCGGTTGAAATATTCGCTTGCCAGATAGTTGTACGCCGGTGCGGCGAGTATGATGAGGGAAATACCGACATAGGTAATGCTGGCGAGCGCGGCGATGATGCCGCCGCTGCCCGCAGCGATCTTCGACGGGTTATCTTCATTGAAATGCGGGAATCTACTGCCAAAACCGAGGTTTATCGAGACGAGCGACGCTGCGACAAAGAGCGCAATGATAGGCATGATGAAAAATACGCTGTTATCGGTCCTGATCACCACGTTGGAAAATATTAGGAGGGCTTCAATGATGACAACGGCAAGAAAGAGATTCGAGAGGTATTTCATGGCGATGATCTTCCGAAAAGAGAGCGGTGATGAACCGAGCAGCCAGATACCCGCCCGTTCCAGACTGACCGCCGGGTAAATGAAGCGGACCCCGAACGTAGCGATGACAAAACTGATGTACGCAAAATTAGCGAAACTGACGATAGTACGCCAGAGCGGAAACGTGAAATACATTGGTGTCCTGCGAAGAGAGAAGATATAGACGATAAGAAGGATGGTGAACATTGATAACTGCACCCATTGAGTCGGTTCCCGTACAAAGATCAGGACATCTTTCATGAGAAAGGTTCGCGTAGGACGTGCGCTGTGGAAACTCAGCAAGGAACGTTTGAAGCGCCGCCGGGCAACATGCTCGCCGATGAGTAACCAAGATTGTACGTAGAGAAGTTTCGCGACAAGATAGGCGAGAATGGTTGCGGCGAGACTCACCACAAAGAGCAGTGCGCTGTAAAAGAACCCCGACATGTGAGCGGTGCTTAATCCCCGGAGTATGTTACTCAACCATGTTGAGGGGACATACGACCCGCCGATGGTCGTGAGATTTGAGGCGAACAACAAGAGTTCCCGTTCATTTTCGGTTTCGAACAACTTGAGCAGTCCGGGGTTGGTGATCTTCATGTATAGAAAGGTCAGCGCCATTATCAGACCGAGGCTGAGCAGGATAATGTCCCGTGCCTGTAATCTTGGGAACAGACGGAGCAGAGAGAATATGAACATCGACGCCAGCGCTGCCGGAATGAGCGGAAAAATGAGGACACCGAGCAGTGAGAACGGAAAGTACAGGAGCGGTGCTCTGGTCGTCACTCCATAGGCGATCACGAGCGGTATTGCCAGGATCATGGTTGCCCACGATGCATACAGGTAATTCTCGATGAGCTTGACGAGGTATACGGACGTTGGTTTGACCGGCAAAGAGAAAAGGAAATCCAGTTCCTTGTCATTATAGAACGTAGAAAAGGAGGTTATGACATTGCTGAACAAAAGCATGGTGAAGAACACGAAGAACGACATCTCGATAAGACGGTCGGTCAGACCAGGACCGATCATTTCCACCGAGAGCAAGTACGTGAATATTCGGAAAAAGAGATAATATGAGCCCAGCAGGAAGCAGGCGATCACGAACACGAAGCTGATGAACCTGAAGGCTCCCATCGTAGTAATGGATGTGATGACGGTCTTGATATGGGAGCGAAGCAGCAGCCAGAATTCCTTCATGAAAGAATTACCGGTCTGCGGTCGTTGATTCTTCGGTCAGTTTCAGGTAGATTTCTTCGATGTCGCGGGATCCCGAGATCGTCGAGAGGGCATCGAGGTCTCCAGTGAATTTTAAAACTCCTTCGCTGATGATACCGAGACGCGAGGCGATCTCCCGGGCGAACGAAAGTGTGTGCGTGCAGATGAACAGGGTTTTCCCCTGGTCCCTCAATTCGAAAAATATCTCGCGCACTGTCTTGCTCGTTTTCGGATCGAGACCCACGAGCGGTTCGTCGATCAGTATCAGATCCGGGTTATGCAAAAAGAGCTGACACATGATAACCTTTTGCTTCATTCCGTGGCTGTATTTTTCGGAGAATTCATCGATCCATTCGCCGATACCCAATCTCTTGAAATATGCTGCCATGCGTTCCTCGAAGTGGTCTTTCTCGATCCGGTATATGCCGGCGATGAAGTTGATGAATTCGCGACCCGTAAGTTTGTTGTAAATGAACGGTTCGTCAGGTACATAACCAATATGTGCCTTTGCCGCGATCGGATGTTCGTTGAGGTTTATCCCTTTTATAATGATGTCGCCCTCACTGGGGTGGACGAGTCCGGCGATCATCTTCAGGGTCGTCGTCTTGCCTGCACCGTTCGGTCCGAGCAGCACGAATATCTCTCCGGGACGGAGCTCGAGATCAAGACCGTTGACTGCCGAGACGTTCCGGAATGTTTTACCGAGGTTTCTGACGATAAGCGTGCTCATGGCTTCTCCCCGTTACCGGTGCGGTAATCGACGACGGTTATCACTAATTGTCCGACCACCCGCATGACCGCTGCCCATTCCTCAAGTCCGCCTTCTTTCAGTTTGAGGTGACCGACATCTGCTGGATACTGGTTCCAGGTGGGATCGACAGGTACCCATTCACCCAGCCACACGGCGCACCAGGCATGGTAGAAATAAGCCTTGCCGTCAATATTGCCGAGTCCCACATAGATCTTGGTCGGTATGCCGAGCGCGCGGGCGAGGGCAGTAAAGAGTATGGTATGCTCGGTGCAGTCACCCTCTTTTGTCTTGAGAACATCGATAGCCGAAGGAAGCGAGGCAGTGGGATTATCACGAACGAGCTGGGATACCCCGGTAACGAGCCGGGCAACGATTTTTCTGGGATCGGTTTCATTACCTGCCATTTTTCTCGCCGCGGCGACGATATCTGGTTCCTGGCACTGGATATATACCGATGGTTCGGTGAACTCGTCATGCTCGGTCATGGGCAGGGAGAGTTGCGGCAGCGTATCGAGTACGGGTCGTGTGAATTCGATCTCGAGCGGTTGCGTACTCGTAATACGCTGGTAGCTGTCTTCGATATCGAGGTCAGTGTCCGTGATATTCTCCAGTCTCAATTTCAAATAGGTAAGTGTGGGCGGTTTAGGCAGTTTTGTATCGAGCCGTACGGCAAAGAAACTGAGCAGGTCGAAGGCTTGGGTCGGGACGATCTCGACGAGCGCTTCTTCGCGCGACATGGGGACCGATTCCATTCCCAGTGCCGGTATCCAAACCTTGATCATTTGAAAATCGTCATCAAACCACATGACAGAGGTTATGCCCTGGGCAATGACCTCGACGCGCCTGCCGGTTTCTATCCGTTCCATGACCGGGACGTCCTCGGTGTTCATCATTTTGATATGCGCGGTGGTCGATGATTGCGTGGTCGGATCAAAGTAGGGTATTGTCGTCTCATCACCCGGCTGCATGTTTCGCTGCTGGATGATTTCCTCGACCGCTTCAGGAATATAGGGTTTTTCCTGCAGCTCTATGGTCTGGCTCTCGGACACACCCTGGGAAAAGGAGGTGAGCGTCAACGTCGTACCGTCAATTGTCCCGTCAACCCTGGTTTCATGACCCTGGGTAGCGATGGTGAGCGAGAATTCTTCGAGTAGATAATCGTTGTCAGTACGGGCGTAAACATGGGTTTCGATGGACCGTGCCATCTGCATCATACCAAGGGTCATCTGCGAACGGCTTTCCGTAAATACACCGTCTACGGTGTGCGAGATCTTGGTGAAGGTATATCCGATGCGCTGTCCCTGCAGGAATATCCCAAGCCACCTTTCCTGACTTTCCAGGACCGTAGTGTTCTGGATACTCACGTGTGATGCCCTGGTCGGTCGCGGTATCTTGAGAAGCAAGTAGGCACTCAAACCAAATATAATAATGATAATAATGATACCTAATAATTTTCTCATGGTACTCCTTTGTCCATTATACTTGATGACATAATATCCGTCAATGAGAAAAAGTACGGGAATGTGCTGCTCCTTGACTTGGGGGCCGAATTTCGGTATAGTATAGCCTGTTATCAGACCCATTAATGCATAAAAGAAAGGAGTTATGATGATACCGATGTTCCAGGAACTCTTGCTACAGAATGAACGGAAAATCATCCTCATGATCCTCGATGGTCTGGGCGACCTGCCTGATCCGGATAAAACTGCGCTGGAACTGGCAAAAACGCCCCAGCTCGACAAAATTGCCCGCAAGAGCGGGTTCGGCATGACAGTACCGGTCGCAACCGGGATCACTCCCGGTAGTGGTCCTTCCCATTTAGCCCTGTTCGGCTATGACCCGATCGAGCATGCTATTGGCAGAGGCGTGCTCGAGGCGCTCGGCATCGATATGGAAGTCGGTGAGAAAGACCTTGCCATCCGGGCTAACTTCGCGACCATCGAGAATGGTATCATCACCGACCGTCGGGCAGGGAGGATCTCCACGACCGAATGCGCGCGGCTGTGCAAGAAATTAGGAGCAGCCATTACCCGCGTACAGGATATTCCGGTCGAGATTAAACCTGCGAAGGAACATCGGTTCGTTGTGAAATTTATCGGAGCAGACCTGAACGAGAATCTGACCGATGCGGATCCCCAGAAGGATAATCATGCGCCCGTGTATTCAAAAGCAAAGAATCCGAGCGCGGCGCATACTGCAGAGGTCGTCAATTCCTTCATCAAGAAGGCCGCAGAGGTGCTGAAGGATGAGGAAAAGGCTAATTTCATACTCATGCGGGGCTACTCACGAAATCCAAACCTCCAGCCCATGGCAGAACGGTATGGATTGCGCGCAGTGGCTATCGCTACGTACCCGATGTACCGGGGATTGGCGCGGCTCGTCGGTATGAAGGTGGTGAAGACCGGCGATGAGGTCAGTGATCAGGTCGCTACCCTGAGAGAACATTATGTGCAGTATGATTTCTTTTTTGTACATATTAAAGGAACTGATAAGGCAGGTGAAGATGGAGATCAGCAGCAGAAGGTGAAATGCATTGAACAGTTTGATACGGTCATTGGTGATGTCGTCACGTTGAAACCGGACGTCCTGTGTATCACGGCTGACCATTCGACACCAGCAAAGCTGCACGCACATTCATGGCATCCAAATCCATTCCTATTGTATTCGCCGTATGTGTTCCCTGAAAAGAAGCGGTTTACCGAGAGACACTGTGCAGTGGGTATGCTCGGCAGGCTTCATGCCATGGAGGTTATGCCGCTGCTGTTATCACATGCCTTGAAACTGAAGAAATATGGAGCATAACCATGAATGATATGATACAAAAAAAGGCGCTGATATCGGTTGCTGATAAGACCGGTGTCGTTGACTTGGCACGCGCGCTGCATGAACAAAAGTTCGAGATCATCGCCACCGGCGGTACCCAGAAGCTGCTCGAAGAAAACGGCATCAAAGCGGTGAAGATAGGTGATTACACTGGCGGTCAGGAGAGTGAACGGGTGAAGACACTGAGCCAGAAAGTGGCGAAGGAGATCCTCGAGACCGGGGAGATCGGTTTGGTAGTGTGCAATCTGTATCGCTTTTTCGATCAGAGGAATAAGTCTCTCGATGAGATGATCGAATTCATCGATATCGGAGGTGTAACCCTGATCCGGGCGGC
Source organism: Caldifarciminota bacterium (assembly GCA_020341755.1). Taxonomy (GTDB): domain Bacteria; phylum Hydrothermota; class Tepidihabitantia; order SM23-42; family SM23-42. The sequence goes on along the minus strand of CP070834.1, from coordinate 396,309 downwards.
TGCCAAGAACTATAAAAAGGTCGGTGTGGCATATGAACCCGGGCAGTACGAGGGGATCATCAAAGCCCTGAGCGAAGGAACCTTTGACGAAAAGGCGAGGCTTGAGCTCGCACGGCGGGCATTTGACTATATTGCGTGGTACGATGTTATCATAGCCCACTATTTTTCCCAGGACAGTATCGATCGACCGTATTTCTCGAATGGAGCGCAGCATTTCCTCGCTATGCGCTACGGTGAGAATCCTCATCAGTCGGCTGCATTCTTTTTGGACGGCGTGCAACAGGAAGGATTCAAGGTCCTTGGTGGAAAGCAGATATCGTACAATAATATACTCGATGCCGAGGTCGCATTCGGAGCGGCAGCAGAGTTCACGGATACACATGCCTGTGCTGTGATCAAACATCAGACACCATGCGGCATGGCGATCGCGGAAACCCAGGCAGAGGCTTTTACAGAGGCGCACCAGGCAGATGCTCTGTCGGCATTCGGCGGTATCGTCGGGCTGAACCGGGCGGTTGAAAAAAGCACTGCCGAAAGAATTGTGAAACATTTTTTCGAGGTGGTGATAGCTCCAGGCTATGATGCGGCGGCACTCGATGTTCTGATGACCAAGAAGAACCTGCGTATCGTCGAGATCGATCCCGCGCTCATGGTTCCGCTCGTATACCGACCGGTGTTCGGAGGCATACTGGTACAAGAGCGGGACAGGGGTGACGTCTTGAAATGGGAGGTTGTGACCAAACGCTCACCAGATGAAGCCGAGAATGATGCGCTAAGATTCGCCTGGAAAGCCGTGAAATGGACAAAGTCGAATTCTGTTGTTTTTGCGCTTCGTAATAAAACCGTCGGGATCGGTGCAGGTCAGACATCACGGGTCGGTGCTGTCGAGATCGCAGCGCGGCAGGCGGCTGATTGTAGTTCCGGCATGGTCATGGCATCGGATGCCTTTTTCCCGTTCCGCGACGGTGTGGATGCTGCGGCGCGCGCCGGTGTGACCGCGGTCGTTCAGCCGGGTGGTTCAAAGCGGGACCAGGAGGTCATCGATGCATGCGATGAACACGGGATGGCGATGGTCTTTACCCGCATCAGACACTTTCGGCATTGAGACCGGTCCTGCTGGAATCTTTATTTATTACAGCATTGCCCACAGAGTGATCGTGAAGAATGTGTCGTCACGGTCATCGCCCGCTGTGTGCTGGTAATTTTTCCAGGAAATTCTGCCCACCTCACCACGAAGTACGAGCCTGCCATGCACCATGGCACGGGCACCAACTACCGTTTCCAGTGTCTTTTCTACGGTACCGGAGGGAAACGGCGGAGTCCAATCCCCGCCTTCTATTTCATAGGGAAGATAGATACTTCCTTCTCCTTTGCGCGTGTATGTCACGCGTGCATAGGGCCACAAGGGTGAGGTGTTCACGTACATCAGCGATCCGGTAATGTGATCTACATCATTCCCCAGGGGGAACCCGAGAGGTACGCCGTTGTATTCGTAAACCGTGATGGTATCGTCCTTCGTATATACCCACTTGTCGACAAAGGTGTATGAGATCTTTGTGAGCATTCGATCCAGCAGGAACGTCGCCATACGAACCTTGTATGCAAGTTTATCAGGGTAGGGGTCGTCCTCGTACATATAGTCGTCGATGAGCAGTTCTGCACTGAAGACCGTACCTGCGAGCCTGATCTGTGCATCGAAAGACCACATGATATTATCATCCCGGTCAATACCCCACTGCGAAAGGTAATACGGAAAAAACGGATTGAGGTACAGGGGTTCGAACGTGCCGCCGAAAAGGAGTGCTTCTGAGAAACCTATATTCAAAAATCTCTTCAGGTGAAAGCCTATGCGGTGGAGGGTAAAGCAGCGGTTTTGCGATGCATCGAGGACCGTAAAGATATTGGAGAACTCTATATACCTTAGAGGAATGCGAACCATAAAACCATCGTACCCCTCACTGGCGGGACTGAGCAACAGACCAGAATCGTCGCCATAACCGAGAAGAAAATTCCTCCGACCGACATCGATCTCTACAGTACCATACGCCATCTGTACGAGACCCTCGGTGAGATATACCTGAAAATCTTTCCACGGCTTGGGACCGGCACTGTCAAGATCAGATGCCCGCTGGAACCGCAACGCGTGGGTGAAGCGGGTGTGCGGTGCGAGCCGACCGCCGGCACGGTAATCGATGAAACCGCGGTAATACTCAGGCTCGGCATAGTGTAGGTAACCGTGAAGGAGATGCGAGAAATCCTCGTTCTTGGTAACGAGAGGAGTGAATTGAGAGATGAGCCGCCGGTCGAGCACAGTATGACCGGCATCGTTTACGATGAGGTAATCCATTTGCTGAATTATCCACCCGAGCTCATACGGTCGTGTATACGGGATTTCCATCAACCCTCTGACCTGGAGATATTCGATATATTCCATATAAGGGCTGTCGAGTGGCATTGTATATGCCAATAAAACTAACGCTATCATCATCACCTCCTGATTGTGGAAGAACATCTCTGTGTGGTTTCCCAGATTACCCAATGCATTGACTAGAAACCTGTTTCCAGCATAATATGTATCTTGCCATCCTGCCACGAGCTGTGCGCGGGCCAGGCGATGACAAGCATTGCCCCGACATTGTTCGTGTAACCTTCCATTCCAAAACCGTAGGAATATTTGATGTCTTCGCCGATCAACCCGATGTCGAATACGGGAAAGACAAAGAATTTCTTGAATTCCATCTGCAGCCATAATGCGCGCGTCACGATGAATTCCTCTTCCCGAAAGCCGCGCAGACTGCGCGCGCCGCCGATCCTGAACGCATCGAAGTATTCCAGGCTATCCGTATACACGCGGTAGTAGTGAAGCGAAGTTACCAAATCCCGTATCCTGAATTGCCCGTTATACACCAGCCGTATACGGTCGTCATCACGGAAGAGGTATTCACACTGCAGTGCTTGAGAGAGGGTAAGTGGATGGATGTTTGCGTGTAATTCGAAACCGATTCCCAGGGTGTTGTGGGAGTAATTGGCGGTCAGCGAGTCCTCGCCAAAATACGTGAATGTTTCCATGCCGGACGTAAGTGAAATGTTCATGTGATCACCAAGCGGTGCGGTGACCGTACCATTGACCGTGACAAGCCTTACGCTGTCATAGGTGGTGATCGTAAAATCACCGGCAATTTCGACCGGGAAAAAAACAACTGGTTCGACGAATTTCAAGGCAAATACCTTTTGGTTTTCATAGCGAAAGTAGAGACGGCGCAAGGTGCCGAGCAGGTTGTGGCTGCTGAAGTTGATACTGAAATCATAGAGGTCTTCGGCAAAAGAACCGAACGCCGTGACGTTGTCACTCGTTCTTTCTCGCAGATAAAAAAGGAGGTAGTAAGCGTCGGTGCGTTCGATAATCTGTTCGTTAATAGTACTGAAAACATCCATCTTCTGTAAATTCCGGATGGACCGTGACACAACCTTGCTCGAAAAATATTCACCGGTGACCGGTTGTGCGATCCTTCGTGCAACACCGGGCATCGTCTTGCCATCGATGGTGAACAGGTAGTCGGTAATGATGATGCGTTCCTGCTCGTCAATGTTCAGGACAACGGTGTCGATCATGTCGTCGTGAGTCATGATCTCGGGATAGACACGACAGAAGGGAAAACCGGCGTTGGTATACTCGGCAAGAATGTGTGTTATAAGCGTTTCGATGCCGCGTGCGTCCTCTACCGAGCGTACATTACCCAGTAGATAGTCAGTGGAAAAAAAAAGATTGCCGTTCAGAGTAATATGTGCAGCGGTCAGTAAGGTCATGCCAATTACAGTTACAATAAGTATGGTAAAAAGGTTCTTGTTCATTATGAGTGTTACCTGTACACCGGTGAGGTGATATCGGTCAACCGGTCCCTAACTGTGGAAGAGAAAAGGTCGCCACTTCTCTTTTGGCCTGCCGAGTTCATTGAGTACAAAGGTGAAATAGTTCGGTTTTTTTGGTCTGCGTATGAGTCTCATACTCGTAGCCTTGAGTGTTCTGTTCCCCTTGCGGTTATTGCACTCAAGGCAGGCGCATACGAGATTTTCCCATGTTTCCGCGCCTCCGCGTGCTTTGGGAATAATATGGTCGGTGGTCATCATGCCCGTCTTCCTGCCGCAGTACTGGCATTGATGGTTATCGCGTTTAATGATGTTCTTCTTTGTCAAAGCGATCTCTTTTCGCTTGATGCGAACGAAATATTTTAACCGTATAACCGAGGGTACATGGTAGGTAATACTGATCGAGTGAATGAGTAGCCCGTCAGCATTTTCAATGAGATCAACCTTGCCGAGAATGACAAGTGTGATCGCTCGCTTGACCTTCAGAATGGTAAGCGGCTCGTAGTTCTGGTTCAGCAGCAGGACCGGTGACTGCAGCATCACATGCGGACCTTCGTTGATACGATCTTATCGATGACAAAGTGCCGTTTATATGTAAACAGCCCCAGGACATCGGCGGAGTCATCATAGGCGAGGTATATTCGGAAGCTGTCAATGATTTCGCGATCGATGAAGATCGATTCCGGGTATACTGTTATATGCATTTCCTCAGCATCTTTTATAAGGGACTGGGAGATATCGTAGCTGGTCATGGATGGACCGATTTGCGCGGTAGTTTCTACCTTTCCGCCGAGATTCGCGGCATCGAAGTGAATCCTCGCCATCGTGAAGATAACATACCCGAACAGAAGTAGAATGATGATAATGATGATTGCTCCAAATCCTCCAATTCCTTTACTGCCCATTATTATGTCCTCCTTATTTGCAGTAAAACCACATATCTTCATTAAGTGCTTCAAGCCGCACCATGCATCTGGTCGATTCGTTTCCTGCATACTCACCGTACGTTTCGTCATTTTTCGTCTTTGTATAGTATGAGACGGCGGTTTCCAGATGGCTGATCGCCGTATTCAGCGTTGCACAGTTATCTTTGGATTTATTCTTGTTCCACGCATTCATCGCGTTTACACCGCGCTGTTTATATATGTCACCCAGCTGGACATAGCCATACGAGTTCGCCGGTTCAAGGATCAAAGCCTGGCGGATAGTGTTTTCTGCTGTCGTATACTTTTTCCACGTTATGTACAGGTCGGCGAGCATGAAAAGGGGCAGAGCACTTTCCGGTACAAGGGCGGCTGCGTCCATGAACGCCTTCTCGGCTAGCGCATATTGTTTCATGCGCTGATGTGTGAGCGCTAGGCGGAGATGATGAGTACTGTTCGTTGGTTTATTCTGTAACAGCCATTCGTACTCTGCGAGTGCTTCGGGGAACCTTCCCATATCAAACAAGGTCTCGGCGAGTTTTTCATGTACTTCGACGTTGTTCGGTTTTCTTTGCTTCAGGTCTTCGAGATATACGACCGCCGAATCTGGCATCCCTATTTCGATAAACAACGTTGCCAGTGAGAACATGGTGTTGATATTTTCCGGTTCATACGTGATGCTCTTTTTGTAATATTCAAGCGAACGCTCATGATCCTCTGTCTTTCTGTGAATGAATGCCAGTCCGTTCAGGATCTCGACATCGGTGGAATCCTCAGCAAGCCCGTCTTCATAGATGGAGACCGCATCGCTATAGCGCTGGATTTCAACGTAGAGGGCTCCGAGACCGATATAGGCACGTACATCTGACGGATCGATACGCAGCGCCTGTGAGTAGGTTGATTCCGCCGCGACAATATCACGTTGTGCCCTGTACGTTTTGGCAAGCGCGATATAAGCAGCGTAGTACGGTGGATATAAGCCGATCGCTTTGTTAAAGTACTGTGCAGCTTCCTTGTACTTTGCCTGTTTATAGTACTCAAATCCCTGGGAATATGCTATCTCGGCAGCAGTTTTGTTGTCGGTTTCTGATGGTATATCAGTTCCTGTGTTTGTTTGCTGTGGTACGCAGCAGATACCCAGGAGTAGCGCTGTGAATAGTAAGGTAAACCACCATGTTTTTGTTCTCAGATGCATAATACCTCCATCTATTGTGGAGTATGGAGCCGACGGGATTCGAACCCGTGACCTCTTGACTGCCAGTCAAGCGCTCTCCCAACTGGGCTACGGCCCCGATCGATAAAGTGACGGAATTATATCGCAATTGCATACAGAAGTCAAGATGGAATGACGAATATCAACCTATGTGGTCATTACGCGTGCCCGCCTAAGGAGGGAGGAGCACTTCGCATATACTCAGCACAGGCGAAGCGATGCGGTAATCTTATAGATGAGATCGCTTCACTGCGTTCGCGATGACGCTAATTTACTGTCTACTTTAATACTCAGTTAGAAATTATACATTAGCAATTATGAAATTAATTGTTCTACATTCTGCGTTCTGCACTCTGCATTGTTTTAGTTTATTTGGTATATTTGGTTTGTCTAGTCTATTTCGTTATCACCGCAATCTTCTGTTTCATCACTGTCCCGCTTCTTCATTAAATTTTAAATTCAAAAGATGCGGGATCATCGATGCAGTCGAAGACTGCAATGTCTTCAACCCGCGTTAGCGGGTGTGTCTTCAATGTAATATGACTTCAACGAAGTGTGTCTACAGCAAAGCGTTTTTCAACTTTGCGTTTCTTGTTTTGCTCTGCGGCGTTGGGAAATGCGGGCAACGATTAAGCTCAACTCGAAAAGGAGCAGGAGCGGTACGGCCATGAGAAGCAAAGTAAAAAAGTCACCGGTCGGCGTGATGATCGCGCACAATACCAGCACGACGATGATGGATTCGGCGCGGTGCTTCGTGATCGTTTCGATGTCCACGATGCCCAGTCTAATGAGAAAGTACAAAAGTAGGGGCAGCTGGAAGAGAAAACCGGATCCCAGAAGACACCAGAACATGAAATTGAGATATTTACTGACATTGATGAGCGGCTGCAGGTATTCTGAGCCGAAGCCGAGTAGAAACTGCAGTCCAAAGGGTATGAGAATGAAATAACCGAAGAGAATACCGACCGCAAATAAGATTATGCCGGAACTGAGGTACGACAGGGATACGCTTCGTTCGGTGCGGGTCAGACCCGGTCCGATGAACGCCCAGGTCTGGTACAGTATGAACGGGAAAGCGACGATGATACCCAGAAACAGGGCGACCTTGATACGGGCGGCAAAGGCTTCGATCGGCGAAAAGAAATATGCGGACTGCATACCCGTCCGCTCTATGATCGTGTTCAGGACCGGTTCGGAAAATATAAATCCGATGATCGCGCAGATACCGACGCCTGCGATCACGTAGAGGATCCTTTTTCTGAGTTCTTCAAGATGATCGATAAAACTGAGTTTCTTTTCTATCATGCAATGATGTCGTACTTACCCGGGACGGCACCGCATCTAATGATGGTCCGGAATGGGCAGTGAAAAGATATTGTCACGGGAGACCGCGATAATGTCATCGCCGGCAGGGAAGGTATGTAGATATTCGATGCGCGGCAGATCATGCATAATTCCATAGATTTCGGTCTCGGGATCGTAGTAGTTCATGCCGGCGAATGATGCACAGTACAGCACCCCATTACCGGCAGAAATATCATTGATGTTGAAATACGGCAGGAGCACGTAATTCGTATCAACATCAGTATGTGGGTGATATCGGACAAGCTGGCTTTCGCGGCTGAGCAGGTACAGGTCATCACCGATGCCGGTAATGTCTTGTATGCCGAACGGCAGTGCTTTTGACCATGAGTCATTGTGCTTATCATATTCATACAGGGCATATTCACCGCCCACGTACAGATAGTCATCACGCGGATAGACAACATGCACCGGGTTGCGGTCGGGTCCGAAGAGGCGTGCGTCGCCGCTTCCTTT
>CP070834.1:371234-388388 GCA_020341755.1 Caldifarciminota bacterium | reverse complement strand
CGATGTGGGGGGTCTTGAACCGTTTATTGATACGCCTCACCAGCGACGGGAGTATATGGTCACGGCTCATGGCAAGGGGATAACGCGATGCAGACATGATTCCAGCGTTCGCAGTGGATACGAACGCGAGAACCGCTCCGATCGCCGTGATGATGACACCGGTGGTTCCCCAGAAGTATCGTGCACCCTCAGAAATTGGGGTCAGTGAGTTCTGGAGGAGTGAGTGCGGCAGCACGCCGACTGTTATGAAAATTACCCCGAGGTACAGGAGAAGGACCGTGACATAGGCAAGGAGCATGCCCACCGGCACGACAAACTTGGGATTGCGTATCTCTTCTGCGACACTTGCCACTTTCGTGAGCCCGCCGAACGAAATGAAAACAAGTCCCGCGGTCGACAGCACCGGCCACCAGCCGTTCGGCGCGAACGGTCTGTACATATCAGGATGTATGCTGACAAAGCCACGCACGATGTAGGTGACGAGTATAAGGAGAAGGAAGGCGACCAGGAGGATTTGTGTTATACCGGCTTCCTTGATGCCGATGAGATTTATGAACATGAAGACAAGGCACAGAGCGACCGCAATGAGTTTGATGTCCATCATGGAAAAGCCGGGGTTTATGAGCAGACCGAAAATACCCAACCCGAGCAGGGCAAAGGCACTCTTAAGAGCAAGCGAGAACCAGCTGGCAAAACCGGCGATCGTCCCGGCGGCAAAGCCCATGCTCCGTGTGATGTAAAAGTAATCACCACCGCATCTTGGCATCGCCGTTACCAACTCTGCTTTGCTCATGACCGTTGGGATGACGAGAATGCCGGCGATGAAGTACGAAATGATCATGGCCGGTCCGGCGAATCCGTAAGCAATGCCGGGGAGTACGAATAAACCAGAACTTATCATCGCTCCGGCGGCAATGGCAAAAATATCGAGTAATCCGAGACCTTTTTTCAACTCCATTGCCTTAGTATATTCGGTAAAAGGCTAACCGTCAATATTCTAAGGGCTCTGAATATTTTTGTGCTTGCATAGTGGTGAAATATAGATACTATATATGCTATGCTGCAGACACGGGGCATAGAACTCAAAAACCTGGTAAAGGTCTTCAAAAAGAAGAAAAAGGATGAGGTGCGGGCGGTCGACGGTGTTAGCTTTCGGATCGCAGAGGGCGAATTGTTCGGGCTGCTCGGTCCGAATGGTGCGGGGAAGACAACCCTGATAAAGTGCCTCTCAACGTTGCTCATTCCCGATGACGGAACCGCTATTGTCGGAGGCTGTGATGTCAATGCCGATCCGCTCGGTGTTAGAAGGAAATTAGGCGTGCTCACCGGTGGTGAGCGTTCCCTGTACTGGAAACTCACACCGGTTGAGAATCTGAACTATTTCGCCGCCTTGTATGGTGTTCCCAGGTCCGAGACAAAAGAGCGTATACATTATCTTTTGGAACTCATGGACCTATTTGATAAGAAGCATGAACGTGTCGAGAGACTGTCGTCGGGCATGAAACAAAAACTCTCCATTGCCCGCACTCTGGTGCACGATCCTCCCATACTCTTGATCGATGAACCGACCCTCGGACTCGATCCATATTTTGCCCGTTTCATACGTACTTTTATCAAAACCGAACTCCATGAACAACTGAAGAAAACGATACTCCTGACTACCCATTACATGGACGAGGCCGATGAATTGTGCGAACGCATCGCGTTCATGTATAATGGGAAGATCAAAGCATTAGACACGCCCCATCTGCTCAAGAAGCGTATGCCTCAGGAACAAGTGCTCGAGGTCAAATGTGTCGGTGATATCGATGACCAAGCATTCAGCAGTATGCACGAATACGGCACATTGAATCTGTCGAAGCAGGATGGTTTCACCTATGTCCGTATGAGCACGGAAAATCCCGAGGACCTGTTAAGCGGTGTCGTCGAGATCGTACGTGACCGGGCCCGGGTGCTGTCCGTCAGCGTAACCTCGCCGACACTGGAGGATGTATTCGTTCATCTCACCGGCGCGAGCCTCAAGGATGATACAACCCAGCAATAGCACGATGCAGAGATATAATCAGGAAATGATGGATGTGCATATGGATTTCATACGATGAGAGTCATAATCGAGGAAATGCGCAAAGATCTGAAAATACTGCTCGCCTATCCGGTGGAGATCGCCTTCTGGATTATCTCACCGCTTTTATGGGTGGTACCGCTCGTCTTCCAGGGCAGGGCGCTCATCGGCGGCCTGCAGAGCAGTGCCTTCGGTGCACTCGCCGGTACGAGTGAGTACATTCCGTATGTGCTGATCGGCGGTATTTTCAGCACCTATATGTTCACGGCAGTCTGGAGTATGGGTAATGCACTGCGGAACGAGATGTTTTACGGCACACTCGAACACATACTATCATCACCGGTGAGACCGCTGAGGATACTTCTGGGGAAAGCGCTGTTCAACTCACTGCTGTCGACCTGTTTTGTCGCGGTGCAAATCACGATATGTGTTCTTTTTTTCGGTCTCACAATCACGCTGACGAAAATACTTCCGATGGTATTTTTCCTCATCCTGCTGATGATCGGTCTGTATGGTGTCGGTTTCATCGCTGCCGCTCTAACCTTGTTGATCAAGGAGGCACACGGGGTGCTCCATCTGTTCGAGTATATTCTCTTTCTGTTCACGCCCATCCGCTACCCGGTCGAAGTACATCCCATTACCAGGGCAGTCAGCGCCATCATACCGCTGACCTATGCGCTGGTCGCCCTGCGGGGGATACTGCTCGGTGTCGAGTTCGATTTTGCACGTACGAGTCTGATACTGCTCGGTATCGACATGCTCATCGTGCCGGCCGGCATCTGGATCTTTGCCGCGATCGAGCGCCGGACCAAACAACGGGGAACATTGGCTGAGTACTGATGAATGGACAGTATGATATATCAGAAAATTCGGTGAAACAGGTAGTATGAGATGAAACGGGTAATACATTATCTCAGGGCGATCAATGCAGAGAACATGAAGGAGTGGCGCATCGAACTGAAGTACAAGCCTGATTTTTTCCGGCAGTTCTTCGCCCCTTTCGTCTACCTGCTGCCGTATTTCCTGTATGGTGTAGCTCTGCTTGGCGGTCGCTTTTCCGAACACCTGCAAAGCATCACCGGTGTTGCCGATATGATCGCCTATACGTTCATCGGTTATCTCATCATGGGCTTCCTTAATACCGCATGCTGGGCAATGGGGTGGTCATTGCGCAAGGAACAGTGGTATGGTACACTGGACACGGTGTTTGCCGCACCCGTACCGCGATGGGTGTACGTCGCCGGCATGGCATTTCACTCGACCCTGCATCAGGGATTGATCATGGTGTTCCAGGCGGTCATCATATCCGTCTTCTTCGCGATCGCCTTTAAAACCACAGGCATTGGTGTCGTTCTGGTGATCGTTGCTCTCATGGTTGTCGGACTGTACGGGCTCGGTGTGTTGATAGCAGGTTTGACCATTGGATTGAAACAATGGTGGGTGATATCCGAGGCATTGAATACCTTGATGGTCGTGGTTACGCCGATCGCGTACCCGCTCGCCGTCCTGCCCGTGTTCATCAGGAAGATATCGCTTGTGTTGCCAACGACCTATGGAGTGATGGGCGTCCGGCATTTGCTGCTCGGCGAGCAGATAGGGTACGATCTCACCACCATTCTGTTTCGGCTTGCCGTGATATTGATCGTGTGGGTCACCATCGGTATGGGGGTTTTCATGATGATGGACCGATATGGACGAAAAAAAGGATTCGTTTCGTTATATTAACAAAGAGAGGAAAATATGAATCTAATAATCACCATTGAATTTATTGTGTACCTGTGTGTTATCCTCGGGGTGGGTATTTATTTTTCCCGCAGAAAGATGACGCAGGTAGACTTCCATCTCGGCGGTAAAAAGATACCCGGTTGGGCTCTGGCGCTTTCCGAACGTGCAACAGGAGAATCTGCATGGTGTCTCCTGGGGCTGACCGGTTTTGCATTTTCCGCTGGTCTCTCATCGGTATGGATCGCGATAGGGTGTGTTGCTGGTATTATCGTTTCATGGTTGTGGCTCGCGCGTGAATTCCGGCGCGAGCGTGACAAGTACGATATCCTGACCCTGCCCGATTACTTCGCAACGAAATATACCAGGCAGGGTACTTTCATCAGATGGTTTTCCTCGTTGATCATAATCTTTTTCTTTGTACTGTATGTCGCCGCGCAGTTCAGCGGCGGCGGTAAGACGCTCAATATAACCTTTGGTTTACCGGTTACACTGGGGATTATCCTGTCCGCAATCGTGGTCATACTGTATGCGATCCTCGGTGGATTCTTCTCTGTGGTGTGGACCGATGTCATACAAGCGCTATTAATGATTATTACACTCGTCGTGACACCGATCGTTGCACTCGTTGCGATCTCGCGCGGCGGTCTTTCGATCACAAACGCACTCGCGACAGCCGGTGGCGGAGTCAATTCATGGGTCGGTGGAACGATCGGGTTTTCCGTCGGTGTACTGATTGTCAATAATTTCTCATGGTTTTTTGGGTATCTAGGCGGGCAGCCACAGCTCGATGCTCGCTGGATGGCGATGAAGAGCGATAAGGATGTTAAGGTCGGTGCCGGTATCGCGATCGTGTGGACATTGCTCGCGTACACCGGTGCGATCGTGCTCGGGCTTGCGGCGATAACCCTCTACGGTCAGGGAGTGGTTGCAGATCCCGAACAAATCCTGCCGTACATGCTGATCGATCTCATGCCTGCCTGGCTCGCTGGACTGTTACTTGCTGGTGCGGTCGCGGCAATGATGTCGACCGCCGATTCGCAGCTGCTCATTGCGACATCGTCGATCAGCGAAGACATTATCCATAAGTCGCTCAGGAAGAATATCGGTGACCGGACGCTCGTTCTGATATCGCGCGTCACCATTCTCGTGGTGGGAGCCATTGCTCTGGTCCTGGCGTTCACATCCAAGAGCCTGATCTATACGCTCGTGCATTTTGCCTGGGCAGGCATAGGGTGTTCATTCTCGCCGGCAGTGATACTCTCGTTCTTCTGGAAACGATTCAGCACGCGCGGTGTTATTGCATCACTCGTGTCCGGCTTTGTCGTAACGGTACTCTGGATAATCACGGGTTGGGACACCGTGATCGCGGCAACGGTCGTGACCTTCTGTGTTGCATTCCTGTGTGCAGTGATCGTGACCCTCGCCTCACCCCCTCCAGAGGAAAAGTGAGCGCCTAAGTCTACTCTGTATAACGGAATTCACGTCCGATAGTAATGATATAGTTGAATCGTACATCGCCATACTCGGACGGTTTTCCGAAGTCTCCAAATCCGAAGAACATACGCACCGGTCCGATCGGTGTGTTCGCCCGTACTCCCGTACCTGCACCCCAATGGAGTACGGCAAGCAGGTCGTCTTCTCCGGCCAGGCGATCGAACCTGTCAAAATACCCTCCGTGTATCTGTAGTTGAATATAACAGGGATTTTCAGACTGCCCGAACAGATCAAAGAGGCGGATATCGAATCCGAGACGTGCGAGTATCTTGTGCTGGGTGGTGAATTCATCTTTGCTGAAACCGACAAACGTCTCCCCGCCGCTGCGATAATACAATGACCAGGGTGCATGACCGAACGCGGTTCCGATATCCAGTCCAGAAAGGAATATGCTGTTCTCGGATAACGTGGAGTATTGTTGTGACGTCAGTTCGATCCTAAGGTATTCCTGAGGAGCCTGTAGACCAGGGGATGAATAATGTGCCTGTAGTCGATAGGAGGACCCGTGAGTGGGGAATGCGAGATTGTTATAGTCATTGAACTCCATACGCATGGTCGGTGTCACTATCCATTCCTGCTGGGGAAGGGTATCGAACAGTGCAAGGGCAGGATACTTGTTGAAGTATTTCCAGGCTTCGGCACCAAATGTGAAGAACGCATTATTGCCGAGCATATATCCGATTTGGGTGATACCTCCGGCATAACGGTTTGTATAATCAGCCTGCCATTCTCCGTTTTCATAGTATGCACGCTCGATCGAGCCATAGCATGCGTCGAGACGAAACCCGAACGGTAATGTAAACAGATGTGTCCAGGCTAGTCCAAGGCGGATTTCTCTGGGATTGCCGAGATGAAGCGCCATACGCATACTGGCACCCGATCCCCAGAGATTGTCCTGTCGCGCTTCGATACCGAGGAGCATATTGTCGCTATTTGTATAAAGGATTCCGAGTGCATAAGAACCGTACTCATGTTCCTTGATTTCTATCGTGATATCGATCGAATCAGCGCTTGCCGGTTGCACACGATAATTCACGTCGGAGAACAATCCCGTGTAATACAATGCCCTGAGGTCTTCTATGAGCCGGTGAAAATCCAGCTGCATACCAGGTTTCGTTGTGATTATCCTGTGCAGCATTGCCGTATTGGTTTTTATTACACCATCGAACATAATCGTTCGCACCATGGGCAGGACGCGCGGCGAAACCGGACGCTGGTATGATGCAAGTGGTCGATCCCCGAGCAGCGCGCGTATCTCGGGCAGTGCCGCGCGTGCAGCAGTCTCGCCTGCTGCGATAAGTTCCTTTACCCGGGCAAAGTCAGACGCCAAAAACGGATCGACATCCGGTTCAATAAGGATGTGGGCGAGCTCTTTCTGAACGAGGAGGTCTTCATAACTCACGATATTCGTAGACCGTGCAACGACATCGATCAGCGAACCGCTGCTGCTTTCATTTTTTTTCATCGTGAGGACAGCGATGATGAAATCGGGTTCGAACGGGTAGAGGGGATATACCGGTAGATACTGCTGAACACCGCCGTCCACCAGGTTACTGCCGTTCATGACCTCTGGTGCGAAGACACCGGGAATGGCGATGCTCGCCCGGATCGCCTGTTCCAATCTGCCCGTGTCAATGTCGATCTTCTGCCCACTGTCGAGGTCGACCGCGATTGCCCGATAAGGGATGGGCAGACTGTCGAAATCGTAATACGTGTTATATTCGATTTCCGAAAGCAGTTCCATGAGAAGAAACTCAACATTCTGCAGGGGGACGAGTCCACTGGGCAGCGAGGGGGAAAAATTATTATGCTGTAGTTGAATGATGTATCGTTCATTCTGCTGCCGTTCTGGCAGGTACTGTGCTCCATAGGGAACTCTGGAACTGAAGAGGTGTGACCAGTCGGCATTGACCGCGATACTCTCTATTTGAGCAGCAGTATAACCTGCTGCGTGTACACCGCCGACCATGGAACCCATGCTGTTACCCGTAATGTATGATATGGGGATCCCTTCTTGTTCGAGTACCTTGATCACACCGATGTGTGCCAGTCCGAGTGCCGCACCGCCTGATAGCGCAAGTCCGATGCGTACGTGTGCGGTGTCAGACGGAACCTGGGCAGTGGTCATGACGCAGAAAATGAATAGCGTGGTGATCTTTATCATTAGTTCATCCTTTCGCCTTTTGTTACAGAACACAAACACCGCGTTCGGTTCAGTATAAGAGTCTCGTGCTTTGGGGATGAAAGAATGACCGAGGCGGCGAGCAAAGAAATTATGTTATGCTACCGCAGCACTTCTTGTATTTTTTCCCGCTTCCACATGGACAGGGGTCGTTCCTGCCGGCTTTTACCTCGGGACGCTTTTTCGTGGCAAGTTTCTTCGGAGACGTCGGTTTTTTTGCAGTCGTTTTTTTCTGCGTAGTTTTCTCTCGGGACATAAGTTTCAAGAACTCACGGCTCTTATTCTTAACCGTGACAGAGAGTTCGATTCCGTTATTGATGTGACCGCTGGATTCGAGGAAGATGAGGAATGCTTCCATGATCTCCGGTACTTGTTTTACGACGGCTGTGGCGAATCTCATTTTCCGGGGTGCAAAGTCAAGCATAAAGTGCTCAACGTGGTCGTTTTTGATCTCACGCAGTTCTTTGTGCTGTTCAAAAAAAAGATAATCGAGCAGACTCTTGATCACGTATTCGGCAGTATCCTTGTACGCTTGTGTCTTTTTACTAAAGTGTCTCCCCTCGAGAAAATCCCGGCTCAGGGCATTAGTGACATGCACGAGCCTCTTTTCACGTTTTCTCTCTTCACTTTGTTTTTCCTGAATATCCGCTAAACCCATGTATCTATTATATATACAGTCTTGTCCCTGTCAATACTACAGCTGTTGACCGCTGGCATGCGATGTTGATTTGTGTGGCATTTTTTGTATGATTATCAATGACGAAGACCCAGTGCTATGATATTATCGTTGTCGGCGGCGGTCATGCCGGTATCGAGGCAAGCCTGGCTGCAAGCAGAATGGGTTTTGAGGTGTTACTCATAACACTGAATATCGATACCATCGGGCAGATGTCCTGCAATCCGTCGATCGGCGGTCTGGCAAAAGGTCATCTCGTGAGAGAGGTAGATGCCATCGGCGGCGAGATAGGTTTGTTGGCGGACAGGACTGCACTTCAGTTCCGCATGCTGAACCGGTCAAAGGGCCCGGCTGTATGGTCACCGCGAAGCCAGAACGACCGCGTGCAGTACAAGTTGCTCGCCAGGCAGATTCTCGAACAGGCACAGCGGATCACGATAAAACAGGAAGAGGTACAGGAATTGCTCGTTTCCGGCGGTTCTGTCATCGGAGTCCAAACGGGTATCGGCAATGAGTACCGGGCACACGCAGTGATCGTGACTACCGGTACGTTCCTTAACGGGTTGATGCATATCGGGTTGGATTCCATGACCGGCGGCAGGCTTGCTGAGTCATCGGCAAATCGCTTGAGTAATTCCCTGCAGAAGTGCGGATTGAAACTCGGCAGGTTGAAGACCGGTACCTCGCCACGTATTGCACGACATTCCATCGATTTTTCCATACTTGATGTGCAGTACGGCGACGAAGAGCCATCTGCTTTTTCTTTGCGGTCCGGAGAAATCCTTCGGGACCAGGAGCCGTGTTACATCACTCATACGAACCCGGAAACCCATGCACTCATACAAGGTGGTCTTGATCGTTCTCCCTTGTATACTGGAAAGATCACAGGGGTCGGTCCACGGTACTGCCCCTCTATCGAGACCAAGGTCGTCAGGTTTTCAGGCCGTGACAGCCATCTGGTGTTCATCGAACCCGAAGGTCGGGATTCGGGTGAGTGTTATTTGAACGGTCTGGCTACGTCGCTTCCGTATGACATACAGATGGCGATGCTGCGTAGCATTAAAGGACTGTCCACTGTCGAGATCACGAGACCGGGATATGCAGTCGAGTATGATTTCGTGTATCCGGTGCAGCTGCACCCAAACCTGGAAACGAAAAAAGTGAAGCGTCTTTTTTGTGCCGGGCAGATAAACGGTACCTCTGGCTACGAAGAAGCTGCTGCCCAGGGTATTATAGCGGGGATCAATGCGGCACTGTGCATTCGGGACGAAAAACCGTTCGTATTGAAACGCTACGAGGCGTATATCGGTGTACTCATCGACGATCTCATCACGAAAAACACAGAAGAACCGTATCGGATGTTCACGTCGCTTGCCGAGCACAGATTGATATTGAGAACGGATAATGTCGCGGACCGTGTCATGCAGTATGGTAATCAGTACGGGCTCATACCATACGAATTATGGCAACGTTTTCAGGATGAGAGGCACGAGATCGATCGGACCGTTGATACACTAAGGAGTACCGTGGTTAAGCCCGAGGCGGCAAATCCTGTACTGCGCGAACGAGGTGAATCCGAACTGCCCGGTGAGCGCGGCGGTCAGAGCCTGTATCAGATCCTCAAACGACCAAATATGCATTATCAGGATATACAGCAGATAGCAGAGTTGCATTTTGATAAACGCATCGGCACGCGTGTGGAGATCGAAGCGAAATATGAAGGGTATATCAAGCGTGAACAAGAACTTATTGCGAGACTGCAGGAACTCGAACATATCATGATCCCGCAGGATTTTGAATTCCAGAATATAAAGGGATTATCGAACGAAGCCAGGACGAAATTGACCGAGGTACGTCCGGAAAATCTTGACCAGGCATCACGGATACAGGGGGTCAGCCCAGCAGACGTCCTGGTGCTCCTGCTCTATATAAAAAAGGAGACTTAACCTTTGAATACTTCGTATGTCTCAATTTTAGGACTATGAATTCATGAAAGAAGAAATACTGCAATATCTCCACGGTAAAATGGAGATAGATGATATCTCCGGTGATCTTATGGTCACGAAGGTGAGCGGTTCCCTGTTCGAACCGATCGAGCGGACTATCCGTGAGATAAAGGATTATTTTTCCCGTACCGATTACACCCCGCTGTTCACTCAGGAGAAAGGGAAGAACGTGGTAATGTTCGGTATCTTCAAGAAATCCGAACACAATTCGCGATACTGGTTGAATGTCCTGCTCTTTATGGCAACGCTCATTACGACACTCTATGTCGGTTCAGGGTATAACGGCGGCAATCCCTTGGAGAATCTCAATGATATCTGGCTGGGCATACCGTTTTCATTGTCGCTCATGGCGATCCTTACCTGTCATGAACTCGGTCACTATTTTGTGTCAAAAAAACAGGGAATGGTCACGACCCTCCCGTATTTCATACCTGCACCTTTTTTATTCGGTACATTTGGCGCGGTTATCAGGATGAAGTCCATTATACCGTCGCGGAGTTCTTTGCTTAAGGTCGGTATGGCCGGACCGCTCGCGGGATTTATCGTGGCGCTGCCCATAGCCATCATTGGCATAATGTTGTCTACGGTACAGTCCGTACCTGAGGGTGTGGAAGTTTGGCGGTTCGGAAATTCTCTTTTATTCTCTTTTCTTGCCAGGATATTGCATCCTCAGATGCCTGTCGGGTACGATCTATATCTGCACCCCATGGCGCTCGCCGGTTGGATAGGTTTGTGGATAACGTCCATTAATCTGATTCCGATCGGTCAACTCGATGGCGGACACATTGCCTACAGTGTGTTCCTGGGAAAACGAAGGATGGCGTATATCCCGATCTTCGCAGTGATGATCATCTTGGGGATTTTCCTATATAAGGGTTGGATCGTCTGGGCACTGCTTGCGTTCTTCATCTCACGCCGGGATCCAATGGTACAGGATACCATCACATCACTGACATTGCGTGAAAAAATGTTGGCTCTCGTTCCCCTCATCATTTTTGTCCTGACGCTCATCCCGCAGCCGTTCGCCGTTGAATAGCCAAGTAAACACCGAATAATAATAAAAGGGCGGTCGGAATACGACCTCCATCATGGTAGATATATTATCTGAAGGATTATTCCTCTGCGTCTTTTTTGGTATCGAGGAACGTACCGATCAAGTATCCGAGTACAATGAGAAACACGATCATGATGGTACGCCAAAAGCCGACCGTAGCGAACAGGAGTCCCAGAATACCGGCTACGGTCGCGCCCACAAGAGCCTTGCTGAATCTGAACATACCGTATTGTAATCATCGTTGCGAAATTGTCAAGGACTAATTACAGGGAAGGGATAGCAGGCTATCGAATATGTATTACTATTCGTCTTGTCGTGGTATTTTTTTCTCGGGATTGACGGTAGGACCGTCGTCCGTTGGTCCGGTCGAAACGGAGATACTTTCTTCGACGACCCGTACTTTGCTCTGCCGTTCAGCTGATTTAAGATTCCTGAACACCCAAATACCGAGTACTGCTATCACAACGATGACCAAGAGTGCCAGAGCAGTCTGCGTGAGCGCGAGGAAATCATAGAGCCCGTGGAAAAATATCGCCAACAGCACGCCGGTCCACAGGTATCGTGATTCGTGTTCGATCTTGAATTTTGCCCGACCGATGTAAAAACCCATGATCGCACCGAAAAATGCATGCCCCGGGACAGCGAGGAAGGCGCGTGCGATTCCGACCGCAATACCGTGCTGCAGTACGTAGAGTATGTTCTCAACGGTAGCGAAACCGAGTGATGCGGCGACCGTGTACACGATACCATCCATGACCTCGTTAAATTCTATTGACCGGTATATCCAGCGCCGGACGGTTAAATATTTTACGAGTTCTTCGACCGGTGCGATAATGATGAACGACATGATGAAGATACTGACGATACCGTTGGCAACATACTGCAGACCGGTTATAAGTACGTACTCGATAAGCGCAGCAGGTAGTACCATGAGTGCGCCGATGAAGAATATTTTCAGGATTTTTTTCTTGGGTTCTGGTTCGTAGCGGTCGCGGTGGTAGAAATACCAGAGGAGAAAAAGACACGGTGCCAGAGCGATCAGGAGCAACAATAAAATCATAGGTAAGCATATGCCTCATGAAAAGAATGTCAATACCTGAACTCACACCCGGCGTACGGATGTCTTGATTGTATATGGAGATTCGGTACAATACCATATGTTAACACTCGGCATTGAAACTTCCTGCGACGAGACCGGAATAGGTCTGATCGATGATGATTGCATCCTGGCGAATGTCGTTTCCTCTCAACTGGCGCACACGAAATACGGCGGTGTGGTTCCCGAACTCGCTGCGAGAAACCATATCCGAACGATCATCCCCGTCATGAAGAACGCCTTTGATGTCGCCCGGCACCGGCTGGATGACGTGGAATTGATCAGCGTGACCCGTGGACCCGGTTTAATGGGGGCGTTACTTGTCGGGCTGTCGATAGCAAAATCCCTGGCGATTGCCTTAAAGAAACCCATGATCGGTGTCAATCATCTTGAGGGTCATGTATATGCCTTGAGTCTTGCACCACAGAAACCACAGTACCCTTATCTCATACTGCTCGTATCGGGCGGGCACACCGAACTTGTGCTGGTCAAGGAGGAGTTCAAATACCAGACGCTCGGCAGGACCGTCGACGATGCCTGCGGAGAAGCATTCGACAAGGTCGCGAAGATACTGGGTTTGCCATATCCCGGTGGTCCCTATATCGAAAAAGAGGCACGTACTGGCAATGCTGAGAATGTCAGGTTGCCGGTCCCAAAACCAGGGGGTTTCAATTTTAGCTATGCAGGTTTGAAAACGGCAGTGCTGTATTATACGAAGGACCATCAGGATTATAATCTCAGCGATGTAGCAGCGAGTTTTCAGGAGTCTGCCCTGGAGCATCTTATCCAGGTGACCGAACGCGCACTCGACCACGTCAGGGTGGAACATCTGGGTGTAGTTGGTGGTGTATCCGTGAATAAAAGGCTCCGTGAACGCTTTACAGAACTCTCAATGAGAAAAAGTATACACTTGTACCTGCCGGATATACAGCACTGTACGGACAACGGCGTGATGATCGCACGCGCCGGTGCCCGCAGGTTCAGGAAATACGGTCCTTCGAGCCTGACCGTTGATGCGGTAGCCCGGGAAGCGCTCGATGCGCTAACCTAAGCCGCTGTTATTCCGCGCGGTACTCCATTTTTCATTCCGACCGAAGATTGTACGGTAGAGTGTTAAATATACTCTATCGTGCTTGGCGGTTTTGGTGAGATATCGTAGAGTACTTTGGTGACTTCAGGTATCTGCCGATATATGCTTCGCTGGATCGAATCCAGAACGGCAAATGGTATTTTGGTGGCCGTCGCAGTAAGGGCATCCCGGGAATCTACGCTTCTGATAACAATGATGTTACCGAATTGGCGCGAACCCTTCTTAATGCCGGTTGCACGATCATGCAGCAGGACGGCAAATGCCTGGAACGGTTTATATTTCTTCAGTGCCCTTTCAACGATCACGGTGGCTTTGCGTACGATGCGCACACGCTGCGGTGTTACTTCGCCCACGACGCGCGTGGCGAGCCCGGGTCCGGGAAAGGGCATTCTTTGATATACGCTCTTGGATAAACCGAGAGCCTGCGCGACCTTCCGTACGCCTGGTTTATAGAGCGTTTTCAGCGGTTCGATAATTCTCAGACCGTATTTTTTGGGGCTGATGCCGATCTGAGAAAGCACGTTGTGCTGGGATTTTATCTTACCCTTAGTTTCTTTGATGTCGGCGGCGATGGTTCCCTGTATGAGGTGACTTGCGTGGTATTTTCTTACCGCCTTACCAAGCGTTTTATAGAATGTATCGCGGAATGCCTTGCGCATTATTTCCGGGTCTTCTTTGCCCTTCAGCGCCCGGGAAAAATCCTGTGCGGCACGCACGGTAACAGTCCGTATACCGTGTTTCTTCAGGAGCTTCGTGACCGTCTGTGGTTCCTGTTCACGCATCAAACCATCGTCAATGAACAGTGCGATAAGATTCTTGCCCAGAGCGCGGTGAGCGAGAAATGCGCATGCCATGGAATCGACGCCGCCGCTGGTTGCACAGAGGGCTGTGCCGGTACCGACCTCTTTCTGTATAGATTTTGTTGATTGCCTGATAAAGGTGCGCACATTAATTTTCATTTTACCTCCTTGAGAACTCATTGTAGGGCAGTCATTCGGTTTGTCAATAAAAAAGACGCCTGCCCCTTTTTATGTTTGTTGACTTTTCGCAGATTTCTGATACAATAACGCGATGAAAAAGATCGCGGTCTGCAATCAGAAAGGCGGCGTTGGAAAGACAGCGACCGCGGTGAATATCACGGCAGCCCTGTCGCTGGCTGAACGCACTACCCTGCTGGTCGATATCGATCCGCAGGCGAATGCGTCGAGCGGTCTGGGGGTCGACTATAATAATCTTGAAATATCGATATACGAGTGCATACTCGATCCACAGGTTACCCGGTCGGCTATTATGAAGACGAAATGGCCGCGGCTCTGGGTACTGCCGTCGACGCCTGATCTTGCCGGTGCCGAGATCGAACTCGTTGAACAGGATGGACGTGAACGCAAACTCAAGAACATATTGGATTTGATTGAAGGAGAGTATGATTTCGGCATCATTGATTGCCCGCCGTCGCTCGGTATCCTGACGGTCAATGCGCTCGTTGCCTGCGACAGCGTGATCATCCCTATCCAGTGCGAGTACTATGCACTCGAAGGACTCGAAAAACTTCTTAAAACCCTCAAACGGATAAAAACAGACCTCAATCCGAACCTGGTGATCGAAGGGATACTGCTAACCATGTACGATGCACGCTTGAACCTGGCCAAGGATGTTGTTGAGGATATCCAAAGCCATTTTCCTGATGTTGTTTTCCGGACGGTGGTCCCGCGATCGGTACGGGTCGCCGAATCACCGTCATATGGAAAATCCGTGATCCATTACAATATCTCTTCATCGGGTGCCCAGGCATATCTGAATCTTGTACGGGAGTTGCTCAATCATGCGTAGACGCGCACTCGGTAAGGGTCTCGAAGCCCTCATTCCCTCCCAGCAGAAAGGGGACCTCGCTGAGGGGTATCGGTTGGTTCCGATTGGGGATATTAAGCCGAATCCGCATCAACCGCGGGCAAAGATAGAGGATGCGGAGATCCAGGAGCTGATCGCCTCGATAAGGGAAAAAGGCGTGATCGAACCGCTCATCGTGAAGAGAACGGGGAAGACCTATGTGCTTGCTGCAGGGGAGCGGCGGCTGCGGGCTGCGCGGCGTGCCGGGTTGAAAGAGGTCCCGGTTATCATCCGAGATCTTTCCGAACGGGAACTGCTTGAGATCGGTCTCATCGAGAACCTGCATCGCAAGGACCTTAATCCCATCGAAGAAGCGACCGCATACGATGAGCTTAACCAAAAATATGAATTGACGCATGACCAGATCGCACAGCTGGTCGGTAAGGAACGCTCGACAGTGACCAATACGGTCAGGTTGCTGAGTCTGCCGGAGAAAGTAAAAAAGCACATACGTTCCGGTAAGTTAGATCAGGGGCATGCGCGTGCCCTGCTGTCTCTGGACGATGATATGAAGATCATCCAGATTGCCGAAAGGATAGTGAAACAAGGGCTGACAGTACGGGCAACCGAGAATCTCGTCAAGCGTTTACGGAAGAAACCGAGGATCCTTCCGCAAAAAGACAAAGGTGCGAATCTTATTATCTTAGAAGATGAACTTTCGAAATTACTCCATACAAAGGTGACGCTCGATTGGAAGAAGAATCGGGGGACGGTCACGATTCATTGTTACAGTCTTGAGGATTTTGATCGTATTTACAGCATTCTTAAAAAGAGCAGAAAATAAATGTACGCAGTTTGTGCGGATAGATAAGCAAGGGAGGCGTTATGTATCAAGGGTCGTATGTTGCAATAGTCACCCCGTTTAAGGATGACGCGCTGGATGAAAAAGGATTACGGGAGAATATCCGATTTCTTATCACCAAAGGTTCGAACGGTATCGTTGCCTGCGCGACGACAGGAGAGTGTCCCAGTCTTTCGGATGATGAGTACGAGAAGGTTATCCGGATCGCTCAGGAGGAAACCGAAGGCAAGGTCCCGCTGATTGCCGGTGCGGGCACGAATTCTACGACCAAAACCGTCAATCTCGTAAAAAAGGCAGCATCGTTCGGTGCCCAGGGTGTTCTTGTCGTGACCCCCTATTACAACAAACCGACCCAGCAAGGACTGTTCGAACACTATCGCAGGGTCAGCCAGGAGAGCAGCGTACCGATCATTGTATACAATGTACCGAGCAGGACCGGATGTAATATACTACCCGGAACCGTTGCCCGGCTGAGAGAATCATGTGATAATATTGTCGGGATCAAAGCCGCGAGCGGTAGTCTGGATCAGGTTTCAGAGGTTCGGCGGTTGTGCGGCGAAAAATTCGATATCCTTTCCGGGGATGATTCATTAACGTTCCCCATGCTCGCGGTCGGTGCCAGAGGGACGATATCCGTTGTTGCGAATATCCTTCCTGCCGAAGTCTCGATGATGTGCACACTATTCCTCGAAGGAAAGACCGAAGAAGCTCGCGATATCCATTTGAAGATGTTCCCGGTCATAAAAGCATTGTTCCTGGAAACGAATCCGATACCCGTAAAGAAAGCACTGGAACTTATGGGGATGGCTGCCGGCAAACCGAGACTTCCGCTGGTCGAGATGAGTAAAGAAAATACTTCAATCTTGAAGAAAGCCCTTATTGACAACGGGATCGAGTTGTGATCGGCGTCATCGTTTGTGGTGCGGCGGGCAGGATGGGACAGGCGGTTATAGACCTTGCCCGCACACAGCATGATGTCGAAATAATCGCGGGGGTAGAAGAGAGCAAGCACCCCTCGGTCGGAAAGCGGCTGGGAGAGATCGAGATCATAAGTGATATCTTATCGGTTATCGACCGCGC
>CP070834.1:353123-371134 GCA_020341755.1 Caldifarciminota bacterium | reverse complement strand
GTACCGGCACTGTCCACCGTGAAATACACGGGAAATGATTCTGTGTTCTTGCCGATATTCTTCACTTCGCATTCGGGTATGTACGGCATCGAGGAGATTACATGGATTCCAGGACTCAAGATAGCATAGGCTGCTGCGTCATGGTCATACTTTGCCGGCAACTTCACGATCAGCCGTATCATGAAATCTCCGCTGAAAAAGTCGTCGAGCACCCACGAGCCATTATACCACCAGTTGTAATCATCGAGCGCATCGTCATGGGTCATGTATAGATACGTTGGGTATACATCTGCCCAACCAGGGTATAAATAACCGCCCGTCACATAATAGGGTGTGATGTCTATTCGGTTCCAGGCATCATAGGTCACTGTCACAGAATCTGCCGACTCAACGAGCGTGCCCGGGCTGCCGCCTGACCCATTGTCTTCCCATAACCGCCAGTTTAAGATAGGTGTTTCTACATTTGGATCACCGGGCAGATACAGTATTGCCATGACCGAACAGGGCTGGGGTATGGGTATTTGCACAGCCTCAGCCCAGCCTGGTGAACCGTTCGCACCATACGCATAGGCAACATCACTGTCAATGATCAAGGTATCGGTCCCGCCCGATGTGGCGATCACGGTTTTGCTTAAGGTGTCATTCTCGGTGTTCATATCACCGGAAAGCGACGTGAATATTCTGAAGGTGTACGTGCCGCTGACTGGATTCCAGCGTTTGAACTCTACGAACTCGGCATGTTGGCTGTATTCATTATTCGGTGGAAGATCAGTGACCCAAACCGTGTCTGCATACACGATGCCCAATTGCTGTGCCTGGGCGATCACCTGGAATGTCGCGGGTGTTGTACCCCGATTCTGTACCAGGGCTCGCGGATACACGGCGCTGTACGCCTGTGGTGATGTCGGCACATCGAGCATATCGTTGATCGAGACATTCACGTTTTCAGACTTGACTGCTTCGTACAGGTTCACGATGCCCGCACCCATAAGTCCGTTGTATTCCGGGCTTTTGTGTTCGTTATAATCAGCCGCTCGTATCATACGCTCGCGCAGCTGCGCCGGAGTCAGTGAATTATTATCTGAAAGCATCAAAGCTGCACAGGCAGCCGCTGCTGGTGTCGCAAATGATGTGCCGCCGTAACCATTCGTGTAACTCGTCGAATCACAGGTATACTGGGCATCGCCCGGACCCATGATGTCGACGTATTCGCCGACACTCGAACCGACGCCATTGCCCCAGTCCCAGAGTTCACCGGCTGGACTCACGCCGCCGACTGCCATGACCACACCGTAGTACGCTGGCCAGCCCGGTTC
The DNA here is from genome assembly GCA_020341755.1 of Caldifarciminota bacterium. GTDB lineage: Bacteria > Hydrothermota > Tepidihabitantia > SM23-42 > SM23-42. Next base: position 369,818 of record CP070834.1, on the reverse strand, counting down.
AGTTGAACCCGCATCATTTCCTGCCGAGATGAATGAAAGAACACCCTGACTGTATGCCCATTCGAACGCCGATTCCAGACCCGCGGGATTACCGCCGAACCCGATGCTCTCGGTGATTATATCTGCGCCTGCCGTCGACACAGCCCACGTTATTGCTGTAATATTGTCGGAAGCACCCGAAAACACGTAACCGGTCCACCTGACACCTTGAGTGCCGTCCCAGCCCCCGCACAGACCACTGATGCCGATTGCGTTGTTCAGTTCGGCACATGCCACACTGATACACATGGTCCCATGGTCAGCAGAACCGAGTAAACCACCTTTGAAACCAAGATAATTGCCGTCCAGATCAGGATGCGCCTCCCATAATCGCTCTATGTCAAGTACGGCAATGACCACCGAATTGCTACCTGTTTCAGGAATATCCCAGCATTCAGGACCTTTGACAATGCTATCTGACCACTCGTAATTAGGATCATCGGGTATCACCCTGCCCGGTGCCCGGGCATCATGTTTGAACGGAATATAATTTGGTGAGACCTCATCGACCTCAGGAGCAGCGCGGTACGCTTCGGACAACGCCTCGATATCAAGATCATCGCCGACCTCCATGACAAAGATGAGATCGAGTCCGAACTCCTCACCGCCTTCTGGCACGGTCTCCAGTACCGGGTATATCGCGGTGACGCCGAATTGCTCACTCAGCATATCCAGATTCGACATCCCGAACCGGGCAATACCGGCATCCGTGTGGATATCGATCGCTCCCCTGGCATCCTGTTTTAATTGTATCAACACCTCACCCGGAACATACAGCGGTTTTTCTGGTTTATGCCAAGTACGTTTTTCCACCGGTGCTGCCCCCTGATCAGTATCCTGGCGCTGTACCGGAGATACGGTGCGTCGTATAGTACTCTTGATCATCTCGAATGGTATCAGGTCGGGTGGTTTTCGCATTGTCTCGAGCAAACGCTTTTCCCGCAAGAGTTTTTCATTGATATCGATGCGTATTGCTTCTTTCACATCCAATGAACTGGTGTATTCCCGTGTTTCAGAAAGTGTGCTTTTCTCGCTCCTGTCGGTATTTTGTCTCTGCGACAAACGTGTGGTGCGTATCCCGTCACCATCTTTCGCGGCTATCCGCCGCATTTCTGATGAATACGCCATGAGTATCCCGGCAATTAATACCGGAATAAAGAAAATGGTGAATTTCTTCATACCTCCTCCTCAAAAGAGTTTCGTGGCTGGCTACAGTGCAGGTGCATATATCACCCCATGCCCCTGTAGATGAACACAAGGCTATAACCCTATATGATAGCCTGTATACCAAACCGTGTCAATACCCTGCGAACCTTGACACTTATACGATTTGGCGTATAATTGGACGTGAAGCATTCGTCGACCAAGACACATAAAAACAATGAAATCGCTCAATTTAACGTGTTTTTTGAGGATTTTCCCAAGATCAATGAGCATGATCTGGTCTTTTTGCAGCTCATTCAGTGGCAGCCCCTGTACGACCTGTATATCATCGATAATCAGGTCATTGCCACCATCGAGATCGCCGGTGTCGCAGCCCAAGATTTCGTCTTATACTTGAACAAACGATACATGATCATCGAAGGTGTGAGAAGAACCGCCAGAGCCACAAGCGCGAATTGCTGTACCTTTCACAATATTGAAATACCCTATGGCAGGTTCACTAGAAAGATCGAATTCCCAGTGCCTGTCCAGCCCAGCAAATACCATGCCAGCCTGGCAGACGGTATGCTGGTCCTGCGATTGCCCATCGTGCAGGAAAAGGTCATCCCGATTGAAGACGAAGCATAAAGGAGAACTCATGGACGAAATGATCACGATTCCGGAAGAACTCGGCATCATTCCCATAAAAGGCGGTGTAGTCTTTCCCGAACAACCCATCCCCCTTATCATTCACACGCCAAAACTCGCCAAGTTGATCGACGAGATACTCACCACGAACAAACTCGCGGGCGCACTCACCCAGCGCGACCCGGAGATCAAAGAACCCACACCCGAAGATGTGTACCCGGTCGGCTGTGTTATCCAGATAAATAAAATGCTCAGGTTTCCTGACGGCACCATACGGCTACTCATCCGTGGTCTTCAGCGTTTCCGAGTAAAAGAATTCGTACAGACAGAACCATATTTAAAAGCCCGCATCGACTTGATCTCGCTCGCCTACAAGAAAACCGTCTCCCTCGAAGCAATGATGCGCAATGTCGTCACCATGTTCCAGCAGCTTGTTTCACTCGCACCGTACCTGCCCGATGAACTGGGTGCGATCGTTCTCAACATAGATGATGCGAACCGTCTCGCGGATTTCGTAACGCATTATATAAATCTGGACTACCGGGAAAAACAAGTGCTTCTTGAGATCCTGGACCCGAAAGAACGGCTCAACAAACTGATCCCCGCCCTCCAGAAAGAAATCAGTATCCTGGAACTCGGTGCCAAGATCAGGTCTCAAGTCAAGGATGAACTCGACAAGGGTCAGCGCGAATTCTACCTCAGGGAACAGCTCAAGGCGATCCAGAAAGAACTAGGCGAGGATGATGAACGGACGCGTGAGAACGAGGAACTCAGGAAGAAAATCCTCGAAAAAAAGATGCCCGAGGAAACCGAGAAAGTAGCCCTTAAGGAACTGGAAAGGCTTTCACGGATACCTCCCCAGGCTGCAGAATTCACGGTTTCACGGACGTACATCGACTGGCTCATCTCAATACCATGGTCGCAAGCCACTGCTGATAATCTCGATATTAAACGCGCAGAGCGGATATTGCATGACGATCACTATGACCTGGAAAAAGTCAAGGAGCGTATACTCGAATACCTCGCCGTCAAGAAGTTGAAACCGGATAGCAAAGGTTCTATCCTGTGCTTCATCGGACCACCTGGTGTCGGTAAAACATCCCTGGGCAGATCGATCGCCCGTGCACTCGGTCGGAAGTTCGTCCGCATCTCGCTGGGCGGTATCAGGGATGAAGCAGAGATCCGTGGACACAGGCGTACGTATGTCGGTGCACTTCCCGGACGGATCATACAATCGATAAAATCCTGCGGTTCCAACAATCCGGTATTCATGCTTGACGAAATCGACAAGGTTGGAGCCGATTTCCGGGGTGATCCATCGTCTGCATTACTGGAAGTGCTCGATCCTGAGCAGAACAGCACCTTTTCCGACCACTATCTCGAGGTCCCATTCGACCTCTCCCACGTCATGTTCATCGCGACCGGTAACGTGGTCGACACGATCATCCCGGCATTGAGAGACCGCATGGAGATAATCGATCTCCCCGGGTATATACTCGAGGAGAAGATCGAGATCGCACGCAGGTATCTTATACCCAGACGCCTCTCAGAGAGCGGTCTCCAGTCCCGTCATGTATCGTTCAATCCTTCCGCTCTTAAAGTCATCATCGGTGAGTACACGAAAGAAGCGGGCGTCAGGAATCTCGAACGGACGATCGGCGCGATCTGCCGTAAAGTAGCCAAACGCTTTGCTGAAGGCAAGCGCGGCAAGGTGAAAATCACCGAGAAGAATGTCGCTACCTTCCTGGGTTCATCAAAGATATATGCCGAAGTGGCAGCTCAGAAGGGCCAGGTCGGCGTCGCCACGGGTCTTGCCTGGACACCCTTTGGCGGCGAGATCCTCTTCATCGAGACGACTAAAATGAAGGGTAAGAAACGGCTCATTCTAACCGGTTTACTCGGCGATATGATGAAGGAATCGTGCCAGGCAGCGTTGTCACACCTTCAGAGCCATCTGCCGTCATGGGGCATCAGCGATGACATACTGAACGACTATGATGTCCACATCCACATCCCCTCCGGTGCAATTCCCAAGGACGGTCCCTCCGCGGGTCTTGCCGTCGCAATGTCACTTGCGTCACTCATCAGGAACGAAACCATCGATCCCAAGATCGCTTTTACCGGCGAAATCACGCTGACCGGTCGAGTGCTGCCGGTCGGTGGTATCAAAGAAAAGGTCATCGCAGCAAAACGGGCAGGGATTGAGAAGATCATCCTCCCCCAGGATAATAAAAAGGACCTGAAAGAAATACCAAAACATGCTCAAAAAGGTCTGTCTTTTGTTTTCGTATCTCAAATAAACCAGGCATTGAAAATCGTCTTTCCATCCCTTAACAAAAATCAAAAAAAGAGGAAAAAATGATATTTCTACTTTTTATGCAAGTAACATGGCAAACAGTTAACAGACCGTACAGTAATACGGAAACGGAACTTGTTGTTAATTTTACGGTTCCGCGCAGAGAATTGCGGTCTGTCGGTCGCGACAGCCTCGAGTACATTGAGTACGAAACTCAGTTGATCGTATACGACCAAAAAGGTAACCAGCTTACCGGCGATTACTGGGAATCGGAACGTCTGGCAGATACCAATGATATCAGCGATTCAGTTAAAATAATTACGCCGAAAAGCGGCCGGTATTTTAATTTCAAGATACTCGATAATAATGCGGGTGTTGTTTTCAATCTCACGGAGAACATCCTCCTGGTAAACCACCTTGGAGATGTGCAGTGGTCGGTCACGGATGATACTCTTTTTGTGACCTACCTACTCCTTAACGAAGAGGGCACGGTCGACAAAATGTTGGCGACATTGAAGGATTTCAAAATAACCAAGGTCATGAACAAAGGTGTAACCAGAGATACGGTCTTTTTCGATGCCTACGGACTCCCCAATGGCATGTACGATGTCACCCTTGAGCTGTACCGGACAACAAAAAGGATCGAGGCTCTCTCTATCCCCATCAAAATCGCACGACCATTCTATCTCGACGATATATCATGGCAAGACTATGTAGCCAAACTCGAATATATAGCCACACCCTCTGAACTCAACGTTCTCAAGGAGGCACCACTCAACGACCGGGATTCACTATGGTACGCCTTCTGGACACAGCATGATCCTACGCCCAATACCAGGTACAATGAAAAAGAAGTCGAGTATTTCGAACGGATCGAATATAGTGAACAAAACTTCTCTCATGGCGATAGGGGCTGGCGCAGTGACCGGGGTAGAATATATGTCCAGTTTGGTCAACCCGACGAGATACAACGGCGACCGTATGAACTCTATGCACCACCTACTGACCCGATGGAATCGATCGTCATTTTTTACGATTCATATGAGATATGGTACTATTACAAAACGAACCGCCAGTATGTCTTTGGAGACCGCACCGGGCTGGGTGAATATGTGCTTCTCAACCCTGGAGGATCGAGCCTGTGAATATACTATACACAGTACTCATAGTGTGCAACGCAATTGAATTCGACGTTGCACCGGTTGCATACCGATCGACCATCGCCATTACGGATACGGTCATGCAAACAACCACGCGACAGGAACTATTCTACCTTGAATTCAACCTCAGCATCCCCTACCAGGAGCTCGCATACCAAACGGTCGACAGTATCATTTTCACCCATGTCAGGACTGCCTTCAAACTGAAAAACATAGCGAAGGAAGATTCACTCTGCGACACACTGTTCCGTCAATTCACTATCCCCTCGTTCAAAATGGCAGCCCGTGACCAGATCGCATTTCTCATTCAGTTCGGTCTGCATGTACCCGAGGGTAGTTATGACTATGTGATCGAATTACATTCGGGCGACAAGTCGGGTCAGCGGCAAGATGTGGTCGAACTGGGACGAGATAATTACCCGATCAGCGATCTGCTCATCGCGAGCGAAATAGTTGCCGATACTACTGCGTCATCTTTGAGAAAAGGTAATCTCAAAGTAACACCCCATCCTTCTGCAGTTTTCGACGAGCGATATGCCGTGCTTTTCCTGTATTATGAAATGTACGACATCGTACCGGATACAACCGAGTTGAAAATATCGTATATCATAGAAGATACCAGTGGTGTTGCCGTGGCAAAAATCCCAAGGACGATACAGAAGAAATTCTCATCACAGGCGATGAATTTCGGCTTACCGATCCAGGGACTCGACCCCGGCACCTATACGCTGGCGGTCGTTATCAATGACCCCACGACCGGAAAGACAGTAAGAAAAGACGCTTCGTTTTCTGTAGAGGGCGGATCGGTCGGAGAGGTGAGTTACGAAGGGCTAGCCTATTACGACCGGATTGAGTATCTCACCGACGAATCGCAGTACAAACAGTTCAAATCCCTGCCTGATGAAGGCAAAAAGATGTTTCTGAGAAAATTCTGGGAAACCCACGATTATTATGCCTTTGCTGAGCGATTTGAATATGCTGAAAGCCAGTATCAGCAGGGATACAAAGTTGGCAGCAAGACCGACCGGGGACGCATTTATATCAAATACGGCAAACCAGATGAGATCGAACGTAGTCTCCTGCAGATCGAAGAATCAAAACCATATGAGATATGGCGTTATTACACCGGCGATGAATTCATCTTCGTCGATGTAAGAGGGACGAATGAATATACTCTCGTATGGACAAACCAACGTCGCGAACCATCACAGCCGACGCTCTATAAACACCTGCCGTATGACATACGAGAGCGTATAGAATAATCAGATAAAACACTGGAGGTATACCATGAGGTCCAATGCACGTTCACATCCTTCTATGTATAGGATGATAAAAACAAGCTTATCAAAAGAACTACAAAAAAATAATCAACTTATGCTGGACAATTTAAAACCCCTTTTTGAAAAAAACACCGAGAGTATGCAGGCACTCTCACAAGAAATAGAAAGTTTAAAGCAATTGATTGAATCATCCACCATTTTTAAAAAAGAAAGAATAGCTCTGTTCGTCGATTCGCAGAATCTATACTATTCAGCACGTATGGGTTATGCGGCAAAGGTTAACTACGAGAAGCTTATTCGCCTCATCACCGAAAATCGGAAAATGGTGAAAGCGTTTGCTTATATTGTTCAGCCACCGGAAGGTGATGTTAAGCCCTTTGCAACGAGTCTCGAACGTATTGGCTATATCGTCAAAACAAAAGATGTCAGGACTCGCTCTGATGGCTCGGCAAAGGCTAACTGGGACATGGGTATTGCGCTTGACATTCTCGGGATCTTGGACCACGTTGATACTATCGTACTTGCCTCGGGTGACGGAGATTTCGCGCCGCTTGTCGATTTCATAAAAGGCAAGAGCAAACGTGTTGAGATATACGCGTTCGCCGACAATACTGCATACGATTTGAAGGAAAAAGCGGACAAGTTCGTGCCCCTTGGTGAAAATGTCATTCTCCTGTAACGAGTGGAATCGCCTTCACGGTCATTGCCGTAACGCCTACTAACTGCTGCCGCATACCATGATCGATTATCACGTACATACACATCACAGCATAGATGCCGAGGGAACGATCGATGAATACTGTTCGCAGGCGGTGAAACGCGGTCTTGCAGAAATCTGTTTCACGAACCATTGCGAGCTGGACCCCATGCGCGATGATAGTTACATCAGATTCGACCACCGAAAGATACTATTCAGCCGTGACGGCGTGCGCCGATTGCAGCAAGAAGTCTTTGGAGCTCGAGATCGTTTCCGCAAACACGGCTTGCAGGTAAAATTCGGGCTCGAAGTCGGTTTTTACCGGGGTATTGAATCTGTGCTGCAAAACATGATCGACGGTCTTGAACTGGATTTTCTGATCGGCAGTATTCATTGTCTGAATCATGTGTGCATCGACAGTTCGCGGGAAGCACACCTGTATTTTTCTGAACACGACGCCGACCATCTCATGAACGAGTACTACACAGAGATAACTGCATTAATAAAAAGTGGGTTGTTTGATACTATCGCCCATCTCGATGTGTACAAGAAATATGGCATCCAGTTCTACGGTGGAAGGATACATGCTGCGCCAGCTGAACTTCTGCGTGAGATCTTCTCGCTCATGAAGGAAACAGAGACGGCACTGGAGATCAATACGGCGGGACTTCGGAAAATTAACCAACTGTACCCTTCAAAAGACATTATGACTATCGCCCGAGACCAGGGTATGAAGCTGTTCACAATTGGCTCAGATTCGCATACCGTCGCTGACCTTGGTAAAGGGATATCCGAAGGAATTGCGTATGCCATGGCATATGGGTTTGATATGTTGTGTTCATATTCCGGGAGAAAACGGCTCATTAACTCCCTATAACACGCCTGCACAGCAGGATTATTTGTATATCCAGGAACACCTGTCCAGTCTCTCTCCATACCCCAAAACTATCTTATTTTTCATCACTTTGCGCCAACGTCGCGTATTGACTTTCGCCTGTGAATAGATATAATCATCACATGGGTGAACGCATAACAAATATCTACATTGAAGATGAAATCAAATCATCATATTTAGATTATGCAATGAGTGTTATCGTCGGGCGCGCGCTGCCTGATGCCCGCGACGGGCTCAAACCGGTTCAACGCCGCATTCTCTACGCAATGCATGAAGCGGGTCTCCTGTCAAACCGACCCTACAAGAAATCCGCAACCGTTATCGGTGATGTGCTCGGTAAATATCATCCGCATGGCGATATGGCGATATACGATGCACTCGTACGCATGGCGCAAAGTTTCTCGATGCGCTATGCCCTGGTTGATGGCCAGGGCAATTTTGGTTCGATAGACGGAGATGCTCCTGCTGCATACCGCTACACCGAAGCACGCCTGACTTCCCTCGCGGATGAGACGCTCAAAGATCTGAAAAAAGATACGGTCGATTTCCTCCCGAATTTTGACGGACGGCTTCAAGAACCGATCGTACTGCCGGCGAATTATCCGAACCTTTTATGCAACGGTGCCTCGGGCATTGCCGTCGGAATGGCGACAAACATTCCGCCGCATAATCTCAACGAACTCATCAATGCGCTGATTGCGATGATCGATAAACCCGATATCAAGGAAAAGAAATTGCTGTCCTTGGTCCAGGGTCCTGATTTCCCCACTGGCGGGATCATTGCCGGTACGAACGGGATAAAACAGGCGTATACTACGGGGAAAGGACGCATCGTAGTCCGGGGCAAAGCCAGGGTCGAAGACATCCGCAGCGGGAAGCAGGCGATCGTTATCACCGAAATACCGTATCAGGTGAATAAGAGCTCACTTCTTGAAAAGATCGCCGCATTGGCTCGGGCGAAAAAAATCGAAGACGTCACCGACCTGCGAGATGAATCCGATAAGGATGGTATCCGGATCGTCATCGAGCTCAAACGGGATGCTAATCCCGACATTATTCTCAATAATCTTTATAAATACACGCCTCTCCAGACAACATACAGTATACAATTGCTTGCGCTCGTTTCTGAGATCCCGCGAACGCTGACGCTCAAGGAATGCCTGGAACAATTTCTCTCATTCCGTTTTGAAGTCATTACACGCAGGACCAAGTTTGAATTAAAAGAAGCCGAAAACAGGGCACACATCCTGGAAGGATTGAAGATCGCGATCGAGAACATCGATGAGGTCGTGGCTATCATAAAGAAGTCCAAAGATGTTAAAACAGCAAAAGTTCGGTTGATCAAACGTTTCTCCCTTTCTGAAGTGCAGGCACAGGCAATTCTCGATATGCGGCTTGCCCGGCTGACTAATCTGGAAAAGCAAACCCTCGAAGATGAGTACCTCAAACTTATAAAAGAGATTGCACGTCTGAAATCAGTGCTCAAGACCCCTACAGGTGTATATGCGGTCATTAAAAAAGAACTCAATGAGATCAATGAAAAGTACAAAGAACCCCGCAGGACCATGATCGTCGATGTCGAGCCCGAAGAACTGACGATCGAAGATCTCATCGGCGAAGAGGACATGGTCATCACCATCACCCATCGCGGGTACATCAAACGCCAGCCCATCACCACTTACCGCAATCAAACACGGGGTGGTCACGGCAGGAAGATAGTCGAGATCGGTGCCGAGGATCATGCCAATACACTTCTTATTTCACTTACCACCGATACGCTCCTGTTTTTCTCTGATAAGGGCAAGGTGTATGCACGCAAGGTCTATGAGATCCCAGAAGCGGGACCCTTATCAAAGGGCCGTTCGATCGCAAATTTCGTTGAGATGAGCGACGGCGAGCAGGTCACCGCCTGTTTATCAATAAAGGATTTCAGTGACAAATACTTCATCTTCATGGCGACGCGTTCGGGTAAGGTAAAGAAAACCTGTCTTGCCGATTACGCAAATATCAGGAAAAAAGGCATTATTGCGATCAAACTAGGGAGTGGTGACCGTCTTATCGATGTCGGGCTCACAAATGGTAAAGACTCCATCCTGCTCACATCCCGGGATGGTCTTGCCATCAGGTTCTCGGAAAAACTCATCAGACCTATGGGCAGAAGTGCTGCTGGCGTACGCGGCATGCGGCTCGGCAAGAGCAATGAGGTCGTCGGGTTCAATATCGCTCGGAAGAACGAAGACATGGTGATCATCGGCGAACGCGGGATCGGCAAGCGCGTTAAGTTCGAATCGATCGGCGAAAAAGGACGCGGGGGAAAAGGCATGAAAGCCATGACCGTCGATAAAAAAACCGGCAAGATCGCCGGCGTCGCAAGAGTAAGCAACGAGGATGATCTCATCGTCATGACGAAATCCGGCAAGGTCATACGCACGCCGGTCCATAACATCAAGGTCTTGAGCCGCCAGGCAAAAGGTGTCAAGATTATCACCCTGGCTCAGAACGACACGGTCTGTTCATTAGCCTGCATTAAATCACAGGTGTAAACCGTGACTCGCAAATCATGGGATGACTATTTCATGTCGATCGCCGATCTCGTGGCGGAACGATCGACATGCATGCGCCGTCATGTCGGCGCGCTTATTGTAAAGGACAAACGGATAGTCGCTACGGGTTATAACGGTGCACCCAGCGGCATTTCACACTGCAGCAAAGCCGGATGTCTGCGCGAGCAGCTCAAGATTCCTGCCGGTGAACGGCACGAAATATGCCGGGGCATACATGCAGAACAAAATGCTATTATCCAGGCAGCCACCTTCGGTGCCAATATCAGCGGCGGTATCATATACACGACGCATCAGCCATGCTTCATTTGCACCAAGATGCTCATCAATGCCCACCTTACCAAGATCATCTACCGCGAGGAGTATCCTGATGACCTCGCCATCAAGATGCTGGAAGAAGCAAACATCCCCTTCGTGAAACTGTAGCGAGATTGCCACGCTCCCTTTGGTCGCTCGAAATGACATTAATGACATTCCCCATAGTCATCGCGAGTCCTGAGTTTATCGAAGCGAAGTCCCGAGGATTTGTCGAGGGGGACGCGGCGTTCTGCCTGCTAATGACCAAGGAGCCAAGAGTCTGGTGTATATATAACGTTACTAACGTTATTAACGTCTTTTTATCTTAGTACTACGAACGAACGCGTCTTCATATACGACTCTGTTTCCAGAACGGTGAAATACGTCCCACTGCTCAAGCCTTCAGTATCAATGACTATTGAGTGTTGACCCGCTAACCGCTCTTCGTCAACCACACGACTGACCATTTGCCCGGCAGTATTGTATACCGTGACTGAGACATGACATGACTGCGCAAGGTTGAACTGCAGGTGCGCCCTGTCGGTCACGGGATTGGGCGTGAATGAAAAGACTATACCATCAGTGTTACCGATGTACTCCTCAACTCCTGTATACAGGTACCAGTACATGTCATACCACTCCTGGGCATACTGGTCAACAAGTGCTAGTGCGGTATCCGGTGTCTCGTATAGACCGTACCAGTCGGCGAACATGATGGCAAAAATGATCGTGGCAGTACTGTCCGGAGCCAGGTCAAAGGGACCGCATGCCAGCATAAAACGCTGATCATCAGGCTGTGGTATCATCGTATCATACGGTTCATACTGCATGGTCTGGAAATTATACCCAGCAAGGGTTAGATACCGTTCATTATCAAGATTCGGCTCAAGACTGAGTGTGAATCTTTTCAAGGCAGTCATGCCAATTTGCGGCCACTGTGACGGGTCGCGCCAGTCCGGCACACCATCACCATCCGCATCCCATTGATTCGGGGGAACGTTATACCAGTAATATACGCTGTCGCATTCATACTCATCAGGTATCCCATCTTCATCCTTATCGTCACCTGGAACAAGATCGAAAGGTGTTTGGAGCAGGTCAAAGCCAATAACACCTGGATAGCTTGTCCACCCTGGCTCGACTTGTTCCTGCCACTGATATGCAAGGTTATTTACCCTGATTGATTCACTGTCCACGACGTACCACCGATCAACGATTCCTGTACAGATATCATTCGCAGCAGTGCCGGCTTCGTTGCCAACGTCACAATCAGTACAAATACCATAATAACAGTCCTTTATGTCATAGCCCAGAACGTTTTTCACTTCACAGGTTATAAACACAATATCTGCAACCTGCGGTTCATCCCATGCGTACACGGTCTGATATACCTCAACACCGATGGGTCTCGTGTCATTAGGTACGTGGTAGTTCGGATTGCTATCATTATAGCAGCACCAGGAATCCTGATCTGACACAACATCCTGCGGCGCCATGGGAAAGGTATCTACCGGTGCCGGCCAGGGATCAGGATACATATATATCATCACATAATCAGGCATCGGATCCTGTCCAGATAAACCCGGCGCAAACTCGACCTCACCGCCGTGCGGTCCGTATCCGATTGTGACGAGTGTATCCACCGAATCGCCGGCAACCGAATCACGGGCGCCAAACCATATACCCGCTCCATAGATATAGTTCTGTCCACTGCCAGTGGGCCACCAGCAGCCCGCTTCCCCTGTTTGATTCTGGCCCATTTTCCCGATGTTGGTGATGCATATCTCAACATTATTAATATCATGGACTTTGATATCGAATATGCGGTTTGCACCAACCGGCTCACGGGTACCGGCAAGGAGCAGTACTGCTCCCATGAGTCCTATTATGTATTTATACATATCTCCTCCTTTTTATCCTCCACACGCACCAAATTACAAACCAAACTGACGCAATTACTCTTTAAATCATAGTATTTGTCATCTGTGAAAAATCTGTGAAAAAACCGTAAACGCCAGCATATTCTTCTACCTGAAAATGACAAACGACCGTGTCGAGCTGTGTGTATCTGCTTTCAGCACGGCAAAATACGTTCCGCTGCTCAATCCGTCAGTATTAATTGTAACAGTCTGCGGACCTGCTGATCGGTCTTCTTCAACTGTATGCTTGACTAAGCGCCCCGCAACATCGTACAACATGACTGAAACCCGACCCGGCTGCATCAGGTTGAAATGAAGATACGCTCTGTCCGCTACCGGATTGGGCATGATGGAAAAAGAGGGAAAGATTGACTGACTAGAATATTCTTCAACTGCTGTGTACAAATACCAGTACATCTCATACCAGTCTTCGGCATCACGGTTGACCCACACCAGCGCCGTATCAGGTCCGCCGTAAATATCCAGCCATTCGGCAAACATTATCGCGAATATCACAGTGGCTGAGCTATCTTGTTCAATATCAAACGGGCCACACCCCAGGATAACACGATGATCATCAGGCTGCGGCGGAACCGTATCATACGGTTCATACTGCCCGGAAGCATAATTGTAACCGGCAAGAGCCAGATACCGCTGATTATCATTATTAGGCTCTAAATTGAGCGTATAATACTTGTACGCGGTCATGCCAAGATGCGGCCACTGCGATGGATCACGCCAGTCCGGCACGCCATCTCCGTCCACGTCCCAAAGATTCTGAGGAACTTGATTCCAGTAGTACGCGCTGTCACGTTCATACTGATCCGGAATTCCGTCATTATCCTTGTCTTCGCCTGGAATCAGGTCGGGAGGTGTCTGCAGAAAATCACAGCATATCACTCCCGAGTAAGTAGGCCAGCCCGGTTCATCGTCATACAGCCACTCATACGCGCAATTATCTACCCATATCGATTCACCGTCAACCACATACCACTGCCCGATGATACAGCCGTTCAAATAATCCGCACCCGTACCTGCCTCGTTCCCGATATCGATGTCAGCACACAGACCTATATAGCAATCCTGGAGGTCACCACCGGACATATTATGGACTTCCCATGTTAAAAAAATCACGTCCTCCAGCGGAGGTATATTCCAGGCATATACAGTCTGGAATATCTCTATACCGATCGGTCTGGTGTCACCTGGTATGTGAAAATCCGGATTACTGTCATTGAAACAGCACCAGGAATCCTGATGGGACACGATGTCCTGCGGTGCCATAGGAAAAGAATCGACCGGTGCCGGCCAGGGATCCGGATACATATAGATCATTACGTATTCAGGATATGGATCCTGCCCGGAAAGCCCGGGACCGAACTCGCTTTCTCCACCGTGCGGACCGTATCCGATCGACACGAGTGTATCATACAGACCACCGCCAACCTGATCACGCACACCGAACCAGATACCTGCTCCGTACAAGTAGCTATACCCGCTGCCAGTCGGCCAGCAGCAACCCGGCTCGCCAGAGGCATCCTGTGCGATCTTTCCATAATTACTGACACACATCTCAACATTATTAATATTGTGAACTTTAATGTCCCAGATACGACCACCGCTATCTTGTTCACGCATAACTGCATTCAGCACTGTTACTATACAAAGAAGTGTAGTATATGTATACATGTCTCCTCCTTTCTCCTCCACAGCGAATTAAAGAGCAAACCAAAGTTACGCAGCAACCTTATACTTCATTGTATTCATCTTATGTGAAAAATCTGTGAAAAAGCCAAGCAAATCAATATAGCAATATTCCACGTATCATGGTATAAAAGTTACGATATTTAGAAAGAAATTATGAATGGGTCAGACTATTGAACAGGTCTGCGGTTTCCTGCTGGGGTTGAGCACTGAACTCTTTTTGCAGGACTTGTTCGAGATCGCGGTACGCCTTTGCCAGTTCTTTGTGACGACCGAGCGCCGCATATGCCTTCATAAGACTGCGATGGTATGCTTCATTATAGTAATCTATCCCGACGAGTTTCCTGCACCAGGTGACTGCATCTTTGAATTTCTTTTTTCTCTGGAGCAGATCGACCAGCATCGCCATAGATTCTTCATACAGTCCCTTATAATAGGTACGCATGTCCTCGACCCATGTATCGTACCAACCAACCGCAAAGCCCTTTTTGTGCATGGCGATCGCCTTCTTCAGTTCATACTCACAGTCATCGTTCTGTTGATGGCTCATTTTACATTTATTTACTATATTCTGGAAATCCTCGGTATCTAGTTGAATAGAAATATTGGAACTGAGACTGTACATACCCTTTCCAGACGTGATCAGTTCGCCCTTTTTCTTGATCTGCCTGCCGAAAATCTGTCTGATGTGCTGAATGGCTTTACGCAGGCTATCGCTCCCGCTCTTGGAGGTCGCATCGTGCCACAGTGCATCGATCAATGCATCCTGGCTTATCTTTTCGTTCTTATGTGCTAACAGATAGAAAAACAGTTTTTTCGATTTAACCGTTCGCCATACGGTATCTGAAATCTCGTTATTATCGATTGAAATGCTCGGCACACCAAACAGCGTCGCCTGGATCCAGTGCATGTCGATACCCGTCTTTGCCAGCACGGCAGCAAGATAGCGCTTCTGAATCCCCGTTCTGTGAAGAACCGGAAGCATCCATTTTTCCTTCTGCAGATTACGGCACAGCAGGTAATCATACCCCTTCTCGCGGCTGATCGCGACTGCCTTTTCCAGGGCTGCGATCATTTTTTCGTCCCGTCCCTCCATATGGTATACGCTGGCGAGGTCGCTGTATATCGTAAACAAATTAAGATACTGTTTGAAACGCTCAGCGAGCTTTAGCGCATCCAGCAGGACATCTTCGGCATCGGCTATTTTGTTTTGCGCGCGCCGCAGTTGCGCCTCAGTAATAAGCAGATCGACAGACCCGGGCTCGTGCCGGTTTCCTTTTATTTCCCAGATACCGGCGAGTACCCGTTCTGCCTCTGCATATTCGAACGACATCATATATATCAACACCATCTTCTTGAAAGCAGATAGAACGAGAGATGTGATGCCAAGTTTTTCATAGATCTCGAGCGCCTTGGTGCCGAGCTGGAGTGCTTTTTTCTGGTCACCGAGTTCACGATATACCATGGCATACCCTTCCCACACTCTAGCCATTGATAAGAGATCATTATATGCGCTGGTCATCTTGATGCCGGCATCAAGGATCGAACGCGCTTCTTTTTGATACCCGAGCAACAAACTTGTCCGGGCTGCGTTGTAAAAACCAGCACCGCATCCCGGTGAATAATAATGCTTCAGCAGTTCCACCATTTTCGCATGTTTTGCATACGCATCGTTTAAATCACCCATTTTCATCTTATTCTGTGCCCAATTATTGAGAATACTCGCCTCCAGATCCCTGTATTTACGCCGCTGTGCGATATCAAGTGCTTTTTTCAAATAAGGCTCTGCGAGATGTATATTTTTCCCTCCCAGTGCATTATAGATCGAAGCGATCGAATTCAGGATCGATGCCCTGGTGAGTGACCCGCTCTTTGGACAAACACGCAGTGCTTCCTTGAACCAGCGTTTTGCTGCGTTGTATTTACCCTGGTTCAGCACGATCCCGCCGAGGCGGTACAACGCATCCGCGTATTTCTTGCGCCCGGTCTTCTTCGCTTTCAGAAGTTTAACTGCCCGCATGCAATTGTCACGGGCATCGTCCAGCCGTCCGCTATC
>CP070834.1:334022-353023 GCA_020341755.1 Caldifarciminota bacterium | reverse complement strand
CGCACGGTTGACGCTCGAGCTGACATATTCCGGGTACATGATATCGAGCCAGTTATCTTTGTTGAAGTCCGCCACTTCGATATTGTGCTGACCGATTCCCTGGGGCAGGTCGGTGCGATTGTTGAAACTAAAACCCGTTGCGCTGCCCCAGAACACAGCGCCGTATCCGGCAAGCGATGCGCCGGTAACGATGTCAAGGTATCCGTCTTTGTTGAAATCCGCGATGTAACAGTTCTCACCTTCTTGATACACCGGGATTTCGGTTGCATTCGTGGACGATGGTCCGGTGGGTGAACCCCAGTAAATACTCAAATGTTCGCTGTTACGGAAGTGCATGACGACGAAATCGGTATAGCCATCACCATTAAGATCAGCGGCGTCGCAATTACCTGCGGCATTGGTTGGGAAGAGCGTGACATTCGTGCTGGAGTAGCCAGCAGCATCACCCCAGTATATCTTGGCGTACGGACCGCTTCGGTCGGCAGTGAACAGGTCTAAATATCCGTCATTGTTGAGGTCAAAACGCGGCGCATATTCCACAGCGCCGCCGCCCAGATGTGATGCGTAGAGGTTCCGTTCATATGCCCCGTCTCGGAAATCCTCCTGGGTCGTCTCGACCCACATATCCTGAGCGAAAGCCAGATTTGATATCAAGAGCGTACAAACAATGAAATATATACTATTTTTCGCTTTTTGGTTGCTGTGCATGAACTCCCCTTCTATCGACCTGCACTCGTGAACATTAAACATTTCTGAATTCAATGAATTCAGAATAGCAATGTTCTTTACCTATCAATATATCATAATACAAATATGTGCAATGTCAAGGAGGATCAAATCCTGTAGGGAGTTACTTGTCAAACAGCCGTTGTTGTTGTGTGTTTTTTATATGCCATAACCTACACTGGTATATTACTTAATTTGTTGCACTTTGTTTTCTTTTTTTCTATACTGCCGGTCGCACTGGGAGCAGGTGCTGTTTTCTTCCTTGAACGTAAGCTTACCTCCGCACTCGCACATCCAGCCGACGACCTGGGCCGGTGTGCCGACCACGATGGCATAATCAGGAACATCCCGGGTGACCACGGCGCCGGCACCGATCATGGCATGCCTTCCAATCGTAATACCGCAGACAATCGTCGCGTTGGCGCCGATCGAGGCGCCCTGTTTCACCACGGTCGGTATCCATTTTCCGTACTGGGGATATTTCTTTTTCGGATATTGTGAACGCGGGTTGAGATCGTTGGTAAATACGACCGACGGACCCACAAACACATGATCTTCGAGGGTCACAAGATCCCAGACATCGATGTTAGTTTCCAGTTTCACGCCGTTACCGAGTCGTGCCCGTCCTCCGACAAAACAGTTATGTCCGATCACGCAGTTCTCTCCGATCTGTGCGCCTCCGAGTACCTGCGAATGGTGCCATATTTTTGTACCGGCACCTATCCGTGCATCTTTATCCACCGAGGCTGTGGGATGAACGAATACATTGTTGCGCTGTGCATCTAATGAAATCATGATACCGTCCTTGTTCAATGATTGCTGTGCAGCGTTCAAAATCTTGAGGACACGCAGCCCTTCGTGGCCATCGGTACGCGGTTGTGTGTCCTGTGCAATGCAATCCAGGAAATGCTGGCATTCGAACTTCAGCGGTTCAGCCTTATCTATCTGTACGACCTGAGCCGCTGCTTTGTGAGCGACCGGGATTCCCTTTTCCCATTCGATCTTGTGCGGGTAGAGACGGAGTTTTTCGTCATGGATATCGTCGAACACCGCCATTTGTTTATCACCAACGACCACCAATTTCTGTTCCTTGAAAGGATGGAGCCACGAGACGAAGATATGACCTTTGATACCGCTGGGGAAATCGAGCGTTGTCAGGGTGACATCCGTGATTTCCTCCTGGAGGTAATTGCCGCCAGTCGCCGTGACCGAGAGGGGCATTTCATCCAGAAGAAAGAGTATGACCGAGATATCATGGGGAGCAAAACTCCAGAGTATATTTTCCTCGGTCCGTATCTTGCCGATGTTCAGACGGTTGGAGTATACGTACTGGATCCTGCCGAGTTCATTAGCCGCGATCAATTCCTTTAATTTGATCACGGCAGGGTGGTAGCGGAGGATATGACCGACCATTAGGATACGGTGCTCTTTGTCAGCACGGGCTATGAGTTCTTCTGCCTCGTTAAGATGAAGCGAAAGGGGTTTTTCCACAAAAACATGTTTTTTTGCCGCTAATGCTGCCTGGGCAAGTTCATAATGTGTCACCGCAGGTGTAGCAATGACCACACCCTGGATCGAAGTATCGGCGAGGACCGTTTCGTACGAACGTGTGTAGGTGATATCTGGAAAATCTTTTTTACGCGCATTTAGTTTTTGCTCATCGATGTCGCAGACGGTCTTGAGAACACCGAGCGCGCGAAAATTACGGATGAGGTTTTTACCCCACCCGCCGGCACCGATAACCGCGATATGTTGTTTTCTATCGTGCGTCACAGAGGCTCCTGTATTATTTTTTGAAGAACGCCCTGATGGTCGAGATTACATAGTCGATCTCTTCGTTATTAAGGATTTGATGTATCGGGAGAGAGAGGACCTCGCGAGCCGCTCGTTCCGATTCCGGGAGATCTCCTAGTTTGTACCCAAGGTATGTGAATGCCTCCTGTTGATGAAGCGGCAGCGGATAATGGATCGAGGTTCCAATGCCATTGTCCGTGAGGTACTGGCGCAGAGCGTCGCGTCTGTCCGTTCTAATGGTGTACTGATGATAAATACTGACGTTTTCCGGTTTGACGTATGGTATTTCAACCACATCGCGCAAGCCATCATCATACTTATTCGCGATATCCCGGCGCTGAGCATTCCAATCGTCGAGGTATTTGAGTTTCACGGTGAGTACTGCTGCCTGTACCGCATCGAGTCGGTCATTGTAGCCGATAAAATCGTGGTAGTATTTCTTGGATGCGCCGTGTACCCGGTAAGCATGGGTCTTTTTGTCGATCTCGGGATCGCTCGTGAGTATCATGCCTGCGTCACCGAGCGCGTTGAGGTTCTTGGTCGGGAAAAAACTGATGCAGGCGGTATCGCCGAACACTCCCGCTTGTTTTCCCTTATGCGTTGCACCGATCGCCTGTGCCATATCCTCTATCACCTTGATATCACGGCTACGGGCAATCTCCATGATCTCTTCCATATCTGCTACCTGTCCGTATAGATGCACCGGCAGTATGACCTTTGTCCTTTCGGTTATCGCTGCAGCTATCTTTTTGGAGTCCATATTGTACGTCCGGGGGTCGATGTCGCAGAAGACCGGCTTTGCTCCAAGAATGGCGATAACCTCGGCAGTAGCGATAAAGGTGAACGGCGTGGTGATGACCTCGTCGTCCTTACCGACACCGAGCACCCGCAGGGAAATCAACAGAGCATTCGTGCAATTCGAAACGCCTTTGGCGTATTTCGTACCGACATATGCAGCAATTTTTTCCTCAAACTCTTTAACTTTAGCGCCCAGAATGAATTGATTACTGTCGTACACCTCTTCAATCGCGCCTAAAATCTCTTTTTTCATGGGCTGATGCTGGCGCCCAAGATCGATAAATGGTACCTTCATCAATTTGCTCCTTTCACGTCACCCATATTATATTCAGTTTTCCATAAATAGCAAGTAGCGAGGCGCAGCTGTGATAATCTTGACAGTGTGTACGTGATACATATAATTCTCACGTGAAGAACGCTGCCGAGATATCCATTATCGTGCCGGCTTTTAATGAAGCAGAGAACATTCCACTTCTGGTAGAAGCGACCCGGGATATGATGCAGGACTCAAATCTTGCGTGTGAACTCATTATCGTGGATGATGGAAGTTGTGACAATACCTATGATGTTGCACGTTCACTGCAAAAACAACACCGTTTCGTCAAGATAGTACGCCACGTGCGAAACCGGGGCATCACTGATGCTTTGCTCAGCGGGTTTGAGCATGCAGCCGGTGGTATATATGTTTTTTATCCTGCGGACCTTCAGTACGATCCAAGGGAGATCCCTGCACTCGTTGAACCGCTGCGCCATGGGGCTGATATCGTGACTGGTTGGAAGACCGGTCAGTACGAGAAGAAGTTTGTATCATCAGTATACAATGCATTATCCCGCTGGCTCTTCAAGGTACCGGTACACGACCTCAATTCAGTTAAGGCATTTAAGCGTGAGGTTGCCGAAACACTGCCGATGCGTCGGGACTGGCACCGATACATGGTAGTCATTGCTGCCCAGGAAGGATACCATCTCGAGGAGGTGAGGATGACATTGCACAAAAGACGGCACGGTCGTTCGAAATTCGGTTTCTGGCGCATCCCCGTGGGTGTTCTGGACTTGATTGCCGTCAAACTTCAGACGACTTTCGGTAGCAAACCAATGCTCCTGTTCGGTTCACTCGGCACGCTCTCCATTGGCGCCGGCATGATAACCGGACTCATTGCGCTATATCTCAGGATCGTTCACGGGATCGGGTTTCGTCCGCTTCTGTATCTGGTGATACTCTTGGTCCTGGCCGGTCTGTCACTTTTTGCTCTGGGATTTCTTGGCGAAGCAATAGCGAGCGTATCTGAACGTCTGGCTCGGGTCGAGAAAAAGATACAGAAATCCAAATAGGAAAATCTGCATCCATTACTACGATGATCATTAATACCAGAAACCACGCCATGTCTATCTGCTTGCCATTGGTTGTGAATGATGTCATCTGGTGTACACACCATCCATGAAAATAAATAAGAAAGTCAGGTACCTGGCTCAAGCCATTATCGTGGCGGTGATTTTTTACTTTCTCGTTAAAAACCTGTATACGAACTGGCTCAAGGTGCGCACGTATGAATGGCATTTTAATTATATCCTGCTTGCGATCTCCTTTTGTATCATACTGGGCGTATCGATTTTCATGATTGTAATTTGGCGTCATATACTGGGACAGTTCAATGCGCATCTTCCGTTTAAGAAAGCCTTTAAAATCTGGTTTTTATCGTCGCTGGGTCGTTATATTCCCGGTAAGGTGTGGCAGGTAATGGGAATGGCATACCTGACAAACAAAGAAGGGATTAAAGCTGAAATATCGATCACCAGTGCCTTGCTGGCTCAGGCATTATCATTCATCCCCGGTATGATACTGGGCATGTTCACGATCATGTTTTTTATGCCCGACTTTCAGTTACCGGGATGGGTGTACCTCTCACTCATCGTCGTACCGGTAAGCATTATCATTGTATATCCGCCCTACTTAGAGAAGTTGATCAACATGATCAACCGGGCTCTCAAGAGGAGCGAAGTCCATTTCTCTGCTACATTCACCGGAAATCTATTTACGATGTTCTTGTATCTTTGTGCCTGGATCGTGCATGGTCTTGCGTTTTTTCTGTTCACGAGGTCGATAACCTTTATCGATACATCGCATATCTTTTCCTTTTTTGGTATCTTTGCCGGAGCGTATATCATTGGTCTCATCGCGGTCTTTGTACCAGGCGGTCTGGGAGTCAGGGAAGGGATTCTCGCCGCGCTTTTAAGTGCATTTTTTCCATTTCCGGTTGCGGTCGCGATCGCTTTTGGATCACGGATATGGATAACCTGTGCCGAACTTCTCTGTGTTGTTATAGCCTTGCGACTGTAAATTCAGTACGCAATTATCCCTCTAATACTCATTCAGGCTATCTGTCGTGTAGATGCTGTTCAAGCTTAGGTCGTGTATCTAGGTGACCGTTTGTATAAAGGTTTGTGCTATCTGTCTAGGATGAGGGGGTCGGGCATGATGTGTCTTCCTGAGTACTTGTTTCCCACGGCGCAGGAGTTCTTGCATTGCCGCCTGCAGTGCATGTCTGTTCTCAGGCGGGACAACAATACCCTGCCCAAAGGTATTGATTGCCCAGCCAAGGTCTCCTACATCGGTCCCTATGACAGGGATCCCGGCCCCCTGGGCTTCCCAGAATGCTATCGGCATGCCCTCTGACCGGGACGGGAGTACCAGACAATCCACCGCGCTCAGGAATGCGGCAACGGTTATCGGTTGTACTGCGCCGTAGAACGTAATGGTATCACCAAGATTGTGTTCGCGCACGGTTTTTTCCAGCACTCGACGCTGGCTCCCGTCGCCCAGGATGTGAAGGCTGATGCCGGTACCCGCGGTTTTCACCAGATCCCCAAAGGCGTCGATCAGAATATCTACTCCCTTGACCTTCTCGAGGCGCGCGACACACAGAAAATGAATGCGACCTCGGCGCAGTCTGGGGATCATAGCGCGTGCTGGCTTTTCCAGTGGTCGGTATGTTGGTAAGAAAACCGGATTTCGCCTCGACAGTGCGTTGACCTGAGTACACAGATGACGGCTGTTCGCAAATAGAAAATCGGCATCGATGAGGAGATTCTTGAGGAGCATCCGGGAGAGAGGATTATGGATAAATCGATTGATATCAGAACCGAGCGACCAGGTGGAATATGGTACTCCGAATTTATGTTTCAGGGCTCGCGCTGCAAGCGCATTTGGGAGCAGCCATACCGCAAGGGCATGATCGAAATGGAAGGTTTCATGCATGGTCAATAGCGTGTTTTTTTCTTCAGAGAGAAACTTCAGCAGGAAATAAACATCGCGGGGTTTCCAAAGTCGTAATTGGCCAAGTAATCGATCCCCCCCTCGCCACGGGAAGGTTTGTGCCGGGTATGGACATGGAATCACAGCTCCCATACGGGGAGTAATGACCCAAACATGGTGTCCCTGCTTCTGTATCTCATCGAGGAATGGCACCAGAAAATTACCAGCGGTCAGATTTTCTTGGGTGGGGAAACAATGTGAAATAACAGCAAGATTCATATGTCCGGGCTTGTAATCTCCGCACGTAGTGCATGTGATATTTCATCATGGGAAAAGAACCCTGCACACACTGTTGCATAAGGGAAAGATATTGGAGCATACATCGTGGAATTGTATAGCCATCATACATATAAGTCAAGAGCATCGTAAGCGGTGTATTATGTATACAGAAGGCAGAACCGTGCTTCACTTGACAATATGGAGTATTTCTCTATACTATATGGGCTGGTCTGGCTCGAAATAGTACGTTTCGATGTGAAAAGATTAACGTGAGGATAGGTTATGTCGGCAAAAAAAAGACAAAAGACAAAGAATAAAGCCCAGAAGAAACTCATGCCGGATTTCGTGACTGCTCACTGGGATGTTCTCGTCATTTTATTCCTGCTTGTTGTCCCGCTGATATATTTCATGCCGTATCTCAGCGCAAACAAGATGATCGCTGGTTCAGACTTCCTGCTTGGCGGCTATCCGGTTGAGAAATGGGTTTCGGAACAGGAAGGATTGCCACTATGGTATCCCCATGTGTTCGGTGGTATGCCAGTGCTCGGTACTCCGGCTGGAGGTCCGCTCGCGCCTTTTGCTCAATTGCGGGAGATAATACCACCTCACGTCGTTATGACCATAAGCTTTATTATCGCCTTCTTTGCCGCCGGTATCGGTATGTATGTATACCTGAAGGAAATAGGTCTTTCCGGCTATGCTGCCGCGGTGGGGGCGGTCATATATCAATTCATCGGAAATATTGCAACCACACCGTATGCCGGACATATGGCTCGCGCACTGAGTGCCGCGCTGTTTCCTCTGATGATCTTCCTTGTTCATAGAGGACTCAGGACCAGACGGCTGCTGTACTTCGTACTCTTGAGCCTGGTTACAGCCTTTGCGTTCTATGATGGTCATTTTCAGATTACCTATTATGCCTTGATCTTTCTGATCATCTACGGCATACATTATCTTGTCGTTCATCGAAAAGATTATTCGAAACGCGAGATTGTGAAGGTCGTTGGATATGGTTTGTGTTCGGTCGCCCTGATCGCAACCCTGATGGCTGCCGTTTGGCTGCCGGTATATGGGGGTCTTGGTGCAGGAGCGCGGGGTGTGGAACGAGGATATGAGTACGCCACGTCCTGGGCAATGCCACCGCTCGAGATTATTGATTTGATCGTGCCCACCTTTTCAGGTGTACTGGAAAAATACTGGGGGCTCAATCCGTTCAAGATACATTTTGAATACTTCGGAATACTGGCGATCGCCTTCGCGATATTGACCTTTTTATTCTATCGAAAAAAATCGTATGTTAAATTCTATGCGCTTGTTGCTCTCATCGTTCCGTTCATAGCCTTCGGTGGTGCGACACCGGTTTTCAGGATATTCTACACGATCGTTCCTGGCTTCAGGCTTCTGCGTGCACATTCCATGATCTTTTTCATGGTTTCTTTCTCTATCATTGTTCTGGCAGCGATCGGTTTCCATCATATGGTTGCCGAAGACTCCGGGGACAGGAATAAGAATTTCAAAAAGCGGTTTATGATCGCCGCCGGCAGTATGCTGGGAATTTTAGTGCTGGCCGGTATTATTGGCGCTGTCGGCAGAGAATCAGTCATCACGTTCATCCAGGGGATTTTGCGGTCGAGATTCGTTGCTGAATTCGGAGAGGAGGGTGCTTCAGCAAAATTTGGTGCGTTAGCGAATAACTACTCAGATATCGTGAGCGGTACCTGGCGAAGCATACTTTTTCTCGTGCTCGCATTGGGATTAGTCTATGTATCTCTTGCGAGAAAGACAAAGGTGTGGTTTTTCGCAATTGCAGCCATTGCCATTGCGTTCATTGATCAGATGCCCTTAACCCTCAAGTATCTGCAATCTGCTCCTGCGCCATCGAAATATTATGCGGAGGATGATATCGTACGTTTCTTGAAAAGGGATCGCAGTATATTCCGTGTCTTTCCGTTCCAGAGTCAGCCGGCGCTGAACACGCGTTTCCTGTACCATCTCCAGGATTCGTATCTCTTTTACCACGATATTCAGAGTGCAGGCGGGTACGTTACCAGCCCGATTCAGCGATATCAGGAGTTTATCGGTGCTGGCAAGAGTGTTATGTTCAATCCCACGAATCTATTCATCTTTCCAAAGTTCGCGGATATGCTCAATCTGAAGTATATCGTTGCTCCCAATCTGCCTGAGGACCTTTCGCGCTACGATCCCCAGAGCCGTATGATCATACAGAACATCAAGGATCACCTCACCCAGTACCGACTGGTGTTCCAGGGATATCAATTCTCTGTTTATCAGAATGACAGGGTATTGCCCAGGGCGTACTTCGTGCCTGCGTATCGGGTCGTCGATGAAACGCAGTCGGTCGAGGTCATAAAATCGCAGGCATTCAATCCACATACTATGGTATTGCTTGAGGAAGAACCGGGCGTTGTGCTTAATGAATCATACCCGGATACGCTCATCGGTGCACCGATCACAGAATATACAGCAAACCGGATTGTCTGTCACATCGAGAGTCCATTCCCCGGTTTCCTCGTGCTGGCGGATAACTGGCATCCCGACTGGCGGGTATTTGTCGACGGGCAGGCGAGGGAATTGCACCGGGCAAATCATTGTTTTAGAGCAGTATATGTTGATGCAGGGATGCATGAAGTCATTTTCCGATATATATCACCACCGTTCAATCTAGGCAGTATCATCACCTTGTGTGCGGTTCTTGTGGCAGCCGGTCTGTGCGTAATACTTGTTAAGTATCGGTGGTAATCCCTGAACCGGACGCGCAGCGAATTGAATAAAAGTAACAGGGTTGGGAAAAGGATGCCGGAAAACCATACGCGGTTAGTGTGTTAGAAAATATCAAGGATTCTGAGAATTCGGCATATATGGAGGCAGCATGAAAAAAAATAAGACTTATGTACAGTTGACTGACCGATACAGTGCACATAATTATCATCCTCTACCGGTCGTTCTCACACAGGGAAAAGGTGCATGGGTGTGGGATGTTGAGGGTAATAAATACCTGGATATGTTGAGTGCGTACTCGGCACTCAACCAGGGGCACTGCCACCCCCATATCGTAAAAGCGTTGAACACACAGGCAAAGCGGCTGACCTTGACATCGCGGGCGTTCCATAATGATCAGATGGCATTTTTCTTGAAGAAATTGTGTGCGCTCAGCGGATATGAAAAGGCGCTGCCCATGAACTCCGGTGCCGAGGCGGTCGAGACCGCAATCAAAGTGGCACGCAAATGGGGTTACACAAAGAAGAAGGTCGAAAAAGACCGGGCAGAGATCATTGTCTGTGAAAACAATTTTCATGGAAGAACGACGACCATCGTGGGTTTTTCCACAGAAGCCCAGTACCGT
Source organism: Caldifarciminota bacterium (assembly GCA_020341755.1). GTDB lineage: Bacteria > Hydrothermota > Tepidihabitantia > SM23-42 > SM23-42. The sequence continues at coordinate 342,809 of CP070834.1, read as the reverse complement.
AACGGTTTTGGGTGTTTTGCGCCGGGATTCGTGACCATCCCCTATAACGATCCGGCAGCCCTGGAAAAGGCGATCAACCAGAATACCGTCGGGTTCCTGCTCGAACCGATACAGGGAGAGGGTGGAGTCGTGGTGCCTGACAAGGGGTATCTGAAAGAGGGGTACAAAATCTGTCGGAAACATAATGTTCTGCTGATCGATGACGAGATCCAGACCGGACTGGGGCGTACCGGTGCGCTCTTTGCCTGTGATCATGAAAAAGTTCGTCCGGACATCATTATTGTCGGCAAGGCATTGAGTGGAGGATGCTACCCGGTTTCTGCGGTGCTCTGCGATGATCATATCATGAATGTACTTAAACCAGGCGATCATGGTTCGACATTTGGCGGCAACCCGCTCGCCTCGGCAGTCGGCATCGCAGCCCTCGAGGTCATCAAGAAGGAGCGTCTCGCTCAGCGTGCGAATAAACTCGGAGCATGGTTCATGAAGGAGCTGTCCACTATCGACAGTCCGCTCATAAAGGAGGTCCGCGGAAGAGGCTTGCTCATCGGCGTCGTGCTGAAGGAGAAAGCACGCCCCTATTGTGAACGGTTGATGGAACGCGGGATACTGGCAAAGGAAACCCATGAGCTGGTCGTCCGCTTCGCACCGCCGCTCATAATCAGCAAGCAAGAACTCTCATGGGCATTGCCGCGAATTAAGGATGTGCTGACAGGTTGATAGATCTGTGGTGATGTGGGGCAACCCACGGACAGACAAGTATTATACGACTACATCCGAACTGGCAGAATCGTACCTTCTAACAATCGTTATTTGTAGTAATACACACCGTCGAATATGAAATTCACGGGTCCTTCGAGATATAACTTTTCTTTGATCGTCGCAACGAGCTGACCACCGGTCGTATCACAGGTGACCGGAGAATCCGATATGAATAGTTTGGTTGCGATGTAAGCAGCGGCAAGGACGCCGCTTCCGCAAGACAGGGTTTCGTTCTCAACACCTCGTTCATACGTGCGGACGAAAAGGCGTCCTTTATCCTCGGTCACAAAATTGACATTGGTGCCGTCCGGTTTGAACGTTCGGTGGTTACGTATGTCCGCGCCGTTCTCCTTGATGTCTATCTTATCGAACGAGTCGACAAATATCACGCAGTGAGGCACACCGAGTTTTAAGAAGTTAGCGCGATATTTTTTCCGTTTAACCGTGAAACTGAAATTCAACTTTATATCTGTTGGCGGCTGCACTTCGACGCTGACCACGTCATTTTTATAGAAGAACCCCACCGGACCGGCGGATGAGAGGAATTTACCCTTTTCCTGGATGAGCCCGAGACGAAAAGCATACCCGACCGCACAACGGGCGCCGTTGAGGCACATAGCTGCCTCACTGCCGTCGCGGTTATAGTATTTCATCTCAAAGGGGAAATCCTTTGACGCTTCGAGCACGATGACTCCGTCAGAACCCGCACCAAGATGTCGGTCACTCATCTTCTTCACGAGGTCGGGCAGCGTTTCCCCTGATATGACTTCGTTAACAAGACCATTGACGTTATTGATCAGAAGAAAATCATTCCCGGTTCCCTCAATTTTTACAAAGAATATAGGTTTCATCCTGCGTATTCTCCTTTCATGGTTCTCACGTACCTGTTTAGATAAATAATGAAGCTCCCTATGATTGCAGGGATGCATAAATATAAAATAATCGTACCCAGGATCTGCCACCCGAGCGTGAAGGCGCAGATCACGGCACCATACAGAAACCCGGTTATCTTGCCGAAAGAGTTTGATGCAAAGATTTTGTTTTTGTTTTTCCATAAGATCATGCTGCCGGTCAAAATCAGGACATCCCGTGCGATTATGATAATGAGACCCCACAGCGGCAACGAACCGATGATAAACAGCGTTACGAGAATTGCGATAAGGGAAATCTTGTCACACAGGGGATCGAGCATTTTCCCGGTTTCGGATTCCTGGTTTAATCGTCGTGCGAGAAAACCATCGAACATATCCGAGAGCAATGATATGAATAGAATAATGAACGCGATTACGCGTTGGTCGGTCACAAGGAAATAGATTATGAACGGCAGAAATACGATTCTCGATAGCGTAATATAATTCGAGATCGTCATGGTGAATGAGGATTTATTCTTCATGTTTCATCCTTTGCTGGAGAACAGTATGCACAGGTATCGCGTTATCATTTCTGCTGTCCTTTACGCAAGAATTCTGCGGCATGTTCAACGGTCGCATCGGTTATATCCTTGCCGCCCAGCATGCGCGCGATCTCCATCTTGCGGCTTTCATCATCGAGTTTAATTATCCGCGTGAATGTTTCGCCGCCCTTTATCTTTTTGTCTACCAGGAAATGATTATTGCCGAATATGGATATCTGCGGCAGGTGGGTGATGCAGATGATCTGGTGGGTCATGCTCACATGGGCGAGCAGTTCGCCAACCGCTTCAGCAATGCGACCACCTATACCGGTGTCGACTTCATCGAATACCACGGTAGGTATCCGATCTACTTCCGAAAGTATTGTTTTCAGTGCCAGGGTTATGCGGGATATCTCACCGCCGGATGCAACACGGCGCAGCGGTTTTAATTCCTCACCCGGGTTCGTTGAAATATAGAACTCGACACTGTCCTTGCCTGTTTCGCCCAACTCGGTATCCGTGATCCTGATCTGGAATGATGCTCGTTTCATACCGAGGTGCGTCAGGGTTTTAATGATCTTCTTCTCAAGTTCACGACTCGCCTGCTGTCGCAGCAGCGATAGCTCATCGGCTTGTTTTTCGACACGTATGGTAAGCTCTTTCAGTCGGGTCTGGATCTCCTCTAGTGCCTGCTCCCGATTCTCGATCCCCTCCAGATCACCCTGTATCTTTTTTAGATACGTATGTACCTCATCGATCGTGTTACCATATTTCTTTTTCAGCGTTTTGATAACATCCAGCCGTTCCAGTACGTCTTCAAGCCGCTGCTGTGAGAACTCAATTTTATTGTGATAACTGCTCATTTCGCGGTACAAATCATCGATGACCGCCGTGGCTGCATCAAGGCGTTCCCGCATACTCAGGAGATTCCTGTCGAGTGAGCAGAGATCATCCATAAGGTTTTTTGTTTTCGCAAGGCGTTCGCTTGCTGCATTTTCTGCATCCGAAAGATGATTCATGATCTCTGCCGAAAGCAGTGTCCGTTTTTCACTGCTCGCGAGCAGATCCTTTTCCTCCCGGAGATCTTCCTCTTCACCCTTGGACACATTGGCTTTAGTGATCTCATCGATCTGGAACTTGAGTAGATCTATTTGCTCGGCGCGTGTTTTTACTGCTTCGAGGAGCATGTGCAGCCGCTCTTGCAGCTCCAGGTATTCCTTATAATCGGCTGCATAGTTCCCTTTCTGCTGGTCGATCTGTGCATAAGCATCGAGGAGCTGGAGATGGTTCCGTGGGTGGAACAATGATTGATTTTCATGCTGACCGATAAGGTCAACTATATCCCGGGTCAGCTCTTTGAGAAGATTGAGGCTGACGAGCTGGTCATTGATATAGGTGGTTTGTCGCTTGCCGCGTTCGATTTTTCGTCTTACGATCAATTCATTATCCGATTCTACACCTGCTTCCGTGAGTCGAGCGCGAAGCGCAGCGGGTACATCGAAGATGCCCGTAACCTCGGCAATTTCTTTGCCGCTTCGTATCGATACATCATCGAGGCGGCTGCCGCAGAGAGCAGAGAGTGCTTCCACGATCATTGATTTGCCGGCGCCTGTTTCGCCGGTAACGACCGTTAGGCCTTTGTCAAATTCAACCGTCACGTCGGCCATGAGTGCGAAATTTTTTGCCGAGAGGAGTTTAAGCATGCTCCCTGCCTCCCCATTTCATCTTCTCGCGCAGCGTCGAAAAGAAAGAGGTATGAACCGATTTCATTAATTTCACGTGGTAGGTAGCTTTCTTGAATACTACCTTCTGGTTCGTGCGGATCACTTTGTTCAATTGCCCGTCAGCAACCAGTTGAGCCTTGCCTTTTTTGCCAGCGTGAATTTCCACAATGCTGTCCGCGGGCAGCACGATCGGTCTCACAGAAAGCGTATGCGGTGCAATGGGAGTGACAATGAGTGCTTCGGTATGGGGCAGCAGGATGGGACCGCCGGTAGCAAGTGAATATGCCGTGGAACCGGTCGGTGTAGAGATGACGATGCCATCGGCTATGAAGCGGCAGATGTATTCGCTGTTTATAATGGCTGAAAATTCAACTGCACGTCCTGGAACACGGGTCACGATGGTAAGATCGTTGAGTCCATAAAGATACGTAGAACCTACTTTACCCTGTACGACCATCCTGTTTTCAAGGATGTATCTCCCTGCATTGACGTCGGTGAGCATATCATCTAATCGTTCCAGGGTGATGTCGGTCAGAAAGCCGAGTCCTCCCGAGTTAACGCCGAGAATGGGTATGCCTGTTCTACCGTAACGATGTGCCACGGTCAGCAGCGTGCCGTCTCCGCCGATCGCCATGATGAAGTCGGGATGCTTGGAGCATACCATTTTATGCTTCTTGAGCAGACGTCTGACGCGGGCGGATAGATTTTTACTCCCCGGTTTTTTCGTATTGATGATTATTTTTGTTTTTTTCATATCAGGTAAAGGTTGCTATACAATAACGGTTCCTGCCAAAAAGGTCTTTATGCAATGAATATGACAGCGTGCGGTCGTTCTCGAGCATATCTCTCATGGTGCTGACTTCATTGTCGTCGATCTCTAGAGCGATGAGGCTGGTCTCATGCGTATAGTGTTTTGCTTGGGAGAGAATTCTTTGGATGACACGGATACCGTGGGGACCGCCATCCAGTGCGAGCCGTGGTTCATAATCCCGAACGCTTCTTGGCAATGACCCGAGCCGTTCGCTGGGAATATAGGGAGGATTCGAGACGATAAGGTCAAACGTACCGATCAGTCCGTCAAAGAGAGAACAACGTACCAGTTCGATGCGGGATTCAAGTCGATGAGTACGGATATTTTTTCGCGCACATCGGATCGCTGTGTGGGATACGTCGGTTGCAGTGATACGGCTGTCGGGATAGCGCCTGGCGAGTGCGATTGCGAGCACGCCGCTGCCAGTTCCAATATCGAGCACACAACGCGGGGGTTCTGTAATCTCGTCAGCAATGACATCGATCAGGTATTCTGTTTCTACTCGTGGAATGAAGACGCCCGGCTCAATGGATATATCAAAATCACGGAATTGCACGCTTTTAGTCAGGTATTCCAGCGGAATATCGTTCTTCAGTTGTATGAGCCGCGCATGCAGCAGACCATGATCAAGGTTTTCATTCGTTTCATCAGCATATATCTCATGCCGTGGTTTGCCGAGCAGTGCTGCAATGATGAGTTCAGCGCTATCTCTGTTCACCCTTAATGCTTTACACGTTCGAGCGACTGTGTCTCTCATGTTCTTCCAGGTTCTCGAATATATTATCGAGCTCACCCTCGAGGATATGGTCGAGGTTATAGAGAGTGAGACCGGTTCGGTGATCGGTTACTCGGTTTTGCGGATAATTATAGGTACGGATCTTTTCGCTTCTTTCACCACTGCCGACTTGCTGTCGGCGTTCTTGCTCGATCGCCGACTGCTGTTTATCTCTTTCGATCGCCGCCAGCCGGGCACGGAGGATTTTCATTGCCCGCATGCGGTTTTTATGTTGCGAACGTTCATCCTGGCACGAGACGACCATGCCAGAGGGGATATGGGTTATCCTGACGGCTGAGGATACCTTATTCACGTTCTGACCACCGTGGCCACCAGCCCGGAATGTGTCTATCTTCAGGTCGTTCTGATTTATCTCAAATTGCGTTTCTTCAACTTCCGGCAGGACGGCAACGGTAACGGTCGAGGTGTGAATCCTGCCGCCGGTTTCGGTGACGGGTATACGCTGGACTCGGTGAACACCCTTCTCGAAGTGGAAGTGCCGGTAGGCATTCTCGCCTTTGACGAGAAAGATCATTTCCTTATACCCGCCGATATCACTCGGATGCGATGAGAGAACCTCGTACGCGAGCCCTCTTTTTTCGATGTACTTCGAATACATGCGGAACAGATCGGCGGCAAATATCGTTGCTTCATCACCACCAGCACCGGCTCGGATCTCGACGATACAATTCTTCTGGTATTCTTCATATTCAGGATTTGACAGCATTTCGATACGCATTTTTACATCGGTGAGTTGCTTTTCCAATCCCTGTATCTCGTGTGCAGCCATATCCCTGAACTCTTCATCATCTGCGGGCAGGTCCCGGAGTTCTTGTATTTCATGTTTGAGCCGATCCTCTTCGTTGTAGAGATGTATGATCTGCTGCAGCTGTTTGTATTCCTTTGATATGCTTATGTACTCGTTTTGGTTTTTAATGATATCGGGTGATGCTAAGAGGGTGCTTAACTTCTTAAGACGTGATTCTTTTTCCTGGCGTCCGTCCAAGAAAGGTCTCCTAACATCGAAAGGTGGTTCAGCTACACCATACAAGGGAGTGGTGATCTAATGAATTCTCTCAAATTTCTCTTTCAGTGCGATATATCTGAGGTAATCGTCGAGGTCTGCCACGCCCCGTATTGTCATAGTATTATCTCCAAGCGTCACCAGGTTCGCCTTCACGAGATTATCAACATAGCCCTTGATTTTGCCCTCGTCGATCCCAGTAAGATGCGCAAGATTCTCAAGGGAAAATGGCGTGATTTGGATACCATCAGTGACTTTTGTGCCGGTTTCCTTGGCTTTTGTAATGATATAGGCAACGACGCGGCGTTCTTCACTCTTGATGGTGAGCAGCCGTATCTGTTCATCAGTCGTTCTCAGTCGCTTGGTGAGAGTTTCCAGGACATATTCAATAAGAGGATTTTCTCTTATTTTGGATTTAAATGTCTCCTTGTCGATTACTAATAATGAGGCAGGGGTGGCAGCGATTGCGCTTGCAGACCGGGGTGAACCGTCGATGATCGCCATTTCACCGAAAAAGTCGCCTTCTTTGAGCACTGCCAGGACCTTTTCGTCGTCGTCTCCGCCCTTGGTGATCTTGATTTTTCCCTCCCGAATAAGGTACATGACATCGCCTTTTTCGCCTTCCCGGAATAAGACCTCACCGTCTGCCAGCTTCTTTTCCATGCCTTCGACCATACATCCTCCTTTTTCATATTGTAGTGATAAATATGGATAAGTCAACACCAAAGCCGTTTTTCTGGGTGCTACGTGGGGGGGCAAACCTGGAGGAACATTGCTCTTGACAGGAGAACCTTTTTCTGTATAATGACTGACCAGTCAGTCATAAACGAATACTGGCTAAAGGAGTCTAAAGATCATACGATGAGGAAAAAGAACAAAGATATCAGAGAGCGGGTCATAAACACCGCGGTCAAGATATTTGCGAAAACGGGTTATTTCCGGACAACGATGGAAGATATTGCGCATGCTGCGCACGTAGCCAAGGGCACGTTGTATTTGTATTTCAAAGATAAGGAATCCTTGTATCTGGCTACACTGGAAAAGCATTTTGACCGTGCCGTGACGGTTCTCACTGAGATTGAGACAACTGAACGGTCAGCAGAGGAAAAAATGCGCTGTATTGCAGAACAATTCATTAATTATATGACGGGACTGAAGGATGCGTATCCTGTGTTCACATTCGAGAATCTGCATACGACTGGACGGATCATGAAAAAGATGCGACCGCTGGTCATGCCACGGATCAAACAAATGACCGAGATTATCAGCCGCATCGTGGAAGAAGGCATAGCGCGCGGTGAATTCATTGACATTGAACCCCGTATTGCCGCTTTTTATTTCCTTAGTACGATACGGACGGCATTTTTTGGTGAATGTTTCATGTCAGAAATTTTTTCTGGCAGTGACGCTGTGATGAAAATGTTTTTTAAAGGTTTGAAAAAGAAGGAGGTATACTGATGCACATTGTGATTTCAGGCATGCTCGTGAGCTCTATGCTCTTTGGCAGCATGATACAGCGACATGTAGCAGTAGGTCCGCTGTATTCTTCGCATTTACTGTACCGGGATGATGAGGAGGCCATGGGAGTGTGGCGTCCTGCCGGCGAGATCGGCGTCATGAATATCGTGCCCCATATTGGCATGAAGTTCAGGGCGACTACATTGCGGTACGATGCACCGGCAGAGCAGGGTTCCTATTCATTCGAGTACATACCATTGAGTCTCTGTACAAGTTTTGATATCTTGCCGTTTTTTGACATCTCGTGGTTGCACATTGGCTTGGAAACAGGGCTCGGTATGTATTGGTGGAAAGGATTGTATGAAGACGAGGTCATCACGCTGCCTACTGGTGAAGCTATGGAGGAACGGGATATCGGATTCATTGTCGGCATGACATTGCAAATACATCCTCTCCCGCATATCGGTATCGAGTACGGAACGCGGTACCACTACCTAACGAGCGCTGAGCCCTATAAATACGGGTTCCTCGACAAGGACGAAAAACTCTGGGAACACGGTATTGGCGTGAAATTTCTCTGGAATTGGTAGACTGGAGGCATACATGATGATGACACTTTTACTTTTAAGTATAATGCAGGCTGATACGCTGCACTTGACCCTGGACCAGGCGATAGACTACGCACTCCTCAATAATCCAGAAATCGAGCAACTGGTTCTTACCCATGAGAAATCTGAAGCACAGGTCGGCCAGGCGCGCGCGGCGTTCTATCCAAGCGTCACTGCAAGCGGTGGGTATGCATATATAACGAATATTCCGGTTATAGAACTGGATTCAATT
>CP070834.1:314774-333922 GCA_020341755.1 Caldifarciminota bacterium | reverse complement strand
TTTTAAAAACAGCTGCTGCGCGTCAGAAGATACCACTATCTTCACGTTTGTACACGGAAAATTAAAATACAGGAGTGTTATTTCAAAGATACATCGTTCGCCACATAAAAGTGTCGTTACTGCACCCTGGTATCCAGGTACTGGGCTATGCGGGGCGCCATACCATGCAGCACATGCCGCGCATGGGTCATCGCGTACTTTTTTGTGTGCCTATCCGTGAGTGCAAATATCCGTACCACACCATAGTCTGTATATGTTGAGGTTGTGTCAGCAGTATCAGCGACCACGAGGATGACGGGTTTTTTATTGGTCCGAGCTATCTCGAGCACTTGTAGTGCAGTCTTGCCGTACCGGGATTTATGGTCGATCATTCCTTCTCCCGTAATGACGCAGTCCGCTTGTTTCATGTACCGGTCCAGGTGTACCGTCTTTCGGACAAGTGAGAATCCGTTGACTAAGCTGGCGTTCAGCAGTGCCGAGAAGGCGCCGCCGATGCCGCCAGCAGCTCCGCTGCCCGGTATAGCATCGAGGTCGGTTTTGGTCGTTGCGTAGACAACCTTTTTAAAGCGTCGCAATGCCTTGTTGATAATCGGCAGCATACGCGGAGTTGCGCCTTTCTGGCGTGCATACATAAGCGCACCATTTTGCCCGGTCAGGGTGTTATCAACGTCAGCAGCGACCGTGATCTTCGCCTTGTGCAATGCTTCCATCATGTGAGATCGGTCAATATGCTGAAGCTTCAGCAGTCCTCTGCAATTCAGCGGGATCTCAGCACCGTCGGCATCGAGAAATCGTATACCAAGTGCGGCCAATGCGCCGATGCCACAATCGATAGTGGCGCTGTCACCAATACCGAGGAGTATAGTGCGAGCACCTTCACGTATTGCTGCTCGAATGAGATGTCCCACGCCTATCGTGCTCGTTCTTAGTGGATTTCTCTTTCTGGGCGGTATGCGATTCAGTCCAGCGGCCTGAGCCAGCTCCAATACGGCAGCCTTTTGCTTCTGGCACATACCGTACCGGGCATGCAATCGAGTGCCCAGGGGTCCAAACACCCTCACTTTGACATATTTACCGTGTAATGCTTGGGTCATGACCTCAAGAAAGCCTGATCCGCCGTCTGCGAGAGGTAAGGGGATGGTCTGAAATTTATTTGAAAATGAACTTAATGATTGTGTTATAATATCTGTAATTTCATGAGAAGATAGCGATTCCTTAAAGCTATTTGGAGCAATAAGGATATTCATATCTGTATATCTTTATGAACCCAGTTCGGTGGCTCTTCCTTGCGTATTAAAACTGCTATTATGTTCTGTGCTGCTATGAGCGCCATTCTATCCCTGGTTGCATGGGATGCTGAGCCAACATGTGGCAGGAGAACCGTGTTTTTCATGGCGAGGAGTTCTTGTTCAACGTTAGGCTCGCGTTCATATACATCGAGGCCACAGCCAGCAATAACTCTGTTTTTCAAACCTTTAACAAGAGCCATCTCATCGATGACCGCTCCCCGCGAAACATTTATGAGATATGCGGTTTTTTTCATGCTATCTAATTCGGGTGTACCGATAAGATGAAAGGTGCTCTTATCCAGCGGCACATGAATACTGACAAAGTCCGATGTCTTGAGCAGTTCAGACAATGAACAGTATTTTGCATGGCAAGACTGTTCAATCTTCTCAGGCAGACGCCGCGGTTCATAATAGAGCACCTTCATATCAAAACCCCGGGCCCGCAGTGCTACTGCCTGTCCGATCCTTCCCAGACCGATGATACCAAGGGTTTTTCCATGAACGTCTGTCCCCAGCAGCAACATGGGCTCCCATCCCCTGAACCGACCTGTCCGTAGATAGTGATCAGCCTCTATGATCCGTCGGCTTATGCTTAATATCAATGCCCATGTGAGATCTGCCGTTGCTTCGGTGAGTACACCTGGCGTATTCGTTACATAAATGTTTTTGTGTGCAGCGGTTTCAATATCGATGTTGTCATAACCTACTGCATAATTCGCAATCACCTTGAGATTTTTTGCCGCATCTAAAATTTCTTTGTCGATCCGGTCAGCCAACATGCACACAAGACCCTGTGTATCGGTAATCGCGTGTATGATATCATCCTTGGTCATTGGCGTATCTTCAGGATTGACATACACATCCAGGTGTTTTTGCAGCTCGTCGACACCTGCCTCTGGTATTTCCCTTGTCACCAGTACTTTTTGCTTCATGCTATCGCGCCTTTTGCGCAGCGACCTGGTCATCTTGGTTCCATAATGACTCGAATCGTTCTTTAAAGACAGCCGATGCTGCCCGTTCGAGGTCTTTCTGCCCGTGGCATAAGGTCAGTGCCCGGGTCGTCGAGGTAAACGTCAGTCTTCTCTTGGCGGTCACGATTTTCACTCTGATGCCGGGTTCCTTCCTCTTTTTCACCTGGATATTCCCCTTGCCCGTTGTGGCAAACGTTGCGCATTGTAAGCCATCGATAACACAGGTAAATGGTTTTTCTTTACGTACATATACTGTTATGTGATACTCCATTATGCCTTTCGGCTTGAGCGTAGTATTCACGTGTTCCCCGAGCCTGTAGCCCAATGCAAGAAAAGGGCCATTGTGACCATGGAATCTGATCGTCTGGGCATAGGTCAATGGTTTCAATCTTTTATGCTTCATTGCCTACTTCCTCTTGCGCGACGGGCAAAGAGTTATGGTGACCATAATGGATTATAGGATCATGTGTATCATGTGTCAAGAACCCAAGTCACTAGGCTTGATTTAGGGAAAAAAGTGATTATAATTCAGTGTGAAAATTACATCGGAAACACCCATCGAAGATATTCTGAAACAGGATCCTGCACTGACAAAGGTGTTCATTGAGTTTGGATTGCCATGCCTGGTCTGTGGAGAAGCATTCTGGGGTACGGTGGCAGATCTCATCCAGGGACACACTATCGACATCAATAAAATACTAAAAACATTGAACGATAAAAAACCAAAGACAAATGAAAAAATATAAATATTGTCCGGTATGCCGGAGTAATCTGGTAAAACGAAAAAAAGAAGGTATTCCCCGTATTTTCTGCCCCGAGTGTGACTGGACCGATTATGCGAATCCCCTGCCCAGCGTTGCTGCGCTCGTGCGCAATGATAAAAATGAGATATTATTGATTAAACGCGGCGTAGCGCCGGGAAAAGGTTCCTGGGCTTTGCCGACTGGTTTCATCGAACAGCACGAGAACCCAAAGGACGCGGTGATCAGGGAACTGCGTGAAGAGACCGGCATCGAAGGTGGAATTAAAAGGCTCATCGGCGTATACACGGAAAAGACAGCATTATATGGCAATGTGCTCTTGATTGGCTACGAGATGGATGTTGTCAGCGGTAAACCGAGACCAGGATCTGACACGACGAGTGCACGGTTTTATCCGGTTAAAAAAATGCCACACATTTTCTTTAGGAGTCATCGTGCCGTTATTCACGATGCTCTGGACCGCGCACCCGCGGTCTATGTTGAAGTGTTGAAATCTAAGATAACCGAGGCAACGGTGACACATGCGCATCTGTACTACAAGGGAAGCATGGGAATAGACATCCGCATCATGAAGGCAGCGAACATCGTTCCCGGTGAAAAGGTGCAGGTACTCAATTATAATAATGGTGAACGTCTGGAAACATACACCATTGCAGAAAAAGCCGGTTCACGACGATTCGTGCTGTATGGTCCTGCCTCACACAAAGGCAAGGTCGGCGACCGTCTCTGTATTCTGTCATACGCTCTGGTGCGGGCTGATAGCGCCAACGCTGTAAAACCATCGGTCATAACCCTGAATGAAAGGAATCAGCTAAAACGAAAACCTACATAGAATGCATACCCTGTTTTTTCAAACAGGCACTCACCGCTGCACAGATCGCACGGCTCGATGAAGCAAAGATCAAAAAGGTCTTCGACAGGATAGCCGCAAGTATCCCGGAAATATCTCTAGAAACATCGCCGCCCGAGATCGGGATGATGATCTACAAGATCATTTACCACACCGCCGACACCGATGATCCGTTCAATGAGATTAAGAAAACCACGACCGATCTACTCCTCAAGCGCTACGCAGATATGAAGAAGATGATACACGCGGCACGTGATCCGATTTATACCGCCTTGCGGTTCGCTGCTATTGGAAATGTCATTGACCTGGGAGCGAATCCTGATTGCGATGTCGAAGACGAACTTGCCCGTCTGCACGATAGCGATTTCGACGTATGTGATTATCAAGAATTCCGGAATTCTATGAAAGGCACACGTAACATACTCTATATTGCAGATAACGCTGGAGAAACGGTGATGGACCGGCTGCTCATCGAACAGATGGGAAAAGCAACGATCTATGCGGTTCGCAGCCGACCGATCATCAACGATGCCACGTGTGACGATGCGCGTCAGGCGGGTATCGATCAGGTAGCAGATATCATGTCTTCAGGGAGCGACGCCCCCGGTACGGTATGGAGCCTGTGCACGGAAGAGTTCAAGAGAAAATTTGCTGAAGCGGACATGGTGATAAGCAAAGGGCAGGGAAATTATGAAACGCTCTCAGACCAGGAACGGTCCATGTATTTTTTACTGAAGGTTAAATGCCCGGTCATCGCCCGGGATATTCACATTCGGACCGGCAGTCTCGTTCTCAAGAAGAAATGAATAGGGAGACAAAATACACCTACGGACCGGTACCATCTCGCAGGCTTGGTTTCTCGCTCGGCGTCGATATCATCCCCTTTAAAACGTGCACGTTCGACTGCATCTATTGTCAGCTTGGCAAAACTACGAACAAAACTGCACGGCGCGCAGAATATACTCCGGCTCAGGACATCGTCGATGAGATCAGACGGGTTCTGACCAAACACAAGCATATTGACTATCTGACATTTTCCGGTTCTGGCGAACCCACGCTCCATTCCCGGCTTGGATACATCATCTCCTCAATAAAGAAATTCAGCGACATTCCCGTCGCCGTGCTCACCAATGGTTCACTTCTGACCATGGCCGATGTTCGCGAAGATCTGAGTCATGCCGATGTCGTCGCACCCACCCTGTGTGGAACGGCTAGTGACATAGTGCAGCGTATCAATCAACCGGTTTCCAGAATAACGTCGGATACTATTTTGCAGGGGCTAATGGATTTCCGGAACGGGTATACTGGTGATATATGGCTGGAGGTTATGCTTATACAGGACCTGAACGATACCGACGAGCATATTAAACGTTTGGCCGCACGCATAAAAAAAATATCACCGGAGAAAATACATCTCAACACTGTTGTCCGTCCGCCAAGTGATAAAAACATCCGAGCCGTTCCCCTAGAGAAACTGCGAGTAATTCAAAACTTGCTCGGTGAACGCTGCGAGATTATCGCTGGGTTCGATAAAAAGATGAGTCCCACAGACCTCAAAAACCGTAGAGATGACATCATGAATGTCATTAAACGAAGACCGGTAACACTCGATGATATTGTGCGGGTAACAGGCGTACATATTCAGGAAGCACAAAAAATTCTCGATAGCCTGATATCCAATAACATGATCCGTTTTTCAGAACATAATGGTCATCGGTACTACGAGGCAATGAACCGACATGCTACTCCAGGTTGAAAGGAGTGTCCTGTGATCGAACCTTCAGATCTCAGTAAAGAGGAACTCCTTGCTCTTCTGACCGACGCCGCAAAGAACTGGTTAGCGCATGACGGGCTGTGGTTTCTTGAGATCGAAAAAAAGTACGGCATTGACCACGCCATCGAACTCGATAGGAATGCGTGGCGGCAATTCACCATCCTTGAAGCACGCCGCATCATGAAGCGACTGAACATAGCGCCAGGCGGCGGCATCCCGTCGCTCGTACAGGCGTTGAAATTCAGACTGTATGCATTCATCAATGTCCAGACGATCGATGAAGTCGGCGATGACCGTTGTATATTTACGATGAACCGGTGCCGCGTCCAGGAAGCACGAAACCGGAAGGGATTACCCGACTTTCCGTGTAAATCTGTTGGTATAGTGGAGTATACGTATTTCGCGAAGACGATCGACGATCGTATAGAAACGCACTGCATTTCATGCCCACCAGATCCGCATCCTGACGGTCTATATTGCCGCTGGGAATTCACCTTGAAAAAATAATTCGCTTCACAGGAAGTATCGTCTCGGGATACGGCCTGTGATGTCAAAGACTATTCCCTCCTGTTCGAGCAGCCTTCTTTTCAGATCAGTGCCACCCTGAAAACCTCCGATACTCCCATCACTTCTCACGGCACGGTGACACGGAATGATCAGCGGGAATGGATTCCGTGCGAGCGTATTGCCGACGGCACGGGCTGCTCCTGGTTTGCCTGTTTGTTCTGCCAGATGTCCGTATGTAGTAACCTTGCCGTACGGTACCCGGTACTCAATACGCAAGACCGTTTTCTGGAAGGGGGTGATACCGGAGAAATCGAGCGTGTCAAGAGGAAAGACCACCTTGGCCCCGGCTAAAAAGGATTGCAGCATCGCACACACGGATTCTTGTTCATCAGAGTGTTTCTCGTATGCACGGGACCATTGCCGCCTAACCAGTTGACCTCCACTGACACCGGGTTCTGGTAGTAGTACGCGGATGATTCTTATTTCATGGTCAGAGTGACCGGACCAGCGCCATACCACTGCCGTATCACCAAAGCGAGAAGGTACTACACGGAAATAAATATCCTCATGCATCGACTGCATGGTCACTATGTCTTTCTGGCGACGAATATCTGTTCGCCGGAAAAATAATCATAAGGATTTTTCTTGAAATCACCAAAAACATCTTCAACAGAAAATCCGCAGGCTTCCAGGAGCAATTCTGCTTCATTACGGAACAGATACGCGAGGTCAAACGACCATACTTCGCGGTGGAACGTTCCCTGTTTATCGGTCCACTCATAGAATCTGTCTTCATGCAGGGTCTGTGCCGCGAGATCGTACGTGTCTTCGGCACGTCGCGTCACATGCACCCCCTCTTCTTCATAATAGAACTTCCCCAGGTATAATGACCGCGTACGTTGCGCAAGCAAGTCGTGCCGCGGCGCGAACAGATCAAGTAACAGCACACCATCCTGGTCGAGGTGCTTGTTTATGCATGTGAGGCATGCCCGTTGGTCTGCTTTTGTAAGCAGGCACTGGAATGATCTGAATGCGACAATGATGAGTCGGTATGTCCTTTTAAGATCGAATTTTTTCATGTCGCCCTGCACAAGCGTGATCTGTCGAGCGATTTCATCTGGTGATGTCTTTTTCTTCTTTTCCGCGATCAACAGCATTTCGGCGGATGCATCGAGTCCGGTGATCGGTATGCCGTGTGCTGCGATCGGGATAAGCACCCTGCCCGTACCGCAGGCGAGTTCCAGTACCTCACCCTTGCATTCCCCGGCATATTCAACGTAGAAGGGTACATCATTATAAAGGGGTATATCACGAGTGAATGCCTGGGTTTCATAATCATAGAACCGCGCCACCCGGTCGAACAACGCTTCTTTCATCCTTATCTCCTTCCAGTAATGACTTCATATCTTTTTTCAATCATTGAGTTCAAGCCGCTCTGTCATTAAAATCTCCATAGTTTCATTATACCATTAACAAAAAATAGCACCTGCTATTTACCACCAGTGTGATATATTATCACCATTTCGATGCCTGTACAATGGTGCAATGGTACAGATATCGAAATCATGTTTCATGATCGAGTCCCTTTTGTGTTCTCCGCACAAAATTCTTTAATGCATTGATGATTATTCGCAACTCTTTTGGATATTTTATCCAGTAATAAACGCCAGCAGAACGTGCTTCATAGCGTACAATCTCAAGACTCCTCAAAACAGCGAGGTGATACGATACCGTCGGTTGTGCTCTGCGAACCTTTTGTGCAATATCAGAAACAGTAAGGGGATTAACCCGTAGCAATAGATCGATGATTGCATATTTTGACGGTTCACCAAGAACTTTCGCAACTCTTGTTGCCCTGTACAATATCTCCTTCATCGGTTTCATGTATCTACTCATTTCAACTTCCTCCTGTGGTAATATAGATAATTATGTATATATATAATTATAAATATATCTATATCATCTACAAGTAAGGTCATGATGATGTTTCTAGTCTTTTCTCAATACTTAGCATCTGATAGTTTGTGCTTTTCAATCATCGATACAAGCCTTTTTGATCTTGAGTATGCTTCAGTTACGAATATGGATGCATCCTGGAATGCGGATTCGCGCATCTCGACTTCCAGCAGGAATGTACCGGTGTATCCGGTACGTGCAAAGTGTCGGGCAAACTCATCCCAGTCGATCGAACCTTCGTAAGGCAGTTGATGATCGTCATGCTCTCCCCTGTTATCCGAGATATGAACTGCGGTGATGCGTCTGCCATAGGTCCTCATGAGATCGCACAATGTGCGAGAAAGATGCGCATGTGATGTGTCAAGACACATGCCGAGTCTGTTTTCGGGAAAACGCGATAGGATATGCTCAAAAAGCACAGCAGCCTGCGCCGACGGCAGATTTTCGACTGCGATATCGATACCGTGTTTGTGTGCATAATCCACAATGCTCGTCATGCTCTTTTCGATGATACTGATACGGGTCTCGAGTTCCTCTTTTCCAAAGCGGTCGGACAGATGTATCATGAGCTGCGGACAACCCATCATTCGGCAGGCATCGATCGCCCGAAGTGTAAGTTCGATACCTGTTGTACGTATGCCTGGATCGGGACTCGATATGTCAAACCGGCTGCCGAACGGTGCATGGATAGAATCCACCAGCACCCCGTGTTGACTACAGGTGCGCAGGATCCTCTTTCGTATGTCCTGTTGCAGATAGCCGGACTCCAGGGCATTCCCACCGGCGAGCGATATCCGCCGGAATCCTGCCCGGCTAACCATGGGTACCATTTCTTCGATCGGGATATCGAAGTTGAATGTCGTACCGATCGCATGCTCCATCATGATATCAGTACCTTTTCGGTCACATCCAGAACAAAGAAGGGCGGAATTTGTAATGGTGAGATCACAGAAATGATTGTACCGCTTCAGGCAGTGCTGTCAATGAGACTGAATCCGCAAATGTACGATCGCTTGATTTTGTCGGATCGAACACTATAATACCGACAAGGAGGAATTACCATGACACTTCAGCATCAAGCCCGTCTGGGAAGTGCTATTTTCTTGCTGGTTATTTTCATGCTGGGCGCCGACCCGGTCATCGTGTCCGGTGGTCCGGAGAACGATTATGAATCGTGGATAGCCCGATTGACCGATGACCGGCTCATGATCGTATTCTGCCGCAATCCCGACTGGGCATCCGGCGACCTGTATGTCACTTTTTCTACAGACGACGGGTATACCTGGGAAACACCTGCACCAATAATCGTACAGTCGGGCGATCAGGCGACCTTGAGTTTCCTGCAGTTGCCTGGAGATACTCTGCGTTTATGGTACGCCTCGAACGAGACGGGCGAATACAACATATACAGTGCCTATTCATTAGACGGTCTTGCCTGGATACTTGAGGGCAGGACCGAACTCGGATGGCAACCTCAGTCACGGTACTATGATCCTACCGTGATTATGGAAGCAGACTGTTCACTCACCATGAGTTACCGCGGACCGGACGGAGCATATGTTGCCCACGCTCCTTATGGGAGCACATGGGACACACTGAGAACCCAGGTTGCCGCAGGCGGATATCGACCGCGTATCATGAAACATCCAAACGGAACCTACCTGTATGCATACCACCGCAATATCGGCGGTAGCCAGTACGAGGTCCATATCAGGACATCGACCGACCTCACGCACTGGAGCACTGAAATTCAACTTACCTCTCAGGGTAATTCTCATGATGCTTTCGTCAACGCAACACCGGATGATGGTTATCTTATTTACTATGCCACCTATGAGTATCCAGCCTATAATCTCTTTCGCCGCCGTTCGTATAACACGATTGATTGGGAAACCGAGGAGCAGATAACACAAGACGCGTACTGGAATACGCAGCCTCATTTCTTCATACAATCAGACAACGTATATCTTATCTGGGCGCATGCGACAACGTCTGCCGGCGATACCTATGACGTATACTTCGAGCGAACGCCGTATATCTTCGGCATTGAGGAAAGACAGAGTTCTGTATCAGTCATCAATACGCTGTACCCGGTTCCGTGCCGGGATATATTGACGGTGATTCCCGGTGCGCCTGATGTGCAGCACATGAAAGTCGCAGTTTACGATATCCTGGGGAACAAGATAATGCAGCGTATCACGTGTGATGCCAGTGCCACACAACGTATGACCGTGAATACTTCGACCCTGACGCAGGGAACATATTTCGTGAAGATCGAGTGTGACAAGGGATGCTATTTTGAGAAATTCGTGGTCACGCGTTGATCACTCTTTGAGGTAACATTCCAGTATATTGTTCTCCGCGCGAAATCCTACCTGCAGGAATGAGCTTACGACCCACATGTTGGTTCGTGCATGGTTCGATAACTCCGGTATCTTGATATTCGATCCCCTCCCCGTTGCCCGAGCAGCAAGCGCCACGAACGGTATGATCTGATCGACCATCCAGCGGTCGATCGCTCCTTCACCTGAAATAGCTCGCTGAAGGGCTGTTGCGGCATCTTTACCAACGTCCTCGGCCCTCCTGCCGCGCCGACCGAGCTCATCGGCACCGATACTTGAGTTTTGGAAAAGTGCCCGGCTGCTGATAAAACAACCGACCGATGCAGCCTTCACATACCTGTATTGGGTCTCGATCTCCGGTATGATGTTTTTGAACCCGGCAAGCATCCGCTCCGCGACCCGTGCATGACGCAAATCAACATGTGCGACCGATACCACCTCGATTCTTTCTAAGGAACCACGTTCAACCAGATCCAAGGATCTCATGGCGCCCGGTTGTATGGATACCGAAATTTCACCACCGCCGGCTGGATAGAAGCCATGCTTTTTGGTAGTAACGCGCATCTCTATGCCCATACGCGCCAGGAACGTGAGTAATACATGTTCAAAGTACTCAGATGTCGGACTGAAGGGAACAGCGGTCCCGCCGCGGACTATGATATGTACAGGTTCCGTTGTATGCAGGGCTACGGGGATCAGCGTCTGCATGACCAGAGTAACGGAACCAGCCGTTTTAATATCAATGACAAAATCTCCACCGTGTAGTGCCTGAGGTGTGAAATGGATCTCGGTGGAACCGGGATCAAGACCCGATACATCAGCCGTGCACATTTGTGCTGCTGCTTTAATACCTTCTATATGCTGCGGACGTAAACCTGGTTTTTCCCTGCCCGCCCGTATATTATAAAGGTGTACCGGTGTGCGGGTGATCGCACTTAATGCGATCGTTGTTCTAATGATCTGACCGCCGCCTTCCAGATAACTGCCGTCGATCTCATTCATGACATCTATGCTAAAACGGCGAAGTACGACGACTGAGTTTTTGTATATCGATAACGGAATTTATCTGAGACGGTTTCTTGTCATGCCGTATGCGTTTGACCCGTGCAAATCGCAGTGAATAACCCGAATCGTATTTCGTGCTCGTTAGCACTCCATTATACGCGATCTCGACCACGACCGCAGGTTTCACGTATACGGTCCATCGGTCCTTGTGTACCGCATACCGCGGCAGGTTATCCGTGAACCACTGCAGCATCTGGTCGGTCAATCCCTTGAAGGTTTTTCCTACCATACAGTATTTTATACCTGTCTCGTCGAGCACCCCGAGATGAAGGTTACTCAGCCTACCAGTCCTTCGGCCATACCCCCATTCTGCTGCCAGTATAACGCAATCGATGGTATCGGTATGTTTGATTTTGAACCAGAGTTTCCCTCGTTTTCCCGGTCGGTACCTGGAATCGAGTAGTTTGATCACGATCCCTTCATTGCCTGCCGATATTGATTCCGTAAAGAATTCAGCAGCGCGGTCTGTGTTCTTTGGCATCATGCGCCGTACCCGGTATTTTTTGTCAGGAACGACCATATCAAGCATACGCATGCGTTCCCGGTATGTCTTCATTGTGATGTCCTCTCCATCGAGATAGAGCAGGTCAAAAAATTGCGGGATGACCGGGATGTTCTCCATGAACTCCTGGATCTGAGCCTTTCTCGTAGTCCGCCTGGCGAGCGTCTGGAACGGTATGACCCGTCCTTTTTTATCCAAGCCGACCGCTTCTCCGTCGAGGATGCACTGCTTTACCGGAAGGCTCTGCACAACAGCAATGATATCGGGGAATCTTTCTGTCATGTCCTTGAGGTTTCGTGAAAAGATCCGAACATCGTCTTTATCCCTGTGTATCTGTATTCTCACACCGTCGAGTTTGTGCTCGACCGCCGTATCATCACACTCCTCATAAACCTTTTCGATCGATTCAGAAACTTGTGCAAGCATTGGCTTCATCGGTCTGAACAACACAATATCTGTCCTGCTTGCGATACTCGGACCCTTTTCTTGTAATCCGGCATACAATTTACCGATATCCGGGTTGCGAAGATATATCTGTTCAATAGCTTCTGTTCCCAAACCGCTCGCTCGTGCGATTGCCATCTTTACCAATCCCTCACCCGCCCCCTGATGTACTTCTCCAAAAATGAGTCCAATAACATAGTCACGAAGATCAGCGTTCATACGTTCAAATACAGGACGCAGTATTGTTTCTTTCTTGCTGCCGCGTGCGGACTTCACGGCATCCAATACTGTATCGAGTTCGTGCACAGATACCTGTTTGCCTTGTTTCGCTGCTGTTTTTGATAGAGATGAGAGAATCTTCCAGCCGACATTCAGCTTACCTTGCCGGATCTTACCTGCAATAAAATGTACGCCTGGTTCAATCTCACGCGCTGATAATCTTTTTAAGAAGGATATGATTATATCTATTTTTTTATTTCTCGATGAAGTTTTTTGCAGCTGTCGGGTGCACTGCATAAGGTCTTGAAGATGCATGATCAGCCTTTACGGTAAAATTTTGACATGCGACGGTCTTTGAGTTTCCTGCCACGGGTCTGGCAGTCCGGACAGTAATACACATCGCCGCGTGAAAAACTCACTGTGAGGATACGTGTCCCGCAGTGCGGACACGGCATGTCTTTTTTTCCGTGTATATGCAGGAAATCCCGTTTCTCCGAATAGCCGTGCCGTCTAACCTGGACAACAGCATCTCTCAGTACATCTTTGATCGCACGTAAAAGTCGCGCCAGTTCCTGTTCTTCTAATGATGCAGTATGTTTGAACGGAGAAAGTTTTGCCATCCATAAAATCTCATCGGCGTACGCACTTCCGATCCCGGCGATGTATTTCTGGCTGCGAAGAAAAGACCGCAACTGACACGACGCTCGCTGCAACAGGGATCGTAGTGTTCGAGCATCGAATCCGGGTGCCAGCGGTTCGTGACCCAACCGCTCAATATGAGGAATTCGATCGTCCTTTTGATAGACATATATTTTCACCATCTTCTGAGTTCCAGGTTCCTCTAATTCCAGACAAATACCGTCCGTGAACTGTATGAACGCAGCGAGTGATTTTCTCATCCTGCAGCGGTCTGTTGTCCGAACACGACCACGTAGCATAAGATGCAGAACGATGGTGAACGCATCGAGATGTATCATGAGATACTTACCTCTTCTCGTTATCGCACGGATTTCTTCATCATGGAGATCATCATCGAAAAGATTTTTCAATGCGTATGGTTTTAGGATTCTAAATCGGTCTATTCGTTTTCCGGTTAATTCTGACAGAAGGTGTTCTTTTATTACTTCGAGCTCAGGTAGTTCAGGCATTACGAAACATCATACAAGCTCGGCGGGTTTACCATGCGGTGAATACGCGGTGAAAGGCTTAACGCCTGCTTCTTTTAGTCGTCGTGACACGTGCGGATACAGGAATACATACTCTTCTTCAAATTCGTCGAGCACGTTCGGAACCGTATCTCGCAGCCGCTTTTTAAACGAAGCAATGCTCTCATCACGGCTGAAGCTGAGCATTACCGCAAGGTTGAACCGCACTCCGCTGTTCCCCAGCAAAATCAGGGATCCAATAATATCCTCAAAGGTATCAGGTTCAGCACCGGTGAGCATGGAGAATTCCTCAGGATTCGTGCCTTTTAACGAAACCCGGACGTGGACATTGCTGAATGCGCTGAGAGCATCGACATATGCTTCGTCGAGCAGCGAACCGTTGGTCTCGAGTATGAACAAGTACTCAGTTCTGTCGATCAATGTCAGCACTTCGAGTAAATGCTCCTTTGCCAGGGTCGGTTCATTGCCGCTGATACGCACGAGCCGATATCCGTGCTTGTGAGCACATGCGATGATCTTCTTCACTACTTCCTCGGGTGCAAAGAATGTTCCCATTGAGCTGGGGTTGTCGCGTGGCTTATTACTCCAACAAAATATACAATCGAAATTACATCCACAGCAGTCTGCAGTAGCGATACCGCCGTACCATCTACCGGGTCTGGGTATACGGTAGTATTTCCGAGCACTGCCTCTCGCAACGACCTGCAATAATTCTTGAGCGCGCCTGCGAGGGTCACTGAACGTCATCTGACCACAACCACCTTCTCGACCTGTGTGAACTCGTTGCCGAGAATCGAGATGAAGTATATACCCTGACTGACCTTTCTTCCCTGCTGATCATCTGTGCGCCAGGAGATATCATACTGTGCATCTGCGAACGGTGTGAATTCCTTGACGAGCCTTCCTGTTATATCGTATATAACGATCTTTATTATCGGGGTATCACGCACCTGTAGGTTAATAACATTACTGCTGATCCGTGGATATATGTGAACCGATTCGAGTGTGCTTACCTTCGTATCCGCCACCCCACTACCTGGCGTACCGCCGCATAAAGCGAGGAGATGCGCAATACCACTACTTTTCTGGGTACCAACGATAACATCATCATAGCCGTCGTCACTGATATCCGGAAGAGAACGCACCGAATAGATCAACCTGCCTTCAGCATATGTCCAGATAACCGTACCATCTTGACCGCTGAAACAGTATACTGTCCCTGGTGTCTGGTTCCCTGTCAGGACATCGGCGATCGAGTCGCCGTCAACATCGCCTATCGCGGCGACGGTCCAGGTATTGTATCCGATCGGATACGTCCAGGCGTGTGCACCGGTCTCAGCGTTCAATACATGGAAGGTATAGCCCCAGTGTGCGACACCGATGCCAGGAATACCCGGAGCACACATGTCGGGAATACTGGCGACCTTCATGACATTGCTTTCGACAAATGTTGCCCAGATGCGCGCACCACTGGCACCACTTAAGCAGTACACGGAATCGCTCCAGGCGCCAGCCACGACATCCTGGATACCGTCTCCGTCCATATCCGGTATGATGATCACCGACTGGACATCACCACCGCAGTCGTACGACCACAGGGGCGTGTAGACAACGCCGTTCGATGCACCGCTTACGCAGTATACATGCTGGTCAATGCTGTTACCCCACGTTCCGCACACCGCATCCGGTACATCATCGCCGTTAACGTCTTCTATCCACCCGACACTGGCAACCGCGTCATTCGCCTGAAAGCGCCACAGTATCGTGCCGTCGATGCCGGAAAAGCAGTACATGCTGCGGGGACCTTCATACGTGTCATGTCCGCCGATACCGGCGAGCACTTCACCGATACCATCACCGTCAATGTCGGGCATGGGTCGTACCGAATACACCCAGCCGCCTTCGCCGTCGAACCAGTGGCTGTCATAATACCATATAACAGAACCGTCAGCAGTGCTCAGTGCGTACACTGAACGGTCGCCCCACGCTGTTCCGAGAAGGACGTCATCGATACCGTCACTGTCATAATCATCCCCCTGGAAGAGGCAATCATCGCCCCATGAGCCGCTCATGGATTCATCGCCTGCGCCCCAGACAGAGACACCCTGACCCCAACTATTGCCCCAGAATGTCTTAATATGATTGAGCCCATATGTATCGGTACCATAGGATTCAGCAACGACGTCTGGTATACTGTCACCCGTTATGTCATTCAGACCGGCTACGCATACCACGTTGTCGGGGAATGAAGCCGACCAGAGAAGATCGCCACCATCCAGTGTCACGACTGCCCCGTCTGCTTCCAGGTTCACGCTGTGCGGGCTGCCGGGATCATTAGAATAGACCAGCATGATGCCGCTGTACATTCCCGCAGTTTCGGCATGGGTGATCACCTGTATACGCAGTGTATCAAACACCGACAGCACGACCGGCAGGTCTGCGGTGCAGAAGAAGTGCGGGGAATTGAACGTAATGCTGTCGATGGTAAGATCAGAATACCCTTGATTAGAGGCGGTAAGATACCAATCGGCAACAGCATTCAGTCGTATGCTGCCGTAGTCATGGATCGTGTCGGAAAGAACACACATCGCCCCGGTAAACACACCGGTTCCCTGCAGAGAAACAAAGGTCGTTTCTTCATCGGGATCGGTCGATGCGATAAGGACCTGACCGGTGAATACCAGGTCTGTATCAGGCTCGAAGTAGACCGTTACCGTGGTATCATCCTGCGCGGGGATGTCGAACGGATAGCTCATTGCGAGAGTGCTGAAGACAGGTTCTGTGGTAAATATGCTGTCGATCACCAGCACGGTATCGCCGAGATTAGCAATGGTGAGTTCGAAACTCTCTGATGAATCGCACGGGACGATCCCAAAATCATAGGACATGGGTGTGACTGCTATCTCGGGCGTACCGCCACCGGTAAGATCGATCTGATAGGCAAAAAAGCCTGACGGTGACGTCCGCCGGCCAAGCATCCATAGATATGTTCCGTCCCAGGTAGCACCCCATGGTCGCACGACACCCGAAATCGTGAATTGATCAATGATCTGCTGGGTACCAACATCGATCTGGTTCATACTGTGCGTGCCTCCGTAATTACCGTCATTGCAAACCCACAGGCAGACACCGTCCCATGCGGCGCCCCACGGTTGCGGCAGGGAGTATATATCGATGCTGTCGAGCGCATTTCCGTTGGTCTTGTCGATATAGTATGCCCGTCCATCAGGGTTGTAATAGAGGCAGTGCCATAGCTGTGAACCGTCGTTCGCCAATCCTGCCATGAATTCTTTGTGTGCTGGTATTGCATGCACACGCGCACCGGTGATGGTATCGATCCGGAATATTGAATCCTGGCCCGTGAGATGATCATTGACCCATAGATCACCTGCATCGAACGTCATTCCGTATGAATCTGCCTGATATCCCCATACCAGTTTCTTCAAGATCGCACCGTTCGCCGGATCGATCTTGTATATCGTATCACCATTCACACCGTATGCACCGCACCAGAGGTTTGTGCCGTCCCATGCCAGCCCCGACGCATTGGGCGGGGTCGGGATAGCGTGAATAACACTCTGCGCATGAACGCAACAAACAAGGAATGCAAATAACGTTATGATTTTCATAATTTCTCCTTGTGAATAATTATAGAGGAGCGGATGAACATGTCAAGCTGAGCAGGATTGCCCTTGACCGCCCTGCAGTTTTACGTATTATATGTTAGTATAGAAGAAAGCATTTCTTAGTCTGAATGATTGGGGAGGTGCAGTATGAAGCGAACATATGTTGTCTGTATAATGGTATTGCTTATACCGTCATTAGGTCTGGGCCAGGACCTGTTGTATGACCAGAGTGCAACCGGTCAGTGGTACTTCATCCAGTGCATGCATGATAGTACATACCCCTTTACGACAAAGCTGTGCGATAATTTTTCCGTGAGTATGACGTCGGTCATAGATTCGGTAGTGTGGTGGGGTGGTTATTGGAGTTATCCTTCAAACCCCCTGGTAGATTTCACGATCGAGTTTTTCGAAGACAGTACGGGTCAACTCCGTCCCTATGAAGAGCCATTCTACTCCGAACGGGTGGATTTTATCGAAGAGGACCTTGGGGGTTACTACAAATATTCGGCGCTTATACCGGCATGCACGGTTTATGCTGGCCTGAATTACTATGTCACGTTCATGGCGACGATCGTATTCCCGCCGAACTGGGGTAACAATTCTTCGTACCCGGGGCAAACACCTGGATGGGGTGACGGTAACGAAGCGTATTTCAAGAGCGACCTGTTCGGGTATGACGAGTGGACGCCGGTATCGCAGGTGAATGGTGAACCGTTCGAGACTTCTTTCCAGTTATTCAGTTTGAGCGTTGGTGCTGATGAATATTACGACAGGCGCAGTGTGAAGCCAGCGCTGGCTGTTTTTCCCTCGATATGCTCGCCCTCAGACCGTGTCGCTATCACATTTGCGGTTACAGCCGCAGATTTCGTGGTTCTGGAAGTATACAACAGTACCGGACAATGCGTGCGCACGCTGGTAAGTGAACACCAGTCTGCCGATGATAAACGATTCCTATGGGATTTGAAGGACGATGGATATCAGCAAATCTCACAAGGTATATATTTTATACGGCTGCTATACAATAATCGCACTGAAACCGTCAAGTTGGTAATTATCGATTAATACTGTCGTTTAACTGAATTTCACCTCACCCTGGTCCATGCTGACGTGGATAGTGCTGCCTTTCTTAAAGGTGCCGGCAATGATGTTCTTTGAGAGCGGGTTCTCGACAAGCCGCTGAATTGCCCGGCGCAGGGGTCTGGCTCCGTATACCGGGTCAAATCCCTCATGGGCAAGAAAATCTTTGACCTCGCTGTCAAAGGTGATCTCATAGCCGAAGTCTTTGATGTTCTGTGCTACCTTCTGCAGCTGACGGTCGACAATACCTCCGATCTCCTCGAATCCGAGCGGCTTGAAGACAATAATATCGTCGATGCGGTTTAAGAATTCAGGTCTCACGTTCTGCTGCAGGATATCAGTGACTTGCTGTCTGGTCTGCTCGTATTTGTACTCGCCGTTTTGCAGACTTTTCGTAATGACCTCGCTTCCCAGATTGGATGTCATTATCACAATGGTATTTTTGAAATCAACGGTCCGCCCCTGGCCGTCGGTCAACCTGCCGTCATCGAGAAGCTGCAGGAGTATATTGAACACATCGGGATGCGCCTTTTCAAATTCGTCAAGCAGGATGCCATTGATCTGCGCGTGAACGTGTCGCAACCCGGCGACATCGGCGC
>CP070834.1:295357-314674 GCA_020341755.1 Caldifarciminota bacterium | reverse complement strand
AAACGTCTTACAGAGCGCGACCCCAGGGCGACGTGTGAACCCCGTTTTGGCAAACGTTTCCGCGGATTAATGCGTGAAAATCTAGAAGTCATCACAGGGTACGCATCTGCCGTAGACGTATGCCTCGGGGATATACTCAGCTATGCACTGGTCGAGGGCGTGGGTAAGGAGGATCTGACCGATCTTGCAGATGGAAGGTATGGATTCATTGATATTTCTCAGGTGCCACCTGAAATATCCGTCGCTCGCGTTCCTGATACACTCCAGTGCCTTGCCGACTTTGTGACGTTCAATGCTTCCGGAGAATTGCTCAAGCGGTTTCTCTCCGCATATTTTGTCGTTGAGGAGTTTGACCGTGCATTCGATCTTTCCAAAGAGTACCGCGGCTGTGGATTCGTAACGCGCGACGGATTGCTCGTTAAGGACGGAATGGTTGTCGCAGAGCGCGGTGAGGTCGGCTATTTCAAGATATCGCAGGCGATCGACGAACAGAAAAAGGCATTTGAGGCTTTGAAAAATGAATCGCTCTTCCTCGAAGAAGAGAAAAAAAGACTCCAGCAGGAGATCGAAACGAAACAGGAGCACATCGAACAGACAAAAGAAGAATTATTTTCGACCAATGTCGAAAAATCAGAGCATTCCCTGAAGCGCGATGAACTCAAGCAGCAGGCGGACAAACTGCAATCAGATTATCAACACCTTGCTCGCGAACGCTCCGGTCTAGAAAGCCAGATCGAGGAACTCTTGGGAAAGATACAGGATTGCGAGAACCGTATGCAGGAGTGCGTCGGATCGTGCACGCGCATCGAGTCCGAGCAGGAATCCCTGATGAGCCAGCAGCAAGAATTGAAAAAAGAACTGGATGAGGGACTCGCAAAACTGCACGATGAGAAGATTGCGCACGCTGCGCTCATCGAGCGCGAGAATAGCCTGCGCGCAACGCATGAGCAGCTTACCGATGAATTGCAGAACCTTGTTCAGGAGATCGCGCATCTAAAGGAGGGCAAAGCAGCGCAGGATATCGAAACCGTGCAGCAGGAGATCGTCGCTCTGAAAAAGGAGCTTGCTGCAAAGCATGACGAGAAGAGCGGAATAGAGGCGCGGCTTCCTGAGAAGGTCATGGAGGAATTGACAGAGAAAATCAATACTATTTTTGACGCGCTGGCAGAGAAGCAGAAGATCCATGAGGAACAGCAGAACGCAGTTATGCAGTTGAAATACGATTCATTCCAGCTCACGCACCGGAAAGATGACGCCGTGAAAAAAGCCCGTGACGATTTTAAGATCGATCTGTTGGCGTACGTATCTGATGAAGATGTGCCCGACGCGCAGGAGCGGCTTGAAGAGGTGAAGGGCAAACTGGAAAAACTGGGTGATGTCAACCCCTTGAGTGTCGATCTGTTCGAACAGGAGAAACAGAGACTGGATGAATTTCTCAGCCAGCGTGATGATATCATAACTGCAAAGCGGAGTTTGCTCGGCTCGATCGAAGAACTCGACACGCGCGCCCGCGAAAGGTTCATCGGCACGTTCAGCGAAGTGAAGAAGGAATTCAATTATGTGTTTTCGAATTTTTTCGAGGGCGGTCAGGCGGATCTGGTGCTCAGCGATCCACAGAACCCGCTTACGTCAAAGGTCGATATTGTCGTGCGGATGAAGGGAAAAAGATTGAAGACGATAAATCAACTATCGGGCGGAGAGCGGACGCTGCTCGCGATCAGCCTGCTTCTTGCATTCTATCTCGTGAAACCCGCCCCGTTCTGTATACTCGATGAAATAGATGCTCCGCTCGACGATGCGAACGTCGTGAGGTTTAACAAATTCCTGCGGGACCTTTCGCAGCGCACACAGGTCGTTATCATTACCCATAACCGGGCGACCATGGAATACACCGATTATCTTTATGGATTGACTATGGAAAAACCGGGGCAGAGCAAGATCATATCCGCCAGACTTGCCGATCTTGAGAAGATCGGCGCGCTGGAATAACGCACCCTCATTAATGCTAGAACCCATCAGGAAAGCATTCGGCAAAGCGGCGGCGCTCTTTTCGCAGATAAAAAATGCGCCGCTCGATGATATCGAAGAGATACTCCTGCGGGCCGATGTCGGTACCCGTTTCACCCGGATACTACTGGAAAGCCTGAAGGGAAAACGGAATGACATCGTTGAGACACTTAAAGGTGATATGGTACGACTGCTGACCGTACCGAAGCCAGTAGAGACCGGCATCAAACCGACGGTCGTCATGGTGAGCGGCGTAAATGGATCCGGGAAAACGACCACGATCGCAAAACTGGCACATCGCTGCAGCGAACACGAAAGCGTGCTCCTTGCAGGCGCCGATACCTATCGTGACGCAGCGAACGAGCAGCTCGCAGTCTGGGCGCAACGTGCACGGGTGGAAATGATCATGTCTCAGCGCGGTCAGGATGCAGCATCGGTCGTCTTTGACGCACTCACCAGGGCGCGATCACAGGGCATTGGTACGGTGTTCGTCGATACGGCAGGCAGGCTTCATACGAGGCGTGATCTTATGGATGAACTCGTGAAAATAGAGCGTATCATCAAAAAATTCAAACCGGATGGCCCGGACCTTAACCTGCTCACGATCGATGCACGGCTCGGTCAGAATTCGATCACCCAGGCACGGGTATTTTCCGAGGCGATCAATCTCAACGGGTTGATCCTGACGAAATTCGATGGTACGGCAAAGGGCGGCGCGCTCATCCCGATATGCAATGAACTGAAGCTGCCGGTGCTGTACCTCGGCGTAGGAGAAGGGCTGGATGATATTGTGGTTTTTGAGCCCGAGAAATTCGTCTCGATGCTCTTCAGTTAGAAAATAAGATCGTTTGAGCCGCCTACATAACTATCCGAAGGATACAAGAAGTGTCCCGGCGAAGGCGAGTACGATACCGATAATTCTCCGTATGGTCAGCGGTTCTTTGAGCACGGCTGCGGCGAGGATAATAATGAAAATGGTGCTTGTCTGATTCAAAGCGGATGCGACAGCCGCCTGGGTGTACTTCATTCCTCCAAGCCATATA
Organism: Caldifarciminota bacterium; assembly: GCA_020341755.1. Classification (GTDB taxonomy): domain Bacteria; phylum Hydrothermota; class Tepidihabitantia; order SM23-42; family SM23-42. The sequence continues at coordinate 311,624 of CP070834.1, read as the reverse complement.
ATCATCGCCATGTACGCTCCGATGACTGACCCGGATATCGTGTAGGTCCATTTCCGGGTCGTCACGAGCGAGCGGTAGATGTCATGACGCCGCGGATAGAGCAGCAGGATACAGAAAAGGATGAAAATACCGCCGAACAAGCGTATCTGCGTCGTCCACAACAAGGGCGAGGTTTCGAGTATCCTTTTTATCATGACAATTCCGATCGCCATGGCTGCCGAGGCGGCGATACCCAGTACCGTGCCGATGGCGATATTCAGCGGCGGGACAGAGGATTTCTTTTTCTCGATGGTTGCGATCAGGATCGCCATGATAATCAATAGTGCACCAATCCCTTGAAGCACGGTCAAACGTTCACCGAGCAGCCAGAAAGAAAGGGCGATGACGAAGGGACTGTACATACAGACGACGATACCGGTCAGCCCGGCACCGATCCTGTTGAGACTCATAAAGAGCAGGGTGTCGCCGATGCCGATCCCGAGAGCCCCGCTCAATAACAGCAAGAGATAGGTCTGGGTCGGTGCCTGGCGCAGGAGCGGTTCACCGAGTATCAACATGGTGGGTAGAAAAAGGAGGGTCGCAACGAGATTCTTGAATGTGTTCAGGGCAAGGGGATGGACCCGCTCACCGCTTTTTCTGAACAATATCACTGCCAACGCCCACACGATTGCACTAAGCAGACTGAGCGCTTCGCCTGCAAAGGCAAAAGGTGGATTCATGCTGGATAGTATACACACATACAGACCGAGGGCAAGAGTTTACAGCAGAATGGATAGTGACAGGCTCTCTTCCGGGATCTTCCGGTCGTGGTGGTATCTGCATAAACGAGGGTTCATGATTTTTTGTCGTATAGTAAAGGAGGTAATAATGAATAGGATAAAGCGTATGGCTGCAGCCATGATGATGGTTGCTGTTTCCCTGTCCGCAACAGAATTTTCTGCATCTGACGCCCAGATGGGTGGTATTGAGATCACGCTCGGCGAGGATCCCCAGCGCTCCCTCATGAATGATCCAGCAAATACAATTTGGTTCATGGGTGGCTATGAACTGGGTTTTATCGATGTGCTCTCGCATACCATTCAGTTCGGCTCAGATGGTACCCAATTCGATTATGTTGAGGAGGGAGGGCAGAATATACTATTTCCTTTTCAGCGGCTCAGTGCAGAGATCCATTTTGGTCCTCGGCATGGGATCATTTTACTGTATCAACCGCTCGACATCAGGACCGAAACACTGCTCGACCGGGATATCATCGTCGATGAACTGACTTTTCCTGCTGATACGCCAGTAGAATTGCGCTACGGATTCGATTTTTACCGATTCAGTTATCTGTATGATCTTTCCCGAAATAAGGATAAGGAGATTGCGATCGGGCTTTCACTCCAGCTTCGCAATGCATCGATATGGTTCAAGTCAGCGGATGGAACCCTGTTCCGCGTCAATCAGAATGTCGGTCCGGTTCCGATCTTCAAGTTCCGCACCCGTCTACCATTCAAAAAAGGAGTCTGGTTCGGCAGCGAGATCGACGGATTTTATGCGAATGGCAGATATATTTCTGGCAGTGATAATGACTTCGAAGGAGCAATCCTCGACGCCTCTTTGAGGATAGGTTTCGACCTCAATGCGTCATTCAGCACATTCCTGAACGTTCGGTATATTGGCGGGGGTGCACGTGGTTTTGACGAGGGCGATACAGGTCCGGGAGACGGCTATACGGACAATTGGCTTCATACCCTCGCGGTCTCACTCGGTATGTACGCACAGTAGCATAACCACTGGACGCCAATAATACGCAAGTCCGTTAAGTGCCTGTTCAGATCGTGTAGTAGTGCGTTGCGATGCAGCCAGGACACGATTTCTTATACATGGGACACCCTGCGCAGTCCGCGCCGCATGGAGGTTTGTCACCGATTTTCATAGTGCCGCGGCTCCAGGGGCTCTGGGCAGGAACCCGCTCGGCATAGAACAATTCTGCCTCTTCCAAACCGATGGTCGCTTTGGGCTGTGCGGCGATCGAATCCAGCCACCATTTGTGATCTTCGGGAAGTGAGAGCACACAGGTCAAGGTCGTGCCCGCCGTCGTCGATACTGCACAGAATATGCACGATTTCAGAAAGCGGGAAACAGAACGCGCCTTTTGTGATGAGGATGCTCGACCAATGAGTACTCCGACCAGTGCATTTTTATCATGTTTACGCATGTTCCCTCCTGGTAAGATGACGGGTGTTAAATGCGCATCTTGTAGAAACCCTCACCATACCTAAAACCGGCAGGCTTTCCGGTCGACTGGGCGAACTCTGTGATACGTTTTTCCCAGCCCGGGAGCTGTCCGAGCTGGCTTTTGTGACACCGTATGGCGGTCAGCTTTTTCTTGAATGTCTGGGTGACATCGTTAACAAAGGTTGGTTGGTCGGTCGGTGTGAGCAGCAGTTCCCGAGCCCGATGTATTTTCAGTCCGATCTCCTTGAGGAACGGAAAGAAATGCCAGTCACGGGCGATCATGACCGCCTCGATGACCGCGAAACCGGCTGCCCGGTGGTCTGGATGGAACTGGCGACGCCAGGGATCGTGTGTCACGATGGTATAGGGCTTGAGATGGCGTATGAGCGCTGCAAGTTCAAGGCTCAGGGTCTTGTTGCTGGCAAGCCCACCGTCAGGATGACGGAGGAAAATGACTTTTTTCGTTCCGAGGACCTTTGCCGCCTTTTGCGCCTCTCGTTCCCGTGTATCTGCGATCCTGAGAGGCGAATCATTTTTTTGCCAGGTTCCCTTTTCTCCGCAACTGACGATTATATGGGTAACTCGGTCGCGCCGTGTCCAATCCGCAATGGTCCCTCCGCATGCCAGTTCAGGGTCATCGGGGTGAGCCATGATGATGAGTCTATGTTTTGGCAATTGCTTCATAGGTCTTCCTGTAGATGGCAGCGATCGCTCGCCAGTCGTATTTGACGGCCTTTTTCCTACCCGTGAGCCCCAACTCATAGCGCCGTTCCTTGTTGCGTATCAGATAGGATATCGCCCGTGCAAGATTCTTTTCGTTCCGGCTCACGAGAATGCCGGCGTCATTCCCGACCGTCTCGACCAGACCCGTGTCATCGAATGCGATGACCGGTCGTGCCGAAGCCATGGCTTCAAGCCCCACGAGACCAAACGATTCGTAGTATGACGGGATGACTACGATACCAGCCGTACTGTAATGGTGAACGAGGCGGTCGTGTGCAACCCTGCCCTTGAAATTGATTTGCTGATTACGACCGTATGATTTGAGGTCCACGTACGCCGAACGGTCCTTTGCCGCGCCACCCACCACGTTTAATGTTACGTCCCTGTCCACGAGACCGAGGGCATCGATCAGGACCTCGAGCCCCTTGATGGGATCGACCCGGCCGACAAATAGAAGACTATCGTGTCCGTTGGGGCTCGGTTTGAACGTGTGGGTCTCGACGCCGTGAGGTATGGTCATTACCTTTGTATGTGGTTCGATCTGCGCAAGGTCGAACGCCTCGCGTCTGGTTGGTGACAGAACGTAATGGCATTTTTTCAGTATGTCCGTTTCGATCTCTATGCGCGTTTTGTCTCGTGTGATTTGTTTGAATACTTCGATCGTGTGATAACTGTGCACCCACGGGATGCTTAGTTTTTTATAGATCTGCATGCCGATGAGACCGGAAAGCCAGTAATGAGTGTGGATAAGACTGTAGGGGGTGCTTTGATGTTCCTTGATGACGGCATCTGCAAAATCATCCAGGCTGTGGTCATGATGGATGACCTGGAGATTCTTCCCGATACGCACCGTACCCTTGCTGCCGCAGGTGAATATGTCTATGGGGAACCAGCGGGCAAGTTCTTTGTACAGTCGGGCAATAAAGACATTCATACCTCCTGAGGTACCTGCTCCCGCAGGCATGAGAGGCGAAGAATGATACGAAATGACCCCGATCCTCATCGCAGGATCCTCACGGTAGCACGGTCTTCAGCGCCGAATTGGTATTTGTATTTTTCATCACCTCTTAAGAAGTCATAATGAGTCATTCCTTCGTGGATCGCCGATTGGATATCCTGACAGATGCTCACGATACCGGGTGAAAGATGTGCGCATCCAGGGTCGAAACCCGAATTGTACAGATATACGGTTTTCTGCAGATGGAATGAAAAGAGTACAGAGATCAGCCGGTCAGAGAGATAGGTTCCCCGTAATCGGAGCCAGCCCATATTCTCAAAAGCCAACGCAATATCCTGAAAAAAATTACGGATGTCTGAGGTGAGGAATTGACGTTTGCCCGGGTCGGAAGCGGTCATGAGTTCGAAGAGAGCGGAGATATTGCTCCCCGGGATCGCGTTGAATGTTGAATCACCGGCTTTCCTTAATTTTCGGCGGAGTTCGTGCCGCTGTTTTCCATTCATGGTCATCAGATACTGCTCCCATGTTCCGGGCAGAGATATGAAAGGACATATGTCTCTGCGCTCGGTTCTAACGTCGGATACGCGTTCTGGTAAGAGCGCAGCGAGCGGACTGTTCTGCTGGACCGGGAAAAGATCGATGGCGAGACCATCCTGTACGATCATGTTGCTGAGAGCATCGATGATGTCGGATTCAAACTCTTGGTCGTAAATGATATCACAGAGGTCCGTGACACGTTCATCGGCGATGAATACAAGAGTATCATCGATGATCTCCACGGGTGCAATACCGACGAGCATGTCTCCCTGCCAGAATGTCAGTAATTCACAAGATCTGTGCAGCAGATGGCGCTGGAGCGCAGTAAACCATTCATAGCTCAGGAACGGGGATATGTGAGCGGCACGGGGAAATAATTGCTGCCACTCTTTCTTATATGCGGTCACGGTGCTAGTTTTCAATTGCACAGTATGATTTGACATGATTTTTTCTCGAGGTATAATGCCACATTTTCAACCCCCACAGATCATAGAAACGGATACGCTGGTAACAGGAAAAGCCTGCATTCCTGATCGCTCTGGCTGATGACCGGTTCTCCGATGTCGTAAAAATGAGTGCCGTTTTGTAACCTTGCTCACCGTAATAGCGGGCAGCACAGGTCAGGAGCCAGGGATAGATACGCATGCCGCGGTATGCCGGATAGGTGAATGCGTCATAGAAGTAAATATCTCCCGATTGTATCCTGAGCCGTGTATCGATCTCGCCAACCCATGCGGATTCTCTCGCGGCGAATAAATAGCCGACCGGGTGTGCTTGAGTATAGGCAGTGAAGACGGTGTCGCCGCGCCTGAGTCTCCTCTTGAGGAGATCGCGGCGCACGTGCTGCAACTCAGATGGTTCACCGGTGTCCATCTTCAGGGCTATTTTCGGAGTCACCTTAGGTATCCTGCTATCAAGTGCGAGCATATACAGGTTAAGTGTCGCCCACGTACAATCTTTCGTTAATCGGTCAATAGAGAACTTCCTCAATACAATCCCCGTTCTGCACCAATGGTCGTCGCTGGACCATGGCCTGGATAAACCCGCGTACGGTCGGGCAAGATCATGAGTTTTTCGCGTATACTCCGGTAGATTGCCTTTTCATTGCCGCCGGAGAATGAGGTATTACCAGGTCCTCCGGGAAAGAGCGTATCCCCGGAAAAGAGCGTATCTTCAAGTAGAAAGCAGCAACCGCCAGGAGTGTGACCCGGTGTGTGTATGACACGTATCAATGCCGTGCCGAACGGGATCGTCTGTCCGTCCCGGAGTTTAATATCAAAACCATCGACCCAATCATCGGTGTGTATGGCAGAGGGAGCCTTCGTGTGTGTCTTGATTTCGTTCAAGGCGTCGATATGATCGTAATGTCGATGGGTTGCCAGGATCATATCCACTTTCAGGTCTGATACGGCTAGTATAATCTTGTCCGCTTCAGCACCAGGATCGATGATGATAGATTCGCCGTTATTTTTGAGGATATAACAGTTTGTTTCAAGTCCGCCGACAACCAATGTATCAATTCCCATGCATTATTATACAGATATAGTAAAATAAGTCAACGTGTGCCCGGTTTCTATCCTGCGACTCTGACAACACGAGCGACCTTTTCGTTTACTCCCACCTCGCCCGTAGACAGTAAAAAACCGGCAACGCGTTCACGTTACCGGTTTTTTTGGAAATAACGACTCCGGGATACTATGATAACGCTATGATCTGCCCTTTTTCTCGGATGTTGTTTTGCCCGGCGCAGTCTTCTCTTTCAGTATCTCGCCGATTCCGGCGACACTGCTGAGAATACCTGATGCCTCATATGGCAGGAACACCTTGGTTGCCTTGCCGTCAGCGATCTTCTGGAGTGCTTCGAGGTATTTGATGGCAATGAGATCATTCGTTGGATTACCGTCATGAATGGCTTTGAATACCGTCTGAATTGCCTCTCCTTCACCTTTCGCCACGGTAAGTTTTTCATATTTATTGGCATCGGCGACCTTTTTAATGGCTTCGGCTTCTCCCTCTGCTTTCAGGATCGCAGATTGCTTGTGCCCTTCTGCTTCCAGGATCATAGCCCTGCGGTCACGTTCAGCCTTCATCTGCCGGTGCATTGCATCGGTTACATCGGTGGGCGGTTCGATTCTCTGGAGTTCGACCCGTGTTACTTTAGTACCCCACTTATCGGTAGCATCATCGAGGATTTGGCGCAGTTTCGTGTTAATGACTTCTCGTGAAGTGAGTGATTCGTCGAGTGCAAGATCTCCTATGAGATTCCTGAGATTGGTCTGCGCAAGTTTCGTTGCGGCGATGTAGAAATCGGCGACATTGTATGTGACCTTGACCGGATCAGTAACTTCATAATAGACAACTGCGTCGACATTGACCGCGACATTATCTTTGGTGATGACAGCTTGAGGCGGAACGTCGACTACCTGCTCGCGCATATCGACTTTTATCATTTTTTCCCAGAACGGAATAATAATAGTAAGACCACTACCTGCAGTCCGCTGGTACTTACCGAGACGTTCGATCAAACCCTTTTGCCATGGTCTTACGATCTTAATACCATTCGAGGCAATGATCAGCAGTAATATCAGTGCCACGATAGCAAGGATTATGATACCTCCTATACTCATGTTATTCTCCTTTCTCGTGAATTTTTACGACGAGGTGGGTACCGTCCAATCTCGTAACAATGACTCTGGTACCCTTTGGAATGATATCATCGGTTTCGCTGTCGGCACGCCATTCGTCCTTATCGATTCTGACGCGCCCGAAATTCTCAATATTGTTGATATCTTCGAGCACAATGCCGATTTTCCCGATGAAGCGATCCGCGCCGATGCCCGGCGGTTGTTTCTTGGTGATTCGTTCTGCAAAGCGCCGTGATACGGCAATGAGTATGCCGGAGACAACAATAAAAACCACCCACTGCCATATGATACCGACGCCGAGAAGTGCCAGGAAACCAGCAATTGCAGCACCGACCGCGAACCACAGCATGAAAAACCCTGCGGTGAATATCTCGAAGATTGCGAATAGCCCTGCAAGGATAAACCATATCCACCAGTAATTATCGGGCATTGTTGTACCTCCTTCTTGGTCTGCTTCTTCTATAAATAAATACTGGTAAAATCTGTAAATTATTCAATTTAAATCATTTCTGGGACGGTATTGGTCAAGCGTGCCACGGAAAGGAGACTTGTTCAGCGAGCATCGTGTTCGAACGAAAAGGTCTGTTCGGTGAAAAGCTTGAGACAAATCTCGACAGCCTCCCGGTCGTACAAAATATCTTGATTATTTGATATTTCGGCGAGTGTCGCTTCGATCCCCCGGGCTGGTCGGTACGGTCGATACGATGACATTGCTTCGACAACGTCCGCGAGACAGAGTATACGCGCCTCGAGCATGATATCATCTCCCTTGAGCCCACGGGGATACCCTGAACCATCAAGCCGCTCGTGATGCTGCAATACGATCTCCGCAATCGGGCGGGGAAAGACTATTTTCTTCAGCACATCATAGGCGATCTTAGGGTGTATCTTCACAATATCGAATTCCGGTTCGGTAAGTTGTGTCGGTTTTGTGAGGATCTCAGCAGGTATATTGATCTTGCCGATATCATGGATCATGGCTGCCATGCGGACTGCTTCTTTCTGTCCCTCTGGAAGACGCATACCGTTCGCAATGGCAAATGCGAGTTCGGCTACCCTTCGCTGATGACCTGCTGTATACGGATCTCTCAGCTCGACCAGACTCGCGATCGCGTAGATAGTACTTTCCATCGTGCTTTTGAGTTTGACATAGCTGCTCTGCAGCTGTTGTTCTTTCTTTTTCCGTTCGACAGCAAGGGCGATCTGACCCGATACGAATTTCAGTATCTCCAGATCTTTCTCCGTATATAACAGGGGGTCGCTGTAGCTCTGTACGACTAACGCACCGATGACATTATTCTCGATCTGGAGCGGCACGCCGAGCCATACCTTTGACGGAGCTCCGAAGGTTGCTATCTCTCCAGACTTTTTCATGGCTTCGATCGTTTCCCTGTTGGCAAGAAGCGGTTGACTCTTCTTGATAACGTACGCGGTCAGGGTTTTGCCGGCCGGGAACGAATCGAAATGGTCTTTTTCATCGACATAATAAGGGAGGCTTATCGTATCATCTTTTTCATCATATACTGCAATATAAAAATTCGACGTGTCGAGGACCGTCCCGAGTTCTTTCCTGATCGCGCCGAACAGTTCCTTGAGATTGTCTGTCGTAATAACAAGGTTGGCGATATTGTAAAGCACCATTTGCAGTTTAAGAGCCTGTTTGCGTTCTGTAATATCGCGCGACACCACAGACAGTGCTTTTTTGCCGCCGTATGTCAGATAGCTGCCGCTCACTTCGACAGTAACCAGAGTTCCGTCCTTGCGTCGATACTGGCGTTCGCCGATAAAGACGCTTTTTTTGTCGATAATTGCCTCAAAATCACGGTCGATTTCCTCGGGTGAATGTGCGAAGAAATCATAAACCGGCAGGTCGTGTAATTCATGTATCGTGTAGCCGATAAGTTTCACGAGTGCCGCATTGGCTTCCAGTACACGTTTGGTCTCGGTGTCCAGTATATAGATGCCCTCGGCACTCTGTTCAACGGCGGCGCGGTATTTTTCTTCGCTTGCGCGGAGCGTATTTTCTATTTCCTTTCGGTGTGCCATATCGACAAATGCGATGAAAAAACCGATGACTTCATTGTGTTCATCTCGACGGGCCAGTGTCGAGATACTGACTGGTATGACCTTCCCAGTTTTATTCCTTAAGACACATTCCTGGTTCTTCACAAAACCGAAATCGAGCGTTTGCTGCTGGATTTTTGTAATATGTTCTGTTGGTATGCAGAATTCAACGAGACTGTGTCCGATGATGTCTTCTTGAGGTGTCTCGAATAACTTTTTACATGCCTCGTCAATGTCGACTATTACCCCGAGCGGTGTGACGTACGCGATCGGTAACGGCAGGAATTGCCATACGGCATTGATATAGTGCTCGAGCTCGATCAGTTCCTTCGTCATTTGATCATACCGCACTTCATTCATGCACAAACTCCTTTGGACGCCCATCGTTGAATATCCAGCAACAGTATAGTGCCGCTCGTTAAATTGTCAAGGTGGTGCGGTGAGAACCGCAGGCGGTGCCGCTACTGTATCAGAATATCACCGGCGCAACGATGCTGCTTCATGCAGACCGCGATCCAGACCGCTCATCGGTCTCGAAAGTGAAATTCTTATTCACGAACAAATGGATACAGATGTCGACGATATCCGGATCATAGAGGATACCCCGGTTTGTAGTTATTTCTTCCATCGTTTGTTCGAATGTGCACGCCGGGCGGTATGGACGGTGAGAACTCATGGCTTCGACTACGTCAGTGAGTGCAAGGATACGCGCCTCAAGCATGATATCATGTCCTTTTAAACCGTTCGGGTAACCATGACCGTTGTGTCTCTCATGATGCTGCAGTACCATGTCTGCAACGGGCCAGGGAAAGGTAACATTCTTGAGAATGTCATATCCCACCAGAGGATGGGTTTTTACTATCGCGAATTCTGAATCCGATAGTTTGCTAGGTCTGGTCAGAATCTCTGCGGGAACATAGATCTTCCCAATATCATGGATGACTGCCGCCATATTGAGCCCCTTGATGTCGTGCTGGTTCAGACGCATCTCTTTAGCGATTGCCAGGGCGAGGCGTGCGACACGTTGTTGATGACCTGCGGTATACGGATCACGGCGTTCGACGATATGTGCCATGCTGTCGATGGTATTTTCCGTGAGTTGTTCCAGCTTTGTGATGTTTTCCTTGAGTTGTTCCTCCATATGTTTTCGTGCCGTGATGTCGATAATGATACCAGAAAGAACATTTCCTTCTATCGTCGAACTGATCAGTACATTTTTTGGCTTTCCGTATTTCGTCATTAGTTCGATCTCAAAATAATCGATTTTACCGGTTTCCTTCAGTTGCGAAAGGAATCGTTCGCGATCGGAAGCAGTCCGGTAAAGACTCAGGACGCCCTTTTGTATCATCTCATGAGGACTGTCAAATTCAAAAAGTCGTGCCAATGCTTCGTTTGCGTACAGTATCTGCCCTTCGAGATTACTGCGGTATACACCGACCAGCGCATTGTCCACCAGGGTACGGTATTTTTGTTCGGATTTCATGAGATTCTGCTGCATGCGTCTGCGGTCGGTGATGTTACGTGCGATACTGAGTACTGCTTTTTCTCCATTGTATTCGATGATCCTGCTGTTCACTTCGACGGGAAGACGTTTGTTATCCTTGGTGAGGTAGATTGTCTCGAAAAATGGAGTTTTTTTGTTCTTGATCGCTGGTAGCCGTTCCGTGATGTCATGGGCACATTCGGGTGCTTCGATATCACGCGGGTGCATCGTCAGGAGTTCATCGTGTGTATACCCCAGTTCATCACACGCCGTCTTATTGACCTCCAGGAAATTCTCGTTGAAATTCGAGATGAATATTGCGTCACTTGCGCTATCGAACAGGGTACGGAATTTCGCCTCGGCGTGTTCCAACCGTTGCTCAGCCTCCCAGCGCTTGGAGATATCGCGCGCCGAGATTTGTATTTCTGTTACCTTCTTGTCACGCATGATCGGAGAACTCGTAACCTCGATGCGAAGCCGCTGTCCGTTTTTATGGATGATCTCGAGTTCGCGCGGTTCCAGAAGTGAACCACGGGCCAATTGACTGAAACGTTCCCGCACACTTGGTCGGTCGCGTTCGTCGATTATCATCAAGGTGCTGAAATGCTGTCCGACGAGCTCCTGCCGGGAGTGACCGGTTAGCTTCACGGTCGCACTGTTGCAGTCACGTATCACACCGGCCGTATCAATAATGGTTATGCTGTCAGCGGATTTTTCAAAAAATGAGTAATAGCGGTCGCCATCCGGCAAACCCGCAGTTAGCGAATCTGCATGACTCGTGATGTCGATGCCGGTTCCAAAGATATAGTCAACCTCACCGTGTGCAGTGAGTACGAACCTGAAATGCCATTCGACCCGCAGGGGTGTGGCGGTTTTGGTTTTCATGGTGACTTCGCTGCGACCGGCTTGCCGGTTGGTTACGAGTGCTTCGAGCGTTTCATACGCTTTTTTCTGATCGCTGTCCTGTACAAATGTGCCGACAAAATCTTTGCCGATAATATCTTGCTGGGTATGACCCATAGCGTGGAGCATGGTGTCGTTCATGAGCAGTGTTTTTGCGTTGGGGGAAAGTGTCACGAAGAAGGTGCGGGATGTATGTATCATTTTCAAAGCGAAATCGAGTTCACGGTGCAGTGATTGTTCAATATTCTTGCGGTCCTCGACCGAGCGCTCGAGTTCTGTAATACGATGCGTCAGGTAATCGATATCCTGTATGGCATCCTGGTCTGGTTTTTCCTGCTCACTCATGTCTGGTCATCCGTTAATGCCTCCTCTTTTCCGGACAGTCCATAGAAAGCGTGCTTAAAGCCTCTATGTATATCGTGTTAAGGTATTATAGGGTATCTACTTTTTGGTGTCAAGAGCAAAGTACGGTCAGGGGTGGTCAGTCATGCCACTCTGCCCGGAATTCGTGATAAGAGTCTCCGCGGCTAACGCACCGAGTTTCCTGTACAGTGACGTGTTTACCCGGAAACGTGAACACATAGAGACTCTTAAAATAACCCTCGAGGTATGTGCAGTATAAAGGCGGTACGGTAAAATCCCTGATTCTTTGAACGGCATAACATTCCCGCTCATTGAGTTCATCAACCTCCAGTGTGCCAACATCATAGTGCCGGAGCCAGTATTCAGGGGCGTGGTCGAATGCGGTGCGCGGTGAGGTGAAAAATTTCATTAAAAGTTTTACGATAATGGAATATTTCGGTGCATTGAAACCCATCGTGCGGAAATCATCGTCAGACCACGAAAACACCTCGCGCATAACATAAAAGGTAAGGACCCTGAGCCCGAGGGGATACCACATCATTGATTTGATATCACTGTATACAATGGGATGCCCGAGCTTCTGCATGGTTTGTACGATCTTATCGAGAGCGGCATCTGTGTGGTTGCGGCGTATATACTCGCTGTCGGTGAGGAATACCACTCCCCGTACATTACCGTTGATGTTCATCGCTTCATCGACTTTTTTCTTATCGAGCATGATGATCACCCCCGATTTTGTTTGCGGTGAATATCTGTACAGACAGTCCGGCTTATTTGCGTTTTTTCCTCGTCTTCTGTGTTTTTTTGGCTTTTTTCGCTCGTGCTCTCTTTTTCTCTTTTTTTGCTCGTTTTTTTACCGTCTTTTTCTCACGCTTTGTAGTCTTTAGTTTTTTCTTTTTGGTCTTGTCTGATTTATCTTTTTTGGCCTTCTTTTCCTTCGGTTTTTCTTTTTGCGCCTTTTTCGGTTTTTCTTTTTTACTGGGTTTAGCAACAAATTTCCGACGCTGTATGAGTTTTCTTCGTTGAGTGATCGTATCGGGGTCGCTCAGTTCAACGAGTTCCAAAACGGCCATTTCGGCGCCATCACCCAGGCGTGGACCGAGACGGTAAATACGGGTATATCCGCCGTTTCGTTCTGCGAAACGCGGACCGATTTCATCACAAATGATTTTCACGAGCTTATGGTCCGGTATATACCGGTATATCATGCGTTTTGCCGCGAGATCGTTCTTTTTAGCGAACTGGATGAGGTGTTCGGCAAGCCGGCGTGTCTCTTTGGCTTTGGGCAGGGTTGTTTTTATCTTTTCGTACATAAACAGCGAACGGCACAGGTTCTTCAATAAGGCGTGACGGTGTTCTTTCTTCCTTCCCAGTTTTTTTACCCGTTTTCCGTGCCTCATATATCCTCTTTCAGATATTTGTCGACATCCATCTCAAGGTGAAGACCTACTTTTGCGAGATTTTTCTCCAGTTCTTTCAATGATTTACGACCGAAATTTTCGTAGGTCAGGAGTTCTTTGCCGCTTTTTCTCACCAGATCGCCTATCGTGTTGATGTTTTCGTTTTTCAGGCAGTTTGACGCTCGTACCGAGATCTCGAGTTCGTCGATACTGCGCTTGAGTGTTTCCCTGATGCGGCGGTGTTCTGCATCCAGTTGTTCTTTCGATGCAAACTGCGGTTCGACGCCAAGGTCCGTGATAAAGGTCAAGTGGTGTTTGAGCAGACTGGCGGCTTCGACGATCGCCTCGATCGGTGTGATGGTACTGTCGGTTGTGATCTCGACCGTGAGATAGTCGTAGTCGGTTTTTGTGCCGACACGGGTGTTCTTGACATCAAAATTGACCGAGACGACCGGTGAGAAGATGGCATCCAGGAAAAGCGTTCCAATGGGCACCTCACTGTACTTGAACGTCTCGGCAGGAGCATATCCTCGTCCTGCTTCGACGGTCATCTCTACCGTGAGGTTCAGTTTGCTGCTCGTTATCGTCAGTATCTTCTGATCGGGATTGGTGATGACGACGTCCGGGTTCTTCTCTATGTCTCCTGCGGCGTATTCTTTTTTGCCTTTTGCCTTCAGGTACAGCGTACTCGGTCCTTCGGTAAGCAGTTTTACCCTGATCTTTTTGAGATTAATGAGAATTTCAACGACATCTTCATAGACCCCTGGTATCGTCGCGAATTCCTGAAGAACGTCTCCAATACGAACGCGTGTAATGGCGGCACCCTGTATCGATGACAGTAGAATTCGCCTGAGTGAATTACCGATCGTGATGCCGAATCCACGTTCCAAGGGTGATAAGATAAAACGTCCGTAGCGATCGGTAGTGACTTCTTTTTCAACCTCTATCTTTTTGGGCATGACGAGTGGTTTTAATGCCATATTACCTCGCTATTTTGAGTATAATTCTACTATCAGATTTTCCTGGATGGGGAGCGTTATATCTTCGCGTTTTGGCATTCTGATGACCGTACCGGAGAGATTTTCAGCATCAAGTTTGAGCCATTCGACCGTTTTCTCGGGATCCCGTTCTTCGAGTGATTTCTTGATCAGGGCATTTTTCTTCATGCTATCGACGAGTTGAATCTTCTGATTAATTTTAACCTTGTAGGAGGGAATATCGACTTTCCTGCCGTCGATCTGAATATGTCCATGTCTGATGAGCTGGCGTGCATGTGTCCGCGATGATGCGATTCCCAACTGGTACACGACATTATCGACCCTCCGTTCGAGGTTGACGAGCAGATTGGCGCCGGGATTGCCGGTTGTCCGTGTCGCATCCTTAAAGGTCTTTCGAAACTGCTGTTCGAGCACGCCGTAAATCGCTTTTACTTTCTGTTTGGCGCGCAGCTGAATGGCATAGGACGTCAGTTTTCTCCTGCCGACCTTTCCGTGACTTCCGGGAGGGTAACCCCTGCGGGTGAACGCGCACTTATCAGTATAACAGCGGCTGCCGCGTAAAAAAAGCTTTTCACCTTCACGCCGACAGATCTTGCACTTTGCTCCAATATAACGAGCCATGTTCACACCCTCCTGCGTCTCGGCGGTCTGCAGCCATTGTGAGGAAGCGGAGTCGTATCCTTAATCGCGGTCACCATGAGTCCGACGGTTTGCAGCGTTCGGATCGCTGCTTCCCTGCCTGGACCAGGACCCTTGATCCGTACTTCCACTCGCTTTACACCAAGGGACTGCGCTTCACGAGCAACGGCATCGGCACACTGCTGTGCGGCATATGCAGTGCCTTTTTTTGTACCCTTGAATCCGATCTTGCCACCGGATGACCAGCACAGAACATTACCCTTACTATCACAAATCGATACAATCGTATTGTTGAACGTAGCGAAGATATTAGCGATCCCGATCTGTTCTGCTCGTACGCCTCGCTTGCGGCGTATCGGTCTGGATCGCCCACGTCCTTTTGGACCGCCTTTCGGTGTTTTCTGTTTCTTCATTATTTCTTACCTCCCGGCGCTGGTTTTCCGGCAACCGTCTTCTTTTTACCCTTGCGCGTCCGCGCATTCGTGCGTGTCCTCTGTCCCCGGGCCGGTAATCCAACTTTGTGACGCGTTCCGCGATAACTGCCAATATCAATGAGTCTCTTGACATCTGCTGCAATTTCAGCCCTTAAGGCACCTTCGACCTTGTAATCTGATTCAAGCAGTTTGCGGATCTTAGTGACTTCTTCGTCACTTAAATCCTTAATTTTCTTGGATCGGTCAATCCCCACGGATGCGATGATCTTCTGTGCCGTGTGGAGACCGATACCGTATATAGCAGTGAGCCCGTACGCAACTTTTTTATTCGGCGGCAGATCCACACCAGAAATTCGAGCCATATACCTCCTTACGTCTGTTCAGAAGCTACTATGAGCTTCTATTCCATCATCCCTGACGCTGCTTGTGTCGGGGATTCTTGCAAATGACCATAACAACGCCCTTGCGTTTAATAACGCGACATGAGATGCATCGTTTCTTAACCGACGTCTTAACTTTCAAAATTCCTCCTTAACATAAACACAATTATACACAAATCAATAAAAAAATCAAGGGGTAATTCATGTGACAGCCGTGATGCGCACGCCTCGTCTGCACTCCATGCATCCATACACTCGGGGAGTCATTTGATACCTGTGCCGCCTGTGTTATCGCGCCGTTTATTTATAGCGCCAGACAATGCGGCCGCGTGAAAGGTCATAGGGTGTCAGTTCCAGCAGTACCCTGTCACCGGGGAGGATCTTGATGTAACTCATCCGCATCTTCCCGGAGACGTGCGCCAGAACCTTGTGCCCATTGTCCAGCTCCACGCGGAACATAGCATTGGGAAGGGTTTCCAGTATTGTCCCTTCTGTCTGGATTAGATCTTTTCTTGCCATA
>CP070834.1:274957-295257 GCA_020341755.1 Caldifarciminota bacterium | reverse complement strand
ATCCATACCGAGTAGTCGTAGTTTGTATCGTGCTTTATCGATAACCTGTTGTGTCCGCCCCAGAGTTACTTTGTCTGCACCATCGAGCGCCGATAGCATCGAACGTGCGGTCAAGTATTCTTCCTGTGCGATCACGAGTTCAGGATCGTAGGCAACGCTGCCGACCAATTCAATTATCCTGATCACACTTTGTTTTCGCGCAGGTTCCACTCTGATACCGGCCAATTCGATCTCTGTATCATTGAGCAACAGGGAATTCGATGATCCGGACAACTCGTGCTTCGGGATCAATGCCATACCGCAGATCGGACAGTTCCCCTCAGTATCTGATCGTACCTCGGGATGCATCGAACATGTCCAGTAGGCAATATCATCACTCGACTGCGGAACTGTATTAGAATGATGATCATTATTCCCGCCATGCAGGAATTTCTCTGGCTCTTTCATGAATTCAGTATCGCATCCCGGGCAGCAAAAATAGTATAGCTTTCCGTTATATGAAACAGCCGGTGTATGTTTCGCGATCGTGAACGTGTCACCCGTGACCGGGCATACTGCCTGCGTGCCGAAGTCGAGCGTGTCAGGTTCGGCTGAACGCATCGCTGTGGCATCACTCTGTGCGATGTATCTTTCCGGATTCTCTTTGAAACTCTTATCACACCCCGGACAGCAAAAATAGTATGTGTTACCATCATGCTCGACAACCGGTGTGTGTCTGGTTATAGTGAATGTTTCGCCAGTGACCGGGCAAACTTCCTTCTTTCCGATCATTTCCTGCTCGGGTTTGACCCCCTCGCCTCGCGAGCAGGAAACCATGAAGATTGAACCGATCACTATAACAAATGTTAAGAGAAATATTTTCTTTGGTGTCATTGTTACTCCTTGTTCTTTACTACCAATTGGCTGCCGACCGCTTTCTCGAGATCGGCGGCGGCTGAGAATAATTCTGCTTGCGCTCTGTAGTATTCAAGCTCAGAACTGATGAGGATTTTCTCGCTGTCGAGCAGGTTCTGGAAATTCATCTGATTTGTCTCGTAAGCGATGAGCGCCGCACGCAGATTCGCCTCAGCCTGAGGCAGAATCGCATCCTCCAACAGCCGCACGGTTCTGCTCCTGCTCTCGACCTGCACATATGCCTCATATATGCGAAGCCATTCCTCGTTTTCCGCTGCATGGTAACGTGCTGTCGCACCATCCAGCCGCGCCCGCGCCTCCCTGACCAGCTCGTTCTGTTTTCCGATAAACCACAGAGGCACGGAGATCCCGAACATGAATTTCTGGTCCGAAACATCCATGTCCCGTTCGATCTGCATCATCTTCAGCATTACGTCCGGGAAATAGTGCTGCCGTGCGGCGGACACCTGCTGTTCTGCCACCCTCACTTCCTGGCGCATCGCCTGCAGATACGGCTGTGACCTGCGAGCCAGATCGATGAGACTGTCATACTCGAGCGGAGATACCTCTATATCAATGGACACGGGCACGCCAAGCCGAGCATTCACCGGTCTATCGAGCAATGTGTTGAGTTGAGCCTCGGCGATCGATACTTCATCTTTCTGAACGCGCAGCTGTTCTTCAGCCCGGGCAAGTTCAACCTGGGTCCTCAGCACATGGGCCTGCGCAGCAGCACCGACTGCGTACTGACGGGATGAAACGAGATATATCTGTTCCAGATAGGCGACGGACCTCTCGAGTACCTTCACGTTCATATGATTCCTGTACAGAAGCGCATAAGTTTTCTTCACCTGGGTGGTGATAGCCAACTTTTTGTCAGCGATGAGATAGACATACTCCTCGGTTTTCGTTCTCGCTACTGTCCGTCCTGCAGAGAGCTTGCCAGGGAACGGTATCTGCTGGGTTATGCTGTACACACGACCGTTGCCGTCGAATTCGACACCGAGCTGGGGGTCAGGCATTTGACGCAGGACCGATGTTCGGGTATGCGCTGCCGCCTGGAACGAACGCAGGGCCCTGATCTCGGGATTGTTCAGTATGGCTTCGGCAATCATATCTTCGAGATACAGGGGCAGTGAATCGGCACGGATGCAGGTTGCACCGAGCGTAAGCAGTAAAATAGATAGTTTTATCGTATTCATCTGTCTTGACTGACGCATGAACGACCCAAGAAGTTACGCGGTAATGTTAACCTGAGAAAGGTTGCGCTACTCTAGTAGCAGTTATCGTGCTGATAGTATGGGATTATGGTATTGGTTTTTGCTTAATCGCAGCAGGGTTCGTCTGCATCTCCGGTGTCCGGCATGCAGCCGTGACGGGCACGGCAGGTGTTGATCGCGGCATCAATCATTTCACGGTCACAATCACATACCCGGTCCCGCGCATGTTCCAGCACGGAAAGTTGCTGTCGGTTGCATACATCTATTCTTCTCTGAAGCACCTCACCGAACTCTGCGGGTAGCTCATCAACAAACTGCTGAGCAGATGCCGCCTCACGTAGCATGCTTTCGAGCAGACGCTGGTCTATCCTCTCACCCGGTTCAAATGTCATGATGAATTCTTCGGTACGTCTATCCGCAAACAGGATATGCATTTCAGCCTTTCCTTCGGAACTCGTCGTGAAAAAATACTGCACCTGTTCGCTCAAACGTTTTACCGGATACAAAATCTCTCCGGGCAGGCTTGCCGCGCTCAGACCGACCGTGGTCCACCCGAGTATGATGACGAGAACCGCAGCCAGCGCGGTCCGCACGGTCACCGGGTGCAGCAAGAATGCTCGCCATGAGAACCGTCGTACCGCCCGTGCATCAGCCTGCACCATCTGCCGTACATTTCTGATTGCCTGCTGCACTGCCTCTCGTCGCGGCACGGGTCCGGGCATTTGTTTAACAGCACCTGCAAGATGCAGAAGCGACCTCAATTCCTCGGCATGGTCAGGATATTCTGCCAGGCAGTCCTCAATGTTCCTGCCCTCTTCGATTTCCTCCAGGAGCCGGGCAAATATATCTTCAACTTTTAATTTCATAACCCTTTTTCCTTAAATACCTCCTGAGTGCGCGTATGGCACGAAACTGGAGCAGTTTGACTGCTCCGACTGATTTCTTCATCCTCGCCGCGACTTCTTCAGTTGAGTATTCCTCGATAAATCTCAATATAATAACTTCCTGCTGTTCGGCAGTCAATTCTTTCAAACCCTGCCGGAGCTTATCACGAGTCAGTACTCCATCACCTATCCTGGATCGCTCATCAACCGGTTCGTCATGGACATCTGCCAAGCTCACTTCCTTTCGCACCCCACGTCTCCGGTAAAAATCGATCACTACGTTCCGGGCTATTCTATACATCCAGGCGTGGAAATTGCCTTTCTGTCGGTCGAGTGATCTGATGATCTTCATCACGATGTCACCCGTCAAATCCTCGGCATCTTCACGATGATTGACCCGGTAGTAAACAAAACTGTATATTCTTCCATATATATATTCGCAGAGTTCGGAAAGAGACGCATCGTTACCGTCTTTTGCTTGCGCGACCATATCATTGAGAACTTCACCAGGCAACTCCTTTTTCATTAATAAAGACGATGGATTGGTCATAAAGTTACGCACATAGTATAGATAACATGGCGCAGGAGTCAACGCATAACCTCGATACCCACTCATTACGTCTGTCTGGACTTGCATTTAGTACCAAATGCGCTATACTATGACCACACGAAGATGAGCAGTGATGAAAAACAGCAGACCCTCGTCCTCATCGAGCAGGCGTGTCAGCATGACGAGAACGCCTGTCAGAAATTACTGAACCTATATAAAGGTAGGATTTTCAGCTATATCCTCAGGATGGTCAAAAACTATCATGATGCCGAGGACCTGACATTTGATACCTTTATCAAATCCTTCCGGGCACTGGAGTCATTTGATCGCTCCCAGCGATTCTCCACATGGCTGTTCAGCATTGCCCATAACACCACCATTGATTTCTTTCGAAAAAACAAGATACAATATGAATATATTGATGAAAGGTATGCATCAAATACCGATTTTGTCCGTGAATACGAAAGAAAGAGAAAAATGGAACAGATCGATCAAGCCATAACTCAGCTGGCTCCTATTGATAGGGAACTCGTATTTCTGTTCCATAAAGAGGAATATTCATACCAGGAAATAAGCGATATCGTACACCTGCCCATTACGACCATAAAAACACGACTTCACCGGGCACGTAAGCGACTGCGGGACATAGTCCGGCAGACCGGTGAAACTTTTCCTCAGGGTAAACGTATAACATAGTGATGAAGCACGAAAGCATTGAAAGATTGATCCAAAAGCACCTGGACCGGGAGACGAGTGCAGAAGAAGAACAGTACCTGCACCGCCATCTCGCCGGGTGTCCCTCCTGTGAGAAGTTTTATCAGGAGTTGGCCAGGACAGCACATGACCTGATGCTGCTGCCCGAAGACCGACCGTCTCCTAATTTTAATGCCAGGCTCATGAGATCCCTCGGTGTGCGAAAACGTGCTCTCTGGAAAAAACTCGCACCGGTATTTGCCGGATCCTGGGTCTTATCGGCACTCTGCCTGCTCGCATCACCGATCCCCGGATATCTCCTGAAAGAATCGGTCTTCGCGGGTCCAGCCCTGATGCGTTTCTTTGATAAAGTTAGAATCGTCGTAATAACCATAGGCAACGTGCTTGCTCCGTTTGCACAGACAACAATCAATCCAATCCATATCGCCATCGGATTGGTCGCAATTATCGGTACTATATTTATTCTCAATAAGTATCTGCACAAGGAGGTAGTATGCAGAACATAATTACATTTATACTAATAAGCTTGGCAACACTGGGAACGATCGAAGCGGATAGTGGTGATGACTGGTGCGGACAACTGCCCGAAGTCATCGTTACGGCACCACATCCAGAACCAGCAGACATACCCTCTGATGCTCGGGTCCCAGAAGCGAATGTCGTACCAGCCAGGTTTTCCTACGTGTCAAACCAACATGACAGAGACTATACCTCGCTGCCGGAAAACCAGGTACACTACGCCGATATCACGTTCGACATTGAATATGACGAGTTATTGAAAACCTGTGATGAAATAACAGGTCCTCTGCTTCTTTTCGGAACACCGATTGCCTTCAGTAAACTCGCTGCCAGCACCTGGAGCGGGAATTATCACGTACCGCCCGACGATACCATTCACCAGGATGTTACGGTGAGCGGTGGTAATGCCGAGATCGAAGGTGTTATCAAAGGAGACCTCATGGTCATGGGTGGTATGGTCGACGTTACCGGTGTCATTAACGGCGATATCGCAGTTGCGGGTGGTAACCTTAACATCTCGGGTTCGGTGAATGGCGATGCTGCGGTGTTCGGCGGTAACGTCACGAATGAGGGGACCATTGACGGTGATCTCTTCGTGGTCGGCGGCACCGTAGCACTCGAATCCGGCTCCCTGGTCACCGGCGACATAGCCATGGTCGGCGGTACCGTGGACAAAGATGAAGATGCGAAAGTCCTGGGTGAAGTGGAAACGGTTGAAAGTGAGGCATTGAGAAATATCCTGCCGCGTATCGGCAGGGTCTTTCGTTTCCCGCACATCCTGCCCGGCGAGAGTATCTTCACCGGTTTCTTCACCATTGCCGCCCTCATTGTGGTCTTCATCATGAACCTGCTCGCTCTCCTGATATTCCCCAAGGCTATCGACCGCATCGTCGACATGATACAGCGTAATATCTGGGCATCGGTCGGACTTGGAGTTGGAATAGAGATCCTCTATGTCCCGATCATCGTACTGCTCGCGGTCTCGATCATCGGTATCCCACTCGTGCCAGTGTTCATGCTCGTGGTATTCCTCGCCATGTTGTTTGGATTCTCTTCGCTCAGCCTCATTGCCGGCACGCATATCGCCCGGGGCTTTGGCTGGAAGATCGAGAATCGGGTAGGGCTGTTCAGCCTCGGCTGGGCTGCATTCATGATCATACCGTTCATCAGTGTATTCATTGCGGATTTCGAACCGGTCGGTCCACTCGTCCTTATGCTCGGTCTGGTGATCCTGTACGTCGCGTACACCATCGGACTGGGCGGAGTTCTGTTCGCGCTGGTAAAAAAGAACGGTCAAAACAAAAAATCATAGGGCGTTTTTAGTTTGTATCCTTACGGGCTCTCGCATGAGAGCCCGTATTTTTTTCAACCGTATATGTGACACCAGATTGGCGTGTTGAAATATCACTCGGCTTGAGTATAATACTCTCATGAGCATTGTCGAAAAAGCCTTGACGGCGATAAGTAAAAATGATCTAGAAACGCTCGATGATATCTGGACCGACATGGTGCTCGATGAGCAGCTTCCGCTTTCTGTCTTCTTCGATATCGCAGACCGCCTCAAGAAAAAAAAGCAGACAGACCATGCGCTGCTCCTGCTCGACATGCTCGCAGCGCATTATGAATCCAGCAACCAACATAGAAAAGCCATTGCGGTGTACCGACAGACCGCATACTTTCGCAAAGAGTCATCCGGGATCAGAAAAAAACTCAGCAGTCTGTACAAAAAACTATACAAAAACAGCGATCACATCGATGACTACATCAATGCATCGGGTCTCTTGACCGCCGACAGTTTATTCAAGGCAATTACAAAACTGGATGAATATCTGGATTACGACGTGGGACAGTATTTCTATTTCGAGCGCTACGGGCTCGGCACAGTGGTCGAAGCCAAACCCGAGAAACAGGAGATCATCGTTGATTTCGAGAAGAAAAAACATCACTTTCTTACACTCGATATCGCCCGGGGTCTGCTCATGAAGATCGGACCTGAGCATTTCCTGTACAAAAAGGCTCAAAATATAGATAAGTTAAAGCAGCTGGCTGCGGAACAATCGACAGACCTCGTACTGCTGCTCCTGCGCAGCATGAAAGACCCCATGACGCCTGCCCAGATCAAACGTCATCTCTCCGGTATTGTCGAGGAGAAAAATATCGCAGGATTCTGGGAACGGGTCAGAAAGATATTGGAAAAACACGCACATATCCGCGTGACCGGTAAGCCGCAAAAAACATATACTGCTATTGAACCTGGCACCGACCGGTCAGAACATGCCCGGAAAACCTTTTCAGAAGCACCGCCTCGTGAACAGTACACCCTTGCCGAAGAGTATTCCCGCACCATGCCTGATGTGTTTTCTGCTCTTGGCCCGTTGTTGGTTAAACTGGGCAACAGTATGGTGCGCAAAGATCCCGGACTGGCGCTCGATATACTCCTTTTATGCAAGCGTCATTCCCCTGACCTTGCCTTCGACTATACCCTCGAGACCATTCTCGAGGACAGCGATACATCCGTGGTCCAAACAATGAGAACACCAGCGCATCAGAAACTCGTGCTGGGATACATCGTACATCAGAATCCAAAGGAATGGCACACTGTCCTGAAGAAACTACTTTTTGGTAGTATCGACCACAAACTGCTCGATCAGATCGGCACCCATCTTGTCGAGAAGCCGGAAGTATTACATGATTGCTACCGGACCATCTTCTCTTTTCCCAAGCAGTACCCTCATCAATACCGGTGGATGCTGAAGAAGATGCAGGACGGTGAATTGTCAGAATATCTCCAGCCGGCATACCTGCCGAGAATGATCGACAGCCTCGACCAGGTCAAAGGCATTAAAGGTACTCTGAATAAGACCCTGACACTGGAGCGTTTCGACGGGATCATGGCTCGTGCCAACAGCGATGATGCAGACCGCATACTCAAGACGATCAACAACTCGACAGCGCTGGAAGAGTATCGAAAAAGGGATTTTCAGCGGATCATTGAACATCACCACCCATCATTATTGAAAAAAGTGCAAACCGAGGTCTTTTCAACAGAGGCTGCATTGCTCAAGAAAAAACAGGAACTCGCGCATTTGCTCGAGGTTGAGATACCGCAGAACAAGAAAGAGATCAGCCGGGCTCGTGAATTCGGTGACCTCAGCGAGAATTTCGAGTATAAAGCCGCCAAGGAAAAGCAGAGCCAACTCCTCGAAAAAGTAAGGGTGCTCCAGTCAGACCTGCAGCAGGTCACGCTCATCGATCCTGCTCATATCGATACCAGCCGCATTACGGTTGGCACGCGGGTATCACTCGTCCGTGTTTCCGACGGTAAGGTCCTGGACTACACGATACTGGGACGCTGGGACACTGATCTCGACAAGAATATCATCAGTAACGAAGCACCGGTAGCTCAGGTTCTCCTGACAAAGGTATGCGGTGACCGGGTCACGATTCACGATGAAGAGTACGAGATCACGCATATTACGTCTGCGCTGTGATACACTAAACCAAAATACTCCTATCGTCATCTAAACTTCAAACTACGTGTTCTTATGACACTTCTTCATGGTATTTCGTATTGTCGTACCGCTGCCGATAAAAGGAGGCATTAATGAAGAAAACCTTGATCATTGCTATATTGGCCCTTCCCATGCTGGCACTTGCAGAGGGTAAAATGGGCGGCTATCTCGGCGTATATACAGAAGAACTCAGCGATGCCATGAAAACGGCATTGAATATGAAAGGCGGTATACTCGTGAGCAACGTTCAGGAAGACTCACCCGCAGAAAAAGCAGGTCTCAAGAGTGGCGATATCATCACAGAAATCGACGGCGTTAAGGTCGAGTCATACAAAGATCTTAAGACTGCTATTTCCGAGCGCCCCAATAAAAAGGTGAAGATCGCATTCATACGTTCTGGCAAGAAAATGGAGAAGACTGCCGAACTCAGTGAAATGGAGATGAAGAAGAGGAAGATCATTGATATCGAGTCAATGGACATGGATGAACTTAAAGGAATGTGCCAGGAGATGTGCAAAGACATAGAAGGCATGGAAGGCATGAAGAAGATCAAGATCTATGCCGATGACGCGGTCGAGGATCTGAAAGTAGAAATAGAAATGCTCAAGAAAGAGATCGAGGAACTCAAGAAAAAGATAAAATAACACACCGTACGTTTGTCTGAGGAAGGAGATGCGCGTCAGGACCGGTTTCGGTCCTGACGCGTCCTATTTTTCAGTGTATTGACATTCCATGGACTTTTGCTATACTGAATGCACATCATGGAAATACACAAGTTTACTGATAAAGATTCAGAGCTATGGGAACGTTTTGTCGCAGGGTCGAACAACGGTACGATATTCCATACGCTGAAATTCCTGAGTTATCATCCCAAAGGACGGTTTGACAACCATCATGTGCTCCTGCGCGAAAAAGATAACGTCATTGCTCTGTTCCCGGCAGTCGTGCACGGGGGCGGCATCGTGTCTCACCGGGGAGCCTCCTATGGTGGATTCGTGTGCAGGAACGATCTCGGTATTCACAAAACCTGCCTTATGGTCGATCAACTCGCAGACCATTATAAAAAAGAAGGTTTTAATTCCATTACCCTCACCCAGACCCCGCTCATTTATTATCGAGAGCCGAACCAGTACCTCGATTTCGCCCTTATGAAGAGTGGTTTCAGGTATGTGAAACGCGAGATCACAGCGGTCATACCCTTGCATGCAGGAGAACCACTTACCATGTTCCATGCGGATGCACGGCGCTCTACGAAAAAGGCTCTGCGCGAAGGCATTGAGGTACGTCTGTCCGATGATTACCCGAGGTTTTACCAAATACTGGAACACAATCTGGGCATGCGGCATAATGTTTCACCGACCCACACACTCGACGAACTGAAGAGACTCCAGCGCTTGTTCCCCGAAGACATTCTCCTGTTCGCTGCGTACCGCAAAAGAAAGATGATCGGCGGTGTCGTCATTTTCATCTGCAATCCCTCAGTCATCCTTGCATTCTACATCAGCCATGATCAGGAGTATCAGATATACCGACCCGTCAATCTTCTTTTTTACGAGGTCATCAACTGGGGACGGAACCGTGGTTTCAGATATCTCGATCTCGGGACCTTCACGCTCAACATGGAACCGAACTGGGGACTCGGACGGTTCAAAGAAAACCACAACGCACGCGGGTTCCTGCGCGATACCTACGAGCGCAGCGTGTTATGAACCCGGGTGCTGAGAACGGCTGAACTTTCCATGGATATTAAAAACAAAATACGGCTGGGTCACGGTTCAGGCGGTCTGCTGTCGGGTCAGCTCATCAAACGTGTCGTCCTGAAATACTTCAAAGATAAGACCCTGAAAAAACTCGAAGATGCCGCTGCGCTCTCGCTTGGGCAGAAAAATATCGCCTTTACGACGGATTCGTATGTCATAGACCCGCTCTTTTTCCCGGGTGGAGACATCGGCAAACTCAGCGTGTTCGGGACCGTCAATGATCTCGCCATGAAGGGTGCCCGACCAGAGTACCTTTCGCTCAGTTTGATCATCGAAGAAGGTTTTTCCATCCGTGACCTCGAGACCATACTGAAAAGCGCTGCACTGGCAGCAAAGCAAGCAGGAGTGACCGTAGTCTGCGGCGATACCAAGGTCGTAGAACGGGGCAAGGCAGATAAACTATTTATAAACACTGCCGGTATCGGCTCCCTGCGTATGAACCTTCATAAGGAAAACATAAAGATCGGTGATGTAATCATGGTCAGCGGCACGATCGGTGACCACGGCATCGCGGTCATGAATGAACGGCTCAAACTCGGTCTCCGCTCTAGCATCAAGAGCGACTGCGCGCCGCTCAATCTGCTGACGAGGAAGCTTGAACGCTACAAAGGAACGATTCATTACATGCGTGATCCGACCCGGGGTGGAGTCGCATCCGTACTCAATGAAATCATAGACGACACGCCCTTCGGCATCATGCTCGATGAGAGGTCACTACCGATCCGAAAAGAAGTCAGGGCAGCCAGTGAAATACTCGGTATAGACCCGCTGTACGTGGCGAATGAAGGCAAATGTATTGCGATCGTCAGCAAGAAAAGGGTAGACAGTGTGCTCAAGACCATGCGAGCCCATGCCCTGGGTAGGCATGCCGCGGTTATCGGAGAGGTCGTAAAACAACCCGACGGCGTCTGGCTCAAGACCGCGATCGGCGGTACCCATCCCCTGCTCCTGCTCGAGGCTGAGGGGCTGCCGAGAATCTGTTGACCGCATATTGACTTCCGTGTTCTCACGCGTAAAATATCAAGGAGCAACTCAGCAGCATATGCAGTGTATCTGACAAGGATAGACCGTCACCCGATGTGACGACATTCACCTGCACAAATAATTGCATGGAGGTGATATCATGGGACGTATTTTTCATTGCGTAAAACCCATTACCGTTATGTGTGTATGTGCTCTTTTAATAGGAATCTTCATACCACTGCACGCCCAGTGGCAGAACAGTGAAGTCGATACGCTCACCAATACCCAGATCAGGAAAGAAACCGAGATACAATCGCTGGATATTGATAATCTTGATTTCGTTCACCTGGTCTTTAAACACGATGCAGCTGTAGGTTGGGGCATATATTATATTACGAACAGCCCGGCCGGCACGTGGCAGGCTCCCGAACTCGTCAACGATACAGATCAGGTGTGCTATTCACCGGCACTGGCAGTCTCACCCCTCAACGATGAACCGTACATCACTTATGAAGATGATTCTGAGATCTGCTTTGCCTACCCCTCTTCGTCCGGGTGGCAGCAGCATATGGTCACGTCCGACGACCGCATGGATTGCTATACGACAATCGCCATCGATGGAGCAGGAAGGGTCCATCTTGCCTGGATCACTGAAGATTCATTGACCCTCGACTATAAGATCGCTTATGCGATCGGAGACAGTATTGACTGGGAGGTGCAGATTCTCTTCGGCAGCGAGCTAGGTCCGTACGGCACCGGTGCAGTACCATATATCGCGGTAACCGAGGATGGCATCGCCCATATCGTGTACCGCGGTGGCGACTATGGTGACTACCACATTCACCATGCATGGAACGATACGGTGGGAGGAAGCTCGTGGAATTACGAGATCATCATGAGTGGAAATGTGAATGATTTCTCCGCCACCCTCGTGGTCGACGACAATGACGACCTTCACCTGGCAATGGGTGGTAATGATGGCTGGGGTTTTCCCGGCAGGGTCTATTATCGGTACCAGCCGCACGGACAGAACTGGCAGGCTTACGAACTTGCTTCACTCACCCGCAGTGCGGTCGAGCCTTCCATCGCGCTGGACGCGGATAAAGCACCGCAAATCATATGGATGGAGACCAGCGGAAATTTCTTCACCGGGTACGTGTATTATTCGCATCAAAACACGGTTGGTCAATGGCAGGTCGCGTATGTCATAGGTGATGACCACTTCACGCCGTCTTTTAAAATCGATTCGGGAGATTACGGTCATATTGCATGCCACTCAGGCGGCAACACGGGCAACTACGATATATTCCATGTTACGAGCAGCGATCCCCTGACCTCGATCAAAGAGTATTCTAATGGTACCATACCTCGCAGGTCTCTGTACCATTATCCAGAGCCGGTCACCGGGTCTGCTACGTTCTCTTATTCCATACCGACCGATGCATTCGTGACCCTGCGTATTTTCAACAGCCTCGGTCAGGAGGTTGCGACATTCGTCAACAGAGTTCAACCGGCTGGAGATCATCAGGAGCAGTGGAACATCACTGATCTCACGTCCGGTATCTATTTCTACTCTCTCGATGCCGGAGAATACTCTGCAACCGCTAAAATGATCATCGTACGATAAACAATCACTTTGTAGGGTTATTGGTTACTGAGTTATTAGGTTATTGAAACAAAACGAAAGCACAATACATAGTGATACGGGCAGCGATGCCGATTAACGTTTAATCTCTGTTGAAAAATTATCAATTTCAAGTTAGCAATTATAAATTTCCTTTTGGCCTGTCTTGACTTCGCCTGTCCATCGAATATACTTCAAAACATATGATTGCGCAGCACGATTACGATATCATGTACATGCAGCATGCCCTCGCCCTGGCGCGCAAAGGCTGGGGCAGAACGAGCATCAACCCGCTGGTTGGTGCCGTTATCGTAAAGAACAACCGCATCGTGGGTAAAGGGTATCATCGGAAGCTCAGGGAGGCGCACGCCGAGGTGGTAGCGATCACAGATGCGGGCTGTGAAGCACACGGCGCCACCCTGTACGTGAACCTGGAACCCTGCTGCTGCTCGGGCTTTACCCCGCCGTGCGTTGATGCGATAATAAAGGCAGGTATTTCAAGAGTCGTGGTCGGCATCAAAGATCCCAATCCCCTGGTGAATGGAAATGGCATCACCGGATTGCAGAAAAACGGCATCGAGGTTGTATTCGGTGTACTTCGAGAGGAAACGTCCCGGCTCAACCAAGGGTATGTAAAGTATATCACGACCAAAATCCCTTATGTTATTTTAAAAATCGCATTGTCGAAGAACTTCAAGATCTCGGGCTTCGAAGGAAAATATATCACATCACAACCATCCTTACGGTACGTTCACTCTCTGAGAAGCCAGGTCTGTGCCGTGCTCGTCGGTATTAATACCGTACTCAAGGACGATCCTTATCTCACAGACCGGCTCGTAGGCAGGCACAATCCGGCGCGGGTCGTGATCGATCCAGACCTTAAGATTCCATCCAGCGCACACTTTCTCAAACCCGATGCCAGAAGGATAATCATCACTGCACCGGACAATGACGTTCTTAAAATTGAAAACTTGATTGCCGCAGGTGCCGAGATCATGCTGTTCGAGCAAAAACCGTTCCCACTCAAGCAAGTTCTGGAAAAACTCGGCATGATGCAAATAGGATCTGTGCTCGTGGAAGGCGGGGGAACGGTATTCACTCAGGTGTATAATGAACGACTATATGACGAACTCTATGTGTTTGTCGCGCCGTGCGAGATCGCGGGCGGGGAGAAGGTCGCCGAAGATATCGTGGAAGACATTCAAGCGCTGGGTTCGCGGTATGAATCAATTGGAGAGGATACGGTCTATCATGTTTACCGGAATAATTGAAGAAACAGGCAGGATCGAGAAAATAAGCGGCGGCAGCGTCCAGACCATTGCCGTCAGATCGCAACTCGAAAATCTCATCGGTGACAGCATTGCCATCCAGGGCATCTGTCTGACCGTGACCGGTCTGACCAAAAATGGGTTCACCGTCGAGGTAATGAAACAGACCGAACGCGTCACTACCCTGCCTGACTGGCGCACCGGTGACAGGGTGAACCTGGAACGGGCGTTACGGCTCGACGGACGTCTGGGCGGGCATATACTGCTCGGGCATGTCGACGAGGTTGTCCGCTGCACGCGCATCAAGGGCAATGAGTATTTTTTCCAGGCACATACATCGAACAAACCCTATCTGATAGCCAAGGGTTCGGTTGCGATCGACGGTGTAAGTCTGACCATCGGAACCGTGAGCGGAAATGTGTTTGCGGTCAATCTCATTCCCTACACGCGCGAGCATACGACGCTCGGCAGCGTGAAAGTGAAATCAGCCGTCAACATCGAATACGATTACCTGGCAAAGATCGTACACCGGACACACGCAAAAGAATAAAGGAGTCAAGGAAACATGAAACAGGTATTTGTGTGTTTGATTTTGTTGTGTCGGGCTGTTTCTGCCATGCCTCCGCATCCCCGGCACACAGGTCCTGCGACCTGCATCATCGGCCAGCCGCGCCATGAACCGAAGGATTTGCAGAATACGACCATCGAAACGGTCGCCATCCTCGTCCAGTTCTCCGATCACCTGGCCGACACGCTCGAACGTTCGCCTGCCAGGTATGACAGCATGTTCTATTCGACCGGCGTATATCAGGGGCAGTACCGAGCAGGCAGCCTCAATGACCTTTTCCTGGAGAATTCCTACGGCACAACCAATGTCACCGGCGGTATTGCCGGTGATGCCTGGCACATGTCGGCACACACCTACAGTTATTATTATGATGGGTATTATATGCTCTCAAGCGGCTATCAGCTGGCAATGGATGCGGTCGCCCTGGTCGACGCCACCGTGGATTTCCAGCAGTACGATCTCGATAATGACAATCATATCGACGGTGCCTTTATTGTTCACGCCGGACCCGGCGGCGAAGACACCGGCGATGTCAATGACTGCTGGTCCCATGCCATACCGTACTTCAATTATACAACGAATGACGGTGTGATTATCGAAGGCGCGACCAACGTGCCCGAGATCAATCTCGTGACGCCGAGCCTGGACACCACGCTCTGCTGCATCGGCGTGATGTGCCATGAACTGGGTCATATCGTAGGTCTTCCTGATCTGTACGACGGCTCGCGCAATACCTGGGGCGTCGGGTACTGGAGCCTCATGGGATACGGTGCCTGGGGCGCGGGCGGCAATACGCCGTGGAGCCCGTCGCATGCCGATGCCTGGTGCAAGACCGAGGTCGGCTGGCTCACGCCCTTCGCGATAACGAGCAACACCTATTCATTGAAGATCGTGGATGCAGAGACGCATCCCGTGGCCTACCGGGTCTGGCGCAACGGTGCGGTAAACGATACCTTTTTCATTCTCGAGAACCGGCAGAACAAGGGATTCGATACGCCGCTGCCCGGTCAGGGGCTGCTCATCTGGCACATCGACCCGCGCTACAATTCGTATCACAATGTCGTGGACCTCGAAGAAGCCGATGGCTGCGATGATCTCGACAATGGCTGGGGATACCGCCCTGATCCGCATTATTACCATCATGAACTCGGGGATTCGGGCGACCCGTTTCCCGGCGACAGCAATACGACCGTGTTCGACAGCCTGAGTTACCCCTCGAGCCGGGATAACTGGAACCACAATACCGACGTGACCGTTAAAAACATCGCAATCGTCGGAGATACGGTGGTCTGTGACATCATCATCGACCCGACCGGTATCAGCGAATACGCTGTCGTGGAGGTTCAATCTCTGATGGACTGTTCGCCGAATCCGTTCACGCGGCGCGTGATGATCCGCGTGCACACGGATAACATTGAGAGTGCGAAAATCTATAATATCGCTGGAAAAATGGTTGCTGAACTCCATGGTTCGAAAATCGGTGCCAGCACCGTGTTTACATGGAATAATGACGCACGCGCATCCGGCATATACTGGTTCGTGTGCGAAGCCGGCGGAACCACGCTCAAAGAAAAACTGATCCTGCTGCGATAGTATACTACCACTACTAACACGCGCGTATAGAATTGCACCAGCAATATCGATATATTTATAATTATGTATATATCTATATGGTTGAAAAATAGATAAGACGTACCTTTCCCCTGCTTTTATAAAATGGAGTACACAGGCTCCCGCCTGAGGCGGGCACGCACGATGACACAATCTCCTTTATCATTATGAGGGATCATGTCCCGAAGTAATCTCCCATGATACAGGTTGCTTCACCCTATACGCAATGACAGCCAGCGAGTTTTAATATTACGAAACTACTTCGAGTATTTCTATGTTCCGCTTTTTTAGTTCCTTCAAGAATTCCTGATACAAATCTCCGTACACGGCATCCTCGGGCGCAACGATGCCCTTTTCCGTGATCTTACCCTTGGCGATCATTGCTGCAGTAATAGCGAGCGGAAAACCGGTTGCCCGCATCATGGACGACATGTTGTTTGCAGTATCTGCCTCGTCCCACATGAAGTATTCGATCTTCACCTTTTTGCCGTCTTTAGTACCTTCCAGGGTATTATACATCACGCACACGTCGGTCTCGCCTTCACGCTGCTGAAGCCGCGGAGTGATCATGGACAACAGGAATTCGCGCGGAACGATCTTGTTTCCCTTGAAATCGACCGGCTCGATATCAAGCATGCCGCATTCCTTGAGCGTGTGCACGCCCTGCCAGTGACCGGGCCAGCGCACGGTCTTTTCGGCGAACTCCTTCAATCCTTTGCGCGTGAACATGAAACTCGGCATGCCCGGTGTCACCGCGCATTCGAGCATTTCATCCTTGCCGAACTTGTCGAAATGGAAGGGTTCCAGTTCGGTTGCTGCATCGACCTCGACGATCTTACCGCCCTTGATCACGTTCAACTTTATCATGTATTCCCTGAGCACATGTTCGAACGCCCAGGTGATCATATAGCGCAGGGGATGATTGGCAGCGTCCTTTTTTGACGGAATACCGCCGACCCGCGCCACGGCGCGCTCCGAGGTATCGAGCTTGCGCATGCCGTCACCCAGGGTGATATTGCTCAATCCTGGTGCAAAACCCATACCGTCGACAAACGTTACATTGTTCTCCTTGGCTTTTTTATGAAGCCACTCGCCATACTCTTCCAGGGTCATGCCTTCAGGCAGTTCCAGCCCCTCGGTTTCGTAGGCATCCGGTGTTCGGTGGAATTCTTCGATCGTATCCACGATGTGCAATCCCGCCTCGATGGCATTGTGCACGACCAGATAGCTCGTATGCCGGTCAGGCAAGGTCAATGCACCCACTTCATACTGCTTCATGAGTGCAATCGTATCTTTTTTATTGTGGATGTCGAGTATATGAGGGACTATTTTATCGCTGCCGATCCATTTCTTAACGCGTTCCAGAGTATCTTTGTGCCTGCCGACTATGCCGATCGTATCGATGGCGTCGTCCTTTGCCAGATCCCACGCCACTGCTGACCCTATTTTTCCTGATCCGCCAAAAACCAGAATTTTCATGTTTACTCCTTTCGTTTATCCCATGCCATAACTGGGAACCTACTGGGTAAAATTTATGAAGATGTATTACCTTCTGGGTACTCAGGTGATTATAAGGATATTCCAGCTGGTGTCAATCCTGCCTTCCGACACGGTAAACTATAAATAGAACGGTCGAAAGACGATACCGGTCTCGTTATTCCCCTGTTCAGCGATCCTGTCAAGGTCAGCGGGCTGTACGCGTCGTATATGCATGTCCGGCACAGGACGATCCAGCGAATATATCTGCACCTCCCGCGGCTGAATCCGCTTGATCACCTCGAAATAGTCGGCAAGGGCTGAGGCGTCTACGTTCGATGGGTCTCCTGCCATGAGCACGGTCTGAATATAGATGTCCTTGAGCCGACTCAGCCGGGTGATGATCTCATCAAAAACGACACCCGACGCGGGCCGGTTTATCCTCCTGAACAGGACCTCATTTCCGGCATCGACCTTGAAATACGGCACATCGATGTAACGCAATGCCCGGCGCATATCCCTGACCAGGACACCGGTTGAATTACTGAGCAGTGCGATCCGCACACGCGGCCGCAGCCGGTTGCGCAATTCATGAATTCCTGCCGCAATTTCGGGGAAATCCCTGTGCAGGGTCGGTTCGCCATTCCCAGAGAAGGTAATGTAGTCGAATGCCGTGGAAGACCTCAATGCCCGCTCTACCTCGCGCAGAACATCACCCAGATGCGGCAGATCATACATATGGTCTTTCATATCCATGGTCAGCCGGTCGGTAAACCCATAATGGCAGTACACGCAATTGAACGAGCAGAGCTTGTACGTGGTCGGCATCAGATTGATGCCGAGCGAGGTGCCGAGTCGCCGTGATGCGATAGGGCCGTATAAAATACCAGACTGCAGGGACAGCACTATTCTTCCTCTTATCGATGTTATTATACCTGACAGAGAGCCGATGTCCACCCTTGACTTTTTCACAGAGATGTGGATAATACTGCAATAGGGAAAGGAGATAGTTACATGGCGTTACCTAAACAGAAAAAACAGGAAATCGTGCAGAGTTACAAACAGCATGACAAGGATACTGGGTCACCCGAGGTGCAGATCGCTATTCTCACCGAACGGATCAAGATCCTGACCGAGCATCTCAAGCAATTTCCTAAAGACAAGCATTCCAGGCAGGGACTTATTAAGATGGTGAACGATCGCCGCCGCCATCTGAACTATTTGATGAAAAAGAACAAAACACGATATCTGAAGATCGTTGATGCTCTGGATTTAAGAGGTTAGTTTTGTACTCAGCAGAATTACCTCTCGGCGATAAAAAGATCAGAATTGAAATCGGCCGTGTGGCCAAACAAGCAGCCGGTGAATGTGTTATCTCATACGGCGATACCGTGCTGCTGGTATGTGTTACCTACAACCCGGATGTCGATGAGACAGTGGACTTTCTGCCGCTGACCGTCGATTACCGCGAACTACTTTTTGCTGCGGGGAAGATACCCGGAGGGTTCTTCAAACGAGAAGGCAGACCGTCGGAGAGCGAGATTCTCGCATCGAGGCTCATCGACCGGCCGCTCAGAGCGCTGTTCCCCAAGGATTTCAGAAACCAGGTTCAGATTATAGCCAATCTTTTATCGTCGGACGTCGAGCATGAAGCCGACACGCTCGGTATTATTGGAGCGGCGACAGCCCTGCTCATATCCGAGATCCCGTACACGACGCCGGTCGCTGCGGTCAAGGTCGGCTTGCAGGACGGGAACTACATCATCAATCCCGGTGTCAGCCTGCAGGAACAGTGTCTGCTCAACCTCGTCATTGCCGGGACAAAAGATGCCATCGTGATGATCGAGGGCGATGCCCGTGAGGTCTCGGAACAGGAGATAATCGGAGCCATAGAGTTCGCTCACCCCGAGATACAGCGCATCATCGGGATGGAAGAGAACCTGTGGCGACAGGGCGGTAACGATAAGGTCGATCTTGTGGTACCGTTCGTCGATGAAGAAATCACCAGGACCATACGGGAAGCAGCCGGCAGCGATAATATCGACCAGGCATATTCCCTTAAGGAAAAGAAGGCACGCCAGCAAGCCAAACGCCAGCTGATAAAGACTACTGCCGAGAAATTGCAGGAAACCGACGATGCCGATGACGCTATAGAGAAGAAAGTAGCAGCAGTCATCGACGAAGCGTTCAAAGAAAAAATGCGGCACCGCGTGCTCGAGGACAAGAAGCGTATCGATGGACGCAGTACGGATGAGATCAGACCCATAAGCTGCGAGATCGGTGTACTGCCACGGACCCACGGCTCTGCACTTTTCACCCGCGGGCAAACACAGAGCCTTGCCGTCACCACGCTGGGTACGGCGAGTGATGAACAGCGCATCGATGCCATCTACGGAGAAGAATCAAAATCCTTTATGCTCCATTACAACTTCCCGCCCTTTTCGGTCGGCGAGGTAAAACCGATACGCGGTCCCAGCAGACGGGATATCGGTCACGGAGCCCTTGCCGAACGGGCGATCAGCCCGGTCCTTCCGGCTGAAGACTCATTTCCCTATACGATCCGTGTCGTCTCGAACATACTCGAGTCGAACGGCTCTTCATCAATGGCGACTGTATGCGGTTCCTCGCTGGCGCTCATGGACGCGGGTGTACCGATAAAGACGGCGGTTGCCGGGATATCGATCGGTCTGGTCAAAGAGGAAAACCGGTATGAACTGCTGACCGATATTCTCGGCGA
>CP070834.1:253201-274857 GCA_020341755.1 Caldifarciminota bacterium | reverse complement strand
TCATTTGAGAACATGCAGGATAATTTACATACCTATAATCTATCTCTGGAAAAGATCCCGCTCGTTATTCAGTATAACAAACGGGATCTGCCAAATATCACGTCGGTCGAAGAACTACAAAAGGTGGTCAATACCCAGGGCAAGTATCCGTTTTTTGAAGCGGTTGCTACGCAGGGGATAGGCGTTTTCGAAACGCTTAAAGAGGTGTGCAGGCAGGTGCTCAAGGCGCTTGCTTAGTCCGTTCGTTGCTATTATAAACAAACGATGTCACAACAGAAGTGTAGTCGCTGTGCAAAACCAATACCAGTCGGCAATCTCTTGTACCGGCTGACCATCAAGGTGTATGCCGACTTTGATGGCGTGATTAATATAAAAGCACAAAACATGGATCTAAAGAAAGAATTTGAAAAAATCAAATCATATCCAGAGGAACTCATCGAAGAGGAAGTGTTCAAGGAATTCGATTTTGTACTCTGCCCGCGCTGCAAGGAAATATACTGCGCCAATCCCCTTCACCTCCCCCTGGACAATGTTGCGATCGATACAGATGACTAACCAGGCACGGGGAATAATCACGTTGCTCCTGCGATGCCTGGCAGTATATATGTATCCCGGAGAGTAGATGTCTTTTATCCACCTTCATAATCATACGGAATATTCACTGCTTGATGGTGCCATGCAGATCGACCGACTCACGGAACTCGCGCAAAAGTATAAAATGCCTGCCCTGGCGATCACTGATCACGGCAACATGTTTGGTGCCATCAAATTCTACAAGAGCGCGCACCGGCGGGGTATCAAGCCGATCATCGGCATCGAGACGTACATCGCTCCGGGCTCGCGCTTTGACCGTTCCAAGAACATCCGTATTCCGGAATCGTCATTCCATTTGACCTTGTTGTGCGAGGATGAAACCGGATACAGAAACCTCATCAAACTGTCATCCCTTGCCTTTCTTGAAGGTTTTTATTATAAACCGCGTATTGATAAGGAAATCCTTACTCAGTATCACAAGGGATTGATCGGATTGTCTGGGTGTCTGAAAGGCGAGATTCCGTACAAGATCGGTATGGGCGATATAAAGGCCGCGCGGGATGCGCTCCAGACATACCAGGATATCTTTGGTAAAGACAAGTTCTACATTGAGATCATGCGGCTCGGTGTGAAGAAAGAAGAACGAGTCCATGCCGAGCTCATCAAGATAGCCAATGAATTTGATGCGCCCATCGTGGCGACGAATGATTGTCACTATTTCTATCCCGAAGACGTACGGGCACATGATGTACTCTTATGTATCGGCACGAAAAAAACGCTCTCTGACCGAGAACGGTTGCGTTTTGAGACCCGGCATGCGTACTTCCGTCCACCCAAGGAAATGGCAAGGCTGTACGATGATCTGCCCGAGGCGATCACCAATACCAAACTCATTGCCGAACGCTGCAATCTTATGATCGATACATCGGGCAAGGACGTGAAATTACCGACCTTTCCCAGGCCCCAGAACTTTGAAACGGATTTCGACTATCTGAAATACCTGGCATTTGAAGGAGTGCGAACGCGTTTCGACAGAACAACACCAGGTATTGAAGAACGACTCAATTACGAGCTCGGTATTATCAACCGTATGGGACTGTCAGGATACTTTTTGATCGTCCGCGAGATCATCAGTTTTGCACGGGAGAAAAATATCCCGGTCGGTCCGGGCAGAGGGTCTGCCGTGGGCAGTCTGGTTTTATATTCTTTGGGAATCACGGATGTCGATCCGTTGAAATACAGCCTGATTTTCGAACGATTCCTCAACCCTGAGCGGCTGAGCCTGCCTGATGTAGATGCGGATTTCGGAGATGCTCGTCGGGATGAGATCATCGACTTCATCCGAACGCGCTATGGTGAGAAAAACGTGACCCAGGTCATCACGTTCGGTACCATGCAGGCACGCGCGGTGATCCGCGATGTCGGCAGGGTTATGGGTATTGCCTATGGTGAGATCGACCGGCTTGCCAAGATGATCCCATTTCACAAAAGCATTGATGAAGCCCTGAATGAAGTCAAAGAATTGAATTTCCTTGTCGATGCCAAAGAAGAATACAAGGATCTCATCAATATCAGCAGGAAACTCGAAGGACTGGCGCGTCATCCCGCGACCCACGCTGCTGGTGTCGTGATCACTCCCAAAGAACTCGTTGAATACGTACCACTGTACAAAAGTCCAGACCGTGGTGAGGTGTCGACCCAGTATGCGAAAAATTCATTGGAGGATATCGGAATACTCAAAATGGACATACTGGGCCTCAGGACCCTGACTGTGATCGATAACACCCTGAAATTGATCGGACGCCAGGTCGGCGATATCCCCCTGAGCGATAAAGAGACCTTTGAGATGCTGATCCGGGGCGATACCGTGGGTGTGTTCCAGCTCGAGAGCCAGGGCATGCAGGAGATATTGAAGAGTTTCCGACCAGAGAATTTTGAAGACCTGATTGCAGTGATCGCCTTATACCGGCCAGGACCCATGGGAAACGTGAATATACAGAAAATGATCGAGAATAAGAAAAACCCCCAGAATATATCCTATCTTCACCCCCAATTAGAGCCTATCCTGAAAGAAACCTATGGTATGATCGTGTATCAGGAACAGGTAATGCGCATTGCATCACATATTGCTGGATTCAGTATGGCAGAAGCAGATAATCTGCGCCGGGCAATGGGTAAGAAAATACCTGAACTCATGGATCAAAACCGCGAGAAATTTATAAATAATGCTGAAAAGAACAAAATCCCCGCAGATACTGCTGAGGTGATATTCAATATGATTGCACCATTTGCCGGGTATGGATTCAACAAATCGCATGCCGCTGCCTATGCCGCGCTTGCCAACCAAACTGCATACTTGAAATGCCATTATCCATTGGAATTCATGATTTCTTCCCTGAACAGCGAAATAAACGATACAAAACGGTTGTGGGTCTTAATTCGTGAAACACGGAGAATGGGAATACAGATATTGAACCCGGATATCAATCAATGTGTCTATGAATTTCAGAAACAGGGCGATATGATCAGTTACGGCCTGGGGGCTCTGAAAAATCTGGGAAGACCGATCGTAGATGCCATCATGAAAGAACGGCAGCGTGGTCCTTTCAGTTCATTCATGGATTTTCAGGCGCGTACGAGGGGTTTGAACAAGAAATCGATAGAATCATTGATTAAATCTGGCGCATTTTCGAAATTTGACCCTGATATAGCCAAACTATTAAAGAAATTTGAAGGCGGTAAAGATATTGGCACGCAGGTAGGTTTATTTGATGATCAGGACCAGCATATGGATGATGAACAGGAAAATGTCCCTGATAGCATGTCTTATCAGAAAGAAGCCTTTGGCTTTTATTTTTCCAAACATCCGCTCGAGAATTACAAAGAAGAAATCACTGCCCTGGGGTTGACCTCGATCAGCTCGCTGGATACGTTGAAAAACGGAGGGTATTTTGCCATTGGAGGAATACTGAACTCAAAAAAGATCAAAAAAGACAAAAAAGGCCGGAATTATGCAATTATTAATATCGAGGATTTTGATGGTGCAATTGATGTATTTATCTTTTCAGAAAACTTTGAACGATATGCTCCAGTCCTGAAGGTCGATATACCACTCATTATCAAAGGCCGGGTGTCTGGTGAGGAAGACCGAAAAAGTATTAGTGCCGAGACAATCATACTTATGGAAACGGCAAAAAAATACTATTCAAAGATTTTTATTGATTGTGAAAAGAACAAATTAGCTGAGAGCGATCTCCAGCAGCTGTATGAGATCCTGAATAATAATCAGGGAGAATGTGAAGTGTGGTTCAAAATCAATGGGGAGAACGACTGTAGAAACTTGAGATCCAGATCCTTGAAGGTAAATCCTACCTCAGAGGTACTGGATGGGATCAAGAAAATTGTCGGCGATATGTCTTTAAGAATTTATGGAAAGATTCAATGAAAGAATTCTCGTTGTCATGTAATAGAGGGAGGTTATATGCTGTTATTGCTTTTATTAGGCAGCCTGTATTATATTGATCAGCCATATCTCAGCACACCATATCACGGTGAATTCGGGATAGAGCTTCGTTTTGGTCCAGAGGGTGAGATTCTGGGGTATTTCGATGTCGGTGTCTGGGACCGCTTTCAGTTTGGGGTGAGTTATGGCGCAGCGAATCTCATTGGTGCTGGTGACCCTCATTTTTATGACATCCCTGGGGTTCAGTTGCGGATCGTTGCGATCGAACAGGGATATGTGATGCCTCATGTCATGCTCGGTTTTGATAATCAGGGCTATGGAGCCTATGATGACGGACGATACGATATCATGTCCAAGGGATTATATTGTCAAATAGGCAGAATATTCAGCGCACCGAGCATTGAATGT
The DNA here is from genome assembly GCA_020341755.1 of Caldifarciminota bacterium. Taxonomy (GTDB): domain Bacteria; phylum Hydrothermota; class Tepidihabitantia; order SM23-42; family SM23-42. The sequence continues at coordinate 270,452 of CP070834.1, read as the reverse complement.
GTTCCGAGTCTTGGTGTGAATTATTCTCTGGAAGACGAAGGAAGGTTCGATTTATTCTGTGGCATTAAGGCCCTATTCGGAACCGGCGCAGCGTTTTCCGTTGATTATAGTCCGAACCTCAATGACGACCTGGATCAGAACAAGGGTTATCTCAATGTCAGCCTGCAATTTATTTTTTATGAAGAATTGTTCTTCGAATTTGCTCTACGAGATTTGCTCGATAATAGTCTGGATGGTCTGCAGTTCAACAGGATGATACGCATGGGTCTGTCCCAGGTATTTTGACAATGTTTCACGTGAAACATCGCACAGGACAAGCCGTTGATCGCCTTTTTGTCCCGCTGAGAATACCCAGGCGCATAACAGGAGTTTGTAAACAAGGAGGTTGTAATGGTTAAAGAACTAACTGATGCTAACTTCCACCAGGAAGTTGAGAAATCAAATATTCCCTATCTTGTTGATTTTTGGGCAATATGGTGTGCCCCATGTTCGATGCTCGCACCCATAATGGAGGAGATCGCTACCGAATATACTGATAAGATAATGGTTGGTAAGGTTAATGTTGATAATGAAATAAAAACCGCCAACGAATTCGGCATTCAGAACATACCAACAATCATTATCTTCAAACAAGGAAAAGAGGTTGAACGGATTATTGGTGCGGTTCCCAAGGATCACATTGTTGAAAAAATAAAAGGTCACTTATAAATAACATAACTGGAGGAATCATGAATCGATATGTAGCATTTATCCTGATTGGGATAATGATCGTGCTGGCGTGCAAGAGTGGTGAAAGAGCAGCAAGTTCAGGTTTCCAGAACGACTTCACCTTGGAGTCGATCGATGGTGAGAGTTACACGCTGTCTGAACTAAAGGGTAATGTCATTATTGTGGATTTCTGGGCAACCTGGTGTCCTCCGTGCCGAAATAGTATACCGGCATTGATTAAATTGTACGATAAGTATCATGCCCGGGGTTTTATGATTCTCGGAATTTCTACTGAAGATATAAATACTTTGAGAGAATTCCGGGATGCACAGCAGATTCCCTATCCTATTCTCAGTGCGACAAATGAAGTCGTTAAGGTATATGAAGTAACGGCGATTCCCAAGATGTTCTTTTTTGACAAGACAGGCGCTGTGAGAAAGACACAAACCGGGTATAGCCCTGAACTCGAACCACAATTTGATAGATTGGTAGACTCTTTGTTGCAGGAGTGAGCACGACACATAGAAAGGGGAGTTTGTACTATGATCAGGATGACATTGAACAAAGGCTTGCAGTTTACTGCAGTAGATGACACTGGTCACCGCGTCGTGGTCGACACGGATACTGAATACGGAGGGCTCGATCAGGGTATACGCCCGATAGAGTTTCTCCTGGTCAGTTTGGGCGGTTGCATGGGTATGGATATTGTGGGTATTCTGCAGAAAAAGGGCGGCAAGATAAACCGGTTCGAGATAGTCCTTGATGGCAAACGTGCCGCGGATCATCCCAGGCGGTATGAGAAAATTTTTGTAAAAATTATTTGCGAGGGAGACTACCGTCAGGAAGATCTGGCGCGCTCGCTGGAACTGTCCCGAGACAAATACTGCGGTGCCTTTGCCACTTTGCAGAACCCTCCTGAAATAGAATTCTCGCTTTAGGGATAACTGATCGTATCATAACCATATAGCATCCTCCACAGATCCCCGCTGAATTCACTGGTGCTGGAGACGGCACTCGTGAGCAGTTCCCGAATTACAAAAATCACCTTTATAATTATATTATTACCATGCGAACCGCTTATCATTATGTCATTTTGTTAATTGACAAAATGACATAATGATGCTATGATGATAGTTATGAAGAAGAAAATACCAGAACAGAGATACCGGGCATCACGCATCTGCCGTGTCCTGGGCAACCCGACCGCCTATGAGACCTTACACGTACTCGAAAAAGGAAGACAAACGCCGTCACAGCTCGCACACAAACTGGGTCTGAGTATTACCACGATATCTGCCGTACTCAGAACCTTACGTGATCTTGACCTGGTACGCTACGAGATCAAATGGCGGCAGCGGCACTACTGGCTGAAGACAGGTCAAATCACTACATCGATGAGGCAACTGGAACAGGTGGTGAAAACCATCGAGTCGATGCGCTAACTATGTCATTTTGTCAATTAACAAAATGACATAATGATATTGCTAACAGAACTCATGCGTATCGTAACGGATTGTGTTTGATGCGTGTATCATGCACAGGTTATAAAGGATCATTATGGTAACGATGATTTTCTAATCGTTAATATTGACATTACCTGCGAACCTGTTACAATGATTGAAAAGAGGCAGTAATGGTGCTACCATTTCCTTCTTCAACAGAAGATGAATGATCCAGAGAAAAAGTAATCGTGAGCTGTGAACGCGTATGCATGGGAAGATGGGAATCAGGCAACTGATAGTATACTTAGAAACAGGATAATGATATCTTGAAAAAATATGATCTCGTACTATTATGTGTGATCAGTTGTATGTATGCAGGACCTGTTCAGTTTTTCGGTTCGGCGAGCGCGTATTCAGAATTATACGAAATGGAAGGTGCACCACAGCTGAGACCGAATTCGACCCTGAGATTCACGCTTAATCCCACGCTCAGTATCTCCGGTATGCCTTTGTCGCTGAACCTGTTCATCAGTTCTGAAGAATCCAACATACGGCAGGCACTCAACAAATGGCGGATCTTCCTGCAACCGAGCAGACTGATCAGGGATATGGTGAATGCTCCGGGCTTTGTGTTTTCTATCAGCGGTATTGAGATCGGCACATGCTCACCCCAGTTCACTCCACTGACACTCAGCGGCATTCCGGTGACCGGCGGAGCCTTTGAGATGAACCCGTGGATACTGTACATGGCGGGTGCTGCTGGCAGGGTCCAGCGTGGTGTCGAAGGATCGGATTCGACCGTTGCCGCGTACGAACGGACCCTGTATGCAGCACGGTTCGGCTTTGGGAAGAAAAAGGGAACCCATCTGTATTTCACATTCCTGCATGCCGGGGATGATACCAGCTCTATTAATCCCTATGTCCTACCGCTGCCTGGTGACAGTGACACGGTGGAGGTGCTCGTACCCCAGGAAAACTTTATGGGCGGAGTCGAAGTGCAACTCACGTTTGGAGAACATTTTACAGTGTTGTCAGAACTGGCTGCATCCCAGCATACCCGTGATATCAGGATGCCGAAGCTCGTTCTGCCCGATGCACCGGCATGGGCACTCGATTTCTTCAACCCACGCATGAGCAGTTCATTCGATTATGCGGTTGCGGTCAGGCCGGTCATCACGCTGCAGAGTACGAAAATATGGGGTGGCTGGAAAATGATCGGACCGGGATACCGAACCTTTGGCGTACCAAGGCTCAGGACCGACAATCTCACGATGGAGGTAGGTATTCAACAGGTCTTGTTCAACAATGGTATTTCAATGTCCGCATCCTACAAGAACGAACATGATAACCTCATAGGAAATAAATCATCGACAACATATTTCACAACCTATGCATTTATCCTGGGCTTGAATTTCATGAACATACCCTATGTTCAGGCGATGTACAGTCCGGTGCAGCAAACTAACGATTCACTTGGTATTGAGAACAAAGATGATATACTATCTATCAGCACAGGCTATAACTTTGAACTTGGTGGTCTTTACCATTCCCCGGTCGTTGCGTGGCAGCATCAAAAACATAATGAATTAATGACACAAAATAATTATACCACGAATAGTTTTTCTATTACTGAAAATGCATCATTCAAGGTACCGCTGAACATCCAGGCGGGCATCGGTGTTACGAATGCAGATTATGATACCACACAGACACGCATACTGACCATAGATTTCGGTGTGTCGTACACGTTTTTCAACCGCTGGACAAACACAATTGTTTATGGACATACTGGCGAACGTGAAAGAGGGATCCGTCACGCACTACGGTTCAATTCTTCTGTACCATTGTGGTGGCTGGGAAATGCCAATCTCCTCCTTGAACGGAATCTCTTTCGGGGAGATAATGGTGATGACTATAACAAATGGCGTTTTATCAGTACACTGTCAAAAAATTGGTAACAACATCGTACTGAGGATATATAACCTATGTATAACTGTATGGTGTGAACCCGCGGAATGTATCCGAAAACTTCTTTAGGAACAGTATAAAACTGAGTACTGATCTGGGTGTTAAAAACCTTTTGTCGCAGGCCCCGTTTAGAAGGTGACAAGGATAGAGAAAACCCTAGCACACACACTGAGAGTGACAACACTCTCCTGCCAATTTATCGCTATTGTTCCTACAATAGCGTTCTCACTTTTTTTTCTACCTTCCGCACGAGGCCTGCGACAAGGCTTGAGAAATACCAGGCCGCTGCTCCCGGTATTTCCTCTTCCTGTTTGCACTGTATAATAGGAATACTTTGTGAAAAAATTGTGAAAAATAACCGAAAGTCATGAAATATCGATATATTTTCTTCCCGGGTCCGTTACGAAATAACACAGGGCATGATTAGCGGAAAATCATGCCCGTGTCACACGTTGGACGTTAAAAATAGTGTGTCGCCTACTTCACATACAAAACCTTATGTGTCTCTGTGTGTGTACCAGTACGAAAGCGAATGAAGTAAATGCCCGCTGGTACCGGTTGTTCACGTGAGTCTTTTGCGTGCCACACCATCGAGTTATTTGCTCTGATCTCATTTGTCTCGATCAATCTACCGGTCGCATCATAGATGGTCACGATCCCGACATCTGCAACGGTCCCGGCGAGCGAGATTTCAAGTGCCCGACTGAATGGATTTGGCCCAACCGTTATCTGTAATGGCTGAATTTCCTGCGTGAATTCATTTACTCCCGTTGTTACCGGAACATCGACATCATCAACATACCAGCCTGATGCCGTGACCGACTGATCGCTCACAAAGCGAAAACGCAGGCGGACAGTCTGCCCGGCAAAATCCGCGAGTGAATACGTTGCCTGTATCCAGGTTGCTTGATTACCATTGTAGACATCAAGAATATGCCACCAGCCTGATGAGTTGTCTATCTCCACGAAGGAATAATCATAGTTCGGTTCCAGTCCATACTGGTGCCAGAAGGTCAGATTGCTGTCCGGTGTTGCGACAAAATATGGTGATACAAGCGATGCATCATTCAGGTTCGAATATTGGTGGGTGTTTTCGAGTCCGCAATACCACGAGTGTGATGGCGAATGGCTTGAATAGTCTGAGATGTGCCAGTTGTCAACAGGACCCGAGTGTGTCCACTCGCCCTGGCCTGATTCGATGTCATCGCTGAACCCGGTCTGGTGAGAAATAAGAAAATCAAATGTGTCTGCCCCTCCGGCACCGCCAAAGTCCAGTTCGAATTGAGCCAGGTGCGGCGATGGGCATACAGGATCCAGGGCGATATCACAATTCAGCACAGTATCGAGGTCGCCGGGTCCAATATTGACCGTCTGGGGTGTTGTCGAGAGAATGGTAATGTAGGGATCGCTTGATGTCAGGACCGGAGTGTCAGTGTAGACACCGCTGCCGTTGTTCTTGCCGTACAGGTCCATGCGGAGCGAGTCACCCGGTTGAGGTATCTGGTTCGGTGAGGTATTCAGTTCGGTGAAGGTAAGACCGAAATATTCCATATCGATATTATCGAGAAGCGCAATGAATGAGCTCTGATACATCTCTTGCGAGGTGCCCTGTACAAAAACCACAACATTACAGTTGAGCTCATTCCAGGCATTGTCCACCGTGAAATCATGCGTTCTCACGATGGTATCACCTACAGCGATTGTTACTGCTTCACCCGCGGCATTGGGCAGCATATCCCGGCATACGTGTTCAACTGTGGTCAGTCCACCCCAGTTATATGGTATGCTGTGTTCAGTGAGTGCAAAATGCAGGTTGCCGCTAACAGCACTTCCTGACGTATTCTCAACAGTAGCCGTTACAGAACCGTTGTTTGTGAGTGAATCGTATGAGCACTCTAGGTCGATCTGGAGGGGACTGGGGATAGCTGCGCGATTTGAAAGTTGTATGCGATACGCCGGATACATGGTTCCGGGATTGCTGCACCCGCCAGCGGTTGTCATAATACCATCTATCTTAACATGTGGAGTCCCCGTGATACCGTAATAGCTGGCACGCTGCCCAGCGTCCGGTGTATAAAACGGTGCACTGGCAGAGAAATGATAACTGACAATGGCGAGTGTGTCGAATGATCGAACATAGTTTTCAGCAAGACCTCTTGCTGTCCCAGGACAGTATGGTCAGCCCGTGGTCGTGGTAAATTCTTCAGCGATGACCGTACGCTGACTCGCATACGCCATCGCGCATAACAAAAGCAAGACCGCACAGAAACTCTTTTTCATGATTCCTCCATTGTTGTACAGTGTAGTCTGAATACGGTTCTCTGTCAAGGTAGCGGCGTACGGTGCGTGCAACGGTCTTGACATCTTAAATACGCAGTATTATAATGCAGAGCACGAAAATGACAGTATTGATACGATACGCACGTATAAAGATAAAGTCTTGTAATTATACAGATTTCCTCAGAATACTTGAAGCGCAAACACCAACAGTGAACAGATCCTTCGATGTTACTGCCAGGTAATTGTTGGAGTATTTAGTGAGAAGAACTTATGAGGAGGATTGGTGATGAGGGGAACGTTTAGAGTCTTGTGTGTTGCTGGACTGCTCTGTTATGTACATGCCGCGCCGGAGGCTGGTGGAATGAGCCTCTCAGCACTGCGTACAGTGATGTATATTCGCTTGCGGAATGCAGAAGTAGATAATACTCATGCTATTCAACCCGAAGGCTATGTTCTAAAGAACGATATCGCAGAATTCACTTTTCTCTCCGGACACGTCTATCGGCTCGGGTCCGCTGAAAACCGTTGCTTCGCCATGTTTTTCAGGGGGAACGCTGCGTTCAGGCTGCAGACCAATGATGCGATAGAAAAACAGCAACTGGTACATTTCACCGGGCATGATGATGGTGGAATGTTTGTCAAAGAGGCTCTGTTCATATTTACAGACAGTACTTATGACAAATTGGTTTCGCAGCATCCTCTTTTTGCATATCAAGTAGATGATAAAATAAACGAGAATGTCAGGAAATTACGAGACGATCTGCGTCATCAGTTCTTAGATAATACCGATGCACGCATTCTTGCCGATGTTGAACAAGGTCAGTACGGAGAGTTCTTTCAAGCCGTTTTTATAAACAACAATGATCAGAAATTTATTTTCACCATTAACCCCCTGTTGCAGGAAGAGGTTCAATTAATACATTACAAAATGGAACGTTTCGCGGACCGTGCCAGCATTGATACATGGTTCTCAGCTCGTGCACAGGATCATCGAAATCGCGCTGATCGCATTTTTGACATGACCCGTGTTGAGCTCGATATTGACCTCGATGAAAGGGATTATATGGCCGCATCCGCCCGTCTGCACTTTGTGAACGAGGTCGAAGGCACCAGAAGTATGTCCATATTGCTGGCACCACAATTACGTGTCCAGGAGGTTATGTTCAATGATAGTGATACATGTGAATTCCTGCAGGAGCCGGAAGACCTCGATGCAGAAGTATGGATTTTCTTTCCGCGACCGCTGCATGGGGATACCGAGTATCGTCTAACCCTTAAGTACGAAGGATCGGATATCGTTGAAGAAATGGGCGGCGGCAATTATGCAGTGAAGCAGAGAGTATTATGGTTTCCTTCTGTGTGCGCCTATCGTCGTGATGCAGCACGCTTTGTCATGAAGTATACCGTCCCCGAGAAAAATGTATTGCTCAGTTCAGGCAAACTTGTTCGCCGATGGAACGATGGAAAATCGGCATGTTCAGAGTGGGACAGCGAGCATGAAACCGTGTATGCCGGCTTCAATTATGGAAGGTTCACCAAACACGTAGAAAAAGGAAAAACATGTGAAATCGAGTGCAATACGAATATCAACCTTGCTGATAATCTGGGTGAGCTGCGCCGATTGCTGGAACAATACAAGGGGTTGCAGGCTGAATTGATGATGCTACCGCATGAATTGACCACGGATAACATGAGCAAAAGCGCGGCAATTGAAAGCCAGAATGCCTATGAGGTATATCGGCATTTCTTCGGTCCCAGCGCCTTCACTCATGTCATCATTTCACAGCAGCCCTATACGTCGTTCGCTCAGAGTTACCCCGGTCTCATATATCTACCATTCACTTCATTTTTCCGAGAGTCAGTTCGAGAACGGTTGTATAGCTTTGACCTGCGATTTTTGCGGAATGAAGAATTGTTTCATGAAGGGCTCATTGTCCATGAAATGGCGCATCAGTGGTGGGCTCATACTGTGATGACAAACTCATATCGCGACGCTTGGATCAATGAGGGATTTGCGACATACTGCGAAGCACTCTACGCCCAGACAGTTGAAGGAATTGACAAGTACAAAGAATATCTAGAACACGAACGGTCATTAATCCTGAGAAAAACCGCCGGTGATATCAGATTGAACGATCTCGGTCCTATTTGTTTGGGGGCCCGTCTTAGCTCATTTGAGCATCCGGAAGGTTACCGATTAATATACAGTAAGGGAGCATTTGTGCTCCATATGCTGCGCATGATGATGTTCGATTACAATAAAAAGAGCGACGAACGTTTCATTGCTATGATAAAAGATTTTGTCAGACAGTACAGCAGTAGAGTTGCCACGACTACGGAGTTCAAACAGGTGGTCGAAAATCATTTTGGTCGATCCATGGCGTGGTTCTTTGATCAATGGGTATACGGTACGGGCATACCTGTATACCGTGTTGAACACGATATATCTGCTGTTGATGGAGCCTATGTCCTAACCATGACGGTGCAGCAAAGCAACGTTGCTGAAAATTTCCAGATGCCGTTGCCGGTCCTCGTGCATTTCCAGAATGGCTATGCTGCCGTTTTCGTGCAGGTTACCGGCAGCCAACCCGTAATCAGACAATTCCGGTTACCGCAAGAACCACAGAAAATTGAGATTAATCCATGGAATGCAGTTCTCTGTGAGATTGCCAGATGAAACGCGCGTACTGCTCATACTGGTGTGTCTACAGGAATACAGAAAAGCATCAGTGCGCTCTGGTGACATTGACATGGGGTACTGGCTTTTTTATAATAGCATGACATATGATAGACGATACTTCTTATATCGACGAACTCAGCGGTTGCTATAACCGACAGTATCTTAAGGACCGGAAGGAAGAGGAATTACAAGGTCTGGTTACTGAGGGTATTCCATTCTCTGTTGTGATGATCGACATCGATAATTTTAAGGATATCAGTGAGAAACATGGTAATACAAAAGGAGAGGAAATCATTCAGCAATTTTCACGGTTTCTGCGCAGAACACTGAGAACATCCGATACCGTGGTGCGTTACGGCGACGATGAATTCGTCGGCATCATGCCCCACGCGTCGCGTAAGGACACAGAGGCGGTTTTGTGGCGTATGATCAAAGATTGTGAAGATCGTGAATTCAGTGGACTGAAGATTACCGTGAGTGTTGGTATTGCATCGTTCCCTGAAGATGGGAGGACTTTGGTCAAACTCCTTCAGGTGGCTGAAGAAGCACTGACGCAGGCAAGACGTAGTCGTAAGACCCGTGTTGGTACCGTAAAACGAAAAAGAGTCGTATTGCCGACCAGAATATTCGTCGATCGAACACAGGAAAAAATGAGTCTCGAGGGATTTTTATCCGATGCCGAAAACAAAATCGGTGTCGCGGTCGTGACAGGAAGGAATGGTATTGGCAAGACCCGGTTGGTCCGTGAAGTGCTAAACGACGTGCATGGATACGAGGTTATCTGGAGTAATTGCGTACATGACTCGGAGCGTATTGCCTACAGATGCATACGGGAGGCAATACGATACCGGTTGCGTCGTCGCGGTATGGATCTATTGAAGGCTATTCCTCTCAGTAACCAGACTGAAATAGCAAAACTGCTTCCGGAGGTTAGTGAGCATATTCAGGCAGAGGTTAAGGGAGTGACCCGGGTCCTCGACAAATATCGTCTGTATGAGAGCATAATAAAGATATTCGAGATTGGTGAGAACAAAAAAATCTATGTTTTCGATGATGTACAATGGATCGACAAGGAATCGATGGAGGTGATCAAGCACGTATTTGATACGATTCAGGATTCTTTCCTGAGAGCCGTATTTATATATCGAATCGAGGATGTAAGCAGTGAGGTCAGGGATTTCATTGCATACATGGGCCGTGGACGGCGAGTTGGCGAATTCATGCTTGGTCCATTGGGGTACGAGGACATAAGGATGGCGGTTGCTTCGATTATTGATGACGACCCTGAGGATCGGCTTACCGCGTACGTGGTTCGGGAGAGTGGTGGTAATCCGTTATTCATTGAAGAGATCATGCGAGCGCTTTTTGAAGGTAAGTATATAAGTGATTTAGAGGGTTTCTGGCGCTTCCGAGAACCTGAAGAAGAGCTCGTGCCGAAAGCCGTAGAAGAAATCGCATCGAGTAAATACGATAGTGTCAGTGCAGATGCCCAGCATATAGTAGAAATCGCAAGCATTATCGGTTGGTTCGATGTCCCGTTATTGATGACATTGACCGAGAATTCCGAGTCGCACATCCTGGAGTTGTTCGATGAACTCCGTGGTGCTGGTATGCTGAGGTTATCCGATGATAAATATGAATTTGTCGAAGATATGTGCCGCGATTTCGTTTATAAGAAAATCCGGGGTATTCGAAGTATCCAACTTCACCGGAAGATCTGTCGGCACCTTGAGCAGGAAGGAGAAGTTCGGGATACATGCGAAAATCTTGCCTACCATGCATATCGAGGGATGGATAAAGACAAGGGAGTACAGTATAGCATTATGGCAGGAGAAAAGGCATGTAAAGAATATGCCAATCGCGACGCAATACGTTATTTTGGCTGGGCACTCGAACTATTATTCGATGAACATAGTATTGAACATATTAAAAGCAGGATCGATTGCCATGTCCGTCGTGCCAGCGTATATATGCTCATTGGCGAGCACGAAAATGCATTGAAGAATGTTGTTGATGGATTGCAGCTTGCACGTGCCATGAATGAACGGCAGCGTGAAGGAATATTGCTCTGCATCCAGGCTCAGATATACCGTAATATGGGACAGTACAATAAGACTCTGACGCTTGCAGGCGAAAGCGTTGATATATTCAAGAAATTGAACGACCCGCACTTAGCAGAATGTATTAATCTTATGGGCGACGCGCATCAGTTTCACGGTGAATACGATAAAGCCATGCAGTGTTATGAGGAAGCCCTCGGAATGCATCACAGGAAACACAACCGTAATGGAGTTGCGCAGGTCATCAACAATATAGGGATGGTTCACCTGAATAAAGGCGATTTGACCAACGCCTTGAAGTACTTCAAAGATGCATTGGTCATCATTAATGAAACCGGTCACCGTCAGTTCGAGGCAATTATTACCGGCAATATTGGCAGTATCATGAACGAACTTGGTAATCACCGCGTTGCGCTTCAATATTTTGAAGATGCTCTGAAAATACTGCGGAAGATAGGCTTCAGGGTATCAGAGGGATACTATCTTGGGCAGAGTGGCTGGGCATGTATTTATTTAGGACTTTATGACCAGGCAGAAGAGTATTTTAATCAGGCTGTTAAGATTTTCAAAGAAACCAGTAATAATACTATGGAAGGGGTACACCTGGATGCGTTGGGTAGAGTGTATTACGACCGGGGTGAATTTGACAAAGCATCATACTATTACCGGACAGCACAAATGGTCCTCCAGGACAGGGGTATGAAGAGACATTACTTCAACAACATGCTTAACCGCGCCTACCTTTCTATCGAGATGAAAGATATGGACAATGCAAAGGCATTAATAGATGCCAGCATGGCAGTGAGTGAAGAACTCCGATCGACCGACATGAAGGGAAGAGCCCTTATGGTATTTTGTGAGTGGTCCTTGCTTTGCGGCAATATCGAGTCGGCAAAGCAGTCGCTCATACAACTCCGAAAATCGGTCGAGCACGGTAAATCGAGCTTCGTGGTGAACATGATTAGATTGCTGTGGGGAAGGTATTATGGTGCTATTGGTAGCTATCATGATGCGCATACCTATCTGGAAAAAGCCCTTCATGATTGCCTTGAACTGGATGAAAAATTCATGGTCGCTAAAGTTCAGTACTACCTGGGTGATGTGTGTATAGTACAAGGAAATCAGAAGTTGGGAACGGAATATATACACAAAGCCATGGAAATATTCACAACGATTGGCGCCAAGTCCTGGATGCGAAAAACAGAAGAAATGCTTGGATCTTTGAAATAATCAGTCGGCTGATTAGGTTGATGCATTCTGCGGTGTACCACATCATATCAATATAGCCATGATATAGACGGATGCACAACAGAGGAGGTGAAATGAAGTCTCGATATGCGTACGTGTTGGTGTGTTTTTTGTTGCTGGGAAGTGCGGCTCTCTCGGAAGCAGAGTCCGCAGTAGCCACCGAAGCATCGGTTGATGCTCCCGGTGAATCGACCGTCACGGAACGTATAAATAACGTTCCGTTCATGACATCGTTCGCTCATGACTGGTGGGGACGGGATACAACCGAATTGTTCTGGGATGATGGAACACCAGAAACATATTATGCAGTATCAGGAATCCCTGGTGTCTACGACCGTTTCGCAGTGAGATTTCGTCCACCCTATCAACCTCCCATGAAGGTCGTGGGTGGTCGTTTTTATACAGATAACTCAGTAATCCCACTGCAATCATTCTCTGTGTGCCGTGATGCAGGTGGGTATCCAGATGTATTCCATCCAGTAGATCAGATTGATACCGTTTACGGTGGGTATCCTGGGTGGGGCCAGTATGAATTTCACGGTGCACTTTTTGATACGACCGATGTATGGGCAGTCGTACACTGGATCCCTGGTTTTGTCGTTGGTATCGGTGCTGACTCGTCCGACCCGAACGGTGCATCATACTGGTGCAACCAGCAGGCTGCGACCGGCTGGAATCAGTGGACGGCGACGGATTGGATGATGCGTCTGAGTGTTGCTGAAGCTACAGATTCGCTGGACGCGACAACGATTGCCATCACCGAACCACCTATGATATTCATACCTGGGGATACCGCATACCCTACTGCCGTGTATGGCAATTGCGGTACAATGGAGGCGACATTCGATGTGACGTTCGAGATTTACGATTCAACCAATGCGATGATCTACAGTTCTTCCGACAATATCACCCTTGCTTCTGCAGAAACAGATACCATTGTATTCACGCCTGAATGGGTCGAGACCGTCGAGGGTTTGTATACACTCGTTGCCTACACCTCTTTAGTCAATGATGCTGACCCGGCGAATGATACAGTACGGATGGAGATCGAGTGCACATCCGAGATCATTATCACCTATGCTGGTGACTACACGAATATGGGTTCTGCGATCATCGGTACATGGGCAACGAACCGCAAGTACATGGTAAGAATGACCCCGCCTATCGCGCCGCCATTTCTGCTTCGCAGAGCAGAGGTGTTTTTATGCGACAATTATGCGCCGCTCGAGTATGTATGCGTTTGCCCTGATAACGGTACCGGCCTACCCGATACAACCACCGTACTCGCCTGTGACAGTTTGGTGCAGGTCCCGGTGGATCATACCTGGGCAACTGCCGTGTATCAGGACGAGGAGGTGACCGAGAGCGGTGACCTGTGGATGATAGCAAAATGGCCCGAGGGGATAACCGAACCGCATATCGGCATGACCGCAGTACCGCCGGCAACCGGGCGCTCGTGGCGGTACTATTTTCGCTACGGAGCGGGTCATTATGAGTGCATGGGGGTTGATCCATATTACCGCGAGTGGTTTTTCCGATTGGTCATCGCCGTTCCTCCTTTTGGCGTTGAGGAAACGGTGTTCTCGGGAACCACCAATGCTCAGATGCTCACGTGCAAGCCGAACCCAGGTCGGCGTCACATGACGATCTCATTTCTTGCAACATCAGGCGCATCGCTCTTGATCTGTGATGTGACCGGTCGGGTCGTGCGGTCATTCAGACAGGGAATAGAGGAGCGTAATTCTATTGTCTGGGACGGTACCGATGATCAGGGTACGGCACTTTCTGCTGGTGTGTATTTCGTGCGCCTGCAGGTCGGGAGTAACACGTATCTTCATAAAGCTGTTCTTCTGGAATAATCTATGTTTATATGGACCGAAAGTCATATAGCTGTCTGTAATTGCGACAGGAAAGGAGCAATATGAGATATGCGAAACTTTTTATAGCAGTGCTTTTCATAGGCACTCTGTTACTGCATTGCGGTGGTCCTTCTGAAGCCATGGAGTATACACATAGTAGAGCTGGTTTTAAAATCACCATACCTGCGGGCTGGACAAAGATATCTGAAGATAACGAGATGTTTGAATTCCGTTCGGGCGACTTAAAACTTATCGAAGTGGGTGGTTTTGATCTGGAGCTGACCATGGATGAATTGAGCGGAATCACCGATGCCGAAGTGGCAGAATGGATCGAGGAGAGTACACACGAGGGGTTGGAAGGGTATTGTGATGAGGCACGTATCGTAGGGTATACGATACAGAAAGAAGGTCCGATGACATGGGGAGGATTACCCGCATACAGTGTACAGATTCGGGGATACTCGGAAGAGGCTGACAAGACCATGATCGTCGATTTGATAGCTGCAATGTCCATAGAGACCGGGTATATGTACATGTTTGCGTCCCAGATCGCAGAAAGTATGTATCAGGATGTAAGGAGCGGTCTCGATGCTGCGATCACGAGTTTTAAACTCACGCAGTAAATAAAGGGGGAGGATGCTGTGCATCCTCCCCGATACAATTCTTGTTCGCTTAATGTGAGCGTATCACTTTTTGCATAGCAGAAGATGTTTCACTCGACATTCTGCAGAAGTAAATGCCTGCAGGCACGTACTGGAGTCGATCATCTCTGCCATCCCAGTATATTGTATGATCTCCAACGGGGAATGTTTGATCAACGAGTGCTTTGATCCGGGCACCCGACACATCGAATATCACAATACTGACATGCGATGATCGTGAAATGCTGAAATTGATGGCAATAGTGCTGCGTGAAGGATTTGGTACAATGGAGTAGAGGTTGTAATTATTGAAGTTGTATTGTGTCTGATCTTCAATACCGAGCATACGAACGGTATCGCATAAACAGAACTCAGAGGTGTTCATGTTGACATCCGAGGTGGTTGCAGTGACCGTATCACCGTGAATGAGCGCGGCTACGGTAATGCTCCAGTTCCCGGCTGCATTCGCGCTCGTCGCGCCCAGGAACACCGTTCCCTCACCGTAACCGGTCGGGTCAGGCGTGGCATGAAATAACTCGATGGTCGCTTGGGTCGGATCGGTATCTATGTCGATCGTACCGTTCACGGTCGTTGAACCGGTGGCTGGGTTGTAATAGGATCCCGCGATGACGGGGAAATTCAATTCTTCGTTCGCCCCGACATCCGGGTCCATGGAATCGTTGAATGTTACGCCATTATCATCGAGATCGATACCCAGGTTAGCATTATTGAATATTGAATTACGGGTGATCAAGTTCCGATCGGCATTATTAGTACTCGAAGAATGTTCCCACACCACGACGCCGCCGCCGCCGTTGTGTGCAATGGTATTGCTGTCGACGATATTATCCGTTGCGTATCCTTCTGACGCCCATGTTCCGTACTCGCCGATATTCACGCCGTCCAAGGTATTGGGCAAAGGGACCATATTAATGTCGAGACCAATGATGTTGTTAAACAGAATGTTACCATACGTAAATATCTGGATCGACGCGAAGCCCACTATACCGACTCCGTCAAAGTCGTTCCCGGAAATCAAATTGTTGTCGACGACATTGTCGTGAGCGCCTTCTCCGATATAAACACCATCGTGCACATTACCGAAGTCCTGCGTTCCTGTTACATCGGTGCCCACATAATTACCGAACACACTATTGAAGCTGACATCTCCCGGCGGGCAATTCGCGATACCGATGCCCTCGGCGTAATTGCATGACACAAGATTATTGTCTATCATATTGTACTGGGCAATACCGGGTGATACCGGTGTGCATATGACGTAAATACCCGCCCATAGCTGAGCCTGGTTCGTGCCGTTCCCGCGCTGCAGGGTTCCGGTTTGATCGGTCCCGACGAAATTGCAGAACACAAAATTGAAGTTGGTACCCATTGGCGTTGCCTGTACACGAATGCCGTCCTGTTCGAAATGCTGTATGACCAGTCCCTGTATCGTATTATTGGAACTGACAACCCATAAACCGTGCGAAGGGCCGGCATTGGTGCCGTCGAGCACTATCAGCAGATTCGCAGTCGACGGTGGATTACCACCAGGCATGGCACCGGGTTGGGAAAAGCCATCGACAACCGTACCTGCCTGATCCGTAAGCGGCGGAAGCTGGGACAGCACAAATATGGTATGGGGACCTGCACCAGGTATGGCAAATATGATAGTATCCGGTGTTGCATACATCCAGCAGGAATCGAGTGCTGCCCGGAAACTTCCCATGCCGGCATCCGCCGTATTCAATACCGGAAAGGTCATTGACCACAAAGGACCCTGGAACACACATGCGGTAATGATGAGAATACAAGCCAGTCCGGTCATATTCTTTTTGACATTAGTATGTGTATACATATAGAACCTCCTCATTGTACAGTGCTTCCCCTGTGCACCTTCGGGTAAGTATACAGCGGGCGATGTTATTGTCAAGCCAATGCTCACCGAAAATAGAAACTGACGAGCGGTTTGATGGCCAACAGCATGAGCAGGGCGACAAACCACCAGATGCTAATGGTGAGAATCTGTGGCAGCAATTTTACGATGATGAGAATGACACACATGGCAGCGCCTTGTGCAAGTTTAATATCCCAGATGTCGAGCCGCTGTGCTCTTTTGTTCATGTCATCGATGAATTTCATCCATCACCTCCGTTTTATCCTTTACATGCGATTGCGGATAATTATAATGGCACAGACGGTTGCGTCAAGGTAAAGGAGGATACATGGGCACCGGACCGTTCAACACGATATTAACTGCAGGCCTAATCGTTTACGCAGTAATCGGGCTATTATACTGGATACTGCAGTTGGTATTTTTGCTTAGGACCATACGTTCAGTGAACATACTCGGTGAGCTGCCGGTCGG
>CP070834.1:231105-253101 GCA_020341755.1 Caldifarciminota bacterium | reverse complement strand
GTCAGAAACATCATCGTGGAGCAATTACACGTTCCACCAGAAAAAGTAACCCTCGAAGCAAAATTCATCGAAGACCTCGGTGCTGATTCACTCGATACGGTTGAACTGATCATGGCGTTCGAAGAAAAATTCAGCCTTCAGATTTCCGAAGAAGAAGCCCAGAAACTCGATACCGTCGGTAAGGCAGTTTCATATCTTGAGGCAAACGTAAAGTCATAATGAGACGAGTCGTCATAACAGGATTGGGCGTTATTACGCCCGTGGGCAATGACGTCAAAACGACCTGGGAGAACCTGCTTGCCGGTAAGAGCGGTATCGATCTCATCAAGTCATTCGATACGTCACAGCATACCGTAAAAATCGCCGGCGAGATAAAAGACTTCCAACCCGAGATGCGATTCGATCCCAAGGCGATCAAGCGGTTAGACCGGTGCGTGCAGCTGTGCCTGTGGGCAACCCATGATGCAATACAGGATGCACAGATAGACCTTGAAAAATACGATAAGGACCGCATCGGTGTCATTATCGGGTCTGGTATCGGCGGGCTCGCGACCTGGGAACGAGAGCATACCAAATTCGTCAACAGCGGTCCCTCCCGGGTATCGCCTTTCTTGATCCCCATGATGATACCGGATATGACTTCAGGATACGTAGCAATACAATGGAAATTGAAGGGTCCGAATTATACTACGATTTCGGCATGCGCATCCGGTGCCCATGCCATCGGCGATGCGTTTCGAGCGATCAGACACGGCGATGCCGACGTGGTTATCACCGGCGGCAGCGAGGCGCCGGTTACGCCGTTCGCATTGGCCGGCTTCAGTAACATGCGGGCACTTTCCCGCCGTAATGACGCTCCCCAGCAAGCATCACGACCGTTCGATCAGGAACGGGACGGGTTTGTCATGGCTGAAGGTGCCGGCACGCTTATCCTCGAAGAACTCGAGTTCGCCCGGAAACGCGGTGCTCACATATACTGCGAGATAGTTGGTTTCGGCGCCACTGGTGACGGATATCATATCACGGCACCGGCACCTGAGGGCGAGGGAGCTCGACGGTCCATGAAACGAGCCCTCGATGAGGCAGGATGCGGCGTACAGGGAATCCAGTATATCAATACGCACGGAACTTCGACAGACCTTAACGATAAATTCGAGGTGAAGGCGATCAGGGATCTGTTCGGTGACCACGCTAAAAATATGGCTCTGAACTCGACCAAATCGATGATCGGTCATACACTCGGTGCAGCAGGTGCGATCGAAGGCGTTGTAACCGTGCTTTCTATACGGGATAACGTCGTTCATCCTACTTTAAACCTGGAAAATCCGCTGCAAGAATGTGAGGGGCTCAATTTAGTGACCGGTGAACGCCTCGATATTTCCATCGACTGTGCGCTTTCAAATTCGCTGGGATTTGGTGGTCACAATGCGACCCTGTGTTACAAGCGGTTCGTCACGTAACACCGCATGCCCTATGAGAAAAAAGTGATCGGTATCGGTGGGTGTATTGGTTCGGGAAAAACGACCGTATGTAAGATTTTTGCAGAATACGGCGCCCAATACATATCAGCAGACGAAATTGGCTGGGAGGTGCTTGAAGAGATAAGAGAGGAGTTGAAAAAGACGTTCGGGAACGAAATAATGAGAGACAACGAAATCGACCGAGGAAAATTACGAGATATTGTTTTCTCCGACCGCAGACATCTTGAAAGACTCAACGGACTAAGCCATCCCCTGTTGAAAGAGAAATTGATCCATCGTTTAGATGCCATAACCCGGGGTGTTGTCGTGGTCGATGCAGCGCTCCTCTTTTCATGGCCCGACATCCTCACGCATATTGATGTTCCGGTTCTGGTCAAGGCAGATGACCGCAACCGCGAACACCGTGTCCGGGAAAACGGTATGAACAAAGAAACATTCCTCAAGATACAGAATATGCAAGAAAGAGACGGGGAGACAGAACCTCGTGCCCGGTATGTCATTGCGAACAATGGTTCGCTCGAAGATTTGCGGATGCAGTGTCGGAAGATCTACGAGGAGATCACCAGTGATTGTTGAGTGCTCTAATTGTCATACAAAATACAACGTGAATGAGGAAAAAATTCCGGCGAGCGGAGTCAAGGTCAAGTGCCATAAATGCCAGGCGATCATCGCCATACACAAGCCGATACCGGAACGAACCGATCCAGAGAGACCGGCGTATGAGCCTGCACGACCGCAGCCAATACGACCGCCGGTTCCTGAGCGACCGGTTGCTCCGTCATATCCTCATGAAACACCTGTCTCTGATGAGAGAGAAACGCCGGTTCAAGAACCACCAGTAACCAAGCCGACACCTCCGCCCGTCGCACCATCTGAGGCGCCACGACCTGCAGAACCGAGTTTTGAGGGTATGGGTGAGGAGGAGAAGAAGTTACATCAGCGTGCCCGCAGGCTCGCCAAAGCCCTGGCGTCCGACCTCGTGCTCTACAATCAGGATAAAGTTGAAAAGGGCTTACGGGATGGAACGCTTGCGCAGCTCCTTGGACCTGAAATCAGGCGATCATGGGAATACTACTGTCAGCAGGTTCCAGAACATATCGTCAAGAGTACAGATTACTTCAAAGAATTGCTGAACAAGATCGTGGGCAAGGGTAAACAGATCTTTAAATAACGCTATACACGGAAATTACCGCTGTGCATTTGTCATGAGCATGGCTCATGGAGGAAATCGACAGCAGAGAAAGAACCGGTCTAAGACCGGGTTTTTTTTATCAATTTCCGATAGTAAAAGATGTACAAAAAGACCATGATCACCACGAACGCGGTGATGCCGTAGGCAAGAGGGATAAGATGGGTGCCGTATTTATTCATCCAGTATGTTTCAACCGTAGTATACGCGATGAACAATTGTATACAGGCTACGATTGTGACGAGCATGGGCGGGATCGCCTGGTTCCGGGAAGCCCGTCGGACCACGAAGAAAACGAGGAAGCTTATGATGAGGAGGATAGCTGACGGCACGAGTCCGGAAATAAGATATGAGCTTTTTGGTCCCCATCCGTCAGGATTGCCGTGTATATCGAAGTGAACGGCAATGCGGTCTGGCATTTGTGCATAGTTCAATACGACGAACAATGCAATAAGCAGAAAGAGAACAGTGGGGATAATAAGGATCATTGGATTGGCATACGTGATGGGTTCGGTTATGGGCTCGAGTTGCATTATTTGGCCTGATGCAGAGGGTACATTCGCGATACGCTCCTTGAACACATCATGATTATCCGGTGAGACGGCATAGGTTCTCGATGCCGTTTTAATGAGAAAGATGTTTTTCAGACGTGTCAGCGCGCAGTATATATCGCCGTACTCGGCAGTCGAAAATATACCGTAATACCCGAACAGACCGCCATTCCCAAAGGTACGAGCGACCGTCAGTTTGGCGAAATCAGGGATTTGAGCATAAGCCTGGATATCGCCTAAAGGGATAACGGTCTTCTTGCCAATATGCTTTTCGATTATAAGGAACGTGTCTGAGATGATGATTCTTTTCGGACTCCAGAGATAGGTGATAACGATGATCAACGTCGCAATGAGCGCAAAGATCCAGCCGATCGGAACCACCAGCATAAAAAGGGTCGCAAGACCAACCAGCAGAGCGGTTACGACACAGGTGAGTACGCGTGCTCCTCTGTCGAGTTTTGCCGATCTGAATTCCATGAACAAGTATACCGTCACAATCATATGTGTCAATATACTCCGTTGCTGGCAAGCGATCGGATTGACATCAGGGTGCTGTCCTGTATAATAAACACATGTCATTGATGTTTAGCGTGTCCGGTCTGAGAGGGATCGTAGGCAAGGATCTTTCTTCCGAAACGGTCTCCTGGTACGCGGCGCATTTTGGGCTGTTTGTTGGCAGTGGCGTGATCGTCATCGGAAGGGATACTCGCCGGTCGGGTCAGCAATTCAGGCAGGCAGTGATCCGCGGACTGCACAGCGTCGGCTGTCGTGTCAGGGATCTCGGTATAGTCCCGACACCGACAGTCGTACATGCAGTACGCGTGACGCGGGCACGGGGTGGAATCGTGATCACTGCAAGCCACAATCCTGCCCAATGGAACGCATTGAAATTCATCCGTTCTGGCGGAAGATTCTTGAATGAACGCGAGTTCAGGATGTTCCGCCAGAGAACCCAAAGGAAATCCCTGGATCGGGTGTATACAGATACCACATTCCGACCCGTAGTACTGAACACGGGGGCTGATCAGCATATCGGGACAATAGTAAGAACGCTGGGTATCACGTCGGCAGGATTACGGGTAGGAGTCGATGCAGTCAACGGAGCTGGCAGTATTGCACTGCCGCGCATGCTGCAACGTATGGGCTGTATCGTGTATAAAATCAACTGCGAACTTCGCCCCACATTTCCTCGTCCCCCAGAACCGGTGCCGGCTCATCTCTCTGCTCTGCGGCGTCTGGTCCGTGACAAGAACCTTGATCTCGGCTTTGCATGTGATCCAGATGCTGACCGCCTCGCATGCATAGATGAAAAGGCTCGGGCGATCGGTGAAGAAAAGACTCTCGTCCTGGCGGCCGACTACGTGCTAAAAAGGAGTAAGAAGCCACTCGTCACCAATTTGTCGACCACTGCACTGGTTGATCATATCGCCAAGAAACATGGCGTTGCCGTGCTGCGTACGCCGGTCGGCGAAGCACATGTCGTCAGTAAGATGATGCAGGTTACGGCAGGGATCGGCGGCGAAGGCAACGGCGGTGTTATCTATCCGCGCATCAATTATACGCGCGATGCCCTGGTCGCTGCAGGGCTGGTCATAAAATTACTGATCCACCAGCGCAAAGAGCTGTCAGAAATCTGTGCGGCGTATCCGACATATATCATGGTAAAAACAAAATTACCGGTGACAGCAGTGCATTTCGACCGAAAAAAAAGCAGGCTCTTGAGAATATTGAAAGGTCGGGTGAACCAACGCGACGGATTGAAGATCACGACACGTGATTACTGGGTTCATATCCGACCTTCCCGGACCGAACCGCTGGTCAGGATCATCTGTGAATCCCGGGATAAAGAAACTGCACGCCAGCTTGTTACCAAGATCAAGCAAACCCTTAAATAAGAGTCCACTCGTTCAGAGAAAGCCCTCCTTATTGACATTACTCGAATAGGGGATACAATAGTGCGTGGCAACAGGGATTGTAATTCCAGCCTACAACGCAGAAGCCACCATCGAACGGGTCATCCGAGAGCTCATGAAACACGGAATCAAGAAGAAACATATCATTATCGTGGATGACGGTTCGACCGATGCGACTGGTTCGGTTGCATTGGGTATGGGCGTGCAGGTGATACGACATGAACGGAACCGGGGCAAAGGAGCTGCATTGAAGAGCGGTTTTTCAGCTGCACGAAGCCAGGGATATCAGGGCGTGATCACGATGGATGCTGACGGGCAACATCTCTGTGATGACATTTATCGTTTATCTCGGCACAGAAAGGCTTACGATCTCATCGTGGGTTACCGCAACGATACGGACGTTATGCCATTAATGAGGAATATCGTGAATCGCATGACTTCGCTGGTCATCTCGGTCCTTGCCGATGCATACACGCCCGATGTTCAGTGTGGTTTTCGATATATTGCTTTGAACATGTTCGACCGTGTAACATTGAATACGAATCACTATCAAATGGAATCGGAAATGATATTCAAGGCCCAGCGTTTAGGGTATCGCGTCGGGTCCTTTCCAGTTGCCACGGTATACGGTAAAGAAAAGAGTTTCATTAAACCATTTATCGATACTGTCCGTTTCATATTTATGGCTATCACCTTTTTATGGCGCTGATATTACTGACAAATGATGATGGATACGATGCGCTGGGATTCCAGTCCTTATATAAGGCGCTCGTCAAAGAATTCGACGTATTTGCGGTCGCACCGCGTTTCCAACAGAGCGGTGCGAGCCATAGCCTCACCTTGCGCCGACCCATACGGGTAGAGAAGATCCGCGACAAGTTCTACAGTATCGATGGCACCCCGACCGATTGCGTTTTGCTTGCGTATCACGACCTGATCAGCGCGGATATCGACCTGGTGGTTGCCGGTATTAACCATGGTCCGAACATGGGCAGCGATGTGTTCTATTCCGGAACGGTCGCTGCCGCCCTGCAGGGAGGAAGCTTCGGGATCAATTCGATCGCGATCTCCCTGTCATCGCCTGACTATGCCGACTTTTCACATGCCGTGACATATTCAATCATACTCATCAAGAAGGTGCTGGAGTCGGGTATGAAGCGATTGGTACTCAATGTGAATATACCCGATGCGACCATTAAAGGTGAGAAGGTCACCAAACTGGGAAAGCGCATTTACCGCGATAAGGTGATACGTAATAGCCAGAAAGACAATGTGATGTACAGTGTCATTGAGGGAACGTTGCATTACCGGGTGACCGCTGATACGGATTTCAAAGCAGTAGACGAACACTATGTATCGATCACGCCGTTGAAACTCGATCTTACCGATTTCGACCGGATACCGGCGTTTGGTCAGATCGTCGAGGAAAGAGAATGTTCGAACAACTGAACGAACTCGAGTACCGTGCGCAGACCGGTAAAAGATATATACTATATTTTTTAAAATTCTGGCAGCCCGAAGAAAAAACTGGTGATTTCGTTGTGAAGTACCAAATAAGAGCGGAAAAAAAAGACATTGTCTGGTACGGAAGGATCTCGCAGAAACGCGCATACCGGGATCTCGGGATCGATAAACAAATGCAGAAAACAAAACCTCCGGATACGCTGGAGAGGCTTATCAAACGCCATCTCCAGAGCATGCTTGTACATGTCATCAAAAAGGGCTTGGATAAGGGGTATGAGGAGCCGAATACCGAATTTGTGTTCTACCTCGACCAGCCCATCATACGCAGAACCTGGCAGGGATAAACAGTTTATCCAGAAGGTATGTCGTAAATCTGGGTTGACTTAGGTTCTTTTTTGATTATAATAACAAGGGTTGAAAGGAGAATGTAATGCTATTATATTTCTTTGGTCAGACATGTGGACCAGCCGGATCAGAAGGCGGCGGCAATCCGATAATGTCGTTTTTACCTTTGATACTCATCGTTGTTGTTTTTTATTTCCTGCTGATCCTGCCCCAGCAGCGCAGGCAGAAGAAACACCAAAAGATGCTTCAGGGAATCAATAAAGGTGATCGGGTCATTACTTCATCAGGCATGTACGGCACGATCGCCAATGTCAAGGAACGAAGCTTCATCGTGGTAATTGCCGATGGTGTAAAGGTTGAGATTGATAAGGGCCACATCACGAACGTGCTGAACAAACCGTCAGAACCGCAGTCGGCAAACTGACCGTAGACAAACAGCACAAGGTGTTACCACAAGGTATAAAGTAGCCGTGGTTAGGAAGATTGTACTATATCCGAATGCGATACTGCGAGAGAAGACGATACCGGTCGCACAAATAAATGAAGAGATGCTGGCGCTCGTTGATGATATGATCGAGACTATGCTCGAGAAAGATGGCATCGGTCTTGCGGCGAACCAGGTAGGTTCGCGACATCGCATCTTTGTCTTGAATACGACACCCCATGATGAGACCCCATCACCGGTTGTCTTCGTGAATCCCGCGATACTCGGTACCGACGGTGAGATGAAGGAAGAAGAGGGGTGCCTCAGTTTTCCCGGGTTGTATTTGCATATACCGCGTTCACGCATTGTGCGGGTGCGGGCAAAAAGCCTGTATAACGAGGATCTGGTCTATGATGCACAGGAACTGCTGGCACGGGCTATACAGCATGAGATCGACCACCTCGACGGCGTTGTCTTCATCGACCGGGCAGTACCTGAAGAACAAACCACGGTTCAGGAATATTTCGAACAGAGATCGAAGGAAGCGTCATGAACATCGTCTTTTTCGGTTCGGGCAGCTTTGCTGATCCGCTCCTCAAAGAGCTTGACCGGGCATCCATGGTCACGGCTATTGTTGTTACCAAACCAAAACCCGCGGGTCGTGGACGGAAACCTTCAGAACCTGGAATACTACACTGGGCTAGAGAGCGTAATCTCACGGTCTTTATGCCTGAACAGCCAAACGATGAGAATTTCATCAAGCAACTCAAGGAGCTCAAGCCCGATATGTTCGTGCTTGCATCATATGGACACATCTTGAGTCGACGTTTGCTCGATGTTGCACGGATCGGTGGACTGAACGTTCACCCGTCCTTGCTTCCACAGTACCGGGGAGCCGCACCTATTCAGCGTGCGCTCATGGATGGTGCATCAATGACCGGCGTTACCATCATCATGATGGACGAGAAGATCGATCACGGCAAGATCGTTTTTCAAAAGGTGATCGATATTGCCGTCGATGACAACTATGGTTCGCTGTTAAAGAAACTGTGCGGGCTTGCCGTCGCTCATCTTATCGAAACAGTGGAGAACGTCGGGAAAGGAACGTACGTTCCAATCGTCCAGGATGAGTCTAGAAAAAGCCTCGCGCCAAAGATCCGCAAAAATGAAAAGATCATCGACTGGCAGCAGGACCGGGAAAGAATATGTAATCTGGTTCGGGCACTCTCGCCCCGACCAGGAGCAAAGACAATGTTCCGCGATAAAGTATTGACCATACTGGATGCGACACCGACCGAGGATGTTGTATCACCCGGACGCATTCACCTTGAACAGCATATACTCTGTGTCGGTACGGGCAGCGGTTCGGTCGTACTGCAGCAGGTTCGACCGCACAGCAAGAGAGTCATGACTGCCCGCGATTTTATTAACGGCTTTCACCCACGGGAAGGAGAAAAGATCGGATGACTGCACGCCAGGCAGCACTCATTGCCCTCTGTGAAGTCGATGAAGGCATAAACCTCAAGGATGCTCTGGGTAGACTGTTCGAGAAACAGGAGCTGAGCGATGACGATAGATCTCTAGCAAACGAACTCGCCTTTGGAACGTTGAGACATCGGGAGGAGATCGACAGCATTGTCCAGGAGACATTCACCGGTGATTTTTACTCGCTTGATCTCACGCTGAAGAATGTTCTACGCATTGCGGTATACCAGTACCTTTTTCTCGATCGCATACCGGTATATGCTATCGTGAACGAAGCGGTCAATTTCGGTAGTACCATGAAGGAGCGGGGTCTGATTAATGCAATCCTGCGCGGTATCATCAGAAATAAACGCGTCCAGGCACTCCGTATGCCGCGGGCATGGGTATTCAGACAGATCGTGGATGCCTATCCGGTCGATGGTGAGAATATTATCGAAAGTTTCAAGATACGACCTACACCGTATATTAGAATCAATCGCCTCAAGGGGACGGTTGCAGAGGCAGAGGCGATGTTGGACAGCATGGGGTTGGAGTACAAAAAAGCGAATTGGTTTGATGAATTCAAGTCGGTCAGCCGACTCGGCGGCATCATCAACAGTCCGATCATGAAAGACGGGTATATATCGATACATGACGAAGCACAGGGTCTGATATGTCATCTCGTCGACCCGAAACCTGGTGAACTGGTTGTGGACCTCTGCGCTGCACCGGGCAGCAAGACAACATATCTTGCAGAACTTATGGATAATCAAGGTATGATCATTGCGGTCGAAGTAAGTGATGTACGTATGAAAATGGTGATCGAAAATGTTGAGCGGCTCGGCATCAATATTGTCAGGCACGTTCTTGCGGACGGTAGGCATTACTGTGTTGAGGGTGTAGATAAGGTGCTCGTTGATGCACCATGCAGTAATTCCGGCGTTGTCGCAAAACGTCCCGAGGTAAAAGAGCGTGTCAATCTCAAGGTATTAAAACGACTGGCGCGGTTGCAGTATGATCTTATCGAGAACGCAGCGCGTTTTCTGAAAACAGGCGGATCCTTGATATATTCCACCTGTAGCATTCTCCCTCAGGAGAATGAAGATGTCATTACGCAGTTTCTCGAGCGGCATAAAAATTTTATCCTTGAGCCTGCGAAAGAATACGTACCTATGGCTGACGCCTATCTCAAGGTCCTGCCCAGCCAATTCTACACTGACGGCATATTTGCGGCACGGGTAAAAAAGATAGAACCCGATGGATGCTGATACGATAGTGGCTCTGGTCACACTGATACAAAGACCCTTTTACTCCTAAGAAAAACACTCAAATTTCTAAAAAATCCATCCCATTTACAACCACATAAAAAAATAATGAAATTTGGATGGTAATATTACAGATACCAGAAAAATAGTACTTGACAAATTACAAATTATGTATAAAATGGGAGTAAATGGGGAAAAATGGGAAATATTAGATTCCGAGGATTCTTCACGCATGTGCTCGATGACCGGAAACGCCTTGCAGTTCCGAGCCAGTTCCGCAGTATTGTGGATCACGAGTCTGAGGGCAAGGTCGTCCTCACGCCGGGTTATGACCTGGAGATAAGTGTGTATGCGCTGGTAACCTGGGAACGGATCGAGGAAAGCGAATTGCTAACCCTTTCCATGGATCATCTCCAGGCGCGGCGGTATCGCCGACACTTCACCTTCGGCATCAAGGAAGATCATCTTGACGCCCAGGGTAGAATTTTAATTCCGACTTTCCTGCTCGAACACGCCGGAATAACCAAGGATGTTATTGTTGTCGGTGAGATAGATTATTTCACCATCTGGTCACCGGACAATTACAAACGATTCAGCGAGGAGATTATGAAATCCTATACAGATGATTCAGAGAGTATTGAACAATTTAGAAGGAGGATACATGAAGGTTCAGGCCGTTGAGGCAGTGAAAGATAAGAAAGTCTGCTTTTTTGTTTTGAATGGAGAAATAGACGAGGAACAATTTCAGGTTGTGGAGAAGAAATTAAAAGACATGGTGCAGGCGGGAGAATTCAATGTCATCATCGACCTATCCCGCGTCGGCCATATCAACTACAAGGTCGTTGGATGGCTCATTGAATACCAACAAAAATTCAAGAATCTTGGTGGCGATATCAAACTCGTCAATGTATCGCCCTATCTCTACGATATTCTCAGACTCTATGGGTTTTATCCTTTTGAGATATATCCATCAAAACGAGCCGCATTGAAGAGTTTCATGTAAGAAATGAATTACCACGTTCCCATTATGGTGCGTGAGGTGGTTGAGTATATGGCGGTGAAAGAGGACGAGGTGTACTGCGATTGTACAGTCGGCGGCGGTGGACATCTCTGTGCACTTCTAAAAGAAACACGCCATGCCCGTTTCATCGGCATTGATTGCGACCCGGATGCGATCAGGTATGCTGAACAGGTGCTGGCTCCATATTCTGACCGGTGTTCGTTGATAGAGGATAATTTTATTAATATAGGTTTAATTCTAAAGCAACATCGGGTTTCCAGCATCGATGGAGTTCTCTTCGATCTGGGCGTTTCCTATCATCAACTGACAACGCCCGAGCGGGGGTTCAGCTTTGAACGGGAGGGCGAGCTACTCATGAACATGTCGCCGTCATCAGATACCCTGCGCGACAAACTGCTCAGGACCTCCAGAGACGAGCTGCTTAACATACTCAAGAAATATGGAGATGTCAGGCAGTACCGCAGGATCGGTGCGGCACTCTATGAGCAGCGAAGAAATGTATCAACGACATCCGACATCAGATACATCGTAGAAGAGCATATGAAGGGTCGGTATAAGAAGAAAAACCTGCACCGGGTATTTCAGGCACTGAGAATATGGGTGAACGATGAACTCATGAACCTGCGGCGCGGTTTGAACGAAGCGTATCATGCATTGAAATCCGGCGGACGCATTGTCGTCATTTCGTACCACTCTGGAGAGGATAGGATTGTTAAACATACCTTTCGCGAATGGGCAAAGCATGCGCGCTTGACCGTGTTCACTAAGAAAGTGAAACGCCCCGGGCAGCAGGAGGTTGAGCATAATCCAAGGGCGCGCAGTGCACGGCTGAGAGCGGGGGAGAAATGCGTGTGCTGCTGATCTTTCTGATCGTCGTTGTCTTTTTGTTCGCGCTCGTGTACATCGAGAGTGAGCTCGTCAAAATCGAGGTGAAGAAAGAACGACTGTCGAACCTGGTTGTCGAACTCGAGAATGAAAAACGGCGTCTTGAGTTCGAAGTTATGGATCTGAGCAATCTTGCCGTGATCGAGCGGGAAGCGAAACAGCGGGGCTTTGTGTATCCCGATGAGGATGAGGTGCTCGGAGTAGTACCATGAGAAGGAGTCGCGTTTTCAACATATTCCTTTTCTTCATATCATTTGGGTTTTTTGCCTACCTTTTTTACATACAGTGTATCAAACATGATATCTTTCAATCACGGGCACGCAGTCAACACGAAAAAACGTTCGTGCTTGTCGGCGCACGCGGTAATATCTATGACCGTAACGGTCTTCCTCTCGCGACATCACAACCATGCTTCTCGGTTTTCTGTACCCCTCAGTATGCACGGGACCAGCAGAAACTGATGCAGCAACTCGCGCAAGTGTCCGGTCGTTCGAAAACAGAACTGAAAAAACTCATTAAGCAGGGGCAGTTCTTCTGGCTGGACCGTAAGATCGATGTTGGTCGGCGGGATGAATATTTGGGCATTGATGATCCCTCGATCGGATATACGCACGATTTGAAAAGAAAATACAATATGGCGGAGATATTCACGGCTCTCGTAGGAATGTGCGGCAGTGACAATATAGGGATCGAGGGACTCGAGGCTCAGTTTGACGATATCCTGAGCGGCGAGACCGGCTTTGCCACCTACCAGCGGGATCCAACCGGCGATATTTTTCCTTATCATAATTATCCAGAAAAAGATCCTCATCCGGGTCGTGACGTGTATCTCACCATCGATCTTCAGTTTCAGTCACTTCTGCATGCGCATCTCAAGGAGAGCTTGATACGCGAGAATGCTCACCATGCGGCGGGTGTGATTATCGAACCGAAAACCGGCGATATCCTCGCACTTGTGAATGTCGGTCAGAACGGTGACGGAAGAAACCATGTAGTATGCGACGAATTCGAGCCCGGTTCTACGTTCAAACTCTTAACGCTGACATACGCACTGCTCGACGGCTTCACAGAAAACGATGTTATCGATACAGAAGGGGGAAAATTCAAGGTGCGCGGTCATGTCATCCATGACTATCGGGATTACGGGAAAGTGACCTTCAAACAGGCGATCGCCCATTCGAGCAATGTCGCTATGGTCAAGGTGGCGAAGTCGTTCGACCGTGACGAGTTTTGCCTCCTGATACGAGATTTTGGTCTTGGACAATTGACCGGAGTAGATATGCCGGGTGAAGTCCGGGGAAGAATCCCGCGTGCCGAGGATATCAATGATATCGAATTCGCCACGATGGTATTCGGACAAGGATTAACAGTCAATCTTCTCCAGCTGGCATTCGCATACCAAGCAGTGGCGAATGACGGAATACTCATGAAGCCGAATATTATCAAAGAGATCAAGGAGAAAAATAGAACCGTGTACAACATGAAACCACTCAGAGTCCGTCGGGTTATCGAAAAAGAGACCGCTGACCGGGTGACCGATGTGCTGTGCGGTGTCGTGGAAGAGGGCAGCGGCATCGAAGCAGGCATCGACGGTGTGTTGGTGGCTGGCAAGACGGGGACTGCGCAGAAGGTGGTGAACGGCACCTATTCGAACAGATCCATCATCACCACCTTTATCGGATTTTTCCCAGCTGATGAGCCTGAGTACCTTATCGCGATACTGTTCGACGAACCGCAGCGAGGTATGTGGGCGAGTACGATTGCAGCGCCGGTATTCAGAGATATTGCACAGAGCATTTATCAGATAAATTCACGACAATATGCGGTTAAATAAACTGATGACAGAGATCGATGGAGAATACCATAACATGCAGGATGTCGAGGTTCTGAACATGGAGTTCGATTCACGCAGAGTGACTCCCGGAACCCTGTACATTGCCCTGACCGGCGAGCGGTTCGATGGTCATGATTTCATCGCAGAAGCCCTGCAGAAAGGGGCGGTCGCACTGTTGACACAGCGCTGCATAGATAGCCATGCACCGCAGATCGTCGTCCGTGATACCCGCAGCATTATGGGCGTGGTGGGTCGGCGTTTCTACAGTGGTGTGCAGGAACTGGATACGGTCGGTATTACTGGTACGAACGGTAAAACAACGACCGCTTTCATGATCCACAATATCCTGGGCGAAGCCGGTCAGAAACCCGGTATGATAGGCACCATTTACTACATGATCGGGGACGAGCGTATTAATGCGGTCAGGACCACGCCCGAGAGCCTCGATGTTTTCAAAATGATGGAAGCATGGTATGAAAAGGGTGCACGGGCGGTCGTCATGGAAGTCTCGTCCCATGCTCTGAGCCTGAAGCGCGTGGACGAACTGCGGTTCCGTACTGCCGTGTTCACCAATATATCACAGGACCATCTCGATTTTCACGGTACTATGGATGAGTACAAGCGAGCGAAACTCCATCTTTTCGACCTGCTCATGCACGATGGTATAGCGGTGTACAACGTCGATGACGCGGTCAGTCAAGATATACGAGAGCGTTCCCTGCCGGGCTGTATATCCTTCGGTATGAACGAACCTGCGGACGTGCAGGCAACTGTGCTCTGCGATACGATGGACGGTATTGCCGTCGATATTGAGTATCAGGGAAATAGGTATCGCATGCAGAGCGAACTCGTCGGAACATACAATGCGTATAATATTGCCGCCGCCTTCGCCGCTGGAGTTGCTCTCGATATTGATGTCGAGAGCATTAGAAAAGGAATACTGCTTTTAAAAAAGATTCCAGGGAGAATGGAACGCGTTGTCGATAATATATTCGTCGATTATGCCCATACTCCATCGGCACTGGAACATGCCCTGCGTTCCCTCAGGAGCTATACAAAGGGTCGACTCTTCGTTGTCTTTGGATGCGGGGGCGATCGGGATAAGGGAAAACGACCAATCATGGGTACGATCGCATCACGACTGAGTGATATCGCGGTCATTACAAACGATAATCCGAGAAGCGAGGCGCCGGAACGGATCATCGAAGATATCCTCGGCAGCACGGACCGAGAGAAATTCACGGTAATACCGGACCGCAGAAAGGCGATAGCATACGCAATCCGACAGAAACGTCCCGATGACGTCGTACTGGTTGCTGGTAAGGGGCACGAGAATTATCAGATCATAGGTGACCGCATCGTCACGTTTGATGATACCGAGGCCATACGAACATGTTTCGAGAATTCATGATACAGGATATTGCCAGAATGGTGGGTAGCACGACGCACGTGCGCGGTCTGGAACTTGTGCGGGGCGTGAGCATTCATAGCAAACAGACCCACCCCGGTGATGTCTTCTTCGCCCTGAAGGGCGAACATACCGACGGACATGCGTATGCAGCCGAGGCTCTGACGAACGGCGCCTGTGCCCTCGTGGTAGAAAAAACCGCACGACCAGAAAAAGATATTGTAGTCGACGACACTCTGTATGCACTCGGGGAACTCGGTCGGCGATATCGACGTCTGTTCAGCCCCAGGACAATCGCGATTACCGGGACGAACGGTAAGACAACCGTGAAGAACATCATTGGCAGAACATTGAGCAGACGGTATCGGACGCTGTTTTCAAAGAAGAATTACAATTCGTTGATCGGTTTGCCCTTGACCATATTTGAGCTCAGTGGCGAGGAAGTGTTCCTCGTTGTCGAGATCGGGACGAGTAGTCCAGGCGAGATCGAGAGGCTGTGCGAGATCGCACAACCAAATTTCGGTCTGATCACGAACATAGGACCGGGACATCTAGCCGGTCTCGGTTCGATCGAGGGAGTACGGAAGGAAAAGATTTCGTTGGTAACTGCAATCCCTGCAGATGGGTTTGCGCTGGTCGGTGAGGGGGTTGGTGAGGTTGGTGCACGACATGTGCACAGGTTTGGCAGTGCGATGATCGATGACATCGATATAACTGAAAACGGTTCGTATTTCTCGTACGGCGGCACGAGATATTACACTCCGCTTCTGGGCAGAGGGAATGTCTACAACTGTCTTGCTGCGCTCTGTTTCATACGTGAGATGGGACGTTCGATCGGTGAAGATTTTGCCGATGATATCGCAGCCACTATCGGAACGATCGCGTCCGAGCAGGGCAGGATGGAGCCGATACACAGGGGACGGGTCATTGTGATCGACGATACCTACAATGCGAATCCACTTTCAATGAAAGCGGCTCTTGATTTCATATCATCCCTGGATCGCAGAAGAGTGTGTGTGCTCGGGGACATGCTCGAACTGGGTGAACAATCGTCGGTTCTACACCAAGAGATCGGCAGGTACGCACGGGGTCGATGTGATCTGCTGTACACGAGCGGTCGGTTCGCGCGGCTGTACGGCGGTCAACATTTCGCGGAGAAAAGCAGAATCGTGAAACATCTCATGCTGTATTTGACCGGCGACGAGGTGATACTCGTCAAAGCATCACGAGGACTTCGTTTCGAGACCATTGTCCAGGATATATTAAAGGAGCTCTAAATGCTATATTTATTACTCTATCCGCTGAGAGATGTCTTTGGTCCCTTCAGGCTATTCGGTTATATCACGTTCAGAAGTGCATATGCTGTGGTGACGGCCATCATCCTGGTGCTGGTGTTCGGACCACGGTTCATCTCTTTCTTGAAGAAAAAATCGATAGGTCAGCGAATCAGAGAGGAAGTTCCGGATAGCCATCGCACAAAGGAAGGTACGCCATCGATGGGGGGTATTTTCGTACTGCTGTGTATCCTCCTGGCGGCTCTTCTTTATTGTGACCTCACCAACCCCAACATTATCATCCTGATCACCGCGACCGTATGGTTCGGGTGTTTGGGAGCATACGATGATTATGTGAAGATCTATAAACACAAACCACGGGGTCTGTCCATCAAGACCAAGCTTCTATTCCAGGCCGCGTATGGTCTGGGACTCGGATTGTATCTCTATTTTTTTGGGCCGGCAGGGTATGCGAGCAAGACGAATATCATATTCGTGAGTAACTATGTCATTACCCTGGGAGTTATTTATCCTGTTTTCGTTGCGGTCGTGGTGGTCGGGTCATCGAACGGGGTCAATCTGACCGATGGACTCGACGGATTGGCAATAGGGCTCATTGCCATTGCTGCTCTTGCCTACGGGGCACTTGCCTATGCTGCCGGTCACGCGGTGATCAGCGAATACCTGGATATTATATTCCTTAAAAATGCGGGTGAGGTCACGGTTTTTTGCGCTGCCATCCTCGGTGCCAGTCTCGGGTTCTTATGGTTCAACGCACACCCTGCCCAGGTGTTCATGGGCGATACGGGTGCTCTCAGCCTCGGTGCAATAATCGGCACATCGGCGATACTTATCAAACAGGAATTGCTTCTTATCGTCGTCGGCGGGGTATTCGTTGTCGAGAGCCTTTCAGTGCTCTTGCAGATCATCTATTTCCGCCGCACCGGGGGGAAACGACTGTTCAAGATGGCACCGCTGCATCATCATTTCGAGATGACCGGACTCAGAGAACCGAAGATAGTAGTTCGCTTCTGGATCATCGGGATCATCTTCCTGATGATCGCACTGTCGACGTTAAAAATTAGATAATGAGCATGAAAGTACTTTTACTGGGACTCGGTCGAGCAAATATCGCCGTCGCTGAATACCTGACAGAACGGGGCGATGATGTGTATCTCTATGAGGATCACCCGGATAGACTTTCGAACCGTGCCCGGGATATTGTCGATACGGGTCAGGTTCGTGAATACACCGACACCGCCTACGATCTGGTTGTTACCTCGCCGGGTTTCCCTATTGACAAACCCGTGATCCACCGTCTGGCAGATGCGAATATACCGATCATAGACGAGGTCGAGTTCACCTTTCGTGAACTGAAAAATCCACCAGTCATCGCGGTGAGCGGAACGAACGGAAAGAGCACGACCGTTGCGATCATCAGCACCATTTTACGAACTGCAGGTTTTGCTACGTTCCTGGGAGGGAATATCGCACCGGGGCAACCATTTTCCACGGCACTGATGCATAAACCGTATGAGCAGTACGTACTCGAAGTTTCTTCCTTCCAACTGATGCGCATAGATACTTTCCGACCCCACATTGCTGTCTTGACGAACATCGCGACCGATCATATGAACTGGCACAGAGATTACAACGAGTACCGCCATGCAAAGGCACGTCTCTTCATGAACCAGAATGCCGATGATTACGCTGTACTCAATGGAGAGGATGCCGGGGTGCGTGCCTTAGCCGACGCAACAAAGGCACGGGTGTTTTTTTTCGGCCAGGACGAGAAGGGCGGAGCCTGGGCGAATAACAATTATCATTATAGAGATGAAAAGATCGCACCCCTGGGCACGAGCCGGCTCGAGGGACGGCATAATATGATGAATATGCTTGCCGCGATCGCGGTGGCAAAGATACTCGATGTCGAGAACAAGATGATCGAAAAAGGCATTGACAGTTTTAATCCACTTCCTCACCGTCTCGAGGAGATCGGAACCTTTCACGGCATACGGTATATCAACAATTCGATGTGTACGAACGAAAATGCGGCCATTGCTTCGCTGGAAGCGATCACGGGAAACAAGGTTGTGATCGCGGGCGGCCGGATGAAAGGTGATGTTGGTGATCGGTATCTCGAGAAGATAGTCGAACATGCCAAGGCATGCGTCATTTTTGGCAGCAACGCGGATTATATTGTCCGTTTTTTCAATATAAAGAGTTATACGATGTTCGCTATCGCCGAGAATATGGAGGATGCAGTGAGCAAGGCACGTAAATTCGCTGATGCGGGTGATACGATAATGCTCAATCCCGGCTACGCATCATTTGATTATTTTTCAGATTTCCTCGAAAGAGGGGAGGCATTCAGGAATGCGGCGAAGCAGGATTGACCGGACACTGGCATTTTGCATACTCTGCCTCGTGATCCTCGGCGCGGTTTTTGTCTACTCCTCGTCTTATTACCGGGCTATGAGCAGGGGCGAGGATTCGACATACTATCTGCTCGGACATCTCAAACGCCTCGGCGTTGCCAGCATATTCTTGGTAATTGGATTTTTACTTCCGATCGAAGTCATCAGGAAATTCGTATTCCCATTATTCATACTGCTCACCATTGTACTCATTATGACACTTATCATCGGTCAGACGCAGTTCGGTGCCAGAAGGTCTCTCGCGATCGCATCGATAGGACTGCAGGTATCGGAATTCGTACGGATATGGCTCGTCTTTTTTCTTGCGAATTTTTTTGAACGACATCCTCAGACTGCAAGCACCGGTAAAGGTATGCTCATGACGCTGTTCATATGTTTCTTTCTGATTTTACTTGTTGCTGTTCAACCATCGATATCGATGGCGATGATATGTTTCGTGGTTGTCATTTGCATGCTCATTTACGGAAGTGCCAAGGTAAGATTACTCCTGCCCACGATACTGGTCAGTAGTGGTCTTTTGATACTGTTCGTCGTTCTCTTTCCTCATGCCCGGCACCGGGTCACGAGTTTTATCACCCATCCGGCATACCAGGTCCAGCAATCGCTCATCGCAATCGGTTCAGGAGGGTTGTTCGGCAAGGGTCCCGGAGCCGGTCTCCAGAAATTTCTCTTTTTGCCCAGGATACATAACGATTTCATTTTCGCACACGTTGCCGAGGAATTCGGTTTCCTGGGAAGCATCGTCGTATTCGTACTTTACTGGCAGGTTTACTTGCGGGGTCTCGCTATCGCCGGTGCAGTCGAAGACGAATTCACGCGGTTACTCGTACTTGGTTTGACAGCTTCAATCTTTTCGATATTCCTGGTCCACGTGGGTGTAAGTCTTGGACTCCTGCCACCGACCGGAGTTCCACTTCCCTTCATCTCATTCGGCGGCTGGTCACTTGCAGCAAATCTCTTTGCCTCGGGTATCATCCTGCAGGCATCACGTACGAGGTTATTGTGAATACCGGAAGAAAACGGGTCAACAACGGTTCCACGAGCAGATTGTTCATCATATCCGGCATCGGTACCGGCGGACATTATTTCCCGGCGATCGTGATAGCCCGCGAGCTTGTCGGGCGGGGCAAAAACGTACTCTTTCTTGTACGCCACGGATTTCCGGAAGAATCTGCTGCGCACCGGTATGGCCTGGAAACCCTCAGTATCCCGGCTCAAGGATTCTATGGTACTTCTATGATGCAGAAATTAATCGCATTGATTTCATACGTGCGTGCTGCATACCGTCTCTATGGCATTGTGAAGCGGACCACTGCGATAGCCTTCGGCGGATTCGGAGCGTTGCCCCTGGTCGCGGTTTGTGTACTCCGGAGATGCGATTTCTATCTTTTTGAACCGAACCGCGCTCCCGGTCGCGCAACACGATTCTTGGCTCCTCGGGCGAAAATGGTGTTTCTGGGTATGCCACCGATAAAGGTCGTTGGCGGAATGACCATCGTTACCGGTATACCGCTGCGGCATGAGTTCACGTCACACCGCAGTGTACGTATCCGACGTTCGCATAAAAAGACGATACTCTTCTTCGGCGGCTCGGGCGGTGCTCAGCGCCTAAATGAACTTGCGCTCGAACTCCAGCATATACTGCCTGCACAATACATGCTGGTCATCATCAGTGGGCACCGGGATTATGAATGGGTTATGAAGAGGAAGACCAAAAGGACCCGGGTCATCCCATTTTCTCACGCGCCATGGTTAGAGCTGAAAAGGGCAGACGTGGTAATATCCCGGTCGGGGGCCCTTACCGGATATGAAATAGTATCATCGAATGTACCGGCGGTATTCATTCCGTACCCGTATGCGGTCGATGATCATCAGTGGTTTAACGCACAGTATTTCGTGTCACAGGGCGGTGGTATGGTCATGAGGCAAGAAGACATAACCGCATCGCGTCTGGCCGAAGCGATCAGAAAACTCAGTGCTCGAAAGCGACAAAGGATACGGGTAGTGAACGATGCCGAGAAAAGGATCGCAGACGTCATCACAGCGGAGGTCACGTGATGTTCGGGAAGACTGAGCATATTCACTTCGTCGGTATCGGCGGTATCGGCATGAGCGGTCTTGCGATCGTCATGCACAACCTTGGATTTAAGGTCTCTGGCTCTGATATGCAGCGGTCGGAGATCACGAGAACGCTAAAAAAACGGGGCGCCAGGATCTGCTACGGACATCAGGCAGATCATATCCGGGGAGCAGACGTGGTGGTCTACAGCACCGCTATTAAACCCGATAACCCTGAACTCATGGAGGCGCGCAGGCTGGGATTGCCGGTAATACATCGGGGCGAGTTGCTTGCCGAACTGTCCCGGTTGAAAATCGCAATCTGCATATCCGGAACACATGGAAAAACCACGACGACCTCGCTGGTCGGAGAAGTGCTTGACAAAGGAGGACTATCACCGACGGTTGTGGTGGGTGGTATCGTGAAGGGTAAGAGCCAGGCGACCTATGGGAAGGGGAAATATCTGGTGTGCGAAGCCGATGAATCAGATAAGAGCTTTCTGCGATTATATCCAGCGTACGCAGTCATAACCAATATTGAGGCAGAACATCTCGATCATTATAAAGACATCGATGAAATAAAAGAACACTTTGCGTATTTTGCTAATCATGTTCCTTTTTGGGGATGCACGTTTCTCTGTGCCGATTCCGTCGGCGCTATGCAGATCCGGGACAGGATACACCGCAGGACGATCACGTATGGT
This sequence comes from Caldifarciminota bacterium, assembly GCA_020341755.1. Taxonomy (GTDB): domain Bacteria; phylum Hydrothermota; class Tepidihabitantia; order SM23-42; family SM23-42. The sequence continues at coordinate 231,383 of CP070834.1, read as the reverse complement.
TTCCATGAAGGTGCTGAAATCAGGGCAGAAGAAATCAAGCGTCACAAACACACCTGCACATTCAATGTGCGTTATCAAGATAAGAGTGTCGGTCGGTTCATGATACATGTTCTGGGCAAACATAACGTGAACAATACCCTGGCAGCGATTGCGGTGGGTTACGAGCTGGGCATTAGCCCTGCGAAAATGAGAAAAGCACTGCGGGCATTCGGTGGTGTGCATCGTCGAATCGAGTACCTGGGTGATATCAAAGGTATCGCATTGTTTGATGATTATGG
>CP070834.1:208081-231005 GCA_020341755.1 Caldifarciminota bacterium | reverse complement strand
ATGGTCGATGAGTACCAGGATACGAACAAGGCGCAGTATGTCTTCACGAAACTGCTGGCTGCCAAGTACCGCAATTTGTGCGTCGTTGGAGATGACGATCAATCCATCTATTCATGGCGGGGTGCCGAACTCCGCAATATCCTGGATTTTGAAAAAGACTTCCCCGACACGGCGGTCATCAAGCTGGAGCAGAACTACCGGTCAACCAAGACGATACTCGCGGCTGCGTCCAGCGTCGTCCAGAACAACGAGTACCGAAAGGAAAAGGTTCTCTGGTGCGAGAACGAAGACGGAGAAAAAATACATTTTTTCTCAGGAGCAGATGCCTACACCGAAGCAGCGTATGTCGCCCGCAAGATCATCGAAGCGCGGCTCCACGGCGATAATCTGAAGGACATGGCAGTATTCTACCGGATTAACTACCAGTCCCGCGTTTTCGAAGAATGCTTTGTCCGTTTTGAAATACCGTACGAGGTTATAGGTTCGTTGAAGTTTTATCAGCGGGCAGAGATCAAGAATGTACTCGCATACCTGCGGGTACTGGAGAACCCGGACGATTCGGTGAGCCTGCGCCGCATTATCAACATCCCGTCGCGCAAAATCGGGTACAAAACCATCGAAAAGATCGCAGGCTATGCGCAGGAAAATGGCATATCACTGTTCAGGGCGCTTCATTACATACAGGATATACCGGCCATCAACCGGTCGACCAGGTCGCGGATTGCCGAATTCGCCCATATGATGAACGATTTCCGCGATATGCGCAGTTCGCTGAGTCTGTACGATCTCTGTATGCGGGTCGTAATGGATACCGGATATCTGGAAAGTTTTGAGCAGGACAGATCGAACAAAGATTATATCAGACGCAAGAACGTCGAGGAACTTCTGATCTCCATAAAGGATTATTCGCGCGAGCGACCCGAGGCAACGCTCGAAGACTACCTGGCTGATGTGTCGCTGCGCAGTGATGTCGACGACTGGGATCCTGACAGTGAGCATGTCAGTCTTATGACACTGCATAATGCCAAGGGTCTTGAATTCGACACCGTTTTCATCACCGGGATCGAGGATGGCTTGATACCGCATTACAAATCACAGGAGGAGGTCTTTCAATACGAAGAAGAACGGCGCTTGCTCTACGTCGGTATCACCCGGGCACGGAAACATCTCTATCTTACGCGCGCCGAGCAGCGCGATACGCTGCGGGGCGGCATTATGCATACGAGTGTTTCGCCGTTCCTGAACGAGATCCCTTCCCGGGTGTTTGCTTCAACATACGACGGTTCGGTGTGAAATGAGTACGACGTATGATGATACGTAAGACATATCACGGACTGACACCGCGGAAGTTATTCCCCATTACCGAGCGATCTATCTATTTCAATCATGCCGGCACAGGACCTTTATCGATCCCGGCGCGCAGGGCTATTGAAGAGTGTCTCGGAGTATATACGGCTCAAGCAGAATTCAAGACCGAAGCGTATTTCGAACGCATTGATGAATGCCGTCACACGGTAGCCGACTTTATTGACGCAACGCCAGAGGAGATCGTTTTTACCCACAATACATCACAGGGCATCTATATCGCGCTCATGAACATACCGTTTGCTAACGGTGATAAAATACTCGTCATGGATGAGGTCTTCCCGGCAGTCCGCTATATCGTCGATCATAATCTCCCGCAGGTTGAGAAACTATATGTTCGGTTTGCAGACAGCGATCCGGTCGAACGTGTGAAACCGTACCTGGGATCGGGAGTAAAAGCCGTGGTCCTGGATTGGGTGCAATATCTGTCCGGGGAGATGGTGGATCTCGAACGGTTATCCGGGATCCTTAAGGAATACGGTGTCTATCTCGTGGTCGATGGCATACAGGCGGTCGGTGCCGTGCCGTTCTCTGCCCGAACGGCTGATGTCGATTTTCTTTCCAGCGGTGCTGCAAAGTGGCTTTTTGGTCCGAGCGGAGCAGGATTCCTGTATGTCAACAAAAGAACGTTCCCGAAATTGAACCGGGTACATGCGGGTTGGCTTGGTGCCCGCTGGAAGGATTTCCTGGACTGCCAGACGCGGCCCGCGCTATTCGACGATGCCCGAATGTTCGAGCAGGGCACGCGCAATGTCATCGGCATCAGCGCCCTTGCCGAAAACATACGCATGCTGCAAGCATTTGACATTGGTCATGTATATGAACACATCTGTACGCTGAAAGCATCCTTGCGCGAGGGATTCGAGAGCCTGGGTTTCGAGATCGTAACGCCTGCACGCGGGGATCAGTCGGGCATCATCACCATGAAACCCCGCGAGCGAGCCGCTGCACTGTATGAACGCTTCGTTGACAACAGCATCGTCATATCCTTGCGCAGCGGGTGCCTGCGTTTCTCACCACATTTTTATAATACACAGCATGAAGTAGAAACGATCCTCAATCTACTGTAGCGTTAGGAGTATACCTCCGGCGTGCTATCCAGCCGCATCAAAGCGATCGATCAAAAACAGCCTATCTCAGTTTAACGATTTTCGACGTCAGCGTGCCATCTTCTGTTTCGAGTTTTACAAAATACACACCGGCAGAAACAGGACGGTGCCTATCGTCCCTACCGTCCCAGGTTACTGAAAAAGGTCTGTTCTGGTCAGCCACGATTTTATCATACTGTTTCACGCAGCGCCCCGCAGCATCGTAAATGGTCAGGGTCATACTCGACTCTGATGATGGCTGGCATGAGATATACACTACCTCGTGGAACGGGTTAGGCACCATGTGAAGTGTTTGTGTCGCGATGAGCCCGCTGTCATATTCGTGTAACCACGTGACATACTCGATCCGTACGTCGTCAATGTAGAATCCTTCGCCAACATCATCATCTCCGTCACTGATGAACGCGATACGCACGCGCAGTGATTCACCGGCGGGATATTCTGCCAGGGAATATGATTGGGCGAACCAGTCGCTGTGTATGCCTCGTCCGTCGAGTGCACCGCCGGTACCGATGAAATCGAGTGTGTCGGCGATCCCATCACCCATGATGATGACATAAATACCGTCTGTGCCGTAGAGGGGAACATGGAACCATCGGTAGAAACGAAGCAGGGAGTTTTCATGCACCATAAAGGGTATGGTCTGTATGTAACAATTCATGTTGTTCACGTAGAACCCGCTGCCTTCGTTACCGCAGTACCAGGAATGGGTTGGTGAGTAACTCTGACGCTCAGAAAGATGCCAGAGATTGTTGGTCCCACCGGTCGTCCACAGAGTACTGCCCGATTCCATATCATCGAAGAATCCGGTCTCGCCCGTTAATAGATGTAGCTGGTTGGAAAATACATATGCTTCCGATGTCAGGGTGATATCGAACGGTATGGTAATACCAATCGGACATGCTGCATCGATCGCGACTATCAGCGGTCCGATGATGCCGGTGGTTTCCGGAGGGATAGTGCTGCCCTCCACGCTGTCCTGTATGAGTGCGATATACGGACTCGTACAATCGAGCGTGAGCAGGGGAGTATGGGCATATCCACATCCGTGATTCTCCACATGGACATATACCGATTCAGTATCGCACGGCATTGTGGGCAATTCAGCAACGATCAATTCATCGATGTCAAGGACCGGCGTTCCGACAAGGAACACGGGACTGTAGACCAGGGTATGTGCGTCGTCAGTTATATCAAGATCGAATGATATATGAGTACCGTTGGTGACACTGCCAATGCTCAGTTTGAACGCATCGTGTATGCAGACCGAATCACCGGCGCCCAGCGAAGTAATGGATTCTGTGCTGTCGGTGATCGTCACCTGAGGATCCCCTGATCGCAGGGTGAGCGTGATATTATCGGATATTTCGTTACCAGTATTTTTCAGGTATATATCGAGCAGTATTTCTTCTTGGGGATTTGCTATACCATCGTGGTTGCCGAGTGAGTCATTGAGATCCCAGCCAAGAAAATCCACATATGGTCCAGTCACGGTCGGTACGGTCGCCATGAATGGTTCGTAATTATGAGCGGTGACCGTCAGATCACAGCCACCCGTAGTGGCAGGCGCAGCATCGAGGAAAATGGTCCCGTTCATATCTGTGTAACCAGATGCGTACGATTCGGTACCTTTCATCAAACATACGAGGGCATGGGGGACGGGTAACCCCGCCTCACTATCGGCTACCGATACAAGGATACTACTATTACCGATCGGTATACAGGGGGGATATGAAACAGTAAGTGGCTGAGGAACATTGGTCCATACGGACATTTCCGGATCGCCCAGGAGATTGAGCTGGTACTGATGCCAGCGGTACACATTTTCCTCTCGTGAAAACGGTATATAGAATATCTTGCAGTGATCCAGCGCTGGGCCGAGATGATGGTGGTCATGGACCAGCAGTTCGTAAAAGAAACGGCTGTCAAAGATGTCAGAGTAACCGTATCCCGGATTGCCCGGTGATCCCCATCCATAACTCGTGTTCCCGATGAATGCAACGCCGCCGCCCTGCGGACTGTTCACGAACGATTCTCCGATCGCATCGAAATCAAATGCCGCAGTCCAGCAACCGATCGAGATACATACACCATGGCGGGGTGCGTTGGTAAGCGTATCGAAGTCGATGTTACTCAGAAAACCGCTGCCCGCGCTCATGTAGTCGATCCATCCGTGTCCGTCGTGGTTAAAGAGTGTTTGCCCTTGTCTGAGGGCATTCAAGACAGTGCTGCGGTGCAGGTTTCCTTGACTGTCGTACAATTTCGTCACGTCGAACCACGGTGGAAAACAATCCTGTTCTATCGTGTTTTTATGAATACTTTGATCGGTATACGGGTTGTTCCATAAGACATCGGCAGTTAAAAGCGTATTGTCCAGATAGTCTGCTTCAGGATTCTGTTCGTATTCCAATATTTTTTCGACGAATTTCTGAGCTTCCGTGATCGTGTTGACAGGAGCCCGTCCGATACTGATGTCCGGATACAGGTCCACGCTGTCCTCGATCTCACCATAGCAATTATCGTTGTCATAATTCCATGTCCCCTGCAGATCGGCGAAGTAGAGATCGGTCGGCAGTGTATCCTCGCGCCCGGGATACAACCCTGCGCTGCACGTCATGGCGTAGGCGAACCGGCAGGGAATGATGTCCGCATCACCGGCTAACAATACATAGCCGACCCCCGAGTCGGGCAGGGTTTTTAAGTAATTTCTAATGCTGGCAGCATCATCTTCACCCGAGTAATTCGCCGTTATCCAATCGACCGTACGCAAAGCCGTCCGTACGCCTTTTTTCGTTTTCCACTCTGCGAGTCTGAGGAATACGGTATCCATTGGCTCCTCGGTCACGATCAGATACTCGAACATATCGTTCCTGTATATGAGGTTCGTGGTCGTGATATCATGCGGATTAGCAACGATCTCTGCGAGCTCGGCCGAGCGTGCAGGTTTTTTTATACCACCTTCATACTCTATCGTTACCCGGACCGATGTGAATAAGGTCAACTTCTTGAATTTTGGTACATACTGTAAGGGGCAGAGGCTGATTTCGCATATCGTGTGATTGTCATATGTCCCGATACCCTTTACCTCGACGATAGACCTGGGGTATGGTTCGGTGCTACCGTATATCAACTGGTTCGGTTGTTCGTCGTGAACGATCGCGGATTGGGAAAGTATGACCGGCTTGCGCACGAACGTGAGCACAGGGTTACCCTCCAGCTGGACTGCTGCGAGGGGTGTGGCAAATACATTCCTGACCCGGGCACCATATGGCAAGGCGAATATGTACGGCATGACCGGCATTTCCGGTGCACCTTCCTCACATGATATGGCATAACCGTTCAGGTGCACTCTGGTATATGCTCCAGCCGGTGTCATTGTGAGGTCACCCGCATCAATAGTGAATGTTTTGGTGACTGTGCTATACGCGAACAAGAACAACATGAAGGTGCATACCACGGCTCCTCCTTTTTTATTTCATAATATACTCTTGCCTCTCAGCTTCTTCGCTTTATACAATATTTCCGCGATAAATAGCTGATACTATTATCAATAAATTATACTGGTATGCCGGATGCTGTCAATGATGCAGCAGAGTTTTTCTTTTTTTGACTATTGCTGCAGTGGTACTGACACCTATGATAAAAAGACAGATGACGGGCAGGATATCGCCGAATGTTGTGTACAATGTCCGTTCAGCCGTGATGTTGATATGGTCAACAATATGATCTTCCTGGAACAACCCTCGTTCATGTTGTATCCTTCCGTACCTGTCGACGATCATTGAGATCCCGGTGTTAGCACTGCGCACGAGTGGTACACCGTTCTCAACCGCCCGTACGATTGCCATGTCATTGTGCTGTTGGGGGCCGGAGATGGTCCCGAACCACCCGTCGTTCGTGATGTTGACCAGAAAGCGGGCGCCCTGGCGGACCATGGTGCGGGAGATGTCGGTGAAGATCGATTCAAAACATATGAGACAGCCGAAAGATGCTTCCTTGTACTGAAAGACCGTGTACTTACTTCCTGGTGCATAGTCCCCGCCGCCGACATCGATCTTTTTGAACAAGGGAACATGTTGATCGAACGGTATGTGTTCACCAAAGGGAACAAGATGGATTTTACGGTAGTGCTGGGTTATGCCGATCTGTGGTTCAACAAGCACGGCACCGTTATAAATATCACGTGTCCGCGGATCATACAGCGGTGTTCCCGTGAATACCGCCATGTGCAACCGGTCAGCAAGCTGCCTGACCTGGTCCTGATGTTTCCCGGGCATATGCAAAAATACCGGTGTAGCGGTTTCTGGCCAGAACACGATATCCGGTGGGTTGCCGAACGTGGTCACGCCAATATTGTGGCATTGCTCGGAGATGTTCAAGAGGCGAACGAACGTCTCATCGCGCATCGCTTTGGTGAACTTCAAGTTGGGATCGATGTTCGGCTGGACAACTCCGACGAGAACGGGTGTCCCTGTTGCCGGTCGTATACGGAGCCCGCCATACAAGAGGGGGAGTCCGAACACGACAATGAGAAGTGCCGCATATTTTAAACTTTTCGCCTTTAAAGTTTTGTAGACGAGGACATTCACGAGCACGAGCCAGAACGTCACGCCGAAAACACCGTAGATTGATGCCTGCTGCATGATAGCGGGATATCGTGCTTGCGAATAACCGAAACACAACCAGGGGAATCCCAATTCGCCCAGGCTGCGAAGGAAATCAAGTCCCGCGAAGGCAAATGGCAGCAGCCACACGGATGTCATGCGGGTAAACAGTACAGCCGTGCCGTACCATACTCCGAAATATAAAAACATCAAGATAAGACCGAATAACATCAGTATTTTAATATTGATATCTATCTGCAAAAAGACGAGCCAGAAAAGTGAGCAGAGGGAGAAAACAAAACCGAACACGATGCCTGTCCTGAAACCGTCTGCGGGCTTCATGTTTTCAATCGCAAAGAGGAGTGGTACCAGCCCGATCCATGCCAGAAAATAACACCCGATGGGATGGAAGCTCAAGGAGCACAGGACGGCTGATACGGTTGCCAGCGCAAGACGTATGCGATTAGTTGAAAAAAAATATTTTAAGTATATCACAGGTTATTCTATCTTAACGAGTTGTTTCTTCTCTGCTGACTCATAAAAAGCATCTGCAATACGGGCTATCATGACGCCGTCATCGCTGGTTATCGGCGGAGTTCTGTCCTTCGTGAGATATTCAACGAAATGTATTGCCTGCTGTTCGTAGGATGCTTTGTATACGTTCTTGTTGACGATCGTCGGCGTCACATTGAAGAGGTCATTATGGAGTTCTTTTTGTATGCGTAAGGGATTGAGCAGTGCGGCGCCTTTCCTGCCGAACGCATTGCAGTACAGGAAATCTTCTTCAAAGAGGAGCGACCAGCTGACCTCCACGGTCAGCACGGTATCATCGGTGAAATTAATAATACACAGCCCGGTATCTTCAACCTGGGCCTCAGGTTCTTTTCTGTGTGTGGAAGCAAAAATCTGCGATGGTCTCTTGTTTTTGAGCAAGAACAGGGCAATATCCAGCACGGTGGTTCCGTATCCCAGGAATACGCCCCCGCCACTCTTCAGTTGCTCCAGACGCCAGGGACTGAGTTTCCATTCACGCGAACCGATCAGCCAGCCGCTTTTTATATAGTAAATCTGCCCGAGTTCGGCTCCCCGTATGAATGCGTGCAGTGTCTGTACATCCGGACGAAGGCGGTTATTCATTGCCAGCGCGAGTTTCTTCCCGGAAGCTCGTGCGGCGTCGACCATTTCCAGCGTTTCCTGATGGGTCACTGCCATGGGGCTTTCGCACAGGACATGCTTTCCGTATTTCATGGCGGCGATCGCCATGGGTGCATGAAGATAGTTGGGCGTAGCGATGATCACAGCATCGATCTCGGGAGTATCGAGTATTTCCTGATAATCCTGACACCGAACAGGAATATTGTATTTTTGGGAAAGGTGATCGAGTTTGCGTACGTCAGGATCACACAGCGCCACTACGTTACACTGCGGATGTTTTGTGAATACCGGGATGTGCGCGATCTGGGCGTGGACACCACCGCCTACAACAGCGATATTTATTTTCTCAGACATATACGCAGGTGCTCGTGGGTAAAGACACAGGCCATCTACATGCCGAAATAGAGCGTGAATTCATGAGGATGCGGTCTCAGATGTATTTCCTCGAATTGCTTGGTCTTCACCTCGATCCACGAATCAATGAGATCCTGTGAAAATACATTGCCCTGCTTGAGGAACGCATGGTCTTTCCTGAGGGCATTGATCGCTTCGTAGACGTTGGTCGGCAGTTTTTCTTTCCGGTTTACCTTGTACTTGTTTTTAATGCCATCGATGCCTGCCAGCAGTATCGCCGCCATTGCCAGGTACGGATTCGAGGTCGCATCCGGTATGCGGTATTCGATCTCCATCATTTTTTTATTTTTCAGGTATTTAGGTAACCGGATCGCGGTTTTACGGCTGCCGACCGCAAAGTCCGTGTATGTTGGTGCTTCGAACCCTGGTATCAAGCGTTTGTACGAATTCGTACTCGGACTCGTGAAGGCACAGAGGGCACGCGAGTGATGCAGGATTCCGGCGATGTAATAAAGACAGAACGGGCTGAGATAGTTATCATGGGTCGGGCTATAAAAGAGTGATTTTTTCTTTGTTCCGAGGTACTGGTGCACGTGCAGTCCACTGCCCGGTTCATCGAGCAAGGGTTTGGGCATAAAAGTAATGTATTTACCGTGATGCTGGCATTCGCACTTGATGATATACTTCGCTAAGAAAATATTATCGGCACTCTTCACCAGCGGCTCGAAGAGGAGTTCGATCTCCATTTGTCCTTTTGACCCGACTTCGTGGTGATGGTATTTCGTACCGATGCCGAACGCTGCCAGTGCTTCCACGAGACTGTTTCTCAGGTTAAAATATTTGTCGGCTGGCGGTCCGACATGATATCCGCGTTTACGCATGATAGGGTAGGATACTGATTCATGGTGCTGGTCTTCGGTTGTCAGCCGGTAATGACCCGACCCAGGTCCTTCTCCGAAATCGGCATCCTCGAAGATATAGAATTCCAGTTCCGGCTGGAAGAATGCGTTTGTTTTAAGTTCCTGCTGAAGGTAGCTGACTGCCCGGTGTGCAACATACCGTGTATCCCGTTCGAACGGTTTTAGTGTATCGGGAGAGTAGATACTGCACAGAAACGTAGCCGTCTTTTTTTCAAAGAAAGGATCGAACATCAGGGTATCGAGATCGGGTAAAAGAAGCATGTCGCCTTTTTCAACTGCCTTGTATCCCGGAAGACTCGATCCGTCGGCGCCGACTCCTTCATTGATGACTTTGTCATATCGTTCGATCGGTACGGTGATGTGATGCATGTTCCCGGTGAGAGATGTGTATTTCAGATCGATGAAACGCGTTCCGTTCTTGAGCAGATTTTTCTTGAGTTGTAAGACATCCCGTTTTTTCATACTGCAACATTATAAATAAAATAGTATACTTGTCAATAAACGCACCTGTGCACTTGACTTGGACGTAAATTTAATTATAGTATAGTGAAGGAGGTTTCATATGGGAATGGCAAAAACAAAGTACATTTGGATGGATGGAAAGTTTGTCGATTGGGAAGATGCAACCATTCATATACTTTCTCATGTGATCCACTACGGTTCCGGCGTGTTTGAGGGACTGCGTTGTTACAAGAATCCGAACGGTCCGGTAATATTCAGATTACAGGATCATACCCAACGTCTGTTCAACTCGGCTAAGATCTACCGAATGGAGATTCCATACAGTCAGGATGAACTCAACAATGTCGCGATTGAATTAATCAGAAAGAACGGTTTGGAAGCAGCATACATTCGACCGCTGGCGTACCGGGGATTCGGCGAACTGGGCGTTAATCCATTTAATTGCCCGGTAAAAGTCAGCATTGCCACGCTCAAGTGGGGTAAGTATCTCGGGCAAGAAGCGCTGGAACAGGGAGTCGATGTCATGTTTTCGTCCTGGAACAGAATGGCTCCCAACACGTTTCCTGCCATGGCGAAGTGCTGCGCCAACTATATGAATTCACAGCTCATCAAGATGGAAGCCATCGTGAACGGCTATATCGAGGGGATAGCGCTTGACACGACCGGCTACGTGAGTGAAGGATCGGGTGAGAATATTTTTGCCGTGAAAAATGGTGTTATCCACACACCACCGCTCCATGCCAGCATCCTGCCGGGCATCACCCGCCACACGGTGATGACCATCGCCCGCGATCTTGGCATCGAGATCATCGAAGAAATGCTCGCCCGTGAGTATCTGTACATTGCCGATGAAGTCTTCTTTACCGGGTCTGCTGCTGAGGTTACCCCGATCAGATCGATCGACAAAATCACTATCGGCCCGGGTAGAGCCGGACCGATCACCAAGCGTCTGCAAAAAGCATTCTTCGATATCATCGAAGGAAGGGCAGAAGACCGATATGGCTGGCTCACGAGAGTGCCTGTTGATGCCAAGGAAAAAGTCACGGCACGATGAAGCACATGGTCAATAGATGAACCATAATAAGAAACGTACCGTCCTGCGTACCATACCCCCTGCGCCATGAAGATCGGTATTGGCGCAGATCACAGGGGTATTAAACTCAAGTCAGCAATAAAGAAATATCTTGAAGGAAAATATCACGTTAAGGACTACGGCGCTCATTCTGCAGAATCAGTGGATTACCCTGACATCGCTCTCGAACTCGCAAAGGATGTTGCTGCGGGAAGATTGAAGTATGGAATACTGCTGTGCTATACAGGGCAGGGGATGGTTATGGCGGCGAACAAGGTTCGGGGTATCAGGGCAGCCGTTTGCACCACAAAACGGATCGCTGTCTATGCACGCGCTCATAATAATGCGAACGTGCTGGTTATCCCGGCTGGTTTCATTCGGTCAAAAGAGAGAGCGCAACAGGTGATCAAGACATTTTTGAGTACGCCTTTTGAGGGCGGAAGACATCTGCGCCGCATAAACAAAATAAAGAAATATGAAAATTCTACCCGTCGCGTTTGATAGTATTGGCGTCAGGAGCATGGCTACGTATATCGAAACAAAGGATGTACGGGTGTTCATCGATCCTGGCATAGCATTGAGTCCTGACCGGTATTCCCTGCCGCCTCACCGGATCGAACTCGACCGTCATCGCGAATTGTGGGAAAAAGTGAAACACTGGGTGGATGTATCGGATATTGTCGTCATTACGCATTATCATTTCGATCATCACAACCCTGATGAGGAAGCGATATACCGCAACAAGGATATTTTTCTGAAACACCCCAGGGAATCAATCAATTTCAGTCAACAGGAGCGTGCCGCGCAATTCTTGAGGATGACTGAACAATGTGCCAAGAACATCACGATCGCCGATGGCAAAGCATTCACCTTTGGTTCCACGCGCATTGAATTCTCGCCGCCGGTTTTCCATGGTTCGTCGTCCCAGATGGGCTATGTGGTGGAGGTATTGATCGAGGAGGAAGAGAAATTCATCTACACATCGGACGTTCAGGGACCGTTGAATGATGATGCGGTGGATTTCATCATAGGATCTGCTCCTGATTCAGTGATCGTCGACGGTCCGGCAACGTATCTGATCGGATCGCATTACAAAAAGCATGATATCACGCTTGCCGTGGAAAACCTCAAGAAGATTATCGCTCAGACCCCGGTAAAAACGCTTATCATTGATCATCACCTGCTCAGGGATATGACATGGCGAGATCATATCACGCCTCTGGAAACAGTGAAACCTGATGTCAGGATATGTTGTGCAGCTGAATTCCTGGGTGTGGAAGAAAATATACTCGAAGCCCGTCGAAAAGAGCTCTACCAGGGCTCAAACAGTGGGAAAACCTGTTAAAAAAATGTGGATAAAACAGGAAAAGTTGTGGATAAAGATAAAACCATTGAAAATAAAGACTTTCTCGGGTTTTTTAATGGAATATCTTATGAGTTATCCACAAAATGATAAGAATTCGTTCAATGCATAAAACTGATATTTCAGCATTACAAGAGCTCAACACCACGTATAAGGCAATATGCAAGGAACTTGCCAAGGTCATAATCGGTCAGGGGGCGGTTATTGACCAGGTTCTGATAAGTCTATTTTGCAGTGGACACTCACTGATCATTGGCGTACCGGGTCTTGCCAAGACAATGCTGGTGAATACCCTGTCCCAGATACTCGACCTGTCGTTCAACCGCATTCAATTTACCCCCGATCTCATGCCGTCGGATATTACCGGTACCGATGTCATTGAAGAAGACCTCACGACCGGTAAGAGGAATTTTCGTTTTATAAAAGGACCGGTCTTCGCTCATGTGATCCTGGCAGATGAGATAAACCGGGCGCCGCCCAAAACCCAGTCAGCGCTCTTGCAGGCGATGCAGGAGTACCAGGTCACGTATGCCGGCTCAACGTATGAGTTGCCATTGCCGTTCTTTGTGCTGGCAACGCAGAATCCGATCGAACAGGAGGGGACATATCCCTTGCCTGAAGCCCAGCTTGACCGCTTCATGTTCACGATCCTCATTGATTATCCCTCAAAGAGTGAGGAGGTCGAGATCGTGAAGACGACGACCTCAGCATATGAAGCAAAACTTCGCAGGGTGATCGGAAGCAAGGACCTGATCGGGCTACAAAAACTCATCAGGCGCATGCCGGTTTCCGACGATGTCATCGAGGGTGTGATCAAATTGGTGGCAATGACCAGGCCAAACGCGGATTCACCCGAATCTATACGCAGATTCGTGGCATGGGGGGCAGGACCAAGGGCGTCCCAGTACCTTATTCTTGGCGCCAAAGCCCGGGCAGCATTGAGCGGTCAATATGCACCTACTTTTGAAGATGTAAAATACGTGGCGCATTCTGTGCTCCGGCACCGCATCATCACCAATTTTGCCGCCGAGGCAGAAGGCGTGAAATCGGATGATATCATACAAGAACTGTTGAACGTTGTTGGGTAACGCTGCCCGTTTCGTCATACGGCAACGTCTTTCGTAAGAAACCAAAAACAAAAAACAAACCAGATAAGCATATACATTCCTCCTTGTCATTACGAGTCCCGAGCCTGTCGAGGGGCGAAGCAATCTTAATACGAGATCGCTTCACGTACGTTCACGATGACATACGAATGTTATAGACGTTCGAAAGGCCAAAACGAACGAAATATTTGTTGGTAAACAAGGTAACCCCTCTTCATGGTACGTGTGCTGAGGTTCTCCGAAGTACTCCTTCCGCCTGAGGCGGACACACATATAAAACATAGGAAGCGGGACGCTGAGTCATTTTAGTATCGGCGTATCGGTGTATGGAGTATCGGAGAAACGGAATGAATAGTAGAAATGATACAACATGTATTACCAACTAAATAGACTAAATAAACCAAAAAAACTAGAGGAACGAAAAAAACCAGAAAGACAAAACGGGGATGCGCAAGGCATCCCCGTCTACAATTAAAGTAATCGCAGTTCGTGATTATCTGATGATCGTCATCGTTTCGGTTTCTGTCCCCTGATCGGTCGAGACGCGCACGAAATAGATACCAGCAGCGAGCCCGACATTATCCAGAGCAAGCCTGTGTTCGCCGGCGTTCTGAATCTCATTTATGAGGGTCTTAACGAGCCGGCCCGTCGCGTCGAACAGCGAGATCTCGACCGGACTGTCGATGGCCAACCGGTATGACAGGCTGGCAGCATTTGCTGCTGGATTCGGCGACAGGGTAACGAAATTACTTACCGCCGTAATGTCATCCATCTCGGCAACGCCCACATAATCCTCATCCGGTATGGTTACATACGGATCGCGGTCATACGGCGATGATGTCCATTCATACATCCAGGCGATCGCCGGGAACCACTGATTATGCGTGGTATTCCAGACCGTGGTCGCATCGATCTGATAGAAGGCTCCTACTTGGCCATTGTCCAAACTGGTTATCATGGTGTCCAGCACCGTTGCCCCGATCATCTCAAAATAATTGGGATCAGTGCTGAGCCACCCTTCCAGTTGCAGGGAGTCGTTCAGACATCGCATGGCTGTTGGAATATAGAATTCATCTAAGTCGCCGTCCTCATAAAATGCCAGATGGTAATAATCCGGATCAGTTGAATTTGCAGCCCATTCGCGGTCGACCGTGATCGTGGGCGTCAATGACATTGCACCGTAACCATCCACGAGCTGGGATATCCAGCTACCGCCCTGTGTCATTCTGAAGAGTACCCGGATATTAAAATCAGTGGCACTCCATTCATAACTGAATGCAACGGCAGCGCTCTGCTGATCCGGATTGTGAGCTGCTGAGATATCAAAATCATCGAGTGTCTGGGCATGGACATAGTCGGTTTCGGTCCAGGAACCGCTCATACCGCTCGTACTTTCAAATACCGTAAAGGTATTGGCATTTTTCTTGGCGACAAAATAGAAACGGTCATACGTTCCGGTCGCGCCCTGACAGCCTTTTGGTTGGGGGAACGCTGTAGTTGTCCATGACGTGGTGTGTGTCGTGCTCCACGTCGAACCAAAGTCTGTGGACTGGGCGATCACGACCTGATCAGTGGTCTGATTATAATACATGGCACAGAGCCGGTGATCGGTATATTCATGTTCAACGCTCAGATGGGGCTGCGTGCAGATGTCCGAGGTGTTTACGATGGCGTGTATGGAGCTTGTTGTGCTGTTCAGATCTTCAAAGACCCTGACCCAGCATGCACCGTCGATCACGTCAGATGTGAACATGTATGTCTGATACAGGTTCTCATTACCCGGATCGATCGCCACGTCGAACGCAAGACGGTCTGCTGTGTTGCTGCCGTAGTGACTGAAATCACTCCATGACTGACCGTAATCTGTAGAACGCCACAGAAATACCGTATCGCCGTAGCCAGAGACACTGCCTATGGCTCCGAGGAACATGTAATTATTGTAAGAACAGATCGCCGGCGTGATGTGGTCGGTGAATGCACCATCCACATCCTGATTATACCAACCGTCACCCTGCAGCATGGTTTCCCGGTTCATCGGTTCTTCTGCGTCAATGAATAACTGTACTTCTTGATGATCGTTCTTCTGCAGTGTTTTTTCCCTTTCTGTATACCACACAAAGGTCTCTGCATTATCAAGGAGTGCGGCAAATTCAGCATAGTTCCAGGCGGTCTGTACTGTCTGGTATTTTTCATGAGCTTGCTCCAGCCCGATGCGGTAGCCGACATACTCCCCGTCCTCAGCCGAATAGACGTTCTCCGGCAGCTGCGGCATGATTGCGGTCATTCGTGCTTCCAGTTCGGCAAGCGCGACATCTCGCTCAGACGCCGCATAATTATTCCACTGAGTTTCATATGCGGCTTTCTCGATTGTCCAGCCCGTGGGAACCGTGATCACGGCATTATCCTGTTCCACTGCCATGAGTGGAATAATAGCCATTAATAAGATCATTGTTACTTTTTTCATTATCTCTCCTTTCTTGCTGTTTGTGTATAGGATGTGGTATCGCATATTACCACACTCGTGTATAGTATTGCTTGTTGTATACTCACCTCCTTTCTCCGTCGCAGGAATATTAATAATAATACACTTAAATCTGGTATTGTCAAGGGTATAGTGTAATGATGGTGCTATAGAGTTAATATTATATTAATTATGGACCTAATCTGCAGTATTTTGCAGATATGCGAAAAACGGGCGGTGAACCGGATACACAGGTTCACCGCCCGCAAGTGTTTTGTGTAGTAGTATTAGCCGGAGACGTCGTAATGCACGAGCCCGGAAATCAATTTCGGGAAAAAGTCGGTCGATTTCTGGGGCATACGTTCCTTATTCTCTGCTATCTCCTTGACCTGTTCGGGTCGTGTTGGGTTCATGACGAAACAGAACTGGAATTCTCCCGAATCGATCCGTCTCATTGCGGTCCGAACCACTCGTTCGTACCGTACATGATCTTCCAGCGTTTCCGATGTAATACCGAGTACGTCCTCTATCAGCAGGGTATGGAGTATGGCGACGTCGAGGTCCTGGTAGGCTGCGCTTCTATCGCCAAGTTTTTTCTTCATTGCTTTTTTATCCTTCAGTTTCAGGATATAGGCTGTTTGTGCGCTCAGGAATCCGAATGCATGCGACTTTTCTTTCGCCAGGTGTTCGGTAATATGCTCGCGGTCGGTTTTTGTTATCTCGAAATACTTCTCTGTTTTTTCCAGGAACGGAACCAGAGAAAAATCGGGCACGTCTTTCACCAGACGATGCGTCGGCAGGATGACCAGACCCGGATCCTCGATATTGACAAGAGTGATCATTTTAAAATTAGCCGGATGGTCTCCCTCGGTTTTCATTTCCGTCGAATAGTTATATGCGGTCTCATAGCGGTGATGACCATCTGCAATAACGAAGATAGAACCCTTCAATGTTTTAATTACGTTTTCTACAGTTTTCGCATCATCGATGCACCAAAGTTTATGTGTAACCTTCAGCTCGTCTTCGACCTCTGCCAGAGGTTTATCCTTGCATTTCTTCTGGATCAGTCCGTTGACGCGGTTCTCGGCATCCGTGTACAGTAAGAATACGGGTTCCAGGTCGCGGTGGGTGATGCGGAGCAGGTTGAGTCGGTCTGCCTTTGGTTTGGAAAGGGTCTTTTCGTGCGGAAGGATGTTTCCCTTGCCCAGTTCTTCGAGCCGGACCAGACACACGAATCCTTTGCGCACATAGGTTTTGTCGTTAAGGGTGAATTCCTGCCAGTACGGGTAGATTGATGGCGCACTGTCCTGAATGAAGATTCCGTCTTTTGTCCACTGGTCCAGGGATTTTTTAGCATCTCGGTATTCCCGCTGGCGGTCATGTCCCTCTGCGTATTTGGTCAGCACCAGACGAACGAAGTTATACGGACTTTTGTTCTTGTACGCTCGTTCCATTTTATTGGATATCTGATCATAGGGTTGGCAGATGACATCGGTGAGGTCTTCGATCTGCTCAGGATTATACCGGATTCCTTGAAACGGTTTCAATTCTGGCATGATTTTTCTCCTTTACGATTATTTAAGTGCGTCGCGCACGAGTTCTGCGATCTGAATTCCGGCGCGTTGCTGACCTTCGGCGGTCTGGGCGCCGATATGGGGCGTAACGATGACCTGGTCGAGTTCGAACAATTTGTTCTCTTTTGCGGGTTCTGATTCATATACATCGACCCCGGCGATCCTGACCTTGCCCGACGTGATTGCATCGTACAGCGCCTGTTCATCGACGACACCGCCGCGCGCGCAATTGATGATGACCACACCGTCCTTCATTTTACCGAACGCGTCTTTGTCGAGGATATGAGTCGTTTCAGGGGTCTTCGGTATATGGAGCGAGATATAGTTGGATTCTTTCAAGAGGGTGTTTAGATCAACCATCTGCGCCTGGTCGTGTGACGATACGTTCGGATCGTAGGCGATGATTTTCATCCCCAGAACCTGAGCCCGTTTTGCTAGCTCTGTGCCGATACGTCCTATCCCGATGATACCGAGCGTTTTTCCGTAGAGTTCAAAACCCTTGAATTGCTTTTTCTCCCATTTCCCGGCACGGGTCGACACGGTCGCCTGCGGTATCCGGCGGGCTGCCGCGAACATCATGCCGAGAGCGAGTTCTGCGACCGAGATCGATGTGGCGGTGGGAGTATTCACGACCTTTATGTTCTTCTGTTTCGCTGTCTCGCGGTCGACATTATCGAGGCCGATTCCTGCTCTGCCGATGACTTTGAGGTTCTCGGCAGCTTCAATGACCTCTTTGGTGACCTTGGTCGCACTCCGAACGATGATGCCATGGAATGGGACTATTTCTTTGGCGAGTTCCTGCGGGCTGAGACCCGGTTTCTCGACCACTTCCAATCCTGCTTTCTTCAGAATTTCAATCCCTTCTTTAGCGATGGGATCTGAAACCAAGACTTTCATAAATTCCTCCTCACTATCTTCGATTTATAGTTTCAGTATTTCTTCGATGTTGCTGACGAGTTCCTTGATCTCTTCGAGCGTCAGATCGCCCATATGGGCTATACGGAATGTCTGTTCCTTCATCTTTCCGTAACCGTTCGAAATGGCAAACCCACGAGTACCGAGTTCTGTGTTGAGATCCGCAACGTTGATCTTTTTCGTGTTATCGATACACGAAACCGTCACTGATTCATAACCCTTTTCCGGGAACATCTTGAAGTGTTTATTTGCCCAATCCTGGATATACTGTGCCATATCTTTGTGCCGCTGGTACCTATTTTCCATAGTCTCTGCCTTTATCTTATCGAACTGTTTGTCCATAGCGTACATAAGGGTTATTGCCGGAGTAGAGGGAGTCTGTCCTTTTTTCTCGAAGTATTCCTTGATATCAATGAAATTGCAGTAGTGACCCCGTCCGGCCACAATTTCTGATTTCTTGAGCGCTTTTTCACTCACCACACCAACGGCAAGACCGGGCGGCAGCGCGAGTGCTTTCTGCGATGATGCCAGGCAGACGTCGATTCCCCAGTCATTTATCTTGATGTGATCACCCATCAGAGAACTTACGGTATCGACGAGCAAGAGAACATCCGGATATTTTTTCAGAACCTTGGCGATATCTTCCACCGGGTTTCTGACGCCGGTCGATGTTTCGTTCTGCACGATGGTAACTGCCTCGTACTTTTTCTCCTTTAGTTTCTCCTCGACCATCTCCGGTTTGATCGCTTTGCCCCAGTCAACGGTGATCGCGTCGGCGTTTTTGTCGC
This sequence comes from Caldifarciminota bacterium, assembly GCA_020341755.1. Lineage (GTDB taxonomy): Bacteria > Hydrothermota > Tepidihabitantia > SM23-42 > SM23-42. The sequence continues at coordinate 211,757 of CP070834.1, read as the reverse complement.
AGGCTTTGGCGATCTTATACCACCGTTCACTGAACGCACCGCACACGCAGCACAGTACATCCTTCGTCACGCAATTGCGTATGGCTCCTTCCATAATCGCTGTCCCTGATGCAGTGAGGATGAACGTGAAATTTTGTGTGGCGAGTATCTCCTGGGTCTTTGAGATCAACCCGGTATAGAGCTCGGTCATTGCCTTCATCCTGTGCCCGATAAGAGGTTTGCTTTGGGCTTCGAGTATATCCTGCCGCACCTCGGTTGGGCCTGGTATAAATAATTTTTTATGCATAATGCCTCCTCTTTTCTTTTATTGACTGGCTACACAAAGATGTTTTTTGAGGGACACGTACCTCATTACTTTCATTATCTCGGACATCTGAGTGATCCTTTGTGAAGTTATTCTTTACAGATCTTGACCCGCACTTCGCGTGTGCGGGGACCATCGAATTCGCACAGGAATACGCCCTGCCACCTACCAAGAACAGGCTTACCGTCTTCAATAAAGAGCATTCTTGAAGAACCGATAACTGCTGCTTTGGCATGGGCATCGGCATTGCCTTCGCTGTGGGCATATCCCGCATTTTGAGGGATGAGTTTACTCAATATATTAGTAATATCGGTCTGTACCGAGGGGTCGCAATTTTCATTGATCGTTATCGCCGCTGTAGTGTGCGGGCAATATACGCATGCGAGCCCATGTTTGACCTTTGACGTTCTGATACACGCTACAATATCATCAGTGATGTCGACCAGTCCGGTCCTTTGTTTGGTCTCTACCCTGAAACTCTCGAACATGCATTATTATATCGATTTCTGAGGATTTGTCAATGCAACCGGTACCATTATTATTGACATTTTTCGCTATTCGGTTATATTTTTGTAGTGAGACGGATGAGTGATACAATAAAAGCGCGGTTATGCGAGCGCATAGACAACATCCTTGGCTCCACATATGACCTCAATAAAGTAACCAGGAAGATCTTCAAAGCCATATCCAAGGCGTTCGATACTGGGAATTTTTATATGGCATTATATAACCGTAGAGAGAATACCATACATTTTGTGATCTATACCATAGAAGGCAAAGAACGGCAAATGGCATCGAGGAAGTTCTCAAAGGGGCTGACCGAGCATATCATAAAATCGAAAAAACCGCTGTTGATAAATAAACACGTTAGAGCAGTATGCAAAAAGAAAGGCATCAGACCTGTAGGTAAGAGCGCGAAAAGCTGGTTGGGTGTGCCGATGATAAACAAGGGCAATGTCGAGGGTGTGATGACCGTCCAGGATTATCACAGGAATAACGCATATTCAGTGGAAGACGAAAAGCTGCTTATGCGAATCGCCGCACGTGCTGCAGTCGTCATTGCAAATACGCGTCTCATAGAAGAAGAAATGAGAACGAAAAAAGAACTTGCTATGCTCAACCTTATCGCCGATCGGTTAACGAAAAGCCTTGATGGCGATAAAATATGTGAGAACGTTACGAAGTCTATCAGACAGCATTTCCCGCACTTTAACGTTGCCGTCTACATAAGGCAAAATGGAGAACTGGTGTTGAAGAAACGCTCAAGAGCGTATGGTGAAGCGGTACGCGGCAAACGCCTGATCCCGATAAGCAGGGGTGTAATTGGCAGGGTCGCCAAGACAGGAAAAATAATGCTCGTGAATGATGTCAATAAGAGCAAGCTCTACCGCAGGTACAGTAAGAAGTCATTATCACAATCAGAGGTGGCAATCCCCCTGAAAATAACTCAGAAGACGATCGGCGTTTTGAATATTGAAAGCAACGAATCGAACGCCTTTGATGAGAATTCGGTCCGCATACTTGAATTGATCGCCGACCGTCTCGGAGTCGCCTTGTATAATGCAAGGCTGTATGAAGAAGCAATGGAGAATGCAAAAGAATTTTCCGTGTCATTCGATATTGCTAAGTCGCTCATATCGACGCGTGAACTCGATGATGTGCTCGATAAAATACTTACCTCTATCAGGGATACGTTTGGCTATTCGAACATTGCGATATTCCTTATCGACAAAACGAAGAATGAACTCTACATGCGGGCTGCGTATGGGTATGATCCCAGGATACAGAAGAACCTCAGGTTGAAAATAGGGGAGGAGGGCATATGCGGAAAAGTCGCTGCTCGCGGTAAGATATTCTATGCCCCAAATGTCAAGCTTATACCATATTATGTTGAAGGTAAGAAATCGGTACGTTCTGAGGCTGCGCTGCCCCTGAAAATACGCGGCGAGGTTATCGGCGTGCTCGATATCGAAAGCGATGAGATCGACGGTTTTTCAGAAAGAGAACTGCGTATGTTCTCGGTGTTCGCCTCGCAGTCAGCGATCGCGATCGAGAACGCCCGTCTCTTTGATGAAACAAAAGCACTGTCATTGACCGATGCCCTGACCAGGACAGCCAACCGACGTCATTTCGACCTCATGCTCGAGACCGAGTTGAAGAAAGCGCGGGGATATTCGCGACCTCTCAGTCTTGCTATGGTCGATCTTGATAATTTCAAGAAATTCAATGACCGCCACGGTCATCTTGCTGGTGACAAAATGCTCGTACATATTGTACGAACATTGCAGAAAAATATCCGCGATACGGATTTTGTCGCGCGGTACGGTGGAGAAGAATTTGCTATCATTTTCCCGGAAACATACAACAGTGCGGCGGCACGTGTTTCAGAACGTGTGCGGCAGGCAGTCGAGAAAGAACGGCTATCCATTCGAGGACACGGGAGGCAGAGAATGACTATCTCCATAGGCGTTGCTGCTTATCCAACCGATGCCGAAACGCTTGCTGACCTCGTGGGCAAGGCAGATAAAGCCCTGTACCGTGCAAAACAGACCGGCAAGAACCGGGTGGAAGTATTCAAAGAATAATTTCTGTATCAGAGTTTAATATACTGTACATAGGCTCAAAACAAGGAGGTATGATGAAGAGGCTCTTTGCAATTGCTGTGCTGTGTATGCTGTGCTTGAGTATGTGTGGTGCTCCAGAAGAGGCAGCCGATGTCACGCCGGCAGAACCTGAGACCGCGGAAGAGATCGCTTTTGCGCCATTGAGTGAAATGGAGATACAAAAGTTCCTCAAGACCTACCCCATGGTCAAAGAGGAGGTAGATAAAGCTGGCAAGAAATTCGAAACGGAAGGCGAAGCAACGGATGTCATGAGTGCACTGGGTCAGATGGGGAAGATGAATGTGGAAATTGCCGGTCTCGACGCAAAATTGAAAGCCGCGGGCACGTCCTGGGAAGAATTTTTCGCTTCCATGGCTAAAGTATGGATGGCGGTCGGTGCGAGCGCGATGGTTGAACAGAAAGGGGAATTGGAAAAGGCAAAAGAAGAGATGAACGATCCTAACATACCTGAAGCACAAAGGGAAATGATGAAGGGTATGCTCGAAGGGTTGGAAGAGCAATTCAAGGTGTTTGACAAAGTACCGCAGCAGAACATCGACCTCGTTAAGAAATACTGGAAAGACATCGAAAACGTAATGGACTAAAAAGGCGACAGGCTACTTTTTTTCAAATTTGCCTGGACGGGCAGGATACTATGTGTGTCCTGCCCGTTTTTCACGTGGAAAGACCACTTGTTATATTCCGTCATTCCCATATAATAAGTTACAGTGCGAATGAAGAGGAGGATACTATGCGTTATCTGCTAACA
>CP070834.1:183694-207981 GCA_020341755.1 Caldifarciminota bacterium | reverse complement strand
AATAAGCAAAATACATGCCAGTTAAGGTGATGATATCTATGATTTTTCGAGAGATTTGGCTAGGTAAATATACTTAAGTCTCATTTTGATGTGGTGTTGTATTGCCATAATGGGTAAAAATTTACCCAATGAGCTGCAAGTGCTTGTCCTATATATATATATGTTTAGTAGCCAATAATTATGTATGATTTTTTTGTTGATGCATAAGAGAACACAGTTCGATTTATGTTCTTGTGATATTGACTTGGATTATTTCATCCGTATAATGTGGGTATGGTACTGCTTATTGCATGCCTGTTTGCCATGCCGCCCAACCCCTTTGCGGCTGAACGGCAGCCGATCCGAGAACCACAGTACCCCCAATTGATGAATGCTGGCGACCCGCGACTTGAAAAACCGGTCGGTGAGAGAAGAGCCCTCGTCCTGCTCATAGATTTCACTGATAATCAATCTACGTATGCATCGGAGAATTTCGATTCACTCGTGTACGGTGAATCCGGACGCTCGATGAGAGATTATTACAACGAAGTGACCGGCGGCATGTTCACGATCAGCCGGCAGAGCGAGGTGGCCGAGTGGGGCAGGGCGCCGTATATGTATTCGTTCTATGTTGGAGACAGCTTTGGGTTGTATCCCGGAACCTTCCCAGCAAATGTCCAGGGTATCGTATATGCGGCATGCAGCCTCGCAGACCCCTTCGTAGATTTTGCCTATTTTGACGAAGACGATGACGGCGAGGTCGATGCTCTGTTCGTGGTCCATGCCGGTCCGGGTGCTGAAGAGACCGGCTACATAGGCTGGGTGTGGTCACATCAATGGCAGCTCAGCAACACGGGAACCGGTTGTCCGGGACCGTACGTGACCCTGGACGGCGTTGTGGTCGACCATTATTCAATGGAACCAGAGCGGTTCGACAGCCTGGATAGGTTCATCACGGTCGGCGTATTCGCTCATGAGTATGGTCATATACTCGGCTTACCTGATCTCTATGATTACGACCGGTCATCATCCGGGCTCGGGATGTTCGCGATGATGGCGGCAGGTTCATGGGGAAATGCGAATGGTCAGGAATTCTTAGGTGCATCACCCGTACATTTCTGTGCGTGGTCAAAATACCAGTTGGGTTGGCTATCACCGATCGCCGTGGAGCGCCTTGGTGTTTCACGACTCGATGATCAGACCATACCCTGTGTCGAGTATTCTGGAGTCGCCTATCGTCTGCTCGAGGACCCGGGCGGACCGGATTGGGAACTCTATGCCGGGATCGGTGAGTATTTTATGGTCGAGAACCGGTACCGCACCGGCTATGACCGGAGCCTGCCGGGTGATGGGCTGTTGATACTCCATGCCGATGATTCCCGGACCGACAATGACAATGAGGATCACCCCCTGGTGGGCATCATGCAGGCAGATGGCGATGAGTCGTTTCTCCTCGATTATTATGATCTGGGTCGTGCCGAAGATCTGTGGAAGAACAGTGCGTACGGTTTTGGCGATACCTCGCGACCGGCAAGTTTTCTCTACGATGGCAATCCCTCTGGTGTGTGGGTGTATGATATCGGTCCGGCAGATTCCATAATGAACGCGTCGTTCTGGGTGACGCCGGTACTGCTCGGGACCGTGTACAGTTTTCCCAATCCGTTCCTGGTCAACAATCTACCGTCATGGGGTCAGAAAGTGATCATCACCTATGTACCATCAGACACGGTCGATCTCGTCGACCCCAATCCGTACTTTACGGTTACGATATACAATGTCGCCGGCGAGCGGGTGAGGATGCTCGACAGCGAACCCATTGAGGTTGATCGGTATGCACGGAGAGCGTTCTGGGACCTGAAGAATGATAACAATGATGAGGTGGTCAGCGGCATGTACCTGTACGTGATCGAGACCCAGGGTGATAAGATAGAAAGAAAAAAGGGCAGACTCACGGTCGTCAGGTGAAGGGTTCATATCCCCGCAATATCAGTATTATCTCGATTATTTTTATATGTTTGATCCTGTCACTCGCCGTGGTGAACCTGTACGTGAGTATTCAGTTCAGAAATCAATTCATACATTCTGATCGTGACCGGGTAACCAGCATCGCATCCCTATGTGCACAGATCTTCGATAACGGCTTTGAGCAGGAGCAGGTAATCACACTGTGCAAATATATCACAACGTCATTCAACCTGACGCATTTTATCATTACGGATACGACCGGAACGCGCCTGTACGATTCTCGTCTCCACCCGCGAGAGTTCGTTTCAACGACCTCGCGGATCGATTTCCAGGAAGAGTTCGGAAGATTGCCTGGACCCGATGAGATCATGCACCAGGACGGCAGGTTCATTTATTACAGCGAGATACCTCCTTTTTATTTATATGCATCGGTCGAGGATTCATTTGCCGCCGAGATCGATCGCATCTTCCTCTGGTATGTACTGTACATCACGGTATCTCTCATTTTTGTCGGCTTCCTTGGCATTTTCCTCATCCGCAATCTCTTTTTACCGATGCGGTATGTCACCAATCTCGCCGATGAGATGGGCGTCGAGATGAAAAAAGAGGATTTTGTCTCTGAGGCGTTCAGCGAGATGTACGAGAAACTGAGAACCCGTGAGCAGACGCTTGTTGAGTTCTCTGCGTACATTGCTCATGAATTCAGGAATAGTATCGGTGCGATCATCGGTATGGCGAGGCTCGTAGAACGGGGCAAAAAGGGTGCCGCTGATATCATTAAAGAATGCCAGATAATGGAGGAATTGATCACCAGGTTGCTCGAATACGCTCGACCGGTGCAGGTGATGATGACTCCTATCACTATCAAGCGGCTCATCGATGAAGCGGTAGAGCGGACTGCACTGCCCCCGCGCGTTGATGTGAGAATTTCGGTGAAACCCGGCGTGAGCGATATGATGGGTGACTACGACCTGCTGGTCACGGCGCTCTTGAATATTATGAAGAACAGCGCTGAAGCGATCACGCACCGGGGAACGATCGATATCGATGTGAACGCTGACGATGAATATACCATACTAACGATCCGTGACAGCGGAGGCGGTATCGACGAGCGGTCGCTTGATAAGATACTGCATCCCTTTTTCACAACCAAGGCACAGGGGATGGGACTCGGTCTCGCGTATGTGAAAAAGATAGTCGACGCACACGGCGGACGTATACGAATCGAAAGCGCCCGTGGCTCGGGGACATGTATCACACTTACGTTCCCCAAGGACCGTGGCCCGGACAATCAAGAACGCTGATACAAGGAGCGCATCACGATGTTGATTTTTACGCAATTTTGGCTATAGTATGTGATGAGGAGATAGAATGAAAAAATTCATGGAGAGAATTATTGACACCCTGAAGGTACAGCGAGTCGATTATGGTGATGTCAGGGTCGTGGAGCGGGAATCAGAATTCATCATGGTAAAGAACGGCATCATCGAGGCTATTACGCATAACACCAACCGGGGCTTCGGTGTCAGGGTATTGCACAAATCTGCGTGGGGTTTTTCTTCGTCTCATCTCATGGAAGACGATGAGGCTGACCGTATCACAAAAGATGCACTAAGCATTGCCCAGGCATCCGCCAGGGTCAAATCATCGGGGATCGTATTATCTGATGTAAAACCACAGAGCGGAACGTATGAAACGGAACTGGAGACCGATCCGCAAACCGTGAGTCTCGATGCCAAGATCGATCTGCTTCTTGAGTGCGACAGGGTGTTGAGAAAAGAGCCGAAGATCAAAGTTAGCACCGGATTCTTGCGGTTCAATAAGGAGAAAAGCTTTTTTGCATCGACCGACGGCTCTATGATTACGCAGGAACGAACCTTTTCGGGCGGCAGTCTGCGTGTGTATGCGATGGACCATGGTGAGATGCAATCACGGTCGTATCAGAATACCAGGCAAGCCGGGTACGAATTCATCGAATCGCTGGATCTCCTCGGTAATGCCGGGCGGGTCCGGGATGAAGCGGTAATGCTTTTAACGGCAAGAACCTGTCCGGACAGGGCGACCACCGTCATTCTCGATGCCGAACAGATGGTACTCCAGGTCCATGAATCGTGCGGGCATCCTACGGAACTCGATCGGGTCCTGGGTACAGAAGCATCATATGCGGGTACGAGTTTCATGACCATTGATACGTTGAATAAACTGAAATACGGATCAAAGATAGTGAACATCGTGGCCGATGCAACGACCCCGGGTGGGCTTGGTTCCTTCGGGTGGGATGATGAAGGTGTGCCTGCTCAGAAGATCTACCTGGTGAAAGATGGATTGTTCGTTGGCTATCAGAGTTCACGCGAAACCGCGCCCATACTGAAGATGCAGTCCAGTGGCGCCATGCGTGCCGATGGGTGGAACAGGATTCCCTTGATAAGAATGACGAATATCAATCTCATCCCCGGTGATTGGAAATTCGAGGATATGATCGCCGATACTGCAGACGGTGTCTTCATGACGACGAACAAATCATGGTCGATCGACGACCGGCGGTTGAATTTTCAGTTTGCCTGTGAGCTCGCCCGTCGTATACACAACGGTAAATTAACTGAAGTATATAAGAATCCCACATATGCAGATATCACACCGCAGTTCTGGAGCAAGTGCGATGCCCTCGGTAATGAGGAAACCTGGACCTTGTTCGGCGTGCCGAATTGCGGCAAAGGCGAACCCGGACAGACCGCATATGTCGGACACGGAACGGTTCCTGCACGATTTCGCAATGTTCAAATCGGTATAGCGAAATGATGGTAATCGACGGACTGCTCAACACTGCGTGCTGAATACTCTACGCTCCCTTGTTCCCCGTTTGAACATTATGGTTAGATATCGTTTAGGCTTTCGATATTCGATCTTGGTCGTTACAGGAGTATCCCTGTTCGCAGGCTGTGCGTACTTCAATACTTTCTACAATTGTCAAACGTATTTTCGTCAGGGTATAAAACAGGTCACCCACGATACGCTCAAGGTCGGCGGACAGAATTTCGACAAGACGATCGAAAAGGCAACGTCGGTGATCGTGAAATACCCACGCTCGCGATACGTGGATGACGCGCTTTTCATGATGGGGGCATCGTATTACTATATCGGTGATTACCTCCGTGCCCTTGAAAAACTCGATTACCTTTCTTTCAATTATCCAGAAAGCAAATTCTATGATGATGCATTGTACTACAAAGGTCTTGCGTACTACAAATTGCAGCGCTGGGGGCAAGCAGTGGTGGCATTTCGCGAGGCGGTTACGTATCCGCGATTCCGACAAAAGGCTCTTATCGGTCTTTCCTATGTCTACTACCAGGAAAGCGATTATGCCTCGCTGACCGAGATCGCGGGTGAACTGCTCCAACGGGGCCTTGGCAAAAAGGAGAAGCGCTCGCTGCTGTTCCTTCTCGGTGAGGCACAGTTCAACCAGGAACAGTATGCCGAGGCTAATGAGACATTCATGGAACTCTTGGGATTGACACAGGTCCCGGGAGAACAGCGAACCCTAAAATTGAAGATCGCAGAAACATACCTTGCGATGGGCGAGTACGAGACATGCCGTACGTTCCTGTCCGGAGAAGTAGATGTCGAATTCAAAAAGATCCTTGCTGATCTCAATGTACGTGTGGGTGATACCGTTGCGGCAAAGGAGACATATCTTGATGTTGCCACGCACAGTATAACCGACGTAGCCGCCCATGCATTCTGGGATCTTGCAGAAATTTATCGAACCCAAGATAGTGTCACACTCGCGATCGCATACTATGATTCCGCGGTCAGCAGGGCACCCTTAAGTGAGCATGGTATCCAGGCAAAAAAGATGGCTGATGTTCTTCGCCGGATCGATATTCTCGCACAAGAGACCGATGACCCTGATCGCGCACAGTTCCTGCTCGCCGAGATATACTTCATCGATTTCAACGAACCCCAGCGGGCTGCCAGGGAATATGAAAAGGTCTACGAGCTCTATCCGCAGAGCGAATGGGCTCCCAAGGCACTGTATGCACATCTCTGGATCGCCTGGAAGATTTTTAACGATGATAGTAGCGCGTACCGGCTTCGTCAGCAACTGTCCGTGCGGTACCCTGATTCGGAGTATGCCCGCAGTGCAATTTTGACAGAGAATGCTGAAGATATGGAGCCGGAGTGAAACGACGGGTGAGGATCTGTGGCAAGAAATGGCTTAACACTGAAATCTTTACGCTGCGGATCCGTCTACCCGGTATCAGTCCCAAACCGGGTCAGTTCTTCCAGGTCCGTGTCGCAGAGACACTCGATCCGTTCCTCAACAGACCCATCAGCATTGCCTCATACGAGAAGGACACACTCCTTCTTGTTATCAAAGTGGTCGGACGCGGGACAGCATTGCTGAGCCGTAAAACCGTTGATGATGAAGTAACCCTCATCGGACCCTTTGGCACAGGCGTACAACCGAAGAAAAAGAATAGCCTTCTCATTGCCGGCGGGATCGGTGTTGCACCCATGTATTTTCTCGCACAGAGATTATATAAGAGGAAAACGCCTTTCACGTTCGTCTACGGCGCAAAGACAGCAGCCGGGTTGGTTCTCAAAGAGGGAATAAGGAAGCATGCGACAGAATCAGTCTTTGTGACCGAACAGGGCAGGAACAAGACCACCGCCGTTGATGCCCTGCGAACACTCGATGCCCGTGAGTACTCTGTTGCCTATGCGTGCGGTCCGCGTGCCATGCTGCGCTCTCTGCAAAAGATGGATCTCGGGATCCCGGTGTACGCCTTCTGCGAGGATTTTCTGGGCTGCGGCTGTGGCTTATGTCTGGGTTGTGCTATTCTCTATCGAGGCCAGTACAAGAGGATCTGTGAAGACGGTCCTGTGTTCGAATTATCGGGGATAAACTTCGATGCTTGAACTTTTCAATATTACGTTTAAAAATCCGATCTGGACCGCTTCGGGTGTATTTGGTTATGGATTGAAGTACAAGAGAGTTTCCCGGGGGGTGGGCGCCATCGTTACCAAGGGGATAACCCTCAAGCCCCGTATGGGAAATCCTCCCCCGCGCATCTATGAAACCGCGAGCGGTCTTATCAACTGGGTCGGGCTCGAGAATCCCGGTGTTTCGGTGTTCTGCAAGGAGATCCTCCCGCAGCTAAAAGAAATCCCGACGCGTATTATCGTTAATGTAGCAGGTTTTGCTATCGAGGAATTCGGCGAGATCGTCGAAACCATCGGTAATGAAGTAGATGGATTTGAACTAAATATTTCATGCCCCAATGTAAGAGAAGGCGGTACGGCATTTGGTCAGGATCCGAAGATCGCTGGCCAGGTCATGGAGCGAGTACGCAAACGGACATCCCTGCCGCTTATCGCCAAGTTGACCGCGAATTTTTGTGATCCCCTTCGTATTGCACAAGCATGCGTTGATGCAGGTGCCGATGGTATTTCACTCATTAATACGGTCTACGGACTGGCATATGATGTCAATAATAAGCAACCGCTTATCTGCGGAGGACTATCCGGCCCTGCGATCAAACCGTTCGCCCTCTATTGTGTTCAGCGCGTGCGGGAAGTCGGGGTCCCGATCATCGGCATTGGCGGCATAACGAGCGGCAAGGATGCCTATGAATTCATGCTCGCGGGCGCATCTGCCGTGGAGGTCGGATCGGCTATCCTGCGGGATCCGTATTCGCCCTTAAGGATCGTAAAGGAGTTGGAAAAATATATGGCCACACACAAATCCGGGAAAGACCTCAAGGAGGCGAGATGAAGGACCGGTTGATCGTATCACTTGATCTGCGGGACCTCGGACAGATAAAGGAAATTGTTGCGTCGTTGCGAGGTATTGTAAGCTTCTATAAAATCGGTGCGATCCCATTCACGTTTTTTGGCATCGATGTGATAAAAATGCTTAAGGATGAAGGAGTACGGGTGATGTTCGATCTCAAATACCACGATATACCCAATACGGTGGCACGAGCATGTGAGGCAGCATCCCAACTGGGAGTAGATTTCATAACCCTGCATACGAGCGGTGGCTTCACGATGCTCGAGGATGCGGTGAAAGCGACGCTTATGCATGCAGAAATGAACAAGTCACCAGCACCGAAGTTGCTCGGCATCACGATACTGACCAGTCTTGACGAGGCATACCTGAAGGACTTGTACGGCGAGACGACCCGCTCATTGAGCGAACAGGTGGTGTTTCTTGCAGACCTGGCGCGCAGTGCCGGGCTCGACGGAGTCGTCGCATCACCGCACGAGATACGTCTTATCCGGGAAGCATGCGGCAAGGATCTTGTGATCGTAACCCCGGGCGTGCGCTTGAAAGAGATCGCCGTCAGTGGTGACGATCAGGCCAGGACCATGACACCGAAACAAGCAGTGCAGCAGGGTGCTGATTATCTGGTGGTCGGAAGACCGATCGTCAAAGCAGCCGATCCGCGTCATGCTGCACAGCAGATAATTAAGGAGATGGAAGATGGACATAGAGCACGTACTTAAGGATTTAAAAGTACTATTGCAGGGACACTTCGTGCTGAACTCGGGGCTTCACAGTGAATACTATTTCCAGAAATTCCGCATCCTGGAGAATCCCGATGCGACGACACGCATGTGCGGGATCATAGCCGATCATTTCCGTGATGCCTCAGTCGATTGGGTAGTCGGGCCCACCACCGGTGGTATAGTCATTGCATTTGAGGTCGCACGTCAGCTGCGCACCTGCACGGCAATTGCCGAGGAACACGAGGGCCGTCGGGTAATACGTCGCGGTTATGATATTGCTGGAAAAAATGCGCTTATCGTTGATGATGTATTGACAACGGGGAAATCGCTTGTAGAGACCATCGAGGCGGTGAAGGGCGCGGGTGCGAATGTTGCCGGTGTCGCCGTGCTCATCGATCGGAGCGCGAAGAAGATGACGTTCGACTATTTCTCGGTCTACCGGAAGTTCGTTCAGAACTTCACTCGGCAAGAATGTCCCCTGTGCCGTAACAATGTTCCCCTCGATACCTTAGGGGGTCTGTAAATACCCGCGCTGCTCAATTTTTTCTTCCTGGGGTCATGGACCCTGACCCTTATTTTCATACCACTCATTGCCCACCAGTACACGGACAATCTTTTTTTGATTTCCCTGGTACTCACGTTGTACAACAGCATGGTGCTGATCGCATCCACCCTTTTCGGCCGGCTGGGTGACACGCTCGGAAGAAAGAAAATGGTGATCCTGGGATTCATGGTTTCTGCAGCAGTGTTCTATGCGCACAACTTCATTGGGGATCTTCGATCTCTCTTCATTATACGCATGTGTGCGGGTATCGGAGTCGCCATGGTGCCGGGACCACTCGCCGCTCTGGTCGGCAGCGCTTCAGTAGGTGTCTTTACTGCGGCCGGCTCTTTCGGTTTCATGATTGCAAGTATACTGGCAGGATTTCTTCAACAGAAGGGACTGGTTTTCACCACCTCTGCGCTCATGTGTGTAATCGGGATGATTCTTGCGCTGAAGATACGCGAAAAGGTGAAACGATTGACCGTTCCGTTCTTCCCGTGGCAGGTTATCAAAAAAAATGCTGACATTTATGTCCCCTACTTCATACGCCACAGTGCGGCATCGGCAATTTGGGCAATATTCCCGATCTATCTCTCGACGCTCGGAGCCGATACGGTCCTGATCGGTATTCTCTATGCGATCAATCCACTCATGCAGGTCACGTTCATGCTGGTACTGCGGCATGTAAAGAGCGATCGGCTGATCACCACCGGTCTCATTGCGTCGGCGGTGACCTTTTTCGGTTATGCCCTTGCCGGGCATTGGGGTTTTTTGATCGGTCTTCAGGCACTCCTTGGTTTTTCTTGGGCGAATCTTTATCTGGGGTCGATGAAACATCTGCTCGAGGAGAATACCGAGCAGGCGACCGCGACCGGGATCCTCAATTCCATTTTCGGACTTTCCGGTATTATCGGACCGCTCATCGGCGGTCTCGTTTCATTCCTGGGCTTGAGGGTACTGCTGGGATTCTCAACCGTAGTGGCAGCAGGCGGTTTTATAGTTTCCAGAAACCTAAGGCGGCGAGCAGCAAAAATCCGGCACCGGCAATAATCGCGCCGAGCCATCCCAACAGACAGAGACTGGTTACGATAACACCGGCAATGAAGACGCCGATCGTGATAACCAAAAATGATTTTCGAAAATCCAGACCAAAAAGGAATGCGATAAGGGCACCGGTCCATGCCCCGGTACCCGGTAACGGTATCGCGACAAAAAATAAAAGACCGATCTCCTCATATTTTTCAATAACGGTATTTCCTTTTCTTCTCGTACGTTCGAAAAGCCACGTGAAAAACGTCTTCATGAAAGGAATACGGGATAGTAGTCGAACCACAGGACCGAGGAGCAGTAAAATAAAAGGTACGGGCACAAGATTCCCGATGAATGAGATAATGAATGCTCGTGGCCAGGGGATATGAAAAAGGTTTATTGCCATAGGCAGTGCGGCGCGGAGTTCCACGATCGGGAGCATGGATGTGAGGAATACGGCGAGTTCCGGAGTGAGACCGCGGGCAACGAGGTCCTGTGGGGTCATATGATTCCTCGTCTTTTACGGAGTATCCATTCAACGGCAAGCAGGAAAATGATGAGTACGTAGGTCAACGGTGTATCAAGGTGAAGCCGGGTGCTTGAGTGGGCGGCAACCGGGGGTGTGAAACCGACTATGTCAGAAAGTGGCTGGAAAGTTCCGCCGGTGGCCTCGGCGAGGGCGGCGAGAAGCTCACGGTTCAAACCTTCTTCATACTCGATCGGTCGGCGGCGTATGGTGATGGACAATTCGTTACTGGTCAGCGTCTCATCATGCAGGGAACCAGCCGCTTTCAAATGCAGGGTGCCGACCGCATCCGCCGTGAACGATGCGCGGTATATACCGCTTTGCACCTCGTAGAACGGTATCCTGTTTTGATCGTACGTGAGATAAAAATCACCACCACCGCTCCTTCGAAAATTTCGATCATAGCTTTCCAGTGTGACGTCGACCGTTTCTCCGAGTAGATATTCTCCGGTCAGCGTATTCATCGTCAGACGGGTATTCTCACCGCGCTCAGAGACGAAGCGAACGGCATCGGCGATAAGGCACGACAGGATATCTTTTTTCGATAGACCCGCTTGCACGAATTGCCATTTTCCGATATCGACTGCAGCAATCTGAAAAACGAGTCCCCTACCATGGCGCTGGTATGCTATAAGCGGCACCGAATGTGCTTCGGCAATGATTACTGCTGTTTCTTTCGCCGCAATGATCCTGTTGAGGCTGGTAAAGGGGGCGATTTCGTCGCCCGGCGCGAGGCAGGAAAAAGGTTGGATGACCTTGACAGAAAACGTACCGTTAATGCCCGGGCTGACCGTGCTGATGGGTACTGCTTCGAACCGTGCAGTCGGACCCTCGAGTATTCCCGTGCAGACCACTCCCAGCCCATTCCGGACCAGGATGTCGAGTGTATCCCACGGTAGATGGTCTAAATTCACATTATCCAGGATCAGGACATCGATGGCATCGATTGATGGAAGTTGTCGTGACCGGGCAGTGAAAATGTCAATGAAACCCCTGTCCTTTTCACTGGTGAACGCGTGAAGGTCTATATGGGTATCATGCTGTAGTGATCTCAGGATGAATTTCGTGTTGAAGGACAGATGATCGGTGTAGTACAGAACATGTAATTTTGCGAGGAGGGTGCGCACTGAAAAAACAGCGCGATTGTTATCATAGGTGATTTCATTCTCTTTGGGAACGATCTCAACCTTGAACGTATAGGTCCGCGGTTCTCCGAGGAGGAATGAGAAGGATGCGGTATGTTTTGCCGGCGCCATACTGAGGGGGAAATCATTAATCCTTTTGGATTTTTCCATGGAGATCTCCACCCTTCCCGTACCTGATGCGAAACCCCTCGACATTGTGATAATATCAACTGTTATCGTGTCACCTGTGTAGGAGTACTGGGGATACACGATGTCCGTAATTGCGATATCGGTCTGCACCTCATCGCCAACACCGAAACAGTACACCGGCGTAACCATTTCGTCTGTCACGGTGAGGGGGGAAGGACCGAAATTATGATTGCCATCACTGACGAGCAGGATAGCCGAGGGGCGGTCATGGTCAACCCGAAGGAGCGCGCGGGTGATATTCGTATTTTGACCCAGATTCGTATCTGCGTGTGATTCATGATGGAGGCTTTCGCTGAACGCGAGCACACTATGGGGAAAGTCTATCTTCCTAAGAATTTCCTCGGTTCGGTCAAGGAATCGTGCCATGCTCGATGATCGGTCGAACAGCAGTACTGGTGTAGTATCTCGTGCCGACTGCAGTGTCATGCCCATGCCGCTGATCAGGAACAGGAGCAGGACCACCGCACCGACGCGCAGCGGGATCATCCCGGCATTTTTCCTGTACAGGAGTATCGTCAAAAGGACGGCGGCGATGCTAATGAATAATGTTATCAAGGTTCTTTTCTTGCGGCTCGAGCGTAATGACGTTCTCATCGCCGACTGCGACCGTGCCGCTGCCGGTGTACGGACCGGTCAGTATATCGACCATATAGTGAGTTGAATCCCTTACTTCGAAGGTGAAGGTTCCACTCTCGACCAGTGCAAAACCTACCGCAACATGTTTTCTCAGGACTGCGATCCCGTATGCTGCGAAGGTATCGTTGACCATCACGGTTCCCTCGAGCAACAGGGGTCGGTAGGCGGTGTCGGGTGTGATACTCGTGACAAAGGATTTGGTAATATTTTCCGAGATGTCCCGGACGCCGTCTGTGATCAGAAGATAGTACGTGGTGTCAGGATGCAGCGCGGAATCCGGTTCCAGACGACATGCTCGCACGTTTTCCCATGTAACCGAAAGCGTTAAGTTTGGCGCGGTGAAAAAGGTGAAATAGGATGTGTCCATCATTTCCGAAAAAAAGAGCCGGAAGCGACCGGTCTTTCCACCCTGTGAGTACTGCACGATCCAGGGCTGGATCGTGTCCGGAGATGATGTCCCGGTGAACGAAGATTTGAAAAATCCCTGGTTCTCGTTCAGGTCGAAGACGTATCCGGAGAATTCATATGCCGTGTCAGTCTGTGGTTCGGTGACGGCAATGATCTCCGATGACGAGAGTGACGGGTACAGGGCGAGTATCTGGAGCGTGTCCTGTCCTGCTGCGATCGTGAAGAAATCGGATTGCAGATTCAGGGTATCGATGGGTTCGGAAAAAATGCACAGCACATGGCGGTTGTTCAGTGATGACACGTTCGTGAGGCTAGGATTCATGCGGTCTTTGAAAAGAGGCGCTGCTTTGTGAGCGCATGCTATCGCGATAAGACAGCAGGCATACATGATATTGCGTAGCATGCTATGCATGAGCAATTGTATATTCCTGCCCAGTTTTGTCAATACTATCACCCGTTTTTGAATCCTGTATCATGAAGGTTAATGCAGGGTCTTCTATTTCTTGAGCATTTTCTCGAGCACGCGGCGCTCTTTACCTTTCTTGACAGATGCAGTGATGGTGAGCGACATGACGCGGTACAGGGAAAGGAGCTCGGGGGTGTTCTTCAATGCATGCAGGTGTTCTTTCACTGTTCCTGTGTCACCGCGCTGAAGAGGACCGCTCAAGGAGTTGTTCAGACCATACCGGTTCACATTGTCAAGTGTTTCTCTCATGATGGCGAGCACGGCACCATCGAGCACTTCCTCGTTGACGTGGAGTTTTCTGCTCAAGCGTCGTACCGCGTACAGCAGTCCAGTGAGAAAGTTAGAGGCAAAAACGCCGAGCAGGTGATACAACCTTTTGCGGTTCCTTCTTATCCGCGTGATCGAGAAGCGAACGCTTCTGAACAATACCGCAGCCGTCCGCAGGGCAGGTTCATCGCCCTCGATGAACAGAGGGTACTGCCGCCGCTGCGGCGGAATGATGATGAAGGGAAATGAAGCGAACGGATGGACCGAACCCCGGTAGCTGCTTCGTGTTTTCTTGAACACGGTGGAGGGCAGGAGACCGCTGAAGTGATAAATATAGGTGGTGCCGGTTAGATAGGGACGTATGGTCTGGAAAGCGCGGACGATCTCGTCGTCAGGGGTCGCGATGAACAGTACCGTACTCTCTCGACACAGGGTTTCCAGGTCGGGATTGCGGGAAATGTTCAATAATTTTTTTGTCCGGCGCTCATTGATTTTGTTTATGTCATATACACCGACGATGCGATGATCCCTTTTAAGGAGATAGCACAGTGTCGTGCCGACCTTCCCACAGCCGATAAGCCCGATCTTCATTTCAATAAATAAATGTTACATACCATTGGATGTAGTTATAAAGAATAGTACTATTCACTTTTTAAAAAGTAGCCTGTCCCCTTTATATAGATACCGTGGTCATACTCTGCGGTATTGTCACGGAAAGATCATTGTCGTGGGTCAGGGAGTCCCTTAATGCAGTTGCTTCTTCGATATCCCCGTGGACGAGATATACCTGCTGCAGTCGCTCACTGCGCACGTTATGTATGTATTCTATGAGGTCATCACCATCGGCATGCGCGGATAAACCTCCCATAAAAAAGACCTTAGCGCGGACCCGATACTCGTCATGGAAAATACGGATGATCTTGGCGTGCTCGAGGAGTGCACGGCCCAGAGTTCCACGTGCCTGGAAACCGGTCATGACGATCATGTTGTCGTCATTCTCGATCGAATGAATGAGATGATGGGTGACCCGACCGCCTTCGCACATCCCGGAAGCGGACATGATTATCATGGGACCTTTTCCGGCATTTAGTCTCTTTGATTCTTCTGACGTTCTCACGTATATGAGCCCCGGGAAATCAAAGGGATCCCCTTCCGAAAAAATATTGTACGTTTCGCGGTCAAAACATTCCGGATGTTTTCTGAACACATCGGTCACGCTTGCAGCAAGGGGACTGTCAACATAGACGGGTACATTCTTCAGCGTACCCTCTTCATACAGGTCCTTGAGCATGGTGACCAGAAGCTGTGTACGCTCGACCGCAAATGCTGGAATGATAATCTTGCTTTCTTTCTTTTTTCCCCGCTCGATGAGTGTTCTGAATTCGGCGGTCATGCCCTTAAAGTCTTTATGGGTCCTGCCGCCGTACGTCGATTCTATGATGAGGTGATCGATATCCTTGAGCACCACCGGGTCTCTGATGATCGGCATGTTTTTTCTGCCGAGGTCGCCGCTGAAGAGTATTCTTTTTCCATCGACTTCGATCAGTACGATCGAACTACCGAGTATGTGCCCGGCATCATAGAGCGTCACCTCGACTCCCGGTATGGGCGCAAAGGATTCCTTGTATGCGACCGGTCTAAACTGTTTCAGCGTTCTTTCGGCATCCTCGACGCGATACAGCGGTTCCTTTTCCGGGAGACCCTTTTCTTTGCGCTTTTTATTGAGATAGGCATAATCATTTTCCTGTATCTTGGCGGAATCGAGCAAGAGCAGTGATGCTATGTCCCGGGTCGCAGAGGTACAGTAGATCGGTCCGTTGAACCCCCGCTTCATGAGATTCGGCAAGTTACCCGAATGGTCGATATGAGCGTGGCTGAGGACAACTGCATTAATGTCCTTCGGCTTGAATGGAAATGTTTGATTTATTCTTTCGGCTTCTTCGCGGTGACCCTGGTACATGCCGCATTCGACAATGAATTTTCCATTTTCGTGTTCGAATAGATGCAGGGATCCAGTAACCGTCCGGGTCGCACCGATGAAGCTGATATCCATGACGTATTATAATGACCGTGATATCATAGTCAAGCAATCATCTGGGATTAAATCTCCACATTCAACATTTTTTAGATACAAAACCGTCCAAGAGAAAATGATGTGAGGAAAATCATTTTGAGATCGGATGTTGAATGTTGTACTGTAGGTGTCGAGTTTATCGAGATGGTTTGACCCCAACACCTATTGTACTAACGCTGAAATTGGAGTTAAGAAATCTCTTGCTTTTTTCTTAGAGGTGACCCGAGGGCTTAGGGGCCGTACCGCTCATTGATGAGTTCGATGAACTCCTCGGTCTCTTCAGGCGAGAGATCATGTATCTCATCGTAAGGATCGTACTGGTAGTAGGTGTCTGTTCCATCCTGGACGGTCTGCTCGGGTTTCGGGCGCAGCAGGAAAAAGTAACCGGCAGCCGCGATGAGTAAAGCCGAAGCAGCGATGGGCAGAACGATCCGGAAGGGAAATACTGGCTCTGGTTTCTCGTGCTCGATACTGGTGTGGACCGAGAAAACGAACTCTTCCCAGTAGGTCTCCTGAAAATGACATTCGCATGTTTCCTGCTCATTTAACGTACAGACCTCAAGACAATTGTGGACCAGATGCAGTTCTTCCCTGCACATCGGGCATTGTTTTATATGCTCGTGCAGGAGAGCCCTATCATGTTCAGTCAGTGTACCTATGACCAGATCAATGATTTTTTCCTGTACATCGATACAATTCATAGCTTTCCTTTCAGGTAATTACGCAGATTCTTGACCGCGAGATGATGGTTCACCTTGATCGTGCTGATAGGTTTTTTCAGTATATCGCTCACTTCCTGATATGAGAGATCCTGGAGTGTACGCAGAGTGAAGACCGATTTCTGTACCTTTGGTAGTTTAGTGACTGCCTGCAAAATAACCTCCTTCAACCGTTTATTTCTGTATATCTGAGCAGGATCATCTTTACCAGAACTTTGAATTTCCTCAAAGATCTCCTCGGTGGGTTTCCGTTTCTTTATAAAATTAAGACAATTATTGACCGCCACGCGATAGAGCCAGGTCGAGAATTTCGAGCGTCCATCGAACTGTTTGATTTTTCGGTACGCCTTGATGAACGTCTCCTGTGCCAGGTCCCGAGCATCATCATAATTTCGCACCATCTTGTAACATAGATCGTGTATCTTTATTTGATGGCGGCGGACCAGCTCATCAAACGGCTCAACCTCACCGGCTTTCACGAGTTTAATGAGTGCCGCATCATCTAACTCGCGATATTTAGACAATGTATGGGCTAATTCGTTTACCTGCGAATGTCTCTGTTTCTGGGCGGATTTCATGATGATGCTTTGGCCAGCATGGTCTTCACGATGGCATGCAGTTCTTTTCGCAGCGTGTTAATGGCTACATCGTGTTTTTTTGCCAGTTTCTTGAGATCCTCATATTCAAGGGAAAACCGTGCAGGATTGTTTCTATGTATTTTCACCCGTATCCTGCCATAGGGACTCGATATGCTCTTGATCGTTCTTGGCAGGATGAGCCGTGTAGTCTGTGTGGTCCTGACCCCAAGCGTGGTGGTTTCTTTGAACAGTATGCTCGCCAGGTGGGTGATCTTATCCGGAGAGCAGAGTACGGTCAAAAGGACTGCCGGCCGGGTTTTTTTCATGATGGTCGGAGTGAGGAATACTTCCAGGGCACCGGCATCGTACAGATGTGTGATAACGGCATCGTAATCCTGGGGATTCATATCATCGATATTCGTCTCGATGACCGCACATTCGTCCTGTGTTGTAGTGCTGGATTCACCCACGAAAATGCGCATGAGGTTGGGATAGTCCTGGATGTTCATTGACCCGGCTCCGAGCCCGATGCGGGTGATACTCGTCATGAACAGATGTTCAGCCGGCGTGGCAAGCGAGCTGATGATCGCAGCACCGGTCGGGGTCGTCAATTCTTCCTGGGCGGGAAGGAATTCCACGGGAAACTTTTTCAGGAGTTCGGCAGTGGCGAAATTAAATGCCGGCATCGTTCCCTCGACCGTCTTGATAAATCCCTGACCTGCCTTGAGGGGACGTGAGAACACCCTGTCAATGCCGAGATGGTCGATCGCAATCACCGTACCAGTGATGTCGAGAAGGGTATCGGCATCAGCCAGCTCGTGAAGATGGAGATGTTTTGCCCGGTGTACCTTTTTCTCGACTGCGAAGATGCGGTTCAGGATCATCGTGGCGGTTTGCCGTATTTTTGGAGAGAGACGGCTCTTGTTGATGAGCGGGATGAATGCGTCCTCGGTTATCTTTTTGTTGATGACAAAACGCACACGGCGGGCAGTCACGCCGTTTTTCTGTACCCTGCGTACCGTCAGCGAACATCCGGGGACGAATGCCAGTTTCTTTTTAAGGTACGCTACCGGTACTCCGCAATCGATCAGGGCAGCGAGGATCATGTCGCCACTGGCGCCTACTATGGGATCGAAATAGAGCAGTTTCATGACCGGTTTATCATTGCTGCGATATAGCCGGCACCAAAGCCGTTATCGATATTAACGACCGCAACACCGGGAGCACAGGAGTTGAGCATGGTTAGAAGTGGAGTTATACCCTTGAGACTCAGGCCGTATCCTACGCTCGTCGGTACGGCTATGATCGGTTTGGCGAATAGACCACCGGCGACCGACGCCAGAACGCCATCCATGCCGGCGATGACGATGATCACACGGGCTTTATCGATGTCTTTTCGGAAGGAGAGAATACGATGGAGTCCTGCGACGCCAACATCATAGATTCGCTGCACTTTGCTTCCCATGACCTCGGCGGTAACTGCTGCTTCTTCAGCAACCGGGATGTCAGCAGTGCCACCGGTAAGTACGGCAACGAGACCAGTGCGTCCCGTACGCTTACCAACATAAAAAACACGCGCCTGCCGGTGGTAGGTGCCAGTGCGGTATTTTTGTTTGAGCTGTTTACCGAGCGTTGGTGGTACACGGGTGAGAAGAACCCGTTTGTTCTTTTTATAAATACTGGCGAGTATGCCGAGGACCTGTCGGGATGTTTTTCCTTCACAGAATACAACTTCAGGGAAACCTTTTCTCTTTTCGCGGTGCAGATCCAGTTTGGCATACCCGAGATCCTCGTAAGGATCGATGAATACTTTTTTTTCCTTCACAGACGTCCTTCGGGTTAGCTCACAAAGGCCGGATTATCAGAAGACCTGTGCCGAGAACTTGTATATTTCCGTGTCATCAGATTTGTATGCGTCCCCAGGAAGTCCGGCTTTATGGCATGTTTGCTCGAGAAATTCCTCGACAGTCCAGCCGTATTCAGCAGCAACCTGCGGCAGGAGCAGTCCTTGGGTATATCCTTTTTTAATAATGAGTCCGTCCCGACCAATCACGATGTCACCAAGGTCTTTCACCCGGACAAGCGGCGTGAGAACCGAAATGTCGATGTCCAGATCAGGAATTTCCTGCGCAGTCACCGGTTTGAACCTGGGGTCATCGAGTGCTGCTGCGACAGCCATTTGCTGACATGATAGGTACAGAGGTTGATCACCGATGATGCGTCCGATGCAGCCTCTGAGGGTACCGTGTTTGTTCAGGGTGACGAAGATGCCGTACGGCTCTGCCAATTTCCCTGATAGACCGGATAAAACCGGCAGTTTTTTACCCGTAACGGCCGCCTGGATCGATTGCAGAGCGATATCTTTTAATTGTGTTTTTTCATCTTCGGAAAAACCGAGGTCGACACCGACATCGACATGTTCTTTTTTGTAGAAAGCAGCTGCGAGGTAGCCAACGACCCCGCGTGAATAATCACCTGATGTGGTTCCGCTCGTTGCATACATGAGCGGTTTTGCTGCCGTGGCACCAAGTTTTTCAGCCGCAAGCATGGTCGTGACGATGGGGCCACCGCCGCAGGCTTCGCAGCTATCCGTACTGAGCCGCTGGTAGAGCATTTCGGGATCGAAAGATGCTACCGCCTCGACAACGAGATTATCCAGACGTTCGGCATCCTTTTGCGAGTGATAATGGGAGAGATCAGAGCTTGCCACGACCAGGACCCGTTTACCACGGGCGCTCTTGACGATGGCGTCGCTGAGGATTTCACAGATGGCATAATCCTGTGATCCCATGACGATTTCCACGAGCCGAAAATCTTTCAATGCATACTGAAGAAATGGTATCTGAACCTCCACGCTGTGTTCCTGCGAATGTGCACGCGGATCACTGATGATCTCGTCACTGTATTCGATGAGGTCACGCGCGAGTTCTGTATCGAATAGAACTGTACCGAGCGGCGTCTTTCTGCCCGCCATAGTATCAATGCTCACTCCTCTGAATCCGTGATAATGACTCGGGCCGATGACAATGACGACGTCGTATTCTCTACCCTGGATATTCTTATACGCAAAAGCGGCAACCGACCCCGAATAGAAATATCCTGCATGGGGTGATACGATACCGTATACCTCGCCCTGTACACCGGTACGGGCACCCTTCATGAATTCTCCCAGTTCGTCCGTCAGGTCTTTTTTATTAACAGGGTACCACCCGGTACCTGCATGTGGAGACGAACGGAAATCTGCGCCATCACAATTCTGTGCCATGATCAGTACTCCTATTACTGCGATCCTGAGTAACATAAGTATCAAAAGGTCTGTCCAGTAAGGACAGATTTTATTCCCGTAAAGTTTCCAATAGTTGTTCCCAACTCCATAACCATCATCTTTATCTTACAGATTATACATCCGGTGTCAAGGGTGTCACCCGGTAAACACTGATATACCAATCGTTTGCACAGAAATAATCCAACGAGCCAGTACTTGACAGTGATGCACCTGTGGGTACCATTGGACGTGAAATTGTCGGATGCGGGCCGGCTGGTACAGGGAAAAGTCTACGGTAAAAGGTCATTCATCATACAGGGAGTGGCACCACCGGACGAGGCATGCCCTGCGGATCTGACATTCCTGTTCGAACCCGAGGTAGAGACGAAAGCCGGTGCGGTTGTTGCCCGTGTTCAGGTGCAGAATAAAAACGGCATCGTGGTGCGCGATCCCAGAGACGCACTTTTTCGACTGCTGGAACATTTCGGTAAGAAAAAGAGCATCCATACCATTGCTCAGTCCGCGGTCATCGACCCGGCTGCGAGGTTGCCATCGCGCTGTGAGATACAGCCGTATGCCGTGATACGGAGCGGAGTCAGTATTGGTGCAGGAACCCGCATTGGTGCTCATGCTTTTATTGGTGAAGGTGCGGTCTTGGGCAAACACTGTGACATTTCTCCTCATGTGGTGATCCATCAGAACACCCGAATCGGTGATCATGTGAGCATAGGTTCAGGCGCGATCCTCGGAAAAGAGGGTTTCGGTTACATAAAAAAAAGGCGTTATCAGAGACTTCGGCACATAGGGACTCTCGTGATCGATGCGTTCGTCGACATCGGGGCGCATGTTACCATCGATCGGGGAACAATCGGTCGTACTGTGATCGGCGAGGGAACGAAGATCGACAATCTCGTGCATATCGCCCACAACGTCAGGATCGGAAAAAACTGTATCATAATGGGCCAGTGCGGTATAGCAGGGTCGGCACGGATTGGAGATCGCGTGGTATTGTGCGGGCAGGTGGGAGTAGCAGACCATGTCTGTATCGGGCACGATGTAGTCGTGTATGCCAAATCCGCGGTCTATAAATCGATATCGCCGAAACAAGTATATTCAGGAATTCCAGCGCGCGAACATAGAGCGGTCTTGCGTGCACTGGCGAGACTGTATCGAACAGTATGAAGGCAGTACTCGAGGGCGCGACGCTGAGCGGTGGCAACAGCACGGTAGCGGTGACCTCGAGCAATGGATTCCGGTTCTTCGTACACGAGGATTCACGGACGCCGGTTCTGATTCCCCTCTCGTTGCAGAACATCAAAGTAGAAAATCATCTGGTGGTTTTTGGTAGAGGGCCGATCGTGAGTGTAGTAGAACATTTATTTTCCGCTCTGTACGGACTCGGTGTATATGATGTCAGGATCGACGTACACGGGAATGCCCTACCCTTTTTTGATGGCTCGAGTAAACGATTCGCTGATATGCTGCAGCCGTTCAATGAAAAGAAACCAGTGGATGCAATGACGATACACGAGCGACTGGATATCCGTGAGGCAGAGTCCTTTATATGCTATGAGCCGACAGACGGGGATAGGCTTTACATCGAGATGGAACTGCGTCATCCCTTTATACAAACACAGCGTATCGAACTGGCGATCAACAAGGAAAGTTACCTGCGGGACATCGCGCCCGCGCGAACCTTTGTATTCACATCTGAAGAGGATCCTCGTTTGCGAAACCTGCCGCCCTATGGTATAGGCATCACCCGTACTAAGGTGTATTCAGCCGAGCCGTTGAGGTTTCCGGATGAACTAGTAAGGCATAAGGTGCTCGACCTGCTCGGAGATCTGTATATACTGCGGCGGAGGATTACTGGCAAAATCACGGCGTGCAATACGTCGCACCGCCTCAATCTGCAATTCGTGCGGGCAGTGTCTGGGCAGAAAGGGATTCCGTGACGAAGCGAAACCTCGTTGAACTGACCGCCGTTGCGCTTGGTCTGGGTATTGTGCTGTCCCTGCTGATGTGTGCTGCGAATACATACCTGGGCCTGTACGCGGGCATGACGGTCTCCGCCAGTATTCCGGCTGCGGTCATATCCATGGGAATATTGCGTGGAGTGCTCAGGCGCGGGACCATCCTGGAGAACAATATCGTCCAGACCGTCGCATCGGCTGGAGAATCCCTGGCTGCCGGCATTATCTTTACGATCCCGGCACTCGTCATCAGCGGTGTGTGGTTTAGATTCGATTACCTCACGACAACGCTTGTGGCATTGCTCGGCGGTCTTCTGGGCGTACTGTTCATGATTCCCCTGCGCAAGGCATT
Source organism: Caldifarciminota bacterium (assembly GCA_020341755.1). Taxonomy (GTDB): domain Bacteria; phylum Hydrothermota; class Tepidihabitantia; order SM23-42; family SM23-42. The sequence continues at coordinate 185,353 of CP070834.1, read as the reverse complement.
GATCGTTGAAGGAAAGGATCTCGTATATCCCGAGGGTGTTGCCTGCGCCGAGGTGCTCAGGGTGGGCGAGCAGCGTGGATTCGGCATCATCTGCGTATTTCTGGGATTGACAGCGGGTGTTGTGTTCAAAGCACTCGTGTCTGCCGTAGGAGTTATCAAACCTGCAATTGAGGGGGCGATCAGACTGGGGAAGACCGGAATATATTTTGGCAGTGAAATGTCGGTCGCGCTTATCGGTGTCGGGTATATTGTAGGTTCGAATATTGCCTTTCTCGTGTTTCTCGGGGGCGTGATCGGGTGGCTCATCGGGATACCCGTCTATGGATTGGTGCGTGGATTTCCGCACCAGGATATGATCGAGGCGTTCGGAACGATCTGGAGCACCCAGATCCGGTACATGGGTGTGGGCGCTATGATCGTGGGCGGTTTATGGTCGATTTTCAAAGTTCGCAAAAGCATCAGGAGTGGAGTGCAGGAGGCGATGGTCGGTTATCGGGCTGACCGGGTGAATACGGTCATAGGTCATCAGGATATACCATCGCGGACGATCTTCGTTTTCGTGTGTCTCGTAGCAGTGGCGATTTTCATACTCTACGGGTTTGTAACCGGGTCGACCGTGACTGGGATTGTCGCCGGCATGGCGATGCTCATTACTGCTTTTTTCTTTGTCGCCGTTTCGAGTTACGTTGTCGGTCTGGTAGGGAGTTCCAATAACCCCGTTTCCGGGATGGTCATCGTGACGGTCATTTTTTCCTCGATCATACTCCTGAGCTTTGGCATGACCGGTGCTGCCGGTATCGTAGCCGCCTTGCTGGTGGCTGGTGTTGTGTGCTGTGCTGCCTGTACGGCCGGAGATGTATCACAGGACCTGAAGACCGGTCACCTCGTCGGCGCTACCCCGCGGCATCAGCAGATTGCACAGATAATCGGTGTCGGTACCGCAGCGTTCATAATCGCACCGATTCTGAGCATACTGCACCGGGCGTACGGTGTGGGGACCGGCGAACCGGGTGCGTTGAGTGCGCCCCAGGCATCCTTGTTCGCTTCGATCGTCAGCGCGATGTTCACGGATAGATCGCTGCCGTGGACTATGGTACTCATCGGCGCGGGTCTCGGTGTTCTTTTAATTGTCAGTGATGAAATGCTCAGGGCCCGACGTTCGGCGTTTCGGGCACATGTGATGCCGGTTGCCGTAGGGATCTATTTGCCGCTCGTACTGTCCGTACCGATCGCGCTCGGAGGTCTTGTGCGGTTAGCAGTAACACGCTACACGAAAAAAAGATACGGTAATGATACGCCACATACCACCGAGGCAATGGGGCGTGGGGTTTTATTCAGTTCCGGGTTGATCGCGGGCGAGGCGATTACTGGCATTGTTGTTGCGTTCATCATTGTTGCCGGTGTCAGTCTGCCGGTTCGCGTACTCGACAGCACCATCGTTTCACTTCTGGTATTCGTAGGAGCCGTGGCTGTGCTGGGAATGATAAGTCTGGGTCATTCCGGGAATCGTATTACACGAAAATAAACCTTAACTCCATTTTCCACAGCGACTTCCATATCGGGCAATTACTTTGCCAGCCCGTACAGCCTCGACAATCTCGCAATTATTAGGGCAGTCCTCGCATTCGAATCCACGTGACACAAAAGAAACCTCAATAG
>CP070834.1:155852-183594 GCA_020341755.1 Caldifarciminota bacterium | reverse complement strand
TGACCGGGCCCTTGGGGAACGCCATGGTCAGTACGTACGATAACGCAGAACCTACGATACCGCCAATGATAACACCCAGAATGATAGTCGATATTCTTCTTTTTGCAGCCATATTACCTCCTCATACCACAACGTTTATCTTCTCACCGCATTTTTTGCATTGGTTCGCCTTTAGTCCTTTTGTCATAGCACGGTAATACATACGTTCAATCAATAAAGCCTGACATGCCGGACAATACGTGTTAGCGCCGTCATCGGACGGGATGTTTCCGAGGTACACGTATTTTAATTTCTCCTTCGCTTTTTCAAAGGCATAGTATAACTTCTTTTCGGGGGTCGGCGGCTTGTCATAGCGGTAATTAGGGTAATATCGAGAAAAATGTACGGGGATATGTGTATCGATAGCAGCGACGTAATCGACCAGCGCATCGATATCGCGTTTTTTATCATTCAGTCCGGTGACAAGCAAGTTGGTGATCTCGACATGACAATGTGCATGGGCGATTTCGATAGTACGCTTTACTGTGTCGAGGTCGCCCTTCAGCGTATTTTTGTAGATGTCCGCATTCGTGGTTTTTAGATCTATGTTCACGGCGTCGATAAGTGGCAGGATATTCATGAGGGGATCTTCGTTTATCAACCCATTACTCACGAGGACATTCTTTCCACCTTCTTTATGAATGAGCTCGCCAGCATCGATTATGTATTCGTACCACATAAGCGGTTCGGTATACGTATAGGCAATTCCGATCGAAGTATGCTCCTTGAAGATCTTCACCAGGATTTCAGGGGAGATGAATTGTGTCTTAACCTCTTCCTGGGAAATTTCCCAGTTCTGGCAGAAGGGACAGCGCATATTACAACTGTTGCAGGCGATCGACACAATCTGGGATCCTGGAAAGAAGTGGTACAATGGTTTTTTCTCGATTGGATCGAGTGCGATCGACGTTGTTTCACCATAGTTGATCGCCCATAGGGTATCGTTCTCGTTTTTACGACCACGGCACAGTCCGAGTTTACCCGGCTTGATTTTACATTCATGCGGACAGATGTGGCATCGAATATAACCATCAGCTTTCTCGGAATACTGTGCTTCAACATTCACGGTGTTTCACTCCGCTGTAATATACCATCTTCTTCATAATATATTATACCCCGGATATCGAGAGAATCAAGAAATTTCATCCCTTTTTCCGGACCCATGATGCAGACCGCAGTCGCTATCGCGTCGGCGACTGCAGCGCGTTCATGAAATATGGTAACCGAGGCGAAGTCTCGGGCAGGAAAACCGGTCTTTGGATTGATGATGTGCGGATACTTTTTGTTTCCGACGACAAAGAACTTCTCATAATCACCCGATGTCGATAATGCACAGGTTTCAATTTCTACAGTCTCTATGAGACCATCTCCACGAGGGTTTTTAATACCTATTCTCCATGGTCGAGCCTCTGGTGAATTTCCTATTGCGACGATTTCACCGCCGATGTTGATGAGTGCTGATATGACGTCATATTTTTTTAATATATCAACCACGCGGTCGGCAGCGTAGCCCTGGGCAATGCCACCAAAATCGATTTTCATTCCGGGTGCAAGGATTACGGTGTCGTGATGAATTCTGATTTTACGGTGATCGATGAACTCTAATATTTCCTGAATCTTCACTGTATCGGGATTGGAGAATTCATGATCATAAAAACCCCAGAATTCAATCAGGGGAGCGGTCGTAATATCGAACAGACCATCGGTCAGCAGGGACAGTGAATCGCTCAGGCGAATGAGACTGCGTATATCGTCTGGTACCGATGCACGACCGGCTCGGTTCAGCTCGCTGACCAGGCTGGCGTTTGAGAATCGGTTGAGCAGCGAATCGAGACGCACCAGTTCACGATCGATCTCCTTCTGTACTTCCTGCGCGCTGATGCTGTCTTTGAGATAATACTTCACTTCGCAGTTTGCGCCGACTAAAAAGGTTCGGTATATATATTCTGTGTTGTGCTGACAGTTCACATATAACTGACACAGCATCACGAGACATAATTTCAGCAGCTGCGTACTGTGATTGTGAAGGGTGTGTACATTACAGATCTTATGCATTTTCTCTATGTCTATGCCGAGTTCATCGAGCCGAAAACACGGATTCTCTCCTCTACGACCTGTTGAATAAAAACTCTGCCGTTGCCTATAACGGCACGCGGGTCAAAATCAGATGGATGCCGAGCAAGGTGTTCTCGTACACCGGCGGTGAAGGCGATCCTGAGGTCGGTATCTGTATTGATCTTGGCAATTCCGTGCCGGACTGCTTTTTTCAAGAGAGTATCGGGCACGCCCTTTGTATGCGCGAGCGTACCACCGAATTTGTTTACTCTATTGATCCACTGTGCCTTCACTCCTGATGCACCGTGCAGGACCAGGGGGATTTTTACGTGTTGGGCTATCTCCTTCAGAATATCGATGCGCAGTTTCGGTTTTCCCTTGAATTTATAGGCGCCATGGGATGTGCCGATGGCAACTGCGAGGGCATCGCAGCCAGCCACAAGGGCAAAGCGCTGCGCTTCTTGAGGATCGGTATACAGGGCATCGCGTTTCTTCACGGCAACATCATCCTCGATACCGGCGAGTCGACCGATCTCTGCCTCGACCGTCACTTTGTTTTTATGTGCGAAACGTACAACCCTGCGGGTCAGTTTCACGTTATCCTGGTACGAAAGATAGGAGGCATCGATCATCACCGATGAATAGCCGTGCCTGATGCACTCACGGCAGACATCATATGATTTCCCGTGATCGAGATGGAGAGCGACCGGGATTTTCGCTGTCTGTGCCATACGGATAACCATCGACGCTATGTTCTCTATTCCCGCATACCGGATTGCTTTTTCGCTAGTCGCGACGATGACCGGCGACTTCATGTTCACGGCAGCATCGAGTATCGCCTGCGTAATTTCGAGATTACTCGTGTTGAACGCACCGACCGCATATCCCTTTTTCCGAGCCTGAGGAAGGATTTCATTTAACGTAACCAACACGTACATATCCTCCTTGTACGAAAGTAAAAACAAGTCCGTTCATAGAACAATAATATCGAATATCGCGCTGAAATCAAGCAAATAAATAGTTCAGCATCTACGTGCAGGCTGCCTCAGAGACCTTTGTTGACAGCTTTTACATGACAGTTATACTTGTTCATACTCTATGAGCGATGAAGAATATTACATGATCGAAAAACAAACGATCACAATGCATCCAATACAGACAACAGGTTTGATTCTGGATATCGGAGGAGGTGGTGAAGGAATTATTGGTAGATTGAATGGACGGGGAGTCGTTGCGATTGATACAAGAATCGAGGAATTGGCAGAAACTAAGAATGATAGCATAAAAATCGTCATGGATGCAAACGACCTCGCATTTTCTCCGACGTCCTTTGATGTGGCAACATCTTTTTTCTCGCTCATGTTTATTAAAAACAAGAATCATCAAAGAGTATTTGAGGAAATTCATGGAGTCCTGAAAAGTGAAGGAATATTCTATATATGGGACGTTAGAATTCCTTCAAGGAATTTAGACAAACTCATATTTGGGTTACCATTGAAAATATATGTGCCAGACCAGAAGATCGAAACGGGCTATGGAGTCGGGTGGGATAATAAGGAACAGGATTTTACGTATTTTAAAAAATTAGCGCGAAGAACGAGTTTTGATATAATAACCGAGTGGAGCAAAGGTGAAATATTCCATTTAAAATTGATGAAGCGAGTGCATAACCATCAGGATAAAAAAAACCAAACAAATGATGACAGATCAAGGCACGTTCAATGTCATGGGTAAACATTGTACAATCCGAAAAAATCGGAGGTAACATGAATCGACGTACGTTTTTAAAGATATTAATCGCAGGCGGCGCAGGGTCTCTGATGAACCGTTCGCTGGGCCAGCGTATTCCTGTACTGTTGGGGAAAGGGCAGGCACTACCGCCTGTGCAGGTCAACACCTATTCATCGGAGATAGTGCTCAACAGCCGTAGATCGTATCACGGCGGTTATAGTGGGGCTCTATCCGATCAGATACTCGCTAATATCCTGTGGGCTGCTTCCAGGGCACCGGTCATCGGTGCGAACCGTGTCATATATGTTGCCCGCCCCGATAACGTGTATACGTATGATCCGGTGGCGCACGAAATTTCACTGCACCTTGCCGGGAACCACATGTCCGAACCGAATTGTGCGTTTGAAGTCGGTGTTGCGTCTGACCTAGCCGAGGATGCCGGTGGAGCACTTCACTATGCTCATCTGGCAGCACATGCCTTCTGGACGACGACAGCGAACCAGCCCTCATGCTGCCCGAAAGAAAGTGCCGCAACCAATGCCAATGCTACCTGGAATCCGGCTCTGGAAATAAAGATTGCGAACTGTTACGGTTTCATGTCGTCGGTGAGCGGTATTACAGACGAACTGGTGGCAGTATCGTCCAATGGCAGCCTTCCTGACCCGGATACTGACGGACCGATTATTCTTGAGAATGCTCTTTCCACTCTTGTGTACGGGGAAGAGTTTTTGGATACCGAACTGAGCCTTGCTGAACTGTCGCAGCTCGCGTGGGCATCGTACGGAAACACTCCGCACACGGTCATGGGCAGCCGGGCAGCGATCACGGTCGCTTCGGCGGTTGCCTACTATTATCTCACCGGTCGTATCTACATAGTACGTTCAGAAGGCGTCGAGCGCTATCACATACGCCTGCCATCTGGTCAGGTATCGACTCGGGACCATCGTATCGAAAGAGTGACCGACGGTGACCGCAGAGCTCAGCTCAGAGCTGCAGTAACACGGCTACCTCAGACTGCTCCGGATTATTTTGTATACTGCGCCGCTACAGCTGATCGCTGGCAGATGATTGAAGCCGGATACAGTGCAGCTAGTGCTCTTCTGCAATCCGCATCACTCGATCTCCAGGGGCATTGTACCGCCGATTTCACTACGGCAGAACGCACGGCGATCATCAATGCACTGGGTATACCGTCTACTGACCTTCCACTCGTTATTTTCTCTGCCGGTCATGTGGACACCGGGATAAGCGAAACAGATCATGATACAGCGATGCGCCTGAACGCAGCGCCAAATCCTTTTGCTGGGACGACTAAAGTGCAGTACACGCTGGATAATGCATCCCGGGTGATGGTTAAGATTCATGATCGATCAGGACGGTTAGTAAAGACCCTGATGGACAGAACACAATACGCAGGAAATCACGCTGTCGTGTGGAATGGAACCGACGATCATAATGCTGGAGTGCCGGCAGGGATATACTACGTGATAGTTAAAACAGGTTTAATAAGACGTAAAATAAAACTGATAAAATTGCAATCTCAGTAAGATTAACACAACAGCCGGGATCGATTAACGCATACAGAGAAATCGATTCATTCTGGCGTGATCGCAGCCACGCAGCTATACACTTCTTTGGCGCCGGCGGCTTTGAGCGTGCGGGCACATTCATTCATGGTTGCACCGGTCGTCATGACATCATCGACCAGCAGTATGTTTTTATCCTGAATAGCACTCTTTTTTACTGAAAACGCACTGGCGACGTTCTTTCTTCGTGCCGCATCGTCTAAACGCGTCTGCGTTCTCGTATAACGGATACGCTGGAGAAGTTCCGCATGAGGAATATGACATTCGTCACTAATGACTTTCGAAAGCAGTGATGCCTGATTATATGTACGATGCATCCGTTTCCACCAGAACAGGGGTACGGGCGTTACTATATCCGCCTTTCTGAGCACATGGTCGGATCGTACCACCGTCGTCATGCCCTGTCCGAGTAACCGGGAGATGTTCGACATGCGGCGGTATTTAAATGCATGAATGATGACATCTACCGGCGGGACAAAGAGCAGCCAGGTCCGTCCGTGATCCAGGTGTGTTCCCTGCTTGCAGAAAGTGCAGATATCCTTTTTCTTGATCGGTCTACCGCACCATCTGCAGCGCGGTGAATGAGCCACGGGCAGGTAATCGTGACAGTTATTGCACAGGAAGCCTGTTTCTATCTCCTGACCGCAGGCGAGGCAGCGCTGCGGCAGTAAAAAAGCGAACATTGTCCAAAGGCATTCTGAGACAATGTTCAATTGGTCTTTTGCCGAGACCTGAGGAATATGACGATACCAGCTATCGCCGTACCGAGCGCGATGATCTGGTTGACCCAGAGATTCGCACTGTCTTCATAAAAACGAATGAAGTCGATGCCGAAACGGAATATACCCGAAAATACGAGATACAGAGCGAACACTTCACCGGTATTGTGCTTTTTGTACAGACGGTTCCTCAGAAAGAAAAAGAGCATAAGCCCAAAGAGCGATGCATACAGTTGTGTCGGATGCAGCCGGAACTGAGCTACTGGCGAATTACCTGCTACACATTCTTCCGGGAATTGCAATGCCCATGGCAGTGTCGAGGGTGTGCCAAAGCAGCAGCCGTTCAAAAAACATCCGATGCGCGTAAAGAATTCACCCAACCCGATCGCTGGCGCTACGAGGTCACCTATTTGTAAAACCGGCAGATTGTGTTTTTTCAGGAAAAGTATGCTTGCCACGAGAGCACCCAGAAATCCGCCAAAAAACATCATACCACCTTCCCAGATGCGAATAATTCCGACTACATCGTGAGCATACTGTGACCAGTGGAATATGACATAGAGGATGCGCCCGCCGATAATAACCCCGAGCATCAGGTAAAATGCCATACTGTCGATTGTATCGGTGGAGATGTCGAATTTTTTCGCAGCCCGTCTAGCAAAGATGATGGCAGCGAGGAATGACACGACGAGCATGAACCCGTAAGAGGGAATGGCAAACTCTCCGAGCTGGATGAGTATGGGTCGCATTATTCCTCTTTTTGTTTTTTGGATTCCTCTACGATCCGCTTGGTGATTTCTTTAGGCACCTCTTCGTAGTGATGAAATTTCATATCGAAGAATCCCCGTCCCTGGGTCAGGGACCTGAGGCTGGTGGAATATTTGTACATCTCTGCTTCTGGTACGAGTGCCTTGATCTTCTGGTTCTTTCCGACCGCCTCCATGCCCATGATCTTGCCGCGGCGGCTGTTCAGATCACCCATGACATCACCCATGAATGTTTCAGGGACGTATATCTCGACTTCGCTGATCGGTTCCAGCAGGACGATACTCCCCTTGCTGGCATTCGCTTTGAGAGCCATGGATGCGGCTATTTTGAAAGCGATATCTGAACTATCAACGGGATGGTATGATCCTTCAAAGACAGTGACCTTGATATCGGTAACAGGGTAGCCTGCCAACAAACCGTTTTGCAGAGCTTCTTTTACTCCTTTCTCGACTGATGGAATGTAGCGCGAAGGGATTTTTCCGCCAACAATGCCGTTGACGAACTCAAAACCTGTACCCCGCTCCATGGGTTCGACGCGTAACCAGCAGTCTCCGTACTGACCATGACCACCGGTTTGTTTCTTGTATTTGCCCTGAGCCTCGGTTTTCCTGGTGAATGTTTCGCGGTACTTCATACGCGGCTTGGTCAGATCGACCGCCACCCCGTATTTTCTCTTTAGCCGTGACAGAATGATATCAAGATGCAGTTCACCGATGCCGGAAATAATGAGCTGCTTGATCTCCGGGTCGTAGGCGAATTGGAATGTGGGATCCTCATCATGAAGACGTGCCAAGCCGTTTGAGATCTTTTCCTCGTCGCCCTTAGCCTTTGGTACGATCGCCATGGAGATGGATGGTGCCGGAAAGTCAATCTTCGGCAGCGCGCTTTTAATACCGGATGCGGCGAGGGTGTCCCCGGTGTGGGTACCTTTTAGCTTTACGAACCCGGCAATCATTCCGGATGTCAATTGATTTACCTCTTTGCGGTCTTTTCCCTTGATGAGATATATCTGGTTTATTTTTTCCTCGCTTGATTGCGTTAGGTTCTTTACCGTATCTCCGGTCTTGACCGTTCCGCTCAGGACTTTGACCATGCAGACCTCACCGAGATGCGGTTCAACGGTCGTTTTGAAGATCTGCCCAACAAAGGGTGCATCGTGACTTCGTTTTATTTTCTGACTATCCCATTCGATATCGGGTAATTTATCAGGCGAGGGCATGAGTTCCACCACCGTATTGATAAGGCTCTTTATACCGATCATATCGAAAGCATCACCCGCACAGCACAGGGCGATCTTACCCTGTACAATACCATTGCGTATCACATCCATGCTCTCGGCTAGTTCAATCTTCTGGCCTTCAACATACTTATTCATGAGCGCATCGTCGATCTCAGCGGCAGCCTCGGTCACTTTGTCCTTGTATTCATCCACCATTGCCTTCATATCAGCCGGGATTTCTATTTTCTTACCCTCAGGACCGAAAGCCTGGTTCTGCATGATATCGATGACACCACTTAACTTTTCTGCTTCACCGATCGGAATGGTGAGTGGCACAATACTCCTTTTGGTCGTTTCTTTTATTGCCTGGAAGGTCTTCCCGTAATCGGTACCTTCTTTTTTCAATTTATTGATGAAAAATATCAAAGGAAGATTCTTTTCCTCGATGATTTGAAGAAGCCTTTCTGTTCCTACTTCAATACCTCCGGTCGCGTCGATCACCATGAGAGCACAATCAGTTGCTGTCAGCCCACTGATTGCTTCGCCGAGAAAATCCGAGTAGCCAGGTGTATCGATAAGGCTAATGGTGACATCGTTGTAATCGAAGGTAGCGAGGCCGATATTGATGCTGCACACCTTGTCTATTTCTTCGGGCTCGAAGTCGAATACGGAAGTTTTTTCCGTGACTTTACCAAATCGCGTATTCCCGCCGGCGAGATAAAGGAAGGCATCAGCGATAGTAGTTTTCCCGCAGCTTGCGTGACCGAAAATACCGATATTCCTGATACTTTGTTCCGACATACCTCCTCCTTACTTTTCGTAGAGCGCTTGTGACACGGCGATAGCCAACTCGTCGTTCAGTAGTTCACTAATGAGTTTAAGAGATCCGTGATAGGTCGTCTTTCCTCTCTCAATGATGATGCCACCTGCGATCTCATCATCCGTCGTCACCGTAAAATTCATTTTTGCTTTTTTCATGTGTTGCTCAATTGCCGATTTGTATTTCTTCCAGTCACTCCTGCTTATTTTTAATTCTCCTTCGGTCTCATTGCTGGAAGAAATGAGCATTTGGAGGAATTGTCCGTATTTGTCATGATCGGGTAATGCCATGAGTGCCTCTGCGATGACTTTCTGTAGATAGGTACGTTTGTGCGCCGTGAGTTCTTTATCCATTTCGAGTTTTTTCTGTGAGAGTAAGCGCATGTGTTCACCTTTTTTGAGGGTTTCAGTTTCTTCCTCGATATGCGACCGCTTCGAACGTAATTCTTCTTCGTGCGTTTTCTTCATCTGTGCGGCATCGTCACGGTACTTTTTTAATATCTCCTGAGATTCTTTTTTTGCGTCCTCAAGAATTTTATCAGTAACATTCTGCGTAGCCATATTACAATTGCATCTGTACGACCGCCAGGATTGTAACGATCAAACCGAGAACCGCATAGAACTCAACAAGAATACCGTAGATCATGGCTTTTGCCGCCTCTGTCGGTCGCTTGGCGACCATCTCGACGCCTGCGGTGCAGACCTTACCCTGCCAGATCGCGGATGCAATGGCAGCGATAGCGACCGGCATAGCTGCGAAGAAAACCTGCAGACCTTGTTGCAGGGTGAGGGCAACCACCTCACCGCCGAAAATACCGATTTTCTGCAAAACCATGAATGCACCAATAAATCCATACACGCCCTGGGTTCCAGGAAGGGCTACAAGAATCAAGAGACTACCAAACTTTTCCGGATCCTCGCTCAAAACGCCGTTTGCTGCCTGAGCAGCATAGCCAATACCTATTGCTGAACCGATACCACCCAGGATTGCAGCAAGGGCACCACCGGCAATAGCAATTGCTAAACCAAAACTATCTGCCATTTTACCTCCTAATCTATCAAATACCTGAATACCAAAAAACCTAAAATGTCTGAATGCAAATTATTTTTATTCGATTTCAACATAGTTAGTTTCTAACTGGAACGGCTTAAACGGTTTGCTTCCTCCGCTGTAAAACCGACCAAAAAATTCTATATACTGCAGCCGCATGGTGTGGATGAATCCACCGAGGGCATTGATCACCAGGTTGAACAGATGGCTGGGGATAAGGATCAGTATCACCAAAACTACGCCAAGAACGGGGATGCCGGTTATCATCCAGGCGATCTTGTTTATTGCAATTGCAATCACTCCAGTGACCATACCGAGTGCCATGAGCCGTACGTACGAGAGGAGTACACCGAGGTAGCTTGATATCCCGTATAGATTGTAAAATCCCCACGCGATTTTACCGAGAACTTGATTCATGTGTTTAAAACGAACCACTTCAAATGCCACCAGAGGAACAAGCGCCAGGAGCATATACTGTGGTACTTCTATCACGTACGAGAACTGGAGAAGGGTACCTGCAGTGCTGGTCCCGAAATACCACAGGATCCAGATTATAACTCCCCACACAGCCTGGTCTGCAGGACTCGATTTCCCTTCGGGATGGGACGCAACGATGACACCCATAATGCACGCCCACAGTATGATCTCGAGGATGCCTTTTGCTACGAGCGAAGAACTGAACACTGTAAAATAGAGAATGATCGATGGAAGGATGATAAACCATGTTAGATTGGCAAAGACCGCCTGACCATATTCACGGTTTCTGAAATTATCGATGATCTCGATAGCGATGCCAAGCATCATGTGAATGAAACCAAGTCCCAGGGCAAGAGCGATAAACACCATGGGATCTTTCACCGGATCAAAAAGCATGAATGTATTCCTAAAACTGATAAGCGGTTGAAATCCAATGTAGTCGAATATATCTCCCATCCACCCGCCAACCATGGCACCGGCAAAGATGGTGAATATCCCGCCGACGAGAAGAATATTAAAGAGGCTTTTATCGCCGGTGACCTTTTTCATCAGGTATAATGAAATGAGTATGAGGAGTATTCCGTACACCGCATCGGTGATGCACAAACCGAACATGACGGGGAAAAAAACCGCCAGGAAAGGTGTCGGGTCGTATTCCCGCGGATGCGGCATGCTGTAGAGTTTGATCAGCATTTCATACGGTTTACTTAAAGATATGTTCTGCAAGGCTACAGGTGGTCTTTCTCCAGGGTCGGGTTCTATCTTTTCATAGAATGCATACTGAGCTTTTTCCACGAGACGATCCAAACGTTTCAGGTTCCTTTTCAATACCCAGCCAACGATATTGATCGTTCTGATTGTTTCTGGCAGCGCCAGGCCGATCTGCTCTTTGTGCTCTTGATTGGCAAGATGATCGGACGTGTTTTCAAGCTGTATAAGTTCATTTGCCAAGCGCTCTTTTTGCTGTGATAGGTCTTCGAGGCGGTGCTGGGTTTCCGCAAGTTCCTTTGTGAATGATTTGATAAGGTCTGCTGGCGTGCCCGTATAACCGCTGAAGTCGACTATATCACATTCCTGTTCGATGAGTTTATTGCGGAGGTGCGCACTGTGTTCTTTTTTCGCAAAAAAGATGTAATATTCGACGGTCCCGACCGTATTGACATGTTCGCGAGAATGCGAGATGCCATCAAGATGATGGGGCAGATCATTGAGCGATTCTTTTGACGGTATGATTACCAGCAGGGCATCGGTCTGTTTGAGGGAGCGGAGCCGCGCCAGGTCGTCGGTGAATGGTTTCCATGGCGTGAGGGCGGTAATGGCATCCTGGAGTTGTTTGGATCGGGAAAGATTTTTTTCATGAGTACTCTTAAGAATTTCGAGCTTTTCGACGGTTGTCTGATAATTATATGACTCCGCAGATTGGGAGAATGCATCGAATTTCATAGGGCGTTTGATGGGGAAGAACATTGAAAGCGGACTGCGTTTCTTATAAGTAGATAACTGGGACAGTGCATCATTGATGCGCATGAGGCTTTCAGATGTTTTCGAGGTGGTTTCTTCAAGCTCGGTTATATGCACGATCCCGTCTTTTTGCAGATCCTCAAGGAATCTGTCCTTTATACTTTTATACACAACGATGTGTACTTTTTCTACCGGGAGGATGGCCATTTGATGATTATTTCATGGACCTTTTTTATCGCTTTATCCTTGTTCTTCTTGTATGCATGCTCGATATGCTTGATGTTTTCATCATGCTCTTTCTGCAGTTTTTTGATTTCCTTTTCAGCCGCATCACGGGCTTGCTTTAGTTTGGCAACGGTTACTTTCTCGCGTTCCTCATCGAGAGCGGCTATCGACCTGCGGGCACTTTCGCGTTCTTGCTCGATAATTTTCTGACCCTCTATTTCTGCTTCTTTCTTCATTTTTTCTGCTCGTTCTTCTGCCTTTTTAATCTCATCGATTAACTTCATAGCCCTTATTATAGCCACAAATAAGGATAAGTCAACACGCGGTTTAGACCGAAAAATCGCAATGTAGAGTATTTGTACCTGCCTCGGTTGACAGCCTGAAGGCGATGCATTATAGTATTGTTACTATGACCGGGAGATTAAGATGGAGATTCGGCGTGGCTCTGCTTTTGGGGTCTAGTGTTTTCGGTCAGTGGCAGCCGCCTGTGAGATTAACGTACCATGATGCAATTTCGACCACGTTTTTAAATCATGCCTGGTGTATTGACGCCCAGTCCGATACCGTTCATGTTGTCTGGGATGAATATGCCGAGGGATGCTGGGAAGTATATGCAAGAAACTCATATGATGGCGGTATCACTTGGACAAACAGCGTACGATTGAGCGATAGCATGGCTGCTTCACAGAACGGTCATCTTGCCGTGTGGAGGCAACAGGTGCATGTTGTCTGGCGTGACGACCAGCCCGGAAACGAGGAAATTTTCTATTGCCGGTCTTTTGATGCCGGCCTGACCTGGAGTCCTAGCAAGCGGTTGACCCAGGATGCGGGCATATCGACCTCTCCATCGGTTGCGGCGAATGACAGCATCATCCATCTTGTATGGAGTGATAATCGTACTGGTCACAATGAAATATTCTACAAACGGTCGACCGATCGAGGTATTACCTGGGAGGCGGATATACAACTGAGCAGCGGGACCTATGCATCGCTGTTTCCTTCGGTCGCGTCGGCAGCATCTCGCGTTCATGTCGTGTGGACAGCCGGGTGGGAGATATACCATGTCCGTTCTCTGGACAACGGGCTTACGTGGGAAGAAACAGAGAGGCTGACCTACGATCCGGCGGTATCCTGGCTTCCCTCGGTCGCGGTCTCGGACACGATCGTCCATGTCCTGTGGCACGATCAGCGTGCCGGGTATATCGATGTTTTCTACGTGCGTTCGATCGATGGCGGCATTACCTGGTTGAGCGATACGAACCTTACGGCAAACAGTGCGAACTCGAATATACCGTGTCTAGCGGTCGCCGGCAGTATGGTGCACATTGCATGGTATGACAACCGAGACGGAAACTACGAGATATATTACAAACGTTCAGCTAATCACGGCGAGAGCTGGGAAGATGATCTCCGTCTGACCACCGACGATGCGGTTTCCAAAGCACCGTGCTGTGCCGCTTCTGGTTCCCGCGTGCACGTCGTGTGGACCGATCTGCGGGATGAAAACTGGGAGATATACTACATGCAGGACCCGACCGGCAATGCAATTAAAGACACGGATGCCGGACACCGGATCGTGTGCCAGCGGTGGAACGTTATGCTCATGCCAAATCCGTTCAGAACCGTGACGAGGATAGGTATTGAAACAGGACAGAACCCGGAGAGTTTTAATGTGAAGATATATGACGCCACCGGTCGTTTAATAAAATCTTTTTACCCCATGCCCCATACATGTAGCAATTCGCTCGTGTGGGACGGTACCGATGATACGGGGAGGGCACTGCCTGCAGGAATTTATTTTGTGTTCTTATTTACCGACGAATATGTCCGGACGGTAAGCGCTGTTTTATTACGGTAAATCGTTAGAACACCTGATCAGGCTTGATGGTGCGGCTGTGGTATCTTCTCGACGCTGCATGAATCAGGTCGTTTTACGAAACGCAGTATTATAACCCCGACAACCACCAGGACAATTGCCGACACAAACGACATTTTGTAGGATAGTGTCTGATCGATGCCCATTCGTAACAAAATATCAACGATCGGTCCGGCAATAAATGTGGCGCCGATACCCCAGCTTAAATACAGCGTAGCATTGAACAGGGCGAATTGTTTGGCGCGTTCCTCGGCAGGAATGAGGCGCGAAGCAATGGCGTATGAAGCAGCAAGGGTTATAACCTGCGAAGAGCCTGCCAGAAAGTTGCTGACAAAAATAACCGGCAGACTGCGCGCAAATATGAAACCGAAGAGGTGAATGATAGCAGCAAGGGCACCTATGTTCAGCAGGGTCTCGTCACGCCACTGTTTAGTTAACCGCCCGATAAAAAGACCGACGCATAAGATGGCGATCGACTGCATGTTCACGATGTAACTGAGCAGGCTACTGGAAACATTGAAGCCTTCATCGAGCACGAGATACTGGGTTTTTATCAGGACGATGGAATTCCTGCCGAAGTTAATGAAAACCATTGCGAGCAGGAAAATCAGAAACTGTTTTGAACACGAGGTGAGGACACCGAACATCTGGAACCTTTTTCGCTCGTGAGTACTGTGCGGTATGCCTGTTCCGCCTTCGGGAACAAAAAGCATGGGAATAATCGATACAAGCATGATGCCCGAGGCAATGAAGAACAGGAGTCCCTGATGAAAACCCCACCCTTCATAAAATCTCGACAGACCGTCATATGCAAGTCCGCCAATCCAGACACCTGCGATCCTGCCGACAGCGCCAACACTGGCGAGTTTACCCTGAATATTCGCACGTTCATACTCGGGGTATAGATCCGATATGAGGGCGGTCCATCCTACGTTGGACATTGACCAGAAGACTTCTACCAGCGAAAGTCCGATAATGACGACATACCCTGCCGTGTACGTACTTTTGGGAATGGTATGAGCGAACCATACGAAAAACGTACTGATCGCCGCGAAAATCTCACCGAGTATGATTAAGGTTTTTCTTCGCTGGTACCTGTCCGATATACCGCCCCATACAAATGTCTGGAACACAATATTGAGAATCATGGGGAAAGTTGCGAAAAAAGTCGTTTCCGTGACGCTCAATCCCAGGAAGAAGCGAAGGTATATCGAGAGATAACTGTAAAACAATCCACGCCGGAACATGGCAAGGACCTGGAAGGAGGAAATGCCGATGAACGTCCTTTTATTAATGGCGGGGGCGCGGGTCTCGGTCTGCATGGTTGCTATACGTCAAAAATGATGGTCGCCGAGAGGAGCTCGGGCATCTTTTTTATCTGGAATTCATGATAGGTCGGATTTTTTATTTCGATCCTGACCGTGTGACGCCGGGGATCGAGAATGTCACCGTGCAGTTCTGCCCGCAGTGATAAATGCTCTAATTCGATGCTGTAGCGGACAGGGATAAACTGTTTTACGGAAAACATGTACAGGAGTTCGCGGCACCACTCGATGAAGAGATCCTCCTGCGATTCGGCTTCGAGCTGGAAAGTAACCGACGTTTGCTCACGGACGTTCCCCTTGATCTGGGTCTCGAATATCGCCTTCCCGATGTTGATGAGCAATTCTTCAAAGGTTCTGCCGAATACTTCAATGCCGAGATCGGCAGTATGGTCAAGGTACCGATAGGGAGCAGCCATGTGGCTGTAGTCTATTCACAATCACACGCATGTCAATGCATGAATACTATTCACTGTCTACTCTATATATTATTTGTTATGCTCGGCGTTTCCACCCCACATATACCAGCCGTCATCCTCCTTGTCACCCGTCGGTATGGCAAAGAGAGAACCATTATCGCAGGAAACAAGGACCATGCCGTGAGCTACGGCGGGCTGGAAGCTGATGGACCCGGCGATCTTTTCTTTCCAGAGAAGTTTTCCGGTCTTTTCATCGAGACAGAAGACCTCGCCGGTCCCGGCGCCGAAGAAAAGTTTATTGTTGGCATAGGAAGGCGGCGAGAAGAAACGACCGCCCAGACCCTCGGTGCTCACATCGGCGAAGGTCTTGGCCCATCTGACCGTACCCTCAGCGATATCGACCGATTGTATCTGATTACCCATTGCATTGAATGAAAAACCTTTGTGTATGACCGGACGCGAACCTTGATATGCCCAGCATCCGACAACCGACCCCTGTCCCACATTTTCCTGCGCCTGGTAGAGCTTTGCCGTACTCGGTGCGCTGCTGAAGCCGACACTTGCGTCAAGCTCAGCCTGGCGTTCGCTGTTCGCCGACGCTCTCCCATAGACGAGGTACGGTGCTTCGCGCAGTGCCCAGGGTTCTGTCTGTTCCTGAGCGCCGTCATGTTTCTTGAGCGATGCCATGCCTTCATACTGAACGACACTGTCGGCGACTTCCTTTGACTGGCGGAGGCTGAGGAAAATGCGGTCATCATGTACGACCGGTGCACAGGTTGCATTTTTCTCCTGCGACCAGACAAGTTCCCCACTTTTCGAATTATACCGGTAGACGGTTCCGTCAAAACATGTGATATATACAGAGCCCTTGTGGATGATCGGTGCTGATATGAGGTCGCCGGCAATTCGTACATCCCAGACCTCTTTACCTTGATCAAGGGTCATGCATGCGAGATGATGATGGCCGTCATTACCCGGATACGCCATGTATACATGTTGTTCATCGGCGGCGGGTTGGCTCATGAGTGGATCACCGAGCCATTTTTCCCAGACCCTTTTTCCTGTCCGCGCCTTGAGAACGTAGATGATGCAGGATTCGGTATTGAAGATCACGTAACCGTTTTTTACAATAGCTGCGGTTGGTCCATCATCACCGGTCTTGTACATCCACGCAAGCTCACCGGTTGTGGCGTCGATAGCATAGAATTCGTAGCTGCCGTAGCCTCCACCAACGAAGACCAGCCCGTCATCGTAGGCAACCGTTGCCAGCGGTCGGTTCCCTGGGATCGTCACTTTCCAACCGGTTTTTCCCGAAGAATAGGTAATTTCCTGCGGGGAAAGAATGTCGCCTTCACTGATATCGATATCATCCAGGGCTTCTGAAGGAGCGGGAGCTTCTGCTTCCGCTTTCTTTGCAGCGGGAATTTCCTCGATCTGCGATAGACCGATGCAGACGAGGAGTAACGAAAAAAGTATCGCACCTCGTTTCATGATTCCTCCTTACAATAAAATATACAATATTATTAGCAGTATATTCCTCCCCAGGGAGAGATGCAAGGGGTCAGGTGTTAAGTAAGCGAGCATTGACCCATGAGTCATTCTTGGTATAATACCGCCAGGAGGTATTATGAGCACAGTCCTTTTGGTTTTTCTATTGTATCTTGCTGGTATGGTCATTGTCGGCATCGTGACGGCACGTCTTGCCTCGAAATCACTTGACGATTTCATTCTCGGGGGCAGGAAGATGTGGACACCGGTCATTGCGCTTTCAGAAAAGGGGACCGATATGTCTGCATGGCTCTTGATCGGACTCCCCGGGCAGGCATTTAAAATGGGAATAGGTGCGCTCTGGGCCGGCATCGGAGTGTGGCTTGGTAGTCTGTTCAACTGGCTGGTTATCGCGACCCCTCTGCGAAAACTGGCTGGCAAGTATAATGCACTCACGCTGCCTGATTATTTTGAATCGCGTTTTAATGATACATCACATCTTTTACGTATCACCTCCTCGATACTCATTGTATTTTTCTTCACACTCTATGTTTCAGCTCAGGTCGTGGGCGCGGGAAAAATACTGGCGTCGACCTTCCAGATACCAAATGTAGTCGGTATGCTGATAGGCTTGAGCATCATTCTTTTTTATACTATGATGGGTGGTTTCATTGCCGAATCCTGGACTGACTTTTTCCAGGGAATTATCATGGTGATCGCGCTCGTTCTTATGTGTGTGGTCGCGATCGTGACGTTCGGCGGACTGGGCAATATCGTTGCCCAGATCAGTGCGATCGATTCCAAGGCAGTCCTGATGTCGGCTGGTGAGAGCGGTACTGCCCTGTATCTGGGATTGATTCTGGGCGGGCTTGCCATTGGATTTGGCTATGCAGGGCAGCCCCATATCGTTATGCGGTACATGGCGCTTCAGGGAACCAAAGAGGTCAAGAAAGCCGCAATTATCGCCATGACCTGGACCACCTTTGCCGTTTCGGCAGCGATTCTCCTCGGTTTTTTTGCAATACCGCTGCTCCGTGGAGAGATCACCGACCCCGAGCATGTAACCCTCGCCTTTGCCGCACGTATTCTGCCCGGATGGCTCGTGGGATTCATACTCGCAGCAGCCACGGCAGCCATGATGTCCACGGTCGATTCGCAGTTGCTCGTCGCAACTTCGGCGGTTACCGAAGACATCTATCGAAAGCTCATCAATCCAGCGGCTTCACAGAAATATCTCGTGAGACTTGCCAGAATCTTTACGGTCGTTATCGCTGTCATCGCATTCATACTGGGTCTGAGCGCGGAGCAGGCAGTGTACTGGCTGGTGCTCTATGCCTGGGGAGGTCTGGCTGCCAGCTTTGGTCCGCCACTCATCATGTCACTCCTGTGGCGGAGAACGACGAGGACGGGCGTCTTTGCCGGTATGATAACCGGTGCGATCACAATTGTTGTATGGTATAATATACCTGTGCTCAAAGCATTTCTCTATGAACTGATCCCGGGATTTGTACTATCGCTCGTGGTGACAGTGCTCGTGAGTCTCGTTACCAAGCGTTCCGGAGGGCTGGTTCCCCCAGCAGAATAATCATGCACCGGCAGTGCATTTATTTCTGCCGGTAATCTTTGTTCAGAATCTTCTTCTGAATCCCTGACCGAGGACTTCAAAAACATCGGTCAGGATTACGAATGCCTTTTTATCAATGTGGTGAACCATGGATTTAAAATTGTGCGTTTCCTTTTTCGTAATAACGCACATGATGACCGGTCGTTTTTCCTTAGAATAGGGTGAATGACCGTCAAGAACGGTCACTCCGCGTTTCATCTTTTCATAAATAGCTTCGGTTATTTTTTCATGTTCTGTGCTGATGATAAACGCCGCACGCGCATAGTCGATGCCCTCGAGAACCAGATCGATTATCTTTGATGAAAGAAAGAGCGCCAGATACCCGAGGAGCGCAAGTTCGACGGAACGGGTGGTAATACCGGCCAGGGTTATGACAACACAGTCAACGATCATGATCCACATACCGACCGACAGATTCGTATAACGATTGAGTACCTGACCGACAATATCTGTACCACCGGTACTCGCACCACCGCGAAAAACCAATCCAAGCCCTAAGCCGAGCAGTATGCCCCCGTACAACGCAGCGAGTATCGGGTTATCGGTCGGTGTAGTGATAGATACGGTGTAACTGAAGAAATCGATTAATATATTGGTGAAAATAATCGCTACAATGGATTTGATCCCAAAGGTAAGACCGAGCACGCGGATCGCTATTATGAAGAGTGGTACGTTGAGGATGATCGTTATGATGCCGACCGGAGACTTGTAGAGAAAATGAAAAATCATGGCAATCCCGGTTACGCCTCCGGGGACGATCTGATGTGGTATCAGAAATATAACATAACTGAGTGCTGTGATAACACAGCCAAGTGCGATATTAACAGTCTTCACAACGACTCCGCAGGATGTCCGTAAGCATTGTGTACAGAACGCCTTCTAAAATGAAATTTGTTCATCCTTTTCTTTTCCCTTCTTCAAAGAATCGATTCGGGTTTCCTGTAAACGGGCAATAAAAAGTTTAATTTTCTGCAATTCCTGTTTTTTCTCAGTGATCTCTTTGTCGAGGTTCGATTTTTCAGCCCGATAGTTCGCAAGAAGTGTATCGAGTTCTTTTTTCTGTGCGGCATATTTACCTGCTTCTTCTTTCTTCGCCTTCAGGTCCTCTATCTTCTGCTGTGCTGCTTGTTTTTGTTCTTCGATCGCAGCATTAGATTCGACAAGCTCCTTTCTGCGTTTTTCCAGTTTGGACAGCATGTCTGCCTCGATGACTTTTGCTTTTTCGATCTTCCCCTCAGATTCTGATAACACCAATTTCATTTGATCGAGCCTCTTTTCGGTATCCTTATAGTGTTTGGCTAAAGCGCTGATATCATTTTGGTATTTTTCCTGTTTCTTGAGCAGTTCCTGAATCTCCTTATCAAGCACGGCTGCCGACTCGGTGTCTTGCTTCTTCAAAATCTTTAGTTTTCCTTCCAGGGCAGCGATTTTTTCGCTCCGTTCCGAGATCTTTTGCTCAAGCAGTCCGCACTTCTTTTTATGTGCATCCAAGAGCTGTTTAACCTTGCTGTCTTCTTCGATCGACTGCTGAAGCTGTTCATATTCTTTACGCAGGTGAACCAGTTTCTTTTCTGTTTCGTCACACTCGGTAGTGCTTTCCTTAAGCTTATTTATTTTATCCGATAACGCCCTTTCAACCCTGGTGTGTTCCTTTTGCAGGCGAACAAGGTCCTTATTTTTATCCTCGCACGCCTTGACCTGTGGTTTCAACTCCACGAGTTTTTTTGTCGCTGCTTCGATGGCTTTCGCCAGGTCGGCAGCTTCAGTTTTCCGCCGCTTGTATTTCGCTGAGATTTCCTGGTACTGACGTTCAATCTCCTTCAGTTCTTTTCCGCGTACCTCGAGTTTTTGCACACGCGGCTCCAGGGTTTTCTCCTGTTCCTGTAGCGCATTGATGCTCGTAGTTAACTCTTTGCATTGTTCGGTATATTTTTCCAGGGTTTTTTTAACATGCTCGGTTTCCTCTGTTGCCGTGAGATGCGTACTATTCAATTCCTTAAGAGATTTCTCAATCTCTTTATAATCAAGCTGAAAAGACGATATTTTGGAAATCAATTCAGCTTCCTGTTCTTTCAGTTCCGCTACCGCATTGCGCATCTTTTCATGCTCGCGCGTGCAATTTTTAAATGCCTCATTTTCCTTATTCAACACGGTTTTCTGTTTGGTCAGCCGGGTAATTTCTGCAGTCAATTCCGCCACGGCCGCCTCATGCTCTTCGACGGCACGCTGTGTCTGGTTGTATTTTTCACGACCTTCTTTTTCTTCTCGAGCAAGTTGTTCGACGGTTTTTTTGAGTTCAGCAATATTTTTCTTGATTTCCTTGGTTTCCTGTCCGACATCTTTCAGGTGCACACGTTCATGGTCCAGTTGCTTTTTGATTGCCTCAAGATCTTTTGAAACAGTGTTTTTTTCTTTATGTAATATTTTAAGATCTTTTTCCGCAACGTGTGTATCTGAGCGCATATTACTCAAGGCTTGGTCGAGGTCTTGGTACTCGTTTCTTAATTTTTCTACTTTGACCTTGATATCGTTATACTGCTTTTCATATTCCTGACTCGCCTTTTGTTTTTCCTGTATGTTCTTTTCGAGCATGGTTCGCTGGCTGTGCAGTTCCTGGTTCTCTTTTATAAATTTATCATGTTCCGCCTGCAATTTTTCTTTTCTTGTAACGAATTTGTCGAGATCTTTAATCAGCGCGTTTGTTTCTTTGGTAGAAGGACCTTTAGCAAAATCAAAAACATCCATGCCCGGCGGAACTACTGAATCATTCTCTGACACACCGTTTTTTCCACCTTTGCCTGTAAGTGCCCGTGCTTCTTCTTTAAGCCGTTTTACTATCTTATTGAGTTCTTCTACTTCTGCTGCCGCGTCCATCTGAAATGCGTAGGCTTCGGCTATCTTACTCTCAATCAGCTTTAATTCTTTCTTTTTGCTCTCCAGCGTTTGCTCTGTTTTTTCCAAAGACGCGAGTTTCTTCTCTAGATCTGCCAGTATGTCAGTATCGTCCTTTTTCGCCATATCGCTCCTATGACTTTGATATAACAGCGTTTTTCGGTCGGGTGTTCTGACTGTCCTGATAGTCCTCAGGACGTTTTCGTATGTGTGAAGGATAGATGTATTTTAATCGCAACAAGCCAAGCGGATGAGGTTTCATGCCGAGAATATCACGGTGTACGGCTATGTTATGTACTCCGTGGGACAGGAAAACACCGGGTGCTTCTTCCAAGATTTTTTGCTCAATCTCGCGATACATGTCTATGCGTTGATTCGTATTGCGGATCTTCCGTGCGCGGTCGATATCCCGGTCAATCTCCTGAGATGAAAAGAAGAACGTATTACCTGAGTGACCATGTGACGACGAATGGAACAGCGGATACACGAAATTATCGGGGTCTCCATTATCGCTCACCCATCCGTCCAATGCGATGATCGAGTCGCCGGAACATATCTTTTCGGTCAGCTCGTCCCACGGCATCGGGTTGATATCTACGTATATGCCAATCGCTTCGAGGCTGGATTTTATGAATGCAGCAGTTTGCTCGGTTTCAACCGCATCGCTGATGTCGAGCGTATAACGATCTGGCAGACCTTTTGGGAAGCCAGCGTCCTTGAGCAATTG
Organism: Caldifarciminota bacterium; assembly: GCA_020341755.1. Lineage (GTDB taxonomy): Bacteria > Hydrothermota > Tepidihabitantia > SM23-42 > SM23-42. Next base: position 161,096 of record CP070834.1, on the reverse strand, counting down.
CCTGCTGGTATCGAGATTGAAATGATAGCCCCGCTGTGCGGGATCGAAAACCTTCATCGACGGCGGAAAGATCCCGGTCGCGGCAATAGCAGAATCCTTGAGTGTAGATGCAACCAATTCACGCGTATTGATGGCATGGGCAATCGCCTGCCGGATTGCTTTTCTCGAAAAAGGATCTTCTTTACAATTGAAACATAAGTATTCGATGGCAAATTCCGGTACGGTGTGAAGCAGTTGCGGTGTTTCTGCTCGCATGCGCTTGAGGACGTCGCCGCGCGGCTGAATAACTGACAGGGAGTGCTTCTTGAAGAGTTCATATTGCTGGGTTTCATCTTTGATGATTAAAAAATTCAGTAAATCGATTGACGGTCGACCTTCGAAATAATACTCATTCGCGCGCAGCATTATCCTGTTACCTTTTCTCCAGTCTAATATCCTGAATGGACCGATACCGATGGGCAGGTCCTCATCGAGATATGGGTCAGCGAGATTGGTTGCCAGGTTTGCCAAAATTGGAAGAAATGGGTATTCGAGCATTATCTTAATGGTTGTATCGTTGACTACTTCGATACCGGGATGGTCTTCTCGTTCTTTTTGGTTTCTATTTGATGTACCTCTGATCATGTCAAAATAGCTGCGGTTAGGGCCCTTGAGTACGTTCTGTATCGCCCGCTTGAAATCATCTATCCTGACAGGTTTGCCGTTCTGATACTTCAGGTCCGGGCGTATAGTAAAAAGGTATTCTTGGCCATCCTGCGAGACGATGTAGTCCTGACAGAGGCCAGGTATGATGTCCGCGCCTTCGCCGAACTGGAATAAACCAGCTGAGAAATTGTAAACAATCTGGTGTGACTCAGCATCCGTCGTCTGGTCCGGGTGAAGGGTGAGAGGCTCGCTCGCTAGCGGAATGGTTATTTCTTTTGGCGCGGTAATGACCGCAGGAGCATGACGGTCTCGGGAAATATCCATGCTGGGCAAAGTGTTGCTTGCGTCAACGATGTGTTCCAATACCTCCTCAAATTCACTCCAGACAACGCTAAGAACTGAATTATCCTGTTCCAGTTGCTGATTCGTTCTTGAAATCTCATCACTCTGGTTTTTCTCCTCGGTAAATACCCGGGTCAAATCATCAAGATACAGTTTAATTTTTGAATAATCCGGCGGCTTGAGGCTTCCCGGATGTGTTATCATGCTCTCTCTGCTGAGTAGTTTGATGTTCTTTTTGATTTGCTGAAGAAGAGGGACGATATTGGTAAATGCACGTTCGGTTTCGACCTCGAGCTGGACGAACTCATCGACAATCGGAGAAATAGTGCCGCGGTATTGTTTACTTTTTCCCTCTTCGATCTTTGCATAAACAGAAAGCGTCTTTATCCTGCGAAAAATTTTGTCGGTTGCAGTAACGAGATAGTCAATATTTTTTATTTCTTCTGAAAGATGTGGGCTCAGGCTATGCAAACGGTCGTAGATTTTCTCAATATCAGTGAAAAACCCTTCGATCTGAACAGCAAGGTCGATAATTTGAGTAATACCAGTGCCAAGATTCTCTTTGTGCTCGGTTAATACCTGCAAAGATTGGTACAGGTGTTCGATCTGCGTGATCAAATCGGTTATGCTTTTATAGATCTTTTCAGGAAACAGGGGCGGCTGTTTTTTGAATGATAACTTTGCGATTGTCCTGGTATTTTCCTGCAAAAAAAAATTGTACTGGTACCCGCAGGGACTGGTACCGTCGTCATGCTCCCGGTCGGGAACGTGTGCGATGATATCACTTAAAAGACCCAATGTTTTTGCGTGGGAATTAACCTGTGCACAGTGAATAGAAATATCATCAAGGATATTGAGTGACGAGAGATGTTGTTTTTCCAGGTCCACGAGATCCTCTGATACCGTTTCTTTCAAGCGGGAATTGAGAGAACTGCTCTTTTTCAACTGACTGATGATGTTCTGTAATGATTCTGCCGTGGAATCAATCGTCTCGATAGACGTGAATGACTGCTTGAGAAGTGCCCGGCTGCGGGATGAGAGTTCAATAGTATTTCGAAGCTCTCTAATAACTGGCTTGGCAATCTGTTCAAGGCTTTTCAGCATGGTAGTAATATCCCGGAAGGGGATTTGTGCGCGTTCTGCAAGAGCCAGGCATTTCTTCGCTATGACGGCTAATCCTTTTCCTTCACCTTTCGCATGGTGAGCACGAATTTCCGTATTTTTCGCCAGGTTAGCCAATGATTTTGCCGATGCGATAAAAAGATGGGCATGATCTTGTATGTGCTGCAAGTTACTGACGAGCGATTCAAGGATTTCGCTGAAAGAGACCAGCCGTGCACTCATATGTTCGATCTGGGTCTCGTACTGGGTGCATGAATCCCGCAGTCTCAGGATGTCCTCTGCAAGCCGCTCTGAATAATCATGGATTATTTTGATGAGCTCATCGCTTCTAGAAAAGTGGGTGGAGAGTGTTTCCAGTTCACCGGTAAGTTTCTGAATATAGTCGCTATTTCTATTCAGTGATTGGATGACGTCAGTTACTTTTTCTTCGAGAGCAACGGTTTGATCGATGTATTCCTGGATGTGTTCCATAATATTTATAGCGGCGAAGGGATTCGAACCCCTGACACAGAGATTATGATTCTCCTGCTCTGCCAACTGAGCTACGCCGCCTGAGGAAAGTATATCTATCCACGATTATTTGTCAACATGATTTTGCCTCGACGTCGCAGGGAGTGGTATGTTTAAACAGGTATCAGTCGAGGGGGAGGAAGTTGTACAGCGCAAAGGAGAACAACACTGTTCAGCCGACCAGTAGACCGACGAGTGCACCACCGAGTATCAGCAGTATCGGCTCGACGCGCAGGAACAACAGGAGAACGAGAGCAAGAGTACCGAGCATACCATAGGGAAGATTGATCCAATTGGTGGCTGCGAAGAAAATACCGGTGGACAGGAGGATAGCGATGACAGAAGATTTGATACCGCTGAAAAAGGACATGACATATTTATTGTGAGAAATCCTCTTGTATACCCTCACGAGCACCATTAGCATGACGAACGATGGGAGGAATATACTGAAGGTAGCAATCAAGGCGCCAGGAATACCCATTACCTTGAATCCTACAAAGGTTGCGGTTATCGCGACCGGTCCCGGTGTCATCTGCCCGAGCGCCATGCCGGCAAGGAATTCCTGAGGTGTAAGCCATGCCCGGACATTACACACTTCGTTCTTTATAAAGGGTATGGCAGCGTATCCCCCGCCGAATATGACCGCTCCGATCTTAAGGAAGATTGATGTTAAACTAAATGCTGTTCTGAAGTGAAAGGCAAACAGAGGAACAGTCAGCAGCAATCTCTGTGTCCCTCTCTGGAAATCCAGACCGAGTCGTAAGACCCCACAAATAAGGACGGTCAACACCGGATCGAATCGTACCAGAAAGAGTACCAATGCAAAAACAAATACGATTAAGCCCTTTATGTCCTTTATCAACACTCGACTCATGTCATATGCTGCCCACAGGATGATAGAGGTCATGACTGCCGCGATGCCGCGAAAGACCTGAATGACACCGGGAATAGACTGGTAGGTGAGATAAAACCATGACAGGATCAACATGAGAAGGAACGAAGGCAGTATCAACGAGACCGCGGCAAGGGCTGCCCCCCGGTAACCGAACAGATGATAACCGATGTACTCACAGTAGTTAGGAATATAGGGACCCGGCAGCATCTGACCCATTGCCACGGCTTCGCACAGATCATCATCCGTGATATACTTTTTTTTATTGACGCACTCATTGCGCAGGAGTGCGAGCATGCCGATACCTCCACCGAATCCAAAGAGGCCGATTTTAAAAAATGATAACAGGAGTTGTTTCAGAGATGTCATGGTCCAGGATTAAGGCTGCCGGTTCTGTATCCTTCGATATCCACGCAGATATATCTGTATCCTAGTTTTTTTAAGCAGGCAGCGATTTTCTTCCGAAAGTTCACTACCCGTTTAATATCCTTTTGAGAAACTTCAAGCCGGGCAATGGGGTGATGATCCCTGACCCGGATGAGAGAAAAGCCCAATTTGGCTAGATAATGCTCGGCACGTTCGACGCGCTGTAGGTTCTTCACCGTGATCGTAATCCCATAGGGGATTCTCGAGGCAAGACACGCGGCTGCTGGTTTATTCCACGTGGCAATGCCATAGCGTCGGGCGAGCTTCCGTATGTCCTGTTTTGTCATGCCCGCAGTGATAAAGGGTGAGTGTATACCCAGCGTTCTGAGCGCCTTGATCCCGGGTCGGTAATCGCGGAGGTCGGTCTTGTTGGTTCCTTCGATAACGACGAATCCGTAGGATGAGGCTAATTTCTTTATCTGTGCAAATAAGCTGCGTTTACAGTGATAGCAGCGTGTGCGTGTGTTTCGCACGAACGTTTTGTTAGCCAGTTCCTTTGTATACAGAATACGATGCGAGCAGCCGAGCTTTCTTGCGAATTTCTTGGCTACCTGTATTTCCTCGGCGGGGTGGATTGGTGACACCGCGGTCACGGCAATGACTTTTTCCTGTAGAACTTCCTTTGCTATGGTAAGGAGAAGACTGGAATCAACGCCACCCGAGAAGGCTACCACCGTTCCCGGATATGCTTTGATAATTTCCTTCAGCTTTTTCAATTTTTTTTCAACCATGGATTACTCACTATTCTATTATTATACTGATGGGAAATGATGTTGGCAATAAAAATGTGTAGCTGTGTTTTTCAGGTCAAATAGGGTAGAAACTCTTCACTAACCGGTGGTTTCTTGACCCACCGGGCAAGCTCTTTTTTGTTATCGAAAATGATTACTGTCGGAACGTCAGCCACTTCATTGAATGCGCCCTCGGTTAATCCATCGAGGGTCTCCATGTTGAAGTAATGAATTTCGGCTGAGAAGTGTTTCTTTTGTTTGAAATACTGTATTTTCTCATGTGCATCTTTACATACGGGGCAAGATGGTTTGCCAAAGACGTAAACTTGTTTCACTATACCTCCTCTTCTATTCCCTGAACACCACTCTTATGCGCTAACCCTCCTCTAGTGCTTCGAAAGAGACGAACACACTATTCTATCTATAATAAAATAAATGTCAAGGACTAAAAACGTCTATCTGGTTTATCTTGTTTATTTGGTTCGTTAAGTTTATTTAGTTTATACGTACCACTTCTTATTTTATGTATTCATGTCGGCTTAAGGCGGAACTTTCTACATTCTACGTTCTGCATTT
>CP070834.1:127316-155752 GCA_020341755.1 Caldifarciminota bacterium | reverse complement strand
GTCCTGGTATTCAGACGACCCTGTGCACTCATTTCGAAACCGCAACCTCCCTATCAGGTTGATACTGCAGCATGCAAGGGGTGCAGGCTGTGTATGGCAATCGGCTGCCCTGCCCTCAGGCTGGATTTCCCGCCCGACCGCGACAAACCGCTGGCGGTCATCGATGATGCACTCTGTGTCGGATGCGGTCTTTGTGCACAGGTCTGCACCTGCGATGCAATAGCATCGAGCCGGCCACGCAGCGAGACGAAACAGTGAACGCCAGAAGTGTGAACATCATTATTTGTGGAGTCGGAGGACAGGGTATTATCCTTGCCTCCAACGTGCTGTGTCATACGGCTTTTCTCGAAGGCTTCGACGTAAAAAAGAGCGAAGTCCATGGTATGGCTCAGCGAGGTGGCACCGTCATCACCCATGTGAAATACGGCAGCAAGGTCTACTCGCCGCTCATCGCTGAAGGCACGGCGGATTTCCTCCTTGCCTTTGAAAAATTGGAAGCGCTGCGCTACAGCCATTATTTAAAAGATAATGGCATAGCCATGGTCAATGACCGCGAGATCCCGCCTATGAGCGTCCTGATCGGTGCTGCCGAATACCCCACTGATATTCCGAAGCAGCTGGACAAACATTGCCGTTTGTATCTCGTTAAGGCAGAAAAAATCGCTCATGATATGGGAAACATCCGGGTCGTCAATGTCGTACTCCTCGGAGTACTCTCACGCGCCCTCCAATTCTCGACCGATTCATGGAAGCGGGCGATCCGCAGCAATGTAAAAGCACGCTATGTTGACCTCAACATTAGCGCATTCCACAAGGGCAGAGACCTTGTTCAGATGGCCTGACACGGTCATTGTGCATTCCAGGTAAACAGCCCACGCTTGACACTGCAGGGCAGCATACTATAATACACCGGACAGCGTTAATGGCGAACATCATAAAAACACACGGTTTTGTGCTCAATACGGTTCCCTTCAAGGAATCGAGCATGTTCGTATCCCTGCTCACAAGACAAAACGGCAAGGTTAAACTCGTCGCAAAGGGTGTACGCAGACCCAAGAGCAGATTATGCGGAGCATTGGAACGCTTCAGCCTTGATGAGATAATATACTACCGGCGCGAATCCAAAGATGTATACACGCTCAGCGATGCGGTGGTCATTCAAGGGTATGAGAGGATACGGACCCATCCCCAGCGGGTGAATGCCGCGCTTGTTCTGTGTGAATTCTTCGACAAAACCCTGCCGCCAGAAGAACCCCATACGCATGCCTTTTCGCTCATGGACAATTTCTTAGAAGCCCTTACCCGGGCACCGGAAGAGCAGATAAAGAGTACCACCTATGCGTATCTCCTCAAAGCACTGCCTGATGCCGGCGTTCATCCCCGGATCGATAGCTGCGTGCGCTGTCACGCGCCAATCGAGTATAACAACAAAAAGGTGGATTTCAGCATCGGAGCAGGCGGTATCGTCTGTGAAAGGGATTTCGATGATACAGTGGTTTTCATGCATCATGACACACTGGATGCGCTCCAGGGCATATATAAAAACCGGTCGGTCGTCATGACCGAACGAACCGTTGCCGATCTTGCCCGAATGCTGCCCGATTATCTATACTACCACCTGGACGGTTTGGCGCTCAATTCACTGAAACACCTGTAAGGCTTTATAATCATAGATTACACCGCAATTTCCACGGTGTGTCACATTGTATAATATTAGCATGCTCGCATATGAGTCCGTGTCTCCATACCCCAAAAAAAATCATGAAAAACCGTGCACTCGTGAAGAAAAAGCCTTATTTCACAAATTTTTCACAAACTTTTCACATCGACCTCTATACTATAACATGGAGGTTCATATGAGGCATTTAATCACAACAATACTGATAATGGCTGTTTTCCTGTTTGCAGCCGAATATGGAAGAATCACGGGTCGTGTTGTCGACCAGGAAACCGGGGAACCGCTGATTGGTGCAGACGTAATCGTTGAAGGAACAGAACTTGGCGCCGCGACCGATGCGAACGGCGAATTTTCCGTACTGTATGTTCCTGTGGGTGCGCATATGGTCTTAGCATCGTACATCAGCTACGATCCATTCACCTATACGAATGTCATTGTGAACGCCGACCAGACGACTGACATAGCATTTCGTCTCCGACCGACCGTCATCGAAGTAAAGGGTGTCACCGTGGTTGCCGAACGTCCCATGATCGTTACGTCCAAGACGAGTACCGACCGTGCCGTGACATCATCCGAGATCAGCCGGCTGCCGATCACCACACTCAACCAGGTGATCTCGCTGCAACCGGGCGTGGTCCAGAGTAATCTCGGTACCCATCTCAGGGGTGGTCGGACTGAAGAGATCGCCTATTTTGTAGATGGCATGGTCACCATGGTCCCGAATCTCGGTCAGCAATCGCTTCGCATAAACCCGACTGCGATCGAAGAAGTAACCGTGGTGAGCGGTGGGTTCGATGCCGAGTACGGTGAGGCACTTTCAGGTGTCATCAATGTCGTCACCAAAGAAGGCGGTATGAAGCATTCAGGTTCGGTACGCTACCTTACTGACGAAGTTTTCTCGGGTATGGATGCGATCAACTTCGGTTACAATCTATACGATCTTTCGGTCGGTGGTCCTATCCCGGTATCAAATCGCTTGCGCTATTTCATCTCCGGTGAACTCATGATGACCGATGCGTTCGAAATGGGTCTGTACAAGATCAACTCACCGAGAATGGATTACCGAGCCCAGGCACGTTTGTCGTATCTCCTGCCTAATGCCAAAGGGAAATTAACGGTCACCGGATTCAACTCCCGCGAACAGTTTGTCGTGTGGCGTGGTCAGAATCTCAAGTATTTCGATCAGATATGGATGAGACGTATCAAAAACTGGATAGCATCAGCGACATTCAATTACATGGTGACCGAGAAAACGCTCGCATCGTTGAAGGTTGGTGCCACCCATTATAATCAAACTCAGGGAAACCGAGATTACGAATGGGAAGAAGCAAATGACCGACTGTGGTATGATGATTACCGTTTCAAAGCCGAACACCTTCTCCCCTACATGCTCGATACTGAATGGCAAGAGGAGAACGATATCACCATCAGGAACCTGCTCATCGACAGTCTCATGGAATACCATGAAGAGTACACGAACCGAGATTCAGACGCCCTGCGCGGCAGCAAATACGCCAGCGAAGGTCTTTTTTATACGTACGGCGACCATCGGGTATGGCGCTACTGGCATAATAACGATTACCAGGGACGTTTTGACATGACACATTCGGTCGGCAAGGTGCACGAATTCAAGACCGGCTTGGATTTCACTAAGTACCAGATGGTCTTTTTCGACAACAACCTGCCCTGGGTCTCGAATCCGTTCTGGGATTACTATGATAAGGATCCTTACAAGCTGGCAATATATGCCCAGGACAAAATGGATTTTGAAGGACTGATCGCCCGCCTCGGCGTGCGCTTCGATTACTTCGATCCCAAGGCATTCACCTGGACGAATCCTAATGATAACCGGGATACGTTGCTCAGCGATGCCGGCGTGAGTTACAAGATATCGCCACGCATCGGATTTTCGCTGCCGGTAACCGATCGAATGAAGCTTCGGTTCAATTATGGTCATTACTTCCAGATGCCGGTACTGAACGACATGTATACCAACACCGATACGGCGGTCGTCCGTATTGCATTGAGCCGCGGTAATGCGATCGTCGGGAACATATTTATTGAACCTCAGAAAACGGTCATGTACGAACTCGGAATTGAAAACCAGCTCTCGGAAAACATTGTTCTCGGCTTCACCGCATATTTCAAGGATATCTATGATCTCTCTCAGATCCGGGAAGTCCCGGCACTGCCCATACCCTATTTTCAGTACTTCAATGTCGATTACGGTAACGTCAAGGGATTCGAGATCAGCATGAACAAACGCATGTCAAATATGTGGGCGTTCGGCCTCACCTACACACTCCAGTTTGCCAAGGGCACGGCGGCATCGTCCTTCGAATGGTATCAGGACCATTATAATTACAATATCGATCCACCGGTCATCGATTACTGGCTTGATTTCGACGAACGTCATACCGTGAATGCGAACATCGATGCGGCATTCCCTGGCGACTTTTTCTTCATGCCCCTGCGTGATATCGCCAATTCGTTTGTCATGTCCTACCATTCCGGGCATCCCTACACGCCGGAAGATCTGAGAGGCAATAAACTTGGAGAAGAGAATTCAGCACGAATGCCCGGTTACTGGAATGTCGACTGGAACTTCAGCAAACGAATAGCGGTCGGTCCGCTTAACTTCACCCTGAGCGGTATGATCTTCAATCTCTTTAACACCGAACAGGTTACCTTAGTCTACACCACTACAGGTCTGCCCGATGAACACGGTGATCCTGAACCTACACTCGGACAGTTCGGATACCTGCCGATCACGAGTTCACGCTACTCTCCGCAGGCTGACGTCAACCACGATGGTCTCCTCACACCGGTCGAAATGAAAGCGGATTATGTCGAAGCGCTCCGAGATTTCTATATCGATCCCAGGAACTTCAATAACCCGTTCACGGCTCGCATAGGTATCGGGCTCAGCATATAAAGAAGATGTATACTCTAATCTGGCTGCTCACTGATGAATCGCTCCTGTGCATTTTCAATTCCGCGAGCAATATATCGGTGGTGGTCAAGACAGGCACGTAACTGCCTGAAGATACAAGCATAAGAAACCATAGAAGACTGGTGCTCGACCGAGCACCAGTCTTCTATCAGCATCCATTGTCAACGAGTACTGTTATTGTTTCCGAGATAGCCCTGTTCCCGGCTTGATCATAGGCATGTGCAGAGAGGGTATGTGAGGTACTGTCAGCATACCCAAAGGTATCCCATACATACGTATACGGCATCATAAACAGGGTCGTTTCCAGATCATTGTCGATGTAGACGGCTACACGATCGATCCCGTCATTATCGTCTGCGGTTACTTCGATCGTTACATTCCCGCCGACCACCGAGCCGGGTGATGGATTCGTGATTCTCACCTCGGGAGCTTCTGCGTCTGAACCACTGCACGTCGCAAAAACTATCACGGACATAATACCCGCAAGAAAAAAACATATCTTCATGATAACTCCTTGTATAAACGATACCAGTTTTGTTCCCTACAGTATTGTGACTCGGTTTTTACAGGAATTGTTTACTCGGAAATACGACTGTTTTCCAGACAGCACCGAAAACAAATGATTTCAGGGCTCTCGATCAGACGCGTGAACCGGGGTCCCGGCTCGTATCCATCCCCTGAATACGTCCACAAAGATCCAGTCCTGACCACTGAAGGCACCTGGATCTTGTATCACGTACTCGAAAAAACGCTCCAGTTTATATGTATCAGTAAAGGCAAATGCCTCGGGTATGGTCATACCGGCATATAAACCAGTGCGCGTCGTTTCCCCTGAATAGTCACCCATTTCGGCTTGATCATACAGTTCTCCCAGGAACCGCTGCATGATCGCCGCGAGTGTTTCTGGCTGCGGCGCCCTGATCAATTCAGCCAGCATGTAGATCGGAAGTTCTTCATAGAAGTCAACGAAGACGATATCATGCATTGCCACCATGCCTATGGGGCTCCCGGCAACAGATACAGGAATTTGTGCATAGAGTTCGCACAGGTCACCGGTCGTGACCGCATCGGAACTCTTGTCCAGTGCTGCCCGCATACTGTCGGGGTACACCTCGACGATGGTCGCCGCAGTGAGTATTTGTGTTGATGCCGACTCGGTGCCGCGTGCGGACCGTACTCTGCAGATCGAATCCGGTATCACGTGCACTACACTACCACGGTTCACGATGACCGAACGACCTTCTGAGTCCACCCGCGTGACGCGACCAATAATGCGATAGACATCGACATCCTGCGCTGCGAGTTCTTTACCGCTGCACAGCACAAGACCGATCACTGCTGAAACAATGACTGGTATGCGAATTATCTTGTTCATGACGAAGTATACAGGTTGGCACAGATTACGTCAATGTACCTTACCAGAGTATTGATACGGATCTTCAATGATACCACCGCCGAGCACACGATCATGATCATAAAAAACCACAGACTGTCCTGGTGTCGGTGCCCACTGGCGTCTCCGAAAGGTCACCTTTACCCCGTGCTCTGTGATCGGCGTGATCACTGCCCGGGACAGACGCGATACGTAGCGCACCTTTGCCTGCACCATCCTTGATGACCGAACGCTCTCGGGTACGATGTAGTGGATATCTCTTGCGTACAGGGACGATGCATAACAGTCATCACGCGAGCCAACGTACAGGGTATTGCTTTTTGCATCTATTCTCGTCACGTAATAGGGTGACCGCCCGCTTACACCGATACCGCGGCGCTGACCAATTGTATAAAAGACTGTACCGGAATGTTCGCCGATAACCTCACCGTGCATGTTCTTTATGGGACCTTTCTTCACTATGTTCTTTTTTATGAACAGCGCTGCGTAACCGCCACCGGGGACAAAACAAATGTCCTGACTTTTTTTGCTGCTGGCCACGGGCAACCCGTATCGATGGGCAAGATTGCGGACTCTCCCTTTCGTATAGGCTCCCAGCGGCATGATCATTCTGCTCAGTTTCTTCTGGTCAAGGCGGTAGAGGAAATACGACTGCTCATTTTTATCGACGCCCCTTTTGAGCAGAAAAAGACCATTGTGTTCCCGGATACGGGCAAAATGGCCGGTCGCGATCATCGATCTTCCCTGTGCCCGGGCACGCTCAAACAGGAGATCGAATTTTATGTATTTATTGCACCATACACAGGGGTTTGGCGTTCTTCCACGACGGTATTCGGCCATGAAGCGATCGATTATCTTCTTCTGGAACTCACGCCGCACATTGAATACAGAGAACGGGATGTCGAGATGCCGGGCAGTTTCCTGAGCCCGAGTAACCGATTGTTCCGAGATCCCCTCAAACACAAGGATACCGCCCGCAACATCATGTCCTTTATGTTTTAAAATGAGCGCGGCGGTCGCCGAATCGACCCCACCGCTCATCGCGACAAGAACACGAGCCATTCTATCTGAACCGGTTCACTATGTGCGTCCGCCGCATACACTCGTGTGCAGGATAGCTATGTCGCCATCGGGGATATGCTCCGCAATTCCCTGACGACCCCGGGAAGATGATCGCTCACATACGCAATATCATCCGGTGTAGTAAGCCTGCCTACAGTAAGCCGGAGCGAACCGTGTGCATCGATCGGACTCACACCCATTGCCATGAGCACATGGGATGGCTGGATCGATTCTGAAGAACATGCAGAGCCGGTCGATGCCGCAATCCCGAGTGCATTGAGCCTGAGAAGCATCGCTTCGCCTTCAATATGTTTAACCAGGATGTGACAGTTATTCGGCAGCCGGTCAGTCGGATGTCCATTAAGATTGACCTGATCGATCCTGTTCGTGATCGAAGTGATCAAGGAATCCCTGAGTTCGCATGCGTGAGCGATACGCTCATCTTTCTTGAGCATCGCCAACTCCACTGCCTTCCCCAATCCGACCACGCACGGAACATTATGCGTCGATGCCCGTTTGTTCCATTCCTGGCCACCGCCGTGGATCAACGGTACGATGCGCGTTCCCTTTCGTACGTAGAGTACGCCAGCACCTTTCGGCCCGTAAAACTTGTGTGCCGAGATCGACAGGAGGTCGACATTGAGCTCATCCACGTTGGTGGACAGCACGCCGAAGCTCTGGACGGCATCGGTATGGAAATATACGTCTCTCTCCCTGCATATTTCACCGATTGCTTTTATCGGCTGAACCGTCCCGACCTCGTTGTTTGCGTGCATAATGGAAACCAGAATGGTCTGATCGGTGATCGCTTTTTTGACATCATCGGGATCGACCTTTCCGTACCGGTCAACCGGTAAAATGGTTACCGTGTATCCCTGGTCTTTGAGAAAATGGCATGTCTCGAGCACCGCATGATGTTCTACCGCCGATGTGATGATATGCATCCCCTTTTTGGTGAGAGCATACGCCACTCCTTTGACAGCAAAATTGTCCGACTCGGTCCCGCCCGAGGTAAAGATTATTTCTTCAGGATGAGCGCCGAGTGCCGTGCTGACGACATGACGGGCATGTTCGACTGCGTCCTTTGCTTCCTGACCAAAAGCATGCACACTCGATGGATTGCCGTATTTGGAGGAATAAAAAGGTTCCATAGCGCCGAGCACGTCAGGGTGTACGGGCGTCGTCGCTGCATAATCCAGGTAAATTTGTCTCATCGTAGTATCCCTCATACTATAATCATATCAGCCGATAAATCAAGCACTCCCTACAGCCGCGAACCATCGCGCACCGCATCGATGCAGTACCCTTCACAGGTTCGATCATGCAGTTTTTTGTCTTGACATTGATACATATTAGTATACTATATACCATGAAATTTCCGAAGGGTCGACCCCTATTGGAAAATACACGTCTGGAATTCATTAATCTGAACAATGTTCTCAGTGCTTCAAAGAGAGAGCGCGCCCACCGCATTTCGGGATATATATCGATCATCTATCCTGATGCGGTGGAACTGATTTTCCTCAGGGAGGGCGAACCATTCAATGCCGCACGTATCGGCAGGGACTTTCGCAAAATAATCCCGATCAGTTCCGTCGTGGAAAAGGCGGCAAAAGCAACTTCCGGGATATTGTCTGAATATGCGACCGACGATATGCTCGTGAACCTCATCATCTCATCGATCGTCCACGAACCGATCAAATCCAACGTTGACCTGACCCGTATCCAGCCAAAGGTTTTCATCGATAAACTGAAGACCACAAAATTCAACGGTTTCATCTGGGTAAGGTCAGGAATAGAGGAATCGTTCATACATTTTGATGAAGGAGAGATCACCGCATGTTACGTCGCCGGTAGTTCGAAAAAACTGGAAGGCAATGAAGTGACGAATTTTTTGATGAAACCGGAGATCGCAGTTTCTATTTTCGATAAATTCGAACACACAACGATTACCCAGGCGACACCGGCGCAGGTTGATATGTTTTGCAAGATATTCACCTCCCTGCTCAAGCAGTATGCTCACCCCATCGGAGAAACACTCGTCCTGAAAACGTTCATGATATCGAAATCGACGGTGCAAAAGGAATACCCCTTTATCAAGGATTTCAACGTCGATAGTGGACTACGCCTGGTCGGTACGGTGATTGTGGAACCGAAATTCTTTGCGCAGGGTATGGCGCGTTGGTTCGACCTCATCCATGAATCTTTTTCAACCTTTCTCGGCAAGGAAAGTGAAGTCATAGCCAAGAAAGTTTTAAGTGACTATCGATTTGCGCTGAAGTCATTGAGCTTCTTTGATTACTGCAAATTAAAAATTTGATGTCCCTGTACATCGTAGCGACCCCCATCGGCAACCTCGGAGACATTACCCTGCGAGCGCTCGACGTGCTCAACAACGTCGATATCATCGCGTGCGAAGATACCAGACGGACAAAAATACTATTAAATAAATATAATATAAAAAAGAAACTCCTGTCCTTTCATGAACATAATGAGCGTAAGAAAACACCCCGATTGATCGCTGCTTTGCATGCGGGAAAGAATATCGCGCTGCTGAGCAGTGCCGGCACACCGCTCCTCTCCGACCCGGGGTTTTTGCTTGTCAGAGAAGCACGTGCCGAGAACATACGCGTCGAGGTGATACCGGGACCATCCGCGATAACGACCGCGCTCGCCATTTCCGGATTGCCGGTGCACCGCTTTGTATTTGAGGGTTTTCTTCCGAAAAAACCCGGGCGCCGCATGAAATTCCTGCGGCGGCTCAGCCAGGAAGAAAGAACAGTCGTTCTCTTCGAGTCGCCGGAGCGGGTACAAGCCCTGCTCCATGATATAGCGGAATGCATGGGTGACCGACGCATCACCGTATGCCGGGAGATGACAAAATACCATGAAGAAATCTATCACGGCACAGTGTGTCAGGCAATCGATCATATCACAAAACCGCGCGGTGAATTCACGCTCGTTATTGAAGGTGTCCGTGAATAAGATAAAAACGATTGGTCGCAGAATATTCGTAAAGCCCGTGGTCAGAGTGCTGGTTATGCTGAACGTTCCCCCAATGGTGATCACCATGTTCAGCCTGATACTCGCGATCAGTGCGTTCCTGTTTTACTGGCGAGGTTTGTTTTTGATCGGTGCTTTGTTTCTCATTCTCTGCGGCTTATTCGACACGTTCGACGGTGAAGTCGCACGTCAGACAGACCGGGTGACCAAGATCGGAGGTTTCCTGGATTCTACGATCGATCGAATAAATGAATTCATCATATACTTCGGTCTCTTCCTCTATTACCATACTCATGCACCACATGCAACACCGTGGGTCTTCCTCGCGCTCTTCGGGTCGATGATGGTCAGCTATACACGCGCCCGCGGGGAAGGACTCGGTATCTCACCGCAGATCGGTCTGTTTGAACGTTTTATCCGTATAGTATTCATCTGTATTGGTTCGGTACTTGGTCCCACGGGTATGGTCTATGTTCTCGTGATACTCACCATCGGGACACTCCACACCATGATACATCGTATCATATTTATGCGGACAAAGTCCAAGCAGTCTTGAACCCCGTTACGGTTTCTCACGATCTCACAAAAAAGGAGGAAAGGATCATCCTCATCGCCGCGGCCAATTCAAGAACGGAACGATGGCGCGCGATCCAATCCCTCGATGAACTGGTAAATCTAACCCGCACTGCTGGCGGCGACGTTATCGAACGATTCATTCAGATCAGACCGCGTTTCGACCCGGCGACCTTTATCGGTATCGGCAAAACCCGCGAGCTGGCAGGAATTTGCCGTGAATTCCGTATCGACCTCGTCATCTTCGATGCAGAATTGTCGGCAGCGCAGATAAGGAATATCGAGAAGATAATCGGAATACGGGTAATCGACAGGACAATGCTCATACTCGACATCTTTGCAAAGCACGCCCGTACCAAAGAAGCAAAATTGCAGGTCGAGCTCGCCCAACTGGAATACCGTCTGCCAAGATTGGTCGGCATGGGTGTGGAATTTTCGCGGCTGGGGGGCGGTATCGGAACGCGGGGACCGGGTGAAAAAAAACTCGAAGTCGATCGGCGCCGCATAAAACAACGTATCTCCTCTCTTAAACGCGCGCTCAAGAAAATAGAACAGACAAAAAGAATTCAGCGCAAAGGACGCAAGTCGATCCCCAGGATCGCCGTCGTCGGATACACCAATGCCGGAAAATCGTCGCTGGTCAACGCCCTCACCAATGCAGGACTGGTTACCTCGGACCACCTGTTCTCCACGTTGGACAGCAACACATCGGTTCTCTTCGTACCCCCGCACCACAAAATGCTCATCAGCGATACTGTAGGGTTTGTGAAAAATCTGCCTCACAGCCTTATTGCCAGTTTCCACGCAACACTGGCAGAAGTCCTGGATGCCAATATCCTCATTCATATCATCGATGCGACAAGTGAAGATATCGATTCCAAGATCGAAACCGTCATGGACGTCCTCGAAGAAATCCATGTCGAAGCAACGCCGGTGGTGACGGTTTTCAACAAGATCGACCGCTTGTTTCCCGAACAGATGGAACGATACAGGCTTCGCTACCCCCACACCTTCCTTGTCTCGGCACACGATCGCCGCGGTCTCGATGAGATCAAGGAGTATCTGAAAGAATTTTTCTTCTCGACCACTTGACGGTCATACCGTTTGGGCTATAATTCAACGTGGTCGATTATCTCGACGAAATCATCGGGCAGGAGACTCCCAAGAAATTCATCCGTACGGCTCTAAAAAAAGACAATCTTTATAATCTGCTCCTGATTGGACCTCGCGGTGTCGGTAAGAGAACACTCGGTTTCGCGCTGGCAAAACAACTTGGATGCCCGATCCATTCATCATATTTCACGCTCGTAGCACCAATACCATCCCGCATCAAGGAAAAAGAGGATAAGATCGGTGAATATACAAAGAAATACTTTCCGGAAAACCCTGTCGTCGAGCTCGAGGACCGGACGGCGATCCTCATCGAACAGGTACGGAGTATCATCCAGCGTCTTATGCATATGCCGGCAAAGGGTTCCCGGCGCGTCGTCATGATCCTTGAGGCAGACCGCATGACCGACGAAGCAGCGAATGCATTCCTCAAAACGCTCGAGGAACCACCCGTCGATACGCTGTTCGTTCTCACCTCATCACGACCGCATAACCTCCTTCCCACCATACGGTCACGCTGCAGAATCGTGCCGTTTAGTTATCTGGGTACCGACCGGGTCAGCGAAATACTCTACGAGGCAGATGATGAACTGCTTCTGGGCAGTCCGGGTGAGATGCTCAGACTGCAACAGCAGGACCTGATCGCCGAAGCGCTGAAAGTATTCAACGGCTGCCCCATGACCGCAAAGACCGCAGCGGCAACCGCCAAGGCATATGAGCGGAGGATCATTGTCGATCTGTTCTATCCTCTCGTGCTGCTCTACCGGCTAGCTCTCTATAGAAAAATCATGGGCACGTCCATACACTCGTCTGTTAAAAGTTCTATCGATAAAAAGATTCGTACTGTACCACCGGCTCAGCTGCTCGACGCGATACAGCGGCTTCATCACAGCATCATCCTCCTCGAACATAATCCCAATCGTCTGCTCCTGCTCTTGGACGTACTCACCAGGCTTCCGTAATAGATGGCGCAGGCATTCATCTGCAACGGCATGCTCGGCAAGTTGTGTAAACTCATGCGCATGTGCGGGTTCGATACGGCATACACGAACGAAGGCATGAGGATCATCGTCACGGCACGTCACCAACGCCGCATCATACTGACGAAAAATACCCGTTTGAAAGAGAAAGACGGTGTACTGTTCATACAGTCTGCCGACCCCATCAAACAACTCGGCGAGGTGGTGAATGCCTATGATCTCAAACAGCGCCTCCAGCCCTTCACCCGATGTCTCGTCTGCAACCATGCGCTCAAACCGGTCAGCAAGGAAGCGGTCAAGCATCACATCCCGTTTTACACGTACCAGAACTTCGATATTTTCGCACGGTGCACCGGCTGCAACAAGATCTACTGGCAGGGTAGTCATTACACTCACATGGTGCATGCCCTTGCCGGCTATTTTAACCATCCCGACACCGATGAATAGTTCACGCCGACACGTCATGATGCTGGCAGTATCGCTCTGTGCAGCGGTCTTCGTATCGTTACTGTTCTGCGTGAGCTGCACACCCTATGTCAGGAAATACCAAAAGACGAAATTGGTGCGCGTTGCACTACTGTGCGGCGTAGACCGGGTAACCGTCAGCGGCATCGCCCACAAGAAAGCATATGATCAGCATACCGTTACCGTGAATAGTGCATTTCCCATGTATTTCTCCTCTGCAGGTTCGTATGTCGAGGTGAATGGAACACAGTACCGGGGTAATCTAGAGTTGAAACTACTGGACAACAGAATATGGGTGATGAATGTTCTGGATATGGACGACTATGTCAAGGGAGTGGTGCCCTGCGAAATAGGACGGGTATCTGAGGACCTGTACGAGGTCGCAAAGGCTCAGGCAGTTGCCGCACGAACGTATGCGTTCGCTCATCTAGACCAGCATCAGGACCTGGGGTTTGACCTGTATTCATCAGTACAGGACCAGGTCTATAAGGGTGTGCGCTGCGAGACCGACATCACCAATCGGGCGGTCGATGCCACTGCCCGGGAAATACTCACCTATAAAGGCCAACCTGTAGAAGCCAAATACCATTCAACATGCGGCGGACAGACTGCCGACTTCAATGATGCGTGGCCCGGAACGGCTCCACCCTATCTACGCAGTGTTCGGTGTCCCTACTGCTCGCAGAGCCCGCATTATACTTGGGAAAAGACCTATTCCAAGAGCGCCTTCTTTGTCCATCTCCGGAAAGGATTGGAAAAGGCTGGCATTTCCCTGCCCCGTGATACGCGCATACAGAATATCAAACTGGTGCGTAACAGAAAGAGCAAGCGTATCATCAAACTCGTTATCGTGACCGGCAACGAGGACATCGAGGTTCCCGGATATCGCATCCGCACGGTACTTGGTTCTCCGGGTGATCCGGGCGGACTCCTTAAATCAAATTACTTCATCCTTGATACACGCCGGGATTCGATCGTCCTGAAAGGCAACGGCTGGGGGCACGGTGTGGGTATGTGCCAGTTCGGTGCCATCGAAATGGCACGCCGGGGAATGAGTTACAAAAAAATTCTATACCACTACTACAAAGGCACAAAGATCAGCAAAGTACGCTAAAGAATGCGCTGTACAGCATTCTTTAGCGATGTTCCCGCCATTGCCTCTTGACAAATAAATAATTTTGTATAAAATTGGGAAAGAAAGAAGAAAAGGAGGCATGATGAAGAAATTTCTGGTACTTTTAGGGGTCATCGGCATATTCGTCGCGTGTGATTACGCGTCAGAAGCCGTGGAAACAAAACCGGATATCGAAGTCGTCTGGATGGATCCGATGGCAACAGGGACCTCGATAGGTGATACCTTGGCCTATGCAACTATCGAAGAAGTCAAAATTATCGCCCGGAATTCCGTCGATTGCTATCTGTATAAACTCGTATATGAATATTATTGCAACGACACGCTCTTTTACGATCCCTTTGAAATTGCCCTGTATACAAAGATCAACGGCATCGTCGACGAATGCGAAGCCTGCACCACGACGGTCGAGAATATCCCCGTGCCCCTCGGCCCGGTGCGCAACAATCTCGAGATGGGACAGTCTGCGAACGTCATGCTCCGTTGGATCGCAGTGGGTGAGTATTTCGATACTGAATACGATACCAGCGATTCCTGGTTCGGTGTCCTCATGATTCCTTATGATTAATGAATAACCTATAGCTGAAAAAAAGGGCCCTTTCGGGCCCTTTTCTATTTTGTTTTGAACACCTTATTGAGTACGTTTTCAAACAAATCGAGGCCGGTATGTAATTCGTGCTCATTGATAACCAGGGGTGGTATCAAACGCACGACCGATTCACCGGCACCCAGGAGCAAAAACCCCTGTTTGAACGCTTCATACACAACCGCGTCGCGTTTGTCCTTGACCGGCTCTTTTGACTGTTTATCAGCCACGAGTTCGATGCCGATCATCAAGCCATAACCCCGGACATCGCCGATGAAATCAAACCGCTTTTCCAGCTCTCTCAAGCGTTCCATAGCGATTTTTCCCATACGTGCGGCATTCTCGACAAGACCCTTTTCGAGCAGTTCCACGGTCTTCAACGCTGCAGCACAGGCTACGGGATTGCCCCCGAATGTCGATGCATGCGCGCCTGGTTGCCAGTCCATGATCCCGGCACGGGATAAACAGGCGCCGAGCGGCAGACCCGAAGCAATACCCTTTGCCAGACAGTATATATCAGCCTTGGCACTAAAGTGCTCGATCGCGAACATCTTACCGGTCCTGCCCATACCAGCCTGGATCTCATCGTCAACGAGCAGTATACCGTATTTGTCACACAATTTTCTCAGTGCCGGCAGGAAACCCTTGGGCGGCACCACGTAACCACCTTCACCCTGAATCGGTTCGACAAAGATCCCGGCGACCTCTTCCGGTGGCACGATCTTCTTGAACACGACATCGTCAATGTACTGGACGCACATGAGATTACATGACGGATACTCGAGACGGAACGGACAGCGGTAACAATACGCATAAGCAACGTGTGTAACGCCGGGCAGGAGGGGTCCGAAATATTTCTTCTGTATCGATTTCGATGCGGTGAGTGTCAGGGAACCGTATGTCCTGCCGTGGAACGACCCGGTAAAGGCGAGAAATCGCGTTCTGCGGGTATGGTGGCGGGAGAGTTTCATGGCACACTCGACCGCCTCGGTCCCGGAGTTGCAGAAGAACGTCTTCTTGTTCTGCGCACCCGGTACGATCTCCGCCAGTTTGGCAGCGAGCCGTGCCTGGAGTTCATAATAGAAATCCGTTCCCGACATATGAAGAAAGCGCGCGGCTTGCTCTGATATCGCCGTAACGACCTCTGGATGGCTGTGACCCGTTGCAGTCACTCCTATTCCCGATGTGAAGTCAAGGAAATAGTTGCCATCGACATCGGTAAGCCAGACACCTTCCCCCTTTTTCATGACGAATGGGTAAAATCGCGTGTATGACGAGGAAACATACTTACCGTCCTTGCGCAGGATCTCCCGCGCTTTTGGTCCTGGCAATTTTGTCGTGATGCGTGGTTTCAACTGTTTATTATTTTTTCTTTTCAAGCGTAGGTACCTCCTGATTAGTCCCAGGTGTCGATCTGCGCTTTCTGCAGCGCACCCGAATAATCAATGTAGACCGTCTTGATTTCCGTAAAGATCTCGTATGCAGTCCAGCCGCCCTCACGATGTCCATTGCCCGTTTGTTTCATACCGCCGAACGGCAGATGGCACTCGGCACCAATGGTCGGCGCATTAATATAAACGATACCCGTCTCGGCACGCTCGATCGCCTTATGCGCTTTGTTGAGGTCGTTCGTGTATATGCTCGATGACAAGCCGTATACCGTTCCGTTGAGTATATCCATGGCATCCTTGAAATCGCGCGCCTTGATCACCGACAGCACCGGACCGAATATTTCTTCCTGGGCGATGCGCATGTCGGGTTTCACATCTATGAATATCGTCGGTCTATAAAACCATCCCTTGCTGCACTCACCCTCGGTATACGCTTCCCCGCCGGTAATGAGTTTGGCGCCTTCTTTCTTGCCGATCTCCACATATCCATGGACCGATTCCCGCTGGGATTCGCTCACGAGCGGCCCGACATCAACGCTCTCATCCAGACCGTTGCCGAGCTTCAATTTCTCGACCCGGTCTTTGAGCATCTCGATGAACGTATCGTATACAGGTTCCTCGATTATCAGTCGTGAAGTAGCCGTACAGCGCTGTCCGGTCGTTCCATACGCTCCCCAGAGAACGCCAACGAGCGCCAGCTCCAGATTGGCGTCACTCAAAACGACCTGTCCGTTCTTGCCCCCGAGTTCCAGAGAACATCTTTTCAGAGTCTTGCCGCACACCTCGCCGATCCTCATGCCGATATCCGATGAGCCGGTGAACGAAATACCGACAATGTCCGGGTGATTCAGCATACCTTCGCCGATCTCACCGCCGCCGCCGTATACGACGTTCAGTACACCGTCGGGCACGCCAGCTTCATGCAGAATCTGAGCCAGTTCTCCAACGCTGGCAGGCGTATCGGTTGCTGGCTTTATGATTGCGGTATTACCGGATAATAAACAGGGGAATATTTTCCATGTCGGTATCGCGATCGGAAAATTCCACGGGGTGATCAGACCCCAGACACCGAGCGGGTCCCGCCTGGTCATACACATTTTGTTGGGAAGTTCGGACGGTAATGTATAGCCAAAGTACTTCCTTCCCTCGACCGAGGCGTATAATGCCGTATCGATACCTTCCTGGGTATCACCGCGTGTCTCCTTAATAACCTTGCCCATTTCCCTTGTCATGATTTGGGACAGTTCTTCCTTTTTCTCAAGCATTCGCTCTGCCACACTGCGCATGATCTCGGAACGCTTGGGCCACGGGATCGAACGCCATTTCGGGTATGCTTTTTTCGCTGCAGCAATGGCATCGTTGAGATCGTCGATATTCGATTTTGGGAACACACCGACGACTTCATCCCAGTCTGCCGGATTCCGGTTCTCAAAGGTCCGTCCGGATTTGCTATCTACCAACTTCCCGTTAATTAAATTCTTATATTGTTTCACAAAACCTCCTTTTTTGGCATATATCGCTTTATTGTTAGTACTGTTGTCCTCTACAAAGCCTCGCTGAATAATAGTATTGAACGCGAGTTATTATTATATGCAAAAATAACCCGAAGTCAAGAAAATGTCACGCTATTTGTACAAAATCTGCACTGCGGCAGCGTTACGGACTGATGTTGGGTCATAAGTAGTAATGCTTAGGTATTACCACATATAAGTACCTATTGACGATTTCATCGTTTTCCATAGAATAATGATTGACTTAAGTCTTTTGGAAGACATTATTCACCTGCATTATAACCATAAAAGAGGAGGATAAATGAAAAAACTGCTGTTATTATCGGCTATCGTTATGTTAGCCGGGTCTCAGGGTATCGAGGACCTGCTCTTTGAAGAAATCCCCGTCGTCTTTGCGGCTTCCAAGTTCGAACAGCCGCTCATTGAAGCACCGGCGTCGGTGATAATCATCACGGCTCAAGAAATAGAGAGGTACGGGTATACAACGCTCGATCAGGCATTAGAGGGCGTTACCGGACTCTATGTCACGTATGACCGTGCCTATAAATATCTGGGTGTGCGCGGTTACTATACTCCGGGCGACTACAACTCAAGAGTATTGCAACTGGTTGATGGTATGTCCTATAATGAAGCGGTCTACGGCGCCGCCAGTATCGGTACGCTCTTCGGTGTCGACATGAGCGATGTCCAGCGCATCGAGATCGTCAAAGGACCGGGCTCAGCCCTGTATGGCACTAATGCATTGTTCGCGGTCATTAATATCGTTACCAAAAGCGGTGAAACGATCAACGGCGCACGCGCGAGCGGTCAGTACGGTAGCTACGAATCCAAACAGGGATTCTTCGGTTTCGGCTCCAAGCAGGGTGATATCGATTTCCTCTTGTCAGGCAGCTACACAGATGCGCCTGGACAGGATCTGTACTTTGAAGAGTACGACGGCTATGAGGACGAAATGGGTACGATCCACGACGGCACTGCCGTGAACTGTGATGCCCTCAATGTACGCAACGTCCACGCTAAGATCGCGTATAAGACACTGACACTTCAAGGGACGTACAACCGCCGGGAAAAGAACGATCCGACGGCGGTGTACTGGACCATATTCAACGACAGCGATACCAAGAACGTGGATGAACACGGGTTCGTGGAACTGAAATTCGCACCGAATATCGATGAAACCAAAGATGTCATGGCACGTGCGTATTACTCCCGCTACGATTACTACGGGTACTGGGCATACTATTATCCCGAGGAAGATTATTTTTATAAGGAACTTTCCCGTGATTATGCCAAGAGCGAATTTTACGGTTCTGAACTACAGTTCAATTACCGCATCATGGATATGGACCGACTCACTGTCGGCGGCGAGTTCCAGCATCACATGACCCTTCAGCAACTGTGGGACGAGGGACTCGAAGGCGATGATTATTACTACCTGTATCTCGATGATGAACGGATCTTTGATATCTGGTCGCTCTACGCCCAGAATGTCTTTGAGATCGCCCGTATGTCCTTTGTCCTTGGTGTCCGCTATGACAATTACCATACGTTCGGCGGTACCACGAATCCGCGCGTCGGTTGGGTGTACAATCCATTTGAAAACACCGCAATCAAGGTTCTCTACGGGACAGCATTCAGGGCACCGTCACCGTATGAAATGTATTACCATGACGGATATTACTCAATGTTAGCAAATGAAGACCTCGAACCCGAACGACTGACGACCGCCGAATTTGTTCTCGAACAGGGATTTGGCAGACATCTAAAGGGATCGGTTTCGTTGTACCGTACCGATGTCAAAGACCTCATTTATCAGGTACTCACTGAAGATGATCTGCTCCAGTTTCAGAACGTCGGTGAAGCCGAGGCAATGGGAGTGGAAGTTAATCTCAATGCCAATTACAAAGGCATACTGGCACGGGCAGGGGTCAATTATCAGGAAAGCCAGAATGTCACGGATGACACGGAACTCGTCAATTCTCCGAAATACTCTGGCAATATAGGTGTAAGTATACCGGTTCTCGCAGAAAAAGTATTTTTCACCGTCGAATCCCGGTATGTGGGAGAGCGCCTCGATGTATGGCTCGAGCCGGTCGATCCCTACCTCTCGACGAATGTGATACTCTTTGCCAAAGACCTCATCCCGCATGTTGAACTAACTGCCAAGGTACTGAACGTTCTCGATGAAGAGTACTACGATCCGTGCAGCAGTGAGCATGAACAATCCAGTATCATGCAGGATGGGCGTACGTTCCACGTGAAGCTGACGCTCAAGATCTGATTTCCTGAACCGGAGCACGCATGAAACCAGGAAAGCCAGATAATACGACTAATTATCGTGGATCAGGCCTGTCTGCCGGTGCAATCCACGGTTTAGGTGCTTTGGTAATGAAATCATTAACACTTTTATTCTTATTATCATTAATACCAGTCTCAACCGCACACGCCCAAACGAAAATTGCCATTGTCAAGAGCAAGAATATCGCCGCATACAGCGAAGCGGTTACCGGTTTTACCGATGCTCTTAAATCCCGTAATGCAAATGCCACCTATGATGAATATCTTGTAACGGCGGCAAATCTCATCGGTACGCTCAAAACTACTAAACCCGATATCATTTATACCTTGGGAACATCGGCAACGAAAACGGTATCAAAGGCTATCACCACTACACCAATTGTTTTTGCGATGGTCATGGATCCGCGGGGAGCGGGGATACAGGGCTCTCATATTACGGGTGCATCCCTGGATATTCCTGCGTACTTGCTCATCCAGTCTTTGAAGCGCACGCTTCCGGATGCACGGAATGTCGGTGTAATATACAACGCGGCAGAGAATAACGACTTCATTACCACCGCTATAAAAGCCGCCCAGAACCTCGGGTTGAATCTGAAACCATACGCGGTCAAATCCTCGAAAGAGATTCCGGATATGAAGGATCTGGATATCGATGCGCTATGGATGATACCGGACACGGTTGTATGCAAAACTGCAAATGTTGAAGGCATATTTCTGACAAGCCTCAAGCATAAGATACCCGTCATGGGCATCTCATCCTCATATGCCAAAGCCGGAGCGATCATGGCAGTGTCATGCGACTACAAAGATATTGGGGCGCAGGCTGGTGAGATCGCTCATATGATAATCAACGGAACGAAACCTCGATCCATCGCAATATCAAATCCGCGCAAGACAAAACTCTATCTTAATCTCGCGGTTGCTGATCGTCTTAAAATAAAAATTCCCGGCAATATTGTATCCGAAGCAACGGAGGTTTACGGCAAGTAAGTATTGGCGCTTCAAACAGTTAATCGGATTGATCGAACATAGCGTGTGGGGAGCAAAGGCTATTGCTGCAATGAACGGCGTATAGATGAAAGCTCGCCAAGTGTAAAACCTCGCAATACAAATAACGCGCTTACATAAACGCCTGCGCCGATAAGGACCGCAACGATCACATGCCATCCCGTGACCGCATAGAGTACAATACCCATGCACAAGGCGGCAAGGAGTGGTTTTACTACATGTTTCACAGTTTTAAAGCGAACATATCTTCTGAGTAACCGGTGCATAAGAACAACACCAATACTCTCGCTGACAACAAGCGCAATGGCAGCGCCCGGACCCTTCATGAGCAGACCGACAATAAAGATAAGTAAAACATTGACGAACGATGTCAGTGCGATGACCCGGAAAAATTCCCGCTCCCTGTTCATAGCAACCAATCCGTAACCATATATTGAGTTCAGCGGCGTTATGAGGAAGTACAGGAGCATGATCCGCAGGATCACCGCAGAATGTGAATAGTCAGCACCGTATATAAAAGCGATGATCGGCCCCGCGAGTATCGCACCGCCGACCACAAGAGGAATGCCGATCGTTAGAAGCAAACGGGTGATCACGGAAAACGTTTTTTTCAATTTTTCCGGTTCCTTGTTGTGTTGCCGCGCAATGACCGGGAAAGAAACATAATGCACAACGCGCTCGACAATTAGAAGCATCACGATGATCTTGAAACTGGCGCTATACAGACCAACATCAGCCTTCGAGTATGCAATACCGAGAAATAACGGCGGCAGATTCAAAGATAGTTGATTGAATATGGTAGCCAGCCCGACCGGTGTCGAACTTACCATTATGTCCTTCCATTTTTTTAAGGAAAATACAATACGGAGCCGCGCATAGGTACGGATGAAAGCTAACAGAAGAAAACCTGCTGCAACGGTATACCCGATGAAATAGGCAACTGGAACACCGGTAACATCATCGGTGGTCTTCACAATAACAAATATCACGGTCACATATACGGCATGCTGAATAAACCGCGCCAGCCCGATCTGTATCATCTGCTCCCTGCCCTGGAACACGAATTCCAGCAGCACAGAAAACGGCAAAAGGCTCAACAGATAGAAGAACACCACCCGTTTGGTCAGAGTGACGCCGGGGAACACCCAGAGTCCGACGAGGAATACTATGAAAACAATGAACGCAAGCACAACCTTTAAACCCAGAATCTCTTCGGCAATACGACGGTCATCGGGTCGTTTGGCGATCTCGCGCGCACCGATCGTTGTCAAGCCGGGATTGGAGAACAGCAATGCATAGGTAAGGAATGCCATCCCATAACTGATCAAGCCAAAACCGTTTACCGATAATACTCTGGCAAGGTACACAGTTGCAGCAAAACCCAGCGTCCGGCTTGCAGCATCGCTCAGGAAAATCGCAATGAAATTTCTCGATACCCGTTTCATAGTAACGGTACGAGTATAGCACAAAACCCGCCGCGGTCAAGACTGGCAAGCCACGAAGTGGTTTGGTTATTGGGTTATTGAGTTACTGGGTTATTAACGACAATATAAACACCTAAATGCCTACAATACCTAAATACCTGAAATAAAAAATTCATAAAATATGATCTATCTAGTTCGTTTCATTCAACTAGTCTCTCTGTTTTGTTTTTACAATTGGAAATTATACATTAGCATTTATAAATATAAAAGTTCTGCATTCAAATCGCTCTACGTTTGGTATATCATACCAATAAATGTACATTCCCAACGTGTGTGTTTTCCATACCGTATTCCTGAGCAATGCGCAGGGCAGACTCAGCCTGTTTTTGGGATGTCCTTGGCATATCGCTAAAATGAAAATGCGGAAAAAAACCCAGAAATGACCATGGAATGGTCCGGTCGATCTCGCTCAAGAACTCAGCCATGTACGTAAGTTCTTGTTCATCGATATATCCGGGAACGAGCAAGGTGCTTGCAACCAGGAGCGGCGGCTTATGCCTCTTTTTCATACTGCGAGCGACACGCTCGATGTTTTCTTTCGTATTCCTATTCGATGTCCCGCACAGGGCAATGTTTAAAGGTTCAGAAAATGTCTTGAGATCGATCTTGATGCAGCCATCTGTCCGGAGTGCGATATCGATCCAGGAATCCATGTATGTGGGAGCGACCGACCCGTTCGTTTCCCAGCATATACGCACTTTTCTTCTTTTCTCCTCTACCAGCCTTGAGACTTCGATGGTGTGCCGGGCAAACGGTGTCGGGTCTCCACCGAAAAAACATATGCAGCCGGTTGTCGGATTCACTGCTTGTGCAAGTTCTGCTGCAGTCGCCCTTGTTTTTCTCTCACGATAATGCCAGTTCTGGCAGAACAAGCAATTGAACGTGCACGCTTCGTAGAATACGGCACAATTCGTGTATCCCAGATCACAGCTGCCTGCACACACCCAATCGGCAACACAATTGGTCGGCAGAGGGTCATGATACCAATCGCAGTATCCATAGGTTTTATCCGGTCCTTTAATTTTCCCTTCATAGTTCTTTCTCACACCGCAGTAACCGGTTCTACCCTCCTCGATGCGGCAGCTGTTCACGCACAGCGAACATTTCACACCCTCCTTGTCATCAGGGATCTTGTCAGGCAGATCATACGGTTCTCTGGTTTTTCCATGAATGACCCGTATCCTTGGCTCGAGTTCATTGAAATGCTCGCGTATACAATCCGGACAATACGGCAGGGATTTTGACAGCACCGCCTCCCTCCCGCACCGCTCACACTTCATACATGATTATAAATGCCATCATCCGAAGGTCAATAAGAACTCCAGCGAATCATATCTTCAGCGGAGTGTGACTTCAACGAAGTATGTCCTCAGTCCTGAGTTTATCGAAGCGGAGCCCTGAGTTTAGCGAAAGGGCGAAGTCCCGAGGACTTGTCGAGGGGGGCGTGTTATCTTTTACTTTGTTTTAGTCTTTAAATTATACATTTTAAATTAGCAATTATAAATTGTTATCTTGACTTTCCCCCTTATTTCCGTACCATAATAATCCATAAACATAAGACTACAAAAGAAGAAAAGGAGTGTTCATGGCAGTTAAGCTAGATGGTCAAAACCTGACGATCGAAAAACTCGTCGCAATTGCCCGGCATAATGAAAAGGTCGAATTACCTGGGGAAAATATCGAGAAAATAAAAACATGCCGCGCCATGCTCGAAAAAAAGATAGAAGCGCACGAGATCATGTACGGAGTGAATACCGGTATCGGAGAATTCTCCGAGGTCGTGCTCACCGACGAGCAGACCCGCCAGTTCCAGCGATACCTCATATACAATCACGCCGCCGGTATCGGTGACCCTGCGCCTATCGAACACATTCGGGGCGCCATGGCGGGCAGGATCAATGTCCACGCCCAGGGTAAATCAGGATGCCGACCAGAGATCACCATGACCCTGGTGGACATGCTCAACAAGGGTGTGACACCGGTTGTCTGTGCCAAGGGTTCGGTCGGTGCATCCGGCGATCTTGCGCCCATGTCCCAGATCGCGCTCCTGCTCATGGGAGAAGGAGAAGCATACTATCAGGGTGTACGTCTGCCCGGCAATGACGCAATGGAACGGGCAGGTATTCCCGTACCCGGACTCATGGCGCGTGACGGGCTTGCTGCCATCAATGGAAGCAATCTCATTACTGCCATCAGTGCACTCCAGCTCTATGACATCAACCGCTGGCTTAAACAGGCAGAGATCGCCTGTGCCATGACCCTGGAAGCATTATATGCGAACATGAAGCCTTATGATGTGCGCCTGCATCAGGCGCGGGGTTTTCCCGGTGCGGTGCGGTCGGCAAAAGCGATCATGAAATGCATCGAGGGCAGCGATCTTCTGTCCGGAAAACAGAAAAAACGGGTGCAGGATGCCTATTCCATGCGTTCCAGCCCCCAGGTCATCGGCGCGGCGCACGACGCCGTAGTGCATGCGCGCAAACAGGTCGAGATCGAGCTCAATGGTGTTGGTGATAATCCGGTATTTTTCCCGGAATACGAACTCACGCTCACCGGCGCGAATTTTCAGGGTACGCCGGTATGCCTCCCCATGGACATGGTCGGCGCCGCCGTAACCATGATCAGTGTCCTGTCAGAACGCCGTTTGAACCGGTTGAACAACCCTGCTCTGAACGTCGGGCTGCCTGCCTTTCTCACCAAAGGCGCGGGCATGATGTCGGGTCTTATGCTCAGCCAGTACACCGCGTGCACCCTTATTACGGAACAGCGCATGCTCTCGCAGCCGGCATCCATCATGTCCATTCCTGCTGCGGCTGACCAGGAGGACTTTGTATCCATGGGCATGAACACGGCGCTCAAGAACTGTCAGATACTGGACAATGCCGATGGCGTACTTGGCATCGAATTCATGGCTGCAGCCCAGGCACTGGATTTCCGCGATTTTACGCCTGGCAAGGGCGTCCAGACCGCCAGGAAGGTGATCCGCAAATACGTCGAGCATCTCTACGAAGACCGCCCCCTGTACCCGGACCACACGCGCATGAAAGACCTCGTCCATTCCTGCGAGATCCTCGAAGCGGTGGAAAAAACCGTCGGTAGTCTGGAGTAATGGGGTCAAAAATCAACAAAACCAAAACCGACCTGCCAGCGTTTGTTGATTTTTATCACATACTAATTACTACGACACTTCGACAATTACCGAAGTAACGAAGTACGGTATTTAGCTGAATAGTAACTGTAATTTAATAAATGTTACGCGCAGGTCGCGGATGATGTGGTCGAGGATGGTGCTGTACAACGGTACTGTAAAACGGACTGTTCTCTTGCTGTCTGACAGGATATACAGTACATCAGTCTGATCAGTATGCCAGTCATGATCACTGAACACCACCGTGTCATGATAGTTCACGCTGATCTCCCTATCACACGTTATTATTACATCCCCCGCAAGCACGCGCAATGTGGTGAGTTCATCGGGATATTCATATAATCTTTCCGCGGGAGTGAATGTCCTGTCACGGGCGATCATATACTCTGGCTCCCCGTTACTATGATCATGCAATACTGCATGCTGAATAGAAATATTCCTTTCTGGCACGATGAATATCTGTTCGCTGTGCGGCAGGGTTACCAGCACGGCATCAGGGGCTGCTTTGATCTCAACACCGTTCCACAAAAACGATATCGACCATACGACCAGAGTAAGGGATAGGATCGCTGCTGCATACGGTCGAGTCCTTCGCGCATACAATCCGTACGCCAGCACGAGAAACACGGGCGAGACAAACATAGCCACGTTAGCGAACGGAATACGCGCAAATATTGTAGAGACGAACACAAGCACATGGAGCAACCTTGATACAAAGAAAGCAAGCACCTGGGCTCCAAGGGTAAAAAATGTATTCATGATCAGCACGGAGAAAAGCAGAAAGATCGTGACCGATGCGATCGGCACGATGAACAGATTGGCAATGACCGCCAACGTCGGTAATCGGTGGAAATAATATATTAGCAGGGGCCAGACACACACCTGGGCTGAAAACGATATACCCAGAGGGACAAGTAAGTACTTTGCTATCCGCGATTTCACATGCACGATGACCTTATCCCTGATGAACGGATAGACCAGCACGATACCGTAAACTGCAGCAAATGACAGTTGGGCGCTCAGATCGAACAACACAAAAGGGTTTATGATCAAAAAAACAATAGCACTCATGGTCGTGATGTGCGCCGGGTCGACATTTCGCTGCAATAACAGGCTTAGACCGAATAAAAACGCCATGAGCACTGCGCGGCATACGCTTGGTCGAAACCCTGTGATCGCGGCATACAGACATAATATCAGCATGATGATCACAAATTTCCATTTTCGGGATATCGGGATCCACAGCAGCAGAACGCCGGCAAAGGCACACACGAAGCCCACGTGCAGACCGGACACCGCGAAAACATGGAGTACTCCTGTTCGAACGAACACCTCTCTGATTTCTGGATACAAACGGCCGCTGCCGCCGAGAACAAGCCCGTTGCTCAAGGTCCTGTGCTCCGGGCTGAAAAGTGCAGCAAGAGTCTGTTCAATATAATTACGCATACTGAATATGATATTACCATACCATGAGGAAGGTGCTTCAACACCCACCAGTGTCCCGCTGAGAAGCATCGGACGATGAGCATGCTCTGATCCGATAAGCCTGCCCTGTACTACAATTTTCTTTCCTGAAAAAACATCACCGGTATGAGTATAAAATTCTACAGGCATCTGACATGCATAATCCTTACCGTCGATCTGTGCATCATGCAGATCTATGAAGAGTTTTTTATATTTTGTGTACTGGGTTTCTGCAATCACCGTTCCCGAGAATAGTGCTTTCCGTCCGTGATACACCTGATCGATAGGCTTGTGCAAAGATGTATTGATGGTCGAAAGTACGATAATAAAAAGATACAGAAATTGTCTTTTCCAGAGACTGATTAGAAGCGCGGCACTTCCCGCAATTATCAAACAGTATAACGGAACATTGATCAGTGATTGAAAAATGATTCCTGCAATGAGTGCGAGTACTACGTTTCTCGCAAGACGTGCGATACTCCCCTCCCCTGGAAGATCGACTGAGTTTATGCTTCCGGGTAAATTATCTTCTTTATCGCCTGCTTGGCTTTATTCAATTCGATCCGGGCAACACCAGGATTCGAGCCGGTCGCCTTGAGACAACTATACATGAAAAAATCTTCACCCACCGGATGAATAATAAAATAAGAATTCTCGGTGAGCCAGATAAGCTCTCGCTCAGCTCCCAGATTCAGGCTTTTACGTACTTCCCGCGATGCAAGCATGATCGATGAAACCTCTGCATCATATAGATTCACATCGAAGTTGGCATCAATGACGTATTGAGCAACCGGAATACCATCGTACCCCACAATACATACAAACCGGCACCCGGTAATACGCTCAGCGACTTTTTTTATCTCTTCCTGAATATCTTCAGCCATTGTACCTCCTCATCTGCTATACTCTCTCAACGTATTCACCGGTTTCCGTGTTTATCTTTACTTTGTTTCCGATCTCCACGAACGGCGGCACCTGACACTTGTGACCGCCCTCGAGCACAGCCGGCTTTGATTGAGCCTGCGCGGTCGCATCTTTCATATACGGCTGTGTCTCAACGACCTGCAGTGTGACATATTTCGGCAGCATGATGCCGAATGGTTTACCTTCGAAGAATTCCACCGTAATCCTGATGTTCGCCTTCAAGAACTTTGCATCATCACCGACAAGATCGGCATTGATCGCGATCTGCTCGTA
>CP070834.1:93546-127216 GCA_020341755.1 Caldifarciminota bacterium | reverse complement strand
GAACCTTCAATCACAGAAACGATCGCCGACCCGGAATTCGTCGAGTCGGATATGAACAGGCTGGATGGATTCTCGACTTCCAAAAGACCGGTCTGGGTCATCTCGAAGACCCCGATTTCATTCGTCGAGCCAAACCTGTTCTTGACCGTCCTGATAATTCTGTATTGTTGGTGCTTTTCACCCTCGAAATAAAGCACGGTATCAACCATATGTTCCAGCGTTTTTGGTCCGGCAATCACCCCGAATTTCGTCACATGACCGATGATCGCAGTCGTCACTCCATGCTGCTTTGCGAACCGCATCAGGTCACCACCGCATTCCCTCACCTGGCCGACACTACCCGGGGCTGATGCCAGCCGTGCTTTGTATATCGTTTGAATACTGTCGATCACCATGAAATCGGGCTTTTTCTCCTTGGCACACTCGAGGATAGTATCGAGTTCGGTGGTCGACAAAATATCGATACCTTGACCCGTGATACCCAGACGTTCTGCCCGGACCCGGACCTGGTAGGCAGACTCCTCACCGTTCACATACAGTACCTTTTTATCTGCCCGGGCAATGATATTGGATACCTGCAATAGAAGTGTCGACTTTCCGATCCCGGGGTCACCACCAATCAAGATCAAAGAACCCCGCACCAGTCCTCCCCCCAGCACACGGTCAAGCTCTGCAATACCCACGGACAACCGTTCATCCTTCTGATAGGGTACTTCAACGAGCGGAAGCGGTTTAGCCGTATCCTTATGCTGGCGCCGATCAGTTGTCGTGACCACCTCTTCGACCATGGTATCGTACTCGTGGCACGACGGACATCTGCCATACCATTTAGGCGATGAGGCACCGCATGTCTGGCAGACGAATTTAGTTCCTGCCGTTTTTCTCACATTAAAATACTTTGATATTGAGATGCTTTATGTACTTGCCGGGATTCTCTTTGATGTCAACGAGCAGACCCTGCAATGCGTCGTTTGTCTCCTGCAGCTCACTGTACAGTTCGTCGGACTTTGCCAGCCGACCGAACGTGCCGCTGCCCTGCAGGAGCATAGTGAGAGAATCGACATGGGCAATGGTCTGGTCGGTCCGGTCGATGACCTCGGTGAGCCGGGTAGTTGGTTTCTTCATCATATCGACCAGCCGGGTCACATCCTTGCTGATGTTACGCGACAGATCGGCTGCCACATCAGAGAACGCGTTGACGTCGAGCCCTTTGAAAACTTGAACGATACTGTCGATCTTGCTGCCGATGGATTCCAGGTTCAATGCCTCGCTCATACCGCGGAATTCCGTTGTGGTTTGCGAATCGACACCCGGTGTTATCCGTATATATTTATCGGCACCTACATAACTGAGAGCCCGAATACTTATTTTCGTATCAACCGGCAACCGTATTGCCTGGTCGACCGCCAGCACGGTTTTCACATCGACGCTGTCGATCGCCATGGATTTGACCTGCCCTTTTTCCAATCCCAGAACCATTACCGGATCGCCAACCCTCAAACCCTCGACATCACGGAAGTATACAGTGACGTCATAGGTATTTCTCAAACTGATACGTCCCGAGAGCCATATATACAGCACAATGAACAGAACGATCCCGGCAATGATAAAAATTCCGACTAATGTTTCTCTCCAGGTTCTATACATCGTATTCTTCCTTTTTGATTTGTTCTAACTTACTGATCTTTCCTTTTTTTAACATATATATATCATCACCAACCGCTTGAGCAGTATCCAGGTCGTGGGTCACTACGATACCGCTCTTTTTATATTCCTTTCGCAGTTGAATAATCAATGCTACAACACGGTCGCGCATTATCGGATCGAGCCCGGTGGTCGGTTCATCATAGAATAAATACGTAGGATTTAGCGATAGGGCTCTGCCAATGGCAACGAGCCGCTTCATTCCTCCAGACAGGGAACGTGGATAGAGTCCTCCTTTACCCGGCAGCCCGATAATATCGAGGATATTATTCACGCGCTCGCGTATTGCCTGTGATGATTGGGAGGTATGTTCCACCAGCGGCAGGGCAATGTTCTCGCACACGGTCATACTATCAAAGAGTGCGGTGCCCTGAAACACGAAACCAATCTTTTTCCGCACTTCATACATCTCGCTATCGCGTGCTTTATGGACCGGTACACCGTCGAAAAAGATCTCACCTTCATCGAGTGGTTGAATGCCGATGATGGATTTCAAGAGCACGGTCTTCCCGGTTCCGCTCGGTCCCAGGATAACGACGAGATGCGCGTCGCGGACCCGGAACGATACATTGTCCAGCACGACGAGCGTGTCAAAGCGCTTCGAAACTTTCTTAATTTCAATCATCCAAAAATCACCAGTGCAACCATAAAATCGAAAAGCAATATACCGATCGACGATGTCACTACCGCGTACGTGGCTGCCCGTCCAACTTCCTTGGCACCACCCTTAACTTTGAATCCGAAATAGCAACCTGCAGCGGCTATGACGATGGCGAAAAACAATGCCTTGATCAAACCGCCGAAAAAATCCCGCGCATAGAAAAAATGGGTCAGACCATAATTGAACACGCCGAAGGGTATGTTGAGAAAATGATTCGCGTAGAATGCGCCGCTCCCCAGGGCAACCAATTCCGCAATAATGGTGAGTATCGGTACGGAAATGAATGTCGCAATGATCCTCGGAAGGTTCAGAAAACGGTACGGATCGATCGCCATAGTCTCGAGCGCATCGATCTGTTCGGTAACGCGCATCGTTCCGATTTCGGCCGCCATCGATGACGCGCATCGACCGCTGACCATGAGGGCGGTCAGTATGGGACCCAGTTCGATCATCACCATGCGCCCGATCGTTGTCCCTATGATATACCGGGGTACGCTCCCGATGATCTGATATGAAGTCTGTACGGTTGAAACCAGACCCGTAAATACCGCGATTACGACGATAATGGGCAGCGACCCAATGCCGATCGAATAAATCTGCTGCAGAATACGCCATTTGGTCGTTTTAAATTTCCATGGTACGATAATGCTCCGGACAAGAAAGGTAGAGAAATCCCCGATGAAGCTAAAAAGGTTCATATTCCTCCTCCTCCTCCCTTTCCTCTTCTCGGAACGTGATATTGGCGAACAGCGTGTATTCACCCTGGAACCCGAGTTCGAGCATACCGGTCGGTCCATTACGTTGTTTGGCAATGTTTACTTCAGCAATACCTTTTTTCTCTGTCTCACGGTCATATACTTCTTCCCGGTATAAAAAAATCACGACATCGGCATCCTGTTCGATCGCACCGCTCTCCCGCAGATCGGCAAGCAACGGCCTCCTATCCTGACGGTGCTCGGGCATACGCGATAATTGAGAAACGACGATTACCGGTATGTCGAGTTCCTTTGCCAGCCCCTTGAGTGCCCGCGATATCTCAGAGATTTCCTGTTGTCTGGACGTACTGCGGAACGTTTGTGGTCCTTCCAGGAGTTGGAGGTAGTCGACCATAATCATCTCGATATTATGTTCGGCTTTGAGCCGGCGTGCCTTTGCCTTCAGCTCATACATGGAAAGCATAGGTGAATCATCAATAAAGATTGGTGCCTTATCCAGATTACCAGCAGCGGTCGCAAGGTTAACCCAATCCTCATTCCGCAGTGATCCCCGACGCAGGTTCCGCAGGCTGACCTTTGCCTCGCTACACAACAGCCGCTGAACCAGTGCTTCACCCGACATTTCCAGTGAAAAAATACCAATAGCGATATTATTCTCGATGGCAGCGTACGACGCGATGTTCAGTGCAATCGCAGTCTTGCCCATTGATGGCCTGCCCGCGATGACAACGAAATCACCTTTCTGGAATCCGGAGGTCATTTCATCGAGTTTGTAGTAGCCAGTTTCAACACCGGTGATCATTCGGTCCCCGCGCATGGCCTCTGCAGCTTCGAGTATACCGGTGATGAATGATCGAATGTGTACCGGATCCTTACGCAGTCCGCTCTCTTTTATCTGGAATACAGAGTTCTGAGCATAGTCAACCAGTTCTGCAGCACTTTCCGAGTCATCAAAACTGTTCTTCAAGAGTTCCATGGAAGTTCGTATGATGGTGCGTTTTGTCGCCTTATCGAGTACGACCCGGGCATGATGCTCGACATTCGCTGTCGTGAGCACATTGCCAACGATGTTTGAAACATATTCAGGACCACCAATACCATCGAGGAGCTTATTCTGCTTGAGCCAGTCGGTCACCGTTACCAGATCAGCCGTGACAT
The DNA here is from genome assembly GCA_020341755.1 of Caldifarciminota bacterium. Taxonomy (GTDB): domain Bacteria; phylum Hydrothermota; class Tepidihabitantia; order SM23-42; family SM23-42. Next base: position 122,977 of record CP070834.1, on the reverse strand, counting down.
TGTGATTGAAAAGATCAAGCACGCCGCGGTATATTTTCTGGTTAGCAGCGGAATAGAAATGTTCTTCTCTGAGTATCTCCATGACTTTCGCTAGGGCTTTCTGATCGAGCAGAACTGCACCCAGAACTGCTTCTTCTGCCTCCAGCGAATGCGGAGGAACGCGTTTTTCTTCCATATCGGTATTTATTTACTCGTTATGTATGTCCGCGCATCAATTCACTGCATTCATCGAGAATCGTATGCGCCAGTTCCCATTTCGACACTTTTCCAAGTCGCACGCTCCGACCGTTTTTTTTCAGAATAAGTGCATTCGCGCTGGTGCTGCCTACTCCTTGCGCTGTATTGACCACGCACATATCTAATCCCTTGGCTTTCATTTTCTCTTTTCCACGAGTAATATCAATTTTATCTTCGAGCGAAAAACCGACAATGACTTTGTCCTTCTTCTTCGCAACAAGCGTCTTTACTACGTCCTTATTTTTCGTTAGTGACAGTGTGTGTGTCTTCGCGTGGATCTTGCGGATACTTCTGGTCCTTGGTCGATAATCACCGACCGCGGCGGCCATGATGAGACAATCGCACCACCGAAATTCCTTCTTGAGTGCACCGTACATCTCATCTGCAGTCCGAGCCCTTGTCACATCAAATTCTCCGGGGAAAGTCATATTCGTCTCCCCTATTACTGCCTTTGCTACCCCATCACGGCAGCTAACGGCATAAAGCAGTTCCAGTGCCATCCTGCCCGACGATCGGTTCGTAATCACCCTCACCGAATCGATATCTTCCTCTGTCCGACCTCCTGATATGAGGAATCTTGAATGATTCAATGAGTTGTAGCCTGCCGTTACCGATAGTATCTTTTTCCGTATCAATGCCGGGTATGGAAATCTTCCCTTGCCTACCTTGCCCGATGCCAGAGTTCCGCTGGTCGGTTCGATAAAAAGACACCCGTGCGCCTTGAGTTTCGAGACGTTATCCTGCACGATGGTATTTCCCCACATACCGGTATCCATTGCCGGCACGAATAACACCGGTTTTCTGAAGGACAATATCGTAGTAGATAACAGGTCGTCACCGATACCCGCGGCAGCCTTACCAATGATATTTGCTGTTGCCGGAGCGATGACCAATATATCGGCCCAGTCCGCCAGACTTAAATGCTTGATGCCGGCAGTTAATACGAACTGATCGATATAGGTCTCATGCGTCGATAATGTCTGGCAACTGAGCGGGGTAACAAAGTTGAGTGCCGACTTTGTCAGAATGACTTTTGTATCAGCACCATCCTTCTTCAATAATCTGACCAACTCGAGAGACTTGTATGCGGCGATCGAACCGCACATTCCGAGTAATACATTCACTCTTCTTTGTACCTTATCGAGCCGGCAACAAGAAGCCTCATTGCCTCAAATACCGGATTCACCCTTTCTTCCAGAAGACCCTTGGTCTGGTCTTCCTTCAGTTTTCGTGCCTCAAGGGCGGCAACATTAACTGCCAAGTATTTGTTTTCAAATCGTTTATAAATTTTCTCAGCTGGAATGATCATACAACCTCCTCGCACATTCTATCGATATAACTGCTTCTGTCAAGACTTCACTGTATACCTGCATTCGGTTCTGATATCGTTTAGTACTCTATACCCTGCCGTGCAGATTCACCATCATGAAAATGGTGTTTCACCTCGCGGACATCACTAATCATATCGGCATGTTCTGCAAACTGTTCCGGCATATAACGACCAGTAAGTATCACGTCGATATCTTGTGGAACAGTTCTCAGCAACGTAATCACTTCATCTACCGGGATCAACCCGAAATGAACAGCGACATTTATTTCATCGAGTATCACCATATCGTACGTTTTGTCCTGGACCGCCTTCTGTGCACGCCGCATTGCTTTGTGCGCCAGGTCCCGGTCGATCTCCTCGGGATGTTCGGGATTGACAAATTCGGCGCGTCCGTATTGCTCTATCGCAAGGAGCGGCAGGTGCTTCGCAGCCTCGAGCTCTCCGTAGTTGATCTGCCCCTTCATGAACTGGATCATGAGTACCTTTAAGCCGTGACCGGTCGCCCGCAATGCCTGCCCGAGCGCCGCCGTCGTTTTTCCTTTACCGTTTCCCGTGTATATCTGTATCATGACTTATGTCGGCTGACCACATATATAACTACCGTATTTCAATGCAGGTGGCAGACACCTGTAGAAACATGTTCTATCTGTCCATCAGAACGCATCACGATGAGTGCGCCATTCAATCCGATGTCGAGAACCTTGCCGGCTACGGTTGCATCACCCGCCTGTATGGTCACCTGTTGACCGAGCAGTACGGTATAATCGCGCCATTTACTCAATATATCGCGATCCTGATTCTGCTTGAGCATACCGTAGTACTCATCGAATTCCCTGCAAACGAGATCAAAAACCATTTTCTTGTCCAGGTGTTTTTTTGTCTGCAGGAAGACCGAACTGGCGATATCTCGCAAGTCTTGTGGGAATGAGCGTATATTCAGATTCACACCGATGCCTACGATCACGTTATTGTCGACGATTTCGGTCAATATACCCCCTATTTTCTTGCGGTTCATGATAATATCATTGGGCCACTTCAGACCGGGCGTTATGCCGAAGGTATGTAAGCTCGAACATACGGCGACACCTGCGGCAATGGATAGCAGTGTCGTTTTTTCCGGCTGCAACAACACGGACATCCACAATCCGCCGGGAGGTGAATACCAGCTTGTGCCATGTCGACCACGGGCATCCGTTTGCTCATCTGCCAGGACAACCGTTCCTTCCGGTGCTTCATACAATAATGTTTTGGCATAGTCGTTCGTTGAACTGATCGTGTCAAAATAGTAAAGTTTATTGCCGATAATCATATCATAAAAGGAAACAGGCTACTTTTTCCTAATCGGATTTCCTGAATATCATGGCGACGACCGTCTTATCATCTCCGCCCATGCTTGATATCATGCCGTATGGTCTGTCGGTGTGTATCGCTACCTGATAATCAGCCGCTTTGTTTGATAATTGATGCACCACATCAACCGCCTGACGGACACCGGTCGCACCAGTGGGATGACCGTACCCGATAAGACCTCCTGATGTATTCGTCGGTATGGTGCCGTCGCGTTTCGTATTTCCTTCTTTCACAAACGCGGCGACCTCACCATATTCCACAAGGCCTGCTGCTTCAATAGCCAAAAGGCCTGCAACCGTAAAACAGTCGTGCACATCGAGTACGCTCAGATCCTGTGGTGTTATGCCGGCGCGCTCGTACGCACGTTGTGCGGCTATCTGACATGTCGTTAACTTGGTCAGATCAGGCGGTGCAGTCGTGATATTGTCCTGCACCTGAGCATAAGATACCACTTCGACCGCGTCTTTTTTGTCAACACCGATATTTTTCAATCCCTCTTCCGAGGCAAAGATCAACGCAGCGCCCCCATCAGAGACCTTGGAACAATCAAATACGTTAATATGCTCACAAAAAGCCTTTGGATTTGGTGCCGAGAGGCCGGTTTCGTACAAACTTGTATTTCTATTATGGTATTCCTGTGCCTTGGGATTCTTGCGGGCGTTCTCGATCGCATTGGTATACCATTGTGCCATACCTGAACGGAAAGGATCGAATCCGAATTTCTCAAAACAGGCACCCGCACGCTGTGAGAATTTGTCCGGGAAAAAATACGCGTGGCCATTCTTCCGTTCACCGGCATACCAGCCTGCAGCTGCGAGGTAGTCAGCACCATATATTGCCTTCACCGAATTCTGGACTTCAACGCCGACACAGAGTACGCATTCTGCGATGTCAGCGAGGATCGTCTTGACCGACGCCACGAGCGCCAATCCACCGCTATCACAAGCACCCTCAACACGCATGCATGGTTTGTACTGGAACGTCTTGTGAGCCATCGGGAAAAAACCACCGAGATTACCCTGATGACAGAAACGCGAGGCGATGAAATTACCTATGACGCCCTCGTCGATGTGTTCCGGCGACTGGACCTGATCGATACTGCCCTGGATCGCCTCCTTAATATAATGTTCTATGCCGGGTCGAGGCTTTTTGGGATGAAATTCCTTTCTACCTGTTCCCAGGGATATGGTATAGTATCCTCCGCAGGCATACACTTTTTTCCTAAAAAATGGCATTATGTGCTCCTTTCTATTCTTATAGAGCTGAAAATCCTTCTTCTGTGTCTATCATACGTATTCGTTGATCGGTCCGTACAGCCAGTAGAATCCATTGGTGAGCACCGCATTTACATCATCGGCTGACCGTGCGACTCCGCTTTTTACCAGTTCCTCTCCGATCGCTTTCGTTTTCTGTAAAAAAGATACAGCGAGTTGTGCACCAAGCGAGTCAATGGCTTTGAGTGCTGTGAAATGAGTGTGCAGGCGGTCTTTTCGACCCGGGTCCATGAGCAAGCCCTTCCAGGATACTAACCCATCCGGCAATGGACCAATTATGCCATCCATCTTCTTCTTCCACCGATCATTGATTGTGAAATACTCTTTTTTCCTGATATTGAAAATGCCGACCGGGCGGCTCTTTTCGTACTGCAGAAAACCATTTTTCTGAGAGCCATCGCTGTACTGCCCACCCAGCACGCCAAGTTTGACCATCCGGTCGATGGTTTTACTCCGCAAACGTGCATCACCCAGATGCGTTCTCATGACCTTGAGTATGCACTGGAAAATATCAATACCAACATAATCAATAAGTTGAAATATGCCCATGGGTCGCAAGAGAAAATTCTGACTAACCGTATTCATTACATACAATGCACCAACCTGACGGTAGGTACGCTGCAGACGCTCTAACTCGCTCAGCGCATAGAGACCGTCGCGCATGAAATGTCCATTTCCAATGAAGCCGGAGATATCGTTGGACGGTACAAGTTTCTTCCGCAGCCTCTCGCCCAGTTGAGAACCAAGCTGCTTCAACTCGTCGTTCATTGCTTTTGGTGATATCACTTCAACGAGCCGTTGCACGACCGGCGGATTGTAAAAATGGTATCCGATTATTCTCCCATCGAGACCGGCATGTTCATCGAGAAATGATATCGGTATACTGGAGGTATTCGTCAAGAAATAGGTGTGATCGGGGCATATCTTTTTAAGTTTTTTGTACAGTTTTATTTTAATCTTTTCATCTTCCAGTATTGCTTCGAAGACCATGTGGGCATTTCTGGCTACAGACATATCCGGAGAAAAGTTCAACACGGACCCTGAATCGTCGACGAAAGCATCTATCACCTGCCTGTTCTCTACCAGGTCTTCTCGGGCTGTATACAGACTCCTCAAGAGAACAGTGGACTTCTCCGCAACCTTTGTTAACTGTGCCTTCATATAACTTCGCAGACCATCCAGTGCCTTTTCGTTGATATCGATCAGGTAGAGACGGTAGATCTTATCGCTGTTTTCTGGTTGTAATTTCAGCTTTGCCATTTCCTGCGCGATCATCACCGCGATCCCGCTTCCCATTTTGCCAGCCGCTCCAATCACAGCAACATTCTCCAGTCTTTCATCCAACGTCATTTGACCTCCTTATTCCAGTTTGGTTTTCTTTTTTCTAGAAATGCCTTCATGCCTTCGTGTGTTTCATCGGTCCTAAATAACTTACTGAATGCCTCAACCTCATACTCCTGACCGGTCGCCAGATCGACATCAAAACCACGGGCGATGACGACCTTCGCAGTCCGGACCGCATTGGGACCGGCATCGGCTATCTTCCTGGCAAGGGTCTTCGCTTCTGCTATTAACGAATCCTGAGATACCACCATATTCGCAAGACCGATACGATGTGCTTCCAGCGCATCGATCAGATCACCGGTAAAGATAAGTTCTTTTGCCTTGCCGATGCCGACGATACGGGCGAGACGCTGGGTACCTGCATGACCAGGTATCAAACCCAGTTTAACCTCAGGCTGCCCGAATTTCGCTTTTTCTGATGCAATGCGTATGTCACATGCCATTGCGATCTCGCACCCGGAACCGAGCGCAAATCCATTCACTGCTGCGATCACCGGCTTCTCACATTTCTCAATAGATGAAAGTACTCGCTGTCCGGTTATACTGTACTCTCGTGCCTGCTCATCATCCATTTCATAGAGACGTGAGATATCAGAGCCTGATACAAATGATTTCCCTTGCCCGGTGATGATAATAACGTGCACATCAGGATTCTCTGTGCAATTCACTACGGCCTTTTCAAGTTCTAGAATCGTCTCTATGTTCACGGCGTTCAGCACATCCGGACGGTTGATGGTAATTATCGCCATCGGACTATCAATTTCGACTATGATATACTTATAATCCATATGACCTCCTCAATAATCTGTTTGACGGTTCTCCATTACCGTTCAGTTTCTCACAAACCATATACGGGTTGAAACCGAACCGCGCAGCGACGTGCTAGAATAGCTTTGCCACAATCGCACACGTATCTTCGAGGAGTAGTATGTCCCTGTCGGTAAACGGTGATACGGTATGAGAATCGATGTCGAGTTCGCCGAGGAACGTCTTCCCCTTGAGTATCGGTACGACTATCTCAGACATTACCTTTACACTGCATGACAGATAATTGGTCTCCTTACGGACATCCTGCACAACAAACGGTTTTTTTGTAACCGCTGCCTGCCCGCAAATTCCCTGACCGTACGCGATACGATTGTGCTCGGTCGGATCACCGACAAAGGGACCAAGGTTTAATTCCTGTTTTTCTTCATCCGCGATGTAAAAACCGACCCAATCATAATAGCTTATACTGTCAGTAAGAAGTTGACACATATCCTGTAATTTCCCATTGCGGTCCTTTTCGCTAGCGGCGATCGCTTTTACCTTTTTCAATATCTTTTCTAAATCTTTCTTATCGTAGAACATTGCTTGTCACCTCACTTACCAGCAGGCGGGTACTACGCCTTCTGTCTTTCCCAATAATTCTCAATAGCCCTGTGCAGTGCATCGGCACCGAGGTTCGAACAGTGCAGTTTCTGCGGCGGCAATCCACCAAGTTCCTCGGCCACCGTTTTGTTGGTGATCTTCAGGGCTTCATCAAGCGTCTTGCCTTTGACCATCTCACTGACCATACTTGATACTGCAATCGCCGCCGCGCATCCAAAGGTCTTGAACTTCACATCAACGATTCGATTATTATCTACTTTGATATAGAAAGTCATAACATCACCACATACCGGGTTCCCCACAGTGCCAATACCATCGGCATTTTCTATTTCACCAACATTCTTTGGATGTAAAAAGTGATTCATTACTTTTTCGCTATACATCGTTATGCTCCTTGTAGACGCTCGCCTGCTCTTCCCCAACGATCCTTTTCACGATTCGGTCTCTTCCAGATCAACGATTACCTGCAGTGCATCTACCTGTTCGCCCTCATGGAAGCAGATCCTTTTCACCACACCATCACGTGGGGCGGGTAACTCGTTCTGCATCTTCATAGCCTCCACGATCGCCAGAGTCTGTCCCGCGATCACATGGTCGCCGATCTCTACCGGTATCTTCACAACGAGCCCGGGCATGGGTGAAGACACGCTATCGGATTTCTCCACAGCCGTACCTCGCGAGGTCTTCTGGTCTTTTACACTGTCGAACGAATAATGTTCGCCGGCCGCTGCTATGTGAATCGTCTCTTTATGCCGGGCATACCGAATATGATGCAGGATACCGTCGAGCCGGAATACAAGCAGGTTACTATACTGCCGGAACTCGTCGATCCTGTATTGTTTGCCATCAATGATTGCCATATATCCATCGTCATGTTTTTCGATGACTATGGCATAGTCTCTGTCCAGATGATTAAATCGGTATTCCATGGCGCATCACTCCGAGTTCAATCACCGGACAATTCCCACCTGCCGACCTCCTGCCAGGGTGTGGTCTGCGGACTTGCCGCGGATTTACTACTCAACTGTCCTCTCTTTCCGGTTAAAGAAATCAGGGCAGCACCGACAAGCGCTACACGCTGATGTTTAAATTTCGGCATTAAACGCTGTTCATGATCATCAATGAAATGTGTGTGGTAATCACCCTTTCTGAATGCCGTCGCTGTGATGATGCGGGACAGGAAATCAATATTCGTCCTTATCCCCAGAATAGTGTATTGTTCGAGTGCCTGTACCATACGTGCAATACAGTGTTCTCGATCTTCAGCCCAGGCAATCAACTTACTCAAAATTGGATCGTAGTGCGGCGGGACGTTCCATCCATCGTAGACCCCGGAGTCTACCCGTATCCCCGGCCCCTGAGGTTCGTTCAGGTAGAGAATCCTGCCCGGTGACGGCATGAATTGTTGATGAGGATCCTCTGCGTAGATCCTTGATTCCATCGCGTGACCATTCTGTTGAACATCACCCTGGGAGAACACGATCCTGCAACCATCAGCGATCTTTATCTGCTGGCGTACGATGTCGACACCAGTCACCATTTCCGTAATCGGATGTTCGACCTGTACCCGGGCATTGACTTCAAGAAAATAAAAATTTCGCTGATGGTCGAGTAAGAATTCAACGGTACCCGCGTTGGTATAAGCCGCTGCGGTGATGACCTTCTTCGCTGCCTCGCCCATTTCATGACGCAATTGTGCATCAAGCACCGGTGATGGTGTTTCTTCAACGATCTTTTGGTGACGCCGCTGTATCGAACACTCGCGTTCACACAGATGCACAACATTCCCATGATGGTCCCGCAGCACCTGGAATTCAATATGCCGCGGCTTCTCAATATATTTCTCCAGATACACTGTTGAGTCACCGAATGCGCTCTGGGCTTCGCGCTGGCCTGCCGCCACACAATCGGCAAGTTCAGCATCACTACGTATGATCCTCATTCCCTTTCCCCCGCCGCCGAGTGAAGCCTTGACAATCACCGGGTAGCCGATCGTCTCTGCCATGGAACGAAAATCATCGATATCCGCTGAACTACCTTCCATACCGGGGATGATGGGCACATTAACCTTTTTTACGGTATTCCTGGATGCAATCTTATCGCCGACCAGCGACAAAGCATTCGACCCCGGCCCGATGAAGGTGATCCCGGCATCCTCGCACGCCCGTGCAAATTCCGCGTTTTCCGCCAGAAATCCATAGCCGGGGTGTATGGCATCGGCACCGGTTGACTTTGCGACATCGACTATACGTGTAATATTGAGATAACTCGTTTGAGGAGGTGAATCACCGATCCACACCGAATCATCCATGAACCGCAAATGCTTGGAACCAGTATCCACGGTGGAAAATACACCGACCGTGGCGATACCGAGCTCATGGCATGCCTGTGCGACCCGTACGGCTATTTCTCCCCGGTTAGCGATAAGTATCTTCTTGAACATATATTAGTATAACCTCTCTTTACTCACTCACTGCTGTTTTTGCTGTCATGCCTCGGCGAGGCCCATGTCAAAAACCGTTTAACGGTGATCGATATTACTCGGCTGCCCATTTTGGTTTCCGTTTTTGCAGGAAAGCGTTCATCCCTTCCTGGCCTTCTTTTGAGATCCGCAGCTGGGCGATCACCTCGGCCGTATACTTTTTTGCCTGTTCAAAGGGCATCTGCGCAACATTATGCAGCAATGTTTTACACGTCCGGATTGCCTCGGGTCCACTCGTCAACAATTGATGGACCAAGCGCGTGATCGCTTCATCCAGTTCGGCAAGGGGTACGACTGCATTCACCAATCCCGCCTGCAGCGCTCGTTCAGCAGTTAAGCGTTCACCCGTCAGAAAAAATTCACGGCATCGGCCATGTCCACATTTCTGCACCACATAAGGAGAAATGCAAGCCGGTATCAAACCCAATTTCACCTCGCTGAAGCTGAATTTTGCAGACGCTGCAGCGACTGCAATATCACAAACCGCAACTAATCCAGTACCACCACCGATCGCTGCACCATTTACTCGTGCGATCGTTGGTTTTTTTGATGAGTAGACTTTTGCGAGCATGTCGGCAAGCTCGAGTGACTCCCTCAGATTGTCTTCAAACGTGAATTCCTTGACCCGACGCATCCAATTAAGGTCGGCGCCGGCGCAGAATGATTTTCCCGCACCAGACACAACGACGACGCGGACTTCATCTCTCTCGTTGAGATCATCAAACACTTCGCTTAGTTCATGAATCATTGTGTCATTGAAGGCATTATGGACCTCGGGGCGGTTAAAGGTGACTCGGGCGACCCGGTCCTTAACCTTGCACACTATGGTTTCATATGAAGCCATTCGCTCATTCTCCTTTTGTCTTGGTCCTGATAGGTTCAATGAGCAGTATCCACGCCGGTTTCTCGGCTCGTGAACGATGCCGCGTGCCCTGCTTGACGAGGAACCCTTCTCGTTCACCGAGTTCCACCGAACCCTCCTGCGTATCGATGGCGATCTTTCCTTTTAACACGTAGAAGAACTCGTCCTCATCGCGGTGTGTGTGCCAGTCATAAACACCCTGTATCATCGCTACACGCAAGGCTGTATCATTCACATAGGCAGCATCCATGGGCTGCCACGCTGATTTGATATTTCTCATCAATTCATTGAATTCAAGTTTCTCCATTGCCACTCCTTTTTAGGTGAATCCGAAATCCCAATACCCAAATTCTAAATAAAACAAAAACTCAAAATCCAAAAAACCTAAACACCTAAACTCACAGTCACCGAAAGTTCCTCAATGCTTAAAATACTGAATATGTTCTTTTTTAGGTATTTCGGTACTTTAGGCATTTTAACTTTACGTTACATGCGGAAGACACCAAACCGGTGGTCCGGGATGGGAGCATTCAGAGACATCGCGATCGCCAGTCCCAGCACCGATCGGGTATCGATGGGATCGATAATTCCATCATCCCAGAGCCGTGCGGTCGAGTAATAGGCACTCGATTCATGTTCATATTTTGCTAGAATCGGTTTGCGAATATCTGTTATTTCTTTCTTCGTGAGCTTTTTCCCCTGTTTGGTCAATGCCCTTACCTTGATATCGGTCAGCACTCCGGCAGCTTGTTCACCACCCATGACACATATCTTCGCGGTAGGCCACATCCATAATAGTCTGGGGTCATACGCTCTCCCGCACATACCATAGTTACCGGCACCATACGAACCACCCATGATGACGGTGAACTTCGGAACCTGCGCATTTGCCACTGCGTGCACCAGCTTCGCCCCATCTTTTGCTATCCCGCCGTGCTCGTACCGCTTTCCCACGATGAACCCGGTGATGTTCTGGAAAAAGAGCAGTGGTATCTTCCGTACCGAACACATCGACACGAAATGTGCACCCTTTTGCGAACTCTCAGAAAACAAGACACCGTTATTCGCAAGAATACCAACCGGATATCCCATGATACGAGCGAAACCGCATACCAGCGTTTGTCCGTACAATTCCTTGAACTCCTGAAATTCACTGTTATCTACAATGCGGGCGATCACTTCACGCATGTCGAACGGCTTTTTCGGATCCGACGGGATCATTCCGTAGAGTTCTTCCGGGTCATAAGCAGGATCATGCTGCTCGTCGCGCATCAGGGGATATCTATCCGGAGCACCAAGATTCTGGATGATGTTCCGGGTAATCTCGATGGCATGTTCGTCATTGACCGCATAATGGTCGGCAACGCCCGATATACGGCAGTGTACGTCGGCGCCACCCAATTCCTCCTCAGTCACGACCTCGCCGGTCGCGGCTTTAACCAGGGGTGGACCGCCTATATAGATCGTACCGACGCCCTTGACGATCACCACTTCATCACTCATGGCTGGCTGATACGCACCGCCTGCTGTGCAGAATCCCATAACAACCGAGACCTGCGGGATGTTAACGGCTGACATGCGTGCCTGATTGAAGAAAATACGGCCAAAATGGTACTTATCAGGGAATGTGCCTACCTGGAGCGGCAGGAAAATGCCGCCGGAATCAACAAGATACACACAGGGGAGTCTGTTCTCCAGGGCAATTTCCTGAGCGCGGATGTGCTTTTTTATGGTTTCGGGAACATAGGTACCGCCCTTGACCGTTGCATCATGAGCGATGATCATCACCTCTCTACCGTGCACCACACCGATCCCGGTGACAATCGCGGCTGAAGGGTGTTCATTATCATACATCTCCCATGCAGCAAGCGGACTCAGTTCAAGAAAAGGTGTGTCCGGATCGAGCAACAGTCGTAGACGGTCACGCACGAAAAGTTTCCCCCGCTTTTCATGCTTTTTGTGCATATATTCAGGACCGCCTTTTTTGACCAGCTCTAGACGTTCCCGCAACTGGCGAACTGCCTCCTGCATTGCCCGGATATTTTCTTCAAACTCTTTGCTGTTCGTCTTTACTTTTGACTCAATCTTATACATATCTGTTCTCCGATCTTGTGATCCGCATCTTCACATCCCGGAATTGTGCCAACACCATGGGGCAAACTTTTCCTCGTTCGACAGACAGTTATGGGACAGCAGTTCAAACAAGCACTGCCTTGTAACCGTAATTAATAATACCACAATGCCCCTCTTCATAGAGTTTCCGAAAAACGAATTTCACCTTTTTACCGATTGCCAACTCCTCGGGTGCGCAGTCTACGACCTGGGTCGTGATACGAACGCCATTATCAGCTTCCACGATAGCAATATTATACGGCGCTTGAATGACAAATGCATCCGGGGCTACTCTAATGGTGGTATACGATACGATCGTACCGGTCTCGCTCACATTCGTCTTCTTGAAATCACGAGCACCACACCCGCAGACGATACGCGGTGGAAAAGATACTTTGCCGCACTCGGTACATTGTGATGCTTCGAGTCGGTAACGCTGCGGCATTTCTCTCCAATATCTCGGTGACGGCATACAACCTCCTAATTGTAAATTCTATATACTAATATCTAAATACTGAATAAACACAACATCACAACATCAATCCAAAAACCTAAAATCCTAAATACCTAAATATACAGAATTATTTTAGGCATTTTAGGTATTTATTCTTTTTTGAAGACGTGGACGACGGATGATGCTCCAGAGCCACCCATATTCTGCGCTATGCCTATCTTTGGATCCTTCACCTGACGTTTGCCAGCTGCACCACGCAACTGTTCGACGATCTCACACACCTGAGCGATCCCGGTGGCACCGACCGGATGTCCCTTTGATTTCAACCCGCCGGAAGTATTGACCGGTATCTTCCCATCGAGTGCAGTGTGCCCTTGTTCGGTGAAGGGTCCGCCCTTACCCTTTTCGACAAAACCCAGTTCTTCGACAATACAAATTTCCGCAATCGAGAAACAGTCATGCACCTCTGCCAGGCTCACATCCGTTGGTTTGACTCCAGCCATTTTATAGGCTGACTGTGCAGACAATTTAACCGCCTTGAGGGTCGTCAGGTCTTCGCGCGCGTGCAGAGCGAGCGTATCTGTTGCAGCGCCGGTGCCGATGACCTTTATAACGGGCATGCTCAACTTCTTTGCTATGGCCAGCGGAGCAAGGATAGCACAGGCAGCGCCGTCGGATACCGGCGAGCATTCAAGCATAGTGAGCGGGTCGGCAACGAGCGTCGCGTTCAGCACCTGTTCAACCGTTACTTCCCGCGGAAACTGCGCACGCTCATTGAGCGAGCCATTGTGATGATTCTTGACTGAAACCGCCGCCATCTGTTCACGAGTCGTGCCATATGCGTGCATGTGTGCGCGAGCGATGAGCGCATACAGACCGGGGAATGTCACTCCCTGGTAAACCTCATATTCCTGATCCGCTGCCGTCGCCAGTGCATAGGTCACGTCAGCGCCGTCATTCATCTTCTCGACCCCACCAACAAGGACGACATCCGTATGCCCGGATGCAACTTCAAAAAACCCGGCACGAAACGCCATCCCGCCTGAGCAACATGCCGATTCAACCCGCATAGCCGGTATTGAAGGAGTCCCGAGATAGTCTGCCATGAGCGCTCCAATATGCTCTTGACCGACAAAGAGACCGGGGGTCATGGAACCGACGTACATCGAACCAATCTGATCAACCTTGGCATCGTCGATAGCCGCCATAGCTGCCTCAACAAAAATATCACGGAGTGATTTTGTCCAGAGTTCTCCAAATTTTGTCATACCGATACCGATAACTGCAACCTCACGCATGGGAACCTCCTATTCGTTCATTATTATTTTACCGCGGTATTTTGCATACTGGCCGTAGTCGAGATAAATACGATTTTGTTCCAGTAATTCCTTAACGGTAATCGCCTTGTTGCGCACTTCATTTATCCGTTCCGTTACCTTGAATATGAACGCATCACTTCCAGCCCCCGAACCAAAGGAAACAAGCAGAATCAAATCGCCGGGTTTTGCGACATCCAGCGTTGCCGAGAAACCAGTGGGCGATGATCCCGAATATGTATTACCCATAAGCGGGACGATCCAACCCGGTTCCATCTGTTCCTTTCGAAATCCCAGTTTCTTACCAGCCGTCAGGGGGAATTTTCCATTCGGCATGTGAAATATAGCATAGGCAAAATCAGACGCTTTATAGCCGCTCTTTTCCAGAATCGCTCTACCCGCACCGAGTACATGCTTGAAATATGCCGGTTCGCCGGTAAACCTGCCGCCGTGCAATGGATAGAAGGCGCCCTCACGCCTCCAAAAATCGGGAGTGTCGGTCGTATAAGAAAACGTATCGATGATCTCAGCAACGATATTGCCTTTGCCGAATATAAAGGCTGAACCGCCAGCCGACGCGGAAAACTCCAGAGCATCACCGGGCGCGCCCTGCGACGTATCGGCGCCAATTCCCATCGCATATTTCAACAGATCAGCCTTGACCAATCCATGTGCCACGAACATCGCTTCAGTACCTGCTTTGCAAGCAAATTCATAATCAGCAATATGCACATTGGGTACGATACCGAGTGCTTCAGCAACCACGGTTCCGGACGGTTTAACCGCGTATGGATGCGACTCTGAACCAATATACAATGCACCGATCTCCTCCGGCGCGATCTCTGCGCGCTTCAATGCATTTTTCGCCGCTTCTACCGAGATCGTAATCGTATCCTCATCAAGACCGGGTACTGTCTTTTCCTGTAGCAACAACCCTCGCTTCACTGCTGATGAATCCTTGCCCCACTGGTGGGCGATTTCTTCCACCTTGATCCTGTATCTCGGGACATAGGAACCGTATCCCACAATTCCAACCATCAAACCTCCTTACGTTAAAACCAAATACCTAAAAACCAAAAGCTCCTAAATACCTAAATAAAATACCAACAACAATGATTTTCCGCTTACGAGGTTTAGGTTTTTTTGGTAGCTTCGGCATTTTTTATTGTGTTTAGGTGTTTAGGTACTTCAGGTGTTTATATGTTTGCCATTGCCTGTTCAAGATCATCTATGATATCATCGACGTGCTCAAGCCCGACGGACAATCTCACAAAGCCGGCAGTGATCCCGCACGCACGCAGCTCTTCATCAGTATATGTCGAATGCGTCATCGATGCAGGGTGTTCTATGAGAGTATCGACATCACCAAGGCTGACCGCGAGTATACATAATTTCACTGAGTTCATAAGTACTTTACCGGCCTCTTTTCCGCCCTTCAGATCGAATCCAAGCATACCACCGAAATCGCTCATCTGCTTTTTCGCCAGGTCATGACCGGGATGTGAGCTGAGCCCTGGGAAATAGACACGCTCTACCTTTTTATGTCGTGATAGATATTCGGCGATCTTCTGTGCACTCTTACTGTGCCGATCCATGCGTACTGCCAATGTTTTAAGCCCGCGCAACACCAGCCATGCATTGAACGGTGAAATACACCCTCCGATCTCTTTGGCATTTTCCCACAATTCATGAATGAATTCCTTACTGCCCACGACCGCTCCGCCAATAATATCACCGTGTCCGCCAAAATACTTTGTCATGGAATGGAGAACGATATCAGCACCCAGCTCCACCGGTCTCTGCAAATACGGCGTAGCGAACGTATTATCAACACAGAGCAATGCATGATTCTTTTTAGCGAGTGCAGCGCACGCTGCAATATCAACGATCTTCATGGTCGGATTCGCCGGAGTTTCAGTAAATATTAATTTCGTTTTATCGGTTATGGCTCGCGATAACGCATCTATGTCAGCCGTGTTCACAAAGGTTACTGTTATACCAAGACGCGGCATGATGGTCTTGAAGAGAGCGAAGGTGCCACCGTATATTGTATCGTCCGATACGACATGATCCCCTGCCTGGGCAACTGTAATAACCAGATTGAAGACCGCAGATAACCCCGACGCAAACAAAACACCTGCATCTGTAGATTCGAGCAGCGCGATCTTTTTTGCCAAGAGATCACTCGTTGGATTACTCAGCCGTGTGTATATATATCCGGATTCTTCCTGATTAAAAAGACGTGCACCGTGGTCCGCATCCCGAAAGGCAAATGTTGAAGTTTGAAAGATTGGCGGCGATAGTGCACCGGTCTCTTTATCGGGATGCTGTCCGCCATGCACGATCTTTGAATCAATATGCATCATTCCTCCTTCATTCCCTGACATATCAACTTCACAGTTCCTCAAGTTCGATGAGCACTCCACCCATACTTTCGGGGTGGACAAATGCGATCTTTTTCCCCGATGCGCCGATCTTCGGCACCTCGTCAATCAATTTTATATCCTCATTTTTCATTTCCTGCAGTACCTGTTCAATATGTTCTACCCCAAAACAGAGGTGATGAAGTCCCTCGCCCCGTTTTTCTATGAAAGAATGTACGGTACTCTTTGCATCAAGTGCTTCCAGTAACTCAATATGCGTATCACCGACGGAGAGTATCGCTACCAATACTTTCTGTTCCGGGACTTCCATAACCTCGATGAGCTCCATCCCGAGAATACCCTTCCATACCTTGAGTTGATTCTCAATACTCTTAACCGCAACACCGATGTGATTAAGTTTCATATATATCGCTTACTACTATAATAATTTTCTCTCTTCCGCGGCTTTGGTCAGAGACTCTTTGAAATCGGGATGCGATATGCCAATGAGGGCTTCGGCGCGTTGACGGAGATTCTTACCATGAAGATATGCGACACCGTATTCAGTGACCACGTAGTGAACATCCGCCCGGGTCGTGACGACCCCGGCACCTACCTGCAGCGTTGGAACGATCTTAGAGAGTTTACCGCCCTTAGCAGTGGATGGCAAGGCGATAATCGGTTTACCACCTTTTGACTGCGCTGCGCCCCGGATGAAGTCAACCTGACCGCCGAATCCCGAATATATTCTCGTGCCGATACTGTCCGAGCATATCTGTCCGGTAAGATCGACCTCGATCGCCGAATTAATAGCCACCATTTTCTCATTCTGTCCTATGATGAATGGATGATTCGTATACTCTGCGGGGTGTGTTTCAAAGGTGGGATTATTATCGATATATTCGTACAATTTTTTCGTCCCGAGGAAGAACGTAGCGATCACCTTTCCCTGATGGAGGGTCTTTTTCGAGCCGGTAATGACACCGGCATCGATTGCCTCGATGATACTGTCTGACACCATTTCAGTATGCACGCCCAGGTCCCTTTTATCGAACATCGCCTTGAGTGCCGCATTCGGGATACCACCGATCCCGAGCTGCAGCGTCGATCCGTCCTCGACCAGACCGGCAATATTCGCACCGATCTTTTTCTCGACTTCGGTGAACGGGATCGGCTGGAGCTCGGGCAGGTCGATCGATACCTCAACCAGTTTCGAAACCCGCGAGGTATGGATGAAAGCATCACCGAGGGCTCTGGGCATCTTCTCGTTGACCATCGCAACGACTTTCTTCGCGCTTTCGGCAGCTGCTTTCGATGCCAAACATTCCACACCGTAACTCATGAACCCGTGTTCATCGGGCGGCGATAGATGCATGAATGCTACATCAATGGGAAGCAGCCCGGATCGAAACAGGCTCGGGATCTCATAGAGGAATACCGGAATATAATCGGCTTTCCCCTCATTCACTGCCTTCCGGTCACCGGGTCCGACAAAAAGCGAGTTGTGTCTGAAATGCCCCTCCATACCGGGTTTAGTAAGCGGATCATCACCGAACAAGAGTACATGTGCGATCTCGACATTCTGGAGTTCCTTGTGTCTGAGTTCGAGCGCTTCCATGAGCTTGAACGGCGTCGCGGCATTGCCGCTGATATAGACACGCTCGTTACTCTTTACTACTGCAACTGCTTCTTCGAAACTGCACTTTTTCTTTTTGTACTCGTCGAACCAGCTCATGACTCGTACTCCTTGTTAATCTTACCCCGCTCGGCATATATACCGTGATTCAGCGCATAATCCTTGTGCAGTGCCTCATCGAGCCCTCGCTCAGCAATGGCCTTCAAATAGGGAAAAATACTCGATGTTATCGTGTGGGTCGCAGTACGTGCAACCAGGGTCGTTGCATTCGGCATGCAAAAATGGATGACACCATCAATCGTATAGATGAACTGGCCGCTCGGTGAAATCTTGGATGTTTCTGAGCAACCACCCTGATCAATGGAAAAATCTATGATGACCGACCCCCTGCGCATCGACCTCACCATCTCTTTCGTGATAAGCACAGGCGAACGCTTACCTGGCACGAGAACCGCACAAATAACCGCATCTGCGAATTTTACCAACTTTTCGATATTATGCCTCGTGGCAAACATCGTCGTAACCTTGCTGCCTGCAGTATGACGGGCAAGGGTGTCAAGCCGTTCACGGATGACATCCAGTACATAGACATTCGCCCCGATACCGGCAAAGGATTTGGCGGCCCTGCAGCCGAGCGTCCCAGCGCCGAGTATAATGATTTCTGCCGGCGGAATGCCGGGAACACCACCCATAAGGATACCGCGTCCACCACCAGGTGACTCAAGCAACCTGCCCGCGATTTGCACGGCGAGATTCCCCGCCATTTCGCTCATGGGTATCACAACCGGCAATCGCCCGTCTTTTTTCTGCATGATCTCATATCCGACGAGCGTGATCTTCTTATCCTTTACGATCTTCAAGAATTCTTTTTTTGCCGTCACGAGGTGTATGAAACCCATGATCGTCTGACCTTCCTTGATGAACCCGTATTCTTCCTGTTGCGGTCGGCGTACCTTGAGCACTACGTCAGCCCGGCGGTACGCCTCTTCCTTGGAAAACACAATCGTGGCGCCTGCCTTCTCGTAGTCGGCATCGGAAAATCCGGCTCCATCGCCAGCTTTCGTCTCGACATAAACTTTCGCACCGCAGAGTATCAGTTCCTGGGCTCCCATGGGCGAAAGCCCTACCCGATATTCTGGCGTCTGCTTAAACGGCGGTAACTCCTTCGGAACACCAAAATTCATGTATCCTCCTTATCCATACAACCACTCAGGTAATATCACAAAATTTTCTTTTCCTCATAACGACCAAAGACATCACATAACGCATCAGAGATCTCACCGATGGTCGCATACGACCTGACACTTTCAAGCATTGGCTCCATGATGTTATCGTCGTGTTCGGCTGCTCGTCTCAGATCTTCGAGCGTCTGCTTCACCTTCGCATTATTACGGCGCTGTTTCGTACGTTGTAGCCTGGTCAGTTGTTTTTTCACGACCCCCGGTGATACCCTCAGCAGTGAAGGTTGTTCATCCTTTTGATCGGTTACGAATTTATTGACACCAACAACAGGTGTATCACCGCGCTCAACGGCTTTCTGGTACTCATACGCGCTGCGATGGATCTCCTGCTGGAAGAATCCTTGCTCAATCGCAGCCAGCGCTCCTCCCATCTCCTCGATAGTCTCTAAATACGCATTGACCTCGGCTTCGAGTTTGTCGGTTAGTGCTTCGATATAGTACGATCCGCCCAGCGGATCAACGACCGCGGGAATACCGGTTTCATAGGCTACTATCTGCTGGGTACGCAGTGCGAGTTTCACCGATTCTTCACTCGGAAGGGCCAGCGCTTCGTCCCGAGAATTCGTATGGAGCGACTGCGTACCACCCAAAACTGCAGCGAGTGCCTGAAAGGCGACACGCACGGCATTGTTATCCGGTTCCTGGACGGTTAACGTACACCCTGCTGTCTGGGTATGAAATCGCATCATCCATGATTTTGGATTCCGCGCCCCGAGTCGATCCCGCATGATGCGCGCCCATATCCGCCGGCCTGCACGGAACTTCGCAATCTCCTCAAAGAAATCATTATGAGCATTGAAGAAAAAGGATATCCGGGGAGCGACGCGATCGATATCGAGCCGCGCTTTGTCACGAGCATACTCGACATAAGTCATACCGTTCGCAATGGTAAAAGCGAGTTCTTGAACTGCGGTCGCACCGGCTTCACGTATGTGATATCCGGAAACCGAAACCGTATTCCACTTCGGTAGATGACGGCTGCAGTAATCCATGATATCGACGATAATTTTGATCGAAGCGCGCGGCGGATAGATATAGGTACCCCGCGCAATATATTCTTTCAGCACATCATTCTGTACTGTACCGGACAGTGCAGCCTTCGGTACACCGTGTTTCTCTGCTACGATTATGTACATGGCAAGGAGAACAGCAGCAGTAGCGTTGATCGTCATCGAAGTACTCACCCTGTCGAGCGGAATGCCGTCGAAGAGTATCTCCATGTCTTCCAGCGTATCGATCGCAACGCCGGTCTTACCGACCTCGCCTGCAGCGAGCTCATTGTCCGAATCGTAGCCCATCTGGGTAGGGAGGTCAAATGCTACACTCAAACCGGTCTGCCCGTGCTCGAGAAGATATTTGTACCGGCGATTCGATTCCTCTGCAGTCGCGTAACCGGCATACTGACGCATGGTCCAGAGTCTGCCGGTATACATCGTGGGATATACCCCGCGCGTGAACGGGAATGCACCGGGTTCCCCCAGATCCCTCCCATAGTCGAAATGTTCGAGGTCTTCTGGCGAGAAAAATATTTTCATTCGATCACCACAAGTTTATCGCCGCTGTTTATGGTTTGCCCCTTTTTAACAAGCACCTGCTTGACGACACCATCACGTGAAGATTTCATTTCATTCTGCATCTTCATAGCTTCGATAATAAGCAGTCCCTGGTCCCGTGTAACGCTGTCCCCCTCATTCACGAGAACTTCGATGACCAGACCGGGCATGGATGCTCTCAGAACGAGCTCCTTTTTATGCAGTGATTGAGGACTTGCTTTTATCAATTTCTGTATTTGCTCATCAAGGACTTCGGTATGATACACTTCATCATTCACCATCAGCTGATCATCCGCTTCGAGCACTACCCGATAGGGTCTGCTATCTATCAGAAGCAGAAACGCAGTCCCATCCCGATGTACGAGCTCAACATGCTTGCGTTGACCGTCGACGAGCACATCGAACCTGTCACCCTTTTTCTCTAGTTCTACCTTGAATTCTCTGTCATCGATCTTGACGACATACGCCATGCTACATTCTCCTCATCATCGATTTTCTGCCTGCCATTTTCCAGGGATTAACACCCTCCCGGGATAGAGGACTACCTGCAGCAGCACGCCGGTCGCTGAGTGACCGACCGATAGCACTGGCGATCGCTGCGATCTCCTGATAGTGTTTGCGGTATTCGATCTTCTTCAGAACCCTATCGATGAAGGTCGTGTCATACTCACCGGCAACGAATTTTTCATGGTCCATCACCAGTTGATGGAACGGTATCGACGTCTTGATACCGCGGATACTGTACTCGTACAATGCACGTTTCATGCGTTGTATCGCTTCTTCCCGAGTCGGAGCCCATACGAGCAGTTTTGCGATGAGCGGATCGTAAAATATCGGAACCGTAAAACCTTTATACACGCCGCTATCTACCCTCACGCCCGGACCACCGGGCAGGATCATTTCCTGTATGGTGCCGGTCGACGGCGCAAAATTGTTTTCCGGATCCTCCGCAGAGATACGACACTCGATGGCGGCACCCATCATAGCCAGGTCTTCCTGCTGCATCGGAAGGACATTGCCAGCAGTAATATTGAACTGCTCCTTGACTATATCGACACCGGTGATCATTTCGGTAACCGGATGTTCTACCTGTAGACGTGTATTCATTTCCAGGAAATAGAAATTCCTCTCGCGGTCGACCATGAATTCTACAGTACCGGCATTCGTATAATGAGATGCCTTCACTGCCTTGACCGCAGCGTCACCCATCTGTTTGCGCAGTTCGGGTGTCACGATCGGCGACGGGGATTCTTCGATAAGCTTCTGATGACGCCGCTGGACCGAGCATTCCCGTTCAAAGAGATGCACTACATTGCCGTGATGGTCGGCGAGTATTTGAAATTCGATATGGCGTGGTGCCTCAAGGAATTTCTCGATGAATATCGTTGGATTCCCGAATGCCGACTGTGCTTCGCTCATTGCCTGTTTCATGGCGCTCTGCAATTCTTTCCTTTCCCTCACGACGCGCATTCCTTTGCCGCCGCCGCCGCCAGCCGCTTTGATGAGCACCGGAAAACCTATTTCCTGAGCCACATGGTGCGCTTTCTCAGGTTCCGCGATCGCACCATCGGTGCCCGGGATGCACGGGATACCGGCCGCCGTCATTGTTTTCTTTGATGCGATCTTATCACCGAGCAATTCGATAGCTGCAGAGGTGGGACCGATAAAGGCAATGCCAGCCTTTTCACACGCACGGGCGAACTGCGTGTTCTCGGCAAGGAAGCCATAACCCGGATGGATCGCCTCGGCGTGCGCGGTCCTGGCTACCTCGATAATGGCATCGATTCGCAAATAACTTTCGATCGCGGGCGCGGGACCAAGATAGTATGCCTCATCTGCAGACTGCGTGTGAAGTGCCGTTTTATCGGCATCCGAGTACACGGTCACCGATGGGATGCCCATCTCCCGGCACGCCCGCAGAACTCTGACGGCGATCTCTCCTCGATTCGCTACCAATATCTTCTTAAACATAATAACTTTGGTCTGTCTCGTTTATCTCGTTCATTTCGTTTGTTTCGTTCACGAATATAACTCACATCTACGATGTGATTGTTATATTCAGTGTCCCGAGGAACACTTCGGATGTCCTCAGTACAGACGAAGGTGACGAGGGATAACCTTATCATATAGGTTTTTCTATTCTGCTTTCTATGTTCTACGTTCTGCATTCATAACGGTATATTCCCGTGCTTCCTTGGAGGGTTGGTGTCGCGTTTGTTCTGTATCATATCCAACGCTTCGATTATCCGGGGCCGTGTTTCCGAAGGCCGTATCACGGCATCGATGTACCCTTTACTCGCAGTAACGAACGGGTTGGCGAATTTCTCGGTATATTCATCGACGAGTTGCTTTTCCTCCGCCTTGGGGTCTTTGGCTTCTTTTATGCGTTTTTTATAAAGTATCTTGACCGCGCCATCAGGCCCCATGACCGCGATCTCGGCACTGGGCCAGGCAAAATTGATATCGGCACGGGTATGTTTGGAACTCATAACGCAGTACGCACCGCCATAAGCCTTCCGTGTAATAACGGTAACCCGCGGGACAGTTGCCTCACAAAACGCGTACAGTAACTTAGCACCATTTTTTATGACACCGCCCCATTCCTGTGCAGTCCCGGGCAAAAATCCCGGCACATCGACAAATGTCACGATTGGAATATTGAAGCAATCACAGAAACGGACAAAACGAGCACCTTTCTGTGCCGAATCGATATCCAGTACTCCGGCGAGAACTGACGGTTGATTAGCAACGATGCCGACTGCCTTTCCGGCAAAACGGGCGAATCCGACAATAAGGTTCTGAGCATTGTATTTGTGAACTTCGAGGAATTCGCCATCATCGATGACCCCTTTGATTATCTCATGCATGTCATAAGGTTTGTTCGGACTGTCAGGGACAATGGTATCGAGCTCGAGGTCCATCCGATTCATATCATCGTTTGCATCAGTAACCGGACTGTCCTCGAGATTATTATTGGGTATGAACTGAAGGAGCCGCCTGATGAGGCCGAGACACTCGAGTTCCGATTCGGCAGCAAAATGTGCAACTCCTGACTTCTCATTATGAACCATGGCTCCACCGAGTTCCTCGAAGGTGACCTCCTCGTGTGTTGCTGCCTTGACGACATCAGGACCGGTCAAGAACATATGCGAACCCTGTACCATGATTACGAAATCAGTCATTGCTGGAGAATAGACAGCGCCGCCGGCACAAGGACCCATGATCGCCGAAATCTGAGGAATCACTCCCGAGGAAAGTACATTACGTAAGAACACATCCGTATATCCGGCAAGGCTATCGACTCCCTCTTGTATACGTGCCCCGCCCGAATCCTTGAGCCCGATGATCGGACAGCCCATCTTCAGAGCAAGATCCTGCAGTTTACATATCTTCTCGGCATATGCCTTGGAAAGCGAGCCGCCGAATACGGTAAAATCCTCGGAAAAAATGCATACTGCACGTCCATGAATTTTACCGAAACCTGTAACGACGCCGTCACCGAGTATAGTATTTTTTGCCATATTGAAATCGGTACATCGGTGGGTAACGAATTTATCAGTCTCGCGAAAGGTACCTTTGTCCAGCAATGCATCAATGCGCTCTCGTGCCGTCAGCCGTCCTTTGTCATGCTGCGTCTTGATACGCACATCGCCACCGCCGAGTAACGCTTTCCTTTCCAACTCTTCGAGGTGTTTTAGTTTATCTTTTATTTTCATCAAACCTCCTCACCGCAGAAAATCTTTCAGGGCAATAGAGTAACGAAATATTGTTTTAAACACATGGAACGTATGATGCTCGGCATGTCCTCACATGCAATC
The DNA here is from genome assembly GCA_020341755.1 of Caldifarciminota bacterium. Lineage (GTDB taxonomy): Bacteria > Hydrothermota > Tepidihabitantia > SM23-42 > SM23-42. Next base: position 98,234 of record CP070834.1, on the reverse strand, counting down.
AGTCTGCTCGTTGAAATACCATCTGCCCATTCTGCTCCTGCACATAGCCGAACGATACCCTCGGATCATGTTCAAATATAAGAAGCCAGTGCTCACGTGCTGCCATATCCAGTATTTCCTTTTTCTTTTTAAGGATATCAACCGGGAACAGATCATACCCCATGATGTACGGTATTTTAATGTGTGCGGTCGTTGGTATCAGATCCCCGAGATACATCGCCTTTTTACCACCGCTCTCGATCAATACTGACTGATGTCCGCGCGTATGTCCATTCGTGTGCCTTACCGTGATGCCAGGAATAACCTCGTGATCACCATCCACGAGCATGAGCTGACTGGCAGCTTCAATCGGCTCAAAGTGCCGTTTCATATAACTGGCTTTTGTCCTTTCGTTCGTATGATGGGCATCATCCCATTCAAGTTCTTGTATGATATACCGTGCCCGACTGAATGTTGGTATAAAGGTTTTACCATGCTTCTTAGTGTTGCCGCCACAGTGATCAAAATGCAAATGGGTATTGATCACGTAATCGATATCTTCGGGAGCGATACCGAGTTCGTGCAATGCTCCGGGAAGTCCGTCACCCCTCTCTACTCCGTACAGGTCAAGGAATCGCTCTTTGAAGTCTCCGCCTATACCGGTATCAACAATTACCACGTGCTCGGGTGTCTTGATGAGCAGGCACGATAGGGATAATCGTATCCTGTTCAGTTCGTCGGCAGGATTTAGCCGGTTCCAGAGTGCCTTGGGGACCACTCCGAACATTGCTCCGCCATCTAGCCAGAACGTACCATCAGATACGATCGTGAGTTCAAAATCACCCAATTTCATATATTTCATTGCCCATTATATCATAGTCTCATCATTTCTTTTTATGTTTGGGTTTCTTTTTTTGTCGAGCGCTTTTTTTTCCGCTGCGCCTCTTCACAGCCGCCTTCTGCCGCAGTTTTTTTGTTGGTTTCACTGTCCCGCGTTTCGGGCGGGACCGTTTTTTCACTGTAGCCTCCTGTATCCACGTAATGATTTCTGAGGTTGGTGTTCCGGGTCCGAACAGTTTTTTGACTCCCTTTTTCTCCAGTTTCTTCATGTCTGCCTGCGGGATGATCCCACCACCGATCACAACAATATCACTCGCATGTCGTTTCTTCAGTAAGTTGAGTACTTTCGGGAAAAGAGTCATGTGAGCCCCGGACAGAATCGATAACCCGATCACATCGACGTCTTCCTGGATTGCTGCTTCGACAATGCTTTCGCACGTCTGGTGTAAGCCAGTATAGATCACCTCCATACCCGCATCACGCAGAGCTGCTGCTACTACCTTTGCCCCGCGATCATGACCGTCAAGACCAGGTTTACCAACGAGGACTCGAATTTTCCTTGCCATGTCTCCTCCTTTTAAAATATAATCGGTTCATGGTACTCACCGAAAACTTCCTTGAGCGTACCACACATCTCACCGAGGGTCGCATACACGCGCACACAGGCAATGATCTTCGGCATGAGATTTTCCCCACCCTCTGCGGCTCTGCGCAACTCCTTGAGTGCCTCTCGTACCTTCCTGCCGTTGCGTTCTCTTTTTATCTTTTTCAATTGCCTGATCTGTGCAGTTTCGACAGCCCGTGGTATCTTAAGGATCTCGATCTTCGGCTGTTCATCCTCCTCGAATATATTGACGCCAACCTGGAATTTCTCTTTGCGTTCCAGTTTACGCTGGTATTCATATGCACTGCGGGAGATCTCCTTCTGGAAAAATCCCTTTTCAATTGCCTTTATGACACCACCGAGTTTGTCAATTCGCTCGAAATATTTGTATGCCCCGCGTTCGAGTTCATTAGTCAATTCCTCGACAAAATAAGATCCACCGAGCGGGTCGATGGTGTTGACCACGCCCGTTTCATACGCTATGAGCTGCTGTGTGCGCAATGCGATCTTGACCGCATTCTCCGTGGGAAGGGCATACGTCTCATCCATCGAATTCGTGTGAAGCGACTGTGTCCCGCCCAGGACCGCCGCCAGCGCCTGGTATGCCGTGCGCATAATATTGTTTTCTGGTTGCTGAGCGGTAAGGGTACAACCTGCGGTCTGCGTATGGAAACGCAGCAAGTAACTCCGGGGATTCTGAGCGTTGTATTTATCCTGCATTAAACGAGCCCAGATACGGCGCGCCGCACGGTATTTAGCAACCTCCTCAAAGAAATCCAGGTGGGAATTGAAGAAAAAACTGAGGCGTGGTGCAAAGGCATCGACGGACAATCCGGCTTTCATGCCATGTTCAACATAACAGAATCCATTCTTCAAGGTAAAGGCAAGCTCCTGTAGAGCCGTTGACCCCGCCTCCCGTATATGGTATCCGGAAATAGATATGGTATTCCATTTCGGCACGTGTTCGGAACAATACGCCATGATGTCAGTTATGATACGCATGGATTGTTTGGGTGGATAAATCCACGTCTTCTGAGCCTGATACTCCTTGAGCATATCGTTCTGTATCGTGCCGGTCAGAATATTACTCGGCACTCCTTGCTTCTCACCGACTACGATATACATCGCAAGGAGCATTGCTGCAGGCGGATTAATGGTCATCGATGTCGATATTTGATCGAGCGGTATGCCGCTGAACAGGATTTCCATATCCCTGAGCGTATCAATGGCAACACCACATTTCCCGACCTCACCGCGAGAAAACGGATCATCACTGTCACGTCCGTACAAGGTAGGAAAATCGAACGCCACCGAGAGACCGGTCTGCCCATGTTTTAAAAGATACTTGTACCGCTTATTCGTGTCTTTTGCTGTACCGAACCCGGAGAACTGACGCATTGTCCAGAGACGGCCGCGGTACATGTTCGTATAGACTCCGCGCACAAAGGGAAACTCACCTGGATAACCAAGATCATGATCGTACGAGAAATCAGAGAGATCGTCCGGTGTATACAGCACTTTCACGGGTATACCGGAGACGGTCGTGAACGTGGCATCCCGTTCATTGCATGTTTTGGTCTTTTCTTTCCATATGTCTTTTTTCATAGACCCTCCTCATGCGACCTTCTAATGCTGCAGTACCTGCAACACGCGCAGGAATTGGTACACATCACAGTTCGGTCATGTCTCTCTTCACCCATACAGCACCCCCGTTCACTGCGGTCTTATTATCCGATCGGCGATCCGGGCTGCGACACGAAACGGATTGAGCTTTCGTCGGTACATCTTATCAAGCATAGTATCGAGCTCATGCTCGCCGATCATGTGTTCCCTGAGATGGGAGCTGATCCTGTTCTCGATCAATTCATGAATGCGCCTCTTTAGTTTGATTTTACGTGCCTTCTCCAGCATACCGCATCCCTCCAGATAGCTGCGATGGGCGGCAATTGCGGCACCTAATTCTGGAATTCCCTCAGGTTTGGTTGCGATCGTTTTGAGAATGGGAAAATCCCAACCGGTTACCTGCTCACGCAGTTCAAAAGCGAATTTCAACTCCAGCATGAAACGATCGCTGCCTTCCCGGTCGCCTTTGTTCACAACCAGGATATCCGCAATCTCCAGCAGACCGGCTTTCATTGCCTGGATGCTATCTCCCGATTCCGGAACGAGAACGACAACGGTGGTATCGCATACCTGCGCAATATCGAGTTCCACCTGCCCTACACCGATCGTCTCGATAAAAACATAATCCATACCGGCTGCATCGAGCACCAGGGCAACATCCTTTGTCTTCTGCGCAAGACCACCGAGACTTCCCCGAGAACCCATACTTCTGATATATACATCCTTGTGCAGAGAGAGATCGGTCATCCTGACACGGTCACCGAGCAGCGCACCGCCCGAAAACGGAGACGTTGGGTCGACGGCAATGATGCCGATCTTCTTCCCGTCCGTGAGCAGATGCTGACACAGAACATTGACCAGGGTCGACTTTCCAGCTCCGGGCGGGCCGGTAATGCCGATATGATAGGCTTTTCCAGTATGGGGGAAGATCTGTTCCAGCACTTTTGGATCCGTAGCGTTCTCGACCGTCGTAATGGTCTGCGCGATCACACGTTTATCGCCCCTGATAAGTTGTCGCAGACGCTTATCGACCGCACACCTCCTGTTCCGCATGATGCTGAACGTGCATCATCACTCGATGATATCCTCGATAATACGCTCTCCCTCCCGAGCTGCCCCGGACATCATCTCACCGGTGGTGCCAGGATAGAACATGCTCAGTACGCCAGTATTTAACCGAGCTACATACACTGTTCCATCTGCTGCCTCGTACACTGCGATCCTCCACGGCAAGAGCGCCGCCGTTATTTTATACTCATCCGGGTACAGCATGCGGTACGCGTTATCAGTCCCGTACAGGGATACGATCTTCATACGTGTCATTTCCTCGTAATTATCTACGATGAACGTTGCCTGCAGGTCATAGATCTTCGGGACCCTCCAGCCATGTTCTATTGCTGATGCACTTATCGCCACGACCGTTTCTTCAAAAGCCAGTCTGCTGTGCTGAGTGGTCAGCATAAAACGGGGCAGTAGTTTCCAAACACATAGTCCCGCTGCAGCCAGACCCAGTACAAAGCCGACAAACAACAATCCAAGAATCCTCTTCATGATCTTGCACTCCTTCCTGATCGGTCCAGCCTGCCGCTCATTTTACTTTTTTAATAGTAAAACCAGATACTCCTGTAGTCTTCTGGATTGT
>CP070834.1:56536-93446 GCA_020341755.1 Caldifarciminota bacterium | reverse complement strand
TTGGCGAGGAATTCAATCCCAGTCGACATGAAGCGGTGGCGACAGTTGAGACTGATGAACACCCTGAGAATGTTGTTGTCGATGAGATAAGCAAGGGATATATCGTCGACAACCAGGTCATAAAACCTGCGAAAGTATTAGTCTCCAAACAGAAGAAAGGAGGTCAAGAAGATGGCGAAAATAATAGGGATTGATTTAGGAACTACAAATTCATGCGTTGCGGTCATGGAAGGCGGTCAGCCGGTCGTCATTCCCAATCCTGAGGGTGGGAGGACCACGCCGTCGATCGTCGCATTCACCAAGAGCGGTGAGCGCCTCGTTGGGCCACTCGCAAAACGTCAGGCGATTACGAATCCCGAGAACACCGTCTACAGCATCAAACGGCTCATGGGCAGACGGTACCGGGAGGTCGCCAATGAGGTGAAACGCTTTCCGTATAAGGTAGTTGAGCATGATAACGGTGACGCGTGGGTCGAAGTACAGGGAAAGAAATATTCACCGCCGGAAATTTCAGCAATGATACTGCAGTATCTCAGAAACTCTGCCGAGGAATACCTTGGTGAAAAGATAACGAAAGCGGTCATCACGGTCCCGGCATATTTTAATGACAGTCAGCGTCAGGCTACCAAGGACGCCGGTCACATTGCCGGTCTCGATGTCCAGCGGATCATCAATGAACCGACCGCATCATCACTCGCATACGGTCTGGAAAAGCAGAAAGCCGAGAAGATCGCGGTCTATGATTTCGGCGGCGGTACCTTCGATATTTCCATTCTTGAGATCGGTGAGGGTGTCTTTGAAGTGAAGTCGACGAATGGTGATACGCATCTCGGCGGTGACGACCTGGACGAACGGATCATGAACTTTGTGGCTGATGAGTTCCTGAAAGAACACGATATCGACCTGCGAAAGGATTTGACCGCGCTCCAGCGCATCAAGGAAGCATCGGAAAAGGCAAAGTGCGAGCTCTCGAGCGTAATGGAGACGACCATCAGCCTTCCGTTCATCGGTTCGGGCAAAGATAAGACTCCCCTGCATCTTGAGACGAAGATCACCCGCGCTAAACTCGAGGCGCTCGTCAGCGACCTGGTACAGCGGTCCATGCCGCCGTGCAAACAGGCACTGTCTGATGCAAAATTGACTCCTGCAGACATCAATGAGATCGTACTCGTCGGTGGGCAGACACGGATGCCGATGATACAGAAACTGGTGAGAGAGATATTCGGGAAGGATCCGCATAAAGGTATCAACCCTGATGAAGTGGTTGCGGTCGGTGCGGCTATTCAGGCGGCTGTGCTCAGCGGAGAAAAGAAAGATGTGTTATTGCTCGACGTGACGCCGTTGACACTCGGTATCGAAACGCTCGGCGGTGTCATGACACAGATCATACCGCGCAATACGACGATTCCGACGAAAAAATCACAGATCTTCAGTACCGCCGAGGATAATCAGACCGCGGTTACGGTACACGTGCTGCAGGGTGAGCGCGCCATGGCGGGGCAGAACCGAACACTCGGCAAGTTCGACCTGTATGGCATACCGCCGGCACCGCGCGGCATTCCACAGATCGAGGTAACCTTCGACATCGATGCAGACGGCATTCTGCACGTATCGGCGAAGGATCTTGGTACCGGTAAGGAGCAGAAGATACGTATCACTGCGTCGAGCGGTCTGTCCAAGGAAGAAGTGGAACGGATGGTCACGGATGCCGAAGAGCATGCTGTCGAAGACAAGAAACAGAAAGAATTGATCGATATACGAAATCAGGCAGACAGCGTCATCTATTCAGTGGAAAAGACACTGAAAGACTACGGCGAGAAAATTTCCTTTGAGGACAGAAGCGAGATCAACGAAAAACTTGATGACCTGAAGGCGAAAAAGGACGGTGGTGATGTGCTGGCGATCAAAGGCGCAATGGATGATCTCCAGCAGTCTGTGTACAAGCTGTCCGAAGCAGTGTACAAAGACGCTGCCCAGACACAGCAGGGTGCCGGACCGACGCCGGGTCCCGAACAACCGCAGGAACCGCCGAAACAGGAACCGTCTGACAGCGGCGGCGCCGGCGCGGATTATCGCGTAGTGGATGAGGAGGAAGATAAAGGATCGTAAACATCCGATCTTACGGTTGTTGTGGACAAGCCAGGCATGAAGATTTGTAGCAGAAGATCATGAAAAAGGATTACTACGAAATTCTCGGTGTGCAGAAGAATGCATCGTCTGACGATATCAAGAAAGCGTATCGTTCCAAGGCGAAGACCTGTCACCCTGACCTGAATCCCGACAATAAGAAAGAATCCGAGGAAAAATTCAAGGAACTGTCCGAAGCATACGAGGTCTTGATGGACCCGCAGAAGCGGCAGTTATACGACCACCATGGACATGAAGGCGTTTCACAGACCTTCCGGGGCGGCGGGTTTTCATGGGATGATTTCCATCATTTTGAGGACCTCCAGGATATTCTGGGTAATCTGTTCGGCGGATCGATCTTCGGTGATTTTTTTGGAGGAGCACGCAGCACGGGTCAGCGTTCGCGCCGAGGCGGTGATCTGCACGTCATACTGAGTGTGACGCTCGAAGATATCGTGAACCGCGTAACGAAGAAATTCAAGATCAACCGGTACGAGGCATGTTCGGCGTGCAGCGGTCAGGGTGGTCACGATCTCGTGAACTGCCCGCAATGCGGAGGGCGCGGGCAGGTTAGAACACAGAGCCGGAGTATCTTCGGTACCTTCGCGAGTATCTCTGCGTGCCCGCAGTGCGGGGGCAGAGGTCAGATCGTCAAGAACGTGTGCACGTCATGTCAGGGCCAGGGTCGCATCAAGAAACAGCGGACCATAGAGATCAAGGTACCGCAGGGAGTTGCCCAGGGACAATACATTGTTCTGCGCGGCGAGGGTCATTTTGGACCGGGCGGCAAGGGTAGTATCATCGTTGAGTTCGAGGAAAAACCGCATCAGTATTTTGAGCGCCGGGGCTATGATCTGTATATCAGGATGGAAACACCGTATTCCATGTTGATCAACGGCGGGGTACTGCATATTCCGGGGCTCAACGGCAGCAAAGAAAAGGTCAAGGTTCCCAAGGGCAGCACGGCTCCGCAGATCGTCAGAGCCCGTGGCAAAGGTATGCCCAGACCCGACTCGGGACGCGGTGATCTGTATGTAGAACTCGACCTGAAACCGCTGGCAAAGAAGGACAAAGAACTCAAGGATGTGCTGGAACAGCTGAAAAAATACGAGGGACCTTCGGCACCACTTACCAGGGGTCGCTAGCACGATCCCGGTACACTTCCGTGTGAACCGGCAATGACCTGTCCTACAATACTCTTTTCTGTCATATGAGCATGAAGTCAGAGCATTTAATTTTCTACGTTCCACCAGAAAATGTACTGGGTATGGATATAGTTGTTCGCGGTCCCGAAGTTCATCACATACGCAACGTGATGCGGAAAACATTAGGTGAGGTGCTGATGCTCACCGATGGCAGGGGACATACCTACAGGGCACGGATCGACTCCTGGAACAAAACATCCATCAAGGTCAGGGTAGTGGACAGGGAATTCCATGAGCAAGAACAGCAAACCGACATCGCCTGTGCATTCGTACCGCTGAAGAGTACGAGGAGCGATTTCATTATTGAAAAATGCACGGAACTGGGCGTGTCACATTTTTATACATTCGTTTCGCGACGGGCAGTGGTCAGGCGTGTGAGCCGTGCTCGTGTTGAACATTTTCAGCGTTTGGCAAGGAGCGCCATGCTTCAGTCGCGGCGGTATTATTTACCTGATATTACAGTGTGTGCGGATACCGACCAGCTCACAAAACATTTTAGAGGGTATGATCTGGTGCTGTGCGCCGATGCGCACGGTAAAAAAGATATTCCATGTGGTGCAAAAAAAATGCTGTATATTGTCGGACCTGAAGGCGGGTTTGATGACAGGGAATTGACATTGTTCAAGAAACACGGTGTACATTTTATCTCGCTGGACGACCATCGGCTGCGCAGCGAGACCGCGGCAATCGTTTCCGCCGTAAAACTCTTTGATCAGAACAAAACATTGTAATCACACACCATTTATCAGATAGGTCAGGACACAGTTGATTTTTTGTCTTATTTTACTACAATGTGACCGGTGAGTAAGAAACAGGCAAAGCGGAAAATTGACCGTACGCATATCGCGATCATACTCGTGCTCTTTGCCCTTGCCTTCTGTGTCCGTCTCGTCTACGTCATACAGATATCCGATGTACCATATTTCGATAATCCGGCAGGCGATTCGCGGTACTTCCTGGACCGAGCACAGGAGATCCTGGCCGGTAATGTACTGGGACACACAGTACCGTTTTACAGTTCGCCTCTATACCCATATTTTATAGCCGCAGTGTTCTGGTTGTTCGGTCAACATATGCTCATCCTGTGCATCATCCAGATCCTAATCGGATCGGCGAATTGTGTCGTCATCTATCTGATTGCCCGCAAAATCTCAGAGAAAGGGTCATACGCACCCGTGATCAGCGCTGCGTGCGCTGTAATGTACGGTTTGCTCGTTTTTTTCGATGCGGATATGCTTCAGATATTCATGACCCTGTTGTTCATAGACTGCGGACTATATTTTCTGATATCATTTCAGGAAGCGCGACGCCTGTACAAGGTCGTTGCCGCGGGTCTGGCGATCGGGCTTGCAGCACTCGACAGAACGAACGTCCTTCTCTTTGTTCCGATTGCCATGTGGTATATAGCATCAGGATTCACCTTCACGCTTAAAAAATGGAAGATCAAGCCAGCCCTGATCTTCCTTGCGTGCGTGATCGGTGTCATCCTCCCGGTGACCATGCGCAACATCATCGTAGGCAGGGATGTGGTACTGGTATCGTCGAATGCCGGGGTCAATCTGTATATCGGCAACAACCCGGATGCACCGGGTGTCTTCTTTCTGCCACAGGATTCGGAGCTGTCCAATGATGACCTGGACGGAACGGCACAACAGATTGCTGAACGTACCCTGGGTAGGGACCTCAGTCCCTCACAGGTCTCAGGGTACTGGGCTGAACGAGCAGGCCGGTTCATGATACAGAAGCCCTTGAAGACAGCCGGTCTCCTCCTGAACAAATTCCTGATGTTCTGGAATGCCTATGAGGTGCCGAATAATCTCGATTACTATTTTGTGCGTGAGTACATCGCACCGGTGTTGAAGTTCACATTTATGGGGTTCTGGCTACTGGCGCCGATCGCGGTACTGGGGATCCTGTGGCGCTGGCGCCGCGGGCTGCATGGTGGTGAAAAACTGCTTGTTGCCTTCCTGATCACCTACATGATCTCGGTGCTGCCGTTTTTCATTACCGAACGGTACCGGCTTCCGATCGTTCCGGTTCTCATCATGTTTACCGGGTTCTGTATTACAGACATCATTGAGGTAGTCCGCACACGGAGATTCCGCGACGTCCTCTTCGTATTCGGCGGCATTGTTTTGGTTGCCGTGTTCGTGAACTGGCCCCGTATCCGATTCGACCAGGCGCGGATGAGGACGATCATGGGAACGCGATATCTTGACCGGGCGCTGCTCGATCTGAAGAACAATGCCGCTGACCTGGGGTATGCCGTGATACATCTGAAATGGGCGGCAGAACTCAGACCGCAGGACCTGCACGTGCGGTATGAACTCGGCCGCACATATGCGTCGCTGGGGTACTATTCAGGTGCGATCAGAGAACTCGAACAGATACTGGCGGTCGACCCGGGCCGCACAACGGCACAGGGAGCATTGGCTGTTACGCGTATGCAGTTTGAGAAGACCGGCGATCTTATGGCTGCCCAGGCACTGCCTATGACGCCCTTCGAGCGTGCCGTGATGTCCGAGCACGCCGGTTCGTACGTGCCCGCACGCGAAGCGTACCGGGCATTGATCAAACAGGATCCGTTTCACTTTCAAGCCTACCATCGTCTTTCTGCTATCCTGCAGCAGCACGGTCGGTCCGATCAAGCCCTGGCGGTTCTCAAAAAAGGACACCGGCTCATGCCGCATAATATACTGCTGCTGTATGATCTGGGTGTGGTGTACTATCGGATGGGTGAAGAGGAACATGCCCGTCAGGTGTGGCAAAAATGCCTGAAGATCGAACCCAACAACACGCAGGTACAGGATGCTTTGGACCTGCTCAGATAAATCCCACAAGAAAAAAATACGGGGATCACTTGGATCCCCGTAATAGCGGGGGCTGGATTCGAACCAGCGACCTTTGGGTTATGAGCCCAATGAGCTACCGCTGCTCCACCCCGCGATCATAATCATTATATACAGATTGCGATGCGTGTCAAGTGAGGTATCACGACGTCACTCCTTTACTAAAAATAAGCCTATCTCCTGCGTATGTATCTCTGTATATACGGTTCTTGTGCCCCAGAATTCATGCTTTATATTGACATAGAGGTTGTCATGGATATAATAGCGGATGGAACTCTCGGTGAATGTGGACCATGTGGCGACACTGCGCGAAGCCCGCAACGAACTGTATCCGGATCCGGTATATGCCGCGGTCGAGGCTGATCTGGGCGGTGCCGACGGTATAACCGTGCACGTGCGCGGCGATCAGCGGCATATCAAGATGTGTGATCTCGAATCGATCCGGGCTGTCATCCAGCGGGAAATCACGCTCGAAATGTCGGTGACCGAGGAGATGATGCGTCTGGCTACCAGGGTGCGTCCGCACTGCGTGACGCTCGTGCCCGAATCACCGGGCGAGGTGACGTCCCAGGGTGGACTCGATGTTGCGGGTGCCAGAGGGGATCTTAAGGAGCATATTTTTCAATTGAAAAAACAGGGTATTTCGGTCGGGATTTTCATTGACCCGGACATCAATCAGGTGAAGGCGGCACAGCGCGTCGGTGCCGGATATATCGAGATCAATACCGATGAATACTCGAAGATAAAAAGAAAAGGTTTGCGTGATGAGATAATACGGATCGCACGGGTCGCCAAGGCGGCGAAAAGGGAAGGACTTGCGGTCCATGCAGGTCACGGCTTGCGTTATGACAATATCCGGCCGCTGCTCACGATCAATGAGATCACCGGTTATAGTATTGGATTTGCCATTGTCGCCCGGGCGGTGTTCGTTGGTATGCGCCAGGCGACCTGGGAGATGGTGCAGTTAATCAAAGGAGCAAGATGAGACATATTGGTTTAAGAATAGGAATAGTTATTTTTGCCATTCTGCTCGGTATTTATGCGATCTATCCGACGGTAAGGTTGTATTCTGGCGCAGAACTCTCCAGGGAAGAAGAGAACTCGCTCTTAAAGAGGGCGCTGCATCTCGGTCTCGACCTCAAGGGAGGCATGCATCTGGTACTGGAGATCGATACGACGGGCATGGGCGAGACCTCACAGGATCTGCGCGACCGTGCATACGAGATCATCCAGAACCGGATAGATGAGTTCGGCGTCTATGAACCAGTGATCGAGAAGCAGTCAGGCGGCCGCATACTGGTACAGCTTCCCGGGGTAGACCGCGACCGTGCCATTCAGTTAATAGAAAAGGTAGCGCATCTCGAGTTCAAATTCGTTGCCGAGGAGCAGACACCAGAAGTCATTCAGAAGATTGATCGGTTTGTGCAGGGCGAGGATACACTTGCGTTCGAGGAGCCGTTCTCTTCATACTTTATCAGCGTTGAGAGTGATATCGGCATCGATGCACGTGACCAGGATTCAATCGTCGCCCTCATTGCTGAGGCACAGGAGGTCATTCCCGAAGACGTTCATTTCTTGTTCGGTCCCAAAGAAACGTACGAGGGCAGGGAGGTCAGGCGATTTTATTTGCTCAGGAAGAAAGCCGATCTGACCGGTGAGATCATACGGGACGCACGGGCTGAGCAGGCATCAGGACAGGAATTGCAGTACATGGGTTCATGGCAGATAACCCTCGAGCTCAAACGCGAGGCAGCCCGGCAGTTCGCATCGATTACCGGGAAGAATGTCGGGAAGCGGCTGGCGATAGTTCTCGATGATATCGTGCAATCGGCGCCGTCGATCTCAGAACGTATACCGCACGGCAGGGCTCGCATCGTGGGTCGTTTTACCGCCGAGCAAGCGCGTGACCTGGCGATCGTGCTGCGCGCAGGCGCATTGCCGGCACCGCTCAGGATCGTCGAGGAGCGGACCGTCGGTCCCAGTCTTGGCCGCGATTCTATCCAGAGCGGTCTCAGAGCACTCGTGATCGCCGGTATTCTGGTCATTATCTTCATGCTTATCTACTATTCACTGTCAGGTTTTGTGGCGGATTTCGCCCTGTTCTTGAACCTCTTCTTTCTTATCGCAATCCTGAGCGCGTTCCGGGGCAGTCTTACCATGCCCGGTCTTGCCGGTATCGCCTTGACGATCGGCATGGCGGTCGATGCCAATGTCTTGATCTTTGAACGGATCAGAGAGGAATTGAAGATCGGTAAGACGACGCGCACCGCGATCGACCAGGGTTTCTCACGTGCCTGGATCACGATCTTCGACAGTAATATTACGACGATCATTATCGGTGTGATACTGTATCTGTTCGGAAGCGGTCCCATAAAAGGCTTTGCACTCACCCTGACGATTGGATTGGTCAGCAACCTGTTCAGTGCCGTGTTCATCAGTAAGGTGATATTCAACTATGTCACGTACCGGTTTGACATACGAACGCTGAGGATATAATTATGATAGAATTAATAAAGAACCCACAGATCGATTTTATCGGCAAGAGAAGATTCGGATTTATTTTCTCCACGGTCATTATCCTGCTGAGTGTCCTCGTCATTTTCATCATCGGTCCGAATTTCGGTATCGATTTCACCGGTGGTGCGCTCCTTCAGATAAAATTCGATGAGCCGGTGACGACCGCCGAGCTGAGAGCATCACTGGCCAGGATCGGGAAAGAACATGCAATGATTCAGTCACTCGGCGTGGAAGGTCGGGAGTTCATCATCAGGACCGCGGTTGAGAATCCGATCGAATTCTCCCGGAGCCTGAAAGAGGTTCTGTCCACCGACTTCGCGGACAACGAACAGGAGATCCTGCGGGAAGAAACGGTCGAACCAAAAATAGGTAAGGAATTACTTATCAAAACCCTGTGGGCGATATTCCTCGCCCTGGGATTGATACTCGTGTACGTATCGATCCGGTTCGATTATCGCTTCGGAATCGCGGCAGTCATTGCCCTGTTCCACGATGCCCTGTTCACGATCGGTGTACTGGTCCTTGTCGGCAGAGAGTTTTCTGTCGTGGTCGTCGGTGCTCTGCTCACCATCATCGGTTACTCGATCAATGATTCTATAGTGATCTCGGACCGGATACGGGAGAAAACCAAGAAGATGAGGGGCGAACCGTATAACGTGATACTGAATACCGGTCTGAACGAAGTGCTGTCACGGACCATTCTCACCGTTGGTACGACCATACTCGCTGTTATTGCACTGCTCTTGTTCGGGGGTTCGGTGATCTCGGATTTCGCATTCACCCTCCTCATTGGATTCGTGATCGGTACGTATTCTTCGATATTCATCGTTGCTAATATTGTATCAATCTGGGAAGAGAGATTTCCAAAGAAGAAAAAGTAAACTTCTTTAAAAAAATCATCGCGACGGGATTATACACAGGCTATATCCCAATCGCTCCAGCGACATTTTCGTGTCTGATCAGCGTAGTAGTCTGGTATGTGCTCAAGCCCTTTGATCTTTTGTATGTACTGCTGACCTTGGGACTGCTCGCTGTCGGAGTCGTACTCGGGAATGACCTGAGCACGGTTTGGGGTAAAGACCCCCGAGAAATAGTTATCGATGAATATGCAGCGTTCCTCATCCCGCTGTACTTCACGCCGGTCAGGCTGGTGCCGTTGCTTATCGCATTTATCGCCTTCAGGTTGTTCGATATACTCAAACCACCACCACTGCGAAGTCTTGAACGGCTGCGCGGTGGATGGGGCATCATGCTCGATGACATCGGTGCCGCGGTTTATACCACGGTAATCGTCCTGGTCGCTACCCTGGTGTTCAATCTATGAATGCAGTCCGGTTATCGCGTGCCGTAGGAATATTATTAATGAAAAAACAGATGACCGTGAGCGTGTGTGAATCATGCACCGGCGGTATGCTGGGCAGTGTCATAACCGGGATACCGGGCAGTTCACAGTATTTTCTCGGCGGCGTAATCGCCTATGCGGACCAGATGAAAAAAGGTGTCGGCGTGAAGGCAGCGACACTCAGACAGCACGGCGCGGTCAGTGAACAGACCGCCCGGGAAATGGCACAAGGCATTCGCGCGATGTGCGGCAGTGACATCGGGGTGAGTATTACCGGGGTCGCCGGACCGACCGGTGGTTCTAAAGAAAAACCGGTTGGTCTGGTATGCTTTGGCCTGGCTACATCACAGGGATATTTAGTGGATCGTAAAAGATTCCGGGGAACGCGCAGCACGATCCGAAAAAAGGCGTGCGTGCATGCACTCAACATGCTCTATGCTCTGCTTGAGCAATGACATGTTTGATCGGTAAAAATTAGTAATGGGCAAGAACATCGATGAACAGACAACCTACTATGACCAGCGAGCGCCTGAATACGAACTGCTGTACCAGGGAAAGGGACCGCTCAATCTCGACTCCGGCCTGTACCGGGCAGAGACCATACGTTTGTGCACAATAGTCGGAAAATTCGGCAAGGGGCACCTCATCGATATCGGATGCGGCACGTGTTTCTGGCTGCCCCTGTATGCGAAGCGATGCAGAAAGGTGACATTACTCGACGGCTCATCCCGTATGCTGCAGGAGTGCAAACAGAAACTGGATGTTCTACACCTCACAAAAAAATGTCATACTGTTCATGGCGATTTCTTCTCGGTCGAACTCCCGCATCAAAAATACAGCAGTGCGCTGATCGCATTTTTCTTGAGTCATGTTCCCCCCGAACGCGAAGAAATGTTTTTCAGAAAGTTGCGGCATGTTCTGAAACCGGATGCTTCAGTCTTGATAATCGATTCTGTCTGGAGCAGCATGCGCCGGCGATACAACAAGAAGGAGGGATTCCAGCAGAGGACATTGACCGACGGAAAAACATTCACAATATACAAACGATATTTCGACATGCGAGATATTGAATGCCTGAAGCGTGTCTACCGTATCGGACTGGAAACAGCTCATTTCGGTGATGTCTTTTTTGCTGCCCGGGGTGCGTTTTATGCCTGAGATGAGACTTTTATCGTGGAACGTGAACGGTTTGAGAGCGGTCTATAAAAAGGGATTCATTGCATGGCTCATGGAGGAACGACCCGACATACTGTGCGTCCAGGAGACAAAATCGCAGGAAGAGCAACTGCCGGAAGAATTAACACACGTTCCGGGTTACGCCTCGTCATTTGCATGGGCAGAGAAAAAGGGTTACAGCGGCGTCGGTCTGTACAGCAACCGGCAGCCGAAGCGCGTGATGAGAGGCTTTGGCATCAATAGGTTCGATCAAGAGGGCAGGACGCTCGTTGTCGACTATGGCGATTTCATACTTCTGAACGTGTATTTCCCGAACGGCAAGCTCTCCCGGGAAAGGCTCGAATACAAGATGGCGTTCTACGATGCGTTTCTCGATTATGTCGTGGCATTAAAGAAAAGGAATAAAAAACTCATCATATGCGGCGATGTCAATACAGCGCACCGTGAGATCGATCTTGCCCGGCCCAAGGAAAATCAGAAGGTGTCGGGTTTTCTTCCCCAGGAACGGGCTTGGATCGATCGGTTCATTGCACACGGTTTTCTTGATACGTTCCGGATGTTCAACATAGACGCAGGTCAGTATTCATGGTGGGATTATAAGACGCGTGCCCGCGAGAGGAATATCGGCTGGCGCATAGATTATTTTTATATTTCCGAAAACCTGAGTAAGCAACTGAAATCGGCATTCATCATGCCCGATGTGATGGGTTCAGATCACTGCCCGGTCGGTATTACCATCCGTGTGTGACAGAAAGGAGTGAATGTATGAGAACGTTTATCGCGGTCGAGATACCTGCGAGAATAAGAGAACAGGTGACCACCTTGATCGATGAACAGAGAAGGAGGGCACTGCCCGTGAAATGGGTACCATTTGAGAACCTGCATATCACGGTAAAGTTCCTCGGGGAGATCGATGAGGAGATGAAAGAAAAGACCGCAGGAGTGCTTCAGGATGTTTGTCAGCGCCACAAAAGATTCAGTGCCGGGTTCTCGGGCATCGGTTGCTTTCCTGACCACAGGCGACCGCGCGTTGTGTGGATCGGTATAGACACAGGTGCTGAACACCTGTCCGCACTGGCACACGACATCGAAGAACTGCTCGTGCCGTTCGGTTTTAAGAAGGAAAAGCGATTTCACCCGCATCTTACGATCGGCAGGATAAAAAAACCATGCAGGATCGATGGGATCCTGCATACCGAATTCGCCACCGAGCCGTTTCTGGTTCAGCAGTTGACCCTATTCAAATCGACCCTGACTCCTCAGGGTGCCCTGTACGACAGTCTCGGAATCTTCAACCTGTCCGAGTAGCGCGCAGTATCCCGGAACAAATTTCAGGGCAAGTATGCCTTGTTGATATGGAAAATGCTGCGGAAAATATTCTTATATACGTCAGGATTGTGTTCATGGATTCTCTCGAGAAAATCACGCATGACCTCTCGTTTACTCTCTTGATAATACGGACAGACATTTTTATTCGGCGGTAGCCCTTGTGTTTCGGCAATCGCCCGGATGGTATTTTTTTCAAAATAGTAGAGGGGTCGTACGAAAAAAAATCGTCCGTGTATGACCGACTGTTTGGGTGTTAGGGTCGATATTTCTCCATTGTAGATCATGTTCATGATAACGGTCTCGGCGACATCCTCTTTATGGTGGGCAAGCGCTACATGAAAGATGTTGAGCCCGGAAGCCGTTTCCAGCAGTGTCTTCCTGCGTTCACGGGAACAGGGATAACACCTGTTAGTGACATCCTTGATTTTTTCGTAGATGTCTTTTTTGACGACATGATGGGTAATATTCAATTCGCCGAAAAACTGACGCAGCGTGTCGGTACGCCATCCGGGGAACCCAGGATCGATGTGGCAGGCAGTGATCTCCCACTGCTGGTTGTACCGTTTATTGTATTCGCGCAGGAGGAACAGCAGTGCAAGACTGTCGACACCACCTGATACGCCGACCAGTAACCGAGTATGTTTGGGAAGAAGATTGAAATGGGTCACAGCCCGCTTGATCAGAATGAGGCTGCTGGTGACTAAATGCCTGCCTTCGTGTTCTTTAAGCGGCAATTATCTCAACACAATAAGCTGCCTTATGGCAACGCCCTTCCTGGACTCCAGTCGATAAAAATATATGCCGTTGGGAACAAGATTGCCGTGCTGATCATCGGCATTCCACGCGACCCGATGAGTTCCCTTGGTGTATGTGCCGCTCGCGATGGTCTTGACCGGTTCGCCGATCAGGTTGTACACGGTGATGGACAATTGCATGGGTTCTTCGATGATGAATTCGATCTCAGTAAAATTATCCACCGGATTCGGTTTATTGCTGTTCAGGGTGATGATGTCGCGGGATCTGTCGCTACCCACATTGGTGAAAAACTGGAGTGCACTGCTGGTGCGGTCGTACACGATGAGATTGTTGTTGGCTGGATTGACCAGGATACGTGAACCCGTGGTAATGTCGTCGACCTGCACTTTACTTGCATAATTACCATCGCTGTCAAGCACTACGATCGAGTCTGAAAAGAGCACGTATAGGTTACCCACGGCGTCGGCCGTAAAATCAAGGATCGTATGCGATGCACTGTACAGGAGGTTCTGTTCATAGGCAGAGGGGTTCTCGAGGGATCCGCCGTTCCACGCATAGATGCGGTTATATGCCAGCGTATAGAGCGGTGCTTGCGGTTCTCCATAATCCCCACCTACCGTTGCGAGACGGTCAACAATAATGCTCATTGAACCGACCAGTCTATCATCGTGTATGAACGACAAACGGTTGGTTTCGTTCACGATGATGTACGGTTTCTTATTGAAGGAAACGTGTCGCAGTTGACTGGGCATGCTCAAAGGTAGTCGGGAGGATGTACTGGTTTCGGTACTTTCGAGGTTGATCTCAAACAGCCGGTTGCCGCCGTCGACGACATAGACAGTGCCCTCATAGATGGACAACACCTTGCTGCCCTCGACCGAAGCAATCAGCAGAGCATTCTTCGTGCTCGATTCATACTTCAGAACTGATGAGTTGGAGAGGAGATATAGCTCTCCAGAATTGCTTATAGCAAGATCATGGACCTGAACACCCTTGGGAAGCATCCACTCGTCGCTCTGCTCCCAGGCTGCAAAGGCAGTACACACAAGACAAAAGCTCACGAGTAATGTTCTCATAGACCTCCTTGTTATAGTACGACCTCTTTCTCATGTGAAATTATATGTATATTTATCGTTTTGTCAAGGGCAATACCCCTGCTGCAGACGCCCTGGCATACGGCGCCGAGGGCGCGTTACATGTGTTATACGGTTTGACAAACATACGCATTTCATTATAATTCGCTATGAAATCCACGACCATACTCGGAATGAAATACGGTGATACTGCAGTGATCGGGTGCGACGGACAGGTCACGACCGGTGAGGTGGTGATGAAGCACACCGCCAAAAAGATACGGAAAATGTATAATGACCGGATCCTCGCCGGCTTTGCCGGTTCCAGTGCCGATGCGCTGACCCTGTTCGAGCGATTCGAGACGAAACTCGAGGAGTTCCGCGGTAATCTTCCACGTAGCGTGGTCGAACTCGCCAAGGATTGGCGTCAGGACCGGGTGCTCAGACGCCTAGAAGCGCTCCTGGCGATCCTCGACAAAGAACATGCCTATGTGGTTTCTGGCTCTGGTGACATCATACAGCCGGATGACGGGATCATCGGGATTGGCTCGGGTGGACCGTATGCCCTGGCGGCGAGCCGTGCTCTCATACGCCATACAAAACTCTCGGGACGGGAGATCGTCGAGGAGTCATTAAAGATCGCTGCGGGTTTATGCATCTATTCGAATACCGAGATATCTATTGAAGAATTGTAGGTTTTATCCCTGCGGTAGTTATGACCGGGGCTTACGACGCGACATCACGATCTTGAGTTTTCTGAGTGCATTCTCCTTGATCTGACGAACACGCTCCCTGGTTATATTCATAATCCTGCTGATATCTTCCAGACTGTGCACGTCAAAGTCGCCAAGACCGAAATTACGTTTCAGTATTTCCTGCTCGCGCGGTTCCAGTTTAGCCAGCGCATGCAACAGGCGTTCCTTTTGCACTTTTTTCTTGAATATCTCATCGGGCGGGGGTGTAATGAGATTATCCGAACCTTCGATATCGAGGATGACACTTTCGAGATACGGACTCTCGGAATCCTCAAAGGTTTCATCGAGCGAATACGGCGGAATGAGTTCGCGCAGGGCAAGCGACACCTGCCCCTCGTCTACCTGTAATGTTTTGGCAAGTTCTTCGACGGTCGGTTCTCGACCGCTTCTCTGCACGAATTTCAATATTTTTGACTGGATGCGCTTGGCAAGGAAACTCTTGGGCACGATGCCCCGCTCGGCATTGATGGCATCGTAGATCGATCGTTTGACCCACCACACCGAATAGGTGTTGAACCGGTAACCTTTGCGTTCATCGAATTTCGTCGTAGCGTGTATCAGTCCTTCGTTACCTGCATTGATGAGCTCGGAAAGTGTGAGACCCTGGTTGCGGAATTTTTTTGCGATAAAGACGACGATGCGCAGGTTCGAACATATGAGCTTTTCCTTTGCGTCTTCATCCTTTTTCTCACGAACCTTTCGGGCGAGCTTGAACTCCTCTTCCTTGGTCAGGATGGGATATTTGCTTATCGCCTCAAGATAATGCTTCAGTCCTCTGTCACTTACCGATCTGAACATAATCTTGTTGCTCCCTCACCCGAGCGGTCCACATTTCTCAAAACATTCCCCCTTTACCGCGCGTTACCTGTTACGGCGTGACGGCTACGTATAATTTCCGATCACCTCGCTGTAAATGAAAAATAACCGGTTCACCCTTTTCCAGGTTCGCGGCTGTGCGTTCGAAATCTAAGGCATCAGTAATATTCTTTTTTCCGATCGCGATGATCACATCACCGACCCGGATACCAGCATCCTGGGCAGGCGAATCAGGCGAAACCTGTATCACCACGACACCGCGTGTGGTTTGGACATCATAACGCTGTGCATTTGGCGAATCGGCATCGATCACCTTCAATCCCACATGCCGGTCTTTTTCTTCGGCAGCGGTGTAACTCGGTTCGTCGGGATATTGACCGATCGTCACCATCAGCGTTTTTTCTTTACTGTCACGAATGAGTTTTACCGGCACGGTTCTGTTCACCGACGTTGCGGCAACCTGGACACGGAATGACTGCATGTCTTTGACCGGTTTGCCGTCGAATTCTATGATCACATCCCTGCTTTTAATACCCGCTCTGCTTGCCGGTGTGTTCTCGACGATATCGCTGATAAGGACTCCGTCGAGCGAAGGCAGATCGAGGGCGTCTTTCAGGTCCTCAGTTATCTCCTGTAGGTAGACACCGAGATATCCTCTGGTCACCTTACCTTCGGTCTTGAGCTCTGCGATAACGGAACTTGCCATGTTCGCCGGTATGGCAAATCCGATTCCAACATTACCGCCGGTGGGAGATGTAATTGCGGTGTTGATGCCGATCACCTCTCCCTGAATACTGACGAGGGGACCGCCTGAATTGCCGGGATTGATCGCCGCATCGGTCTGGATAAAACTCTGAAAGTCGGGTCCCTCAGGCAGTGGAATGTTCGAACGACCTTTTGCGGAAATAACACCAACCGTGACCGTACCTTCGAGGTGGAACGGATTTCCAAAGGCGATCGCCCAGTCACCGACCTCTACATTATCGGAATTACCGAACGTCAGGTAGGGTAATTTTTCTTTTGGTTTGATCTTTAACAGAGCAATATCCGTACGCTGATCGACTCCAACGATAGTAACTTCATCGCCTTTGAATTCCCGTTTATCGGTCAGTTTAACGTAGATGTCACCAGCACTGGCTCCCTTGATAACATGGTAATTAGTTACAATGTACCCATCCTCGGTAATGATGAATCCAGAACCCAAAGTTTGCGTTCTCTGCTGGGACCGCGGCATATCCCTGAAGAAGTCTCTGAAAAGATCCTCGAAGGGACCGTCGAAATTCCAGTCAAAACCACGCCACTGGCGATCCACGGTTTTCTCAGCCGATATATTCACGACTGCCGGTGTGACTCGTCGGGCAATGAGCGTGAACGGACTTCCATTCTGGCCAGCCACGAGCGGGAGAGTCTGCATTGATTCGGGACTCGCTTCCCCTTTATTCGCGATACTCGGGAGGCTGGCTGTAATGATGACGCCGAATAAAAAAGCACACACCGCTGCCGAACCAGCAACGATGCCAGCGGCTTTTAGAGATATGTCATGCTTCATTGTAAACCTCCTCATAGTTACGGCGGGTCAGCGGTCAGGCCTGAATCAGTGCACGGCGTTTAATTATCTCTTTTTCTTTGTCTTCGACTTCTTACCGACTTTCTTGTATGCTTTTTCTTTCTTCTCCAGTGCTCTGATCTTCGCCCGTATCTGCCTGATAACTGCCATGCTTTTCTTTCGTTTATGCCAGTTCTCGGTTTTCTTGACAAAGAACTCGTCGTACGCGATCATCCCGAGCGTGGCATAGTGTTCGCGCAACTTTCTGTTTAACTCGAATATCTCAAGCTTCAGCCGACCTTTCAGGGTCAGATCACCCGCCTCTTTGCCAACAACATTAGAGGCATCTTCAAGCCATTTGGTAAAATCGTGCCAAATATTTCCCATAACTCCTCCTTTTGTATTTTGACACTGGCAAAAATAAATAGTTTAGTAACAGGCTGCGTTCCATGGAACAGGGGCCTTTTTCGGTTACGTTTCCCGTATCTCTTTTTCCTTCTGCCGGACATGCTCATCGACCTTCTCGATCGAGCCGTCGGTCAGTTTCTGGATACGATCATGCGCCTTGTGAGCGTCGTCTTCACTGATTTGTTTATCTTTTTCTTGTTTTTTTATTTCCGTATTCGCTTCCCTGCGAACATTCCTGATTGCCACTTTCGTATCTTCTCCGAGTTTTTGAGTGAGTTTGACAAGTTCCTCTCGACGTTCGGTCGTGAGTGATGGAATCGATAGCCGTATGACATTTCCGTCGCTGTTCGGGGTCAATCCTATCGCCGATTTATAGATGGCTTTTTCAATGGACTCGAGGGCATTCTTATCCCATGGTTGTATGATGATCAAACGAGCTTCTGGTATGCTGATCGTCGCAACCTGATTGAGCGGAAGAGTACTACCATAGTAATCCACCTTGATGCCCTCGACGAGGGCTGGTGATGCGCGACCGGTTCTCAGTTTCGATAGTTCTTGTGCCAGAAGCGCAATTGATTTTTCCATTTTCTCTTTTGTTTCATCATGGATCTTATCGATCACGTGTTCCTCCCTGTGTTATAAGGGTGCCGATCGGTTTTCCCATGACTATATCCCGGAGTGCGTATTTTTTAAAATCATACACACATATCGGGATGCGAGCTTCGCGACATATGGCAAAGGCAGCCGTGTCCATGATACTGAGATGCTGCTCGATCGCCTGATCGTACGTAAGGCGGGCATAGAACTTCGCCCGTTTATTGGTCATAGGATCTTCTGAAAATACACCCTCCACCTTGGTTGCTTTGATTATGATGTCGGCCTCATATTCAACCGCTCTCAATGCAGCGGCTGTGTCCGTTGTGAACAGGGGATTACCCGTACCACCAACGAAGATGAGAATATCGCCGGCATCAAAGAACTCATTATCCCTGAACTTGTTGCTGCGTGCGACCACACTGTTTATCTCCATGCCGCTCACCAGCCGGGAGGCAATGCCTTTTACCCTGAGGTGACTGGAGAGCACGATCCCATTGATGACGGTTCCCATCATGCCGCACAGATCCGCGTCGACCGCATCGAGCCACTCGGTGTCACGTCCTCGTACTATATTCCCGGCGCCGATCACCACACCGATCTTCGTGCCGGTCGCCCGCGCTGCTGTAATCTGATCGACGATATAGCCAATGGCAGATGGATCGAACAGCCGTCCCTTACTGCCCAGCATTTCACCGGAGAGTTTAAGAATGATTTTTTTATGAACAGCAGGTTTTTTGCGGAGAAGTTTTTTCTTTTTTGATGTGATTTTTGTTTTTCGCAGGCTCTTCATTCACCGAGGCGAAAACGCACGAATCGCCGAACGACGATGTTTTCGCCAAATTTTGCTATCTGTTCTTTAATGTGTTCACCCACGGTTTTTTCCGGTATTTTAACATATGGCTGTTCCAGGAGACAAACGTCGGCATAGAATTTCTCGAGTTTACCGTCAACGATCTTTTCTACTATTTCAGGAGGTTTTTTCAAGTCTTTTACCATACTCCGGTATATTTCTTTCTCCCGTTCGATGACGTCGGATGACAACTCTTCACGGCTCACCGCGATCGGTTCGCTGGCTGCTATCTGGAGGGCTATATCGCGCACGAATCTCTTAAACTCCTGGGTTCTCGCGACGAAATCGGTCTCACAGTTGACTTCGATAAGGACACCCAAGCGGTCGCCAGGATGTATGTAGGCATCGATGATCCCTTCTTTGGTGATCCTCCCAACCTTTTTCGCTGCCAGCGCCAGACCCTTTTTCCGCAGTGAATCAACGGCTTTTTCGATATCTCCATCTGATTCGGTCAGTGCATTCTTGCAGTCGACAATACCAGCTCCAGTACGCGCCCGCAGTTCTCTAACTTTTTCCAGTTCCATAGGACTCCTTCTCCTCTTCTTCTGTTTCAAACCCTTTCCTGCCTTCAATAACCGCGTCGGTCATGATCTTGGTTATCAATGAGATGCTGCGGATGGAATCGTCGTTCGCTGGTATAGGAAAGGATACATCGGTCGGGTCGACATTCGTGTCGATAATGGCGATTATTGGTATCTCTTTCCTCTTTGCTTCACGCATTGCAGTAACGTCTTTTTTGATATCGACCAGGAAAACCGCACCCGGCAGACGGTCCATATCTTTGATGCCTTCGAAATATTTTCGTAGTTTTGTGTATTCCCGTTCGCATCGGGACTGCTCTTTCTTGGCCATGAGCGCCCACCTGCCGTCTTCTTTCATCTGTTCGAATTCACGCAGGCGGTGAATACGCGTATTCACGATATCGAAATTAGTGAGGAGACCACCGAGCCACCGTTCGGTTATGTAAAAAATACCGCCGCGCTGAGCCTCTTCTTTTATTATATCTTTCGCCTGTTTTTTAGTCCCCACAAAGAGGATGCCTTTTCCCTGCTCGGCAACCTGTACCATTGCTTCATAGGCGCGCTTGATCGTTTCCATAGTTTGTCTGAGATCGATAATGTGGACGCCGTTGCGTTTCCCAAATATGTATTTGCGCATCTTGGGGTTCCATCGTTTAGTTCGGTGTCCGAAATGTACTCCAGCTTTAACGAGATCTTCAATGCTCACGAGTTCCAAAGTACCTCCTTAACGTTTAGAAAACTGAAAGCGTTTTCTTCTCTTTGCGAGACCATATTTCATGCGTTCCTTCTCTCGGGGATCGCGCTTGAGCAGACCAGCACTCTTGAGTGTCGACCGAAGTTCAGGATTGTGGTCGACCAGTGCCCGGGCAATACCGTGACATGCGGCACCTGCCTGTCCGGATATACCGCCGCCAAGAATCTTGATCTTGATGTCGACGCTTCCCAGTACACCGGCGGTCTTTAACGGAAGCATGACGAGATCGACGAGATCCTGTCTGCCGAAATATCTCAGCGGGTCACGGCTGTTGATCTTAATGAGTCCCGTACCTGTTTTCAGAAAAACCTTGGCTCGCGCTCGTTTGCGTGATCCAGTAACAACATCTGCCATGAGAACTTACCTCCTTTTATGACGACAGCAACTCGATCTTCGTCGGTGCCTGCGCCTCATGCGGGTGATCAGCGGAAGCGTATAACTTAAGGCGTTTCAGTCTCTTTGCCCGTAATCTATTCTTGGGCAGCATGCCGCTTACCGCATGGTAAATGGCACGCGTGGGATGTTTTTTCAGCATGGTTTCGAGATTTATCTGTTTGAGACCACCCGGAAAGAACGTATGCCGGTAGTAAATTTTGTCCTTTAATTTTTTCCCGGTCACCCGAAATTTGTCGGCATTCACCACTACGACAAAATCACCACAATCAGCATGCGGTGTATATTGCGGTTTGTGCTTTCCGATCAGGATGAGAGCAATGCGAGAACAGAGCCTGCCCAGCACCTTATCCGATGCATCAACTACATACCATTTTCGCTCGATATCATTTTTCTTCAAAACCTTCGTTTTCATAGACGATTATTATAATGATATTTGCTGGAATGTCAAGAAAAAGAGTGAGCTTCATCCCAATGCCGGCCCGTACCCACGGATACCTGGATGGGAACGGTCAATTTCAGGGCATTTTCCATGCGATTCCTGATAATTCCGACGGCATCATCGAGCCGGTCTTTCTCGATCTCAAAAACAAGTTCGTCGTGTATGGATAAGAGCAGACCGCGCTGAAAGCCTGATTTCGTGAGGCTTTTTTCGACCGCGATCATGGCGAGTTTGATAAGGTCGGCAGCCGTACCCTGAACGGGCGTGTTGATCGCTGCCCGTTTGCCGAATTCCCGGACCGGGTGTTTGCCTGTCTTTAATTCGGGCAGGGGTCGTCTGCGACCGAGCATGGTCTGGGTGTAGCCAGTAGCCTCTGCTTGCTGGATAGCCTGTTCGCGCCATGCCGCGACATCAGGATACAACGTATAATACGTTTCCATGAATTCTGTTGCCTGCTCGAGCGGGATATCGAGCCCCTGAGCCAGCCCGTAATCGCTCAATCCGTAGATGAGTCCGTAATTAACGACCTTTGCTAGGCGACGGTGCGTGGGGGTGACATCTTTCTCAGGTATCTTCAAGACCAGGGATGCAGTATGGGTGTGTATGTCCTTGTTCTCTTCGAACGCCTGCTGTAATGTTTGGTCACCGGTAATATGTGCCAATATACGCAGTTCTATCTGGGAGTAATCAGCTGAAACGAGGGCAAATCCTTTGTCCGCGATGAATCCTTTTCTGATCCTGCGGCCAATATCGGTCCGGATTGGTATGTTCTGGACATTGGGATTCGATGAGGAAAGGCGACCGGTCGCGGTCCCGGTTTGATTGAATGTGGTATGAATGCGGTTTTTCTGGGCGGCAGCCATTAACGGTTCTATATAGGTCGATCTGATCTTGGTATATTCACGGTATTTGAGGATTTTTTCCGGCAGCGGATGTTGCTTGCGGAGCTGTTGCAGGACATCGACACTCGTGGAGTAATGGCTCTTTCCACGTCTGAGTGGTTTTAAGCCCAGATCATCGAACAATACTCCTGCCAGCTGCTTGGGTGAGTTGATATTGAATTTCTTTCCGGCGGTCTTATGAATGTCCTTTTCCACATCATCAATCTCAATGGTGAATTCTGTTTTCAGGGTGCTGAAATAGTCCATATCGATCATGATACCGCGCTGTTCCATGCGTGCCAGGACCGGGATCAGGGGTGCCTCGATGTCGGTGTATACTTTTTTCTGGTCTGCCAATTGCTCAGCGATCTTCGGATAGAGCCGGTACAGACTGTGCGATGCGTTCGCGGGTGTAGGGCTCATGTATTCGTTCAACGTGTGCAGCACTATGTCTTCCAATTTATAATTTCGCCTGTTCGGGTCGATGAGCCATGCCGCGATCTGGACATCGAACAGGTCTTTTGTTATACCGGTCTCTTTGATAAAATCCTTTAAGCCGTAACCCACAATAACGGTCTTCTTGTTCTGCAGCACGGCCTGTATGCGATCGGCAGGCAGTTTGTAAACGGTTTCGTCACTGCTGCATAGATGCACGGTATCATCTTCGTATACCAATCCGACGAGGTTGCCTACCTCAAGAGAAGTAGTATCCTCAATTCCCACGGCTTCAACATCAGTGTGCTGCTGTTGGGATATGATCTTGATGTACGAATGGAGTTCCAGGTCGAGCAGTATGGGCATCAGTTTATCGATATCCGGGTCTTTCACAGAGAGGTCTTTCGGTCTGATATCGAGTGGTACTTTGCACTCGAGTTCTACGAGTTTCCGGGACAGGAGCGCCTGGTCCCGGTGTTCGGCAATGCGTTTTTCCTGGTCAACTGCCTGCGTGAACGTCGGGTACTGTTCGAGAATGGTCTTTGCTCGTTTGGGACCGATCCCAGGCACGCCCGGTATATTATCGATCGTATCACCGGTCAGGGCGAGATAATCTCCGATACGCTCCGGCGGCACGCCGAATTTCTTCACGACCTCATCTCTCGTGTACACGAGGTTCTTGTAGGCATCGTACACGAAGACGGTGTCGCTCACGAGCTGCATGAGGTCTTTATCCGACGTGACGATATACACCTCCCCGTGTTTCTGCAAGACGGTAGCAAAAGTGGCGAGTAGGTCATCGGCTTCATAGCCTTCAAGCTCGAACCCCGGGATGCCGAGCAGGGTGCATATCTCTTTGACCGTCTCGACCTGGAACGGGATGTCTTCGGGCGGCGGTGGTCTGGTCGCTTTGTATTCCTCGAAGACCTCATCGCGGAAGGTCTTGCCCGGAGCATCATAGGCGAGCGCCATGAAGTCTCTACCGATATTCTCCTTTATCTTCTCGAGCGTGTTCAGGAACCCGTAGATACCCGAGGTCGTCACGCCCTTGCTGTTCTTAAGCGGGTTGTTGATGAAGGCAAAGTATGAACGGTAGATGATCGAATGGGCATCGATCAGCACGAACGTCTTCGGCATGGAGAATTATATGCAATATGCTACCGCAAGCAAGGGGCAGGCATACCGTATCACGAATAGCGTAATGCGAAAGAAAAAACTCAAACGATTGATGCATTTTTCACTAGTATCCAGTATCTCACATCTGCTTTGTCTTGACACCCTGTTCATATTGATTATCATTCTGCATGCCATCCGGGCGGGAGATTCACGTCATCATCAATCCCCATGCTGCATATGGTAGGGCAGGGCGGAAGTGGCCCGAGATTAAAAGATACCTCACAGAACGAGGCTTCCAGGTAAAACACTATTTCACCAAAAAGATCTATGATGCCTGTCACATCGCAGAACGCGTCACGAAAAAAGGTGCCCGTCTTATCGCTTCGGTGGGCGGTGACGGCACCTTCAATGAAGTCGTGAACGGTGTAATGAACTGTGTGCCGGTGGTAAAACACCTGCCAGAGGTTGCATTGATACCGGTCGGTACGGGCAGTGACTTCGCGCGTACCCTGGGCATCACGAGCGGCTACAGGCAAGCCATCGATGTGATCGCCGGCAGGAAAACGCGATCCATGGATATCGGAAGGGTTGCAATGAAACTACGCGGCAGGACTAAACGGCGATATTTTGCCAATGTCCTGGACATCGGGCTCGGCGGTCAGGTCGTCCAGATCGTCAACAGAATGCCCAAGATCTTAGGCGGTTTCCTCACGTTCTTATTGTCAAGCCTTATGGCACTCATCCAGTTCCGCAGAATGCATTTGCATATCTGGGTGAACCGTCACAAGGTCGACACAAGCCTTATCACGATCATCGGTGCTGCCAACGGGCAATTCTTCGGCGGCGGCATGCATATGGCGCCCATGGCGCGGGTTGATGATGGTATTTTTGAATTTATATACGTGCGCAATACGAATTTATTCAAGTTCGTTTATCATGTACTCAGCAGGGTCTATTCAGGAGGGCATTTGAAGTATCGCAATGTACGCCACCTGCGCGGCAGGGAACTCGCGATCCAGAGCGAACGGGTATTCCTGCTCGAGGCGGACGGCGAAGAGGAACGGGCACAGGAGGTGAATGTTACGATCCTACCCCAAGCCCTGAAAATGCGTACGCTGTAAATCAGCCGTACAGTTTTTTTCTCTTGATATACTTCAACACATCGGCACGTACATAATACATGATGCTGTGATGGTTTTTTATCTTTTTGCGTATCATGGTCGATGATACGTCCAGCAGGGGTGTTTTGCTGACGTGCAGCATGGGGTGACTGAGCCGGTGTGTGTCCAGGGTATGACCCGGTCGCGGCGCGACGATGACCCGGCACAGTTTGAACAATTCTTGGGGCCGTTTCCAGGTGCCGATCTCTTCCCATTGATCACTGCCGATAATGAGATAGAGTCGAGCCTGCAGTGACGCGCGCAGCGCCGCAACGACATCCACGGTATAGGTTTTGCCCGGCATATGTTTTTCAATATCGCTGATCGCAAAATATCTATTATCACGGATCGCCAGTTTGGTCATGTGGTAACGAGCAGCGTATGAAGAGTGTGCCCGTTTATGAGGGGGATTACCGGCCGGCACGAAGATGATCTGGTGTAGCCGGAATTCGTCGAGTACTGCCTGGGCGATGATCAAGTGACCGATGTGAGGTGGATCAAAGAGTCCGCCGAAAATGCCGACCCGTTGTCCTTTACTCATAGTATCACGATGATTCTTCTTCTTTTCCCGCTTCTTCGGCAGGTCGCTCGATACTGTCGAGTGCCTTTTGTGCCTTCTGTTTCCAGTCGTCGTCCTGGAGCAGTTCCTCGTACAATTCTATTGCATCATCGTACTGTCCTTCTGACTGGAAGATCGAAGCGGCAAGGTAGCGTGCTTCGTTGCTGGATTCGGTCTCCGGGTATGTCGTTACGATATACATGAGGTACAACAGCGCTGCATCTTCCTCACCCATCTTGATATACAGTTTGCCGTTTTCGAGTTCCTTTTTTGCCAGACGGTTTCGTGCCATGAGGATGTGGTCTTTGACATCATCGGTATGAACAGAATTGGGGAATCTCGTGAGAAAATCGTCGAAAAGATTTATGGCATGTTCTATTTCCGTAGGATCCTTGTAGAAAGGCGGCGCTTTCATCAGGTAGGATTTTGCCCTGTACAAAAACGCTTCTTCGATGAATTTTGATTTAGAAAAATTCTTAATAAGATAATCGAATTCTGCGATCGCCTGATCGTACTCCTTGCTTGCATAATACGAACGGCCGAGCCAGTACTGTGCATCGTCGACGAATTCTGATGTTGGGTGATAGAAGAGTATCCGTTCGAACGCTAAGACTGCAATATCGTATTGTTCGTTGTCAAAATATTCCACGGCGCGTTCGAATTCATCTTCGGCGCTGAGTTGTGTCAGGGCAGGTCTCGAGCCACACGAGATGAGTAAAACAAGTGAAAGTACTAATGCTGAGCTTATCTTCATTGAATCTCCTTGATTTCATCGATACGTTCTTTTGTTTTGACGATGATGTCACCCTTTTCATACGGATTTAACCGGAGCACTTTTTTATAAGCATCGAGGGCGGCAGAAAAATTGTTCTGTTGAAAAAAGATTTCCCCCAAGTAAAAATATGCATCATCGATAAGGGATTTCGGGTCATTGTTCGCAATTATCATTTCAAAATATATCCGTGCGCTGTCCCCGCGTCCTTCTGCGAACAGTTTCGTACCGAGGGTGAACCGTATTTCACTCACGAGCAGCAGATTCGCGGCGGTCTTGAGCGCTTCGTACTGCCTGGTTGCGAGTTCGTAGGCTCGTTCCAGCATATTGCATTCCTTGAGTGAGGTGATGAACCTCGGCATTTTCTTCTGCGCAACCTCTGAGGTGCTGTCGATGTCGAACGCCCGAGTGTACGCTTCAAGGGCAGCCGGGTAATTACCCCTTTCGTAATGAAGATCGCCGACAAGGAGGAGATTACTCGCCTGCTCGTATGCGGGGACGAGTTTCGCTACTTCGCCGTATAAGAACAGTGCACGTTCTGGTTCATCGATCCTCAGCGCATTCTGTGCGAGCGTATTGTACACATCGATGATGCTGTCTTTGAAAAATTCAGAGATTGCGAGAGACTGGCTGAAATAATGTCCGGCTTCACCAAATTCGTTTTTCCTCAAGTAGCAGTAACCCAACAAATATTGTATCTCTGCATTTTTATCCTTGCGGAACGATATCAGTTCAGTGAGTGCGCGGTCATAATTCCATTCCTTCATAAACTGACGGGCGCTGTGTATCCTCTCATCTGTATTCGCGCAGTACACGTTAAGACCGAGGATCAGGATTAAAACCTGGAGAAAAGCATGTCGTACTATAGATGCTGTTCTTTTCATAGGTCTTTGATAATATGTCCGACAAGCCGGGTGAGTTTCGGCTCTGCTTTGCGTGCGTTCGTGATGATCTGCGCTGCACCTATCGGTTTCAGAGCATCGGCGACCCCCATGTCGGTGATGATCGATATTCCGAGTACCCGGATCTTTAGAAAACGCGCCATGATCACTTCGGGAGCGGTCGACATACCGACCGCATCGGCACCGATGGACCTCAGGTAGCGGTACTCGGATTTCGTTTCCAGACTGGGGCCGGGCAGGGCTGCATAGACACCCCTTTCGAGCGGCATGCGCAGCTGCCGGGCACAGTTTACAGCGGTTTTGATAAGTCCCGGGTCGTAGCAATTGTGCATATCGACGAACCGCTGCCCGAGCGATTTGTCCAGCCGGCCGCGCAGCGGATTATCGGGAATGAAGTTGATATGATCGGTGATCACCATGAGATCGCCGGGTGAGAAAGCGGGATTGAGACCGCCGCAGGCATTGGAGATGATGAGCGTCGTGATGCCGAGCAGTTTCATAACCAGAATAGGGAGGGTGATTTCCCGTGCGCTGTAACCTTCGTAATAATGAAAACGACCTTGCATGAGGACAACCTTTTTTCCCTTCACGCTTCCGAACAGGAGTTTTCCTGCATGGGATTCAGTCGTCGCTGCCGGGAAATGGGGTATGCTATGGTACGGTATGGATAAGGGAGTCCTGACCGTTTTTGCGAGCTGTCCCAGCCCGGTACCGAGTATGATACCGATGCTTGGGCGGATACGCGTTTTTTGCCGTATGTAGTCAAGCGCTGCCCGCGCTTTTTGTTTCACTTTTTCTCCAGCCGCTCAAGCAGGCGCAGGTACGATTCCAGGAGTCCCCGGAATTCCGATACGAGCATCAACTTCTGGTGCTCGATCATCTTGGTTTCTTCCTTTATGCGCGCCAGTTCGGTCTGTGCCTCTTTGAGAAAACGCTGGGCTTCGACCCGTGCGTTCGCCATGATCGTTTCTGCTTCTTTCCGCGCGCCGCTTTTAAGATCATCGGCAGCCTTCTGCGTAGTCGTCAGGGTATCCTGCAGAATCTGTTCCATCCGCCGATAGTCCTCAATTTTTGCATCCATGTCCTTAACGCGGTCATTAAGGCTTGCATTGTCCCTCAGCAGACTTTCGATCTCAGTTGACACCATCTCGAGGAACGATCGTACCTCATGTACTTCATATCCCCGTAACGACTTCCTGAATTCCTGTTTCCGTATTTCTAATGGTGTGATCGCCATCTTTCCTCCTCTTTAAGGATTATGTATTACCCGCAGGTCAGCACCTTGCCGCCGCCTTCTTTTTTCACCTTGACCAGAGCAATATCTGCTTTTTTTATGAGTTCGTAGGTACCACCTGCGTCTTCCGGAAAACCCGCGACACCGATCGAGATGCTGATATCATGTATCTTCAGGTCACTCTTGAAAAAATCGAAGTTCTGCACATGCTCGAGTATCCGCCCACCCGTACGCAACGCATTCGCCTTTTTAGTCTCGGGTAGTAAAATCACGAATTCATCGCCGCCATACCGTGCGACGACGTCGATGCTGCGAATGCTTCTTTCGAGAATGCCCGCTAACTCCACCAGGACTTTGTCCCCCTTATCATGTCCGTATTCATCATTGACCTTTTTAAATTGGTCGATGTCGATGAACATGATAGAAAGGGTATGTTCATAGCGGGATGCACGCTGGAGTTCCTTGCTGAGCTGGTTCTCAAAATATCGGCGATTAAATATCCCGGTCAGCGGGTCGATCCAGATCCTGTGTTTCAACCTCGTGTAGAAGCAGTTGGGTTTCAGGAGATGTTCGATAAAGACATAGGGATGAATTTTCAGGATGTTGAGCAGGTGATCCGTTGCGATGGTCTCGATGTGGTACTGGCAGAGCAGGAAGAGCCGCAGATCCGGTCGGGTATGGAAATCATCGAGAATATCCTCATACTCGATGTATGAAGTCTCGCTGTCGAGAAAGACCCTCAGCCCGTTGTACTGTTTGGGCAACTTGTCGTATTGGCGTTTTAACCAGGGTATGAATTCCGGTGCAGGTATTTTTTTGCTGACGGTTGTGATATTTTTTTTGAATTTCTTTTTGAGTTGCTTGCAGTCACTCGCTGATCCAACGAAGACACATTTCTCTTTTCGAACGTTCCCTTCGGTTATTAACGATGCGATGTTGTTCAGCAGTTGTTCATTATCGCGGTACAGGTACAGGGCATGGACCGGCAGTTCGAGTTCAATCCCTTCATGTCCTATTTTTATATATCTGCTCATATTACTGTCTCCGTCGATTATATACTTCCTCCAGGGCGTCGAGGGCACCCGCCATTTTTTTTATCGTATAGTTACCCATGTGTCCTATGCGGAGTATTTTACCTCTCATCTCTCCCTGCCCGTTGGCAAAGAGAATGCCGTGTTTTTCTTTAACCTCTCCAATGATATCGGTACTCGTTATGCCCTCGGGCATTTTCACAACCGTCAATGCGTTGGATGGATGCTCTGAAAAGATCTCCAGTTCCATTTTCTTCACACGACCGCGAACATATTCGGCTACTTCCCGGTGCAACTGGAAATTCTGTTCTAGACCCTTTTTGAGAATAAGCTCGATCCCCCTCCTCAGAGCATAAAGGATGGTGATAGCCGGTGTCCAGGGTGTCTGCTGTTTATTCAGAAATTTTTCGTAGATCTGCAAATTGAAATAGTAGCGCGGCAGATCACATTTCTGCATCTTCTGTGATGCACGGTCATTGACCGCTATGAAGGCAACGCCGGGCGGCGTCATGAGCGCTTTCTGAGATGCACCAACAAGGATGTCGACATGCCAGTCATCCTGCGGGCAGTAATCAGCACCGATACCGGCGACACCGTCGACGACGAGAATTGCGCCGTGTTTTTTCGTGATCTCACCGAATGCCTTGATGTCGTTGAGCACACCGGTGGACGTTTCTGCCAGGGTCGTGAAGACGACCGCGGGTTTTTTAGTCTTCTGCAGTGCCGATTCGAGTTTTTCAGGCGGGATTGCCTTTCCGCAGTCCGCTTTGATCGTAACCGGATCGAACCCATACATCGTACACAGTTCCTGCCAGCGTTCTCCAAACTTTCCGCAGACCGCGACGACCGGGATATCTCCCCGCGCCAGGATATTTGCGCAGGCTGCCTCCATCCCACCGGTACCGGATGAAGCGAATAGAAATATCTTACCGGATGAGTACATGATTTTCTGGAGCCCCTGTGCGACCGCACGGTAGAGATCGGCAAACTTTGCCTCTCGATGATAGATGAGTGATGCTCCTGATTCTTTAAGGACTTCATCGGGTACATCAACAGGTCCGGGTGTAAACAGTGTGTATTTATCCATTAATACTCCTGCACCTAGTGCATAGATCTGCGGACTTTTGGTCGGTATCACTCAGCGTGTTCGAAAAATGCATGACGCACTTCAGGTCGGCGCAGTGTCCGAGACCCATGAGATGACCGAGTTCGTGTACGATCTCCTTCACCAGGCGGTCGATGAGGTGGGTACCGTTCAACCGAAAGCTGGAAACGACGGCGGTATTTATTCTCGGGTCGGCAAGACCAAAGACGAAATTCATGCGATCGATATAGATGTCGTCGTGAAGCAGACAGAGATTGAAGCCGGAATTCGGTCTATGCCGTGCCGCAATGGTTTCTATGATTTTCAGGGCATGGTGCTGCTTTCTCATGGCATCATATGCGTCCTCCGGGATATCGAAACTGTCTGCCCGGCGAACCTCGTGGTCGATTTTTTTTTCGATGATATCCTTTATGGACGAGAAAAAGTCGACGCCTGTTTGCTGGTACACATCAACCATTATTTTTCACTGATTTTCTTTATGAACGGCGTAAAGAGGTCGATGGGAACGGGGAAAATGGTCGTGGAATTCTTTTCCGTAGCAACCTCACCGAGGGTCTGAAGGAACCGTAACTGGATACCGGTCGGTGTTTCGCTGATGATCTTGGCTGCTTCATTTAGTTTCGATGCTGCCTGGAGTTCACCCTCGGCGTGTATCACTTTTGCCCTTCGTTCCCGTTCTGCCTCTGCCTGTCGGGCAATCGCGCGCTGCATCTCCTGGGGTATGTCAACGTGTTTGATCTCGACGGTCGATACTTTGATGCCCCACGGATCGGTCTGCTGATCGATAATCTTTTGCAGCCGCATGTTGATTTTTTCCCGCTGCCCGAGGATCTCGTCAAGTTCGTACTCGCCGAGTACACTGCGGAGTGTGGTCTGCGACAGCTGGCTCGTCGCATACAGATAATCTTCGACCTCGAGGATCGCTTTACTCGGTTCGAAGACCCGGAAATATGCAACTGCATTGACTTTGATCGATATATTGTCTTTGGTGATGACATCCTGCGGCGGGACGTCCATGGCGAGGACGCGCAGCGATACCTTTGTCATCTTGTCAAGCACGGGGATGAGAATGAAAAGACCTGGTCCTTTGACCGAAAGAAATCTTCCAAGCCGGAAAACGACAGCCCGTTCATATTCTTTCAGTATCCTGACGGCGCTGAGAATGATAAAAATGCCAATAATGATAAGAATTGGTAGTGAAAACACGATAACCTCCTTTTTGATTATATTCTATGCAGATAACCATTAAAGTCAATACTGGACATGGAACATACTGCTTATTTTCAGGCGAAATCTGGAGATTGTACGGCATTACGGAACCATTGTAGCATGTATCAGTTAGCCGATTGACATCCTGAGGTTTCTGAATACAGTTTGGTGTGGGAATACTGCTCATATTCCTTGCCTGTTACACGGATTTTCGTGGAATATGGATTCCGCGCTGGTCACTTGATGACGGCAGGGAGATTTTCTCTCATCTCGATGGCTCGTTCAACCATATTTTTCTGCAGGTATACGCCCTTGGACAAGCCTATTATCCCTCGCAGCGCGTGCCGAGCAGACGCATGTCAGATGAATGGCTGAAAGATTTCATCGATGAAGCCCATCGCCGTCATATACAGGTATCGGCATGGATCAATGTCTTCTATTCCTGGGGGTATGCCCCTTTGACCACGGATCGCAGGCATCCGATCAACCGCCAGCCGAACTGGTATGTGTCGGATCGTGCGGGCAGGTCGATTCTCGATTACTCGGTCGATGAACTGGAGGATTTGCGGATCGAAGGGTACTACCTGGCACCCGGTCATGAACATGTACAGGAGTACCTCTGCGGGATCGCAGAGGAGATCGTCAGGATGTATGATTTTGACGGCATACATCTGGATTATATCCGGTATCCGGGAAGCGAATTCATCTACGATGCCGCTCTGCGCAGCAAATTCATGAGAAGGTACGGTGTCGATCCGTTCGATCTCCATGCCGACAGCACGGTGCAACAACGGTACAGTCTCTGGGGATACGATGACCTGAACGCAAAATGGCAGAGCATGGTGAACCGTGACCTCACCGACTTCATTATCAAACTGGGCAGCCGTGTAAAACAGGTACGTCAGGACCTCGAAATTTCGGTGGCGGTAAAGCCCGATTATCTCAGTGCGCGCACCAATTTTTATCAAGACTGGCTGACCTGGGTGAATGCACATTACGTGGATTTTGTCTGTCTCATGCTCTATACCAGGAATATCACATCACATTTGAAGAAGATTGAAGCAGCGGTGCAGGAACCCCAGCGGATAACTGTTGGACTGGGAATTTACATCCTGTCACCTGCGCAGATCGCCGAACAGGTGAAAACCGTCAGGAAAAGTCCCTTCGGCGGGGTGGTATATTTCTCATATGATCAGCTCAAGGAAAATCATGCCTATCGCCGTGTGCTGGAATAGATAGTGTCCTCTGACAGGCCGGTGTTTCCTGGTCAGGATCCCGTGGAATTACTTGACAGCAGGTATGTTTCGATTACAATGATACAAATGGAGCACATTTACCTGCTGCTCGGCTCAAACATTGGCAATGTACGGCAAAATATAGACCGGGCACTCACAGCCCTGAAACACAGCAATATAAAAGTCTTGAAGAAATCGACCGCGCGTATAACCCAACCATGGGGAAAGGCTGACCAGCCTGATTTCCTGAACATGGTTGTCCAGATCGCGTGTGAATACACACCCCGGGAACTATTGGGGATACTGAAGAGTATTGAACGGGAGATGGGCAGAACTGTGGGCGAACGGTGGGGTCCGCGTATTATCGATCTCGACATCCTCTTTTATGGAAGCCGGACCCTCCAGGAGGATGACCTGGTAATCCCTCATCCGCATTTTTTCGACCGTCCCTTCGCCGTCGCTCTGATGAATGATATCGCACCACAATTCGTACCGCCGGGTTCGGATATGAGCATCGCCGAGTACTACCGGGATAGAATTCATGAAAGAAAGACGATTCATTGTCATTGAGGGCGTGATCGGCGCCGGGAAAACGGCGCTCGCCGGACTGCTCGCGAACCGGCTGCATGCCGGTATCATCCAGGAGCAGTTCGAGGACAATCCCTTTCTGGATAAATTCTACGCGGACAGGAGGAAGTATGCCTTTCATACGCAGTTGTATTTCCTGATGTCGCGATACAAACAGCAGCGTGAGATCTCGCAGATCGATCTTTTCAGTTCGCGGGTGATCACCGATTACCTTTTTGCCAAGGACAGGATCTTTGCGGAGATCAACTTGAGCGAGGATGAGTTCGCATTGTATGACAAGATCTACGGTCTCATCGAGCGTGATATCCCCCGACCCGATCTTACCATTTACCTGCAGGCATCGCCCGATTTTCTCTTCCGGCGCATCAAACATCGGGATAGGGTCTTCGAACGAGAGATCGAGTACGAATACATTGAACAACTCTGCAATAGTTACAATACTTTTTTCTTCCATTACAACACATCACCGCTTTTAATCGTCGATATTAAGGGTTTTGATTTCTTGAGGCGATCGAACGATGTCGATCTCCTCTGCAATGAGATCAAGACATTGAAAGAACCCAGGAGAATAATATCCCGGCAATGGTAACCGTCGAGTCGATCATCGCAATGAAACGGGAGAAAAAGAAGATCGTATGCTTAACGGCATACGACTATACGATGGCGAAGATACTCGACAAAGCCGGCATCGATATCATACTGGTCGGCGACAGTGCGGCGAATGTGTTCGCGGGAGAGAAGACCACCCTGCCGATTACCATGGAAGAAATGCTGTACCATACGAAGGTGGTATACCGGGCAGTAACGAACAGCCTGGTAATAGCTGATATGCCGTTCTTGTCTTTCCAGACATCGGTAAGCGATGCGGTGTTGAATGCCGGACGGTTCCTGAAGACCGGCGCGTGCGGGGTCAAACTCGAAGGCGGCACACCCATAATCGATACGGTAAAACGACTCGTTGCCCTCGGGATACCAGTAATGGGCCATCTCGGGTTGACACCGCAGTCCATCCACAAGTTCGGCGGTTATACACTGCAGGGGAAGACGCGTGATGCGCAGCAGAGCATGGTCAAGGATGCGGAACTCCTCGAGTCCGCAGGGTGTTTTTCCATCGTGCTGGAGAAGATACCGGCGTCGCTCGCAAAAAAAATAACGGATACGGTTTCCATCCCTACTATCGGCATTGGCGCCGGACCCCACTGTGACGGACAGATCCTGGTGCTTCACGATATTCTCGGTCTCTTCGATGCATTCACTCCCAAATACGTGAAACAGTACGCCGCAATCGGCACACAGATCCGTCAGGCGGTAGAAACCTACCGGGATGAGGTGAGAAAGGGTCAGTACCCTGATAAGAACCATAGTTTTGACTGATATCCACTATTCATTTTCATGAGAAAAAGTATGCCGCACGACCACGTTCATAATACTACACACGAGCACCAGCATACAGCACGTTCACCGTTTTCCGAGCATATTTTCGAGTATAAGACCGTTGCCAGCAAGAAACTGATTCTGTCGCTGGTCATCACGATTGTCGTCATGATCGTCGAGATCGTCGGCGGTATACTCACGAAAAGTATCGCGCTCGTGAGTGACGGCGGTCACATGTTCACGCACGCATTCGCCATCGGCATCAGCCTGGTGGCGATATTCATTGCCC
Source organism: Caldifarciminota bacterium (assembly GCA_020341755.1). Classification (GTDB taxonomy): domain Bacteria; phylum Hydrothermota; class Tepidihabitantia; order SM23-42; family SM23-42. The sequence continues at coordinate 58,100 of CP070834.1, read as the reverse complement.
GCAAACCACCCTGCCATCACCGGACGTATGGCCTGTACCGTGCGGAGATCCTCGCCGCTTTTGTAAACGGTTTGTTTCTTCTGCTCGTCGTGTGCGTGATACTGTACGAAGCGGTCATGCGTATCATTGAGCCCGAGGAGGTGCTCACGCTCCATATGCTGACGATCGCGCTGGTTGGACTCACGGTCAACATCGCAAGCATTCTTATATTGCACGGCAGTCATAAGCATGACCTGAACGTGAAGGGTGTGTTCTATCATATGGTCGCCGATGCAGCTTCCTCGGTCGGGATCGTCATTGGAGCGCTCATCATCCATTTCACCGGCTGGAACATCATCGACCCGCTCATCAGTATCGGAATTTCGCTGGTGATCGTCGTCTGGGCATGGGGCATACTGCGGGAATCCGCAACCATCCTGCTCGAGATGGCACCGACCGGCATGAATGTAGACACCGTTGCCCGGGACCTTAAGGACCGTTTTCCCGATATCAAAGATTTGCTCAATGTACACCTGTGGACGATTACCGCCAATATGCTTGTCTTCTCGGCACACGTACGTCTCGATGAATCGATCAAAGTATGTGCCGATCACAACGAATTGATCAAAAACATAAACGATTACCTCAAGGAACAGTACAATGTGATCGAATCTACTTTGCAGATCGTGGAGCCGGGTCCGGATGTCTGTGATATGTAATAGATGAATGCACTTATCTGTTCACAATGTCATACCAAGTTTTCCCTTGATGAACGGATCTGGCAGTGTGGATGCGGTGGCTATTTGGATATCGACTTTCAGGCCGAGTTCCCGGTCGCGCGTATTGAACAGCGGCGACATACTATGTGGCGCTACCGCGAGGCGCTGCCCATTGTTGATGAAAGCGCGGTCGTGACACTCGATGAAGGATTTACACCGCTGACACCTGTGTCGTTCGATGGCAGGGAGGTGTTGATCAAACAGGATTATTTATTCCCTACCGGATCCTTCAAGGACCGCGGTTCATCGGTGATGGTGAGTAAGTTACAGGAACTCGGTATTACACATGTGGTCGAGGATTCCTCGGGGAATGCCGGTGCGTCGATCGCTGCCTACTGTGCGCGTGCCGGTATCACATGTGAAATCTATATCCCCGAGCAAACCAGCCCGGCAAAAATTTCGATCATCAACCTTTACGGAGCAGAGCTCCATCTTGTTCCGGGAACGCGCGATCAGGTCGCCGGTGTGTGCCAGAAAGCAGCGCAGGAACAATTTTATGCGAGCCATTACTGGAATCCGTTCTTCTTGCACGGGACCAAGACCATGGCGTTCGAGGTCTGCGAGCAGCTTGGCTGGCGACCGCCGGATGTGATGATACTGCCGGTGGGCAACGGTTCACTCTTGCTCGGTGTGTATATCGGATTCAGCGAGCTGCTCGGTGCCGGGATCATCAGCCAGATGCCGCGGCTCGTGGGTGTCCAGGATGAGAACTGCGCACCGGTGGCAGCGGCATTTGAACGTGATCTCGATTATATTCCCGACATCAAAGCCCAGTCAACGATCGCCGAAGGGATCGCCGTTCAGAA
>CP070834.1:0-56436 GCA_020341755.1 Caldifarciminota bacterium | reverse complement strand
GGCATTACACTATCTCCTCAGAAAAGAAGGCTGTCGATCTTCTCGATCAGACCTTCAATTTTAGATTTAATATCTTTATCTCGAGCGAGCAGTCTCGAATTCTTTGCTTCAAAATCCTCGACCTTTTGCTTCAAATCATTTATAACTGCTACTAACGATTCGATCTTTTCTTCCAACTTAATTAGTTCGTCCAACGTTCACTCCCTTTTTCTTAAATGTGCATCAAATGTCTGCGTGATGTCATGTTCGATTTTTTTTACAAATCTGTCCACTTCCATATCTGTGAGGGTACGGTCCGGTGCCCGGAAATACAGTCGGAACCCGATATTCTTCTTGTGGCGTTCGATGGCTTCTCCTTTGTAATAATCAAACAGTATCACTTTTTCCAGAACCGGTCCACCGACTTTTTTAATGACCTTGATAACATCAGGGACATCGACATTGCCGTTGACGAGAAAGGACAGATCTCTCGTGTTCGCCGGGTACTTTGCCGGCGGGAGATAGAAAGGTTCACTCACCGGAGCAAAGAGGGATTCCAGCGAAAGCTCGAAATAGAAATAGGGTTCAGCAATGAGATCTTGTTCTATGACCCCAAGGTAGCCCAGATCTTTGCTTCCATGGCATACCCTCACTGCCTGGGTGAACCCCTGCTGGTCCATACGCTTGAATTCAATATCATCTATATGCAGCATGTGAAAAATGCCTTCCAGAACACCTTTTGCATCATAGTAGGTAATGGGTGCGTTGTGTTGATCCCAGAAATGCGGATACCGTTTACCCCCCATGATAACGCCGAGTCTTTTTTCCTGGAATGGGGGCTCTGATAACAATATGTTGCCGATCTCAAACAGCTGCAGGGAGCGATTGCCTTTTGTCAAATTGAAATTCACGCAGTCGAGCAGACCGACGAACAGAGACGGGCGCAGGGCATCGAAGCGCTCGTTGAGTGGATTCCTGAGTTTGACGAACGAATTGAAGCCCATTTCCTCAAGTCGTGTGCTCGCCAGGAGCGAGAGTGTGTATGTCTCGCTGAAACCTCGACCGATGAGGTGATGCATGATTTTCTCTTCGAGATGACGCTGTCGGTTAATGGTCACCTGGCCACCCCATCGCTTCGGCGGTACTTCTGGTATATTCATGTAACCATAGACACGCCCAACTTCCTCGAAAATATCTTCCTCGATGCGCAGATCGCGCCGGTAATGCGGTATTTTTGCGACGAGTGTGGTGTTACCGGTCGCTGTGATATTAATTTTTTTCAGCAACCGTTTCGTCTGCGGCACTGACAGTTTGAGGGAGAGAACGGTATTCATGCGTGCAGGAGAGAACCGTATGCGGACCGAACGTGCACGTTCACCCGATGCGACGAATTCTTTTTCTTTCGCACTGCAATATTTTTTGAACAGTCCACCTGCCATCGCCGATACCGCATCGATGACCGCAAGGTCGGCAGTTTCTTCGAAGCGTGTCGAGGCTTCGGTCGTGATGCCCAGGCGACGCGCGGTATGCGCGATCCTCTTGGGATCGAAATACGCGCTTTCCAGAAGTACCCGCGTCGTTTTCGGTGATATCTGAGCACGCTGAGCTCCGATAACACCGGCAAGGGCGATGGGATTCTGTTTATCGGCAATTAAAAGGTCGTTCTTGTCCAGCGTGTGACGAGTACCTTCAAGGGTGGTGAAGGTCTCGCCGGCATGCGCTCTGCGTATGGTTATACCGCCGGTCAACAGATCGAGATCAAAGGGATGGAGGGGCTGACCGGTGAGAAGCATGCAGATGTTTGTAATGTCGACGACATTATTGACCGCATTCATACCCATACAGTGCAGACGCCACTTCATCCAGAACGGAGACTGAGCGACCGTGATATCCTCGAAAATGCGTGCCGTATAGCGCGGGCATCCCTTTTTGTCACTTATTTTAAGCTTATAGTTACCGATACGGTTGCGCTGCGGCTGTTTGTAGAATTTTTCTGTTGAAGACCGTTTTGCGTAATCGATGTCGAACAGGGTTGCCAGGTCACGCGCGATACCTTCGACCGATAACCAGTCCGGGCGATTCGGTGTCGTGCTCATGTCGAGAATACAATCATCAAAGACGTCTGTAAAACGCTGACCTGCTGAACCGCGTTCCAACGTGATGACCCCGGTCGAACGTTCGGCAAGACCCAGTTCCTGCTCACTCACAAGCACACCGTGTGATGTGATACCGCCGAATTTTTTCTCGGCAACACGTTGCCCTGCGAGCGTAACTCCTGCGAGTCCAACGAGTAGCCGGTCACCGGGTTTCACATTTTTTGCCGCGGTTACGATCTGATAGTGTTTGTCAATCACGATATCAAGGACACTGAGATTCTTCTTACCAGGATGCGGCTGCATCGAGTCTATCGCACCGATCAGTATGCCCTCTGGCGCAGTATGCTGCACGTCCTCTATTTCCAATCCCAGGGAAAGTACCTGTTTCCTGAGATGGTCGGCATTTATGTGTGTATTGAGCAGCTCTTCAAGCCAACGTAAAGATACCAGCATTTAAAATTGCTCCAGAAATCTCATATCGTTGTTATAAAACGTTCTGATATCATCGATAACATATTTGATAATGGCAACCCGCTCTATTCCCATGCCCAGGGCATATCCTGTATACTGTTTTGGTGAGATCTTCACGCTCTTCAGGACTTCAGGATGCACCATACCACAACCCATCAGTTCGAGCCAGCCGGTGTTTCCGCAGACCGAACACCCATCACCGTTGCAGATCGTGCAACTGATCGCCAGCTCGCCCGATGGTTCGGTAAATGGAAAGAAAGACGGCCGCAGTTCATATTTGGTTTTAGGTCCGAACATGAACTTGACAAATTCGCACAATATCCACTTGAGTTCTCCGAAACTGACATTTTTGTCTACGTAGAGTGCCTCGAGCTGGTGAAAAACCGGTGAGTGACTTGCGTCGAATGCATCGTATCGGTAACATCTTCCAGGACATACGATCTTTACCGGAGGTTTCTGTTTTTCCATGACCCGGACCTGTACTGGGGATGTATGGCTGCGCAAGAGCAGATCGTCTTGAATATAGAAACTCGAGAACATGTCGCGTGCCGGGTGGTCCCTTGGGATGTTGAGTGCTTCGAAATTGTACCAATCATATTCGATCTCAGGACCGGTCGCGACGCTGAAACCAAAACTCGTGAAAAATGTGACCAGTTCGTTGAATACCTGGGTTAGTGGATGGGCGTGACCAACAAAGGGTATTTTCCCGGGTAAGAGAAGATCATACTCATCTCCGGATGTGACCCCAAACTGTTTCACGCGATCAGTGATCGAGGTCATGAGTTCTGTTTTCAGTGCGTTGATCTTCTGACCATACATCTTGCGTTCCTGTTCGGAATACTGTGCCATTTCCTTGAACAGCCGATTTATCTCACCTTTTCTGCCCAGGTATTGAATTCTTACCGTCTCGAGTTCGTCCTGATTGTGTGCCGTTTCCAGGGATTCTTGAATCGCTCGCTTCAGCTGTTCGAGTTTTTCTTCCACAGTACGCCTTACCTGTTATGCTTTACCTTTACAGAGCACGACCAGACGGTCGAACGCATCGGGGTGCTCGTACGCGAGCGCAGCGAGCGTTTTTCTGTCCAGGTCTATCTCATTTTTTTTCAAAGCGTGGATGAACTCGGAGTATTTTACATCATGCTGCTTGAGGGCAGCATTAATGCGTGTGATCCAGAGGCTCCGAAATACCCGTTTTTTGCGTTTTCTTTCCCGATAGGCAGATAACCATGCTTTCATGACCGCCAGACGAGCAGTTTTATACAGTTTGTGTTTGCCACCCCAGTAGCCTTTGGCTTCTTTCAGCCACTTTTTCCTTCTTTTGCGGGTTGTGGGCGTATTTTTCGTTCTCGGCATAAAAAGTACTCCTTTCTCAAATTATATACATAACGCTATTTTTGTCAATTATCGCTATATCAGACCCTTGATTTTCTTGGCATCGGACTTTGAAATAGTCGTTTTTTGGCGTAATCTTCGTTTACGTTTCTTAGTTTTTCCGGTTAATAAATGACCTTTTCCTGCCCTACTGCGCATAATTACGCCACTTTTCTTCTTTTTCACCCTTTTTGCCAGTGCCCTTTTTGTTTTTTGCTTTGCCATATGTCTATCTCCTTTTGTCCGGGAGAATGGTCACGAAGATGAAATTACGTTCTCTCATTGGAGGTTTTTCCATTTTTCCCAGGTCTGCGAGATCTGTAACGACCCTTTCGATAACCTTCATCCCCATATCAGCATGGACCATTTCTCTGCCTCTCAGCCGCAGGGTGACCTTGACACGGTCGCCGTCCATAAGGAACTCCTTGACCTTTGTGAGCTTCACCTGATAATCGTGTTCGCTGATTTTCAAGGAAAATCTCATTCCCCGGGCAGTGGTTTTGTGCTGATGCTTGCGTGCGAGACGCTCCTGTCGTTTTTTTTCATATACATATTTACCGAAATCGAGCAATTTACATACTGGTGGTCGTGCATTTGGTGCCACTTCGACCAGATCGAGCTTTTCCTGACGCGCCATATTCATTGCTTCCCTGATGTGGAACTCACCAAGCACCTGACCGTCCTTACCGATGAGCTTGACTCGCTGGGCTCTAATTTGCCTGTTTACTCTTGGTAAATGCTTAATTGTCACCTCCTTGTTCCTCCTTTATCACGTTCAGAAAATCCTTTAACGGCATTGCACCGATATCTCCTTTCCCGTGCTTTCTCACCGCAACCGTGGAATTTTCCACCTCTTTTTTGCCGACGATGAGTATGTAGGGTATTTTTTGCACCTCGGCTTCCCGTATTTTCTGACCAATGCGCTCAGATTTGTTATTCAACTCAGCCCGGAGTCCCATGTTCAGACATTCCTGCAGGACCGTGCCGGCATAGACTGCCTGTTTATCCGTGATCGGCAGAACCATGATCTGTATCGGCGCTAACCAGAGCGGGAACGAACCCTTGTAATGTTCGATAAGACACCCGATGAAGCGCTCCAGCGACCCGTATATTGCACGGTGGATCGCAACGACTTCCTTGAGCTTGCCGCCCTGGTCCATGTACTCGATCTTGAAGCGTTTTGGCAGATTGAAATCGAATTGAATCGTTGTTGCCTGCCATTCCCGTCCGAGCGCATCGAGTAGTTTTATGTCTATCTTCGGTCCATAAAAGACCGCTTCACCTTCTTGCTTCTCGTACTCGAGACCTGTGCGCTGCAACGCCGAGATCAAGCCTTGTTCGGCTTGTGCCCATTCCTCATCAGTGCCGAGGTATTTATCCTTTTTATGCTCATCGCGCACTGAGAGATCAATTTTGAAATTCTCGAAACCGTATTTCCGGAGCATTCTCATCGTCAATTCGAGTACCTTGACGATCTCATCCTCGATCTGCTGCGGCTGACAGAAAATATGTCCGTCGTCGATGGTGATGCCGCGCACACGCAGCAGCCCATGGAGAGTACCGGACAGTTCGTGACGATAGACCTGTCCCAGCTCGGCGAATTTCAGGGGAAGGTCCTTATAACTACGCACCTTTGATTTAAAAATCAAAATGTGGCCTGGGCAGTTCATCGGTTTCAGGATGTATTCTTCCTTATCAACCGGTACCACGAACATGTTGTCGCGATAATAATCGTAATGTCCAGACCGATGCCAGAGATGACCGCGTGCAATGTGTGGGGTAGAGACCAGTTGGTAGCCTGCTGCAATATGCTCTTCTATCCAATACTCTTCTATGGAACGTTTGATGAAAGCTCCTTTTGGATGCCAGTATACGAGCCCGGCGCCTGCTTCTTCGAATATCGTGAACAGTTCAAGTTCACTCCCTAATTTGCGATGATCTCGCTGCCGCGCATCTTCGAGTTTCTCAAGATATACGTTGAGGTCTGCTTTTTGGGTAAAGGCGATGCCATAAATACGCGATAGCATGGGTTGCTCCACATCTCCATGCCAGTACGCACCCGCGACACTCAGCAGTTTAAATGCGTGTATGACACCGGTATGCGGTACATGAGGTCCCCTGCATAAGTCGATGAAATCGTCGTTTTGGTAGAGTGTGACATGTTCATCCTCAATTTCCTGTAGCAATTCGACCTTATACGACTCGTTTTTTTGTGAGAAAAGCTTGATCGCTTCATCTTTTCTCATGACTACCCGCTGAAATGGCATTTTTTTCTGAACTATTTCTCCCATTTTCTTCTCAATGAGTACAAGATCATCCTGTGAAAATGGCTTTTCTGTATCGAAATCATAGTAGAATCCTTGATCAATCGACGGTCCAATCGCCAGCTTCGCTTCGGGAAAGAGTGATTTTACTGCCATGGCCATGACGTGCGATGCTGAATGCCAGTATACTTTCTTACCTTCTTTGTGGGAAAAATCGACAAATCGGAGCTCAGCGCCGTCCGGTATTTCAGCATTCAGATCGACGAGATGCCCATTCATATATGCTGCCAGAACATGCTCTCCGTGAACGAGATCGCTCACCAGCGTACCCTTGGCAACTTCGATATTTTTTCCCTCTAAAACGACCATCATGAGTCAATTATAGAGTAATTTTGAAATTTGTCAAGGCTGGCGCTTTTTGCCATATCCAGAGTATATGGATGATCACACGTGACCCCGGGCACCGGTGAAATATGTCTAAAAACCATGTATTTACGGGAATATGCTTGCACTTGACTTTGATAGTGTATTCACTATAATTTCCCATGCATTATCTGAAATATGCCCTCATTACCCTCGTGGCATGGGGCGCATGGGCGATCGGCGGTAAGATCATGGCCAAACACCTCAATGCAGTGAGTACAACGTTCTGGATAACTATATCCAGCATGCTCTTCATGATCATATATCTCCTAATACGCAGAAATCTTATGATAAATAAGTACATTTTCTATGGAATACCGGTTGGGTTCGTGGTGCTCATTGCTATGCTGGCATTTTACGAAGCACTCAGGATTGGTCCCGCATCGGTTGTACTGCCATTCACCAATCTGTACGTTCTGTTTCCAGTACTTTACGGTTTTATCGTACTACAGGAATCGATCACCATCACCAGGATTATCGGTATCGCATGCGCCATTGTGGCATGTGTATTGCTATCTATATGAATACGGTTATATATGAAAACCGGGCAGGGGATTTCCTGCCGCTTGTGTACCTATATCCGCAGTATCTGTTGAGGATCGGACTGGCAACGATTGCCGAACAACTCGCGTGGTGTAACGCTAACAACCCAACAGAATTCATTTGCCGTGAATATTTCCAGCAGAAAAAAATCTCATCACATGGACCCAAGGTGTATCTTGCTTCATCGTTTATCCCGACAAAAAGGCTGCCGGTGGTGAAGCGTGATGTTAAACTCGTGAATGACGGGCGTTTGGTTGGTTTTGTTCGGCACAAACCACCATACCCTGCTACCCTGGATGAGATCGCTGACGCGCAGCAACAGATGCAGGATTCGCTCGAGGTCAAGGGTGTGGTGCTTGAGCACATCTGGGATATCATCGCCCAAAATGGCGAACTCATCACGTCCCGCTTTAGCAGTGTGAAAACGCGCAAGCCGTCTCGAAACATATATATCATCGGCAGCAGCACGCATGTCCATATTGCAGCGAGTGCACGCCTATACCGACAGGTGGCACTTGATGTAACCGACGGCCCGATCTATATCGACGAAGGCGCCGAGATCCGTCCGTTCACGAGTATCTCGGGTCCTACCTATATCGGTAAGAACAGTGTCATTGACCGTGCAAAGATAACGAGGTCGACCATAGGACCGTCATGCAGGATCGGCGGTGAGGTAGAGGAGTGTATTTTTCAAGGGTATGCAAATAAATATCATGAGGGATTCATCGGGCACTCTTTTATTGGCGAATGGGTCAACCTGGGTGCCCTGACCACCAATTCCGATCTGAAGAACAACTACGGTCCGGTGCGGCTGGAGATCGCCGGTAAGTCGATGAGCAGTGGGATGACGAAACTGGGATGTTTTATCGGTGATCATACCAAGACGGGTATCGGCACCCTGATACCAACCGGAGCCGTGATTGGATGCTTTGTTAATTTCTTTGGTGGCGGTATGATGCCGAGGAACGCACCATGTTTCCGATGGCTCAGTCCGCAGGAGCATACCGGGTACGATCTCGATAAGGCGATCGCTACAGCCCGGACCGTCATGGAACGGCGTGGCGTGACGATGTCCCCTCAGCAGGAAACCGTGATACGACACATCCATCAATGCCAAGCATCATCGTAGCCATTGACGGCGGGGCTGGATCCGGAAAGAGCACGACGGCAAAGGGCGTTGCTCGGGAACTCAACTTTTTCTACCTTGATACCGGCGCCATGTATCGTGCAGTGACTCTGAAATACATACGGTGCGGCGGTTCAGAACCCCTTGATATGAAACTCGTGCAGGAAATAATCGGGAGCACGCATATCGATCTCGTAGCCCACAATGATGACAATCGGGTATATCTTGACGGGAGGGATGTTACCCTGGATATCAGAATGCCCGAGGTCAACAAAATGGTATCACCGATATCTGCTGTTCGTGAAGTACGCGAGTGGATGGTCAACCTTCAGCGTCTGGTCGCCCGGGATAAGAACGTTGTGTGCGAAGGCAGGGATATCGGGACCGTCGTGTTTCCCCATGCCCAGGTCAAGATCTTCATGTATGCCGACCTGGAAGTCCGAGCGCAGCGCAGAGTAAGGGAATGTGCCGAAAAAGAGATACCAGCCACCCTTGATGAAGTCGTGGAAAACTTAAAGTTCCGGGATAACTACGACTCGGGCCGGAAGCATTCGCCTTTAAAAAAAGCCGATGATGCGATCGAGGTAGATACTACGCTGCTCTCAATTGAAGAGGAAATTGCCCTGGTAAGAAAGATCGTTCTGGAAAAAATGTCCCCTACCCAATCTCCGTCCTGACAACATTAACCACATGCGCGACGAGATGCGGATCGCGCGGGTCATACCATCCGACTCCAGGAATTCTGGCAAACCAGGTGAGCTGTCTTTTTGCGAAATTCCGTGTTCGCCGTTTTGCCTTCGCGACCGCATCCGGGAGAGAGCATTTACCCCTTAGATGTTCAATGATTTCTTTGTAGCCGATGGTCCTGAGGGCATTTTTCCCCGGGTCGAATCCTTTTTTCAATAATGCTCTCACCTCATTCACGAAACCGGCTGCTATCATAGTATCGAACCGGCTATCGATCCGTTTGTAGAGTTCTTCACGGGGCAGGTCGAGCCCGATATAATATGGCAGGTATTTTGGAATATTTCTCTTACCTTTCAGCAGGGTGCTGAGCGGTTTACCCGTCATCTCATATATCTCGAGGCCTCTGAGGATCCTCTGCGTGTCACGAGGTCCGACACGCTGTGCCCACACGGGATCGACGTCAAGGAGTTTTTGGTAGAGATGGTTTATTCCGCGATCGCGCAGCTGCTGGATTAATCGCGTCTTAACCTCGTTGTCAGACGCCGGCAGTTCATGTAAAGGCTCGAAGAGTGCCTTGATATACAGTCCTGTGCCGCCACATACGATAGGGATACTGCCCTTGTGACGGATGGATGAGATTCTCTGCTCTGCATCACGCGCAAATTGACCACACGAGTAACGTGCATCCGGTTCGATGAAATCGATGAGATGGAACGTAACACTCTTCTGCTGGGCGCGGTCCGGTTTTGCAGTACCAATGTTCAGATATCGGTAGATCTGCCTGGAGTCCGCAGAAATTATCTCGCCGAGAGTTTTTTGTGCGATACGTATGGCAAGATCGGTCTTACCCGATGCGGTAGGACCGACGATGGTCAGTATACGGTTCATGGGTATAGTGCCAGGATCGATTTGTCAGCCCGGCATGGATTAACGGAGATAGACACCGAGCATAGCAAAGAATTTTATGATGATGGAATAAAAGACGATTACTCCGAGCCCTCCGATACTCAGGAAAGGACCAAACGGAATGGGACTCTCACGGCTCTGGCGCGTTGATACTATAAAGATAATACCTAGAATTGAGCCGGTCAGGGCAGCCAGGAATACGGCGACAATAATGAGCGGCCATCCGACAAACGCTCCGATCATTGCTGTGAGATATACATCGCCCATACCCATGACCTCTTTCTTGTAAACCTTTCCCCCCACGACACGAATAAGAAGGATGAGTCCGCCTCCGAAGATGGCGCCAACCAGTGCCGGAAGGAAATTCCCCTTCGCAAGCTGAAATACCAATCCTGCGAAAATACCCGGTATGGAAATCACATCGGGAATGATCTGGAAAGAAAAATCGATACCCGATATGATAATGAGCGCACAGCTGAAGGTAACATACGCGAAGAATTCAAGACTTATATTATATCGTAAATAGAAATACACAAAGAGAACGCCGGTTATGAGTTCAATGGCAGGATAATGGATGGATATGGATGTCCCGCAGCCCGAACATCTACCTTTAAGAAGGATATAGCTGAGGATGGGGATGTTTTCCTTTGCCGGGATGGGTTTCTTGCAGTGAGGACAGAACGATCGCGGTGCAACGATGGAGGCACCAAGCGGCAGCCGGTATATGATGACATTGAGGAAACTCCCGATCGCCGCGCCGAAGAGAAATGCAAATACGACAAAGATAATATTCATATCGTTGTATCTCTGACCGCAAAGTAAGCAGCAAATGAATCAAGGCAGGCATGAAGATCTCCGATGCTTGACGTTACAAGACGGACGGTGTCTTCCGGTGAATACGTGTTCATCTTTGGGAATGCGATGACCGCTTTCTTCACACCGGGAACGATATTCGACATGATGATCTCGAGTTCGGCAAGGCAAATAAAGATATCTGCACGATTACGTGGCGGGAGCAGGTCTTTCTCTAGCATAATACTGTGACCGATATCGATAAGCGTCTTGGTAATACTGTACAGGAGGTACTTCATCCGTTCAATGGTCTTTCCCGTGTCCGGAGCGTTAAGGAGATTTTTTCTTTTTAACGTCTCTTTGATTTCATCGATATTTTTTGTGAGATTCTTTTTTACCTGGAGGAAGGTATCACTATCCATACGAGATTATATTGTTTCTCTCTTGGTTGTCAATGAAGTTGTGATAAAGACAAGGGGGGGATTACTCCCCCCCTCATGTCACAGTGTTATCTCTTTTTCTTCTTTTTCTTTGTTGTCTTCTTTTTCTTTGTTGTCTTCTTTTTCTTTGTTGTCTTCTTTTTCTTTGCTACTTTCTTCTTTTTCTTTGTTACTTTCTTTTTCTTTGGTTTCTTTTTAGTTCTTGAACCGCACTTGGGCATTAGTACCTCCTTTTATTGATTATTATAGTCATTATTTATTTTTTGTCAAGAGATATTTTACGTGTAACATCAATACTATTGTCAGTCGCAGCTTTCGACGTCGCCGGATTATACGGTAGATGAGGCAACAAATAATTTTTTTTATCGGAACCAGGTACGCTTGACTTGTTTTGATATTTGACTATCATTTTTTGATGGCATTATTACATCTGTGGTTGATGTTCGCAACCGGCAGCGTAGTGGTCGCCGAGCTCGAGGGCGTAATCAGTCCCGCAAGCAGTTCATACCTGCTGAGAGCATTACGCATTGCAGAAGAAGATCGTGCTCAATGTTTGATCATCACCCTCGATACGCCCGGTGGTCTCGATGTTTCCATGCGCGAGATCACCAAGGCGCTACTCAATGCCAAAATCCCGGTTACCGTATACATAGCACCGAGCGGTGCGCGGGCGGCATCGGCGGGAGTGTTCATATTATATGCGAGCCACATAGCCGCTATGGCTCCGGGAACGAATACCGGTGCGGCTCACCCGGTAAACATGGGTGGAGGAGAGATCGACAGCGTGATGGTCGAGAAAGTGACCAATGATGCCGTTGCCTATCTGCAGTCGATCGCCAGGGAGCGGGGCCGCAATATACAGTGGGCCGAACAATCTGTTAGGGAGAGTGCCTCGGTCGATGCAGAAACTGCTGTGAAACTAGGCGTATGCGAAATACTGGCGAAGGATATTGATGAACTATTAGCGAAACTCGATGGTCGGACTGTTGATGTGGCGGAAGAAACATATACCTTCAGGACACAGGGGATCACCCCGCGCGTAATTTCCATGACGCTCAAGGAGCGCTTGCTCCTGCTTCTGACGAATCCGAATATAGCGTACATACTTTTGATACTGGGTTTCTACGGTCTATTCTTCGAACTGCAGCGTCCCGGCATGATTTTCCCCGGTGTGGTTGGAGGTATCAGCCTCATACTGGCGTTCTATGCACTGCATGTGCTCCCCGTGAACTATGCAGGAGTCGCACTCATCGTCCTCTCTGCTATTTTGTTCATACTGGAGATATACATCACGTCGCACGGCATTTTAACGATCGGCGGCATCGTGTCGCTCATTATTGGCTCATTAATTCTGTTTGAGAGTGATGTTCCGTTCTTAAGAATATCATGGGAGGTAATCGTGGTCGTAGTTGCTGTAGTTGCTGGTATATTTTTGATCATCGCACTTCTGGGAATACGTGCTCAGTTCAAGAAACGGGTAACGGGAAAGGAGGGGATTGTCGGCGAGATCGGCGTTGCCAGGACCGACATATCAGCCAAAGGAGGGACCGTGTTTGTTCATGGAGAATTCTGGAGTGCGGTGAGTGACAGTCCCATAAAGAAGAACAGCAAGATTAAAGTCACGAGCGTATCGGAGATGACCTTACACGTCGAGTGTGAGGATTCTGTCTGATCGCCGCTGTGCTGTAATCTTCCCACCATGTTTATTATCGCACTCGTCGCTGCATTTGAATCGATGCTGTTTCCCCGCAGCATCATCCTGGAGGAATATTATAACCCGGCAGTACCGTCGTCTGGTCGTTTCGCTTTTCAGTTCGGTACCCGCAGCCATTTCGGCATTCCGGGTCTGCGTACCTACAGCGGTCATGTCAGCGTAAGCCGCTTTCATATCGGTATGCAGAGTTTCGGGGATGATCTGTACCGTGAAAACATGCTGACCGCAGGGGGATGTTTCTCTACGGCCTACGGTATGTCGCTCGGAGGTGAACTGGTGCTCTATCAACAATCCGTGTTCGAGAGCGAAGATCAGTCGACCTATTCGGCTCATCTCGGAGCACATTTCCAGAGTACAATCTTTTTCGCGGGTGCGTGGGTACGGAATCTGACGGTTCCGCGGTTATCCTCGATCGATTACATCCCGCCATGTTATTCGATGAATGTCATGTACCAACCCGAGCAGTTCCTGACCGTGCGGTGCGCCGTCAGTAGCATTGAACTGTCGATGCCATTTTTCTCATTTGGTGCAACCTATGCGCCGTATCATGCCGTGATGTTCGGCATCGGGGTCAACAGCGATCCCCTGTATATCGATTGCAGCGCGACCTTCATCGTCGGCGCCATCAGCATCCAGTATAGCGGGACAAACCATCAATACCTTGGACTGTCACATCTTTTCCTGATCACGTTTTTTCAATGATAATTCTGTTCCTCATCGTCCTGTCTGTCGATGGTCACGAACTGTTCCAGACCGACGATCCACGAGACCTGGAAATAATCGTTCGCGACCTTGAATATCTGATGCTCCGACCGGTCGACATCAATACAGCAGGCCTTGAGGAACTTGGTGCCATTCCTTATTTTACGGTGTCCGATTGTATGAGGATCATCGAGTACCGCCAGGCTCATGGGCCATATCATTCGTTGGATGACCTGAAGAATATCCCCGGTATCGATAACATGTTTATCGAACGTATCAGATCCTACGTGACCGTCGGAAGGAAGTCTCTGGAGTTCAAGAAATTTTCGATGAGAATGCGCGGCACGACCGATATCCCATCGGAACAAGCAGTCCATGAGTACTATACACGGTCAGAAGTATATCTGGGCGGATATCACGTATATTTTCTTACGGAAAGAGATCCTCTGGAGGATAATCTGTTCGATTATTATGCAGGAGGTATCTTGCACACGGATGGCGGGCGTTCTTTCGTACTGGGCAAATATAATCTCGATTTCGGGTCGGGTGTTGCGCTGTCGCCCCTGGGGTCTTTTTTCCAAACGGTTGATTTCCGCGTGCTCACGAAAGAACGTGGTGTTCTGCCGTATACCTCGGTGAACGAAAATAGTGGGTTCTTTGGCGCGGCGCTGAGCGATACGTCTGTGATAGGCTACACCCTGTTCTATTCGAACCAGGATATGGACGGGACCGTCGACAGTGCAGGTAACGCGACCTCGTTTTATCTTTCGGGCGACCATGTCGATTCCCTGACAGAAGCTAAGAAGGACAGGATCAATGAGGAAATTATCGGGTATAATGTTACGTATCGACAGCCGCAGTGGGAGATCGCGAATAGAACATACTGGTGCTCATACACTCCTGGTTTTGTGTGTGATGATTCGAGCGCAAAATTTTACGGCTCCAGATTCTGGCTTACCAGCGTCGGTTTGAAATATAATGATGAGTTAATGGTTATGTTCGCTGAGTGCGCACGTTCGTTCCGCAATCGGGTCGGGGGTGTTTTCGGGATCAGCGGATATTATTCGATACTGGATGTCAATCTCGCGGCTAAATACTTCCCGGCTGGATTTTACTCTCCAAAAGGAATCGAGGCTCGCGATGATTATGTCGGCGGTCAACTCGCGGTGGATGGTCATCTACCGATCGCAGATATCGGTTTCCTCTTCACCCTTGACGACGCCACAGATGAGGATCCACAACGCTATGGTGTACAGGTGAGTGTCGAACGTTCGCTGGGTATCGCCTATGCGAAACTGCAGCTGCGCTGGCGGTTTACCGAAGATGAAAGCCAGCGCTCGGGTTCACGGGTTTTCTTCCGGGTTAAACCGTTCCGGGTATTCTTCTTCGATGTCCGGCTCGAGGATAAATACGTATATGAAGACGGCGTACTCGAACGAGGACTGTTTGGGGCTCTGGAATGCGGTCTGGATTTCCGGCGGTGGGACCTCCGGGTGAGGTTCGGTCATTTCGACACGGATTCATATGCCTCGCGCATTTACGCCTACGAGATCGATCTGCCAGGTATCATCAATAATCGAATGTTATACTACAGCGGTTACTATGGATTTCTTTACCTGTCGGCTAAACCGATAGATGGTTTGAAATTCAGCATAAAATATTCACTCCGCGACCAAGAGGCTGCCCTGGAAAAACATATCGGCGTCCAGCTTGATATTACTTTATGAAAAAACCGGTTCGGAAACGGGACGGCAGCCTGCAATGACCGTATACTTCAAGAAGCGCAGCACTAGTCAACCGTAGAGCGTGCAGCAGTGTTTGATTGGCTCGTTTCTGTATTTGATTGGATAGCTGGTCGAGATCCCCTCGTCGTCTATCTGTTCCTGCTGTGCAATGCATGCGTCGAGAGCCTTTTCCCTCCCTACCCGTCAGATGCGGTCGTACTCATTTTTGCCTACCTTGCCGGTCGTGGAAGTTTTAATCCCTTTGCAGTATATTTCGGTACGGTCATTGGAAGCATAACCGGTATCATGATATTGTACTGGCTGGGTAAGAAAAAGGGCGAGCGGCTTGTTCACATAATGACCACATCATGGATGAGCAGGTTCTTTCCACTCAAGATGATCGAAAGGGCGCAGAGGGCATTTTCTCGGCGCGGTCCGGTAGTCGTCTTTCTCAACCGTTTCCTGCCGGGCATGCGTGCGCCGATCTGTTTTGCTGCAGGTATGGTCGATGTGAAGAGTACCGTGTTTTTCTGGCTGAGCCTTCTGAGTGTTATGCTGTGGAATCTCTTCCTGGTATCCGCAGGGTTCTATGTTGGTTCGTCCTGGCAGGAAGCCGCACGTTTTCTCAAACAGTACAACCTCATCGTGACCGCCGCCCTCATTCCACTGGCAGCCATATTAATTATCCTGTATGTCAGAAAGAGAAAAATGATGTAGCAGGCGTTTCTACTGTGTATCCTTTTTGAACATATCGAGCAGGAAACGGGACGGTTGCTGAAAACGACCATATCTCCTTTTCGGGTAGAGGAGGTATAGTTTCTTCTGCGCACGGGTGAGCGCTACATAACACAGCCGCCGTTCTTCGTCGATGTCCTCTCCGGACGCCATTTTCTTGGTGAGCGGGAAGACATCTTCGATCAGGTCGACAAGGAACACTACGGGGAACTCGAGACCCTTTGCACTATGGACGGTCAGCAGTTTGACCGTATTCTTACCCCACTCAGACAGATCCAGTTCCTGCACGAGGCGAACTTCATTGAGAAAATCCGAGAGTCCGAGATGACTGAATCCTCGGGCAAGCGCTATGAGTTCATCGATGTTCTCACCGCGCAGCCCGACCACATCGACGATATCACCGATCACGCGTGCCGGCGCAAGCATGTTGCGATGCTCAAGATGGTACGTTATGATTGCGGCAGCACGGTCTTTTTTCTGCTTGCCGATCTTAAACAGGGCAAGTGCAAGAGGAAGTAACGTCCCGGTATTTTCTTTAGGAGATGGAGTTTCCGCTGCACGACGTTCGATCAACTCTAGATATTCTATCAGCGGTTTTATGTCAGAACGGTCATAAAATGAGGAACCGCCGATCAATGTATGGGGAATGCGTGCCTTGACAAAGGCCTCTTCATAGATTCGCGATATGTAATTAACGCGGTAGAGTACCGCGATATCACCATAGCTGAATTGTTTTTTTGTCAGGCGTTTAATTTCATTGATAATATAGTTCGCCTCGTCATTCTCGGTCTTGGCTGCATATACCAGGATATCACCGGTTTCATATGTCGGGACAGCGGTTGCACTGCGGAGCATGAGATGGTTTGCTATTTCGAGTATCGCCTGCGGCAGCCTGAAACTTTTTGTCAGGGTAAAGGTCTTGATGCCGGGAAAATCATCATCGACATGATGGAGGATAGTTCTATCCGCTCCCCGCCATCCATAGATCGATTGATCCTCATCACCGGTCATGAATACCGAACTGTCCGCCAGGAGCGTGATCAAGCGATACTGAGCAGGGTTGATATCCTGCAGTTCGTCAACAAAAACATGATTGAACCGGTTCTGATAGAATGAACGTACATCCTCGTGGTCCTGGAGAAGGCGCACCGCCAATATGATGAGATCATCGAAGTCGGCCATGCTGCCCGCTGACAGGCGATCCTGGTATTGGCGGTAAAACAGGTGACACGCTTTTTCCCATTTGGTTTTTGGGGTAAACCGTTCAGGGAGAATATTGTGGGCTTTTAGCTTGCCGATGTACTGGAGCATAGCTCGTACCTGATGCTTCCCTGGTTTGGTTTTCATCCCCGATACAACATCTGCGGGATGCACGATCGTGAAGTCATCGCTCAGGTCAAGCCGCGCGGCATCACGACGCAGTATTCTCAGTGCCAGGGTGTGTAGTGTTCCCAGCCATAGCTCATGTGAAACGGTTCCGATGTGCCGGGTGAGCCTGTTTTTAATATCATGAGCCGCTTTGTTGGTGAACGTGGAGATGAGGATGTTGGAATCGGGAACGCCACTGTCCAGCAGTTTGAGGACTGCGTGGGTGAGTGTGGTTGTTTTGCCACAACCAGCCTGCCCCAGGAGCAGTACTTTTCCTGGTACAGATTCCATTATTTCCCGCTGGGCTGGTGTGAGATCCAAGGCGGGGGATTCTTTTTCGGTTCCACGAATGGCCGGCGTAACCCGTATCGGAGTCCCCTGATAGTTCATCATCGCGGACAATTCCTCGGCTGTTGGTCGTGCATCGGGATTGGATTTCAGACATTTTGCTATGATATGTTCCAGGTACTCCGGAACGGCTGAACGAACCATTGTCGGCAGGAGGAATTTATTCATCTCGATTTTTCGCTGCAAGTCGGTTAGATTGTCCGAGAGAAATGGCGGCACGCCGGTGAGCATTTCATAGAGTATAGCGCCAATGCTCCATATGTCAGATCTGTCAGAAAAATCACCAGACCATACCTCTGGCGCCATATAGATCGGTGTTCCTGCCGTCGATGCCGAGAGTGAACCTGATTTTATGAAGCGCGCCAGACCAAAGTCTGTTATCTTCACCACGGGCTCTCCGGAACCCTCCTGCAGGATGTTCTCGGGTTTGAGATCACGATGAAGTACCTTTTTATTATGGGCGTATGCTACCGCGTCAGAAATTTGTTGACCGATCGAGCATGCCTGGTCCACTGTAAGCCCCTGTTCCGGTATGATCTCACGCAACGACGCTCCCTTCACATACTCCATCACCAGGACGAATTTTTCATCGATGAAATCGATATTGTAGAAGCGTACGATCCCGACGTGATTGAGCCCGGACAGGAGCTTCGCCTCATCCTGTAGCATGGATATTTCTTCTTTTCTCATTCGGGCGATCTTCAGAGCGAACTGTTGATCGAGCAGTGTATCACGGGCAAGAAAGACATCACCAAACCGACCGCCCCCGAGCCAATCTATTATTTCGTACTTACCGAGTTTCTTCGCCAGCATGGCATGAGGGGTCGTTTATGGTAACATCCTGCAGGGTGAAGCGTTTCACCGTGCAGGGAACGCCGAAACATGGACGGGTCGCTTATTGTGCACGAGGGCCTGTCCTCTCACAATCTTCGTCGTTATGTGCATGTGACGTCTGCGGATACTTCTGGCGTGAAGCGCTTTGCTAATGCTGTCAAGGAAACGAGTGACATCCAGTGGGCGGTTCGCAGTCCGTTGGTATTCGAGTGCATCGAGTGCATAACTTCTGATGAGTTTTTTTTCAAAATTGCGGTACAGCGAGGGTTGGCAGAAAATATCACATCCGAGAATGCGGTCACCGGCACAGCCTATGAAGCCGACCGTTTGACCATCGAGACCCGTGAATCCTTCCAGGTAACGATGGACTTCGTCATCGAGCGAGACAAAGATGTCATGCATGGATGATGTTGTCGAACGGGTCTTCGTGACGGTCAGTTTTCTTTCGATCTCGTTCCAGACATGCTGCTGTGCATCCTTTTTCTGACTACGGGATTTGGCCAAGACCGAACGCAGCCGGGGATACGAACACTGTCCGCTGCGAAAGCCGCCGATCTCGTTCCAACGTCCTTCCTCTGCGCAGATTACGGCTAGCTCACGGGAAGTGTGGCTCTCAACGAGGGATGACGCAGCGATGATGCGGTTCTGGAATGCTCCGGTGATTTCCTCGCCATCGATCATGACGACCGGTGAGTCAGAATCATTCTCGAAACTGATCGTGTTGATGTCGGGAGTATCGAGTTCGTGAAATGCTCCTTTTTTAGACTTCAGCACTTCATCAACAGTGGTATAGTTGCCGTTACCCGAAGAGGGGTGGTCGTCATGGATCGGGAATAGTTTTAAATTACGCAGAAAGACAGGCTCGCCAAGGGTCATACTCATGATCTCCAAGACAATACATCAGGATTCTGGTTTGATATAAAATCTCCGTGTTTCCGACCATTCGGTATGCCCTTCTTCCCACGAAGCACTGAGCGCTCTGATCCTGTAGTAACTGGTGGTGATATAGGTATATCGGTAAAACGCAAGGTACGCAGGTGCTGCCTGGACGACATCACTCGTATCTGTGGGGAAGGTTAGTGCGGTATCGTGCTGTATTTCATATGCTTCTGCACCTGAGACCGCGGTCCAGTCGAACAGGACCATGATCGGTACTCCGATTGTAGCATTGAATGATGTATCAGCGACGGGATACACAATGGTCGGCGGATCAGGCGTAGGAACATAGGGATCGTCAGGTTCATAGCCGGTCGGGTCCTTACAACTCAGTGCCAGAGCCATATACAACGCAAAGCATGTCCAGATGATTTTCTTCCTCAAATAAATATTGCACCTCCTGAAAATGATTTGATCATATCCTTTATTATAGTATTACACATAATGCTCTTATCCCTCAGGTTTTACGAAGAACTTTCTTGTTTGCGACCACTCGGTGTGTCCCTCCAGCCAGGATGCGCTGAGCGCACGAATGCGGCAGTAATACACCGTGGTATAAGCATATCGGCGTACCGAGATATAACACGGTGATGCGGTCGCGGTCTGCCGCCAGTCACTGGGCCAGGTCAAAGACGTGTCGTATTGTATCTCGTACGATTCTGCCCTGGCAACTGCGTTCCAGCTGAAATAGACACTGACCACCGTACCATTGACCGTCGTGTCCGGGAGCGGATATATGAAGTCGGGCGGCGCAGGTGCTTCTGTGTACGGGTCATCTGGCTGGAAATCTTGTGGGTCCCGGCACGCCAGAATCGATATGCTTATTAAAACTATTATAATACAAGCTGCGTACCTGTGGTTCTTTAATGAACAAGATTCTCTCATAAATACTTCCATCTTACAGTTGCACAGAGACTCCTATGCGTGCCCTGCGCGGCGCAGAATTTGCATTGATCCAGTCATCGGTCGCGGCAACACAATCCCTGTACGCGCGGTAATCCTCGTCAGGCGTGACCAGGCCGTCATGATTCTCATCGGCTGCCGGGTGGTAGTATGGATTGCCGATCGGAATGAAATCTTCAAAATCCCAGGGTTTAATGGCCTCGAGTCTGATGATGGGATAATGCGTAGTGATTTCATAGCGGGCGTCGAGGAGATTGATGACTTCGAACTGGGCATCTAGTTTCAGGCCGGCGATAGTGAACGTCTTGCTCAGTACGCAGTCGATCTGGCGCTGGAATGTGAGCCGGAGGGTGTTGCGGTCCTCGGTCTTGCCGATCTCACCAGGCGGTGTGTAGGGAAATCCGCTGCCCAGATACCCGAGCACGAAGAATTGGAACTGAGCCGGAAGATTGACCATACCCTGGAGGAAGATGCGGTGGCGCTGGTCAAAATCAAGGTAATAATCCTGGGAAGCAGGCGTGAACAGCATTTCCGGATCGTAGTCTTGATAGTAATAATACTGAAACCAGACCTCGGATGCATAGGAGCTCGTGCCGCGCGCCCAGGACAGGGTGTACGATATTTTACCAGCGAAGATATTATCGACGAACTCGAAGATCGTCTCGATACCCCTGACATTGGCAAACTCGATATTTCCGTACTGCGCATAGTGCTGATCGACATCATATTCTGTGAATACAGAACCGATAAGATTGCTGACATCTTTGTTAAAGGCATTAACCGTAAGACTCATGTTCTCCGTAACCTGACCCTGGAGACCGATCTCATAGCTCATGGTGATCTCGGGTTCGAGCAGGGGATTACCGATGAGCGGTACGAAATTAATATAGGGAGGAAATGGTACTAAACTGTAGTAACTGTACATGTAATCGTAGAGAGGCGGTTGGACATAACGGCCGATATTTGCCCGGAACAAAAAATTCTCCGTCACGAGGAAAGAAAAACCGATGCGCGGCGAGACCGCGAGAACCGGCTCTACATTCACGGTGTCATTGCTGCCCGGTAGAATGACATCCCGGGGGTCCTTATCAAAATAATCGATCCGGCATCCCAGTTTTGCATAGAGCCCCTGGTAATCGATGTTATCCTGAATATACGCAGCGTATTCCCGCGGAGCATATTGATACTCGTCAATAGTGGGATTCACAGAATCACTGATGAAATAGGTGAAATTATCGAACTCCTGATAGGTGTACTCACCACCTATTTTAAATTCATGATATTCATGGAGCTGGAGGATTGAATTGAAGTTTGCCCTCATGACTTCTGATGTTTTTACCTGATACTCTTGATAGTCACCCTCGATCGGAAGAGCGGGCAAATCCGCACCGAACGGATTATTGTTACTGCTGTGGGGCCATTGCAGTGTTTGATACTCCTTGAACGTGAAATCTGTAAACGGGTCAGTATCACCGGGTTCTCTCACACCGTACGTGCGCGTGGTATTAAGCCGGCTCAGGGTGAGTGAAAAGAGCTTGCGCTGGTCCGGCAGGAATCTCATGGTCACGACCTCGAGGTCACCCTTTCGCATGTCTGAACGGTAATTGTCGAGATTGAACATCCATCGTGTGTTGTACCGGTCGAACTGCATGCGCGACAGGGCAGTACTTGCCGTGAGTTTGAGGTTGTTGGAAGGCGTTATGAACAGTTTGCCATACAAGGAGTAATCGTCACGCTGTTTGTGGGGCCGAATATACAAGCGCGGGTTCCAGTCGTCAGTATGCATCATATCGGCAGCTACGAATCCGCGCAGCCACTTTGTTATCGGAAGATGCACGGATCCCTGATAGGTTTCATATCCAAAATCATAGTAAAACGGCATGATGCGCTCGGTTTTTCCGTAGACCCGAGCGCGGAGTCTGTCCGAGGGGAATGTTGTTATCAGATTGATCACGCCGGACATCGCCCTGCCGTATTCCACATCGAATCCGCCGGGCAGGAAGATGATCTCGTCGATCACGCCTTTCGAGACATAGATAGCGGGGTCACCGGTTTGGGGGTCGAGGATCGAGACATTGTCGATCAGATACAGAACCTCGGTCGCCCGTCCACCGCGGACATGGAGTGCCGTATCGGCGCGCGCCACCGCCGGTTGGAAAGCAACGAGTTCGGTCGTGTAATCGATCGGTAGTGTCGTGAGTTCGTCTTTCCGGACGATATAGGTTGTACCGATCATATCTTTTTTCACGGGTGGCAGTTCGCTGGTGACGGTAACGGGGGCGATCTCGATAGGTGTTTGTTTTAGAGAAACGTACAAGCGTGCAGTCTGGTCAATTTCAACACGAACGTCTTCGATGATCTTCGTGCCGTAACCCAGGCAGGACACTTCGACCGTGTATGTTCCTGCCTGAACATCGAGTAAGTAAAAGTTACCTCGTTCATCTGTTGCAGCGCCTCGTTCGGTGCCGACCAGCATGACATCGACATAGGCAATGGGCTCGCCGGTTTGCTCATCGGTTACGGTGCCCTGGATCTTACCGCTGATACTGCTTATGATGGCAAGGGCAATGAGACCATGTATCATTAATCCTCCTTTTGTCGCTATATTATACGGGTGCCTTCTACTCTGTCAAGGCGACAAGAGGATACAGGCTACTTTTTGTGAACTCAAATGGATTAGGATACACTATTCTCTAAACCATAGCTCCCGCAGGACGTAAGAATGTCCGTACATGAATTGTTCAATCACGGTATTTCAAAAAGTAGCCTGTCCCCTTGATTTATTGCATATTCCATATATAATTCACGAAAGGAGACACATGGCTCGATACTTAGTGACGTCAGAATCTGTTACCGAAGGACACCCGGACAAAATCTGCGATCAGGTTTCTGATGCCGTGCTCGATTCGATAATGAAAGAGGATCCCGAGGGTCGGGTTGCGCTGGAAACACTCGCCACCCGTGGTTTGATATTTGTGGCTGGCGAGATCTCGACCGATTGCTATGTCTCGATCCCCGATATCGTACGGTCTCTGCTCTGTGAAATAGGGTATAGTGATACCGACATGGGTATCGATGCTGATACCTGTGCGGTGATCGAGGCAATCCAGGAACAATCAAAAGACATCGCGCTGGGTGTGGATATTGGCGGTGCGGGTGACCAGGGAATGATGTACGGGTTCGCCGTTAACGAAACAGAAGAACTCATGCCGCTTCCAATCATGCTCGCCCACAAGCTCGTTCGACAACTCACCAGGATAAGGAAAACGCGTGTCGTAGATTACCTGCACCCTGATGGTAAGGCACAGGTTACCGTTGAATATGAGGATGGAAAACCGCAGCGGATCCATACGATCATTGTATCGGCTCAGCACCATACCGATGTGAAATATGAAACGATTTTCGAAGATGTTAAACGCCACGTTATTGGTGAGATCGTGCCCAGGGAATTGCTGGACGGGAAGACAAAAATACTTATTAATCCGACCGGCAGGTTTGTCATCGGTGGCCCGCAGGGCGATACCGGTGTGACCGGTCGCAAGATCATGGTTGATACGTACGGCGGCATCGGTCATCACGGCGGAGGGTGTTTTTCCGGTAAAGACCCGACCAAGGTGGACCGCTCGGCTTCATATATGGCTCGTTATGTTGCCAAGAATATCGTAGCATCCGGGGTATGCAGGAAAGTCGACATTGCACTGTCCTACGCCATAGGCGTCAAGGAACCGATCGCCGTTTCGGTCGATACCAATGGTACAGGTAAGGTCGATGACAAGCGGATTGAGGAGGTCGTGAAAAAGATGTTCGATTTCACACCACAGGGGATCATTGACAAATTAATGCTGCGCAGACCGATATACACGCGTACTGCGTGCTATGGTCATTTTGGTCGCGATGAAGACGGATTTACCTGGGAAATCACCGATATGGCGGATGCCTTGAAACGGGAACTCATGTAAAGGCACATCACGTTTCTCATATCGTGTCAGATACAGGTTTGATGAAAGGAGAGATATGAAATACCATATCCGGGATAAAAAGTTAGCACCTCAGGGACGACGGAAGATCGAATGGGCAGAATCCATGATGCCCGTACTCAGATTGATCCGCAAACGCTTCGCGAAAGAAAAGCCATTGAGAAAGAGACGGATCGGCTGCTGTCTTCACGTCACCACTGAAACAGCAAACCTTATAAGAACGCTGAAAACAGGGGGTGCCGAGGTTTCGCTGACCGCATCGAATCCCCTTTCGACACAGGATGATGTTGCCGCTGCCCTGGCACAGGATGGTATCGCGGTATTTGCATGCAAGGGTGAATCCCGGACCGATTACTACCGGCATATGTCTCAGGTGATCAAACGTGGTCCTGAGGTCGTTATCGATGATGGAGCAGATCTAATATCAACGTTGCATAAAAAGAAAAAAGAGGGGTTACTCGGCGGTACCGAAGAGACGACGACCGGTGTCATCCGATTGAAGCAGATGGAGCGTGACCGGGTCCTTCGGTTCCCGATCATTGCAGTAAACGATTCTCTGACAAAGCATCTTTTCGATAATCGCTACGGTACGGGACAGTCGACCATCGATGGCATCTTGCGGGCAACAAATATCCTGATTAGTGGCTGTACGTTTGTGGTTGCAGGGTACGGCTGGTGCGGTCGAGGTCTCGCGATGAGGGCAAAGGGTTTGGGGGCCAGCGTGGTCGTGACAGAGGTAGACCCGGTGAAGGCACTGGAAGCACGGATGGACGGGTATACGGTGTTGCCTATGAACCGGGCGGCTGAACTCGGTGACGTTTTCGTTACGGTGACCGGAGATATTCACGTCATCAGGAAAGAACATATGCGGAAAATGAAAGACGGTGCAGTTATCTGCAATTCCGGCCATTTCGATGTCGAGATAGACAAAGAGGCGCTGCGTTTGCTTACGAAAAAGAAACGCATCATGCGGGACTTCTGTGAAGAATACATGCTTAAAAATGGAAAGCGCATTTATCTTCTTGCCGAGGGACGGCTGGTCAATCTTTCAGCGGCTGAGGGGCATCCGGCAATGGTTATGGATATGTCGTTCGCGAACCAGGCATTGGCAGTGGAATTCATCTTGAAACATCCAGGTCTCGAATCAAAGGTGTACAACCTGCCGCATAGCATTGACGAACGTATCGCTCGGCTGAAACTCAAATCAATGAGGATAAAGATAGACCGGCTCACGCCAGAGCAAAAGGAATACTTAAGCTCCTGGAAGATCGGTACGTAAGTGTTGTGAGATGAGCGATCGGTTCTGCGTAAGGTCGCTACTCGAAATTCTTTACGAACATCATTCCGGGAAGTTGCCGCACCAATCCCTTTATTTCCAACCCCAGTAAGACATTGAGGATCGAACCGGTCGGTTGATCTAGTTTTTCTGAAAGCACATCGAGATAGATCGGCTCGCAGGTCAAGTGGTCCCATACGGTCTGCTCGGATTCTGTGAGCGATATCTGTTTTTCATCTAATGCTACTGCCTGGTGTGTAATGCCCATGAGCTCAAGGATCTCTTCAGCCGAAGTGACCGGGATGGCGCCTTCTTTGATGAGCCGGTTGGTCCCGGTCGACGTTCGTGAGTAGATGTTCCCGGGAATCGCATAGACGTCTTTGTTCTGCTGTACAGCCCAGCTTACCGTATTCATGACCCCGCTCTTTTCTTTTGCTTCGATAGCGACGATCGCTTTCGATAGAGCGGAAATAATGCGATTCCGTTTTGGAAAATTCTGGGGCCGCGGTGGTGTACCGACCGCGAATTCAGAGATGACCGCACCGCTCATTATTATCTCGTCCATCAATTTTCTGTTCTCGGGTGGATAGCACCGGTCAACGCCGCACCCCAGAACCGCAATGGTACGTCCGCCGGCCTTGAGCGCGCCTCTATGGGAGGCTGTATCGACACCCCGTGCCATGCCACTCACCACGGTCACCCGTGCCCGGGCAAACGTTTCTGAAAAGGTCTCGGCAATATGCTTGCCGTAAACCGTAGCGCCCCGCGTACCTATTACGCCGACTGCCGTCTCATCAGCGGCGGTAATTTCACCCCTAATGAACAGGACCGGCGGGAAGTGATCGACGGTCCTCAGCCATGCGGGGTACCACGGTGAGGTATACGTAACGACACGGATGTTGAGCCGCTGGACGAGTTCGTATCGACGTTTAACCGTATCATCTATCTTCAGCGAAGCAATCATGGAGGCGATATTTTTTCCGACGAGTTCGGCGACGGTGCCCGTCGGCGCATTTTTTATTGCTGCTGGAGTCTTGAATTTCTCCAGAAGTGTGAGTAGTTTCGTTTCGGTCAGTTTTTCGACCGTGAGTAAATGGATAAGGTCGAACGTTTCATTCATTCATGAAATATCTTTGATATTCTGATAGATCTCTGCATCGTTCGTCTCTATTGCGAGCATGAGCCTGAGGCTGCTCGTTTCGTCGAGTTTGAGTGCCTTGAGAGCAGCGGAAAACAATGGCGGTTTTTTCCGGGCAATTTTTATCAGTGCGGTGACCGCCTCCTGCTGGACGGTGGGATTTCCATCATTGAGAAAAACCGTCACGATGGGCCCGACGGTCTTTGCATCGGCAATTTCACCGAGAGCGATACATGCTGCTGCACGTGTGTACCAGAATCCCCGGTCAAGCAATTTCACCAGGCGCGGCACAACACGTTTACCATAGCGAGCAAGTTTGTAGGCGGCTTTTTCTCTCATGACCCAGGATGTATCTTCGAGTACCTTTAGCAGGATCTTGATGGTATCGGTATCGTTCATGCCATCCAGACGATTCAGTACGCGCAGTTTTTTTTCTGTACTCGCTGTTCGAAGTAACTTCAGGACTGTCCGCTTATTGCGTTTGAATTGTATTTTCATTGCTCAAGTATTTTATTAAATCATCAATATGGGTACCATCGCGTGCAGAGACATAGAACGTTTTCTCGGATACATCGAATCGGGGAATATCTTTGACAAGGTCTATTTTGTTAAACACGACGATCCGCGGTTTTTGTACCAGCTGAGGATTGTACGCCCGGAATTCCTCCAGGAGACCGTGGTAGTGTGCCAGCGGATCACCCGAGATATCAATGACAAGAACGAGCAGCCTGGTTCGCTCTATGTGGCGGAGAAACTGGAAACCGAGACCTTTACCCTGGTGAGCACCCTCGATGATACCGGGCATGTCGGCGATTACGATATTGTTGAGATCGTGCGCGAGCACCCCGAGATTGGGATTGAGCGTGGTAAACGGGTAATCTGCTATCTTCGGCTGTGCGTTACTCATCGCAGCAAGGAGTGTCGATTTCCCGGAATTCGGAAAACCAACCAGGCCGATATCCGAGATGAGTTTAAGTACAATATGCACCGTCGTATCTTCACCCGCAGACCCTTCTTCTGCACGACGTGGGGCACGGTTGCGTGAAGAGACAAAATGCACATTACCACGACCGCCCCTGCCACCCCGTGCGATGAGTAAATTCTCCCCATGATACATTATTTCACCGAGCAGGTCCGTGTCATTCCGTGCGACCACACCGACTGGGACCGGTATGAATATATCTTTTCCTTTCCTGCCGTGCATCTTTTTCCCTTTGCCGTGCCCACCACGACCGGCCCGGTAATGTGGCTTGATTTTCAAATCGTATAAGGTCATGAGTTTCTTATTACCAGCGAGATACACAGAACCGCCGTTTCCACCATCCCCGCCGTCTGGACCACCCTTCGGCACGAATTTCTCCCGGCGGAATGATACACATCCGTTGCCGCCGTTACCACCAGTGACAAATATCCGAACTTCGTCCACGAATTGCATCTGGAAATTATAATTGATTGCGCTCTGCGAGTCAACAAAAAAGGTCGACACGTGAACGGGTACTTACGTAAGCGAGATCGTTTCTACTTGTGCTCTATATAATAAATACCGCTGTTTTCTATGGTATACTTTTCCGAAACCGGCACTCCATATTCCTTTGTTTCGTCGATAATCTGCTTCACATAGTCATCATATGATTGGTCAAGCGGTCGATCAAAGGTAAGTGCGGGAAATTCATAGGCATCGAGTTCCCACCGTTCAGTATCATACCAGTAACCGAGTATGAATACGACAAGATCGCCAGATCGTGCTTTAAGAATGACATCCGCCATGTCGTCGGTCCCATCATACACCTCGATTATGGTGAAGTGAAGATCCCACTGATTATTCTTCATGTATTTCTCCAGCCGGCGGAAATAATTCACTCTCTCATCGGTAGTAAATTCGGTATCGGCCAGGAAAAAATAGGGATCATTCCGGTAACGGTCTTGCTTGACGTTCTTGACAAAATCCAGGACGATTGTCTCGACCTCGTGTTGCGCTCGGTGTTTCGGTGGTTCGTTTTTTTTCTCAGCGCATGATATGAGAAGCAGCGCAGCAAGGAGTGCCATGAATACATTTTTCATTACTTCATCCTTTTGCGAAACAAATATACAATAAATAATGAAGAAACCATACAGGAAAGAGGGATGATGATCACTCGGTGTATATCACGAACTGATTTTTTTCTGAAGCGCCTTTGCGACGATCTCTGGAACAAGACGGCTCACATCACCACCGAGGGTAGCGATCTCTTTTACGAGCGATGAGCTTATGAAGATGTATTGTTCTGATGGCATAAGAAATATCGTTTCGATATCTGGTGAGAGGTTCCGGTTCATGAGCGTCATCTGGAGTTCATAATCAAAATCAGAAACAGCTCGAATGCCGCGGATAATAGCACGGGCACCGATTTCACGAGCAAAATTCACGAGCAAGGTCGAAAATCCAGTGACCTCGATCTTGCCGATATCGGTGTCTTCGAAAACCGCTTCGACGAGAGAGATTCGTTCTTTCTGGCTGAACATCGTTTTCTTGGGGCGAGCACTTACTCCGATGACTATACGATCGAAGATGGTCAGCGCTCTCGTTATAACATCGATGTGACCATAGGTTATGGGATCAAATGTACCCGCGTATATTGCCTTTTTCATGATCTCATTTGTGAAAACGATGCGCCCGTATGTTCCTCGGATTCGGAGTTGGGTGACGATATGAAAAGTACAGCAGTATCACCGTATGTCCTCTTTTTACTCACGATGAATTCGGGCGGTACAGTAATTGCCTGGTCAATACCGTGTTCTGCCACGACGATCCCATTCGCCCTCAGGATATTGTATTTGCCAATGGCATTCATCGTTCTCTCGATGTAGCTGCCATGGTAAGGGGGATCGAGAAAGATGATGTCGAACGAGACCGATCTTAGCCTTCTGATTCCATGGACGAAATCGGCTTTGATGATCCGACATTTGTCCGAAACGTTCAGAGCGACGATGTTTTTCTTGAGGGTACTGGTGTTTTTGTCGATGAACACGCAGTGTTGCGCACCGCGGGAAATAGACTCCAGCCCGAGTGCGCCGCTCCCTGCGAAAATATCGAGGACATCAGCTCCGGGAATCAGATTTCCAATAATGTTAAAAATCGCTTCGCGGACAATAGCCTTTGTAGGTCTAACACCTCTCTTCGACACCCTCAGGCGCGAACCTTTGTTTAAACCACCGACAATTCTCATCAAAACGAACAATCCAAATGCGGCGTGATCCCGGGAGCACGTGTCCTGATCAGCCCTTTATAATGGTCGGCGTAATGAAGATAAGCAGTTCGCGATCCTCCACCGTGGTTGTCGTTTCCCGGAACAGAACACCGAGTATAGGTATGCTCTTGAGCACGGGTATGCCTCGTTCAGATTTTGTTTCTTTCCTGCGGATAAATCCTCCGATGACGACGGTATTACCGTCCTTCACCAGGACCTTGCTATCGGCTTCAGAGGTCGTGATGATCGGTCTACCGGCGAGAGCCGATGCACGGTCGAGTTCACTGACCTCGGCATGGATTTCCATGGTGATCTCTTCGAGGCTGTTAATATGCGGCGTAACCTCGAGTTTTGTACCGACCGTATAGAACTGCACGACGGTGTTGCCCGAGAGGTCGCGCGTGGGGATACCGAAACGCTGTCCACCAAGGATCTTTGCGTCTTCGTTATCTGCCGCCGCTATTCGTGGTGCGCTGACTGTCTGCGCCTTGCCGTTCTCCTCGAGGAGATTGATGACCGCATTGATCTGCGCAAGCGATGGCACGGTTGCGATATTGAATTGACCAAAGCCGGATATTGCGGGCAGTGCATTACTCGTGACCTCTGCCCTCACGATCCTCGACTGCAGTCCCTTGAGTGTCCAGTCGATACCCAGTCCCTGGGATGCCGATACGTCGATGTCCACAACCTTTGCCATGATCTCGACCTGAGGTGTCGGTGTATCGAGAAGTTTAACGAGTTGTTTTATCTTATCATGTACCGGTGCAACTTCCGTTACCACCACTGAGTTTGTTCGTGTATCGACGTTTGCTTTGCCTTTCGGAGAGAGCATTGCCTGGATCTTGGCAAGCATATCCTGGGGATCGGCAAATTCGAGTTTGTAAATCTTGGAAGTTGTTGGTAGATCGTAATCCTGTTTGTCGAGATTTTCGGCAGTATCGACCCGGATCACGCCAGGATCTTCTCGGTAGGCATAACCGGCTGCTTTCAAGATGATCTCGAGTGCCTGACGCCAGGGTACATTGTGCAACCTGACGGTGACCGTACCGGTCACATCTTTACCGGCAACGATATTGATACCGACATATTCTGCCAACAGACGCAGTACACTTATGATCGGTGCATCCTCGAGATTGAAAGAAATCGGTCGTCCCGTCGTGACCGATGGTGCAGTTGGCGGAGTGACCGGCGGGCTCGTCACGTCCGACGGTGCGGTTGTGACTTCAGAACTCATGGATGCCTGCCATCCGGCGAACGGTGATGTCAGTCCAGTAAGCAGCGTGATCGCATAGTCGTTGCCTTCGGTCAGTGTTAGATAGGAATAATCGCTATCGAGTGTCCCCACGATACGGATGAGGTCGGCCTGCTCGGTGAAACTCGTGACAGAAACTTGCTGCAGACCGCCTTTGTGTACCATATAGCGCTTGCCAACGAGTTCGCTGGTCACACCCGAGCAATCTACCACTATTCGGGGAGGGTTTTTGAGCGTGTACGTAGTGGCAACAAATGGTGCGTCCGCCTTGATAATTAATTTTGTATTGACTCCTTCTGCTTCGACTGCTAAATCTGTGATAACCGCACCAGCTGCCAATGATATTGCTAATGTGAGGATAACAACATACCTCATATTCTACCTCCTTTCCTTCTCTTGGAGCGGTAATTCATATTTTGTCTTGACACCTGCATGGACTATTTCGAAATTTATAGCACGACGACTAATCTCGGTGACTCTGCCACTGGCAACCTTATCACCTTTCTTAAGAATGTAACCTTTGTTCTGCCCGTCTTTGACCAGTGCGTAGTATCCTCGGTCGCCCCACAGGACACCAACCAGTGTTAGGTTTTCGACGCTCAGGTGTCCAGATTTTCCACCACCTGATAAACTCAAACCGAGCAGTGGAACGAATGGATCTCTGCGTCCCGATTGTTTATATTCCCATTTCTCAACCGGGAAGAGCGTATCCATCTCCATTGGCTCTGCTGGTACTTGGGATATGAGCATTACTTGAACTAAGACGTTACTTACGAGGTGGGACAGCACGCTGCACCTCCTTTCCTCTTGCTACTGTGTAGGTAATTGCGCTTAAATCTGCTTCAATGCTCTTTTTTTGTCCGGTTTTTATCTTAACCGACGGCACGTTGACGATCCGTGCGAGATTGCCGATGTTGCTCAAGAATTTACCCAGCTGATGATACCCGCACTGAACTTTAATCTGGACGGGTATTTCCGAATAATTCTGTTTCTGCACGGGACCGCTCGGTTTGAACAGCAGGAAACTCACCCCTGCTTTGGTTCCAGAATTCGAGATCTGCTGGATGAGCGACGGGATTTCTTTTTCTTGCGGTAACATCTCCTGGGCTTTCTCCCACTCTATCTCGAGTCGCGCGATTTTTGCCTGAAGCTCAGGAAGACGTGCTCGTGCCTGTTCCGCCTTCTGCACCTCGATCTGGAGTGAGTCTCTGGTCGATGTCAACTGTGCTATTTTCACCCTATTATTCTTGTGGGGAACGAGGAAGAAAACGACCAGCAGAAGTATCAGGATGAAAAAGAATAAAACAAGTTGTTGTGTTTTTGATTCTCTCAGATTCATTGTAGCCCCTTGATTGGTGTTGTGACCCCGACATTTGCTGTTAAGGTGAATTGCATCATCTCTTCATTCTCTACCGTCTTCTTTTCCAGTACTGTTAGATCGACGCTGTATACGTACGGAGATTCTTCGAGTCGGTTCATGAATTCGGCAACGAGGAGATTAGATGCGGTTATCCCCTGGAGATTCATGTTCGCCTGTGTAATATTCAGTGATGAGAGCCAGGTGAACTCCGGGATCCGTCCGGCGATCTCATCAAGAACGTGGGCAATGAAGAATCTGTTCTTATTAAGTTCTTTTATGGGAGCAATCAGTCCGGCCAGTTCTCGTTCGCGCCGTTCGAGACTGTCGACGGTCGCCTTGTAAACCTTCAGTTCCTCAAGTTTTGCATCTAATTGTGTGATATTTCTATTGAGGCTTCCGATCTGATTCACCTGTATAAAATAGAGGGCTCCGGCGATGACGACCACGACGACAATACCGATTATATAGATGAGTGTCGTCTGAATCGCTGGGAGTTTGATGCCCGGTCGTGCTGCCCTCGGTGCCTTGCGCTTTGGGACGCGTCCTTTTTTGGCACTTGGCGTCAAATTTATCTTTATCATCATTCCCCCCTTAGGGCCAAACCACAGGCTTGGGCAAGTATCGGTCCCACGACATCAGCTCCTTCAGGGCCAAAAATAGTGGGATCATACACGATGTTCTTGAACGGATTAAGTAATTCGATTGGCACCCCAAGCCTTCTTTTTAAATAGTCTAAGAGATTAGGAATTAGTGAGCCACCTCCTGAGAGATACATGCGGGAAACTTTTTCTTCACCTGTGACACTCGAAAGAAACTGAAGACTGCGTTCGATCTGGGTACCCAGATCACCCACGAATGTTTCGAAGACTCCCTGTACGGAATCCTGAGACGCGCCGACAGGGATAGTTCCTTTAACGGCATTCGCGGCGTCTTCATAATTAAAACCAACTTCTTTCTGAAGTTTACTGATGAACGCGTTCACTCCGTAGTATACATCTCGAGCCGACAGAGATGAACCGGCTTTGACCACGTTTATCACGGTCATTCCCGCACCGATATGTATCAAACAGGTTGTTTCATCTGGTGGAGGTGAATAATTATACTCAAAAACATTCTGGACGGCAAAGGCAGTCGTATCAACGATGATTGGATTGAGGTTGAGTTCGCGCAAGAGGACGGTGAGGTTGTTTATGAGTTCATTTTTCGCAGCGACCAGTATGACTTCCTGTTGGTTCTCACCAAAGTTGGGATTTACAACATCGAAATCGAGCGTCACCTCATTGATATCAAAGGGAACATACTGTTCTGCCTCCCATTTGATCTGTTCTTTGGTATCGGCTTCACTCATACGATCCATAGCAATGCGTTTGATTATGACATCTCTGCCTGCAATGCCGATGACAACATCCTTGGTTGTAAAGCCTTTACTTTCAATGAGGCTCCGGACCGAATCGAGCACTGCTTCCCGGTCAATTATTTCGCCTTCAACGATCGCATCAGGTAATACTTTTGAAATTCCGTAATTTAGCAATTTTTTACCCTTACCAGAACTCAACTCCACCATCTTGGTTTGACTGGATCCAATGTCAAGCCCGATAACCTTTTTCTTTCTCCCAAACATAAGCACTCCTTTGTGTTGTCATATTTTGTGTTATTATATATATTATTATTTATGTGTCAAGAGATAATTTGGGAAAATGTAGCAAATCACTTAAAGATAAGGTTTAGCATGCTGTGCATGTAGTAAATTTTACTGTAACAATTTGGCACAATCAGGTTACGTATAGACCTCCTGCTGGCTACTTGAAAGAATATTGATGATAATCAACCTGGATCGCGGTCAATCGCGAAAGTTGAAGTGCTCGCTTACCTCTTTCTTGAAATCAACAAAGCTTCCTTCTGATATACTGTGCCTGATTCCGGCCATCAACTGTTGGAAAAAATGGATGTTATGATAGCTTACCAGCCTGCCTGCCAGTATTTCGCCGGTATTAAAGAGGTGTCTCAGATACGCCCGTGTGAAGTGGCGGCACGTATAACATGTACAGTTTTCATCAAGCGGCGCCCGGTCCTTGGCATACATGCTCGCTTTGATAATGATCTTCCCTTTTGTCGTGAACGCCATCCCGGTTCTTCCGTTCCGGGTCGGGAGTACGCAGTCGAACAGGTCTACACCCAGGCTTACTGCCTCCAGTATATCCTCGGGATAGCCGCAGCCCATGAGATACCGGACTTTGCCTGTGGGGAGCACCTCATTCACCTCCTGGATCATTTCATTGGTGACCTCGGAAGGTTCGCCGATCATAAGTCCACCGATACCGTACCCGTCAAAAGAGAGGTCGACGAGCCGCTGGCTGCATTCTTTTCTAAGGCTTTTATGGGTAGCGCCCTGGACTATGCCGAATAATGGCTGTTTTTTTTTACCTTGATACTGCGCTCTGCCCAGCCCACGGTCCGCTCGACCGCAATGCGTGCTTCCAAGAGCTGTGAAGGGTAGGGTGTGAAGAAATCAAGGATCATAGCGATATCGGCACCGAGCGCATCCTGAATATCGACCGCGCTTTCGGGATCTAAAAAGTGCTTTGAACCATCAAGATGGGAAGAGAATTGTATCCCCTCATCATTCACCGTGCGCAGTGCACTCAAGGAATATGCCTGGAACCCACCGGAATCGGTGAGTATAGCACGGTCCCAGCCCATGAAGCGGTGAAGTCCACCCTGTTCCTTGATCAGGGCTGCCGAGGGTCTCAACATGAGATGGTAGGTATTGCACACTATAATATCGACGCCAATGTCCGTTAGATCAGCGGGTGTGAGTCCCTTGACCGTTGCCTGTGTTGCCACGGGCATGAAGGCAGGGGTGTCTACTGCATACCGGTCGGTTTTAAGGACACCGGTGCGGGCAGCAGTTCGCGGGTCGGTATGAGTGACAGAAAACCGCATCATTTCATGACTTCCCGGCTCGCAAAATCGCGTTTCAGGGCAAAGGAGCTCATGTCATAGGGTGTTTTGCCCTCGGTGATATATTCGGCAGCGACCCAGCCGATTTCCGGACCGAGCATGAACCCGTGACCGCACATCCCTCCCGCGATCCAGAATCCTTCGATATCGGTCTTGTCGACGATGGGATTGCCGTCGGGTGTCATTTCATAGCTACCCGACCATTGCCGGATGATCTTGATGTTGGCTAATTTCGGGATGAGCCGCGCCATACGTCTACCTATTTCTTTTGCAAAGTCGAATGATGTTCCCGTGTCCTGCCCCGGGACATTGGGGACCGGGGTATAGCATCCGATAATGCTTCCCTTGCCCCATTTCTGATTGAAATAGCAACCATCTGCCCGGTAGTCCACGATCATCATATCAAAGAATCGTTCCATCTGTTCGGTGATCATTGCCTCGTGCCGTTCGGGATATATGGGTATATCAAGGTCGAGCATTCGAGCGACCTTACTGATGAAGGGCCCGGCGGCATTGACAATGATGGGCGCAAAGTATTCATTCCCGTCATGCGTGGTTATGGAAACGACCCGCTCGTGTTCGATGTTGATACCGGTTACCTCAGTATAGGCAAGCACCCTGCCGGTTTTCTGAATGCCGTGAGCATAGCCGTCGACTACCAGGAACGGATTCGCCTGAGCGTCACTCGGGCAGTATGCACCGCCGAGCAGACCATCAGTATTAATACCGGGGACAAGTTTCTCGATCTGGGGTACGTCGATGTATTCGACATCGAGCCCCATGCTGTTCTGTAGTGCTATGAGTTTCTTATAGGTTCCGACCTTATCCTCATCATGGGCAAGGAATAGATAACCGCCCTGATGAAATTCGATATCTTTTTCTAGCGTATCGTGGAATTCCTGGAATTTCTTCATCGATTCCATTGCCACCTTAATGCTCAGGGGAGTTGAGAACTGCTGTCGTATACCGCAGATGCAGCGTCCTGTTGATCCTGCGGTCAGATAATCTTTTTCAAAAAGAAATACCTTAAGACCTTTCCTGCTGAGATAATAGCCAGCAGCACATCCGATTATGCCGCCGCCGATGATAATAGCGTCAGCCGTATAGTTTTTCATTATAGG
Source organism: Caldifarciminota bacterium (assembly GCA_020341755.1). Lineage (GTDB taxonomy): Bacteria > Hydrothermota > Tepidihabitantia > SM23-42 > SM23-42. Next base: position 19,762 of record CP070834.1, on the reverse strand, counting down.
TACTTTTCTGCACTTGTCGCTCGGTCGTGAAATAGAATCCAGGCTGTGCGTACTGTCTTTGTTTATACATCAGCCGTCAATAACCGTAAAGTTCAATGATTTCTTTCTTACTCTTGCCCAGAATAGTGTATTTACCACCAATCTTTGTGAATGCCGCGATAGCCTTATCGAGATGTTCCTTTTCGTGAGCCGCGGAAATCTGCACCCTGATCCGGGCTTGTCCCTTGGGCACGACGGGGAACGAGAAGCCGATGACATAGATGCCTTCGTCGTAAAGATCACGGGCCATGTCCTGGGCGAGTTTGGCATTGTAAAGCATGATCGGTACGATCGGGTGTACTCCTTCGCGTATATCGAACCCTGCCTCGGTCATTTTTTTTCTGAAATACAATGTATTTTTTTCGAGCAGATCACGGCGGTCAGTGGTTTTCGAGATCAGATCGAGTACCGTATTCGCAGCCGTGATGATGACCGGCGGAACCGTGTTCGAGAAGAGGTATGGCCGGGCGCGCTGGCGGCACAGTTCGACAATTTCCTTTCTACCACTGACGCAGCCGCCCGATGCTCCACCGAGTGCCTTACCGAGGGTGGTTGTTATCACATCGATCTTACCAAAAACACCGCAGTGCTCGTGCGTACCGCGGCCGGTCTTGCCCATGAAGCCAGTGGCATGACTGTCATCTACCATGACCATCGCATCGTACCGTTCGGCGAGCGCAACGATTTTATCGAGCGGGGCAATATCGCCATCCATGGAGAATACACCGTCGGTGATGATCATTCGGAATCGGCACTCCTGCGTTTCCTTCAGCTTTTCTTCAAGGTGTTCCATATTGGCGTGCTTGTAATTATAGAGTTGTGCCTTGCACAGTCTCATGCCGTCGACGATAGAGGCGTGGACCAGCCGATCGGCGATCATCGCATCTTCCTTACCGAGGGCAACGTCAAAGACCCCGGCATTGGCGTCCATGCACGATGCAAAGAGTACGGTATCCTCAGTACCGAGAAATGCAGTGAGTTTTTTCTCGAGCTCGTTGTGGATATCCTGAGTACCGCAGATGAATCTGACCGATGACATGCCATACCCCCGTTTTTGCAGGCCTTCTTCAGCTGCACGGATGACATCGGGATGACTCGACAGTCCGAGATAATTATTGGCACAGAAGTTAATAACCTCTTTCTGGGGAGCGCCTTCAGGGTATTCGACCGTGATCATGGCTCCTTGCGGTGATTCAATGTACCGTTCTTCTTTATAGGTACCGGCATCACGGATACCGGTCAGCTCGGCGGAAAAAAAATCCTTTGCTTTGTTGCTGTATGCCATCGCTCCCCCTCAGGTCACTTTAAATTCAGTGAGGAGCGCAATGATGTTATTCACGGAATCGAATGCCTCGGTTGTAGCTTTCTCATCGGGGATCTTTATATCGAATTTTTTCTCGAGGAAGGTCTTCAGAGAGACCATGGAGAAGCTGTCAACGATGCCACTTGATATAAGCGGGGTATTTTCGTCGACATCTTCTTCAGAGTCTTCCTCGAGGTATTCTTTCTTTACATAATCGATAATCGTTTTCTTCAGATCTTCACTCATTGTTCCTCCTTATATCAATCGTTCTCCAATGTTGATGTGTCACCGATTTCTTCGCCCCATTCTTTTGCCCTGAGCAAACGGCGCATGATCTTTCCGCTTCGCGTCTTGGGCAATGAATCGACGAACTCGATCTCCTGGGGCATGGCAAGCGGTGATAATTTCTTTCTGATAAAGTTCATGATGCTCAGCTCAACATCGGCACTCGGCTGAAAACCGGATTTCAACGCAACGAATGCCTTCACAACCTCCATATTGACCGGATCGGGCTTGCCCACGGCTGCGGATTCGGCAACGGCTTCGTGTTCAAGGAGCGCCGATTCGATTTCAAAGGGACCGACGAGGTGGCCACCGGTATTGATCACATCATCGTCGCGTCCTACGAACCAGAAATATCCATCTTGATCGATACTCGCCCGGTCGCCACATATGTACCAGTTGTTCTTGAACTTACTATCGTACATCTCCTTATTGTTCCAGTAGGTTCTGAACATCGACGGCCAGCCGGGTTTAAGGGCGATGAGACCGACCCGTCCGGGCGTGGTGATCGGTTCCAGGGTCTTTTCATCGATCACGGTTGCCGTGATACCCGGGAATGGTTTCCCCATGGAACCGGGTTTCACTTTCATCCCGGGGAAATTGGTGATTACGATGGCTCCGGTCTCGGTCTGCCAGTAGGAATCATAGAACGGTTTACCGAATGCCTTTTCTGACCAGATAACGGCTTCGGCGTTTAACGGTTCACCGACACTAATGAGATGCCTGAGCGATGAGAGGTCGAATTTCTCTACCATGGAGGTTCCGTCTTTCATGAGCAGCCGTATGGCGGTGGGTGCCGTGTACCACACGGTCACCTTGTGCTGCTGTATGAACTGGTACCATTTCTCCGAACTGAAGCCCGCATCCAGGATAACCTGGGTGACGCCGTTCGACCAGGGACCAATGATGCCGTACGATGTCCCGGTCACCCATCCGGGATCGGCAGTGCACCAGTAGATATCATCCGGTGTGATGTCGAGTGCCCACCGGGCGGTGACGTGTTGTGCAATGATCGATGAATGGACATGCTGGGCACCTTTCGGCTTGCCCGTCGTTCCCGAGGTGTAATGCAGGACCGACGGTGCTTCGGGGTCTGCTTTGTAGATGTCGAAGGTATCGACCCGGGGTATACCGGCAAGAGAGAATGCATACTCACCTTTTTCTAATTTCTTATCGCCGGCATTGACGACAAAGACAAACTGGAGATCCGGAAGTTTATCCCGGATCCGCCTAATTTTGCGGACATGTTTCATGGTCGTGAAGATCGCCCGTGTCTGTGCATCCTCGAGCCGGGTAAAAAGCGCATCCTCACCAAAAGCGGAGAACAGCGGCTGGACAATGCCGCCCATCTTGAGTACACCGAGAAAGGAAATGTAGAGTTCAGGGATCTTATCCATGAACAGGCATACGCGGTCCTGCGGTTTCATGCCGTGCCCGGCAAGATACTGTGCTATCGTGTTTGAAGCGACCGACAGGTCATGATAGGTATATTCTTTTTTTTCGCCCTTGAATCCCTGCCATAGGAAAGCGAGTTTGTCACCGTGACCACGTTCACAGATCAGATCTGAACAGTAATACGCCAGGTTGAACATACCGTCTTTACCGTAGGAAAGTTCTTGTTCTGACATTTTCCATCTAAACGAGGAATATTTTTCGTCATAATTGCCGATATTACCCATGATGTTTTCCTTTCACTCCTGTAGTAGCACAAGGCCAAGTGCATACTGCCTTGAACGTGTCTGGGACGCACGTACGGTCGCCTTCCTGTCCCGGCAGGGATTGAATATCCCCGATACCGTGATCCCGTCGTGCAGAATTTCTATGTCATGCCAGTATGATCCCATGTGGAGCCCGACACAGAAGGCTTTCATGACTGCCTCCTTTAGGGCAAAACATCCGGCCCAGTGTGATGGATCATGAAAAGCATAGCCTTCCTGCAGTTCTTTTTCTGTGAATAATTCTTTAAAGATTCGCGGTCGGTCCGACACGTTTTCAAAACGGATGCGGTCAACAATATCGATTCCAATCCCTTTTATCATACCTGCTCAAGGTACATTCTCATGAGGATAGAGCAAAATCTTGCCGCAGTTCCCGGATTTCATGAGGTCCATGCCTTTTTCGAATTCCTCGAGGCGGAAGCGATGGGTGATTATCGGTTCCAGGTCGAGTCTACCCGAACGTAAAAGACGGGCGGTTTGATGCCATGTTGAAAACATGAGTCGACCGTTAATACCCTGCACCGTTATATATTTAAAGATGATGTTCGGGCCCCAATCGATCTCGAGCGGTTTGTCAGGAATACCGAGAATGGAAAACCGACCGCCCGGTCGTATCGCATCCAGCCCCTGTCGGATTGCCGAAGGATTACCCGACATCTCGATAACGACATCGACGCCCAGGCCATCGGTCGCCAGTTTTATCTGTTTGGCGACATCGTCGGCGGTAGGGTCGAGGACCAGGTCAGCACCAGCCTGCCGGGCGAGTTGTTTGCGAAACTCATTGATCTCGGTGGCGATAATGGTTGTTGCTCCGCATGCCCGTGCGACCGCGATGCTCATGATGCCGATAGGACCACAGCCGGTAACGAGTACGGTTTGTGCCGCAATATTACCGGCAAGTGTGGTATGCACGGCATTGCCCAGGGGTTCCATTATAGAGCCGTAATCCCGGGGAATGTTCGCATCGATGAGCCAGGCATTATTGGCTGGTACCACGGCGTATTCAGCGAATACACCGTCGATATCGACCCCGAATATACTGCCGTTGATGCAAATATGACCATTGCCGGTCTGACAGAGATAACAATGACCGCATGCAATATGTGTTTCTGCCGAGATTATATCGTCTTTTTTTATATGTTTTACCTGATCTCCGATATCGAGTACTTGACCGCATACTTCATGTCCCATGATCTGGGGGATCCTGTGAATGCGGTGGTCTGCCCATTCGTTCCATAGAAATATGTGCAGGTCCGTGCCGCAGATCGACGTCGCAAGCACCTTGACCAGGATTTCATTCGGTCCTGGTCGTGGTATGTCGATATCGCATAATTCTGCGCCTGGGGCACGCTTAGTTTTGACCACGGCTTTCATTTTCGCCATAGGAGTTCCAGCTTTTATTATAGCCATAAAGTGCTGCAGGTCAAGGTGTGTGCCGCCGCCCTTGACTTTCAACCGCACGATTATAGAATAATCATGTCCGGTCAAAGGAGGTTGCATGAAAATACTGGGATTCATCATTATTATCGTGAGCATCATATTATTTATCTGGGGTGTTCGGCAGACCAATGCCATCCACGATTACAACATAGAAAATTATTCGCAAACACCGAAAAATGATGTGCCGTTCATAATTATTGGTATTCTGGGTGGATTGCTGTCCGTGGTCGGATTTGTCATGATACTGCAGCCGGCAAAGCGCCGGTCGAAGTAGCCGGTTTGCCACTTGCTCTCCCCATGTCATGTACCGCGAGCGTGAAATCTTACACAAACAGTTTAAAAGAAAACCACGACGTGGCGGGGCAGTTCTTCAATATTTCTATAGTATGACATTGACTGTGTTGACGGGGCGTGAGTAATGATCGGGGTGGAATGTATGACCGATAATGATGTGCGCTTTGCTGCGGATCTCAGTACTGCTGAAGGCTGGGGATTTTATGATGTTGATTTCCAAAGGCTCGTGGCACTCGATCCTGAGGGATGTTTTATTGCACGTCGTGAGGGAGTACGCGTTGGCATGGTGTGCACCGCATCGTACGGTACGCATGCATTCATCGGCTGCTTGATCGTGAAACGGGAAGCACGAGGTCGAGACGTTGGTCGCATGCTTATGCAAACTGCGATCCAATATCTCGATAAAAAAAATATCACGACCATTGAACTCGATGGTGTAATCGCTGCAGTACTGATGTACCGGAAACTGGGATTCAAAGATAAGTATCTGTCGTACCGTATGAGTATCGACGAGCACCGGAATAGTGCTGCAGCACCGTTCCCTCCGGTGGATATACCGGAGATAGTGAGATTCGACCTGGCGAAAACCGGCATAGAGCGCAGTGCCGTGCTATATCGATTGTTGCAGGAATATTCTGAAGGTATCTGTGCGGTATATGATGAGGGAATACGCGGTTACGGTCTGATCAGGCAGCGAGAGGGCGGGTTCTCTATGATAGGACCCCTCGTCGCTGAAGATGACACCTATGCTGATGAGCTCGTGCGTCGGTTGCTCAGTCGCGCCGCGCATGAACGGGTCGTAGTCGGTGTTCCTGGTGTCGCACGCCGCGCAGTCGATGTCATGCTGGGTAATGGATTTCTGTATACGCAACCGTCTCTGCGTATGTACCGAGGCGAGAGGATCGAATACGAATCATGCGTTTACGGTATTCTGGGACCAGAAAAGGGCTGATACGATGACGGTGGACAAGTAGGTCTCTGATATGCATCGGGTGCCTGACAGTGATTCAAAGCGGTTCAGTCTGAGTACCGCCCTGCGCAACGAAGCAGATGCGATTGCAGAAACCGCATACTGTCTCTGGGAACGCGGGTGGGCAGAAAGCAGTGCCGGCAATATCTCGGTTGACGTGACCCGACTTTTAATCAATGAACCTGACCGCCTTCAAGAATACAGGAAGACATCTCTGGATCATGCCTTTGGTGTCCTTGCGCATCGGTACTTCTTTGTCACTGCTCACGGAGCACGATTCCGGGAACTCGCCCATCGTCCGGATGAAGCCCTGCTTCTTATCTGCATTGCCGCCTCAGGAGAGGAATATTATATACTCCGGGGAGGCGAGGAGAGCCGTGTAACCTCGGAAATCGGTGCACATCTTGGCATGCATGCAGTTTTCGTACAGCAGTCCCTGGATGCGCGGGCCGTAGTACATGTACATCCTCCGCATCTGGTGGCATTGACCCAGATAGCCCGCTATACCACACCTGAACCCCTCAATAAACTGTTGTGGTCTATGTATCCGGAAATGAAGATTGTGGCACCGACCGGCATCGGGTATGTGCCCTACACATGTCCGGGCACGCAGGAGTTAGCGTGCGCTACCCAAAGAGTCTTCACCGACCAGCCATTGATTATTTGGGAAAAACACGGTTGTGTAGCATGGGGGCGTGATGTGCATGAAGCATTCGATATCATCGCTTGCGCTGAAAAAGCCGCGGAGATCTTCTTTATCTGCCGCCGTGCCGGGTATGAGCCCGAAGGGTTGACACCGGAACAACTTCGCGAACTCGATGCCCTGGGTCCCCCAAAAGATGTCCCGTGATGAACGGCAGGTCCTGATTGAAAACATTCAAACACCTTGCCGATAAAATCGTAAAATTCATATTGAGGAGTTCACCCGTCCAGGCAACCCACGTTGGCTGTCACCTCTATGATCATGAATTGGACACTGTCGATCTTGATTCAATACTGGAAAGGCACGGTCAGCGCAAGGATTTCTTGCGGCAACTCCAGGATATCGCACAGGAAACCCTGACGGATGATGAGCACATTGATCTGCAGCTCATAGTGGGTGCCCTACAGAGTGACATCCGAACCGAAGAGGCACTCCGACCATGGCAGACAAATCCTGTCCGGTACATCAGGCTGTGTATGCACGGTTTGTACACACTGTTGTACCGCGATTACGCACCCGTCGAGCAACGGGCAGAAGCCTTTTTGCAGAGAGCGAAAAAAATACCCGGTTTGCTGCGGACGGCACAGCATAGTCTTGAAGAATCACCCGCCGTATTCACACGAGTAGCGCTGGAGCAGACAGGCAGTGCTGTGCATTTCTCCCAGCACATGATCACACGGATCGCCAGCACGGTGCCGTGTATCGGTAAAGACCTGGATAGAATACGGCCGAAACTGCTCTCGGCGTTTGACGGCTACGCACAATTCTTGAGTACAAAGATAAGAACGCAAAGGCGCGGTTTCGCGATCGGAGCGCGTCTTTTCGATTTCATGCTGAAGAACGATCACATGCTTCCGTATGGGATGCATGATATCGCCGACATCGGCAAAGCTGCGAAGAGAAACGCACAGCGCGAGTTAAAGCAACTCGCCCGCACCATACATAAGAAGAAATCATGGAAGGCGGTTGCCGCAGATCTCAAGAAACAGCATCCTGAGCAGGGGCAGCTCACCACGGCGTACCGGCGTGAGATGAAAAAGGTCAAAAGGTTCGTGAAGGACCAGAAGCTCGTTGCCATACCTCCGAATGAGACCCTGCGGGTCGTACCGACACCCCTGTTCCAGAGATCCTTGCTGCCATTTGCGGCATATATGCCGGTCGCGCCTCTGGAAGAGGAGCAGGTGGGATTTTTCTACGTTACACCAATCGGCAGAAGACTGACCGACGAGCAGAAAGAAAAACAATTACAGGGGCATAGCAAATATAAGATACCGATCATCGCACTACATGAAGGATACCCGGGACATCATCTTCAGCTGACCCATGCCAGCCGGGCAGGGAGCATGCTGCGCAAACTGCTACGGACGACGGTGTTCGTGGAGGGGTGGGCATTATACTGTGAGGAGATGATGTATGAGGCCGGTTACTACACTGATCCGAGGATCGTGTTCATGAAATGGTTAGCAGAATTATGGCGAGCCTGCCGGGTGCTCATAGACGTCGGGCTGCATACCAGGACCATGAGCTATCAGCAGGCAGTTGATTTCCTGGTGCGGGATGCACTGGTAGAACCTGTGCATGCGGAAAAAGAGGTTACCAGGTACACGCTCAGCCCCACTCAACCGTTGAGTTATGTGATTGGCAAGAAACAGATCCTGGCGCTGCGCAGCGCATACCAAAAGAAGGCGGGCACAGCATTCAGGCTGAGAGACTTCCATGATGAACTGCTCAGCTTCGGTTCAATACCGGTCGTATTGATACAGCGGGCAATGGGACTGTAATCTGCTGCATCCCAGATGCACACAATACCCGCTGGCAGCCCTCATCGAGAAGGTCGTGACCATATAGTAGCACCTATCGTCCTTAAGACGAACGGCATGCCATCTGCGGTTCGGTTTTGTTTCGATCGCGACCGTCTTTCCATTTTTGATGTTCATACTGCCAGACCTGGGATCCTGTCATGCCCGCGTTAGTCGGAGCGGTCATGGGTATACCCTCGGCAGTGAACCGGTCGTCCCACGTTTGATCTTTCATAGTATTCTCCTTTCCACCGTATGGGTGGGTAAAAAAAAAGACCCATCATTATCATGATGGGCCTTTGCCTGTACAAACCTGTTTACCAGGGCGGCATTCGGCCCTCGTTGAGGATCACAATAACGTTTGACACTGAATAACGATTTTCTGTTCTATTCATGACCCTGCATTATAATGACGCAGCGGACATTGTCAAGGGTCGAATGTATGTGCAGACATCATAGTGTCCGGTTGACACCTATACGCGAGTGCATACAATCTGTTAACAGTAACTCAATACTATGGAAATAGGTTTCTTGAAAGATCATCAAGACCAGATATCCGCGATCGCGAAGTGGTTTCATCGTGAATGGGGATGGTTCTATCCTGAATTGACGGTCCAGGATATCGAGGACCGGTTCAGGGCTCGAACACACAAAACCGTTCTGCCACTGGCCCTCGTGGCACTCGATAAGAGTCAGGTTATAGGCACGGTGAGTCTAAAAATACACGATATGGATACCAGGCCTCAGTATTCACCGTGGCTTGCATCGTTGTACGTGTGTGCACACTGTCGAGTCCAGGGAGTCGGAAGGGTGTTGGTGGATAGGGGCATCGAACAAGCACAAAAGCTCGGTCTCGATCGATTATACCTGTACACGCTGAACCACCGGCATATTCCGTTCTATACTGCCGGAGGATGGTCGCTGCTTGAGCAGACCGTCTACAAAAATACAGCGGCATATATCGTTCACCGTAAGCTGTAAGCATTACGGTAGCGGACACAAGGAGGAACACAATGAACTCTAGAACTTGTTTGGTACGGCTCGGGGTATTATGCATATGGGGATTGGCAGTACCCATGATGCTTACCTCAACGGACCTGGACACACTCTATCTTCCAGCACCCGAGAACACGGGCGGCAGACCATTGATGGAGGTGTTGAACGAACGAAGATCGACGAGATCGTTCCGTGAGGACACGTTATCAGACCAGGTATTGTCAAACTTGCTCTGGGCAGCCTTTGGCGTGAACCGGTCAGAGTCTGGCAAACGTACGGCTCCGTCGGCGCGGAACTGGCAGGAAATAGATATCTATGTCTGCCTGGAAAGGGGCTGCTATTTCTACGATGCCGCCGAACATGTGCTGGTGCCGATACTTGCCGAGGATATACGGTCCTGTACGGGTTCGCAGTCTTTCGTGGCGAAGGTACCGGTCAATCTCGTGTATATTGCCGATTTTTCTCGTATGCATGGTGCGGCAGAGGATCAGAAAACATTCTACTCGGCAGCCGATGCCGGTTTTATCAGCCAGAACGTGTATCTTTTCTGTGCATCAGAGGGACTGGCTACGGTCGTGCGCGGGCTTGTGGATCGCGACATGCTCGCCGAGAAATTGGCGCTGAAGACCGATCAGAAAATAATCCTTGCCCAGTCGGTAGGATATCCCGTTTTACAGGATTGATACAGGATACTTACTCCGTGAAGACCTTTTTTGCCAGTTCGGCGATCTTCTGCCCGTATTTTTCACAGGTATCGATCGCATTCCCGTCTGGATCCCCGATCGCCAGCGGTCCCATATGCTGAAGCCGAGCATCACCGACGATGATCATACCATGTACCATAAATGCCTCTAAAATACTCATGATCGTCGTTTCACCGCCGCCGCCCATCATGCCGCTCGATGAGAAGGCGCCGCCGACTTTCCCGGAAAGCTTGCCATGGATTTTTACGCTCTCATCGAATAATCGCTTCACCTCGGCAGCCATGAGACCATAGTACGTAGGTGAGCCGAAAATGATCGCCTCGTAATCAAGCAGCTCATCGACGGTGATACGGTCGAATGTCTTGACCGCGACCGTGATATTCTCTTTTTTAACACCCCGGGCGATCGCGTCCGCCATTTTTTTTGTATGACCCGATCGTGAGTAATAGCCGATCAATATTTTCATATAACCTCCTTACAGAAGTGTGTGATCGTGCCCGAACACTGTGCTATGAACAACGATGTCATTCGAGCAGGTGTCTCTGTAAAAATAAGATTTCCGCCTGGTGCAGGAATTCCCGGTTCGGTTTCTTGCTGAAGCCATGTCCTTCATCTTCGGCGAGTAGATACCATACATCGATCCCGTTTTTGCGGACCGCCTGAACTATCTGCTCGGCTTCTGATACCGGGACACGCGGATCGTTCAGTCCCTGTGCGACGAAGAGCGGTCGTGTGATGTTGTGTGCATTCGTGAGCGGTGAGATGTTCGTCAGGAACTCGCGCATTGCCGGGTCCCGTTCATCGCCGTACTCGCTGCGCCTCAAGTCCTGCCGGTATGCGCCGGTATTTTCCAGAAAGGTGACAAAGTTGCTGATCCCGGACGATGATATGCCGCAGCGCAGGCGATCGCCGTGATGAATGAGCGATGCCAGCACCATATAACCGCCATATGATCCGCCGGCAATGGCGATACGCGATGCATCGAGTTCAGGCTGCTGCTGGATCCAGTCGATGAGCGTGCCGATATCACGCACTGCGTCTTCCCGCAGGTAGCCATCATCAAGGTTCATGAAGGTCTTTCCCATACCCGTCGATCCCCGTATATTAGGTCGGATAAGGGCAATGCCCATCTCGATCAAGTAGTACTGTAAGAGTGGCGAGAACCATGGATTCGCTTGTGATGCCGGTCCTCCGTGACAGAAGACGATGACGGGATGAGGGGGATGTGCATCGGTGGGAACATAGTACAGTGCAGGGATCATACGAGCGCTGCCCTCTGCGGAGTCGAACGTCGGATAATAGATGAGCTCCGCGACACCGCACCGTGTCGTATCGATCTGTCCGATTTCACTGTATGTCCATCGGATAAAAGCTTTATTCTTCAGGTTCAGGGCAAAGACGTCACTCGGTGAAGTCGGTGTATTCAGACGCAGGGCGAGGAGGTTTCCATCCCGGCTGAACGACACATCGGTGATCATACCGTATGGCATCTGTGCTGAAGTGAGGGCGCCGCTCTCTGCATCAAGAAAATACAGTTTGCTCCTGAATTCCTCGCGGCTGAGCAGGGCGATTGCACCTGAGGGGGCAATATCGAATTCGGTTATATCCCACGGTATCTGCTCGGTGAGAACCTTATTTTGTTTCGTTGCGATGTCGTAGTATATCAATTGTCGGAATTCACTGAATTGATCTGAAATATAATATATGCCCTTGCCGTCCGGTGTCCATTGTGTCTGACCGTACGAAACTGTCTGGTCGGTCGGATTGACCTGGTCGAGTACGCGGGTCGCGAGATCAAGTATGTATAAATATGATTCATCAGACGAAAGGTACTGTTTGATGAGCAACCGCCGGTCATCCGGGGAAAAATCCATCGGATACCAGTATCCCTCATTCTGGAGGACCCGGATAAAACTCTGCCTACCCGTCAGGGTCCCAGTGTATATGTCAAAATCCTTACCATTTCTCATGGTGCTGGCAAATGCAAAGGAAGTTCCCGAGTTCGTCCAGACCACCGCCATGTGTTTTGATCGTCCATCGGTCAGCATGGTTTCTGCACCGCTGTGATAATTGTACTTGAAAATCTGGTGTTTCTCATTGCCGGCTGAATCCCTGGTGAACAAGAGGAATGACGTTTTACGATCCGGACATATCTGCCCATAACCGGTTGCATCCTCGGAAAATGTCAGTTGCCGGCGCATGCCACCAGGTATATCGACCCGGTGCAACTGCGCAACGTCCGCAAAACGGGTTCGTATCAGGATGCCTCCGTCATGAAACCAATCGCAGAAATGGGCATAGCGTGCATTTTCGTACCCACGTAACCTATGCGCGAGGTCATCCGGTATCCCGGGAATGTTATCGATCACGAGATTCCCCTGTCTGCGTACTGAAGCGTCGCTGGTGACCAGTGACAGCACAAACGGGATGAGAGTAATAAGGTATACCTTCATTGTGCTAAATAGATGATAAGGCTGATCACCAAACAGTAAATACCGAACAGGTGGAAATACTTTTCAACGAGTAATCGTAATATTTTCAGTGCAACAAGACCTGAAAGAAAACTGAAGACCATACCGATAAAAAGACTCGGAATATTTTCGAGCGAGGATATCGACACTGCTTCCAGAAAGAACGCTCCGGCTATTGCCGGCAGTGAAAGGAGGAAAGAAAAGGTAAATACCTTATCCGGTTTCACCTTGAGGAAAAGACCGCTGGCGATCGTTACGCCTGATCTGGATATACCAGGGAATACCGCGAACATCTGGCTCACGCCAATAAGGACAGCCGACACTAGGGTAATCTTTTTAGTCCCTCTGACAACCACGCCCGTGAGGATAAGGATTGCTCCGGTGATACCGAGAAGCAAGGCAACGAGCGTTAGATTGGTGAAGGACTGTTCAATATACCTCTTGAACAGGAATGCAAAAATAACGATGGGGATTGTTCCGATGCAGATATTTCTTATGTATCCAATGCTCTGTCGGTCACGCCTCACCATGCCTCGCATGAGATCCCGGATAGGACGGGAAAAGTAAACGAGTGTTGCCAGGAACGTGCCAAAATGAAGAAATACAGCCAGGGTGACGGGTTCGGCAACACCGAAATAATGTTCCAGTATGGCGAGATGACCGGAACTCGATATCGGCAGAAATTCGGTCAGTCCTTGCAGTATGCCGAGGATGATGGCTAATACTATCACACTATCATCCCGACGAGACCGATGATCATGACCAGTTTTAAGAGTGAACTGAACCTCAGGAGATCTTTGTGCTGGGGATTCTTTAAGAGTTGAACGATCAGGAAGATCAAAATCGGGTATGCACCGATGACCATGAAGGTGAGATACATACTGCCGAGCAGGTTCATGAAAAATGGTACCGGTACTAAGATGCAAAGGCTGCATAAAAGCAGCGCACTGATGCGGAAAGAGGGTACCGTACCGTATATGATCGGAACGGATAAAACACCACCTGCTCGGTCACCTTCCATGTCCATGACATCCTTCAGTATCTCGCGCGGTATGTGTATGAAAAAAGAAAAAATAAAGGGAACCAGGCATACAGGATTATGGGTAATGATCCCCCCCAGGATAAAACTCAATCCGCTGACCAGGGCAACCACAAAATTCCCCAACACGGTCTTTTTAAAAGAGTAAGCATAGGCGAGCAGCATGATCAGCGCTCCGATCACCAGGAGTGATGGATACAACCCGAGGCTGAAAGAGCATGTGCTGGCGGCAAAAAAGAGAAAAACGGCAAGTAGTATCGTCATTGTCTTGCTGGCTGAACCCGAAGGCAGTGGTCGGTGGGGATTATTGATCCTATCGATCTCGATATCTTTGAGGTCGTTCACGATGTTGCCGAAAGCACAGACCAGAAATGCCGCCGTCCCGGCACAGAGCAACTGGAAGTTGAAGATAACGGATTTTCCAATCCAGGCACCGACATAGACGGCGCTGAATGCGATGATGCAGTTGACCGGGCGGATTAATCGGAGATAACCCATGGGAGATTGTATTGATATGTTGTGTAAAGTCAACGGTACAGGGCACGGGGTGAGAATTGTCCACAAGGTCGTGATTTCGTGGCTGTCTGCAGGGTTTTATGGTACTAATTCTTGACAAATATTTTTATTTCACTATAATTCTCTTTGTGCACGTGTGGCACAACATCATGGAGAAATATGAGAATAATGGCGGTTGATTATGGCAGAAAACGGGTCGGAATAGCAGTCACTGACCCACAATGCACTATCTCGCAGCCACTTTCTACACTTAAGGTTATCTCGCGCCATCAGGTGGTGCAGCGATTGAGCGGTTTGATCAAAGAACTGGACATACATCGTGTAATTGTTGGTTATCCCTGTTCATTAGACGGTATGCCGACAGAGATGACACATGAAATTGAACGGTTTATCAAACAGTTGAAGAAAAAGGTCAAGGTCACTATAGAATTGTGGGATGAGCGATTAACGAGTAAATATGCTCATACTACTCTTAAGACTATGGGCATTCGCCGACACAAGGACACGGTCGACCAGGTCGCCGCCTGTATCATGCTCGATGAGTATTTGAAAAAAAAGTGTCAGGTATCATGAAACAACTCATTGCCCTCGGCGTACTCCTGATCATTTTGATCGTGTGGTGGCAACCGATACGGGTCGGAAGGACGGCGGTAACAATACCCGAGGGTGCCAGTGCAAAGGAAATAACCGATTACCTGTCTTCACAACACGCTGTCAGGGACCGTGATGAGTTCCTTTTCTGGCTCCGGCTTACCGGTAATGAAAAGAAATTAAAATCAGGGATGTATGAACTCGATACGTATAGAAATCCCCTGTACGTGATATCCCACCTGACGCGCGGCGGACGTTCCGATATTATGGTGACCATCCCTGAAGGATTGACCATGCATCAGGTTGCCGATATTCTTGCCGTCGAAGGAATTATCGATCGGGAGACATTCTTATCGCTGTGCACAAATCCTGTGTTTGCACAGGAACTCGGCGTACCCGCCGCATCACTCGAGGGTTATCTGTTCCCCGATACCTATAGTTTCAGTCATCGTCAGAATGACAGCGATGTCGTGAAGGCATTTGTCAGTAACTTTAAGCGGCACTGTGGAGATCTATCTTTCGATGAACCTGACAGTCTTTTTTCCGTAGTGACCCTCGCATCGTTGGTTGAGAAAGAGGCGCAGGTCGATGAGGAACGAGCGCTTATCGCCAGGGTCTTCATTAACCGGCTCGTGAAGGACAGACCGCTGGAGTCGTGCGCAACGATACTGTATGCCCTCAAGTTGCTGGATTTCGAGAAGTACCATTCCAAACAGCGGCTACTTGAGCGAGACCTTAAACTCGACTCGCCGTACAATACATACCTGCATACAGGTTTACCTCCGGGACCGATCTGCTCTCCAGGAGAAAGTTCAATCAGGGCGGTCGTGAACCCGGCAGAAGCAGATTATCTCTATTTCGTTTCGATGGGGAACGGCCGACACCATTTCTCTGAGACCTTTCAGGAGCATCTTGCCGCAAAAAGGAAATATAATGCGAAGAACTGAATTCGAAGACATCCTGATACTCGATACACCATACTACCGGCAGATGACAGAGACCTACCGGGATACAAAGACCTTCAACCGATATGTCGCTATTCTACGGAACATCTCAAAGAGTGACGGTTTTATCGCACGGGTGAGTGAACGCGGCGGCAAGGAATTGGTTTTTCTTGGACGCAAGATTTTTGCGCTTCAGCAGGAATTCGTCGCGCAGTACAGAAGTTTTATATCCGATGAGTGCTCGGTAGACCAATGGGAAAGTTTTTTTGAACGGTACAGTTCACAATTATCCGAGATCTATCAGAGATTCGTGGAGGGCATTACCGACCGGATGATCATTTTTGAGATCGTGACCCGCAAACTCATACGAGATCTTATCACCCAGCACATCGTGAGCGATCCGATCGATCGGAAGATCGTTATAGCAGAGCGCTTCGGGGTGGTCGTGAACCAGCTATTCAGTTACCTCAGGCATGCCAGTTCCAAAGATAATGCCGCTGTCGATGAACTCATCAGTAACAGCTATGAAAAAATACCCTTCATACCGCGCTGCGGTTATTCCGAGACGATGCGCCTTCTGGCGAAATCCTTTCTCGACAAGGGATTGCCGGGCGCCCTTTATACGGCGGTAGCAAAAGCCATTATGACTACGTACTATACCGACACAAAGACAACCGTGATAAATAGCATTGAGCGGGTGCCGCTTTTGAGCAAGGCAGCAATTCTCGATGTCTTCCGGTCTCACTTTTTCTTTCCTGACGAGAAGACACTCGAAGAAGTTCTCAATCTTTTGAGAGTGAGAGCACGGGAAATGCTCAGCGATATCGTGCAGCGAAAGGAATCCGTTGAACAGCAGATGCGTGCGATAAAGCAGAAAACGAAAGATGTCACCGAATCAATGAAGGAACAGCTCACGATTCTGGTGGAAAAATTTTCGAATGAAACAGCGATCGATAATAAAATTAAAAATCTGCGACGCAATCTTATCACGAACGGGTACGATCTGCGTATTCTGAGGAATCAGTATCTTGATTACGTAAATAAAGAGAAAGAGTTGAAGGCGATCGTGGATTTTAAAACAACCGATCTACTGCAGTTCGTCGTGAAAAATGAATGGGATCCTTTTATCATTTTGTTGCATAATCCTGACCTGACCGTCACCGATGAACAGATGCAGGTTCTCGTAAAAAATGTCATGTCGGAGATCAAAGCAGAAAAGCACGGGACCGACGTATTATACAAGTACCGGGTGACCGGGTTCTTGAAAGATCGTTATGATACACGATTGATCATGGAAACATTCCGAAGTATTACCCAACGTGTGATACGACCTCTCATCAGAACATTGCTTATGGAGGAACTTGTTGAGTATTATCCAAAACTTTCAGGTGTCGTTTCGCAGGACAGCGTGCGCTATGTCGCCGAGGAGGCCCTTGCCGGGCGTGTAAATGTTATCGAAAAAGACGTTAAGGTCATTGATACTCCTCACAAGGTTTCCGAACTCACGGTTAACCGTTACAAGGATCTCGTCTCGGTCCTCATTTATGACATCCGTGGTTCAACATTCATGGGTACGAAGCTGAGAGATGCAAAGGTCGAGAGTGAAATAAGGAATTTCTTCCAGGAGTCAATGCTTTCGGCAGTAGAGAAGTATGGTGGTATTCCAATAAAAGATACCGGTGACGGCGGAATCGTTCTGTTCACAGCGAACCACAATGAGATAAAGCGGGGTGAAACGTCCGAACTGAAACCGGGAAGTGCCCTTAACGCAGTGCGAAGCGGGATCGAAATGGTGAAACAGGCACGGGCATTCGTTCAGGATAACATCGATAGATACAAGGACTGGTTCCGTGAGGGTGAGGAGCGAAAGATTAGTTTTGAGGGAGCAACGTATGCGACCCTTCCACCGGCATACCAATCGATTTTCCAGATCGGAGTAGGTATTGCATCAGGTGTATACCCAAAAGAGTTATATTTAGAGAAAAATGCTTTTGAAGAGCTCGATCTGACGGGCATGCTCGTCAGGGAAGCGAATTTCTATTCGAAGGTGAAGGCAAAATCAAAATCGACCGTAATGTGCGATGACGCAACGGTGTACAATCTTCTGCTGAACGTCAACAAATTTTCATTCCTGAGCGATGCCGGTCTGAGCATAGATCCGCTGTTGCTTGATGTGGAACAGGGGCTCGAGTACTGGATCAACCAGAAATTCTCCAGACGGGGATTTATCCTCGATCTGTACAAAATATTTGTGAGTCAGATAGGACAGGAGTACACGCGCGCGGGGAGTTTGAAGATCATGCTGGGCATGTACGACCTGGAAATAGATGAAACCGGTGAAATAAAGGACAGTAAAGGTGGCCGGGGTAAATTCCTGTTTGAGATCACAACGGAGACCCTTAAGTGAACAAGTACACATACAGTGAAATGCAGCATTATATTGAAGCAAAGAGCCGCTATGCGCAATTGCTCCGGGATCGGTTCAGCAATCCAGAGGTGTATGCACGTACTATGCGTGCTATTAAGAAAGGATTCAATGTACTCGGTATTCCGGTAACGCATCTCAGGAGCATTGAGAACAGAAAACATTTGATTGTCTGGCTTGGTCGAAGATTGACAGAGTATACGGGGCATGAACTGGCTGTCTATCTCGGACATAAAAAGATGGGGCTTCCCGTTTCAGAAGAGCTGGTAAAAAAGTGTCCTCCGGAGATAGTAAGGATTATCGAGAACAAAGGCGATCACCCCTATATACATGATTACCGAAAGGAAATGAAGGAAATCTCTTTCACTCCAGAAATATTCCTTGCGCTGCACAGGAGCTGTATGCACGCCCGCACAGAACACCTGTTGGGCGATCAGCTAAACAACATCGATCAGATCAGTTTTATCAATATGGAAGATGCGGTAAAGCAGATACCTGCTGTGTTCATGGAATATCTTTCAGACGGATCGCTCGTCCGCCTGATCAAGAAGATCGCCTCGCGAATGCGTGAGGTAACACAGAAACTCGAGGAGGAGCTGAAGAATATAGACCTGTACAGTTTGAGGCTGAAGGAACAGCTGCAGGAATTATACCTCGATGCAGATAGGGGCTTGAAAGAGATCATTGAGAATGATGTGGCCGCAGGGAGCGATATAAGTACGATAACGCAGAAGACATCGAATCTTTTTTCACGTCTGGACAGATTGTTTCTTGGTAATATCTATCATCTTAAGGAATATGAAAAACGCTGGAATGAAATAAAGCGTCAGCTGCAGCAGTCAGAAGACTACCGCTATAGTGCCGAGAAACGGGTATTTAACAAACGTAAGTCTATCAGCGAACTGTATGAGGAGTACCTGTTCTTCCATAACTTCGGACCGTTGAACAAAGATGAGGAGAAGCTGTTCATAAAAACTGCGACGTTTGAATTAGAAGAGTTGCATCGACGCAAGGATCGTAGTGTTTCCCTGTTGAAGAGCTTTGAGAAAAAGGGTCTGTTGTCGGTAGAACTCGATTTCAGCGGACTGACAACAGTGTATCATACCTTCATGAAAGAAGTTATTATTCCACACGCGCTCAAGCACATTCTTTTAGAGATCGTCACCTGTCTACCACCAGCTCCGAAACAACCGCAAAAGGTGGTCGACGATGCTGCACATCTGACAATTCTATCGTTGAAGGGTAAAAACATCCTGGAACTGGAGGAACAAGACCAGAAAACCAATAAAGACATCACGAAGGCGGTGGAACAGTTCCGCAAATGCGTGACCATCCTCGTTTACGATATTAGAGGATCCTCATATATGGGGACCAAATTGCACAACGCGGTAAAGGAACAGAGGATAAAATACAAATTCGCCAAGGAAATGGCAGAGATTGCCAAGCGATACGGAGGGTTCCTCCTGAAAGATACCGGCGACGGCGGTCTCGTCTGGTTCGCCGAGAATTCCGAGACGCTGTACAATCA